>NZ_JBVQPP010000036.1:0-210 GCF_055710085.1 Bacillus sp. VA13 | reverse complement strand
TCTCTAAAAGGCGGAAAAGTAAAGAAACTCCGCTAAGGGCTCTCACATCCTGTGAGAAACGCCCAGTACCTTCATCCTGAAGGCATTTGTTTGGTGGCGATAGCGAAGAGGTCACACCCGTTCCCATGCCGAACACGGAAGTTAAGCTCTTCAGCGCCGATGGTAGTCGGGGGTTTCCCCCTGTGAGAGTAGGACGCCGCCAAGCAATTG
>NZ_JBVQPP010000035.1:0-249 GCF_055710085.1 Bacillus sp. VA13 | reverse complement strand
GATCAGGTTGATAGGTCTGAGGTGGAAGTGTGGCGACACATGGAGCTGACAGATACTAATCGATCGAGGACTTAACCACATTTTGAATGATGTCACACCTGTTATCTAGTTTTGAGAGAACACTCTCTAAAAGGCGGAAAAGTAAAGAAACTCCGCTAAGGGCTCTCACATCCTGTGAGAAACGCCCAGTACCTTCATCCTGAAGGCATTTGTTTGGTGGCGATAGCGAAGAGGTCACACCCGTTCCCA
>NZ_JBVQPP010000034.1:0-253 GCF_055710085.1 Bacillus sp. VA13 | reverse complement strand
GCCTGAGAACTGCGTGTTACATAGTGACCAAGGTTCTGTGTATACATCTTACGAGTATCAAAAAGCTGTTAACACAAAAGGCATTACCATGAGCATGTCCCGCAAAGGGACGCCCGCTGATAATGCCCTCCATCGAATCGTTTCATTCCTCACTAAAGTCTGAAACGTTCTATCTTAACAGCATTGATCGAACTACGACCGCCATCGTAGAACGCACTGTCATAGAATACATTCATTATTATAACAATATTCG
>NZ_JBVQPP010000033.1:0-255 GCF_055710085.1 Bacillus sp. VA13 | reverse complement strand
AGTGATTGCTTTTACGATTGGCGATAAGCAGGACACAGACTTTGTCTTAGACACACTTGATCAGCTGCCAACACTGCCTGAGAACTGCGTGTTACATAGTGACCAAGGTTCTGTGTATACATCTTACAAGTATCAAAAAGCTGTTAACACAAAAGGCATTACCATGAGCATGTCCCGCAAAGGGACGCCCGCTGATAATGCCTCCATCGAATCGTTTCATTCCTCACTAAAGTCTGAAACGTTCTATCTTAACAG
>NZ_JBVQPP010000032.1:0-255 GCF_055710085.1 Bacillus sp. VA13 | reverse complement strand
AGATGATCAGGTTGATAGGTCTGAGGTGGAAGTGTGGCGACACATGGAGCTGACAGATACTAATCGATCGAGGACTTAACCCACATTTTGAATGATGTCACACCTGTTATCTAGTTTTGAGAGAATACCTCTCTAAAAGGCGGAAAAGTAAAGAAACTCCGCTAAGGGCTCTCACATCCTGTGAGAAACGCCCAGTACCTTCATCCTGAAGGCATTTGTTTGGTGGCGATAGCGAAGAGGTCACACCCGTTCCCA
>NZ_JBVQPP010000031.1:0-255 GCF_055710085.1 Bacillus sp. VA13 | reverse complement strand
GTTAACACAAAAGGCATTACCATGAGCATGTCCCGCAAAGGGACGCCCGCTGATAATGCCTCCATCGAATCGTTTCATTCCTCACTAAAGTCTGAAACGTTCTATCTTAACAGCATTGATCGAACTAGGACCGCCATCGTAGAACGCACTGTCATAGAATACATTCATTATTATAACAATATTCGTATTCAAACGAAACTAAACAACCAATCACCGATAAACTATCGGCAATTGGCTGTTTAAAAGGTGTTTTGA
>NZ_JBVQPP010000030.1:0-255 GCF_055710085.1 Bacillus sp. VA13 | reverse complement strand
CCCCCCCCCCCCCCCCCCCCCCCCCCCCCCCCCCCCCCCCCCCCCCCCCCCCCCCCCCCCCCCCCCCCCCCCCCCCCCCCCCCCCCCCCCCCCCCCCCCCCCCCCCCCCCCCCCCCCCCCCCCCCCCCCCCCCCCCCCCCCCCCCCCCCCCCCCCCCCCCCCCCCCCCCCCCCCCCCCCCCCCCCCCCCCCCCCCCCCCCCCCCCCCCCCCCCCCCCCCCCCCCCCCCCCCCCCCCCCCCCCCCCCCCCCCCCCC
>NZ_JBVQPP010000029.1:0-255 GCF_055710085.1 Bacillus sp. VA13 | reverse complement strand
TAGTACCTGTGAAGATGCAGGTTACCCGCGACAGGACGGAAAGACCCCGTGGAGCTTTACTGCAGCCTGATATTGAATGTTGGTACAGCTTGTACAGGATAGGTAGGAGCCTTGGAAACCGGAGCGCCAGCTTCGGTGGAGGCATCGGTGGGATACTACCCTGGCTGTATTGACCTTCTAACCCGCCGCCCTTATCGGGCGGGGAGACAGTGTCAGGTGGGCAGTTTGACTGGGGCGGTCGCCTCCTAAAAGGTA
>NZ_JBVQPP010000028.1:0-267 GCF_055710085.1 Bacillus sp. VA13 | reverse complement strand
TTGTTTGGTGGCGATAGCGAAGAGGTCACACCCGTTCCCATACCGAACACGGAAGTTAAGCTCTTCAGCGCCGATGGTAGTCGGGGGTTTCCCCCTGTGAGAGTAGGACGCCGCCAAGCAATTGCACGTTAGTGCAATTATGGAGGATTAGCTCAGCTGGGAGAGCATCTGCCTTACAAGCAGAGGGTCGGCGGTTCGAGCCCGTCATCCTCCACCATCTTGCCGGTGTAGCTCAATTGGTAGAGCAACTGACTTGTAATCAGTAGG
>NZ_JBVQPP010000027.1:0-328 GCF_055710085.1 Bacillus sp. VA13 | reverse complement strand
CACTATGTAACACGCAGTTCTCAGGCAGTGTTGGCAGCTGATCAAGTGTGTCTAAGACAAAGTCTGTGTCCTGCTTATCGCCAATCGTAAAAGCAATCACTTCTCCATTGTATAAATCTAATATACTTGAAAGGTACAATTGTTTCTGTCCATAAGGCAAATATGTGATGTCCGTTACTAGTTTTTCAAGAGGGCGATCAAATTTAAAGTTCCGATCCAATATATTATCGACTACGGCATATGGCTGCCCATTCTTCTTGCGCTTTTTCACCTTAACCTGGCACTGCCATTGATTTTTCTGCATAATACGTTGAACCGTTTTATGGTT
>NZ_JBVQPP010000026.1:0-330 GCF_055710085.1 Bacillus sp. VA13 | reverse complement strand
CTCCGGATCAAAGCTTGCTTACAGCTCCCCGAAGCATATCGGTGTTCGTCCCGTCCTTCATCGGCTCCTAGTGCCAAGGCATCCACCGTGCGCCCTTTCTAACTTAACCGTTAAAAAGAATCACTATGTGATATCTTGTCTTACTAATTGAATGTGATGTCTACTGTTATCTAGTTTTCAAAGAACACGTTTCGAAGGAATGATCCTTCAAAACTAAACAAGACAGGGAACGTTCTGTTTATAAGACCCAAGGTCTTATATTCCGTAAATATCCTTAGAAAGGAGGTGATCCAGCCGCACCTTCCGATACGGCTACCTTGTTACGACTTC
>NZ_JBVQPP010000025.1:0-342 GCF_055710085.1 Bacillus sp. VA13 | reverse complement strand
ACACAGAACCTTGGTCACTATGTAACACGCAGTTCTCAGGCAGTGTTGGCAGCTGATCAAGTGTGTCTAAGACAAAGTCTGTGTCCTGCTTATCGCCAATCGTAAAAGCAATCACTTCTCCATTGTAAAAATCTAATATACTGGAAAGGTACAATTGTTTCTGTCCATAAGGCAAATATGTGATGTCCGTTATAGTTTTTCAAGAGGGCGATCAGATTTAAAGTTCCGATCCAATATATTATCGACTACGGCATATGGCTGCCCATTCTTCTTGCGCTTTTTCACCTTAACCTGGCACTGCCATTGATTTTTCTGCATAATACGTTGAACCGTTTTATGGTT
>NZ_JBVQPP010000024.1:0-359 GCF_055710085.1 Bacillus sp. VA13 | reverse complement strand
CTCCTCTCGGGCGCGCCATTATTCTAATAGAATAGTTAGGAAATCGGGAAGTAGCTCAGCTTGGTAGAGCACATGGTTTGGGACCATGGGGTCGCAGGTTCGAATCCTGTCTTCCCGACCATTTTCATGGGGCCTTAGCTCAGCTGGGAGAGCGCCTGCTTTGCACGCAGGAGGTCAGCGGTTCGATCCCGCTAGGCTCCACCAAAAGTTTTTAAAAAAGTTGTTGACTTTGAAGAAGCAGCGTTGTATACTAATAAAGTTGCTTTAACAAAGCGAACAAATGAAATGATCTTTGAAAACTAAACAAGACAAAACGTACCTGTTAATTCATGTTTTATAAAATCGCACAGCGATGTGCG
>NZ_JBVQPP010000023.1:0-379 GCF_055710085.1 Bacillus sp. VA13 | reverse complement strand
GGTAGCCGTATCGGAAGGTGCGGCTGGATCACCTCCTTTCTAAGGATATTTACGGAATATAAGACCTTGGGTCTTATAAACAGAACGTTCCCTGTCTTGTTTAGTTTTGAAGGATCATTCCTTCGAACATAGGAGCACCTGCTAAATGCGCCACATCCTGTGGCAACGCATGTGTTAGCATGTCCTATGCGTTGTTCTTTGAAAACTAGATAACAGTAGACATCACATTCAATTAGTAAGACAAGATATCATATAGTGATTCTTTTTAACGGTTAAGTTAGAAAGGGCGCACGGTGGATGCCTTGGCACTAGGAGCCGATGAAGGACGGGACGAACACCGATATGCTTCGGGGAGCTGTAAGCAAGCTTTGATCCGGAG
>NZ_JBVQPP010000022.1:0-400 GCF_055710085.1 Bacillus sp. VA13 | reverse complement strand
ACTGCATCGTTCCCATCACCTTCGAGGAGATCATCATGCTCGTCTCTTTCTCCGTCGCACCGTCGACGACGGACGACCCGGACGGTTCCGTCAGCGAGGCGGTGGCCGCAGCCATCCGCGTCGTGCGTGAGTCGGGCATCTCGAACCGCACCGACTCGATGTTCACGACCCTCGAGGGGGAGTGGGACGAGTGCATGGACGTCATCAAGCGCGCCTGCGAGGCCGTCCAAGTCGCGTCCCCGCGCGTCTCGCTCGTGCTGAAGGCCGACATCCGCCCGGGCTACACCGGCCAGCTCGACGCGAAGGTCGAGCGCGTCGAAGCCCGGCTCGCCGAGTCGAACTGACGCCCGGGCCTCGCCGGGCGCGGATAATGACCACGAGAGAGGACGTCGACATGACC
>NZ_JBVQPP010000021.1:0-403 GCF_055710085.1 Bacillus sp. VA13 | reverse complement strand
ATTCGCGCCCGCCGAAGCTGACGGGTACCGCCCCGTCGTCGCGATCGCCGCGAACTTCGCCGGCAACCCGCACCACGGCGTCCGCGTGGGCCTTCCCCACCTTGGTACGTGGAACGAGATCGTCAACACCGACGCCGAGGCGTACGGCGGCTCGGGCGTCGGTAACCTGGGTTCGGTCGAGGCCGAGGAGATCCCCTGGGACGGTCAGCCGTACTCGGCCGAGATCACGATGCCGCCGCTCGGTGTCGTGTGGTTCGAGCCGGCGACGCGCCCCGACATGACGCAGGTGGCTGCGCACACCGCTACCGAGCAGGCCGGTGGCGCCGATTCATCGTCCACCGCAACGGCACGACAGGAGAACACGATGAGCGACCAGAACGCAGCGACGAGTTCGTCCGACAAG
>NZ_JBVQPP010000020.1:0-443 GCF_055710085.1 Bacillus sp. VA13 | reverse complement strand
CTCCTAGTGCCAAGGCATCCACCGTGCGCCCTTTCTAACTTAACCGTTAAAAAGAATCACTATGTGATATCTTGTCTTACTAATTGAATGTGATGTCTACTGTTATCTAGTTTTCAAAGAACACGTTGGTGGAGCCTAGCGGGATCGAACCGCTGACCTCCTGCGTGCAAAGCAGGCGCTCTCCCAGCTGAGCTAAGGCCCCATTATTTAAGATGGTGGGCCTGAGTGGACTCGAACCACCGACCTCACGCTTATCAGGCGTGCGCTCTAACCAGCTGAGCTACAGGCCCATCTTAACTTATTCAAGGAACAAAGTTCCTTCAAAACTAAACAAGACAGGGAACGTTCTGTTTATAAGACCTTGGGTCTTATATTCCGTAAATATCCTTAGAAAGGAGGTGATCCAGCCGCACCTTCCGATACGGCTACCTTGTTACGACTTC
>NZ_JBVQPP010000019.1:0-469 GCF_055710085.1 Bacillus sp. VA13 | reverse complement strand
ACGCCACCCGCCGCGACGGTGCGGGCGTCGACCGGCTCATCCAGCACTCGGCGGGCTCGGGCAAGTCGAACACCATCGCGTGGACGGCACACTCGCTCTCGCGCCTGCACGGCGAGGACGACACGCCGATCTTCGACAAGGTCGTCGTCATCACCGACCGCACGGTGCTCGACCGTCAGCTGCAGGAGACCGTCGCCGGGCTCGAACACACGCCCGGCACGATCGTGCGCATCGACAAGAACTCGGCGCAGCGCAAGGACGCGCTCGAAGGCAACGCCGCGCGCTTCATCATCACGACGCTGCAGAAGTTCCCCGTCGTCGTCGAACTCGCGAAGAAGGCCGCCGCCGAGGGGGAGACGAGTGAGGTGGCCGGCAAGCGGTTCGCCGTCATCGTCGACGAGGCGCATAGCTCCACTGGCGGTGACGGCATGAAGAAGCTCAAGGGCGTCCTGCGCGGCGACGACCGGCT
>NZ_JBVQPP010000018.1:0-480 GCF_055710085.1 Bacillus sp. VA13 | reverse complement strand
CTACCATCCTGACGTTCGTGTGTGGGAAATTTTTGATCATAATGGCGTGGGCCTGGCGTTATTTTACGGTGATTTCTTCGCCCGTGATTCAAAAAGCGGCGGTGCATGGATGGGCAATTTTGTTGAGCAATCAACGCTTAATGAAACGCATCCGGTAAGTTATAACGTTTGCAATTATCAGAAACCCGCTGCCGGTGAGCCTGCGTTGTTACTCTGGGATGATGTAATAACCTTATTCCATGAATTTGGTCATACGCTGCACGTCCTTTTTGCCCGCCAGCGTTATGCCACGCTTTCCTGCACCAACACGCCGCGTGATTTTGTCGAATTTCCGTCGCAAATCAACGAACACTGGGCAACGCATCCGCAGGTATTCGCTCGCTACGCCCGGCATTATCAGAGCGGGGCAGCAATGCCTGACGAACTGCAACAGAAAATGCGTAATGCCAGCCTGTTCAACAAAGGGTATGAGATGAGCGA
>NZ_JBVQPP010000017.1:0-480 GCF_055710085.1 Bacillus sp. VA13 | reverse complement strand
AAAGATGATCAGGTTGATAGGTCTGAGGTGGAAGTGTGGCGACACATGGAGCTGACAGATACTAATCGATCGAGGACTTAACCCACATTTTGAATGATGTCACACCTGTTATCTAGTTTTGAGAGAACACTCTCAATTTGTTTGGTGGCGATAGCGAAGAGGTCACACCCGTTCCCATGCCGAACACGGAAGTTAAGCTCTTCAGCGCCGATGGTAGTCGGGGGTTTCCCCCTGTGAGAGTAGGACGCCGCCAAGCAATTACATGTTAGTGTAATTGAAAAGAAAAAAGTTGTTGACTTTAAAGAAGCAGCGTTGTATACTAATAAAGTTGCTTTAACAAAGCGAACAAATGAAATGATCTTTGAAAACTAAACAAGACAAAACGTACCTGTTAATTCATGTTTTATAAAATCGCACAGCGATGTGCGTAGTCAGTCAAACTACTTTATCGGAGAGTTTGATCCTGGCTCAGGACGAACG
>NZ_JBVQPP010000016.1:0-495 GCF_055710085.1 Bacillus sp. VA13 | reverse complement strand
AAGTCCTGTGTGTCTGCCAATTCCACCACCCCGGCGTGGATGGTATAGTTGGAGCGGAAGACGGGATTCGAACCCGCGACCCCCACCTTGGCAAGGTGGTGTTCTACCACTGAACTACTTCCGCAGACAGGATGTCCAGTTTTTATAACTGTTATCCTATATAATGCGGGTGAAGGGACTTGAACCCCCACGTCATAAAGACACTAGATCCTAAGTCTAGCGCGTCTGCCAATTCCGCCACACCCGCGTAAAATGGTGAGCCATGAAGGACTCGAACCTTCGACCCTCTGATTAAAAGTCAGATGCTCTACCAACTGAGCTAATGGCTCTTCTTACAAGAGACTTGAGTATTATACCATATAAAAGTGGTGCCGGCAAGAGGACTTGAACCCCCAACCTACTGATTACAAGTCAGTTGCTCTACCAATTGAGCTACACCGGCAAGATGGTGGAGGATGACGGGCTCGAACCGCCGACCCTCTGCTTGTAAGGCAG
>NZ_JBVQPP010000015.1:0-506 GCF_055710085.1 Bacillus sp. VA13 | reverse complement strand
AGGCTGGGGATATACATCGATTCGAACAGCCTGTTGGAAAGCAATACACTTACGGAAAAGGTCCAGAGTATTCTTACGAATTAGAGAAACTGCAGGCAGAGAACCGTTATCTGAGACAACAGAATGACGTTTTAAAAAAGTACAACGAATTGGAAAGGAAGTTGATAGCGAAACGTCAGTCGAACTTGTAGAAGCATTGCACAGCACAATGACCGTGCAGGATATCTGTATTCATTTAGGTATCTCTCGAGCATCCTATTATCGTTGGAAGAAGAATCTGACGAAAGATTATCCCAAGCGCCATTTGGAAAAACAAATCGGCACGTTGTGCCGAGAGCACAGGTATCGATATGGATATCGAAAAATCACAGCCATACTTAAAAAGAGAATGCGTATTAACCATAAAACGGTTCAACGTATTATGCAGAAAAATCAATGGCAGTGCCAGGTTAAGGTGAAAAAGCGCAAGAAGAATGGGCAGCCATATGCCGTAGTCGATAATATAT
>NZ_JBVQPP010000014.1:0-577 GCF_055710085.1 Bacillus sp. VA13 | reverse complement strand
ATATATTATCGACTACGGCATATGGCTGCCCATTCTTCTTGCGCTTTTTCACCTTAACCTGGCACTGCCATTGATTTTTCTGCATAATACGTTGAACCGTTTTATGGTTAATACGCATTCTCTTTTTTAGTATGGCTGTGATTTTTCGATATCCATATCGATACCTGTGCTCTCGGCACAACGTGCCGATTTGTTTTTCCAAATGGCGCTTGGGATAATCTTTCGTCAGATTCTTCTTCCAACGATAAACGCTCGAGAGATACCTAAATAAATACAGATATCCTGCACGGTCATTGTGCTGTGCAATACTTCTACAAGTTCGACTGACGTTTCGCTATCAACTTCCTTTCCAATTCGTTGTACTTTTTTAAAACTTCATTCTGTTGTCTCAGATAACGATTCTCTGCCTGCAGTTTCTCTAATTCGGAAGAATACTCTGGACCTTTTCCATAAGTGTATTGCTTTCCAACAGGCTGTTCGAATCGATGTATATCCCCAGCCTTATGCCATCTAACCCATGTCTGAACCTGTGTCTTATTCTTAATATTCAATTTCTGCATGATCTCTTTCATAGGCA
>NZ_JBVQPP010000013.1:0-613 GCF_055710085.1 Bacillus sp. VA13 | reverse complement strand
TCTCAATTTGTTTGGTGGCGATAGCGAAGAGGTCACACCCGTTCCCATGCCGAACACGGAAGTTAAGCTCTTCAGCGCCGATGGTAGTCGGGGGTTTCCCCCTGTGAGAGTAGGACGCCGCCAAGCAGATTTTTTATTTCTACCATGTTTGTTTATGAAGCTTATATTATTCCGCAGTAGCTCAGTGGTAGAGCTATCGGCTGTTAACCGATCGGTCGTAGGTTCGAATCCTACCTGCGGAGCCATTGCTTCCATAGCTCAGCAGGTAGAGCACTTCCATGGTAAGGAAGAGGTCAGCGGTTCGAGCCCGCTTGGAAGCTTTATTAAATGTATTATTACCAAGGTTTCTCGAAAAGGAGAAAGCTTTTTTTATTGCGATATGCGGAAGTAGTTCAGTGGTAGAACACCACCTTGCCAAGGTGGGGGTCGCGGGTTCGAATCCCGTCTTCCGCTCCATTTTATCCCAACGGGATATTGTAAAATTGATTGCGCCCGTAGCTCAATTGGATAGAGCGTTTGACTACGGATCAAAAGGTTAGGGGTTCGACTCCTCTCGGGCGCGCCATTATTCTAATAGAATAGTTAGGAAATCGGGAAGTAGCTCAGCTTGGTA
>NZ_JBVQPP010000012.1:0-658 GCF_055710085.1 Bacillus sp. VA13 | reverse complement strand
CCCGTCCGCCGCTAACATCAGGGAGCAAGCTCCCATCTGTCCGCTCGACTTGCATGTATTAGGCACGCCGCCAGCGTTCGTCCTGAGCCAGGATCAAACTCTCCGATAAATGGATCACAGGTTAAGTTCACCGCATCCTGCGGTGACACCTATGTGACCTGCGTTGTGCAGGCCTTAGTTTGACTGACTACGCACATCGCTGTGCGATTTTATAAAAAATGAATTAACAGGTACGTTTTGTCTTGTTTAGTTTTCAAAGATCATTTCGTTTGTCCGCTTTGTTAAAGCAACTTTATTAGTATACAATGCCACTTCTTCAAAGTCAACAACTTTTTTTAAAAACTTTTGGTGGAGCCTAGCGGGATCGAACCGCTGACCTCCTGCGTGCAAAGCAGGCGCTCTCCCAGCTGAGCTAAGGCCCCGTGAAAATGGTCGGGAAGACAGGATTCGAACCTGCGACCCCATGGTCCCAAACCATGTGCTCTACCAAGCTGAGCTACTTCCCGATTTCCTAACTATTCTATTAGAATAATGGCGCGCCCGAGAGGAGTCGAACCCCTAACCTTTTGATCCGTAGTCAAACGCTCTATCCAATTGAGCTACGGGCGCAAAACTTAATGCCGAGGGCCGGACTTGAACCGGCACGGTAGTCACCTAC
>NZ_JBVQPP010000010.1:0-2192 GCF_055710085.1 Bacillus sp. VA13 | reverse complement strand
ATAGTGATTCTTTTTAACGGTTAAGTTAGAAAGGGCGCACGGTGGATGCCTTGGCACTAGGAGCCGATGAAGGACGGGACGAACACCGATATGCTTCGGGGAGCTGTAAGCAAGCTTTGATCCGGAGATTTCCGAATGGGGAAACCCACCACTCGTAATGGAGTGGTATCCATATCTGAATTCATAGGATATGAGAAGGCAGACCCGGGGAACTGAAACATCTAAGTACCCGGAGGAAGAGAAAGCAAATGCGATTCCCTGAGTAGCGGCGAGCGAAACGGGATTAGCCCAAACCAAGAGGCTTGCCTCTTGGGGTTGTAGGACACTCTGTACGGAGTTACAAAGGAACGAGGTAGATGAAGAGGTCTGGAAAGGCCCGCCATAGAAGGTAACAGCCCTGTAGTCAAAACTTCGTTCTCTCCTGAGTGGATCCTGAGTACGGCGGAACACGTGAAATTCCGTCGGAATCCGGGAGGACCATCTCCCAAGGCTAAATACTCCCTAGTGACCGATAGTGAACCAGTACCGTGAGGGAAAGGTGAAAAGCACCCCGGAAGGGGAGTGAAAGAGATCCTGAAACCGTGTGCCTACAAGTAGTCAGAGCCCGTTAACGGGTGATGGCGTGCCTTTTGTAGAATGAACCGGCGAGTTACGATCCCGTGCAAGGTTAAGCAGAAGATGCGGAGCCGCAGCGAAAGCGAGTCTGAATAGGGCGCATGAGTACGTGGTCGTAGACCCGAAACCAGGTGATCTACCCATGTCCAGGGTGAAGTTCAGGTAACACTGAATGGAGGCCCGAACCCACGCACGTTGAAAAGTGCGGGGATGAGGTGTGGGTAGGGGTGAAATGCCAATCGAACCTGGAGATAGCTGGTTCTCTCCGAAATAGCTTTAGGGCTAGCCTCAAGGTAAGAGTCTTGGAGGTAGAGCACTGATTGGACTAGGGGCCCCTACCGGGTTACCGAATTCAGTCAAACTCCGAATGCCAATGACTTATCCTTGGGAGTCAGACTGCGAGTGATAAGATCCGTAGTCGAAAGGGAAACAGCCCAGACCGCCAGCTAAGGTCCCAAAGTATACGTTAAGTGGAAAAGGATGTGGAGTTGCTTAGACAACCAGGATGTTGGCTTAGAAGCAGCCACCATTTAAAGAGTGCGTAATAGCTCACTGGTCGAGTGACTCTGCGCCGAAAATGTACCGGGGCTAAACGTATCACCGAAGCTGCGGACTGTTCTTCGAACAGTGGTAGGAGAGCGTTCTAAGGGCTGTGAAGCCAGACCGGAAGGACTGGTGGAGCGCTTAGAAGTGAGAATGCCGGTATGAGTAGCGAAAGAGGGGTGAGAATCCCCTCCACCGAATGCCTAAGGTTTCCTGAGGAAGGCTCGTCCGCTCAGGGTTAGTCGGGACCTAAGCCGAGGCCGAAAGGCGTAGGCGATGGACAACAGGTTGATATTCCTGTACCACCTCCTCACCATTTGAGCAATGGGGGGACGCAGGAGGATAGGGTAAGCGCGGTATTGGATATCCGCGTCCAAGCAGTTAGGCTGGGAAATAGGCAAATCCGTTTCCCATAAGGCTGAGCTGTGATGGCGAGCGAAATTTAGTAGCGAAGTTCCTGATTCCACACTGCCAAGAAAAGCCTCTAGCGAGGTGAGAGGTGCCCGTACCGCAAACCGACACAGGTAGGCGAGGAGAGAATCCTAAGGTGATCGAGAGAACTCTCGTTAAGGAACTCGGCAAAATGACCCCGTAACTTCGGGAGAAGGGGTGCTCTGTTAGGGTGCAAGCCCGAGAGAGCCGCAGTGAATAGGCCCAGGCGACTGTTTAGC
Source organism: Bacillus sp. VA13 (assembly GCF_055710085.1). Taxonomy (NCBI): domain Bacteria; kingdom Bacillati; phylum Bacillota; class Bacilli; order Caryophanales; family Bacillaceae; genus Bacillus; species Bacillus sp. VA13. Next base: position 363 of record NZ_JBVQPP010000010.1, on the reverse strand, counting down.
AAAAACACAGGTCTCTGCGAAGCCGTAAGGCGAAGTATAGGGGCTGACGCCTGCCCGGTGCTGGAAGGTTAAGAGGAGCGCTTAGCGTAAGCGAAGGTGCGAATTGAAGCCCCAGTAAACGGCGGCCGTAACTATAACGGTCCTAAGGTAGCGAAATTCCTTGTCGGGTAAGTTCCGACCCGCACGAAAGGCGCAACGATCTGGGCACTGTCTCAACGAGAGACTCGGTGAAATTATAGTACCTGTGAAGATGCAGGTTACCCGCGACAGGACGGAAAGACCCCGTGGAGCTTTACTGCAGCCTGATATTGAATGTTGGTACAGCTTGTACAGGATAGGTAGGAGCCTTGGAAACCGGAGCGC
>NZ_JBVQPP010000009.1:0-15705 GCF_055710085.1 Bacillus sp. VA13 | reverse complement strand
CGATAAATGGATCACAGGTTAAGTCCACCGCATCCTGCGGCGACACCTGTGTGACCTGCATCGTGCAGGCCCTAGTTTGACTGACTACGCACATCGCTGTGCGATTTTATAAAAAATGAATTAACAGGTACGTTTTGTCTTGTTTAGTTTTCAAAGAACTTTGTCTATCGCTCTTTAAGCGACTTTATAATCATAACATTTACCGCCGCTCTCGTCAATAACTTTTTTCAACAATTTCTTTTCAAAAAGCGATTCGTCATCAGCGACGTATATTAGAATAACACCTTAGATTATTAAAGTCAACATATTAATATCATTTAAATAATAAATTGCTTAATGACGACTAACGCGGCTATTCCCGGTATCCCTAAAATCCCGCTGATAGCTGTTGTGACCAGATTAATCGGCACATGAATGCCAAGGCTGCCGCCAAACATATTTACACAAACCAGCAGCAAAGCGCCCGCCACAAATTTAACAGCTGTGATACCAATCCACTTTAACGGCTTTGCAGCTGAACCTGATAAAAAAAGAAGAATAACCAGTCCTAAAATAATCCCTATAATAAAAATAGGCTCCATGAATCTTCTCATCTCCCTTGCTTGTTCTAGTACAAGCTTATGAGAAGATCCAGGAGTTTAGACCACTTACTTCCACCGGCTGATTTTTAAATTTCTCTGTTTCGCTTCCCTCAAGTAAAAAAAATACTTCGCTTCAGCTACTTTCAGTTCGTATAACACTTCAGCAGACGGTTCTAAGCTTTTTTCAACCAGCTTTTTTTGCCTGTTCCACTCTTCCTTTTGCTTAAAAAGCTGCTCAATTAGTTTTTCATCAAACTCTCTTCTCAATGTTTTCTTGCGAAGAAAACCCATGGATCGCTTTTTCCTCCTTACAATTCACGTCTTCCTTCAAGTGCTTTAGAAAGAGTGACCTCATCAGCATATTCCAAATCGCCGCCGACGGGCAGTCCGTGGGCAATACGGGAGAGCTTAATACCAGACGGCTTCAAGAGCCTTGATATATACATCGCCGTTGCTTCCCCTTCTATATTAGGGTTAGTTGCGAGAATCACTTCTGTCACTTGATCATCCTGTAATCGTTTTAACAATTCTGGTATTTTAATATCCTCTGGTCCGATGCCGTCCATTGGAGAAATGGCGCCGTGAAGAACGTGATACTGTCCGTTGTATTCCTTCATTTTCTCCATAGCGATAACATCCTTAGGGTCTTGCACAACACAGATAACGGACTTATCCCTGCGTGTATCTTCACATATATAGCACGGGTCCTGATCTGTAATATGCCCGCAAACTGAACAATATGTCAGGTTGCGTTTCGCATTTACTAATGCTTTCGCAAAATCTAATACCACATCTTCTTTCATACCTAGAACAAAAAAAGCCAGACGAACCGCTGTTTTCGGTCCGATCCCTGGCAATTTCATAAAGCTGTCAATCAGCTTTGATATTGGTTCAGGATATTGCATGTTCTTTTATCCCCCTAGAATAAACCTGGCATGTTCATTCCCTTTGTAAATTGACCCATTGTTTCGTTTGTGATCTCGTCAACTTTCTTCAAAGCTTCATTCGTTGCAGCAAGCACTAAATCTTGAAGCATGTCGATATCTTCCGGATCAACGACTTCCTCTTTGATGATGACATCCAGGATTTCTTTTTGGCCGTTTGCTTTTACTGTTACCATACCACCGCCTGCAGTTCCTTCAACAACCTTTTCTGCAAGCTCTTCTTGAGCCTTCGCCATGTCCTTTTGCATTTTTTGCATTTGTTTCATCATTTTTTGCATATTTCCCATTCCGCCACGCATAGCATTCACTCTCTTTCATTTTGTTAGTCTTTTATTTCAATTAAATCCGCTCCGACAAGCTTTTTCGCCTCGGCAATAAGCGGGTCTTCTTCAGCCGGTTCATTTGATCCTTCATTTTCCTGCTGATGATCTACTAAAAATTCTTCTCTTATTTTACCCCATTGTGCTTCAGGAACGCCAATCAAATCCATTCTTTTTTCGAGCATCGATTCTAGAATCTGCTCAAGATTGGTCCGGACTCCGTTATTATCCTCGGCGACCATTTTACAATGAATTTCATATTTGAATTTCAGAACAAATGCCGCTGAGGCGGCAGCCACAGGTTCACTGTCATTCAGCAAAGCGGCATGTGATACTTTGTTTTGCTGTTTGAGATGAGCAAGAAGCTTGCCCCAGCTGTTTCTGAGCAGGTCAAGATCCGGTCTCGTAGCTTCCTTCAGAATTTCATGAATTCTCCCTACTGGCGCTTTGTAATTGGATTTCCCGCCCTTAGGCACACGCGGCGTTTCTTTTTTCGGGCTTTCCGCCGCTGCTTTAATTCCCGTTGTTTTAAGCCGCTCCACTTCCTGCTCGAGCTGCTGAATTTTTTTCATCAGCATATCGACTTCCGGCAGGTCAGCTGCTGATTGATGAGACGTTTGGCAAATCTTCACCACTGCCACTTCAAAAAAGATACGGGGATGATTTGTCCATTTCATTTCCTGGTGGCTCTTGTTTAGAATATCAATCATTTCATATATGGCCTGTGCCGGAATTTGTTCGCTTAGTCCTCGGAACGTTTCATCAACTTTTACTTTTTCAAGCACTCCTTCTAAGCCAGGGGCTGTTTTGTATAGCAGCATGTCCCTGAAATAGAAAATCATATCCTCTATCAGCTTAGCTGGATCTTTCCCTTGCTGAAGCAGTTCATTTAATGTTTCCAGTGCGTCAGAAACGTTTTTATCATGCAGGGATTGTGCCAGCTTCCCTATATATAATTGAGAAACAGCTCCCGTAATCAAAAGCGCATCTTCGACTTTCAGAACATCACCGCTGAATGATACCGCCTGATCAAGAAGGCTCAAAGCATCCCTCATACCGCCATCTGCAGCACTCGCAATGATATCAAGCGATCCCTCTTCCACTTGCAGCTGTTCTGCATCAACAATTTTATTCATACGTCCGACAATCGCTTGGGATGTAATTCGTTTAAAATCAAAACGCTGACATCTGGAGATAATGGTTAAAGGAATTTTGTGCGGTTCGGTTGTCGCTAAAATGAAAATACAATGCTCGGGCGGCTCTTCTAATGTTTTTAGCAATGCATTAAAGGCGCCGATAGAAAGCATATGTACCTCATCTATGATATATACCTTATATGTGACGGCCGACGGGGCAAACTTCACTTTATCGCGAATGTCACGAATCTCATCAACACCGTTGTTAGAAGCGGCGTCAATTTCTATGACATCGGATATTGACCCGTTTGTTATCCCTTTACAGGCCGCACATTCGTTGCATGGCTCATCAACAGGAGCATGTTCACAGTTGACAGCCTTGGCAAATATTTTGGCTGCACTGGTTTTTCCCGTTCCTCTTGGCCCGGAAAACAGGTAGGCGTGAGAAAACTTTTTTTGCAAAAGGGCATTTTGCAGCGTTTTTGTAATGTGTTCTTGTCCAACCACATCTTCAAAGCGCTGAGGCCTGAATACTCGATATAAAGCTTGGTAACTCACGGGTTTGCCCTCCTCCGTTATTCATCATTCCCATTATACATGAACCTTGTTTCGATTCCAAAAGCTCTTTTTACATAACAAAAAACTCACCTAATGATAGGTGAGTCTGAAAATTTGATGATTGATTTACCGTGCACCTTCTGTCGATTCGCTACCCTAAGCGTTACTTAAGCAGTTAGCTCGGCCCAGGCAACCCTGCGGCACATGAGAGGTTTCACTTAATGCTGCTTCCTTCCGGACCTGACATGGTTCATGAATTCCCATTGCGCAGGACCCAAACGTCAACACCACTTACTTAAGGCAGACCTTAAAGTAAACGAACCTCGAGAAGGGATTCGGCCCCGCTAGAGCGGATTGCAGGTACAGGGCACCGCTACCTCCCCGCTTAGCACGGCAAAATAAATATCAAATTTTATATCGCATCTATTATGATGCATACATAAGTATATCGTTTCCCCCTAAAAATTGCAACCGGACTACTCAGACAAGTTTTTCCTGAAGGCTTTCTTCTTTTTTCGCAGTTCTCTAAAAAATGAACTGAGCATTCCTCCGCATTCCTCCTCAAGCACTCCGCTCACCACTTCAGCCTGGTGGTTAAAGCGCTCTTCCTGCAAAAGGTTCATAAGCGTACCTGAACAGCCGCCTTTAGGATCAAATGCACCAAATACCACTTTTTCCACGCGCGAAAGCACAACGGCACCGGCACACATCGGACAAGGCTCAAGTGTCACATAAAGAGTTGCACCCTCCAGCCGCCACGTTCCCAGCGCCTTACACGCTTCATCAATCACAAGCATTTCCGCATGAGCGATTGACCGCTGCTCCGTCTCTCTTAAATTATGTGCACGCGCTATGATTTCATCGTTAACGACAAGTACGGCGCCGATTGGCACTTCACCTTTCTCTTCAGCTTTTTTCGCTTCTTTAATTGCTTCTTTCATATAAAGTTCATCTTGTGTCATAAGAATAAGCTCTCTTTTCAAAGTTTTTTCATTGCCTAAAAAGGCTACATATTAACTATAACTGAAACGGAAAGGAGACTGTCAATTGTCCAAAGCAGACACAGCTCTTCTCATTGTAGACATGATCAATAATTTTGAATTCGATATGGGAGAAAGCCTCGCTAAAAAAACAGAAAAAATCGTTCCTCACATTTTATCATTAAAGGAGCATGCGAGACAAAATGACTGGCCGATTATTTACATTAATGATCATTACGGACTTTGGCAAGCTGATATTAAAAATATTCAGCAAGAATGCACGAATGAAAGAAGCAAGAATATCATCAGACAAATAGCGCCGAAAGATGCTGATTATTTTTTAATCAAACCGAAGCATTCCGCCTTTTACGAAACTGCCCTTCACACTCTCCTTACCGAATTGCAGGTGAAGCATATTATTTTAACAGGTATAGCCGGTAACATATGCGTGCTGTTTACCGCTAATGACGCTTACATGAGGGAATACAGCATTACGATTCCTAAGGACTGCATTGCCTCAAATCGTGACGCAGACAACGAATTTGCCTTAACCATGATGGAGAATGTTCTTCTCGCTGAAATTACGACGGAGAAACAAATTACAGAAAAATAAACATGATCAGCGCTTTTCTTTCATACATTGATAGCGATATGAAAGGAGGCGTTTTTCATTCAAATTTATGTGGTGAAACAAGGCGACACTCTTTCTGCTATCGCTTCACAATACAGAACAACTGTAAATGAAATCACAGAAACGAATGAAATACCGAATCCCGACAGCCTTGTTGTCGGACAAACCATTGTCATTCCAATAGCCGGCCAGTTCTATGATGTTCAACAAGGTGATACCCTGACATCCATCGCACGGCGGTTCAATACAACAGCAGCCGAGCTTGCCAGGGTTAACCGAATCCAGTTAAATACCGTACTGCAGATTGGTTTCCGCTTATACATCCCTCCGGTTCCTAAACGAGACATCGAATCAAATGCTTATTTGGAGCCCCGCGGAAATCAAGTCAGCGAAAATCTCCAGCAGGCGGCCAGAGAAGCGTCGCCCTACTTAACGTACCTTGGCGCATTCAGTTTCCAGGCACAGCGGGACGGAACCTTAGTCGCACCGCCTTTAACGAATTTAAGAAGCATTGCAGAGAATCAAAACACGGCATTGATGATGATTATAACGAACCTAGAAAACCAGGCATTCAGCGATGAACTCGGCCGAATCCTTTTGAACGACGATGCTGTAAAAAGAAGACTTTTGAATGAAATAGTCGAGAATGCCAGAAGATATGGTTTCTTTGATATTCATTTTGACTTTGAATATTTGCGGCCTCAGGATAGAGAAGCCTATAATCAATTTCTGCGCGAAGCAAGGGATCTTTTCCATCGAGAAGGCCTAGAAATTTCTACAGCGCTTGCCCCTAAAACAAGCGCAACACAGCAGGGCAGATGGTACGAAGCCCATGATTACAGAGCCCATGGCCAAATTGTCGACTTTGTTGTTCTCATGACATATGAATGGGGCTATAGCGGCGGGCCAGCTCAAGCCGTTTCGCCAATTGGGCCTGTTCGGGATGTCATAGAATATGCTTTGACTGAAATGCCTGCGAATAAAATTGTCATGGGCCAGAATTTATATGGGTATGATTGGACGCTTCCATATACAGCAGGGGGAACCCCAGCAAGAGCAATAAGCCCTCAGCAAGCCCTTGTCATTGCCGATCAAAACAATGCAACCATTCAGTATGACCAAACAGCTCAAGCGCCTTTCTTCCGCTATACTGATGCTGAAAACAGAAGGCACGAGGTGTGGTTCGAGGATGCCCGCTCGATCCAAGCAAAATTCAATCTGATTAAAGAGCTGAATTTAAGAGGCATCAGCTATTGGAAGTTAGGTCTTTCCTTCCCGCAAAACTGGCTGTTGCTGTCTGATCAATTTAATATTGTCAAAAAGACGTTTCGATAATTTGGAAACGTCTTTTTTTCATGGGGGCACCCAAGGGTTGTGATACAATATGAAGGTCGGTAACTGACGAACGTTTTTCAGAAATAAGGAGGATTCCGATGAATACAGCCCCTTTTATTGCAATAGAAGGTCCTATCGGGGCAGGAAAAACAACCCTCGCGACAATGCTCTCACAAGAGTTTGAATTCCCTATGATTAGTGAGATTGTTGAGGACAACCCATACCTTGATAAGTTTTATGACAATATAGAGGAATGGAGCTTCCAGCTTGAAATGTTTTTTCTTTGTCACAGATACAAACAGCTTGAAGACACCAGCGATCACTTTTTAAAAAAGGGACAACCTGTGATAGCTGATTATCACATTTATAAAAATGTGATTTTTGCAGAACGCACCCTGTCTCAGCGTCAGCTGGAAAAATATAAAAAGATTTATCACCTGCTAACGGATGATCTGCCAAAACCAAATTTCATCATTTACATAAAGGCTAGTCTGCCCACATTGTTACACCGCATTGAAAAACGCGGACGCCCCTTTGAGAAAAAAATTGAAACAAGCTATTTGGAGCAGCTGATCGCAGATTATGAAGTCGCCATCAAACAGTTGCAGGAAGCCGATCCTGAACTTACAGTGCTAACTATAGATGGTGATTCAAAGGATTTCGTTTTGAATAAGAGCGACTTTGAACGCATTGCCGCCCATGTAAAGGAGCTTATCGTATGAAGGAACATCATATCCCTAAGAATTCAATTATCACAGTAGCAGGAACAGTAGGTGTCGGAAAATCGACTTTAACAAAAGCTTTGGCTAAAAGGCTTGGATTTAAAACCTCTCTGGAGGAAGTCGATCATAATCCATACTTAGAAAAGTTCTATCATGATTTTGAACGTTGGAGCTTTCACCTGCAAATCTATTTCTTAGCTGAACGATTCAAAGAACAGAAAACGATTTTTGAAGCCGGCGGAGGATTTGTACAGGATCGTTCTATTTATGAAGACACAGGAATTTTTGCAAAAATGCATGCTGACAAAGGGACAATGTCAAAGATTGATTATAAAACTTACACAAGCCTTTTCGAAGCAATGGTCATGACACCGTATTTCCCACACCCAGATGTATTGATCTATTTAGAAGGAGATCTGGAGAACATTTTAAACCGGATTGAAGAACGCGGCCGTGAAATGGAGCTTCAGACAAGCCGGTCTTATTGGGAAGAAATGCATACACGCTATGAAAACTGGATAAGCGGTTTTAATGCCTGCCCTGTTTTAAAGCTCCGTATTGAGGATTATGATCTGCTGAATGACGAAAGCTCGATTGAAAATATTGTAGATCAAATCGCTTCAGTTATTCATGAAAATCAAAAAAAGTGAATCTCAGCTGAGATTCACTTTTTCTTTATAATAAAAAATCCGTTGCATCGAATGCAACGGACAAAACAATCTCCAATATATGCTTGTGTTTCATTAGAATTAAAATCAATATGGCGGAGGAAGAGGGATTCGAACCCCCGCGGGCTTTGACACCCCTGTCGGTTTTCAAGACCGATCCCTTCAGCCGGACTTGGGTATTCCTCCGTATCGACAAGACTTACTATATCATGAATGTTCTTATATGGTCAAGCATTTTTAAAAACTTTTTTGTTTTTATAAAAATATCGTGTTTACTCAGGCAAAAAGGCGCACCTTATCAGGTACACCTTTTCACAATTTTATGGTTTTATTACTTCTTTATTCCCCATATAAGGGCGAAGCACTTTTGGAATTACAACGCTTCCGTCTTCCTGCTGATAATTTTCTAAGATAGCGGCTACTGTTCTTCCAACCGCCAGACCTGACCCGTTCAGTGTGTGTACATGCTCAGGCTTGCCTTTCGCTTCACGTCTAAAACGAATGTTCGCACGTCTTGCTTGGAACGCTTCGAAGTTGCTGCAAGAAGAAATTTCACGATATGTGTCTTGGCTTGGAATCCAAACTTCGATATCGTATTTTTTCGCAGCCGTAAAGCCTAGATCACCCGTACACATGCTCATGACACGATATGGGAGCTCAAGCAGCTGGAGAACACGTTCTGCTTGGTTTGTAAGCTTCTCTAATTCTTCATAAGAATCTTCAGGCTTCACAAACTTCACAAGCTCAACTTTATTAAATTGGTGCTGACGGATCAATCCGCGTGTATCACGCCCTGCTGAACCAGCTTCAGAACGGAAGCAAGCACTGAATGCCGCATAGTTAATCGGCAGACTGTCACCTGAAAGGATTTCATCGCGATGCATGTTTGTAATCGGGACTTCCGCAGTCGGAATTAAGAAGTAATCTTCTTCTCTGATTTTAAACGCATCCTCTTCGAATTTAGGAAGCTGACCCGTTCCCGTCATGCTTGCGCGGTTTACCATATAAGGCGGAATCACTTCAGTATAGTTATACTCATCTACATGAAGATCAAGCATAAAGTTATAAAGCGCACGCTCCAGACGAGCACCTAAACCTTTATAGAACACGAAACGGCTTCCTGTTACTTTTGCAGCACGTTCAAAATCTAGAATACCCAGCTCATCTGCAATATCCCAGTGCGGCTTCGGCTCGTAAGCAAATGAAGGCTTTTCGCCCCATTTACGCACTTCTATGTTGTCGTCTTCTGTTTCACCGACAGGGACAGACTCATGCGGAATGTTTGGGATTGAAAGAAGAATGGTATCAAGCTCAGATTCCACTGATCTTAATTCTTCATCAAGTGTTTTAATTTCCTCGCCGACTTCACGCATTTCTTTAATAATGTGATCCGCGTCTTTTTTCTCACGTTTCAGTACAGCAACCTGCTGAGATACTTCATTCCGTTTTCCTTTTAACTCTTCAACCTTGCCGATAAGCTCTCTTCGTCTATCGTCCAGCGCCTCAAACTTATCAAAATCAGTTAAGTCTTCGCCTTTGTGTACAAGCTTTACTTTAATTTCTTGAAAATTTGCTCTCAGCATTTTTGTATCAAGCATGCGAAACACTCCTTTTTTATTGATTTGTCGAAAATAAAAAGAGCCCTCATCCCCATAAAGGGACGAGAGCTCTCGCGTTGCCACCCTGATTGAAAACAAGCCAAAGACTCGTTTTCCACTTTCACACATAACGGTTATCCCGTAAATGCCTACTTGTTTCAGCATTTCGCTCAAGGATGGATTCAGACAGCATCTTTCACCGATTCGCACCAACCATCGGCTCTCTTAGAAAGAGAGGCTTCCTACTAGTTCCTATCAACGCTTTTCGATCTTTATTTGTGCTTATAATGTACTATAAGTTTCCACAGCTTTCAACTGTTTTATACAAGTGCTTTCTGTTTGTATTCCTCAACCATTTGAACAAACAGCTGTGTCACTCGGTGATCTTCTGTCAGCTCCGGATGGAACGAGCAGCCCAGGAATTGATCCTGTTTAGCAGCTACAATACGACCATTATGCTCCGAAAGAACCTCCACATTTTCACCAGCTTCTAAAATATGCGGCGCGCGGATGAATACCCCTGTAAAAGGCTCGTTCAGGCCTTTGATTGTTAAATCAGCTTCAAAGCTGTCAACCTGCCGGCCAAACGAATTACGCTCAACAACCACATTCAGCAGACCTAAATGAGGATTATCTGAACCAGCAATTTCTTTTGCTAATATAATTAATCCGGCGCATGTCCCGAACATCGGTTTTCCCTGAGCAGCAAAATTACGAAGCGGCTCCATGAATTGATACGTATCAATCAAACGGCGCATCGTCGTGCTCTCACCGCCAGGTAAAATCAGTCCGTCAATTTCGTTCAGCTGCTCAGGGCGTTTAACGACAAGACCAGCCGCACCGCATGCTTCAATTGCATGGATATGCTCTCTAACTGCTCCTTGAAGTCCTAGTACTCCTATTGTTAACATGTCAGCAGCGCTCCTATATTCTTACCAGCCGCGTTCTTGCATACGCTGTTCTGGAAGTAAGTTTGAGATTTCAATCCCTTTCATTGCAGTACCAAGCTCTTTTGAAAGCTCAGCGATCAATTTGTAATCAGTGTAGTGAGTTGTAGCTTCCACAATTGCTTTCGCAAACTTAGCAGGGTTGTCTGATTTGAAAATACCAGAACCAACAAATACTCCGTCAGCACCAAGCTGCATCATGAGAGCAGCATCAGCAGGAGTGGCTACGCCGCCAGCGGCAAAGTTAACGACAGGAAGCTTGCCATCTTTTTTAATTTGAAGAAGAAGTTCGTAAGGAGCACCTAAGTTTTTCGCTTCTGTCATGAGTTCATCCTCACTCATCGCAACTACTTTGCGCACTTGAGCGTTTACTTTGCGCATATGGCGAACAGCCTCAACGATATTCCCTGTTCCAGGCTCACCTTTCGTACGAAGCATAGAGGCGCCTTCAGCAATACGGCGTGTTGCTTCACCAAGATCACGGCAGCCGCAAACGAAAGGAACTGTGTATTCATTTTTATTCAAATGAAATTCTTCGTCAGCCGGAGTCAGAACTTCACTTTCATCAATATAGTCAACACCCATAGCTTCAAGCACACGCGCTTCAACAATATGTCCGATACGCGCTTTTGCCATTACTGGGATAGATACTGCATTCATTACTTCTTCCACGATTGTAGGGTCAGCCATACGGGCAACTCCTCCAGCCGCGCGAATATCAGCTGGTACACGCTCTAGCGCCATTACAGCTACAGCTCCAGCCTCTTCAGCAATTTTCGCTTGTTCCGCATTGATGACGTCCATGATGACGCCGCCTTTTTGCATTTCTGCCATTCCGCGTTTTACACGTTCAGTACCTGTTTGAGCCATTTCTTGGTCCCCCTAATCAAGGTATAATTGTATAATTTCTAATCCTTATTGTATCCTAGAAATCCAATAATTCATATGGATATATATTATTTTATTCGGTTTTTAGCGCTTTGAAAATCATTTTTTCTTAAAAATTGGGTTTTTTCAGTATATTAAACGAAAGAGCCCTAACATACATCAGAGCTCTTTCATTTGATTAAAACCAGCCGGTTACCGTATCAACAATGCTTCCCCAAATGCCGGCGAAAAATCCGCCGATACTGCGCATTGTCAGAACAAACCAGTTTGCTTTTTCTACATTTTCTTTTGTAACAAGGTCTACGCCAGCAAGATTGCTGTTAAGGAATCCGTAATCCTTTTCATCGCCTGTATATTCCGCAGTCAGTTTCCCAACCTTGGTTCCTTTTTTCACAGGGGCAGTCAAGGTCTCTTTATTTAGTGTGACCTTCGCTTTGTAATTCTTTTCTTCGCCATTTTTGACAGGAAGAGAGAACGCTTTGTTTGTCACAATGCCTACTTCTTTCTCTTTACCCTTATCAACTGAAATTGTTTTATGGCCTTTTACTTGATCGCCTTCAGCATAAATTTCTTTCATGGAGAAATTGTCGAAAGCATAATCGAACATTTTTTTCGTTTCATCGAAACGGCCTGTATGTATATTGCCTTTTGCGTTTAATACAACAGTAATAACACGCATTCCATTGAGTTCAGCTGTTCCTGTAAAGCATGAACCCGCAGAGTCAGTAGAACCTGTTTTCAGTCCGTCTACAGTCGCTTTTTTATACTCGCTGACAAGCCCTTTTAGCATAAAGTTCCAGTTCGGCATGTCCATTTCATCATCAGTGCCTTTTCTGAACTTCGTTTTGGCGATACTGGAAGTCTCCAGAATCTCAGGATAGTCAGTAATCAAGTGATCCGCAAGAATTGCCATGTCCTTAGCAGAAACTTCACTTTCTTCATCTACGCTTGTCCCCTCAGGCTGATGCCCGTGAAGATCTTTGTTCTCAAGACCTGTTGCGTTAACAAATTTGTAATCTGTTAAGCCTAGTTCTTTTGCTTTTGCATTCATTTTCTCAACAAACTTAGTTTCAGAACCCGCAACGACTTCTGCTATCGCAATAGCAGCAGCATTTGCAGAGTAAATTGCTGTAGCTTGGTATAATTCTTTTACTGTGTATTTCCCGTCTTTCCGAAGAGGAACGTTTGATAAGCTGTTATCTTGGGAAATCTCATACACATAGTCATCAGGCGTATAGGTTTGATCCCATTTCACTTTACCCTGATCAATTGCTTCTAATAACAGATACTCTGTCATCATTTTTGTCATACTGGCAATTGGCAGTCTCTTATCTGCATTTTTACTGTACAGAATTTTACCTGAAGAAGCTTCGATCATAATAGCAGCAGATGCATTGATATCAATTGGATCGCTGGCTGCTTTTGCTTTTGACATTGGAGCCAGACAAGTGACAGCTAGTGTTAACACAACCAATGACATCAATAGCTGTTTACATTTCTTGATGTTCAATCGTACGACCTCCGTATTTCATATTATTCATCTATAATTAAGCCGTTAAGGACATTTTCAATGCACAACAGTATAAATTTTATCATAATCAGTATAAAAAAAATAGACAGAGTCAGAGACCCTGTCAAATGTTTTTAATTTGTAACAATTTATTATGAAATTGTATAGTTCGGAGATTCTTTTGTAATCTGTACGTCATGCGGATGACTTTCACGAAGTCCCGCGCCAGTCATGCGAATGAACTGGGCTTCTTCTCTTAAAGCGTGAAGATCTTTGGATCCGCAATATCCCATACCAGAACGAAGACCGCCGACTAGCTGATAAACTGTTTCTTCAACTGGTCCTTTGTAAGGTGTGCGTCCTTCAATTCCTTCAGGAACAAATTTTTTGTTTTCTTCTTGGAAGTAACGGTCTTTACTTCCTTTTTCCATTGCAGCAACTGACCCCATACCGCGGTATACTTTAAATCTTCTTCCTTGGTAGATTTCAGTTTCACCAGGGCTTTCTGACGTGCCTGCAAGCAAGCTTCCGAGCATAACAGCATGTCCGCCGGCTGCCAATGCTTTAGTAATATCGCCAGAGAATTTAATTCCGCCGTCGGCGATGATTGTCTTGCCGTGTTTTCTTGCTTCAGTCGCACAATCATAAATCGCTGTAATTTGCGGAACACCGACACCCGCTACAACGCGTGTAGTACAAATTGAACCAGGTCCGATTCCAACTTTGACAACGTCTACTCCAGCTTCGATAAGAGCTCTTGTCGCTTCAGCTGTTGCCACGTTCCCAGCAATAATGTTTAATTCAGGATATGTTTCACGGATTTTTGTTACTGTGTTTAATACGCCTTGAGAATGTCCGTGAGCAGTATCAATAACAATAACATCGACATTGGCTTCAACAAGCTTTTTGACGCGAGTCATTGTGTCGCCAGTTACGCCAACTGCCGCGCCAACGATCAGACGGCCGTGAATGTCTTTAGATGAGTTCGGGAACTCAATGACTTTTTCAATGTCCTTGATTGTGATAAGACCTTTTAATTTATTCTGGTCATCAACGAGAGGAAGCTTTTCAATTTTATGTTTCTGCAAAATCTTTTCAGCTTCATCAAGAGTGGTTCCTACAGGTGCAGTAACAAGCTCTTCTTTCGTCATGACATCGCTGATTTTCATTGAGTAGTCAGAAATAAAACGAAGATCACGGTTTGTTATAATTCCGACAAGCTTTTGGTCTTCTTCGTTATCTACAATCGGAACACCAGAAATTCTGTATTTCCCCATCAAGTGCTCCGCATCAAATACTTGGTGATCAGGAGTTAAAAAGAAGGGATTTGTGATAACGCCGCGCTCAGAACGCTTTACTTTATCAACTTGTTCAGCCTGCTGTTCAATGGACATATTTTTATGAATGATGCCCAAGCCGCCCTGTCTAGCCATTGCAATTGCCATTGCTGATTCTGTTACAGTGTCCATACCTGCGCTGATGACAGGAATATTCAGCTTTAACGTTTTTGTAAGTTCTACAGATAAATCCACATCACGCGGAAGTACCTCTGACTTGGCTGGCACAAGCAGCACATCGTCGAACGTTAAGCCTTCTTTTGAAAATTTACTTTCCCACATTAGTAAATCCCCCTCTTTTCGGCAAAATATTATATGTAGATTATCAACTAGCCAAGAGCATGTCAAGGAAGCGAGAAAGAGTTGAAATATTTAGATAACGGAAAGGATAAAGAAATACATATGACATATCATGAGTGGAAAGACTTAGCGCTATTTTATTCCGTTGAATCAACCCAGAAATTTCTAGAAAAGGTTTATACCTTAAACGGTATTGACGATGCGAAAAAGAACTCTTTTAAAAACAGTGAACGGTTTATTTATTTCTTAAAGCATGCCGAATCGTTTTATAAACAAGCTTCATATTCCCCTTTAGAAATCAAACCGATTCTTTTATTTTACGGAATGGCTCAGCTTATCAAAGCATGCCTCATAACACGGGATCCTCATTATCCAAGCCATACATCAGTACTGGCACATGGCGTAACAACAAGAAAGCGAAAGAAACAGAATTATTGTTTTAGCGATGATGAAGTGAAAATACAACGGAACGGTCTATGCATACATTTCATGAAACACTTATTCGGACAATCGGATATAGTAGATGAACGGTATACCATGAAAAAATTATTAATGGCGATTCCAGAACTAAGTGACACTTTTTATTTTCAGCAGAAAGAACGTTTTATGACAAAAGTCGAGAAGGAAAAGGACAGGATTTCTGTACCAGAGGATGTGGTGATCAATTATAAAATGTCTGATTCAAGATTTGCCGAATATATGTCCCATCATTTTCAATGGTCTTTTGAAAGAAAAAATGAACACGAGCTGCTGTTTGAAATTTCACCGCAAGACACGAAGCCATGGACATCAATCAGCTTGTTGTATGACATGGGTAAGAACCAATATTTTATCCCTTCTCAAAGGGAACAATTTCTGAGACTTCCAGAAATGGCAATTCACTATTTAATTTTGTACAACATAGGGATGATTGCGAGGTATGAGACAGAATGGTGGTATGAGTTGTTAACGCAACATATAAGTGATGATTACGTGCTAATTCAGCAGTTTTTATTAGTGACAGAAAACAAATTCCCAAAATACGCTTTACAATTTCTTCTTCATTTTTGATAAACAAAAAACCCAGCTCATTGAGCTGGGTTTTACCTTTAAACCAGAATACAAAAAGGGCAGCTCATATGAACTGCCCTTTTTTCAATTGCTTGGCGGCGTCCTACTCTCACAGGGGGAAACCCCCGACTACCATCGGCGCTGAAGAGCTTAACTTCCGTGTTCGGCATGGGAACGGGTGTGACCTCTTCGCTATCGCC
>NZ_JBVQPP010000008.1:0-55404 GCF_055710085.1 Bacillus sp. VA13 | reverse complement strand
GAAGGCATTTGTTTGGTGGCGATAGCGAAGAGGTCACACCCGTTCCCATACCGAACACGGAAGTTAAGCTCTTCAGCGCCGATGGTAGTCGGGGGTTTCCCCCTGTGAGAGTAGGACGCCGCCAAGCAAGGTAAAACCCAGCTCATTGAGCTGGGTTTTTTGTTTATTTAAGATCAATAAAATCAAACAAATACAAACACCGACAGCTTATATAGTCCATATACTGATTTCAAGTTTCAAAAAGATCTAAATAGTGTATACAATATCTGGTTTAAGGGAAGGCTAATTGTACGGAGGTGGGGACGATGGACAAAACTGTTAAACCTAATCATACATGTGTGATTTGTGATCAAGAGAAGAATAGAGGCATTCATCTTTATACGAAATTCATATGCTTAGATTGTGAGAGAAAAGTAATTTCTACATCAACTTCCGATCCTGACTATGCCTTTTACGTGAAAAAATTAAAGAGCATTCATACACCGCCATTATATTCTTAGACCTGAAAAGGTCTTTTTTTGTATTCTTTCATAAGGAATGGGTTAATAAAAAGAAGATGAAACTTGTTTAGGGATAGAACGTAGTAGATAATAATATTAAAACTGAGTATATACACAGGAGTCGATTATCTCATGCAGAGATTTCTTCACTTTTTGATATGGAGTTTAACAGGCAGTGCGACTTTTGTTTTCATAGGGATTTTGTGCTTTTTCGGTTTAAATCAGTCGCTTTTCCTATCTTTTGTTTATGGGCTCGCTTCGGGAGCATTTGTATATACAGCTGGCATTTGGAATGTGAGACGCTTATTTCTTAAAAAGCATGCACTGACAGGAAGAGAATATGCCTACATTAAGAAAAATCTCGAGGAAGCAAGGCAGAAGATCATACGCCTTCGGAAAGCTTTGTTTCAGGCAAAAAGCATTCAAATGTTTAAACAAAATGCAGAAATGCTGAGACTTGTCAGAAGGATTTATATCCTCACCAAAAAAGAGCCAAAGCGGTTTTATCAGGCTGAGCGCTTTTTTTATCAAACTCTCGATTCGGTTGTTGAATTGACAGAGAAGTATGCCTTTCTATCATCTCATCCGAAAAAAAGCAAAGAACTGTCGATGTCGTTGAGTGAGGCTCGTATCACTCTTGCTGAATTGACCAAGCGTTTAGAGGAAGATTTAACTCAAGTAATGGGTGATGAAATTGACGAACTGCAATTTGAATTAGATGCAGCAAAGCATTCATTGAAGAAATAATGGAAGAGGGTAAGAGCGATGAACCGAGATCAAAGCGACCTTCATATAGATGAATTATTGGCGGATCCTTTTGGTGATATAGAGATGCCTAGGGCGGAGACTGTAAAAGCAGAGAAGCAGCAAGTACGCCTTGTTGATGTTCTTCCCGAGGAAAACAAGGAAAAAGCAATTCAGCTCGCTGGGCAGATCGATCATAAGAATATGCAAAGTATTGTTTTATACGGTTCACAAGCTCAGTCTAAACTGCTGAATTTTTCTCATACTATGATTGATCATGTTCAAAAGAAGGATGTCGGAGAGATCGGCGAAATTCTTGGAGAACTGATGCAAAAGCTGGATCAAGTAAATCCTGATGATCTTCAGTCTAAGAAAAAGGGTTTTTTGGCACGCATGTTTGGAAGAGTATCGAATTCTCTTCAGGAGGTGCTGTCTAAATATCAAAAGACCAGCGTACAGATAGACAGAATCAGTTTGAAGCTGGAGCACTCTAAAAATGCTTTAATCAGTGACAATAAGCTGTTAGAGCAGTTATATGAAAAAAACAAAGAGTACTTCACCGCGCTGAATGTTTATATCGCTGCAGGGGAACTGAAGCTGGAGGAATTAAAAACAAAAACGATTCCTGAACTGAAGCAACAGGCCGAATCAAGTGAGCATAACCAAATGGCCGTTCAAGAAGTAAACGATTTGGTTCAATTTGCTGACCGGTTAGATAAAAGGGTGCACGATTTGCTGCTGAGCAGGCAAATCACAATCCAAAGTGCTCCACAAATCAGGCTGATTCAGAATACAAATCAAGCATTAGCTGAAAAAATCCAGTCATCCATTGTGACGGCGATTCCGCTTTGGAAAAACCAAGTAGCAATTGCACTGACGCTTTTAAGGCAGCGCAATGCAGTGGATGCACAACAAAAAGTATCTGATACAACCAACGAGCTTTTGCTGAAAAATGCGGAGCTTTTGAAAACCAATACAATTGAAACCGTGCGGGCAAATGAACGAGGTCTTGTTGATATCGATACTTTAAAGAAGGTGCAGGAAAGCTTAATCAGCACGCTTGAAGAAACGCTGACCATACAAGAAGAAGGCCGAATCAAACGCCGTCAGGCAGAAGAAGAGCTTATGATGATGGAAGGCGATCTGAAGCACAAGCTGCTTATGATGAAGGAAAGGTAGTTACCAGTAAGTCTAGCTTTAAGTTCTGTCAGAGGCACGATATAATAAAGTGTAAGAAGACACATTCAAAGGATTGTTTTAATGAACACACCTTTATATAAAGCATTGATTCAACATGCGAGAAGAAATTCTCATTCATTTCATGTTCCGGGACATCACAATGGAGATGTCTTTTTTGATGATGCTAAGTCGATATTCGATCCGCTTCTCACCATTGATGTAACTGAGCTGGCAGGACTGGACGATCTCCATCATCCTTCTGGGGTGATTAAGGAAGCTCAAGAGCTTGTCAGTCAATTATATGGATCGGCGGAAAGTTTTTTCCTGGTGAATGGTACGACTGTCGGGAATTTAGCGATGATTTTATCTGTTTGTGAACCGGGTGAAACAATTCTGGTTCAAAGAAACTGTCATAAATCTGTATTTCATGCTGTTGATTTGGCTGGTGCTGAGCCGGTTTATCTCGCACCTGACATTGATGAAGCGATGCATGTGCCTACGCATGTTCCGCTTGATACAATTAAAAAAGCCTTGGCAGCATATCCAGATGCAAAAGGCTTGGTGCTGACCAATCCGACATATTACGGACATAGTGCTGATTTAACCGAAATCATTTCAGAGGCCCATCATTACGGGATTCCTGTTTTGGTGGATGAAGCGCATGGCGCACATTTTGTTTTGGGGGAGCCTTTTCCAGTCTCCGCTTTAAAAATGGGGGCAGATGTTGTTGTTCAGTCGGCTCACAAAACGCTGCCTGCCATGACGATGGGTTCTTATTTGCATCTCAACAGCAGCTGCAGAATTGATCGGAATCGGCTGGCAGAGTATTTAAATCGATTACAAAGCAGCAGCCCGTCTTATCCGATTATGGCTTCGTTAGACATTGCCCGCGCTTATGTACAGCATATTATAGAAGAACAAAAGCTTTCTGACATTCTGCACCGCATACAATCACTTAAACAAACGTTTGATTCACTTTCAAATGCAGAAGCTGTCAAACCGGCTGATCCACGGATGATAACGGATCCGCTGAAGCTCACAATTCGCTCAAAACGGGGCCATTCGGGGTATACGCTGCAAAACATATTAGAGCGTGCCAACATATTCACTGAGCTTGCTGATGAAAATCAAGTACTGCTCGTTCTTCCATTGGGAGGAAAGCGCAGAATAAACGCTGAAACGATTAAAAGCATTGATGAAGAGATTGAAAAAACGCCTCCGGATCAGATGTTTGTTTCTGTAGAATGGGGAGCGCAGCCTGTGACTGTCTTGCCTTATCAAAAAAAGGTCTTACAAACGTTCAAGAAAGAATATGTGGACTTTGATGAAGCAGCAGGCCGGCTGAATGCAGAGGATGTCATCCCTTATCCTCCGGGTATCCCGATGATCATGGCGGGAGAAAGAATTACAAAAGAAAGTGTGCAAAAGCTCAGCCGCTTGATCAGCATGAAAACGCATATTCAAGGGAATATGAAAATCAAAGAGAAACAACTACTTGTTTATATAGAAGAGGAGAAATCATGAGCGGTTTATTTATTACATTCGAAGGTCCTGAAGGTGCGGGGAAAACGACTGTTCTGCAGGAAATCAAAAACATACTGATAGCAGAGGGCCTTCAGGTTACAGCAACTCGAGAGCCAGGTGGCATAGACATTGCAGAACAAATTCGAGAGGTTATTCTGAATGAGAACAACACATTAATGGATCCAAGAACAGAAGCTCTCTTATATGCGGCTGCAAGACGCCAGCATTTAGTTGAAAAAGTAAAACCTGCTTTAGAACAGGGGCATGTTGTTCTTTGTGACAGATTCATAGACAGTTCGCTCGCGTACCAAGGATACGCAAGAGGACTTGGGATTGATGAGGTTCTGTCAATTAATGAGTTTGCCATCGGAGATATGATGCCCCATGTAACGGTGTATTTTTCAATTGATCCGGAAGAAGGCCTGAAACGTATTCACGCAAACGGCTCGCGGGAGAAAAACAGGCTCGATTTAGAAAACTTAAGCTTCCATACAAAGGTACGGGAAGGTTACCAAGAGCTGATGAAGCGATTCCCGAAAAGATTTCACTCAGTTGATGCCAGCCAATCCAAAGACCTCGTCGTTCAGGACGTCCTAAAAGCGATCAATGAAGCGTTGAAAAAAATTCAATTGTGACCTGTTTCCCAATAGTTGATATAATAATGTAAACGAGATCATTGTTGTTTCCAATCTAAAGGAGGCCTTCACAGATGAAATTGATAGTGGCAGTTGTACAAGATCAGGACAGCAACCGACTTTTGAAAACCTTAACGGATCACAACTTTAGAGTTACAAAGCTTGCAACGACGGGAGGATTTCTTAAATCAGGCAACACAACGTTTATGATTGGTGTCGAGGATATACGCGTCGATAAAGCATTGAGTCTCATTAAAGAAAACGGACAGAAACGTGACCAGATGATTGCCCCTGTATCTCCAATGGGCGGAAATGCTGATTCATATGTCCCTTATCCAGTAGAAGTTGAAGTTGGCGGAGCGACAGTATTTGTCCTTCCAGTCGATGAATTTCATCAATTTTAAGGATTTGAAACTGTGAAAATTAATAAAGATATACGTACATTTATAGATAATAAGCAGCTTCCTTCTGTGAAAACATCTGAGATCACAGCGTCGTTTAAAACATCGATGGAAAACCAAAGCAGCAAATTGAAATTTGATCAGCTTACCAGGCTGTTATCGGATATAGAAGCGTTTGGAAAAAGACTGACGAAATCCCGGAATTTTAAAGACTTAGCGAGATTTAAAGGGCTTGTGAAGCGTTTTGTCAAAGAAGCTGTAGACAGCGGCCTTTCACACGAAACGTCGAAAAGCTTTGACCTGTATGGAAACAGCAGAACGCTGGGACTTGTGAAGGAAATAGATGACAAATTGATACAGCTTACGGAAGAGATGATGGATCAGGAAAAACCGGCAATTGATTTGCTGGATCGTATTGGCGAAATAAAAGGTTTATTGATTAACCTTTACACATAGAGAGTGATACAATGGCAATATCCTGGAAGGAAATGAACGAGCTTCAGCCCAGAGTGATGAAGCTTTTATATAATAGTATTGAGAAGGACAGACTATCACACGCTTATTTGTTTGAGGGGAAAAAAGGAACAGGCAAGCTTGATGCCGCGCTGCTTCTTGCGAAAAGTTTTTTTTGCCTAGAGGACGGCGCGGAGCCTTGCGAAAACTGCCGAAACTGTAAACGGATAGAGTCAGGCAACCATCCTGATCTCCATCTTGTTCAGCCTGATGGTTTATCGATCAAAAAGGCGCAAATTCAAGCGCTGCAAGAAGAGTTTTCTAAGACAGGGCTTGAATCGCATAAAAAGCTGTATATTATTTCGCACGCAGATCAAATGACAGCAAATGCGGCAAACAGCCTGCTGAAATTTTTAGAAGAACCCAATAAAGACACAATGGCCATCCTCATCACTGAGCAGCCCCAAAGGTTATTGGACACTATCATTTCAAGATGTCAAACCCTTCCTTTTCAACCTTTGCAGCCGAAAGCAATTGAAGACAGACTGATCGAACAGGACGTTTCGCCTCATATGGCAAGGCTTCTGGCCAACATGACCAACAATGTAGCAGAAGCAGTCGAATTAAGTCGAAATGATGAGTTTGCAGAGTCTAGAGCGAAAGTGATAAAATTGTATGAAGTCCTACACCAGCGGAAAGGACATGCTTTTTTCTTTATTCAAGATCAATGGATGCCCTTTTTCAAAGAAAAAACCCATCAAGAAATGGGTCTTGATATGCTCTTATTGATATATCGTGATGTGTTGTCCATCCAAATAGGAAATGAAGATAAATTGATTTATCAAGACTTATTCCAATCAATAAAACAGCATGCGCTACAATCAACACAACAAAGCGTTACGAATCAGATACTTGCTGTTTTAGAAGCAAAGAAACGGCTTCATTCCAATGTGAATGTACAAGGATTAATGGAGCACTTGGTGTTAATGTTGCAGGAGGGATAAGCTTGTACAATGTAATTGGAGTCCGCTTTAAGAAAGCGGGTAAAATATATTATTTTGATCCAAATGGATTTCATATAGAACAAGACAGCTGCGTAATTGTAGAAACTGTCAGAGGCGTTGAGTACGGCCAGGTCGTGATTGCGAATAAACAGGTGGATGAGCATGATGTTGTGCTGCCCCTTCGAAAAGTGATACGTGTGGCTGACGAACGCGATCTTCTCATCGTAGAAGAAAATAAACAGGAAGCTTTATCAGCATTTGACATCTGCCAAAAGAAAGTGGTTGAACATGGCTTGGATATGAAGCTGGTCGATGTCGAATTTACGTTTGACCGCAATAAAGTCATTTTTTACTTCACTGCTGACGGCCGAGTAGACTTTAGAGAGCTTGTAAAAGATTTGGCTTCTATCTTTAAAACAAGAATTGAGCTGCGCCAAATCGGAGTAAGGGATGAGGCGAAAATGCTCGGAGGAATCGGTCCTTGCGGAAGAATGCTTTGCTGTTCAACGTTCCTTGGAGATTTTGAACCCGTTTCCATTAAAATGGCCAAGGATCAGAACTTGTCTTTAAATCCTACGAAGATTTCAGGTCTTTGTGGACGTTTGATGTGCTGTTTAAAATATGAGAACGATGAGTATGAGACGGCCAAAGAACAGCTTCCGGATATTGGAGAAATGATTACGACAGCAAACGGCCCCGCAAAGGTCGTTGGACTTAATATTCTGGAACGGGTGCTTCAGGTGGAACTGATAAACCGTGAAAAAGTGATAGAATATACTTGGGAAGAGCTCTTGGAAGAGGGCGTCGTATCCGCACAAACCACAGATTAACGAGGTGTGGAACCTTGGATAAAAAAGAGTTATTTGATACAGTCATTAACTTAGAAGAACAAATTGGCTCACTGTACCGGCAGCTGGGGGATTTGAAGCAGCATATCGGTGAGATGATTGAAGAAAATCATCATTTACAGCTTGAAAACAAGCATTTGCGCAAACGGCTGGACGATACGACGCAGCAGATTGAAAAGTTCAAAGCTGATAAAAAAGAATCAAAAACACAGAAGACAGAGCAAACTGATATAGGGGAAGGATATGATAATCTGGCACGTCTGTATCAAGAAGGATTTCATATCTGCAATGTTCACTACGGAAGTGTTCGAAAAGAAGATTGTCTTTTCTGTCTGTCATTCTTAAATAAAAAATAAGGAAAAGGCTTCCGCATAAGACGGAAGCCTTTTTCAAAGGTACTGAAAGGATAAGAAGATGGTTTCATTACGTGATGATGAAAGATTAGATTATTTGCTGGCAGAGGACATGAAAATCATACAAAGTCCAACGGTGTTTGCATTTTCATTGGACGCTGTGCTTCTGTCCAAGTTTGCCTACGTTCCGATTCAAAAAGGAAAAATCGTTGATCTATGCACCGGCAATGGCATTGTGCCGCTGCTGCTCAGTACAAGATCAAAAGCAGACATTCTTGGAGTTGAAATTCAAGAAAGACTCCATGATATGGCTGTTCGCAGTGTGGAGTATAATAAGCTGCAGGATCAGATTCAGATCATACATGATGATCTGAAAAACATGCCGGAGAAGTTGGGGCATAATCGATATGATGTTGTCACCTGCAATCCCCCGTATTTTAAAACACCGAAACAAACTGAACAAAACATGAATGAGCATCTCCGAATCGCCAGACATGAAATCCACTGCACACTGGAGGATGTCATTTCAGTCAGCAGCAAGCTGCTCAAACAAGGAGGAAAGGCAGCACTTGTTCACAGGCCGGGACGGCTTCTGGAGATTTTTGAACTGATGAAGGCTTACCAAATCGAGCCAAAGCGTGTGCAATTTGTTTATCCGAAGCAAGGGAAAGAAGCCAATACCATTTTGGTAGAGGGTATTAAAGGCGGGCGTCCGGATTTGAAAATTCTTCCTCCTCTGTTCGTTTATGACGAACAAAATGAATATACAAAAGAAATCAGGTCCATTTTATATGGAGACAAATAACCATTTCTTCTACGTCGTACAGTGCAGGGACAACAGCTGGTATGCTGGGTATACCAACGATCTGCAGAAACGGGTAAAAACACACAATGATGGAAAGGGCGCAAAGTATACAAAAGTAAGACGTCCGGTTGAATTGATTTTTGCCGAAGCTTTCACAACAAAGCGGGAAGCCATGCAGGCGGAATATTATTTCAAAAAACTGACTCGAAAGAAAAAAGAGCTTTATATAGAAGAAAAGCGGAACAGCAAGGAGGCTGTATATGTTAAGGCGCCAAATGAGCTTTAATGGAAAGTCGAACATGGGGATTCTTTATTTGGTCCCAACCCCAATTGGAAATTTAGAGGATATGACATTCCGGGCGATTGACACGCTGAAATCAGTGGATGCGATTGCTGCGGAAGATACGAGACAAACGAAAAAACTTTGTCATGTATATGAAATTGAAATACCGCTCGTTAGTTATCACGAACATAATAAAGAGAGCAGCGGCCACAAAATTATAGAATGGCTGAAGTCGGGAAAAAACATTGCTCTTGTCAGTGATGCCGGGTTGCCGACGATTTCTGACCCAGGGGCGGAAATCGTGAAGGATTTTACGGAGATAGGCGGCTATGTTGTTCCGCTGCCGGGAGCAAATGCTGCATTAACGGCTCTAATCGCTTCAGGTATTGTACCGCAGCCTTTCTTCTTTTACGGTTTTCTCAACAGACAGAAAAAAGAAAAGAAGAAGGAGCTTGAAGGTCTTAAAAAACGGAAGGAAACAATCATCTTTTATGAAGCGCCTCATAGATTGAAGGAAACTTTATCAGTGATGGCAGAGATATTAGGCGATCGGGAAATGGCTGTAACGCGCGAACTCACAAAGAAATATGAAGAGTTTATCAGAGGCACGATAACTGAGGTCATTGAATGGGCAAACGAGGATCAAATACGTGGTGAGTTTTGTCTCGTCGTAGAAGGCAGTAAAAATGAAGAATCAGATGAGGAAACACAATGGTGGGAAACCCTCACGTTGAAAGAACATGTCGAACATTACATCTCGAAAGGCGCTACTTCTAAAGAAGCTATTAAAAAAGCAGCAGTCGATCGCAATGTTCCAAAGCGTGAAGTGTACGATGCTTACCATATTCAGCAATAAAAAAAACGTTCTTGTGTCATAACAAGAACGTTTTTTGTATAAGAAATGATTATTTAAGGTTTTGAAGCTGGTTTTGGATTTCGCTGATGATTTGCTCAGCGCCTTCTTTACTAAGAACCAATTTACCGCCTGCAAGTTTAAGGTTATCATCAGAAACTTCACCAGTTACTTGGCAAGTCATGTTTGGTTTATATTTTTTAAGGATGATTTTTTCGTCATCAACATAAATTTCAAGAGCATCTTTTTCTGCGATTCCAAGAGTACGACGCAATTCGATAGGAATAACTACACGTCCTAATTCATCAACTTTACGTACAATACCAGTAGATTTCATAAACTTTCTCCTCCCAAGAGATGATTATTTGTTTAAATTATATTTTTCTTCGTCATTATTCGACAAAATCCTTACCTTCATAGCATAACAAGGTTTCCAATAATCGTCAATCATTTTGTTTGCTATTGATTGTAAGAATTAGTTCTTATAGTCAGTAATGTATCAGAAACTACTGAAATAACAGCCTTTTATAAATTTTTAATAAAGCTATTATCCTACTAAAAATCCTTTTAAATCAAGACTTTCGAACCAAGGTTTTTTATTTCATTTGATTATATACGACAAAATTCGACATGAACAGACTTTTTTTACTTTCATTAAAGATTTTTAATTTTAATTATTCTTTTTCAGGGCATACGTATATATTCTTGATCTTAAAGGCTAAGATGGTATCATAGATAAAGGATAAATATAAATAATAATCATATATGATTTGCACTTATCGCCGCTCTCGTCCTTTGGGCGGGAGCTTTTTGACATTCTGATTGGGAGGTTTCAAGATGCCGCAAGAAAACAATACATTTTACATTACAACACCGATTTATTATCCGAGCGGGAAATTACATATCGGCCATGCATATACGACAGTCGCGGGAGATGCAATGGCACGCTACAAAAGATTAAAAGGGTTCGATGTTCGCTATTTAACAGGAACGGACGAGCATGGACAAAAAATCCAGCAAAAAGCTGAACAGGAAAACATTACACCTCAGGAGTATGTAGACCGTGCAGCGGCAGATATTCAGAAACTGTGGAAGCAGCTTGAAATCTCAAACGACGACTTTATCCGTACGACAGAAAAACGGCATAAAGTTGTGATTGAAAAGGTGTTTCAAAAGCTTCTTGATAACGGGGACATCTATCTTGATGAATATGAAGGCTGGTACAGTATCCCGGATGAAACGTTCTACACGGAAACTCAGCTGGTTGATATCGAGCGAAATGAAAAGGGAGAGGTCATCGGCGGTAAAAGCCCTGACAGCGGACACCCAGTTGAATTAATCAAAGAGGAATCTTATTTCTTCCGTATGGGTAAATATGCGGATCGTCTTCTGAAATACTATGAAGAAAACCCGACATTCATTCAGCCGGAATCACGCAAAAACGAGATGATTAACAACTTTATCAAGCCTGGACTTGAGGATTTGGCTGTATCACGTACCACTTTTGACTGGGGTGTGAAGGTGCCGGAAAATCCAAAGCACGTTGTATATGTTTGGATCGACGCGCTATTTAACTATTTAACAGCACTCGGTTATGATACAGAAAATGATGAGCTTTATCAAAAATATTGGCCTGCCGATGTGCATTTAGTCGGTAAGGAGATTGTGCGATTCCATACCATTTACTGGCCAATTATGCTGATGGCTCTGGATCTGCCGCTGCCGAAGCAAGTATTTGCGCATGGCTGGCTTTTGATGAAAGACGGAAAAATGTCGAAATCAAAAGGGAACGTTGTAGATCCGGTTACATTAATTGAACGCTACGGTTTAGATGAGCTTCGCTATTACCTGCTTCGCGAAGTGCCATTCGGATCAGACGGTGTATTCACGCCGGAAGGTTTTGTTGAGCGGATTAACTATGATCTAGCGAATGATTTAGGAAACCTATTGAACCGTACGGTTGCGATGATCAATAAGTATTTTGACGGACAAATCGGTTCTTACAAGGGTGCCGTGACAGAATTTGACCAAACGCTCACTTCAGTCGCTGAAGAAACAGTAAAGGCTTACGAGAAAGCAATGGAAAACATGGAATTCTCGGTAGCTCTTTCGACATTATGGCAGCTAATCAGCCGTACCAACAAATACATTGATGAGACAGCTCCATGGGTGCTTGCCAAAGATCCGGCAAAAGAAGAAGAACTGCAATCAGTGATGTATCACCTTGCTGAATCATTGCGTATTTCAGCTGTGCTGCTTCAGCCATTCTTAACAAAGACACCACAAAAAATGTTCGAGCAGCTGGGCATTACTGATGAAGCTTTAAAAGCTTGGGACAGCATTACAGCTTTCGGCCAGCTGAAAGATACAAAAGTACAAAAAGGCGAGCCGTTGTTCCCTCGTTTAGAGGCAGAAGAAGAAATTGCTTACATCAAAGGGAAAATGCAGGGCTCAGCGCCAGCTAAAGAAGAAACAAAAGAAGAAGAGCCGCAAGAGGTTGATCGTCTACCTGAAATTACAATTGATCAATTTATGGATGTAGAACTTCGCGTGGCTGAGGTCATTCAGGCAGAGCCGGTGAAAAAAGCGGACCGTTTATTGAAGTTGCAGCTGGATCTTGGTTTTGAAAAACGCCAAGTCGTATCCGGCATTGCGAAGCATTATACGCCTGAAGAGCTTGTTGGGAAAAAACTCGTTTGTGTAACAAATTTAAAACCGGTTAAACTGAGAGGAGAGCTTTCTCAAGGTATGATCCTTGCAGGGGAAGCAGACGGCGTATTAAAAGTCGTGTCTATCGATCAGTCGTTACCAAAAGGCACAAGAATTAAATAATGATAAACAAAAGGTGTTTCACGTGTAACAATTCGTCGAACACCTTTTGTGTTTCGACAAGAAAGGAGTTTTTGACTTATGTTGTTTGACACACACGCACATTTAAATGCAGAACAATATGATACTGATCTGGAAGAGGTTATTGAACGGGCAAAAGCTGAAAAAGTAGAACGAATTGTTGTAGTTGGTTTTGACCGTCCGACGATTACTCGTGCGATGGAAATGATTGAAGAATATGATTTTATTTATGCAGCCATTGGCTGGCATCCGGTTGACGCGATTGATATGACAGAGGAAGATTTAGCGTGGATTAAAGAGCTGACTGCTCATGAGAAAGTGGTAGCAATAGGTGAAATGGGACTGGATTATCATTGGGATAAATCTCCTAAAGATGTTCAAAAAGAGGTGTTCAGAAAACAAATCGCCTTAGCAAAAGAGGTCAACCTTCCTATTATCATTCACAACCGTGATGCAACGGAGGATGTCGTGACAATTTTGAAAGAGGAAGGCGCAGAAGCTGTGGGTGGAATTATGCACTGCTTTACAGGAAGTGCGGAAGTGGCGAGAGAATGCATGAAAATGAATTTTTATTTATCATTTGGGGGACCGGTGACATTCAAAAATGCGAAGAAGCCGAAGGAAGTTGTGAAGGAAATCCCGAATGAACGGTTGCTGATTGAAACTGACTGCCCGTTTCTCACACCTCATCCTTTCCGCGGGAAAAGAAATGAGCCAAGCTATGTGAAATATGTGGCAGAGCAAATCGCTGAATTAAAAGGAATGACCTTTGAAGAGATTGCATCAATCACGACTGAAAATGCAAAAAGACTTTTCCGTATAAACTGACAAAAAACGCTAGCAGGTTTTGTAAGAGCTTGTCCCCTACAGCGTTTTTCTATAAAAGTTCTACATGCTTTCTTCTCCTCATAGGATAGGTTTGTCGACAAGTCTTTCTTCCGTTTCTCAGTGTAATTCAGGATAATGAAGAAGACACTGAGCTTTTTGGAGAAAGAGAGGGGAGGGTTGACAGCCTTTTAGATACTCTATATAATCTCTCCGAGGAGAAGGAGGCGTTTTTCATCACACAAAAAATGAAAAAGCTGTTTTCCGTAAAGCTTAGCAAAAGCAAAGTCATTCTGGTTGCTGCTTGTTTGCTTTTGGCAGGAAGCGGGACTGCGTACGCGGCTCATGAGCTGACAAAACAATCAGTCTCAGTTTCTATCAATGGCAAAAAGAAACATATACGCACACATGCAAAAACAGTCGGTGATCTTTTAGAGACGCTTGATATAGAGACAAGAGACGAAGACAAGATCACACCTGCTAAACAGACAAAGATAACAGCAGATCTGGACGTTGTGTATGAGGCTGCAAAACCTGTGAAGCTTACAATAAACGGGGAAGAAAAGACATTATGGTCAACAGCAAAAACGGTCGGTGCATTACTGGACGAACAAGATGTTGATGTGAAAGAACAAGATCAAATTGATCCCGCAATAGATACAGATATTTCGAAAGACATGAAGATTAACATAGAACCCGCGTTCCAAGTTACTGTGAATGATGCAGGAAAACAAAAGAAGATCTGGACGACTTCGACTACGGTCGCTGACTTTTTAAAACAGCAAAAGATGAACATAAAAGACGAAGATAAAATCAAGCCTGCGTTAGATGCAAAGCTGACGAAAGGAAAGGCTGATATTACAATTACTCGTATCGAAAAGGTCACCGATGTAGTTGAAGAGAAAATCGCGTTCGATGTGAAAAAGCAAGAAGACGCTTCTCTTGAAAAAGGGAAAGAAAAGGTCGTCCAAAAAGGAAAAGAAGGCAAGCTTAAAAAACATTTCGAAGTCGTTAAAGAAAACGGCAAAGAAGTGTCCAGAGAGCTTGTAAAAGAAGAAACAGCTGAACAAAGCAAAGATAAGGTGATTGCTGTCGGAACAAAGCAAAGCAGTCCAAAGATTGAAAAGGTCAGTGCTTCCGGTGATTCAAAAACAGTTGTGTCCCGCAGCAATGAATCAACAGGCAAAGTCATGACTGTATCATCTACGGCTTATACGGCTAGCTGCAGCGGTTGTTCAGGACATACAGCTACAGGCGTCAATTTAAAAAATAATCCGA
The DNA here is from genome assembly GCF_055710085.1 of Bacillus sp. VA13. Classification (NCBI taxonomy): domain Bacteria; kingdom Bacillati; phylum Bacillota; class Bacilli; order Caryophanales; family Bacillaceae; genus Bacillus; species Bacillus sp. VA13. The sequence goes on along the minus strand of NZ_JBVQPP010000008.1, from coordinate 40,869 downwards.
ATGCCAAAGTTATCGCCGTAGATCCAAATGTCATTCCGTTAGGCTCGAAAGTCCATGTTGAGGGCTATGGATATGCCATTGCTGCAGATACTGGTTCAGCAATTAAAGGGAACAAAATAGACGTCTTTTTCCCGGAGAAATCATCGGCGTACCGATGGGGAAATAAAACAGTCAAAATTAAAATCTTAAATTAATATATACTTATGTATTCAGAGGGTTTTGCGCCCTCTGTTTTTTTCGTTATAATAGACAAAGTGTATTTTCTGCTTATTAGACGCTCGACATAAGAAAAAGTTTCATGAATATACAAAAGTTTTTATTTTGTTTTGGAGGAAATAATGAAAATAAAAGAGATCATTGTGGTCGAGGGGCGTGACGATACGGCCCGCATCAAATTGGCTGTTGATGCAGACACAATTGAAACAAATGGTTCAGCCATCGATGATCAAGTGATTGACCAAATCCGTTTGGCTCAGAAGACCAGAGGCGTCATCATTTTAACGGATCCGGACTTCCCGGGAGAGAAGATCCGCAAAACCATTTCAGAGGCTGTACCCGGCTGTAAGCATGCATTTTTGCCAAAGCATCTTGCCAAACCTAAAAACAAGCGGGGAATTGGTGTGGAGCACGCATCGATTGAAAGTATTAGGGCATGTTTAGAAAACGTGCACGAAGAGATGGAAGCGAAGCCGAGTGACATTTCAGCTGAAGATTTGATTCATGCTGGGCTGATTGGCGGATCTGCGGCCAAACGCCGGCGCGAACGACTGGGTGAACTGTTGAAAATCGGTTATACAAATGGCAAACAGCTTCAAAAACGGCTGCAAATGTTTCAAATTAAAAAAAGTGATTTTATGAGTGCGCTCGATACCGTTAAGCGGGAGGAACAGAATGAATAAAGATATTGCGACACCGATTAGAACGAAAGAAATACTGAAAAAATACGGTTTTTCATTTAAAAAGAGCTTAGGACAGAATTTCTTAATTGATACGAACATTTTAGACAGAATTGTCGATCACGCGGAAGTGACGGAGAAAACAGGTGTCATAGAAATCGGCCCGGGAATCGGGGCATTGACCGAACAGATTGCCAAGCGGGCGAAAAAGGTCGTGGCATTTGAGATTGACCAACGATTATTGCCGATCCTGAAGGATACGCTGTCTCCTTACGACAATGTCACTGTCATTCATCAGGACGTATTAAAGGCGGATGTCAAATCGGTCATTGAAGAACAATTTCAAGACTGTGATGAGATCATGGTTGTAGCCAATCTTCCTTATTACGTGACAACGCCGATTATCATGAAACTGCTTGAAGAACATCTTCCGCTGAAAGGGATTGTGGTCATGCTGCAAAAAGAAGTGGCAGAGCGCATGGCGGCGGACCCTTCATCTAAGGAATACGGCTCGCTTTCAATCGCGGTGCAATTTTATACAGAAGCCAAAACGGTGATGACAGTTCCGAAAACTGTGTTTGTTCCTCAGCCTAACGTTGATTCCGCAGTCATTCGGCTGATTCTCCGCGACGGCCCGGCAGTGGACGTGGAAAACGAAGCCTTTTTCTTTCAGTTAATCAAGGCAAGCTTTGCTCAGCGCCGTAAAACGCTGCTCAATAACTTAGTCAACAACTTGCCTGAAGGAAAAGCACGAAAATCAACGATTGAGCAAGTGCTGGAAGAAACAAATATTGACGGCAAGCGCCGAGGTGAATCCCTGTCTATCGAGGAGTTCGCAGCGCTGTCTAACGGATTGTATAAAGCCCTTTTCTAAAAGGGCTTTTTGTTTTGCGCACCACATGGACTGCCGCTACATAGGCTAGAGAAGGACCTTTCATTCAATGATAAGAAAAACTTGGACTCAGCGAAAAAAGGCGCTTTCTCAAGGCTCTTTCTTTCATGATGAGGCTTAGTCTATGTGTGGAGTGAGGAACGTGCAATTTCAAATAGGGGATATGGTAGCCAGAAAATCCTATCAAATGGATGTTTTGTTTCGCATTATAGGAATAGAGCAAACAAGCAAAGGAAATTCAATCGCTATTTTGCATGGTGATGAAGTCAGGCTGATTGCTGATTCGGATTTTTCTGATCTGGTAGCAGTGAAAAAAGATGAGCAGATGATGCGGAAAAAGAAAGATGAGAGCAGAATGAATGAATCGCTCGAATTGCTCCGCCAGGATTATAAGCTGCTCAGAGAAAAGCAGGAGTACTACGCGACAAGCCAATATCAGCATCAGGAGCATTATTTTCATATGCCGGGCAAGGTGCTTCATCTGGACGGTGATGAAGCATATCTGAAAAAATGCTTGAATGTCTATAAAAAAATTGGAGTGCCGGTCTACGGCATCCATTGCCATGAAAAGAAAATGTCTGCTTCTATTGAAGAATTGCTCGACAAATATCGACCTGACATTCTGGTGATAACAGGACATGATGCGTACTCGAAGCAAAAGGGCAGCATTGATGATTTGAACGCGTACAGACATTCAAAGCACTTTGTTGAAACGGTGCAAAACGCCCGAAAAAAGACCCCTCACTTAGATCAGCTTGTTATTTTTGCGGGGGCCTGCCAATCCCATTTTGAATCACTCATAAGAGCGGGGGCAAATTTCGCGAGTTCACCATCAAGAGTCAACATTCATGCGCTTGATCCGGTATATATCGTCGCGAAAATCAGCTTTACGCCGTTTATGGAACGAATCAATGTATGGGAGGTGCTCCGAAATACGCTGACAAGAGAGAAAGGGCTTGGAGGTATTGAAACAAGAGGAGTGCTGAGAATTGGAATGCCTTATAAGTCTAATTAACAGCTGAAAACCTGTATAGGAGATCTATGCGGGTTTTTTATTTTACATAATGATACATAATTTACCGAAACTTGCGGAAAATAATTGAGGAATCATAGAATTTTGTCAAAATAATTTTATTGACAACGTCTTATTAACGTTGATATAATTTAAATTTTATTTGACAAAAATGGGCTCGTGTTGTACAATAAATATAGTGAGGTGGATGCAATGGCGAAGACGTTGTCCGATATTAAAAGATCGCTTGATGGGAATTTAGGTAAAAGGCTGACGTTAAAAGCAAACGGTGGCCGCCGAAAAACGATTGAGCGTTCGGGCATTTTAGCTGAGACGTACCCTTCTGTTTTTGTGATACAACTAGATCAAGACGAGAACTCGTTTGAAAGAGTTTCATACAGTTATGCTGATATTTTGACTGAGACTGTTGAGCTGACTTTTAATGATGACGCCGCAAGCTCAGTGGCATTTTAACGGGCAGTGAACCTTTTGTTTACTGCTTTTTGTTTTGCCCTTTTTTGGTTTCCAGTAATTTTAACGAAAGTTCCATCTGATTTAGCAAAAGATAAAACGGTCACACATTATCGTGACGTGCACGAATGGCTATCACTTCTAAAAAAGGGGTTGTTTCGTTTGGGCAGACGTCGTGGAGTTATGTCAGATGAGTTTAAATATGAGCTGGCTAAAGACCTTGGTTTTTATGACACAGTCAAAAATGGCGGCTGGGGCGAAATTCGGGCCCGCGATGCCGGTAACATGGTAAAGCGCGCCATTGAAATCGCCGAACAGCAAATGGCTCAGAACCAGAATAACCGATAAGGATGTGACCCGGGGGACGTGCCGTTCCCCGGTTTTTTGTGTTGGATATAAATACATAATTGGCTGCAATATGGATATGTTCATCCTGTACTTCAAATGTGATACAATGTTCATACTTATGTTTAGATGGAGAAGTAGGTGAAAGCTATGCGTATTTTAGAAAAAGCGCCAGCAAAGATCAATCTGTCACTTGACGTCACCCGAAAACGCCCGGATGGCTATCATGAAGTCGAAATGATCATGACGACGATTGATTTAGCGGATCGGATTGAATTGACGGAGCTGGCAGAGGATGAAGTGAGGGTTTCCTCCCACAACCGTTTTGTGCCTGATGACCAAAGAAACTTAGCTTATCAGGCTGCCAAGCTGATCAAGGACAGATACAACGTGAAAAAGGGAGTTTCCATCATGATTACGAAGGTGATTCCGGTGGCTGCCGGTCTTGCCGGCGGAAGCAGTGATGCGGCGGCAACCCTTAGAGGGCTGAACAGGCTGTGGAATTTAAATCTTTCAGCAGAAACGCTTGCTGAGCTTGGAGCGGAAATTGGCTCCGACGTTTCATTTTGTGTCTATGGCGGAACTGCACTAGCAACAGGACGCGGCGAGAAAATTAAACACATCAGCACGCCTCCGCATTGCTGGGTCATTTTAGCGAAGCCGACAATCGGTGTTTCAACTGCTGAAGTGTACAGACAGCTAAAGGTGGATGATGTAGAGCATCCCGATGTACATGGCATGATTGAGGCTATAGAGGAAAAGAGTTTTCAAAAGATGTGCAGCCGTTTAGGCAATGTGCTTGAATCTGTAACGCTTGATATGCACCCTGAAGTCGCGATGATCAAAAACCAGATGAAACGCTTTGGCGCAGATGCCGTGTTAATGAGCGGGAGCGGCCCGACAGTGTTTGGACTGGTTCAGTATGAGTCGAAGGTGCAGAGAATTTATAACGGGTTAAGAGGCTTCTGCGATCAGGTTTATGCGGTGAGAATGATCGGCGAACAGAACGCTCTTGATTAAATCCGTATGTTAAGTTATATTGATCTTAAAATATTCGGATTTTGGGGGTAAGTTCATGAAGTTTCGTCGCAGCGGCAGATTGGTGGACTTAACAAATTACTTGTTAACCCATCCGCACGAGTTAATACCGCTAACCTTTTTTTCTGAGCGGTATGAATCTGCAAAATCATCGATCAGTGAAGATTTAACAATTATTAAGCAAACCTTCGAGCAGCAGGGGATCGGTACTTTGCTTACTGTTCCCGGAGCTGCCGGAGGCGTCAAATATATTCCGAAAATGAAGCAGGCTGAAGCTGAAGAGTTTGTGCAGACACTTGGACAGTCGCTGGCAAATCCTGAGCGTATCCTTCCGGGCGGTTATGTATATTTAACGGATATCTTAGGAAAGCCATCTGTACTCTCCAAGGTAGGGAAGCTGTTTGCTTCTGTGTTTGCAGAGCGCGAAATTGATGTTGTCATGACCGTTGCCACGAAAGGCATCCCTCTGGCGTACGCAGCTGCGAGCTATCTGAATGTGCCTGTCGTCATCGTTCGCAAAGACAACAAGGTAACAGAAGGCTCCACAGTCAGCATTAATTACGTCTCAGGCTCCTCAAACCGCATTCAAACGATGTCACTTGCGAAAAGAAGCATGAAAACGGGTTCAAACGTACTCATTATTGATGACTTTATGAAAGCAGGCGGCACAATTAATGGTATGATTAACCTGTTGGATGAGTTTAACGCGAATGTGGCGGGGATCGGCGTCCTAGTTGAAGCCGAAGGAGTAGATGAACGTCTTGTTGATGAATATATGTCACTGCTTACTCTTTCAACCATCAACATGAAAGAGAAGTCCATTGAAATTCAGAATGGCAATTTTCTGCGTTTTTTTAAAGACAATCTTTTAAAGAATGGAGAGACGGAATCATGACAAAAGCAGTCCACACAAAACATGCCCCAGCGGCAATCGGGCCTTACTCACAAGGGATTATCGTAAATAATATGTTTTACAGCTCAGGGCAAATTCCTTTGACTCCTTCAGGCGAAATGGTGAACGGTGATATTAAGGAGCAGACTCATCAAGTATTCAGCAACTTAAAAGCAGTGCTGGAAGAAGCAGGTGCTTCTTTAGAAACAGTTGTAAAAGCAACTGTATTTATCGCGGATATGGAACAGTTTGCGGAAGTAAACGAAGTGTACGGACAATATTTTGACACTCACAAACCGGCGAGATCTTGTGTTGAAGTCGCGAGGCTCCCGAAGGACGCACTGGTCGAGATCGAAGTTATTGCATTAGTAAAATAATAAGAAAAAGTGATTCTGGGTGAGCTCGGAATCACTTTTTTATTTACCTTATGCCCGAAATGAAAGCTTTATGACCTAATTGTGTAACTATATCCTATTTTTTCAAAAAATATTTTAAAAACATGCAGGATTTCAGAAAAAATCGTGGAATTGATACACTAATGCTTTTATATAGGGAAAAGGTGGTGAACTACTGTGGAAGTTACTGACGTAAGATTACGCCGCGTGAATACCGATGGTCGCATGAGAGCGATTGCATCCATCACGCTGGATCACGAATTTGTTGTTCATGATATTCGTGTGATTGATGGAAACAATGGTCTTTTCGTTGCGATGCCGAGTAAACGCACCCCTGATGGAGAGTTCCGCGATATCGCTCATCCTATTAATTCAAGCACGCGAGGAAAGATTCAAGATGCCGTGTTAAATGAGTATCATCGTCTGGGTGACACTGAAGCATTAGAATTCGAAGAAGCTGGAGCTTCTTAAAAAATAACCAAAAAGCAAGGACTGCTGAAAGGGCTGACAAAAGCCTTTTGCCGGCGGTCCTTTTTTAATTCTGATTTTTCAAACTTAATTGCACTCAATAGAAAATTCTTGCACTTCATGAAGTCTCCTTGAAATCAGAAGATATTTAGGATATATTTTTCTATGGATAAAAGGGATATTGGAGGCCAATAAATGGATAAGCGGTTTGCAGTTGTTTTAGCGGCTGGACAAGGAACGAGAATGAAATCAAAGCTTTATAAAGTCCTTCATCCAGTTTGCGGTAAGCCTATGGTAGAGCACGTCGTGGACGAAGCCTTAAAGTTATCTTTATCGAAGCTTGTCACGATTGTCGGACATGGTGCGGAAGAAGTGAAAAAGCAGCTTGGTGAAAAAAGCGAGTACGCGCTTCAAGCAGAACAGCTTGGCACTGCTCATGCTGTAAAACAGGCACAGCCATTTCTTGCTGACGAAAAAGGCGTCACGATTGTCATTTGCGGAGATACGCCGCTTTTAACAGCAGAGACAATGGAACAGATGCTGAAAGAACATACACAAAGAGAAGCGAAAGCTACGATTTTAACTGCGGTTGCAGAAGATCCAACCGGATACGGCCGCATTATTCGCGGCGAAAACGGAGCGGTTCAAAAAATCGTTGAGCATAAGGACGCCTCTGAAGAAGAACGTCTTGTGACTGAGATCAATACCGGTACGTATTGTTTTGATAATGAAGCGCTATTCCGGGCCATTGATCTGGTGTCTAATGATAATGCTCAAGGCGAGTACTATTTGCCGGATGTCATAGAGATTCTTAAAAACGAAGGCGAAACTGTTGCCGCTTACCAGACTGATAATTTCCAAGAAACGCTCGGAGTTAATGATAGAGTTGCTCTTTCTCAGGCAGAACAATTTATGAAAGAGCGTATTAATAAACGGCATATGCAAAATGGCGTAACGCTGATTGACCCGATGAATACGTATATTTCTCCTGACGCTGTCATCGGAAGCGATACTGTAATTTATCCCGGGACTGTGATTAAAGGTGAGGTGCAAATCGGAGAAGATACGATTATCGGACCTCATACGGAGATTATGAATAGCTCCATTGGCAGCCGTACGGTTATTAAACAATCGGTAGTCAATCACAGTAAAGTGGGGAATGATGTAAACATAGGACCTTTTGCTCACATCAGACCTGATTCTGTCATCGGGAATGAAGTGAAGATCGGAAATTTTGTTGAAATCAAAAAGACTCAATTCGGAGACCGAAGCAAGGCTTCGCATTTAAGCTATGTCGGTGATGCTGAGGTAGGCACAGATGTAAACTTGGGCTGCGGTTCAATAACTGTCAATTATGATGGAAAGAATAAATATTTGACGAAAATTGAAGATGGCGCGTTTATCGGCTGCAATTCCAACTTGGTTGCCCCTGTCACAGTCGGAGAAGGCGCTTATGTTGCAGCAGGTTCAACTGTTACGGAAGATGTACCTGGAAAAGCGCTTGCTATTGCCAGAGCGAGACAAGTAAATAAAGACGATTATGTGAAAAATATTCATAAAAAATAATCCTAAATTCGGAGGTTTATCCATGTCTAATCAATACGGAGATAAGAATTTAAAGATCTTTTCTTTGAATTCGAATCCAGAGCTTGCAAAAGAAATCGCAGATATAGTTGGAGTTCAATTAGGGAAATGTTCTGTCACAAGATTTAGTGACGGGGAAGTCCAAATTAATATCGAAGAAAGTATTCGCGGATGTGACTGTTATATCATCCAGTCTACAAGTGACCCCGTTAACGAGCATATTATGGAACTGCTGATTATGGTAGATGCGTTAAAACGCGCTTCAGCAAAAACGATTAACATTGTGATTCCTTATTACGGTTATGCACGTCAAGACAGAAAAGCAAGATCGCGTGAGCCAATCACAGCAAAACTTTTTGCTAACCTGCTTGAAACAGCCGGTGCGACTCGTGTGATTGCACTTGACCTGCATGCGCCGCAAATTCAAGGATTCTTTGATATACCGATTGACCACTTAATGGGTGTACCGATTTTAGGAGAATATTTTGAAGGCAAAAACCTTGAAGATATCGTCATTGTTTCACCAGACCACGGCGGTGTGACACGCGCCCGCAAACTGGCTGACCGACTAAAAGCACCGATTGCGATTATCGATAAACGCCGTCCGCGTCCAAATGTGGCGGAAGTCATGAATATTGTAGGTAATATCGAAGGGAAGACCGCTATCCTTATCGATGACATTATCGATACTGCAGGTACCATTACACTTGCTGCTAATGCGCTCGTTGAAAACGGAGCGAAAGAAGTATATGCATGCTGTACACACCCTGTACTATCAGGCCCAGCTGTTGAACGGATTAATAATTCAACAATTAAAGAGCTTGTTGTGACAAACAGCATCAAGCTTCCTGAAGAAAAGAAAATTGAACGGTTTAAGCAGCTTTCTGTCGGACCACTTCTGGCTGAAGCGATTATTCGTGTTCATGAGCAGCAATCAGTCAGCTATCTGTTCAGCTAAACCGATTTTTTGAGGTTTAAATCCTTATCGTTATGGGTATTGTTTGTAATAGGACAATAAAACGATAATAGGATGGTGCTGAATATGGCAACGTTAACGGCAAAAGAAAGAACGGACTTTACTCGTTCGTCTCTTCGGAATATCCGTACATCAGGACATGTTCCAGGTATCATATATGGGAAAGACACGGGAAACAAACCTGTATCATTAGACAGTGTGGAGCTGATCAAAACGCTGAGGGACGAAGGTAAAAATACAGTCATCACGCTTGACGTCAGCGGAGAAAAACATTCTGTCATGGTAACAGATCTGCAAACGGACCCGCTGAAAAATGAAATCACTCATGCAGACTTTCAAGTGGTCAATATGAGTGAAGACATTGAGGTGGAAGTTCCGATTCACCTGACTGGAGAAGCCATTGGAGTGAAAAACGGAGGAGTGTTGCAGCAGCCGCTATATGCACTCACTGTAAAGGCTAAGCCAAAAGCCATTCCGCAAACGATTGAGGCTGATATTTCAAACCTCGATGTAAATGAAGTACTGACTATTGCGGATTTGCCTGCTGGCGGTGACTACTCCTTTAATCATGAATCAGATGAGGTCGTGGCTTCTATCCTTCCTCCACAGCAACAGGAAGCAGCTGAGATAGATGAAGAGGAATCTGCCGATGCTCAGCCTGAAGGTGAAAACAAAGAACAATAATAGCTTAAGGCGTAACCCTCCCGTGGTTACGTCTTTTGTGCTAGAATGAGAAGAATTATAGCCCGCTTATGCAGACGGGAGTTTATGTGACTAAGGGAGGATTCGCCATGCTTGTGATAGCCGGTCTCGGAAACCCGGGGAAGAACTATGAAAATACACGGCATAATGTCGGGTTTATGGTGATAGATCAGCTTGCAAAGGAATGGAATATTGAGCTGAATCAAAATAAATTTAATGGATTATACGGAACCGGATTTGTTTCCGGCAAAAAGGTTCTACTTGTTAAACCGCTTACATATATGAATTTATCAGGAGAATGTTTGCGGCCTTTAATGGACTATTATGATGTCGATAACGAAGAATTGACAGTCATTTACGATGACCTCGATCTTCCGACTGGCAAGATCCGTTTAAGAACGAAAGGAAGCGCCGGAGGGCACAATGGCATCAAATCACTGATCCAGCATCTTGGAACATCTGAGTTTGACCGCATCCGCATCGGAATCGGCAGGCCTGTAAACGGCATGAAGGTCGTTGATTATGTGTTAGGCTCCTTCACCAAGGAGGAGGCACCTGACATTGATGGAGCGATCGATAAGTCTGTGAAGGCTTGTGAAGCTTCTCTGAGCAAACCGTTTTTAGAAGTCATGAACGAATTTAACGCAAAGGTATAAAATGAATCAACAAAGTCCATACTACACCAAAATGACTTTTTCATCAGGAGGTCCCTTGTATGGCTTTGCATTATTATTGTCGTCATTGCGGAGTGAAAGTAGGCAGTCTCGAATCTTCCATGGTATCGACTGACTCACTTGGATTTCAGCACTTAACAAACGAGGAAAGAAACGATATGATTTCTTATAAAGAAAATGGAGATGTCCATGTTTCGACGATATGTGAAGATTGCCAAGAGGCGCTTGACCGAAATCCGCAGTACCACGAACATCACACATTTATTCAATAAAAAGCTTTGGTGTAGACACTAGACCAAAGCGTTTTTCTGTTCTCACAGGAAACAGAGAGGAGGGGCCATATGGACAACATTCAAACCTTTATAAAAGAAAGCGATGATTTTAAATCCATCATCAACGGTTTACACGAGGGGCTGAAGGAACAGCTGCTCGCGGGTCTGTCGGGTTCCGCGCGTTCTGTTTTTACTTCTGCCCTGGCTAATGAAACGAATAAGCCTATCTTTCTAATCACCCATAACTTATATCAAGCCCAGAAAGTAACGGATGATCTGACTTCACTTCTAGAGGATCGGTCTGTCCTTTTGTACCCCGTCAATGAACTCATTTCATCTGAAATCGCAGTCGCAAGCCCTGAATTGCGTGCGCAGCGATTAGATGTCATTAATAGATTAACGAATGGAGAAGCGCCAATTGTTGTTGCTCCGGTAGCTGCAATCAGAAGAATGCTGCCACCTGTAGAGGTCTGGAAGAACAGCCAAATGCTCATTCAAGTGGGCCATGACATCGAACCCGACCAGCTTGCATCACGGCTGGTAGAGGTAGGATATGAGCGTTCTGATATGGTTTCAGCACCTGGGGAATTCAGTATTCGCGGAGGAATCATTGACATTTACCCGCTGACTTCAGAGCATCCGGTGAGAATTGAACTTTTTGACACCGAAGTGGATTCAATCCGCAGCTTTAACTCAGATGATCAGCGGTCAATTGAGACCCTTACCTCGATCAATATCGGTCCTGCAAAGGAATTGATTATCAGACCTGAAGAAAAAGCGCGGGCGATGGAGAAAATCGATAAAGGTCTTGCCGCAAGCCTGAAAAAATTAAAGGTCGACAAGCAAAAAGAAATTCTTCATGCGAATATTTCTCACGATAAAGAACGCTTGTCTGAAGGCCAGACAGATCAGGAGCTGGTGAAGTATCTCTCATATTTCTATGAAAAGCCTGCTAGTTTACTAGATTATACACCTGAAAACACACTTCTGATTTTGGATGAAGTCAGCCGGATTCATGAGATGGAAGAGCAGCTTCAAAAAGAAGAAGCGGAGTTTATAACAAACCTTCTTGAAGAAGGGAAGATTTTGCATGACATCAGTTTGTCATTTAGCTTCCAAAAAATAGTAGCTGAGCAAAAACGGCCTCTGCTGTACTATTCTTTATTTTTGCGGCATGTACACCATACGAGTCCGCAGAATATCGTCAATGTATCAAGCAGACAAATGCAGAGTTTCCATGGCCAAATGAACGTACTTGCGGGTGAAATGGAGCGCTTTAAAAAATCCAACTTCACCGTTGTATTCTTAGGAGCAAACAAGGAACGCACACAGAGATTATCATCTGTTCTGGCTGATTATGAGATCGAAGCCGCTATGACAGACAGCAAAAAAGCGCTTGTTCAGGGACAGGTCTATATCATGGAAGGCGAGCTCCAATCGGGATTTGAGCTGCCGTTGATGAAGCTTGCTGTTATTACGGAAGAAGAACTGTTCAAAAACCGTGTGAAAAAGAAGCCTCGAAAACAGAAGCTTACCAATGCTGAGCGCATTAAGAGCTATTCCGAGCTCCAAATCGGTGATTATGTCGTTCATATTAATCACGGGATCGGAAAGTACTTAGGGATTGAAACTCTTGAAATCAATGGAATCCATAAAGACTATTTAAATATTCATTATCAGGGAAGCGACAAGCTTTACGTCCCTGTAGAACAAATTGACCAGGTGCAAAAATATGTCGGATCTGAAGGAAAAGAGCCGAAGCTGTATAAATTAGGCGGAAGCGAATGGAAACGTGTCAAGAAAAAAGTAGAGACATCCGTTCAGGATATTGCTGATGATTTAATTAAGCTGTATGCCGAAAGGGAAGCGAGCAAGGGCTATGCGTTTTCTCCTGACCATGAAATGCAGCGTGAATTCGAATCAGCGTTCCCTTATCAAGAGACTGAGGATCAGCTACGTTCCATTCATGAAATCAAAAAGGATATGGAAAGAGAACGTCCGATGGACCGCTTGCTGTGCGGAGACGTAGGTTACGGGAAAACAGAGGTTGCCATACGTGCCGCGTTTAAGGCGATCGGTGACGGAAAGCAGGTAGCTCTGCTCGTTCCGACAACGATTTTGGCACAGCAGCACTATGAAACCATTACTGAGCGCTTCCAGGACTATCCGATTAATATTGGCCTTCTCAGCAGATTCAGAACGAGAAAAGAAGCGAACGAAACGATCAAAGGATTGAAAAACGGTACTGTTGATATCGTTATCGGGACGCACCGGCTGCTATCAAAAGATGTCGTGTATAAAGACTTAGGGCTCCTTATCATTGATGAAGAGCAGCGTTTCGGTGTAACCCATAAAGAAAAGATCAAGCAGATCAAAGCCAATGTTGATGTATTAACATTAACAGCAACGCCGATTCCGCGTACGCTGCATATGTCTATGCTTGGCGTAAGGGATCTTTCAGTCATCGAGACTCCGCCGGAAAACCGCTTCCCCGTACAGACATATGTTGTGGAATACAACGGCGCCCTTGTCAGAGAGGCGATTGAACGTGAGCTTGCACGCGGAGGACAGGTCTATTTCTTGTACAACCGGGTAGAGGATATTGAGCGGAAAGCGGATGAGATCTCAATGCTTGTCCCTGACGCGAAGGTGGCTTATGCGCACGGGAAAATGACAGAAAACGAACTAGAAACCGTTATGCTGAATTTCCTTGAAGGAGAATCAGACGTTCTCGTCAGCACAACCATTATTGAAACAGGCGTAGACATCCCGAACGTCAATACGCTGATCGTATTTGACGCAGACAAGATGGGTCTTTCTCAGCTTTATCAGCTGCGGGGACGCGTCGGCCGTTCTAACCGTGTGGCGTATGCGTACTTCACGTACCGCCGGGATAAAGTGCTGACAGAAGTGGCTGAAAAAAGGCTGCAGGCTATTAAAGAGTTCACAGAGCTTGGTTCCGGTTTTAAAATTGCAATGCGTGACTTAACGATTCGCGGAGCCGGGAATCTTCTTGGTGCTCAGCAGCACGGCTTTATCGATTCGGTCGGATTTGACCTCTATTCACAAATGCTGAAGGAGGCCATTGAAGAGCGTAAAGGAGATACAGTGAAGTCGGTGCAGTTTGAAACAGAAATTGATGTCGAGCTTGATGCGTATATTCCTGAAACCTATATTCAAGATGGCAAACAGAAAATAGATATGTATAAACGCTTCAGGTCTGTGGCTACAATCGAAGAGAAGAATGAACTTCAAGACGAAATGATCGACCGGTTTGGAAACTATCCAAAAGAAGTCGAATACTTGTTTACTGTTGCGGAAATGAAGGTTTATGCGAAACATGAACGTGTTGAGCTGATTAAGCAGGATAAAGATGCGGTCAGATTGACGATTTCTGAAGAAGCAAGTGCGGAAATTGACGGTCAGAAGCTGTTTGAGCTCGGCAATAAATATGGCAGACAAATCGGACTGGGAATGGAAGGCAAAAAACTCAAAATCTCCATACAGACAAAAGGCCGCAGTGCCGATGAATGGCTCGAAACCGTGCTGGGCATGCTGAAGGGCTTAAAAGATGTGAAAAAGCAAACCATTTCATCAACGTAAATTTTGTTACTCTCTGGTGTATATTACATTTGATGTGACGGATACTAATTTCAAGCGAGGCGGAAGGTACATAAAGTAACTGCTTTAGGTCTTTCCCACATGTATAACCATCAAATGAAAGAGAGGCACCAGAGATGAAAGCAACCGGTATCGTACGTCGTATTGATGACTTAGGTCGGGTCGTAATTCCTAAAGAAATTCGCAGAACTCTGAGAATCAGGGAAGGCGATCCGCTTGAGATTTTTGTAGATCGTGACGGAGAAGTGATTTTGAAAAAGTACTCTCCGATCAGTGAGCTTGGAGACTTTGCAAAGGAGTATGCAGACGCGCTTTACGACAGTCTCGGCCATTCAGTGCTGATTTGTGACCGTGATGTATATATTGCCGTGTCGGGCAGTTCGAAAAAAGACTACTTGAACAAGTCGATCAGCGAAATGCTGGAAAGAACAATGGATCAGCGCAGTTCCGTGCTTGAGAGTGATGCAAAATCAGTACAGCTTGTTAATGGCATAGATGAGGACATGAATTCATATACTGTCGGCCCAATTGTGGCGAATGGCGATCCGATAGGCGCCGTGGTGATTTTTTCAAAGGATCAGACAATGGGCGAAGTAGAGCATAAAGCCGTTGAGACAGCAGCTGGATTTTTGGCTCGTCAAATGGAACAGTAGGTCTTATTCCTTTTATCGAAAATAGGTATGAAAAGAACAGCTCTCCTTGGGAAGCTGTTCTTTTTTCATGCATGCCCAAAAAGGATTCCAAGGGTTGGGATGTGGTATAATAACCTCGTTTTTATTTGTGCCGCGGTAATACGTGAACCGTATTGCCCCTGACGTTGGGAAGGAGCTTTTGGATGGATGATTCAATAGGCGTTAAACGGCATTGGATTTGGCAGGGGGCTTTTGTTTTAATTCTGGCAGGCGTCATCTCAAAAATACTAAGCGCCGTTTACAGAGTCCCGTTTCAAAACATTGTCGGCGATGTTGGATTTTATATATATCAGCAGGTATATCCCTTTCTTGGTATTGCGGTCATGCTGTCCACATCAGGATTTCCGGTCATTATTTCGAAACTGATGAATGATTATAGTGAAAAAAGCCATCACACCATATTAAAAATATCAGCGTTGTTTTTGTCTATCATCGGTGTTTTATTATTTCTTTGCTTATATATGGGTGCTGTTCCAATCGCACTTTTTATGGGAGATTCACATCTTGCCGTGTTAATTCAAGTAACTGCGTTTGCATTTCTGCTGTTCCCGTTTGTCGCGTTGCTTAGAGGCGGTTTTCAAGGGCGGCAAGATATGCTCCCGTCAGCCTTATCGCAGATGACAGAGCAGTTTCTGCGGGTTGTGGTGCTCTTGGGCTTATCATTTTGGCTCGTCAAACAGGGGGCCTCGCTCTATACTGCAGGGGCGGCAGCCGCTTCCGGGTCTCTTGCCGGAAGTTTCGTTGCGTTGATGATACTCGGATTTTTTTGGTTCAAAGCGAACAGAGATAACCAAACGGATAGGCAAAATGAAAACGTCATAACAACAAAAGAATTGACGAAAAAACTGCTTTTATATTCGGTTACAATTTGTGTAAGCAGTTTGCTTCTTTTGTTTATCCAGCTTGTCGATGCTTTGAATTTATATGCTTTGCTTTCGGACGGTGAGGCAAGCGAAGAGGCGAAACGCCTAAAGGGGATTTATGATCGGGGGCAGCCCTTGCTGCAGCTCGGTTCAGTTTTCGCGGTGAGCATTGCGACGTCACTCGTTCCGTATATTTCTAAGGCCGTAAAGAACAAAGAGTTGAAGATCATGAAAGAAAAAGCCACGTCTTCTTTAAAACTATGTCTTGTGCTGGGTACAGGAGCGTCGGCTGGATTGATCTGCATTCTTGAGCCGGTCAATATCATGTTATTTCAAAATGGAGAAGGGACAGCTGCGTTACAAGTATTCAGCTGCTCCATTTTGTTTGCATCCTTGGCAGTTACAGCAGCCGCAGTTTTGCAGGGCGCTGGATACACAGTTTTTCCTGCGATAGCGGTAGGCACAGGTGTTGCAGTGAAATGGGTGTTAAACACCCTTTTGGTTCCGCGCTACGGGATTGAAGGTGCATCACTTGCAACAGCGGCTTCCTTTGCAGCTGTCGCCGGCTTTAACTTGTATCAGCTTCGGCAAAAGGAATGGCTCGATAAGATCAGAGGCATTATGATTCCGCTCATTGGATCTGCCCTTTTGATGTCGGCTGTCTTGCTTGCGTATATGCGCCTCTGGACTTTCTTGATTCCTGCAGCAGGACGAGGAGCGGCTGTGATTGAAAGTCTTTCTGCTGTTGCCATTGGTGGCGCGGTGTTTATTTATTGTATGATGAAATTGGGAATATTTACAGATGAAGAGCTGAACAGTGTGCCTTTTGGCAGCAGGTTAAGCAAAATCATAAAAAGGAGAGAACAAAATGGCGGGTAATATTACAGTCGTCGGACTTGGTGCCGGAGACATGGACCAATTGACAATTGGTATACATAAGCTGCTGACGAAGGCAGATACGCTGTATGTCAGAACCAAGGATCACCCTTTAATTCAGGAGCTTGAAAAAGAAACGAAGAACATCCGTTTTTTTGACGATATATATGAGAAACATGACCAGTTCGATGCAGTATATGAGGAAATTGCAGATATCCTCTTTGAGAAGGCGCAGCGTGAGGACGTGGTTTATGCTGTACCGGGACACCCTTTTGTCGCAGAAAAAACAGTACAGCTGCTGACGGAGCGGCAGGAAGAGGAAAATGTTCAAGTGAAAGTTGCGGGAGGACAAAGTTTTCTTGATGCCACATTCAATGCCTTGCAAATCGACCCGATTGAAGGTTTTCAATTTGTGGATGCCGGCACGTTGTCCGCGGATGAGCTTGAGCTCAGACATCACCTGATCATTTGTCAGGTTTACGACCAAATGACCGCTTCTGAAGTCAAGCTGACATTGATGGAGAAGCTGCCTGATGATTATGAGGTTGTGATCGTGACAGCGGCTGGGAGCCGTGACGAGGAGATCCAGACAGTGCCTTTATTTGAGCTGGACCGTAATGTCGCCTTGAATAACTTAACAAGTGTGTATATTCCGCCGATTAAAGAAGAGAAGTTGCTTTATCACGAATTCTCTGCATTCCGAAGCATCATCAGAGAGCTTCGCGGGCCTAATGGATGTCCGTGGGATAAAAAGCAGACACATCAGTCATTAAAACAGTACATGATTGAAGAATGTTATGAACTTCTCGAAGCAATCGATGAAGAAGACACAGACCATATGATCGAAGAGCTTGGCGACGTTTTGCTTCAGGTCTTACTTCACGCGCAAATTGGTGAAGATGAAGGTTATTTCACAATTGATGATGTCATAAAAGGAATCAGTGAAAAAATGGTCCGAAGACATCCCCATGTGTTTAAAGATGTTAAGGTTCAGGATGAACACGATGTATTGGCAAATTGGGAAGACATAAAAAAAACCGAAAAAAACACATCCGGAGCATCGTTATTAGACAGTGTGCCGAAAACCCTACCAGCTCTTTCGAAAGCTGCTAAACTTCAGAAAAAAGCAGCAAAGGTTGGTTTTGATTGGGAAGACGTCAGCGATATTTGGGAAAAGGTAAGCGAGGAAATGAAGGAATTTTCTTCTGAGGTTTCTGAAGATCCTCATGAACACAATCTCAAGGCTGAGTTTGGCGACATTTTGTTTGCACTTGTGAATGTAGCCCGCTTTTACAAAATAGAACCGGAGGAAGCGCTGGCCATGACCAATGACAAATTCCGGAGACGGTTCTCGTATATTGAGGAAACAGCGAAGGAAAAGGGAATCGAGCTGGCTGATATGTCTCTTGAGGACATGGACAAACTGTGGAATGAAGCAAAAGAAACTGAGAGGAGATCGTAAATATGAGATTAGATAAATTTTTAAAAGTATCACGGCTGATCAAACGACGTACACTAGCAAAGGAAGTAGCTGACCAGGGACGCATCGCTATTAACGGAAACCAGGCCAAAGCAAGCTCTGACGTAAAACCGGGAGATGAACTAACGGTCCGCTTCGGCCAAAAGCTTGTAACGGTTCAAGTAAATGAGTTAAAAGACACGACGAAAAAAGAAGAAGCTGCAAACATGTATACGATCCTAAAGGAAGAAAAACTCGGCGAATAGGCTTGTTCTAAAAAAATCCCCCGCCTCATACAATGCAGTAATAATGCTAAAAGTATCGAGGATATGGGGGCTGAATAGATGAATTCATATTATGATCAAAAAGATTCTTCGTCTGTTCCGGAACAGCATGATGTGACAATGAAAGGCCGGAAGCATTTAGATATTTCTGGGGTGAAGCAAGTGGAGAGCTTTGATAACGAAGAATTCCTGCTGGAAACGGTGATGGGAATGCTCTCAGTCAGAGGCCAAAACCTTCAGATGAAAAATCTAGATGTTGAAAAAGGGATTGTTTCTATTAAAGGCAGGGTATTTGATTTAGTGTACTTAGACGAACAACAAGGGGATAAAGCTAAAGGGTTTTTTAGCAAGTTGTTTAAATGACGCTAACGACACAATTCTATACAATGCTGGCGATGTCCGGTATGGGCCTCTGGCTTGGGGCGTCGCTTGATACATACCGGCTCTTTGTCATTCGTGCCAAAACAGCCAGATGGCTATTATTTATTCATGATATTCTTTTCTGGATTGTGCAAGGGCTGCTTTTCTTTTATGTCTTGCTATATGTAAATGAGGGAGAATTCAGGCTGTATATCTTTTTAGCGGTTCTGCTGGGCGTTGCGACGTATCAGAGCCTTTGCAAACGAATCTATATAAAAATACTGAAATTCGTCATTTACCTTGTTGTTTCTGTTTATCAATTCTTCAAAAAACTCATTCAGCACGTGTTATTTCGTCCTATTGTGTTGACATGCGGAGCGGTCATCTGGCTGGCGGCGTTTTTATCAAAGAAAACATACCGCCTAATCGTTTTTCTCTCGTCGTGTCTATATAAAATAGCCATGGTTCTGTGTTTTCCGATCCGTTTTATCGCAAAACAATGTTTGAAACTTCTTCCTGTAAAAATGCGTCATACTTTTAGACGTTATTTTGAAAAAGGTGCAGGATTTCTCAAAAAGAAGAAGAAACTATTGGTAACCATAAGAACGACCATTACACGTTTTTTGAAGAGATGAAAGGAGGACCGTCTGGTTTGAATTTTTCCAGAGAACGAACGATAACTGAAATACAAAACGACTATAAAGAACAAGTAGAACGGCAGAATCAGCTGAAGAAAAGAAGACGCAAAGGGCTGTACAGACGGTTGACTGTATTCGGCGCCCTAGTATTCCTGACGGCAATTGTGCTGGCAAGCTCTGTATGGTCCCAAACATCTTCCCTTAGCGCAAAAGAAGAAAAGAAAGAACAGCTTGAAAAAGAACTGAAAAGTTTAAAGACAAAACAAGCGGATTTAAAAGAAGAAATATCCAAATTGAAGGATGAGGATTACGTCACAGAGCTTGCCAGAAGAGACTTATTCATGTCTGGAGACGGAGAAATTATCTTCAATGTGGAGAAGAAGAGCAAGTAGCCTTGTTGACACTTAAATTTTTATTTAGGTATAATTAAGCAAACGATCTTTTTATAAGCCTAAGGAGGAGCACTTTTTTTATGTCGATTGAAGTTGGCAGCAAGTTGCAAGGGAAAATAACAGGTATTACAAATTTTGGAGCATTTGTTGAATTGCCTGGAGGCTCAACCGGTCTCGTTCACATCAGTGAGGTAGCTGATAACTATGTCAAAGACATTAACGATCACTTAAAAGTCGGCGACCAAGTTGAAGTGAAAGTCATCAACGTTGAAAAAGACGGGAAAATTGGTTTATCTATTAAAAAAGCTAAAGACCGTCCGCAAGCCAGACCTAGAAATGATTTCCGTCCGAAAGAATCTTTTGAACAGAAAATGAATAAGTTTTTAAAAGACAGCGAAGATCGCTTGTCATCTTTAAAACGCAATACGGAATCAAAACGTGGAGGGCGCGGAGCAAGAAGAGGATAACTTGCTGCTTTCTATAAATAAATGAAGCATCCGTTCATCCCGACGGATGCTTTTTTTATTATCCTCACCCGCTTCAAAAGTCAGAAAATTATAACATTAAAGTTTCTGTTGACGAAAAGGACAAACCTTTGTATTATATAACTTGTGCTTAGAAGCACAAAACAATATGGCGGTGTAGCTCAGCTGGCTAGAGCGTACGGTTCATACCCGTGAGGTCGGGGGTTCGATCCCCTCCGCCGCTACCATATTTGTTTGGCCCGTTGGTCAAGCGGTTAAGACACCGCCCTTTCACGGCGGTAACACGGGTTCGAATCCCGTACGGGTCATCCTGAAAAATCGGCTTCTCTTGCAGAAGCCGATTTTTTTCATTTTTAGACAACATTCCGGAAATTCTTTTGATAAACGAATATCAAGGCAGAAACCGTCGAAGATTTTTTTGGTATTGTTACCTTCTTTTGACAAAATCCTATCTGTGCTTTCGCTATAATGACAGGCAACGAATATAACAGGTGGGAGATGAGAGAAATGGAAAAAGCAGAAAGAAGAGTGAACGGGCCAATGGCGGGACAAGCTTTGGAAAAACTCCAATCTTTTTTTAACAGGGGCACTAAGCTGGTGACTCATCATTTGCATTCACTGTTTTTTTATAAAGGATTCATATATGTCGTCATCGGATTTTTGCTTGGACGGGCTTTCATATTATCCGAGGTGCTTCCTTTCGCACTTCCTTTCTTTGGGGCGATGCTTCTTATCAGAAGAGACAAGGCGCTTTATGCGGTGCTGGCTGTGCTTACAGGTGCGCTGACCATTTCTCCGAAGCACTCATTGCTCATACTAGCCGCATTGCTGGCATTCTTCGTATTTTCTAAAGTAGCCTCCTTCATCACCGACGATCGCGTGAAAGCACTCCCGATTGTCGTGTTCTTCTCCATGGCTGCAGCAAGAGCCGGGTTTGTTTACGCCCAAAATGGCGCGTTTACAACCTATGATTATGTGATGGCTGTCGTTGAAGCTGGACTATCCTTTATTTTAACGCTGATTTTTCTTCAGAGCCTTCCGGTTTTCACTGTAAAAAAAGTAAAACAATCATTAAAAATAGAAGAAATCATTTGCTTTATGATACTCATTGCTTCCGTTTTGACGGGGCTTGCCGGCTTGTCCTACCAAGGGATGCAGGCAGAACATATACTGGCTCGTTATGTCGTATTGAGTTTTTCCTTTATTGGCGGAGCTAGCATTGGCTGTACGGTTGGTGTCGTGACCGGTCTGATTCTTGGCTTGGCGAATATCGGAAACCTCTATCAAATGAGTCTGCTTGCTTTCTCCGGTTTATTAGGCGGTTTGCTGAAGGAAGGGAAAAAGGCAGGCGCAGCAATCGGGCTGATCGTTGGATCACTTCTTATTTCTTTATATGGTGAAGGCTCTGCTGGTCTGATGACAACGCTCTATGAGTCATTAATTGCAGTCGGCCTGTTTTTGCTTACACCTCAATCGATTACAAAGAAAGTGGCGAGATATATTCCGGGAACTGTGGAGCATCTCCAAGAGCAGCAGCAATATGCTAGGAAAATCAGAGATGTCACTGCTCAAAAGGTAGACCAGTTCTCTAATGTATTCCATGCGCTGTCTGAAAGCTTTGCGACCTTTTACCAAGCATCTGACGAACAGACAGATGACAGCGAAGTTGATTTGTTTTTAAGCAAGATCACGGAGCATTCCTGTCAGACGTGCTACAAGAAAAACAGATGCTGGGTACAGAACTTTGATAAAACATATGACTTAATGAAACAAGTTATGCTTGAAACAGAAGAAAAAGAATATGCATCAAACCGAAGGCTGAAAAAAGAGTTTCATCAGCATTGCTCTAAATCAAAGCAGGTTGAAGAGCTGATTGAAGATGAACTCGCACATCATCATGCCCATTTGACGCTTAAGCAAAAAGTGCAGGACAGCAGGCGCCTTGTTGCTGAACAGCTTTTAGGTGTTTCTGAAGTTATGGCAGACTTTTCTCGGGAAATAAAAAGAGAGCGGGAACAGCACTTTCTGCAGGAAGAGCAAATCATAGAGGCACTTCAGCATTTCGGAATCGAGATTCAGCATGTGGAGATATATAGTCTTGAACAAGGAAATATCGACATTGAAATGACCATTCCGTTCAGCGGACATGGAGAAAGTGAAAAAATCATTGCACCTATGCTTTCTGATATTCTGGAAGAACAAATTCTTGTGAAAGCCGAACAACACTCTCCACATCCGAATGGATACAGTCATGTCGCCTTTGGATCAACTAAATCATACAGGGTGTCTACAGGTGCGGCTCACGCTGCGAAGGGCGGCGGCCTTGTCTCCGGCGACAGCTACAGCATGATGGAGCTAGGTGCCAGAAAATATGCTGCGGCAATCAGTGACGGAATGGGCAATGGCGCAAGGGCGCACTTCGAAAGCAATGAAACGATCAAGCTTCTTGAGAAAATCCTTGAATCCGGCATTGATGAAAAAATAGCAATTAAAACGATTAATAGCATACTGTCCCTAAGGACAACTGACGAGATATATTCCACGCTTGACCTATCTATTATCGATCTACAAGATGCAAGCTGTAAATTTTTGAAGGTTGGATCGACGCCTAGCTTTATCAAACGGGGCGACCAGGTAATGAAAGTTCAAGCGAGCAATCTGCCAATCGGTATTATTAATGAATTCGATGTGGAGGTTGTGAGTGAGCAGTTGAAAGCGGGTGATCTCTTGATTATGATGAGTGACGGCATATTTGAGGGCCCTAAGCATGTAGAAAATCATGATTTATGGATGAAACGCAAAATGAAAGGGTTAAAAACAAATGACCCGCAGGAGATTGCCGATTTGCTCATGGAGGAAGTCATCCGCACGAGATCCGGCCAAATTGAGGACGATATGACAGTTGTTGTCGTCCGGATTGACCACAATACACCGAAGTGGGCATCCATCCCTGTTCCGGCCATCTTTCAAAACAAACAAGAAATTTCATAACGCTTCCGTATAAATCAAATTTCTTCTGGCGAAGATGGGAATATATGAATCTGAGAATCCTCGTATTCTCCAGGAGGAATGAATGTGAATAACGGACATTTAAATCAAATTTTGCTGATAACGGATGGCTGCTCGAACCATGGGGAAGACCCGCTTGCAATGGCTGCTTTTGCTAAAGAGCAGGGGATTACGGTAAATGTCATAGGTATAATGGAAGAAAACCAAATTGACCCTGAAGCAATGAAGGAAGTCGAAGGGATTGCGCTTGCCGGAGGTGGTGTGCATCAGGTGGTTTATGCATCTCAGCTTTCACAAACCGTTCAAATGGTAACAAAAAAAGCAATGACGCAAACCTTACAAGGTGTAGTCAATCAAGAGCTGAAACAAATTCTCGGAAAGAATGTGGAAATGGAGGAGCTTTCTCCCGAAAAACGCGGCGAAGTCATGGAAGTGGTAGACGAGCTTGGAGAAACGGTGCATCTTCAGGTTTTGGTCCTTGTTGATACAAGTGCAAGTATGGCGCCTAAGCTTCCTACAGTAAAAGAGGCGCTGATTGATTTGTCTGTCAGCCTCAATTCCCGAATCGGGAATAACGAATTTGCGATGTGTATATTTCCCGGGAAAAAACAAGAGGTCGAGCTTGTGCTGAACTGGACACCAAAGCTGCAATCTCTTTCCACACTCTTTGCAAAGCTTTCGACAGGCGGCATCACGCCGACAGGTCCGGCGATACGTGAAGCGACGCAGCAATTTGAAAAAATCCGCTCAAGAAGGAGCATGCTGGCAGATGATGAACGACGCTTTGACGAGTTTGGCATGTAACCTTAAGCCGGGTACGACAATCAAAGGCAAGTGGAACGGAAACTCTTATACATTGCGTAAACAGCTTGGAAAAGGGGCCAATGGAATTGTGTATTTGGCAGAAGCATCAGATGGACATGTTGCCTTAAAGGTGAGCGATGACAGCTTGTCTATTACTTCTGAAGTGAATGTCTTAAAATCTTTCTCAAAGGCCCAGTCCGTTACGATGGGGCCTTCTTTTTTTGATACGGATGATGCCTATATCCCCAGTGCCAATACGAAAGTTTCGTTTTATGCAATGGAATACATAAAAGGCCCGCTGCTTTTGAATTATGTAAATGATAAAGGAGCGGAATGGATACCGGTGTTGATGATTCAATTGTTATCCAGCTTATCAGTGCTTCACCAGCAAGGATGGATATTCGGCGATCTTAAACCTGATAATCTGATTGTAACCGGTCCGCCCGCAAGAATCCGCTGCATTGATGTAGGCGGCACAACAAAGGAAGGCCGTGCGATAAAAGAGTATACCGAGTTTTATGACAGAGGGTATTGGGGGTATGGAACAAGAAAAGCAGAGCCATCCTACGATCTGTTTGCAGTTGCCATGATTATGATCAACAGTGTGCATAAAAAAGAATTCAAGAAAACAAACCAGCCCAAGGAACAGCTTAGGTCTCTAATCGAAGGGCACCCTCTGCTGAAAAAGTATAAAAAAGTGCTTTTTTCAGCATTGAACGGCGATTATCAAACCGCAGATGAAATGAAGAAGGACATGCTCGACGCGGGGCAAAAAGCAGTACAGAGAAAACAAGCTGTAAAAACACCGCCGCAGCCTGTCACAAGACAAAGACAGCAAAAACCGCGCCAAGGAAAAGTAACGAAGACGCGCTATACTCCTAAACAGAAGCCTGCTAAGTCGGGGGGATTATTTGAAACAACGCTTATCGTGATCAGCGTTTTGGCGCTTTATTTCGCCTACATTATCTTCTTCTTAATCTGAATGGCACAATCTGCAAAGCCTATGCTTCTTCTTTGCTTGGAAGGATTGAAAGTGATAGGATATGAATATCTTTAAAAAACCTGCTCATTGTGAGGAGGACATTGTGAAAAGTGTCAAAGATTTTTTAAACAAACACAATCTTACGTTAAAAGGGGCGACAATCATTGTAGGCGTTTCCGGCGGTCCGGACTCAATGGCTCTTCTTCACGCACTGCATACGTTATGCGGACGTTCAGCAAATATTATTGCAGCTCATGTCGACCATCGGTTCAGGGGCGCGGAATCTGAGGAAGACATGCGTTTTGTCCAAGCTTATTGTAAAGCTGAACAGCTCGCGTGCGAAACGGCTCAAATCAACGTAACAGCATATTCGCAGGAAAAAGGTCTCAATAAGCAGGCTGCGGCACGTGATTGCCGCTATCAGTTTTTTGAGGACATCATGTTGAAGCATCAAGCGGACTATCTGGCGCTTGCGCATCATGGTGATGACCAGGTTGAAACGATGCTTATGAGACTGGCCAAGGGTACGCTTGGAGCGGGACTTGCGGGAATGCAGCCGGTCAGACGTTTTGGGACGGGGCGGATCATCAGGCCGTTCTTAACCATTACAAAGGAAGAGATCCTTCACTATTGCCGTGAAAACGGCTTGAGCTACCGGACGGATGAAAGCAACGCCAAAGATGACTACACAAGAAACAGATTCAGAAAAACAGTGCTCCCGTTTTTGAAACAGGAGTCGCCGGATGTGCATAAAAGGTTTCAGAAAGTGAGTGAGGCACTGACGGAAGATGAGCAATTCTTACAGTCATTAACGAAAGATGAAATGAATAAAGTAATCACAAGCCAGTCTAATACATCAGTTGAAATCAATTCCTCTCAATTGCTTGCCCTCCCGATGCCTTTACAAAGAAGAGGAGTTCAACTAATATTAAACTATCTTTATGAATACGTTCCATCATCCTTTTCAGCTCATCACATTCAGCAGTTTCTCGATTGGGCGGAAAAGGGCGGTCCTTCAGGAGTATTGGACTTTCCGAAAGGGCTGAAGGTGGTCAAATCATATCAGACATGTTTGTTTACATTTGAACAATGGCAGTGCAAAAATGTTCCCTATGAATACCAAATAAGCGGAGCTGCTGATGAAACGGCAGTGCTCCCCAATGGATTTCTGATAGAGGCAAAGCATTATGCGGATTCGCCTGAAGAACATGGGAATGCTGTTTTTATTACAAGTGAAAAAAAGGTGCGATTTCCCTTAACGATCCGGACGAGAAAAGCTGGAGACCGGATCAAACTAAAAGGGATGAACGGCTCGAAAAAGGTAAAGGATATATTTATTGATAAGAAATTGCCTCTCCGAGAAAGAGACAACTGGCCGATTGTAACGGACGCAAGCGGTGAAATTATCTGGATACCGGGCTTGAAAAAATCAATTTTTGAAGATCTTGTGATTCCAAACAGCGACCGCATTGTATTACAATATAGACAGCATGAAAAGTGTAGGGGGCAAGCAAAATCATGATGAAACATGATATCGAGAAAGTACTGATCTCAGAGGAAGAGATACAAGAGAAAGTAAAAGAGTTAGGCGCAGAATTAACGAGCGAGTATCAAGATACGTTTCCGTTGGCAATCGGTGTGTTAAAAGGAGCACTTCCTTTTATGGCGGATCTTATCAAGCATATTGATACATATTTGGAAATGGATTTCATGGATGTATCAAGCTACGGAAATTCTACGGTTTCTTCTGGAGAAGTAAAAATCATTAAAGATTTGGATACATCTGTAGAGGGCCGGGACATCTTAATTATTGAAGATATCATCGACAGTGGGTTAACCTTAAGTTATCTAGTAGAGCTCTTCCGATACCGTAAAGCAAAATCAATTAAGATTGTTACCCTTTTGGATAAACCGAGCGGAAGAAAAGCGGACATTAAAGCAGACTTTGTAGGCTTTGAAGTTCCTGACGCGTTTGTAGTGGGTTACGGACTTGATTATGCTGAGCGCTATCGCAATCTGCCTTATATCGGAGTGTTAAAACCGGCAGTTTATGAAAGCTGATCGGCAGCCTGCTTCCGAGATGGTTATTGTTTGTATTGGAATGATTTTCTATGGTACTATTGAACATAGTTGTGCTTACTGTGGGAGGAGGTAAGGAATGAATCGGGTCTTCCGTAATACCATTTTTTATTTACTTATTTTATTAGTAGTAATCGGGGTTGTGAGCTACTTCCAGACCTCAAATCCGAAAACAGAAAATATGTCGTACAGTACGTTCATCAAAAACCTGGATGACGGGAAAGTTGATAGCGTATCGGTTCAGCCTGTCAGAGGAGTTTATGAGGTAAAAGGGCAGCTGAAAAACTACGACAAAGATCAATACTTTTTGTCTCATGTTCCTGAAGGAAAGGGAGCAGACCAGATATTTAATGCTTTGAAAAAGACAGACGTAAAGGTTGAGCCCGCTCAAGAAACAAGCGGATGGGTGACATTCCTGACGACCATCATCCCGTTTGTCATTATCTTTATTCTGTTTTTCTTCCTGCTCAATCAGGCTCAAGGCGGCGGCAGCCGTGTCATGAACTTTGGTAAGAGCAAGGCGAAGTTGTATACAGAGGAAAAGAAACGCGTCAAATTTAAAGACGTTGCAGGGGCTGACGAAGAAAAGCAAGAACTCGTTGAAGTTGTTGAGTTTCTGAAAGATCCCCGCAAGTTTGCCGAGCTTGGTGCGAGAATACCAAAAGGCGTGCTTTTAGTCGGACCTCCGGGAACCGGTAAAACATTGCTGGCAAAAGCTTGTGCAGGTGAAGCCGGCGTACCTTTCTTCAGCATCAGCGGATCTGATTTCGTTGAAATGTTTGTAGGTGTCGGTGCTTCCCGTGTGCGTGACTTGTTTGAAAATGCGAAAAAGAATGCGCCTTGTTTGATCTTCATCGATGAAATTGACGCAGTCGGACGTCAGCGTGGAGCAGGTCTCGGCGGAGGACACGATGAACGTGAACAGACGCTTAACCAATTGCTTGTTGAAATGGACGGATTCAGCGCCAATGAAGGAATCATCATCATTGCTGCGACGAACCGTGCGGACATCTTGGACCCAGCCTTACTTCGTCCGGGACGTTTTGACCGTCAAATCACAGTGGACCGCCCAGATGTCATTGGCCGTGAAGCTGTATTGAAAGTCCATGCGAGAAACAAACCGCTGGATGAAACGGTTAACCTGAAATCAATTGCTATGAGAACACCAGGTTTCTCAGGCGCGGACTTAGAAAATCTATTGAATGAAGCTGCACTTGTGGCGGCTCGTCAAAACAAGAAAAAAATCGATGCGCGTGATATTGACGAAGCGACGGACCGTGTAATTGCCGGACCTGCTAAGAAGAGCCGCGTCATCTCCAAGAAAGAACGCAATATCGTGGCTTATCACGAAGGCGGACACACTGTTATCGGACTCGTTTTAGATGAGGCTGATATGGTCCATAAAGTAACGATTGTTCCTCGAGGTCAGGCTGGCGGTTATGCAGTTATGCTTCCAAGAGAAGACCGTTACTTCCAGACAAAGCCGGAGCTGCTTGATAAAATTGTCGGCCTCTTGGGCGGACGTGTAGCTGAAGAAATTATCTTCGGTGAGGTCAGCACAGGAGCACACAATGACTTCCAGCGTGCGACGAATATTGCAAGACGAATGGTTACAGAATTCGGTATGTCAGAAAAACTGGGACCGTTGCAATTTGGACAGTCTCAGGGCGGTCAGGTATTCTTAGGCCGTGATTTCAACAACGAACAGAACTACAGTGATCAAATCGCTTACGAAATTGATCAGGAAATTCAGCGCATCATCAAAGAATGTTATGAGCGCGCGAAACAAATTCTGACTGAAAATCGTGACAAGCTTGAATTGATTGCTCAAACGCTTCTGAAAGTTGAAACGCTTGACGCTGAACAAATCAAACATCTCGTCGATCATGGAACATTGCCAGAGCGCAATTTCTCTGATGATGAAAAGAACGATGATGTGAAAGTAAACATTCTGACAAAAACAGAAGAAAAGAAAGACGATACAAAAGAGTAATTCGCTTTCTCTCTAAAAAACTGCCGGCTGACGCTGGCAGTTTTTTTATGTAAATCAGGGGCTCGGCTGCGGCTTTTACAATCATCCAATTCTGGTATCGATTTGTTTACAAATGAGCCGCTGATCGTGTATGTTATTGTAGAATGTTTGTAAAAAGTAAAGTAGAGAAACTATTCAAAAGTGGTGATAGAGGTTGTTACTGGTTATCGATGTGGGGAACACCAATACTGTACTTGGTGTATATCATGATGGAAAATTAGAATATCACTGGCGTATAGAAACAAGCAGGCATAAAACAGAAGATGAGTTTGGGATGATTTTACGCTCCTTATTTGAGCATTCCGGGCTTATGTTTGAACAGATAGATGGCATTATTATTTCATCGGTAGTGCCGCCAATCATGTTTGCGTTAGAAAGAATGTGCACAAAATACTTTCATATCGAACCGCAAATTGTCGGTCCGGGTATGAAAACGGGTTTAAATATAAAATATGACAATCCGAAAGAAGTGGGAGCAGACAGAATCGTAAATGCTGTTGCAGCGATACACTTATACGGCAATCCGTTAATTGTTGTTGATTTCGGAACTGCCACAACGTACTGCTATATTGATGAAAACAAACAATACATGGGCGGGGCGATTGCTCCTGGGATTACGATTTCGACAGAGGCGCTTTATTCGCGTGCGGCAAAGCTTCCGCGTATCGAAATCACCCGGCCTGACAATATTATCGGAAAAAACACTGTAAGCGCGATGCAATCTGGAATTTTATTTGGCTATGTCGGTCAAGTGGAAGGAATCGTCAAGCGAATGAAATGGCAGGCAAAACAGGAACCAAAGGTCATTGCGACAGGAGGCCTTGCGCCGCTCATTGCAAACGAATCAGATTGTATAGATATCGTTGATCCATTCTTAACCCTAAAAGGGCTGGAATTGATTTATGAACGAAACCGCGTAGGAAGTGTATAGGAGGTTTTGTAATGGATTATTTAGTAAAAGCACTTGCGTATGATGGAAAAGTTCGCGCTTATGCAGCGAGAACAACTGATATGGTAAATGAAGGGCAAAGACGCCATGGTACGTGGCCGACAGCATCCGCTGCACTGGGCCGTACAATGACAGCCTCACTTATGCTCGGCGCTATGCTGAAGGGCGATGATAAGCTGACGGTGAAAATCGAGGGCGGAGGTCCAATCGGAGCAATTGTAGCTGATGCCAATGCAAAAGGGGAAGTCAGAGCATACGTCTCTAACCCGCAAGTTCATTTTGATTTAAATGAACAAGGCAAGCTTGATGTCAGACGTGCAGTTGGAACTAGCGGAACGTTAAGTGTCGTAAAAGATTTAGGTTTACGCGAGTTCTTCACAGGACAAGTAGAAATTGTTTCAGGAGAATTGGGTGATGATTTCACTTACTATCTTGTGTCATCTGAGCAGGTTCCTTCATCAGTGGGCGTAGGTGTGCTCGTGAATCCTGACAATACCATTCTTGCGGCAGGAGGCTTTATTATTCAGCTGATGCCGGGAACTGATGATGAAACCATCGCAAAAATTGAACAGCGTCTATCTCAAGTAGAGCCGATTTCTAAGCTCATCCAAAAAGGGCTGACACCAGAAGAAATTTTAGAAGAAGTCCTAGGCGAGAAACCTGAGATTTTGGAAACGATGCCTGTCAGATTCCATTGCCCTTGTTCAAAAGAACGGTTCGAAACAGCCATTTTAGGACTAGGCAAAAAAGAAATTCAAGATATGATAGAAGAAGATGGACAAGCCGAAGCAGTATGCCATTTTTGTAATGAAAAGTACTTATTTACAAAAGAAGAGCTGGAAGGGCTTCGTGACCAAACCACCCGCTAAGCTCTTTAGCGGGTTTTTTAATTTGAGAAAAGGGGCTGAAAACAGGTTTGAAATCAAGAACAATCTGGACCATTATTTTAGGGGCGCTGTTGGTTTGCTGTATTGCTGTTGCATATACGCTGACGAAATCCCAGGCAGGCGCATCGTCGTCCGATGAGTCTATTGCGACGATCGGAGGCAAAAGTGTGACAAGAGAAGAATGGCTGAAAGAAATGGAAGACCGATATGGAAAGTCGACACTTGAAGATATGATCAATGTCCGAGTCGTTGAGCAGCTAGCCAAAAAGAACAACCTCAAAGTGTCTAAAAATGAAATTGATCGTGAGTTTTTGCTGATTAAAGCGGTCAACAATTCCTTTTACGAAGACGAACATACAACTGAGAAAGAGTGGAAAGATCAAATTCGTTATAATATCCTTCTTGAAGAATTGTTAACAAGGGATATTGATATTTCAAACAAAGAACTGAAATCATTCTATAATAAAAATAAAGAACTGTATCAGTTTGATGATTCGTATCGAATTCGGCACATTGTTGTAAAAGATGAAGAAGAAGCGAGAGAAGTCCTTAAAGAACTGAAAGGCGGCTCAAGCTTTGAAGCTGTCGCGGCGGAAAGGTCTACAGACAGATATACATCACCATACGGCGGAGATTTAGGTTTTGTCACAGAAGCATCAGACAACATTCCGTCAGCATACATTGAAGAAGCAAAAACACTCAAAGAGGATGAATGGTCTGACGAACCGATAAAGGTCAGTAACGGATATGCCGTTATTCAGCTGAAAGAAAAACTAAAGGCAAGAACATTCTCGTATGATGAAGTAAAGGATCAGATCAGACGGCAAATCGCAATGGATCAGCTAGGCGATAAAGCGACAGTCAAAACACTTTGGAAAGAAGCCGATGTATCGTGGTTTTATGGGGAAAAAAGTACTAAGTGATTGACAAAAAATTTTGAAATTGATAGATTATATACATAATACCAATACAAATAGTCGGAAATTGAGGTGTCGAGAATGGTACGTGTAGCAAACTCCATTACTGAATTAATTGGGAATACGCCAATCGTGAAATTAAATCGCCTTGCAGATGAAAACAGTGCGGATGTATATCTAAAGCTTGAATACATGAACCCTGGAAGCAGTGTAAAAGACCGTATCGGTTTAGCTATGATTGAAGCCGCTGAAAAAGAAGGGAAATTAAAAGCCGGTGATACAATCATTGAACCGACAAGCGGAAATACTGGAATCGGGCTTGCGATGGTTGCTGCTGCTAAAGGGTTAAAAGCTATTTTGGTTATGCCTGATACAATGAGCATGGAGCGTCGCAACCTTCTTCGCGCATACGGTGCTGAGCTTGTGCTGACTCCTGGTGCAGAAGGCATGAAAGGCGCCATTAAGAAGGCTGAAGAGCTTGCTGAGCAGCACGGATACTTTGTGCCGCAGCAGTTTAATAACCCCTCTAACCCAGAAATTCACCGCCAAACAACGGGTAAAGAAATCGTTGAGCAATTCGGTGATGATCAGCTTGATGCATTTGTAGCCGGAATCGGTACAGGCGGAACGATTACAGGAGCGGGTGAAGTTCTGAAGGAAGCATACCCTTCCATCAAAATTTACGCTGTTGAACCGTCAGATTCCCCAGTGCTATCAGGAGGAAAACCAGGCCCCCATAAAATTCAGGGAATCGGAGCTGGATTTGTACCGGACATCTTAAATACTGAAGTATATGATGAAATCTTCCCCGTGAAGAATGAAGAAGCATTCGAATATGCACGCAGAGCTGCACGTGAAGAAGGAATTCTCGGAGGCATCTCATCAGGCGCGGCAATTTATGCTGCTCTTCAAGTAGCGAAAAAACTCGGAAAAGGCAAAAAAGTATTGGCCATCATTCCAAGTAATGGCGAACGTTATCTGAGCACGCCGCTGTATCAATTCGATTAAAAAAGCCAAACTCCCGGTCCGCCGGGAGTTTTTTTATATTTGTGCATCAAATATGCCATGTCTGCGACGAATGTTATTCTTGGAAGAGAAATTCACTTTTTTCACTAACAAGATTGCTTTACAATAAAAAACAAGCAAAAAAGAAAATAGAGGAATGATATAAATGGCACAACGCAGACCGGCAGGCAAAAAAGTACCTTTTCAAAAAGACTCATTCTTACAACAATTTGAGAAACTTGCGCAATCCAGAAAACAGCATGTACTTCTTGAAAGTGCAAGAGGCGGCAGATACAGTATAGCCGGTCTTGATCCGATTGCGACTGTAAAAGGAAAAGACGGAATTACAACCATTAAGCATGGGGATGAGATGCTGTTTAAAGAAGGTGATCCATTACGTGCCTTCCACAGCTGGTTTAAAACGCTGGAAACAGAAACAGATCACGAGCTCCCGGATTTTCAAGGCGGGGCAATCGGGTTTCTCAGCTATGATTACGCACGTTACATTGAAAATTTTAAAATGCTCTCATTAGATGATCTGGAAACACCGGATATTTATTTTCTTGTTTTTGATGATATAGCAGTTTATGACCATCAAGATGAGTCTCTGTGGCTGATTACTCATGTTAATGGCACTGATGATTCTGCTGACGTGAAGCTATCTGAGTTGGAGCGGATGTGGCTGACTGAGCTTCCTGCTGTCCCTTCGCGAGAGATGAAGCATGAATCAGACGGTTCCTTCGCGGCACCATTTACCGAGGATGGATTCTCACAAGCTGTAGAGAAAATCAAACAATACATTGCCAGCGGAGATGTATTTCAAGTCAATCTATCAATAAGGCAGTCACAGTCGCTGTCTGTCCACCCATATCAAATTTACAAGACCCTGAGAGAAGTAAATCCTTCGCCGTATATGGCTTATTTAGAAACACCTGATTTCCAAATCATTTGCGGATCGCCTGAACTGCTTGTCAGTAAAAAGGGCAAGCTGTTAGAGACGAGACCGATTGCGGGCACCCGTTCCAGGGGAAAAACGGATGAAGAAGACGAAGCGCTCGCAAACGAATTGATCGACAATGAAAAAGAACGCGCTGAACATGTCATGCTGGTTGATCTTGAGCGAAATGATCTGGGAAGAGTATCACGGTACGGATCTGTGCGCGTGAACGAATTCATGGCGATTGAAAAATACTCGCATGTGATGCATATTGTGTCTAACGTCCAAGGTGAACTGCAGGATGGGTATGATGCCGTAGATATTATTCATGCTGTGTTTCCCGGAGGAACCATTACAGGTGCTCCCAAAGTAAGAACGATGGAAATTATAGAAGAACTTGAGCCGACACGCCGCGGGCTTTATACTGGATCTATAGGATGGTTTGGATATAATCACGATCTGCAGTTTAATATCGTCATTCGAACCATTTATGCAACCGGAGGGCAGGCATTTATGCAGTCCGGCGCAGGAGTTGTGATTGATTCCGTTCCAAAGCACGAGTACAGGGAATCATTCAAAAAAGCTTTTGCAATGCAAAAGGCGTTAGAGCTGAGCAAAGAAGAGACAAAAATTAGATGAGGTGAGCGGAGAAATGATTTTAATGATTGATAACTACGATTCATTCACGTACAACTTGGTGCAGTATTTGGGCGAGCTTGGGGAAGAACTGATTGTGAAACGCAATGACGACATCACGATCGAAGAAATCGAAGAGCTGTCTCCTGATTTTCTGATGATTTCACCAGGACCGTGCAGTCCTGATGAGGCAGGGATTAGCCTTGAAGCAATTAAACATTTTGCAGGGAAAATTCCCGTTTTTGGTGTATGCCTCGGTCATCAGTCCATCGCACAAGTATTTGGCGGTGACGTAATTAGGGCTGAACGGCTTATGCACGGGAAAACCTCGGATATTGAGCATGACGGCAAGACAATCTTCGAAGGCTTGAAAAATCCCCTTGTCGCGACTCGTTATCACTCGCTGATCGTAAAATCTGAGACGCTGCCAAGCTGTTTTACAGTAACAGCACAAACGAAAGAAGGAGAAATCATGGCCATTCGCCACAATGACCTCCCGATAGAGGGCGTGCAATTTCACCCAGAGTCTATTATGACTTCCTTTGGGAAAGAAATGCTCAGAAATTTCATTGAGACATACCGCAAGGAAGTTATTGCGTGATGATATATGTTAACGGCCGGTATATAGAGGAGAAAGATGCAGTTCTTTCTCCTTTTGACCATGGATTTTTATATGGGATCGGTGTTTTCGAAACCTTCAGGCTCTACGAAGGCTGCCCATTTTTGCTTGATTGGCATATAGAAAGGCTTAAACGCGCACTTAAGGATCTGCAAATCGAATATACTGTTTCAAAACATGAGATCCTTGAGATGCTGGACAAGCTGCTTCGGCTGAATAAGATCAAGGATGGCAATGCCCGTGTCAGGCTAGACATATCAGCCGGCATCAGCGATAAAGGCTTTGTTGCCCAGACTTACGATAAGCCAACTGTTTTATGCTATGTGAACCAACTGAAACCAGAAAGTCTTCCTTTGCAAAAAGAAGGAAAGGTTTTATCGATACGGAGAAACACACCAGAGGGGCCGTTCCGGTTAAAATCTCATCATTATTTAAATAATATGTATGCGAAGCGGGAAATCGGAAATGATCCGCGTGTCGAAGGGATTTTCCTAACGGAGGATGGAGCTGTTGCGGAGGGCATCATATCAAATGTTTTCTGGAGAAAAGACAGCTGCATCTATACCCCATCTCTTGATACCGGTATTCTGGACGGTGTCACAAGACGTTTTGTCATGGAAAATGCGAACAAAATAGGACTGGCACTCAAAACTGGCCGATATGAGCTGGAAGCTCTTTTGACAGCTGACGAAGCGTGGATGACGAACTCGGTTCTTGAGATCATCCCTTTTACTAAAATAGAAGAAGTAAACTACGCGGGCCAAAGCGGAGAAGCAGCCTCTGCTCTTCAAGCGCTATACAAAAAAGAAATAAAGAACATGATTCATGAAAAGGGAGGAAGAGAATGGCGCAGCAAACGATAGACCAAACACAAGTAATCCACACCAAGCCCAGCGCTTTATCATATAAAGAGAAGACACTGGTGATGGGGATTTTAAACGTAACGCCTGACTCTTTCTCGGACGGCGGAAAATATGACAGCTTGGACAAGGCGCTCCTGCACGCGAAAGAGATGATCGATGACGGTGCCCATATCATTGACATCGGAGGAGAATCGACAAGGCCTGGCGCTGAATATGTCTCAGAGGATGAGGAGATGTCCAGAGTGATTCCGGTAATTGAGCGGATCACAAAAGAACTGGGCGTGCCGATTTCTGTAGATACGTACAAGGCTTCTGTCGCAGATGAAGCTGTTAAAGCAGGCGCATCCATCATCAATGATATTTGGGGAGCGAAACATGATCCGAAGATGGCTTCCGTTGCAGCAGAACACAATGTTCCGATTGTTCTCATGCATAACCGCCCTGAGAGAAATTACAATGACTTATTACCGGATATGCTGTCGGACTTAATGGAGAGTGTAAAAATCGCTGTTGAGGCCGGAGTAGAGGAAAGGAACATTATCCTTGATCCAGGTATCGGTTTCGCGAAAACCTATCATGATAACTTGGCAGTGATGAACAAACTCGAGATTTTGAGCGGACTGGGGTATCCGGTTCTTCTGGCAACCTCCCGAAAAAGATTCATCGGACGTGTTCTGGATCTTCCGCCTGAGGAGCGGGCTGAGGGCACAGGTGCGACCGTGTGTCTCGGCATTCAAAAAGGCTGTGACATTGTCAGGGTCCATGACGTGAAACAAATTGCCAGAATGGCGAAAATGATGGACGCGATGCTGAATAAGGGAGGGGTGCACCATGGATAAAGTCTTTGTAGAAGGAATGGAGTTTTACGGATACCACGGTGTGTTCAAAGAAGAAAACAAGCTTGGACAGCGATTTAAAGTTGATTTAACCGCTGAGCTGGATTTAAGCAAAGCCGGACAAACAGACGACCTTGAGCAAACGATTAACTATGCTGAGCTCTATCACGTATGTAAAGATATCGTAGAAGGGGAGCCTGTGAAATTGGTGGAAACGCTGGCGGAACGTATTGCCGACAATGTGCTCAAGAAATTTCAGCCGGTGCAGCAATGTACTGTGAAAGTGATTAAGCCAGATCCGCCAATTCCCGGACACTATAAATCAGTAGCAATTGAAATCACGAGAAAAAAGTCATGAACAACATAGCTTATATCGCACTTGGATCAAACATTGGAGATAGAGAAACATATTTAAGGCAAGCAGTGGCATTGCTGCACCAGCATGATGCGGTGACAGTCACTAAAGTGTCGTCCATTTACGAAACTGACCCGGTCGGATACGAAGACCAAGATGAATTTTTGAATATGGCTGTTGAAATCAAGACGTCGCTGAACCCTTTTGAACTCCTTGAGCTGACGCAGCATATAGAAAATGAATTAGGAAGAACAAGGGAAGTAAGATGGGGACCGCGGACGGCAGACCTTGACATTTTGCTGTTTAATCGTGAAAATATTGAAACAGAGCAACTAATTGTTCCGCATCCGAGAATGTATGAGCGTTTGTTTGTCCTTGCGCCGCTTGCGGAGATTTGCCCGCAGGTTGAAAAAGAGGCAACAAGTGCGGAAACAGACCAAGAAGGTGTAAGAGTATGGAAGCAGAAATCTGGGGTAGACGAATTCGTGCATTCAGAAAGCTGAAAGGTTATACTCAAGAAGGATTTGCAAAAGCGTTAGGTATATCAGTTTCTATTCTCGGCGAAATTGAACGCGGAAACCGATTGCCGTCGGCTGCCATCATTCAAGGCGCAGCAGATGTTTTAAATATAAGCGCGGACGAATTAGCGCCGCCAGAAAAAGATAACAAATGAAGGGAGGTCAAAAATGTTTAAAATCGGTGATATTCAATTGAAAAACAGGGTTGTGCTTGCCCCTATGGCTGGTGTCTGCAACTCAGCCTTCAGATTGACTGTAAAGGAATTCGGAGCTGGATTGGTATGTGCTGAAATGGTCAGTGACAAAGCGATCCTTTACAACAATGCGAAAACCATGGGTATGCTTTACATTGATGAACGTGAAAAACCGCTCAGCCTTCAAATTTTCGGAGGAAAAAAGGAAACCCTTGTGGAAGCGGCGAAGTTTGTAGACCAAAACACAACTGCTGATATTATTGATATTAACATGGGGTGTCCTGTGCCAAAGATTACAAAATGCGATGCAGGAGCCAAATGGCTTCTCGATCCTGATAAGATTTACGAAATGGTTTCTGCAGTAGTGGATGCCGTTGATAAACCAGTTACAGTGAAAATGAGAATGGGCTGGGATGAAGACCATATTTTCGCAGTGAAAAATGCACAGGCTGTAGAACGTGCGGGCGGAAAAGCAGTTGCGCTTCACGGCCGTACGAGAGTGCAGATGTACGAAGGAACGGCAAACTGGGACATCATCAAAGAAGTAAAACAATCAGTATCGATTCCGGTTATCGGAAACGGCGATGTTAAGACGCCGCAGGATGCTAAGCGTATGCTCGATGAAACAGGAGTAGACGGTGTCATGATCGGACGCGCTGCATTGGGCAATCCGTGGATGATTTACCGTACGGTTCAGTACCTTGAAACAGGTGAATTAAAAGAAGAGCCGCAAGTACGCGAAAAAATGGCGGTATGCAAACTGCATCTTGACCGCCTGGTTGACTTAAAAGGTGAAAACGTAGCGGTAAGAGAAATGAGAAAGCATGCTGCATGGTATCTGAAAGGTGTAAGAGGCAATGCGAATGTTCGTAATGAAATCAATCATTGCGAGACAAGAGAAGAGTTTGTGCAGCTTTTAGATGCATTTACTGTTGAAGTTGAGGCAAAAGAGCTTCAAAACGCAAAAGTAGGATAATGCTCACCTCTATTTGCTGCTCACTGCCAGTTTTGCGCTGGCAGTTTTTCTGCTTTTTTCATGAAACAATATCTGTAATGGAGTGATAACAATGAGTCAAGAAGAGCATAACCATGAAGAATTGAACGACCAGCTGCAAGTCAGACGCGATAAAATGAATCAGCTGAGAGATAACGGCATCGATCCATTCGGCGCACGTTTTGAAAGAACTCATCAGTCTCAGGAAGTTATTTCAGCATATCAAGATCTAACCAAAGAAGAGTTAGAAGAAAAAGCGATTGAAGTCACAATCGCAGGCCGCATGATGACAAAACGCGGTAAAGGAAAAGCCGGTTTTGCGCATCTTCAGGACTTAGAAGGCCAAATTCAAATCTACGTAAGAAAAGACAGTGTCGGTGACGACCAATATGAAATCTTCAAGTCTTCTGACCTCGGTGATCTTATCGGTGTAACCGGAAAAGTCTTTAAAACAAATGTAGGCGAATTGTCTGTTAAAGCAACTTCTTTTGAATTGCTGACAAAAGCGCTTCGTCCGCTTCCTGACAAATACCATGGTTTGAAAGATGTTGAGCAGCGCTACCGCCAGCGCTACTTGGATCTTATCGTAAATCCAGACAGCAAACATACGTTCATCGCACGAAGCAAGATCATTCAAGCTATGAGAAGATACCTTGATGATCACGGATACTTAGAAGTAGAAACACCAACAATGCACAGCATTCCTGGGGGAGCTTCTGCACGTCCATTTATCACTCACCACAATGCGTTAGATATTCCGCTCTACATGCGTATTGCAATCGAATTGCATCTAAAACGCCTAATTGTCGGCGGTTTAGAAAAAGTATATGAAATCGGCCGTGTTTTCCGTAATGAAGGTGTCTCTACACGCCATAACCCTGAATTCACGATGATTGAGTTATATGAAGCATATGCGGACTATAAAGATATCATGGGCTTAACTGAAAACCTTGTCGCTCATATCGCCCAAGAAGTTCTTGGGACAACTACGATCCAATACGGCGAAGAACAAATCGACCTTAAACCTGAGTGGAAAAGAATCCATATGGTTGACGCGGTCAAAGAAGCGACTGGCGTTGATTTCTGGGAAGAGGTTACTGTTGAGCAGGCGCGTGAATATGCAAAAGAACATGGCGTAGAGATTAAAGATTCTATGACGGTAGGCCATATCATCAACGAATTCTTCGAACAAAAAATTGAAGAAACGCTTATTCAGCCAACGTTTATTTACGGACATCCTGTAGAAATCTCTCCTCTAGCTAAGAAAAACCCAGAGGACCCACGCTTTACAGACCGTTTTGAACTGTTTATCGTTGGCCGTGAGCATGCAAACGCGTTTACAGAGCTTAATGATCCTATTGATCAAAGAGAACGCTTTGAAGCGCAATTAAAAGAGCGTGAAGCCGGTAATGATGAAGCTCATCTAATGGATGAAGACTTTGTTGAAGCTCTGGAATACGGTATGCCGCCAACAGGAGGTTTAGGCATCGGCATCGACCGTCTGGTTATGCTGCTGACGAATGCTCCTTCTATTCGCGATGTACTGTTATTCCCGCAGATGAGACAACGCTAATAAAGAAGAGCGGCATCCTTTCTATATGAAGGGATGCCGCTCTTTTTAAATTCCTAAGTATTTCTTTAAAAAAACTATTGCACTATTATTTACAAGGTGGTATATTATTATTCGTTGCCGCTAAACAAGGCGATAACGAAAAAAGAACTTCAAAAAAAGTTATTGACTTCACTGAGTCAACGAGTTATAATAATAAAGTCGCTTGAACGAAGTGGACAAAATGATCTTTGAAAACTAAACAAGACAAAACGTATCTGTTAATTCATTTTTTATAAAATCGCACAGCGATGTGCGTAGTCAGTCAAACTAGGGCCTGCACGATGCAGGTCACACAGGTGTCGCCGCAGGATGCGGTGGACTTAACCTGTGATCCATTTATCGGAGAGTTTGATC
>NZ_JBVQPP010000007.1:0-60129 GCF_055710085.1 Bacillus sp. VA13 | reverse complement strand
GATTTCCCATTCCGCAAGGAAGTAAGATCCCTGAAAGATGATCAGGTTGATAGGTCTGAGGTGGAAGTGTGGCGACACATGGAGCTGACAGATACTAATCGATCGAGGACTTAACCACATTTTGAATGATGTCACACCTGTTATCTAGTTTTGAGAGAACACTCTCATTTGTTTGGTGGCGATAGCGAAGAGGTCACACCCGTTCCCATGCCGAACACGGAAGTTAAGCTCTTCAGCGCCGATGGTAGTCGGGGGTTTCCCCCTGTGAGAGTAGGACGCCGCCAAGCAATTGAAAAAAGGGCAGCTCATATGAGCTGCCCTTTTTTGTATTCTGGTTTATTAGTATCATAAAATTTCTTTTAATTGTATAATATAATAACTTTACACTGAATTTTAAATCGCCAAACAGGTTTTATGGGTTGGGAAAATGGAAATAATAAAGGATAGAGCGAGAAAGTTGAAAATTCTCGAGAAACGCCTTATAGTAAGATTAAAGTCAAATATAGTCAAAGTCAGTAAAGGAGGGGGTTGAGTGGGACATAATATTTCTGACATCATTGAACAATATTTAAAACGAGTGTTAGATCAAAATGGCAAGGAAATTTTAGAGATTAAACGAAGTGAAATTGCAGATAAATTTCAATGCGTTCCTTCCCAAATAAATTATGTCATCAACACCAGATTTACAAGCGAAAGAGGATATATTGTTGAGAGCAAACGCGGGGGCGGCGGTTACATCAGAATCATTAAAATTAAAATGAACAATGAAGTTGTCCTGATTAATAATATTATTTCTCAAATTAATACCCATTTGTCTCAAGCAGCCTCTGATGACATTATTTTAAGGCTATTAGAAGACAAGGTGATTTCAGAAAGAGAAGCAAAAATGATGGTCAGCGTGATGGACCGCTCAGTTTTACACATTGACTTGCCTGAACGTGATGAATTAAGAGCGAGAATGATGAAGGCTATGCTGACTTCTTTAAAATTAAAATAAGCGGGTGAAAAGATTGATTTGTCAAGAGTGCCACGAGAGACCAGCCACTTTTCACTTTACAAAGGTTGTTAACGGAGAAAAAATAGAAGTTCATATTTGTGAACAATGCGCCAAAGAAAATAGTGATTCATACGGTATAAGTGCAAATCAAGGTTTCTCTATTCATAATTTACTTTCGGGTTTGCTGAACATGGATTCTTCATTCCAGAATGCAGGAACTCAAATGTTCAGTCACTCGGACCAAATATCAGCTTGTCCAAAATGCGGAATGACTTTTCAGCAATTTAGAAAAATCGGCCGTTTTGGATGTTCTGAATGTTATAAAACATTTCATAGCAACATTACACCTATCTTACGTAAAGTGCACAGCGGAAACACTGTGCATGCTGGGAAAATACCGAAACGTATAGGCGGCAATCTCCATGTCAGACGGCAGATTGACATGCTGAAAAAAGAATTAGAATCCTTAATCCATCAAGAAGAATTTGAGAACGCAGCTCATGTGAGAGATCAAATTCGTTCATTAGAACAATCACTCAAAAGTAAAGATAGTGAGGAGGAACAGGGGTAATGTCGCTAAAGCATTTTATTCAGGACGCACTAAGCAGTTGGATGAAGCAGAAAGGACCTGAAAGTGACATTGTACTCAGCAGCCGCATACGTTTAGCAAGGAACTTTGAACATATAAGGTTCCCTACGCGGTATTCCAATGAAGAAGCCTCATCCATCATACAGCAATTTGAAGATCAGTTTTCAGAACAAGAAATTCCTGGAATCGGAAAATTCGTTTTGATCAGGATGAATGATGCACAGCCTTTAGAAAAGCGTGTACTTGTTGAAAAACATCTCATCAGTCCGAATCTGACAGAGTCTCCTTTTGGCGGCTGTTTGCTTTCTGAAAATGAAGAAGTAAGCGTCATGCTAAATGAAGAGGATCATATTAGAATTCAGTGTCTTTTTCCTGGATTTCAGCTTTTAGAGGCAATGAAAGCCGCAAACCAGGTCGATGACTGGATTGAAGAAAAAGTT
This sequence comes from Bacillus sp. VA13, assembly GCF_055710085.1. Classification (NCBI taxonomy): domain Bacteria; kingdom Bacillati; phylum Bacillota; class Bacilli; order Caryophanales; family Bacillaceae; genus Bacillus; species Bacillus sp. VA13. Next base: position 58,103 of record NZ_JBVQPP010000007.1, on the reverse strand, counting down.
GATTATGCATTTAATGAGCAAAGAGGGTACTTAACCAGCTGTCCTACAAATGTAGGTACGGGTTTAAGGGCTTCAGTCATGATGCATCTGCCGGCACTGGTTTTAACTAGGCAAATAAATCGAATTATACCGGCAATTAATCAATTAGGCTTAGTTGTTAGAGGAATTTATGGGGAAGGCAGCGAAGCAGTAGGAAATATCTTTCAAATTTCAAATCAGATCACGCTTGGTAAGTCAGAGCAGGATATTGTGGATGACCTTAACAGTGTTGCTGCCCAGCTGATTGAACAAGAACGATCTGCCCGAGAAGCGCTTTACCAAACCTCTAAAATTGAACTTGAGGATAAGGTATATCGGTCTTATGGGGTCTTGTCCAATTGCCGGATGATAGAATCGAAAGAAACTGCAAAGTGCCTTTCAGATGTCCGGTTAGGCATAGATCTAGGCATTATTAAAGGACTTTCAAGCAACATACTTAATGAACTAATGATTTTGACACAGCCAGGATTTTTACAGCAGTACTCGGGAGGCGCTTTGCGTCCGAACGAAAGGGACATTCGAAGAGCGGCTCTCATCAGAGAACGGCTTCACTTAGAAATGAATGGGAAAAGACAGGAGGATGAATCGATATGATGTTTGGAAGATTTACAGAACGAGCTCAAAAAGTACTGGCGCTTGCACAGGAAGAAGCACTCCGTTTAGGTCATAATAACATTGGCACTGAGCATATTTTATTAGGACTGGTACGAGAAGGAGAAGGGATTGCTGCTAAAGCTCTACAAGCGCTTGGGCTTGGTTCAGATAAAATTCAAAAAGAAGTTGAAAGTTTGATCGGTCGCGGGCAGGAAATGTCTCAAACGATTCACTACACTCCAAGAGCTAAGAAAGTCATTGAGCTTTCAATGGATGAGGCAAGAAAACTCGGGCATTCTTATGTCGGGACAGAACATATTCTTCTTGGTCTGATTCGCGAAGGTGAAGGTGTTGCTGCGAGAGTGCTGAATAACCTCGGTGTCAGCTTAAATAAAGCAAGACAGCAGGTGCTACAGCTTCTTGGAAGCAATGAAACAGGATCATCAGCGACAGGAACAAACAGCAATGCGAATACGCCTACGCTTGACAGCTTGGCAAGAGACTTAACTGCTATTGCGAAGGAAGACAGCCTTGATCCTGTAATCGGCAGAAGCAAGGAAATTCAGCGTGTGATCGAAGTGTTAAGCCGCAGAACGAAAAATAACCCTGTTCTCATTGGTGAACCAGGTGTAGGTAAAACGGCTATCGCAGAAGGTTTGGCACAGCAAATTATCAATAACGAAGTTCCCGAAATCTTGCGCGATAAACGCGTGATGACATTAGACATGGGAACAGTTGTTGCCGGCACAAAATACCGCGGTGAATTTGAGGATCGCCTGAAAAAAGTCATGGATGAAATTCGCCAGGCAGGAAACATCATTCTATTCATCGATGAGCTTCATACATTAATCGGAGCGGGCGGAGCAGAAGGTGCGATTGACGCATCTAACATTTTAAAACCTTCACTTGCTCGCGGTGAACTTCAATGTATTGGAGCGACGACTCTTGATGAGTACCGTAAATATATTGAAAAAGATGCAGCGTTGGAACGCCGTTTTCAGCCGATACAGGTTGATCAGCCGTCTGCAGATGAAAGTATTCAAATTTTAAAAGGCTTGCGTGACCGATATGAAGCTCACCACCGAGTATCAATTACAGATGATGCCATTGAAGCTGCGGTTAAGCTTTCTGACAGATATATTTCTGACCGTTTCCTTCCGGATAAAGCAATTGACTTAATCGATGAAGCGGGTTCAAAGGTGAGACTGCGCTCCTTTACAACGCCTCCTAACTTAAAGGAGCTTGAACAGAAGCTTGATGAGGTTCGTAAAGAGAAGGATGCGGCAGTGCAAAGCCAAGAGTTTGAAAAAGCAGCTTCCTTGCGTGATACTGAGCAGCGCCTGCGCGAGCAAGTAGAGGATACGAAGAAATCATGGAAAGAGAAGCAAGGGCAGGAAAACTCAGAGGTTACTGTTGATGATATTGCGATGGTTGTATCCAGCTGGACTGGGGTGCCTGTATCTAAAATCGCCCAAACTGAAACAGATAAGCTTCTCAATATGGAAAGCATTCTTCACTCCCGTGTCATTGGCCAGGATGAAGCAGTTGTAGCTGTTGCAAAAGCAGTTAGACGTGCAAGAGCAGGATTAAAAGATCCTAAACGCCCAATCGGCTCATTCATTTTCTTAGGCCCTACAGGTGTTGGTAAAACAGAGCTTGCGCGAGCACTTGCTGAATCCATTTTCGGTGATGAGGAAGCCATGATCAGAATTGATATGTCTGAATACATGGAAAAACACTCAACTTCAAGACTTGTCGGTTCACCTCCGGGATATGTGGGATACGATGAAGGCGGCCAATTAACAGAGAAAGTCAGAAGAAAACCTTACTCTGTCGTGCTTCTTGATGAGATTGAGAAAGCGCACCCTGATGTCTTCAATATCCTCCTGCAAGTTCTTGAAGACGGACGATTGACTGATTCTAAGGGACGTACAGTCGATTTCCGTAATACCATTCTGATTATGACGTCAAACGTCGGAGCAAGTGAGCTGAAACGCAATAAATATGTCGGCTTTAACGTTCAGGATGAGACGCAAAATCATAAAGACATGAAAGATAAAGTGATGGGTGAATTGAAACGTGCGTTCAGACCGGAGTTTATCAACCGGATTGATGAAATCATTGTCTTCCATTCACTTGAGAAAAAACATCTCACTGAAATCGTGTCATTGATGTCTGATCAATTAACAAAACGCCTGAAAGAACAGGATCTTTCTATCGAATTGACCGATGCTGCAAAAGCGAAAGTCGCGGAAGAGGGCGTTGACTTGGAATACGGTGCCCGTCCGTTAAGAAGAGCTATCCAAAAACATGTCGAGGACCGTTTATCTGAAGAACTCCTCCGAGGAAATATTCATAAAGGACAGCATATCGTTCTCGATGTAGAAGACGGCGAATTTGTCGTAAAAACGACTGCTAAAACGAATTAATATAGAAGACGAAAATGAGGCATACAGCATGTAAGTGTATGCCTCACTTTCATATCAAGAAATAGAACAAGGGAGAGGTCTTACACTATATATGGCTAAAACAAAATCGAAATTCATCTGCCAATCCTGCGGTTACGAGTCTCCAAAATGGATGGGGAAATGTCCGGGCTGCGGTGCTTGGAATACTATGGTGGAAGAAATGATAAAAAAAGTGCCGGCCAATCGGAGAGCGGCTTTTTCTCATTCAGTTCAAACTGTACAGAAACCTTCACCTATTACATCAATCGAAACATCAGAAGAACCCCGGGTTAAAACCCAGCTTGGCGAGTTTAACAGAGTGCTCGGCGGGGGCGTCGTCAAAGGCTCACTCGTTTTAATCGGCGGCGATCCTGGTATCGGAAAGTCAACGTTATTACTGCAGGTTTCCGCTCAATTATCAGATTCATCGAACAGTGTGCTGTACATTTCGGGAGAAGAATCGGTAAAGCAAACGAAACTGAGAGCAGATCGTCTTGGCATTAATAGTCCGTCACTGCATGTTTTATCTGAAACCGATATGGAGTATATTTCGTCTGCTATACAAGAGATGAATCCAGCGTTTGTTGTTGTAGACTCTATTCAAACGGTTTACCAAAGTGACATTACATCGGCTCCGGGCAGTGTGTCACAGGTCAGAGAATGTACCGCTGAGCTGATGAAAATTGCAAAAACAAAAGGCATTCCGATTTTTATCGTAGGGCACGTGACGAAAGAAGGGTCTATTGCAGGGCCGAGACTGTTGGAGCATATGGTTGACACTGTTTTATATTTTGAAGGGGAACGTCACCATACTTTCCGTATTTTGCGGGCTGTAAAAAACCGTTTTGGTTCTACAAATGAAATGGGCATTTTCGAAATGCGCGAAGAGGGGCTCACTGAAGTTTTGAACCCTTCAGAAATTTTCTTGGAAGAACGCTCAGCGGGATCCGCAGGCTCAAGCATAACTGCTTCTATGGAGGGCACAAGACCGATTCTCGTTGAAATCCAGGCGCTCATCTCGCCAACAAGCTTTGGCAATCCGCGGCGTATGGCAACAGGAATAGACCATAACAGGGTTTCTCTGTTAATGGCTGTGTTAGAAAAAAGAGTTGGGCTGCTGCTGCAAAATCAGGATGCTTATTTGAAAGTGGCCGGCGGCGTAAAGCTTGATGAACCTGCAATTGATCTTGCCATTGCGATCAGCATCGCGTCCAGCTTTAAAGATACACCTCCAAATCCTGCAGATTGTTTTATAGGAGAAGTGGGATTAACCGGAGAAGTTCGGCGGGTTTCAAGAATTGAACAGCGTGTGAAAGAAGCGGCTAAGCTCGGTTTTAAACGAATGATCATACCCGCGGCAAATCTGGATGGATGGACAAAACCAAAAGGGATTGAGGTTATCGGAGTAGCAAATGTTGCAGAGGCGCTTCGTACTTCATTAGGAGGATAATAGATGGAAAAAGAGAAAAAAGGGGCGAAACAAGAGTTAGACCTGTCATCTATATTGCAGTTTGTTGCTCCGGGTACACCGCTCAGAGCAGGGATGGAAAACGTCTTGAGAGCAAATACAGGCGGTCTGATTGTTGTTGGATATAATGATAAAGTAAAAGAAGTGGTGGACGGCGGCTTTCACATAAACACGGCTTTTTCTCCGGCTCATTTATATGAGCTGGCTAAAATGGATGGAGCAATCATTTTAAGTGATTCAGGTCAAAAGATCCTCTACGCCAATACTCAGCTGATGCCAGATGCCACAATTTCTTCATCAGAAACAGGAATGCGGCACCGTACTGCCGAAAGAGTAGCTAAGCAAACTGGCTGCCTCGTGATCGCTATTTCTGAAAGAAGAAATGTTATAACGTTATATCAGGAAAACATGAAGTATACACTAAAAGACATAGGATTTATTTTAACCAAAGCGAACCAAGCTATACAAACACTTGAAAAATATAAGACAATCCTCGATAAAACGATTAACGCACTGAATGCATTAGAGTTTGAGGAGCTTGTTACCTTCAGTGATGTCTTGTCTGTCATGCATCGTTATGAAATGGTGCTGAGAATCAAAAACGAAATCAACATGTATATCAAAGAGCTGGGGACAGAAGGACATCTGATTAAGCTGCAAGTCATTGAATTGATTACAGATATGGAAGAAGAGGCTGCTTTATTTATTAAGGATTATGTGAAAGAAAAGATTAAAGATCCGTTTGTTCTCTTGAAAGAGCTGCAGGATATGTCCAGTTATGATCTGCTGGATGATTCCATTGTGTATAAGCTGCTCGGTTATCCGGCTTCTACAAATCTTGACGATTATGTATTGCCTAGAGGATACAGGCTGTTAAATAAGATACCGCGTCTTCCGATGCCGATTGTTGAAAATGTTGTAGAAGCATTTGGAGTCCTACCAAGGATTATTGAGGCGAGTGCAGAAGAATTAGATGAAGTTGAGGGAATCGGTGAAGTACGAGCCCAAAAAATCAAAAAAGGACTAAAACGCCTGCAAGAGAAGCATTATTTAGACAGACAGCTGTGATTTCGGTTAAAACCTTATGAATACGGGTATATTAATGTTGGTTTTTGTTTATTCTGATATTCGTAGGATGCATAAAACTTTGTGAAATAAAATGTTAAAAAAGGAGGTGGGGGTATGTTAAAACGAATAGTTCAGGCGTTCTTCATTATCTTTGGCGGCGTTGTTGGTATATTTTTAATACCTGAATTGTTTGTACTGTTAAGTATACAGGACATACCTTTAATAACAAACGCATATACGTCTGCGGCAATAGGAGCAATTATCTTTTTTCTCATCAGTATATGGGGTACAGAATACGTTGTGAACTGGGTGAAGTGGATAGAGGATTCATTGTTAAAAGCGCCGGTTCCAGATTTGTTATTTGGAAGTCTTGGCCTGGTTTTTGGACTTATAATCGCTTATCTTATCGTAAATGTTATTCCTTTAGACAATATACCTTACCGCATATTCAGCACAATCATCCCTGTGTTTTTAGCGTTCTTCCTTGGTTATCTCGGTTTCCAGGTGGGCTTTAAGAAAAAGGATGAATTGATCAGCCTGTTTTCTATTTCCGCCAGAATGCAAAAGAAAAAAGGAACAGCCGATGAAGAACATGAGGTTCAGGACAAGAAGCTGAAAATTTTGGACACAAGTGTTATTATTGATGGGAGAATAGCAGATATTTGTCAGACTGGGTTTTTAGAGGGAGTTATCGTGATTCCGCAGTTTGTCCTTGAGGAATTGCAGCATATTGCTGATTCTTCAGATGTTTTAAAACGAAACAGAGGACGACGCGGTCTCGATATCCTGAACCGCATTCAGAAAGAATTAGACATTGAAGTTGAAATTTATGAAGGCGACTTTGAAGATATTCAGGAGGTTGACAGCAAGCTCGTCAAACTCGCTAAGCTGACATCCGGGGTCGTCGTGACGAATGATTTTAATTTAAATAAAGTATGCGAGCTTCAGAAGGTAGCAGTACTAAACATTAATGACCTTGCCAATGCGGTCAAGCCTGTTGTGCTTCCTGGCGAGGAAATGAATGTTCAGGTCATTAAGGACGGGAAAGAGCATAATCAGGGAGTTGCCTACTTGGATGACGGTACGATGATTGTTGTTGAAGAAGGACGCAATTATATCGGCAAGCATATTGATGTACTCGTTACAAGTGTGCTGCAAACAGCAGCGGGACGAATGATTTTTGCTAAGCCCAAGCTGTTGGAGAAGGCGCTGTAAAGGGAGAAAAACAATGAGTTATGATGTGGTGATTCCTGCAGCCGGACAGGGAAAACGGATGAAGGCAGGGAGAAATAAGCTGTTCATTGAGCTGAAAGGAGACCCGGTGATCATTCACACGTTAAGAGTGTTTGACAGCCACCGGCCGTGCGAAAAAATCATTTTGGTGATTAATGAGCGCGAGCGGGAGCACTTTCAGCAATTGCTGGCCGATTATCCGTTTCAAACCGCTGTTGAGCTTGTGGCAGGCGGAGATGAGCGTCAGCACAGTGTTTATAAAGGGCTGAAAGCCGTGAAACAAGAAAAGATAGTCCTTGTTCACGACGGCGCCCGGCCTTTTATAAAGCATGAACAAATTGACAAACTGATCGCTGAAGTGGAACAGACAGGAGCGGCCATCCTCGCTGTCCCGGTAAAAGATACGATTAAACGCGTTCAAGATTTACAAGTCAGTGAGACGATTGAACGTTCAAGCTTGTGGGCTGTCCAAACGCCACAAGCTTTTCGTCTTTCTTTATTGATGAAGGCCCACGCTGAGGCGGAGTATAAGGGATTTTTAGGGACGGATGACGCCAGCCTCGTTGAAGAGATGGAAGGCGGTTCGGTCCGCGTTGTAGAAGGCAGCTATACAAATATTAAGCTGACGACGCCAGACGATTTAACGTCAGCTGAAGCTATCATGGAATCAGAAAGTAGGAATAATCATGTTTAGAATTGGACAAGGATTTGATGTGCATCAATTAGTGGAGGGGCGCCCTCTTATTATTGGCGGAATTGAAATCCCGTATGAAAAAGGGCTGCTCGGCCATTCTGATGCAGACGTATTGCTGCATACAGTCGCTGACGCCTGCCTCGGAGCTGTTGGAGAAGGCGACATCGGCAAGCATTTTCCTGATACTGATCCCGAGTTCAAGGACGCAGATTCTTTCAAATTACTTCAGCATGTCTGGGGGATCGTGAAACAGAAGGGGTATGTTCTTGGAAACATTGACTGCACCATCATTGCACAGAAGCCAAAGATGCTGCCGTACATAGAAGATATGAGACAAAGAATCGCTGAAGGGCTTGAGGCGGACGTTTCTCAAGTAAATGTAAAAGCAACAACAACAGAAAAGCTTGGATTTACAGGTCGAGCGGAAGGAATAGCGGCTCAAGCGACAGTACTGATACAAAAAGGCTAACTTGCTTTGATGCTGGGTCTATTTGGTGGTAGAATAGATTCATACATTTTTGCCTGAGGCCATACATGACATGAAAGGAAGTATTTGAAAATGGGAAACGAAGTACGCGTCCGTTATGCACCGAGTCCAACCGGACATTTGCATATTGGAAATGCCAGAACGGCGCTTTTTAATTATTTATTTGCCCGCAATCAAGGCGGTAAGTTTATTATTCGTGTTGAGGACACTGATAAAAAGCGCAATATTGAGGGCGGAGAACAAAGCCAGCTGAATTATTTGAGATGGCTTGGTATTGACTGGGATGAGAGTGTGGATGTCGGCGGTGAGTACGGCCCATACCGTCAGTCAGAGCGTAACGATATCTATAAAGTGTACTATGAAGAGCTTCTTGAAAAAGGGCTTGCTTATAAATGTTACTGTACGGAAGAAGAGCTTGAAAAAGAGCGTGAAGAACAGATAGCCCGCGGAGAAATGCCGCGTTATTCCGGAAAACACAGAAATCTGTCTCAAGAAGAACAGGAAAAATTTATTGCTGAAGGCAGAAAGCCAAGTATTCGTTTCCGCGTGCCGGAAGGAAAAGTCATTGCCTTCAACGATATCGTAAAAGGCGAAATTTCTTTCGAATCAGATGGCATTGGCGACTTTGTTATTGTGAAAAAGGACGGAACGCCGACTTACAACTTCGCAGTAGCTATTGATGACTATTTAATGAAAATGACACACGTGCTGCGCGGTGAGGATCATATTTCTAACACACCGAAACAGATTATGATTTATCAAGCATTCGGATGGGATATTCCTCAGTTCGGACACATGACGCTGATCGTAAATGAAAGCCGTAAAAAGCTCAGCAAACGCGATGAGTCCATTATTCAATTCATCGAGCAGTATAAAGAGCTTGGCTACTTGCCGGAAGCGCTGTTCAACTTTATCGGCCTGCTTGGCTGGTCACCGGTTGGGGAAGAAGAGCTATTCACAAAAGAACAGTTTATTGATATTTTTGATGTAAACCGTTTATCTAAATCACCAGCTTTGTTTGATATGCATAAGCTAAAATGGGTTAACAATCAATACGTGAAGAAGCTGGATCTTGATCAGGTTATTGAACTGACGCTTCCGCATTTGCAAAAAGCCGGCAAAGTTGGCGCTGAGCTTTCTGCTGAAGAACAAGAATGGGTTCGTAAACTGATTTCCCTGTATCATGAGCAATTAAGCTACGGTGCGGAAATTGTTGAGTTGACTGATTTGTTCTTTACGGATGAGATCGAGTATAATCAAGAAGCAAAAGCTGTTCTGGAAGAGGAACAGGTTCCTGAAGTGCTCAGCACATTCGCTGCGAAGCTTGAAGAGCTTGAGGAGTTCACTCCGGATAACATCAAAGCATCAATCAAAGCAGTGCAGAAAGAAACTGGCCATAAAGGGAAAAAACTGTTTATGCCGATCCGTGTTGCCGTAACAGGGCAAACTCACGGTCCGGAACTGCCGCAATCAATTGAATTGATCGGTAAAGAAACTGCAATTCAGCGTTTAAAAAATATCTAAATAAATGATTGTTGACAGGGAAGAGTATAGAGCTTTAGGCCTTTACAGAAAGGATCTTCATTGGCTGAGAGAGATCCATGAGCCGGGTTTTAGAAGTGCGCCCTTAAGACCTTTGAAGAACATTTTTCGAAATCAGTATTCAAAGGCGGCCGCCGCCGTTACAGGCTGAAGTTGGGAGAGCAGAAGTCTGCTTTTCAAACAGAGTGGAACCGCGCGGTTAAAGCGTCTCTGTCATGTTTTCATGCAGAGGCGCTTTTTTTATTGGGTGAAGAGGAAATCAGATAGAGAAGTGGGGGGAAGCATGTGTTTTTTAGAATGCTCAAAGAAGACATTGATACAGTGTTCGATCAAGATCCTGCAGCAAGAAGCTATTTTGAAGTGATTTTAACTTATTCCGGTTTACATGCTATATGGGCGCATCGGATTGCACATGCTTTATATAAACGAAAATTTTATTTCCTTGCACGCCTTATATCTCAGGTAAGCCGATTTTTTACCGGGATCGAAATCCATCCCGGCGCTACTATCGGGAGAAGATTTTTCATAGACCACGGTATGGGGGTTGTCATTGGGGAGACATGTGAAATCGGCAATAACGTAACCGTTTTTCAGGGGGTTACCCTCGGGGGAACGGGGAAAGAAAAGGGAAAAAGGCACCCAACGATTAAAGATGACGCATTGATAGCCACAGGTGCTAAAGTGCTCGGTTCAATTACTGTCGGTGAAGGCTCAAAGATTGGAGCTGGTTCAGTAGTGTTGCACGATGTTCCTGATTTTTCAACAGTTGTCGGCATCCCTGGACGGGTCGTTGTACAAAATGGCAAGAAAGTAAGACGCGATTTAAACCATCAGGATTTGCCCGATCCGGTTGCTGATCGCTTTAAGTCTTTGGAACACCAGATTTTAGAGCTGAAGGCAGAACTTGAAGACAGAAAAGAAAGGATCAATCAAAAATGACAATCACTCTTTATAATACATTGACTAGACAGAAGGAAACATTCGTTCCTCTTGAAGAGGGAAAAGTGAAAATGTACGTGTGCGGACCGACGGTTTACAATTACATTCACATCGGGAACGCTCGTCCGGCTATCGTATACGATACGGTTCGAAACTATCTGGAGTATAAAGGCTATGATGTGCAGTATGTCTCTAACTTTACAGACGTAGACGATAAATTAATTAAAGCGGCAAATGAACTCGGTGAGGACGTACCTACCATTTCAGAGCGTTTTATTAAAGCATACTTTGAAGATGTAGGTGCGCTCGGCTGCCGAAAAGCCGACCTTCATCCGCGAGTGATGGAAAACATGGATGCGATTATCGAATTCGTAGATCAGCTCGTGAAAAAGGGCTACGCTTATGAATCAGAAGGTGACGTTTATTTCAAAACAAGAGCATTTGAAGGGTACGGAAAGCTTTCTCAGCAATCTATTGATGAACTGAGATCAGGTGCACGCATCCGGGTCGGCGAGAAAAAAGAAGATGCTCTTGATTTCGCGCTGTGGAAAGCGGCAAAAGAAGGAGAAATCTCTTGGGATAGCCCTTGGGGAAAAGGACGTCCGGGCTGGCACATTGAATGCTCAGCGATGGTGAAAAAGTATCTGGGTGACCAGATTGATATCCATGCGGGCGGACAGGATTTAACATTCCCTCACCATGAAAACGAAATTGCGCAATCTGAGGCACTGACAGGCAAAACGTTTGCGAAGTACTGGCTCCATAATGGCTATATCAATATTGATAATGAAAAAATGTCAAAATCACTGGGCAACTTTGTGCTTGTGCATGACATCATTAAACAGCATGATCCGCAGCTTTTGAGATTCTTTATGCTATCTGTTCATTATCGCCACCCGATTAACTATTCAGAAGAGCTTCTGGAGAATACGAAAAGCGCATTTAATCGTTTGAAAACAGCGTACAGCAACCTTCAGCACCGTCTGAACAGCAGTACGAATTTAACGGAAGATGACGATCAATGGCTTGAGAAAGTTGAAGAACACCGCAAAGCATTCGAAGAAGCGATGGACGATGATTTTAATACGGCGAATGCCATCTCTGTCTTGTTCGACTTAGCGAAGCATGCCAATTATTATCTTCAGAAAGATCATACGGCTGATCATGTGATTAAGGCGTTTATCGGCATGTTTGACCGCATTGTATCTGTCCTCGGTTTTTCATTGGGCGAGCAGGAACTTCTCGATCAAGAGATTGAAGACTTAATCGAAAAAAGAAATGAAGCGCGCCGAAATCGCGATTTTGCACTGTCAGATCAGATCCGCGACCAGCTGAAAAGCATGAATATCATTCTTGAAGATACGGCTCAAGGTACTCGCTGGAAACGGGGAGAATAACGGATGCTTGATTTTGAAACGATAAAAGATTCAAAGCAGCTTAACGGTCTGGCGCTTGCTTATATAGGTGATGCCATTTTTGAAGTGTATGTAAGGCATCACCTGCTTAAGCAGGGTTTTACCAAACCAAATGATCTTCATAAGAAATCAAGCCGGATCGTGTCGGCAAAGTCACAGGCTGAGATCCTATTCTTTCTGCAGGATCAATCATTTTTTACGGAAGAAGAGGAAGCGGTGCTGAAAAGAGGCAGAAATGCGAAGTCGGGAACGACACCTAAAAATACAGATGTTCAGACATACCGCTATAGTACAGCATTTGAAGCGCTGCTTGGCTATCTTTTTCTAGAGAAAAAAGAGGAAAGACTTAGTCAGCTCGTTGCCGAAGCTATACAATTCGGGACGTCAGGGAGGAAAACAAATGAGTCAGCAACATGATTACGTCATAGGGAAAAATGCAGTGATCGAGACGTTAAAATCAGATCGTAAGCTGTATAAGCTGTGGATGGCGGAAAACACCGTAAAGGGACAAGCACAGCAGGTGATTGAGCTTGCGAAAAAGCAGGGGATCACGATTCAATATGTCCCGAGAAAAAAACTCGATCAAATGGTGACAGGGCAGCATCAAGGCGTAGTGGCACAGGTTGCAGCGTATGAATATGCAGAACTGGACGATTTATATAAAGCAGCCGAAGAAAGAAATGAACAGCCTTTCTTCCTCATTCTGGACGAGCTTGAAGACCCTCATAATCTCGGTTCCATTATGAGAACGGCTGATGCGGTCGGCGCCCATGGCATCGTGATTCCAAAGCGGAGAGCTGTCGGGCTGACAACAACAGTGGCTAAAGCTTCAACAGGGGCAATTGAGCACATTCCTGTAGCAAGAGTCACCAATTTGGCGCGGACGTTAGAAGAAATGAAAGAGCGGGGGATCTGGGTTGTCGGAACGGATGCATCCGCGCGTGAGGATTACCGCAATATGGACGGCAATATGCCTTTGGCTTTAGTCATTGGAAGTGAAGGAAAAGGGATGGGCCGCCTCGTTAAAGAAAAGTGTGATTTTCTCATTAAACTCCCGATGGCCGGGAAGGTAACTTCACTGAATGCATCTGTCGCGGCTGGTCTTTTGATGTATGAAGTCTACCGGAAACGAAACCCTCTGGGAGAATAAAGACCCATGGATATCCTGTTAGTAGACGGATACAACATGATTGGAGCCTGGCCGCAGCTGAAGGATTTAAAAGCGAACAGTTTTGAAGAGGCGAGAGACGTACTGATTCAGAAAATGGCGGAATATCAATCGTATACAGGGAACAGGGTTATTGTTGTTTTTGACGCACATCTCGTAAAAGGGCTTGAGAAAAAACAGACCAATCACAGAGTTGAAGTGATTTTTACGAAAGAAAATGAGACGGCTGATGAGCGGATAGAAAAGCTTGCTCAGGCTTTGAATAATATTGCGACTCAAATTCATGTTGCAACCTCTGACTATACTGAGCAGTGGGCGATTTTCGGGCAGGGGGCATTGCGGAAATCGGCCCGGGAGCTTTTGAGAGAGGTAGAAGCGATTGAAAGGCGAATAGAGAGACGGGTAAGAAAAATCACTTCTGAAAAGCCGGCGGGTAAAATTGCTTTATCGGAAGAGGTTTTGAAAACGTTTGAAAAGTGGAGGCGGGGAGACTTAGATTAAGTTGACGCTTTTTTGCCCAATACTGTATAATATTTCTATCTACGTGCGCCGGGGGGATCGGAGTGAATCTACAGAACAACAAGGGAAAATTCAACAAAGAGCAGTTTTGCCAGTTGGAGGACGAGCAGGTCATTGAAAAGGTTCATGTTGGGGACAGTGATGCGTTAGATTACTTGATTACGAAGTACCGAAACTTTGTTCGGGCAAAAGCAAGATCCTATTTTTTAATAGGAGCGGACAGAGAAGATATTGTTCAGGAAGGTATGATAGGCCTCTATAAGTCTATTCGTGACTTCAAAGAGGACAAGCTTACCTCTTTCAAAGCTTTCGCAGAATTATGTATTACCCGCCAAATTATTACCGCAATAAAGACAGCTACTCGCCAGAAACACATTCCTTTGAATTCCTACGTCTCATTAGATAAACCGATTTTTGATGAAGAATCAGACCGAACGCTGCTTGATGTCATTTCAGGAGCGAAAACCTTAAACCCTGAGGAAATGATCATCAATCAGGAAGAATTTGATGACATTGAAATGAAAATGGGAGAACTATTAAGTGATTTAGAGAGAAAAGTACTCGTCTTATATCTTGACGGAAGAAGTTACCAAGAGATTTCCGATGAACTGAACCGGCATGTGAAATCGATCGACAATGCCCTTCAGCGTGTAAAACGTAAGCTGGAGAAGTACTTGGAAATTCGTGAAATCAGTTTGTAATAGGGATTTATGTTATATTGACAGTATTTTTCTGACTGTGATATGTTACTAAAGATAAGAACTAATGTCTATTTAGAAAAAGGTGTAATGACATGAGAAAAAAGATTACGCTAGCATGCAAGACATGCGGAAACCGTAATTATACGACAATGAAGAGCTCTGCATCAGCGGCTGAGCGATTAGAAGTAAAGAAATACTGCAGTACTTGCAATTCACATACAGCTCATCTTGAAACAAAATAGTTTTTGCGCTTTTAAATTGTGGAGGTCTTTTACATGCGTATTATGAAATTCTTTAAAGATGTTGGGAAAGAAATGAAAAAGGTAAGCTGGCCTAAAGGAAAAGAGTTAACGCGTTATACCATTACGGTGATTTCAACAGTTATCTTTTTTATTATCTTTTTTGCCCTCCTTGACACAGGAATTTCTCAATTAATTCGTTTAATAGTTGAATAATGATCAGCAATACGTGCTATAATAGATCATAATATCACTTGCCAAAACCCGTTCAGCGGGTTTTTTATTGTGGCTTAAAATGAAAGTTATCATAGGTTTGCCGCCTATTTTTTGAAGCGTTATGGTCATTCACTAAAAACCAAATGCGGGGAGGGAAGGACTGGAGAGTCCTGAAGAGAATGGAAAAGAATTGGTATGTTGTTCACACGTACTCTGGTTATGAGAATAAAGTAAAAGCCAACTTGGAAAAACGTGTTGAATCAATGGGGATGCAGGATAAAATTTTCCGTGTAGTCGTACCTGAAGAAGAAGAAACGGATATCAAAAACGGCAAGAAAAAAGTCGTGAAAAAGAAAGTATTCCCTGGTTATGTGCTTGTTGAAATTGTAATGACAGACGACTCTTGGTATGTTGTCCGCAACACGCCAGGCGTTACTGGATTCGTAGGATCTGCCGGCTCTGGCTCAAAACCGACGCCGCTGCTTCCGGGCGAAGCGGAAACCATTCTGAAGAGAATGGGCATGGACGAACGCAAAACGGACATTGACTTTGAACTGAAAGAGACAGTGAAAGTGATAGACGGGCCTTTTGCCAACTTTACTGGATCAATTGAAGAGATTGATTATGATAAAAGCAAGGTCAAAGTTTTCGTTAATATGTTCGGCCGTGAAACGCCGGTTGAGCTGGAATTTACCCAAATCGATAAATTGTAATGTGAAAAAACTTGAAATTGCTATATATAAATGATAATATAGCAAAGGTACGTCTTGGACTTATCCAAGGCAACTAGCTTGATATTTCGTCATTCATATAAAGAATGAAACCTTGAGTGGGAGGGTCTACCCTATTACCACATCACGGACTTAAGGAGGTGTGTCTCGTGGCTAAAAAAGTAGTAAAAGTTGTAAAATTGCAAATTCCTGCTGGAAAAGCTAACCCAGCACCACCAGTTGGACCTGCACTTGGTCAAGCCGGTGTTAACATCATGGGATTCTGTAAGGAGTTTAACGCTCGTACAGCTGACCAAGCTGGTTTAATCATTCCTGTTGAAATTTCGGTTTACGAAGACCGTTCATTTACATTTATTACAAAAACTCCGCCTGCTGCAGTATTGCTTAAAAAAGCAGCTGGAATTGAGTCTGGTTCTGGTGAACCAAACCGTAATAAAGTGGCAACTGTTAAGCGCGATAAAGTACGCGAAATCGCTGAAACGAAAATGCCTGACTTAAACGCAGCAGACGTTGAAGCGGCAATGCGCATGGTTGAAGGTACTGCCCGCAGTATGGGTATTGTAATCGAGGATTAATTTGTTTCTTGTCGGGTTGCGAGTTTTAACAAGTTCGCAACCCTTATTCGTGGGAGGTTATTCCGCTATAACCACATAAGGAGGAAATTTTAAAATGGCTAAAAAAGGTAAAAAGTACGTTGAAGCTGCTAAGCTTGTAGATCGTTCAAAAGCTTACGACGTTTCTGAAGCAGTAGCTCTCGTTAAAAAAACAAACACAGCTAAATTCGACGCTACAGTTGAAGTGGCTTTCCGTCTAGGGGTTGACCCTCGTAAAAACGACCAGCAAATCCGTGGAGCAGTCGTGCTTCCAAACGGAACTGGTAAAACTCAGCGCGTTCTCGTTTTCGCAAAAGGCGAAAAAGCGAAAGAAGCTGAAGCTGCTGGTGCAGATTTCGTTGGCGATACTGACTACATCAACAAAATTCAACAAGGCTGGTTCGATTTCGATGTAATCGTAGCTACACCTGACATGATGGGTGAAGTTGGTAAAATCGGTCGTGTACTTGGACCAAAAGGTTTAATGCCAAACCCTAAAACTGGTACAGTTACTTTCGAAGTTGAAAAAGCTATCGGCGAAATCAAAGCTGGTAAAGTTGAATACCGTGTTGATAAAGCTGGAAACATTCATGTTCCTATCGGTAAAGTTTCTTTCGAGGATGAAAAACTTGTTGAGAACTTCACAACAATGTATGATACAATCCTGAAAGCTAAACCTGCTGCAGCAAAAGGCGTTTACGTGAAAAACGTTGCTGTAACTTCTACTATGGGACCTGGTGTCAAAGTAGACTCTTCAACTTTTAACGTAAAATAATATTGACACGACATCAACATTCTGATATGATTCAAAATGTTGTAAAATAGAATATCATTTATACCGTAGACAGTAGGGGCCTAACCGCTTAATGATCCTACCGAGGTGTATATTATCACAGCTATTACGTTACGTATGCTTGTATATACAGCCTCCATGTCTCATGGAGGCTTTTTATATGGAATCCGTCGTCTCAGTCGTGATCACCTAACGGTATAAGTGTTACACAAGAATCTACAGGAGGTGTAACCATGAGCAGCGCAATTGAAACAAAAAAAGTTGTTGTTGAAGAAATTGCTTCTAAACTGAAAGAAAGTAAATCAACGATCATCGTTGACTATCGCGGACTTAACGTTTCTGAAGTAACAGAACTTCGTAAACAGCTTCGCGAAGCTAACGTTGAGTTCAAAGTTTACAAAAATACGATGACTCGCCGTGCGGTTGAACAAGCTGAGCTTAATGGTTTGAATGATTTCTTAACTGGACCGAACGCGATCGCATTCAGCACTGAAGATGTTGTCGCTCCGGCTAAAGTTCTTAATGAGTTCGCTAAAAACCACGAAGCTCTTGAAATCAAAGCTGGCGTTATCGAAGGTAAAGTTTCTACTGTTGAAGAAGTGAAAGCTCTTGCTGAACTTCCATCACGCGAAGGCTTGCTTTCTATGTTGCTTAGCGTACTTCAAGCTCCAGTTCGCAACTTTGCTCTTGCTGCAAAAGCTGTGGCAGAACAAAAGGAAGAACAAGGCGCTTAATCTAATCAGTTTTTCATAAATTAAAACAAAATGGAGGAATTACAAATGGCTTTAAATATCGAAGAAATCATTGCTTCCGTTAAAGAAGCAACTGTACTTGAATTGAACGACCTAGTAAAAGCAATCGAAGAAGAATTTGGCGTAACTGCTGCTGCTCCTGTAGCTGTAGCTGGCGGAGCTGCTGCAGGCGGAGCTGCTGAAGAGCAAAGCGAATTCGACCTTATCCTTGCTGGTGCAGGTTCTCAAAAAATCAAAGTTATCAAAGTTGTACGTGAAATCACTGGTCTTGGCTTGAAAGAAGCTAAAGAACTTGTTGACAACACTCCAAAACCACTTAAAGAAGGTATTGCTAAAGAAGAAGCTGAAGAGCTTAAAGCTAAACTTGAAGAAGTTGGCGCTTCTGTAGAAGTTAAGTAATCTTCACTTACCTGTAGGGGAAGCTCGCTTTTATGAGGCGAGCTTTTTCTTTGCCATTCTTTAAGACATGACAAAAGGAGGTTCTAATAATGAGTGAGCACTATTATTCAGAAAAACCTTCAGTAAAAAGCAACAAGCAAACCTGGTCTTTTAGGCTTCGTAAGAAAGATTTCACGTTTACAAGCGACAGCGGGGTTTTTTCTAAAAAGGAAGTTGATTTCGGATCCCGTCTGCTGATTGATTCTTTTGAAGAGCCAGAAGTTGAGGGCAGCATTCTGGATGTAGGCTGCGGGTATGGCCCGATTGGTCTATCAGTGGCCAGCGACTTTAAAGACCGGACCATCCACATGATTGACGTTAATGAGAGAGCTGTAGAGCTATCAAATGAAAATGCGGAACAAAACGGAATAACAAACGTTAAGATTTATCAGAGTGATATGTTTTCAAACGTTGATTCTGCCCAAACATTTGCTTCTATTCTTACAAATCCCCCAATCCGAGCCGGAAAAAAAGTTGTCCATGCTATCTTTGAGAAAAGCGCTGAACACTTAAAAGCTTCAGGTGAGTTGTGGATCGTCATACAGAAAAAGCAAGGCGCGCCTTCTGCCATTGAAAAGCTCGAGGAACTGTTCGATGAAGTTTCTGTCGTTCAAAAAAAGAAAGGCTATTATATCATAAAAGCAAAAAAAGTTTGACTCGGTATTTTAGCTATGTTAATATTATAAAATGCCAATGTATATATTTTGCTTGATATGATGAATTGTCAATGTCTATGTATAAATTATACAAGTATGGAAATGCTAATAAAATCGGTATTTGTTTTTGGATGTGGTTTTCTTAATTAGAAACCCTTTTTTCTTTTGTCTTGTAAAAGTATTTTCTTTCTATGAAAAGAAATGCTTATTACACATATAATACGCATGATTTGAGGGGTGAATCAGTTGACAGGTCAACTAGTTCAGTATGGACGACACCGCCAGCGCAGAAGCTATGCTCGCATTAGCGAAGTGTTAGAATTACCAAATCTCATTGAAATTCAAACCTCTTCTTATCAGTGGTTTCTTGATGAGGGTCTTAGAGAGATGTTTCAAGACATATCGCCAATTGAGGATTTCACTGGTAACCTCTCTCTTGAGTTCATTGATTATAGTTTAGGTGATCCTAAATATCCTGTAGAGGAATCAAAAGAACGTGATGTGACTTACTCAGCTCCGCTAAGAGTGAAGGTTCGTTTAATTAACAAAGAAACTGGAGAGGTAAAAGACCAAGATGTCTTCATGGGTGATTTCCCGATTATGACAGATACAGGTACTTTTATCATTAACGGTGCGGAACGCGTTATCGTTTCCCAGCTTGTTCGGTCTCCAAGTGTATATTTCAGTGGTAAAGTAGACAAGAACGGTAAAAAAGGTTTTACCGCAACTGTCATTCCAAACCGTGGCGCATGGTTAGAATACGAAACTGATGCGAAAGATGTTGTTTATGTCCGCATTGATCGCACACGTAAGTTGCCGGTTACGGTTCTTTTGCGTGCTCTCGGCTTCGGTTCCGATCAAGAGATTCTTGATCTCGTAGGAGAGAACGAATACCTGCGAAATACGCTTGATAAAGATAACACGGAAAACAGCGACAAAGCGCTGCTTGAAATTTACGAACGTCTCCGTCCTGGAGAGCCGCCTACAGTAGAAAATGCGAAAAGCTTGCTTGATTCTCGTTTCTTTGATCCGAAACGATACGATCTTGCCAATGTAGGACGCTATAAAATTAATAAAAAACTTCATATTAAGAATCGCCTCTTTAATCAGAGACTTGCTGAAACGCTTGTTGACCCTGAAACAGGAGAAATCCTGGCTGAAAAAGGTCAGATTCTTGATAGAAGAACACTAGATAAAGTACTGCCATACTTAGAAAACGGAATCGGTTTCAGAAAGCTGTATCCGAATGGCGGTGTTGTTGAAGATGAAGTAACTCTTCAATCGATTAAAATCTTTGCTCCGACTGATCAAGAAGGAGAACAGGTTATTAATGTAATCGGCAATGCTTACATTGAAGAAGAGATTAAAAACATTACGCCTGCTGATATTATTTCTTCCATCAGCTACTTCTTCAACTTGCTGCACGGAGTAGGCGACACAGATGATATCGATCATCTTGGAAACCGCCGTTTGCGTTCTGTAGGTGAGCTTCTCCAAAACCAATTCCGTATCGGTTTAAGCCGTATGGAGCGTGTGGTTCGTGAGAGAATGTCAATTCAAGATACGAATACAATTACACCTCAGCAGCTGATCAATATTCGTCCTGTTATTGCGTCCATTAAAGAGTTCTTTGGAAGCTCTCAGCTTTCTCAATTCATGGACCAGACGAACCCGCTTGCTGAATTAACGCATAAGCGCCGTCTGTCAGCATTAGGACCGGGCGGATTGACACGTGAGCGTGCCGGAATGGAAGTACGTGACGTTCACTACTCCCACTATGGCCGTATGTGTCCGATTGAAACACCTGAGGGTCCGAATATCGGTTTGATCAACTCACTTTCATCATATGCAAAAGTAAACCGTTTTGGCTTTATCGAAACGCCATATCGCCGCGTTGACCCTGAAACAGGGAAGGTAACGGGCAGAATCGATTACTTAACTGCTGATGAAGAGGATAACTATGTTGTCGCTCAAGCGAACGCTCGTCTTGATGACGAAGGCGCATTTATTGATGACAGCATCGTAGCCCGTTTCCGCGGGGAGAACACCGTTGTTTCCAGAAACCGTGTAGACTACATGGACGTATCGCCTAAGCAGGTTGTTTCTGCTGCGACAGCATGTATCCCGTTCCTAGAAAACGATGACTCCAACCGTGCCCTCATGGGAGCGAACATGCAGCGTCAGGCTGTGCCTTTGATGCAGCCGGAAGCGCCATTCGTTGGAACTGGTATGGAATACGTATCAGGTAAAGACTCTGGTGCCGCTGTTATTTGTAAACACTCTGGTATCGTTGAACGCGTAGAAGCGAAAAACGTATGGGTTCGCCGTTATGAAGAAGTCGACGGTCAAAAAGTAAAAGGAAACCTGGATAAATACAGCCTGCTGAAATTTGTCCGCTCTAACCAAGGTACGTGCTACAACCAGCGTCCGATCGTAAGTGTCGGCGATGAAGTGGTAAAAGGAGAAATCCTTGCTGACGGTCCTTCTATGGAGCTTGGTGAACTTGCACTTGGCCGTAACGTAATGGTCGGCTTCATGACATGGGATGGCTACAACTATGAGGATGCCATCATCATGAGTGAACGCCTTGTGAAGGATGATGTTTATACATCTATCCATATCGAAGAATACGAATCAGAAGCACGTGATACGAAACTTGGACCTGAAGAAATCACTCGCGATATTCCAAACGTCGGTGAAGATGCGCTTCGCAATCTTGATGACCGCGGAATCATCCGTATTGGGGCAGAAGTAAAAGACGGAGATCTTCTTGTTGGTAAAGTAACGCCTAAAGGCGTAACTGAACTGACTGCTGAAGAACGCCTGCTTCACGCCATCTTTGGTGAAAAAGCCCGCGAGGTTCGTGATACTTCACTTCGTGTGCCTCACGGCGGCGGTGGAATTATCCATGACGTTAAAGTCTTCAACCGTGAAGATGGAGACGAACTTCCTCCAGGTGTTAACCAGTTGGTACGCGTATATATCGTTCAGAAACGTAAGATTTCTGAAGGGGATAAAATGGCCGGTCGTCACGGTAACAAAGGTGTTATCTCTAAGATTCTTCCTGAAGAGGATATGCCTTACCTTCCTGACGGCACACCAATTGATATCATGCTTAACCCGCTGGGCGTACCATCACGTATGAACATCGGGCAGGTATTGGAGCTTCATATGGGTATGGCCGCTCGTTACCTCGGCATTCACATTGCATCTCCTGTATTTGATGGAGCGCGAGAAGAGGATGTTTGGGAAACACTTGAAGAAGCCGGCATGTCTCGTGACGCCAAAACTGTGCTTTACGACGGACGTACTGGAGAGCCATTTGATAACCGCGTATCTGTCGGTATCATGTACATGATCAAACTGGCTCACATGGTTGACGATAAACTTCATGCACGTTCTACAGGTCCTTACTCACTTGTTACGCAGCAGCCTCTTGGCGGTAAAGCGCAATTTGGAGGACAGCGTTTCGGTGAGATGGAGGTATGGGCACTTGAAGCTTACGGTGCGGCTTACACTCTTCAAGAAATTCTGACTGTGAAGTCTGATGACGTGGTTGGACGTGTGAAAACATACGAAGCCATCGTTAAAGGTGACAATGTTCCTGAACCGGGTGTTCCGGAATCATTCAAAGTATTAATCAAAGAACTTCAAAGCTTAGGTATGGATGTCAAAATCCTTTCTGGTGATGAAGAAGAAATAGAAATGAGAGATTTAGAAGACGAAGAAGATGCGAAACAAGCTGACGGCCTGGCATTATCAGGTGATGAAGAGCCGCAAGAAACAGCATCTGCAGACGTTGAACGAGATGTAGTAACGAAAGAATAATCTCTAGTTATAAAGGCAAGTGACATCGGTTAATCCGAAGATAAAAAGGGAGGTAGGCCCCTTGCTAGATGTGAACAATTTTGAGTATATGAACATCGGTCTTGCTTCACCGGATAAAATCCGTTCATGGTCTTTTGGTGAAGTGAAAAAGCCTGAAACGATAAACTATCGTACGTTAAAACCTGAAAAGGACGGTCTATTCTGCGAACGCATTTTCGGACCGACTAAGGACTGGGAATGTCATTGCGGGAAGTACAAGCGAGTTCGTTATAAAGGCGTAGTTTGTGACCGCTGCGGAGTCGAAGTAACACGGGCAAAAGTCCGTCGTGAGAGAATGGGGCACATTGAACTGGCTGCCCCAGTTTCCCACATTTGGTATTTCAAAGGTATTCCAAGCCGTATGGGTCTTGTGCTGGATATGTCACCTCGTGCTTTAGAAGAAGTCATTTACTTTGCTTCTTACGTTGTAACTGATCCGGCAAACACACCGCTTGAAAAGAAACAGCTTCTGTCTGAAAAAGAATACCGTGCTTATCTTGATAAATACGGTAATAAGTTCCAAGCGTCTATGGGTGCAGAAGCGATTCATAAACTTCTTCAAGATATCGATCTTGTAAAAGAAGTTGATATGTTAAAAGAAGAGCTAAAAACTTCACAAGGACAGCGCCGTACTCGTGCGATCAAACGTCTTGAAGTTTTAGAAGCCTTCCGTAACTCAGGAAACAAGCC
Source organism: Bacillus sp. VA13 (assembly GCF_055710085.1). NCBI lineage: Bacteria > Bacillati > Bacillota > Bacilli > Caryophanales > Bacillaceae > Bacillus > Bacillus sp. VA13. The sequence goes on along the minus strand of NZ_JBVQPP010000007.1, from coordinate 34,814 downwards.
TTCTTGGATGATCCTTGATGTGCTTCCTGTTATTCCTCCTGAGCTTAGACCGATGGTTCAGCTAGATGGCGGACGTTTTGCGACTTCTGATTTGAATGATCTTTATCGTCGTGTCATCAACCGTAACAATCGTTTGAAACGCCTTTTGGACCTTGGTGCGCCTAGCATCATTGTTCAAAACGAAAAGCGTATGCTTCAAGAGGCTGTCGATGCTTTAATTGACAACGGCCGCCGCGGACGTCCTGTAACAGGTCCTGGTAACAGACCGTTAAAATCTCTTTCTCACATGTTGAAAGGGAAGCAAGGCCGTTTCCGTCAAAACCTTCTTGGTAAACGTGTCGATTACTCCGGACGTTCTGTAATCGTTGTTGGTCCTCATTTGAAAATGTACCAATGCGGATTACCGAAGGAAATGGCGCTTGAACTTTTCAAACCTTTCGTTATGAAGGAGCTTGTTGAAAAAGGTCTTGCTCACAACATTAAGAGTGCGAAACGTAAAATTGAGCGCGTACAGCCTGAAGTATGGGATGTACTGGAATCAGTTATTAAGGAGCATCCGGTACTTCTGAACCGTGCCCCTACACTTCACAGATTAGGTATCCAAGCGTTTGAACCAACACTTGTTGAAGGACGCGCAATCCGTCTTCACCCGCTCGTATGTACAGCTTACAACGCTGACTTTGACGGTGACCAAATGGCGGTTCACGTACCATTATCTGCTGAAGCTCAAGCTGAAGCACGCATCTTGATGCTTGCTGCTCAAAACATCTTGAACCCTAAAGATGGTAAACCGGTTGTAACACCGTCTCAGGATATGGTACTGGGTAACTATTACCTGACACTTGAGCGTGCCGGTGCTGTCGGTGAAGGTATGGTCTTCAAGAATACAGACGAAGCGCTTCTTGCTTATCAAAACGGATATGTGCATCTTCATACGAGAGTAGCTGTTGCAGCTAACTCCCTTAAGAATGTGACATTTACCGAAGAACAGCGCTCAAAATTGTTAATTACAACTGTTGGTAAGCTTGTCTTCAATGAAATTCTTCCGGAATCATTCCCTTACATGAATGAACCAACGAAGAGCAACATTGAAGAGAAAACACCTGACCGTTTCTTCTTAGAAAAAGGTGCCGATGTAAAAGCTGTCATTGAACAGCAGCCAATCAATGCACCGTTTAAAAAAGGTATTCTGGGTAAAATCATCGCGGAAATCTTTAAACGATTCCATATCACGGAAACGTCTAAAATGCTTGACCGCATGAAAAACCTAGGTTTCAAATATTCAACAAAAGCTGGTATTACAGTTGGGGTTTCTGACATCGTCGTACTCGATGATAAACAAGAAATTCTTGAGGAAGCGCAAAGCAAAGTTGATAACGTCATGAAGCAATTCCGACGTGGTCTAATCACTGAAGAAGAACGCTATGAGAGAGTTATCTCTATCTGGAGTGCTGCAAAAGACGTTATCCAAGGCAAACTGATGAAATCACTTGATGAGCTCAACCCGATCTACATGATGAGTGACTCCGGTGCCCGTGGTAACGCGTCTAACTTTACGCAGCTTGCCGGAATGCGCGGCCTGATGGCCAACCCGGCTGGACGTATCATTGAATTACCGATCAAATCAAGTTTCCGTGAAGGTCTGACAGTATTGGAGTACTTTATCTCCACTCACGGTGCGCGTAAAGGTCTTGCCGATACCGCCCTTAAAACTGCTGATTCAGGTTACCTTACACGCCGTCTCGTTGACGTTGCGCAGGATGTTATCATCCGTGAAACTGATTGCGGAACTGACCGAGGCATCCTTGCTAAGCCTCTTAAAGAAGGAACTGAAACAATTGAGCGCTTAGAAGAACGCTTAATCGGCCGTTTTGCACGAAAACAAGTGAAGCACCCTGAAACAGGTGAAGTGCTTGTAAATGAAAACGAACTGATCGATGAAGATAAAGCACTGGAGATTGTAGAAGCCGGTATTGAAGAAGTGTGGATCCGTTCTGCCTTCACATGTAATACGCCTCATGGTGTATGTAAACGATGCTATGGCCGAAATCTTGCAACTGGCTCCGATGTTGAAGTCGGTGAAGCAGTCGGTATCATTGCTGCCCAATCAATCGGTGAGCCTGGTACACAGTTAACAATGCGTACATTCCATACAGGCGGGGTTGCCGGAGACGATATCACACAGGGTCTTCCGCGTATCCAAGAGCTTTTCGAAGCGCGTAATCCGAAAGGTCAGGCAACAATTACAGAAATCGACGGTACAGTCGTTGAGATCAATGAAGTTCGTGATAAGCAACAGGAAATTGTGGTTCAAGGCGCAGTGGAAACACGTTCTTATACGGCACCTTATAACTCCCGCCTGAAAGTAGCGGAAGGAGATAAAATTACTCGAGGCCAAGTACTGACAGAAGGTTCAATCGATCCGAAAGAGCTTCTTAAAGTGACTGACCTGACTACTGTTCAAGAGTATCTTCTCCATGAGGTTCAAAAGGTTTACCGTATGCAGGGTGTTGAAATCGGTGATAAACACGTAGAAGTAATGGTTCGCCAGATGCTTCGCAAAGTCCGCGTAATTGACGCCGGTGACACTGATGTACTTCCAGGTACATTGCTTGATATTCACCAATTTACTGAAGCGAACAAAAAGGTATTGCTTGAAGGCAATCGTCCTGCTACAGGCCGTCCTGTCTTGCTCGGTATTACAAAAGCATCTCTTGAAACTGATTCATTCTTATCTGCTGCTTCCTTCCAGGAAACAACACGTGTCCTTACAGACGCAGCGATCAAAGGTAAGCGTGATGAGCTTCTTGGCTTGAAAGAGAATGTTATCATCGGTAAGCTTGTTCCAGCTGGTACAGGTATGATGCAATACCGTAAAGTAAAACCAGTTTCAAATGTTCAGCCGACTGAAGACATGGTTCCGGTTGAATAACTGATTTAATGTTGCTGAAAGACTGCCCAAACAGTCTTTCAGCAATATTTAATAAAAAATCACTCTATGAGAAGAACAAAACTAAAAAATGTCATACCTTGTTGACATTCGTCTCCTAGAATGATAATATAACCAAGGTGCTCGAAATAAACCTGTTACTTTGGAGGATATGTTTATGTCTTATGATAAAGTATCACAGGCCAAATCAATTATTATTGGTACGAAGCAAACAGTGAAAGCTCTAAAACGAGGTTCAGTAAAGGAAGTAGTCGTTGCAAAAGACGCAGATCCGATACTCACGTCAAGTGTTGTTTCACTTGCGGAAGATCAAGGTATCTCTGTCTCAATGGTTGAATCCATGAAAAAGCTCGGCAAAGCCTGCGGAATTGAGGTAGGAGCAGCCGCTGTTGCCATTATTTTATAACGTACTTTTGTTTTTGCGTAAGAATTATTCTTGTGTGAAGACATTGTTTTTTGCCTTTTGATGAACCACCTGGGTATGTGGGTTATAAAACGTAATGAAGGGAGGAAAAATTCATGCCTACAATTAATCAGCTAATTCGCAAAGGACGCGTGAGTAAAGTAGAAAACTCAAAGTCTCCTGCACTTAACAAAGGATACAACAGCTTTAAAAAAGAGCACACTAACGTATCTTCTCCACAAAAACGCGGGGTATGTACTCGTGTTGGTACAATGACACCGAAAAAACCGAACTCAGCACTTCGTAAATATGCTCGTGTTCGTTTAACTAACGGAATCGAGGTTACTGCTTACATTCCTGGTATCGGTCACAACCTGCAAGAGCACAGTGTTGTACTTATCCGTGGCGGACGTGTAAAAGACTTACCAGGGGTACGTTACCACATCGTTCGTGGTGCGCTTGACACTGCTGGAGTTGAAAACCGTGCACAAGGCCGTTCTAAATACGGTACGAAAAAGCCTAAAGCAAAATAATAAACGAAAATACGCATAATTGATGAAGGGAGGATATTCAGATGCCACGTAAAGGTCCTGTAGCAAAAAGAGACGTTTTACCTGATCCGATTTACAACTCTAAGCTTGTATCTCGTCTAATCAACAAAATGATGATCGATGGTAAAAAAGGTAAGTCTCAAACAATCCTATACAAGTCATTCGATATCATTAAAGAACGTACTGGCAATGATGCAATGGAGGTTTTCGAACAAGCATTGAAAAACATCATGCCTGTACTTGAAGTAAAAGCACGCCGTGTAGGTGGTGCGAACTACCAAGTTCCTGTAGAAGTTCGTCCTGAACGTCGTACGACTCTTGGGCTTCGCTGGTTAGTAAACTACGCTCGTCTTCGCGGAGAAAAAACGATGGAAGAGCGTTTAGCTAATGAAATCCTTGACGCAGCTAACAACACTGGTGCTGCTGTTAAGAAACGTGAAGATACTCATAAGATGGCTGAAGCAAACAAAGCATTTGCTCACTATCGTTGGTAGGATTTATATACTAAAAAACACAATTTCCCAATAAGGAAGGAGAAATTACCCAATGGCAAGAGAGTTCTCCTTAGACAAAACTCGTAATATCGGGATCATGGCTCACATTGATGCCGGTAAAACGACTACTACAGAACGTATCTTGTTCTATACTGGTCGTATCCACAAAATTGGTGAAACTCATGAAGGAGCTTCACAAATGGACTGGATGGAGCAGGAACAAGAACGTGGTATCACAATCACTTCCGCTGCGACAACTGCACAGTGGAAAGGATACCGCGTAAACATCATCGATACTCCAGGACACGTAGACTTCACAGTTGAAGTTGAACGTTCTCTTCGTGTACTTGATGGTGCTGTTGCTGTACTTGACGCGCAATCAGGCGTTGAGCCTCAAACAGAAACTGTTTGGCGTCAGGCAACAACTTACGGAGTACCGCGTATCGTTTTTGTTAATAAAATGGACAAAATCGGTGCAGACTTCCTTTACTCTGTAGGAACTTTAAGAGACCGTCTTCAAGCAAACGCTCATGCAATTCAATTGCCGATCGGTGCTGAAGACAACTTCGAAGGTATCATCGACCTTGTAGAAAACGTTGCGTATTTCTACGAAGATGACCTCGGAACTCGTTCTGATGCGAAAGAAATCCCTGAAGAGTACAAAGAGCAAGCTGAAGAGCTTCGCAACAGCCTCATTGAAGCTGTTTGTGAGCTTGATGAAGAGCTTATGGATAAATACCTTGAGGGTGAAGAAATCACTATTGACGAGTTAAAAGCAGGTATCCGTAAAGGTACATTAAATGTTGAATTCTACCCTGTTCTTGTTGGTTCTGCCTTCAAAAACAAAGGTGTTCAACTAGTACTTGATGCTGTTCTTGACTACCTTCCTGCACCAACTGACGTTGCTGCAATCAAAGGTACACGTCCTGACACAAATGAAGAGATTGAGCGCCATTCTTCTGATGAAGAGCCATTCTCTGCATTAGCATTTAAAGTTATGACTGACCCTTACGTTGGTAAGTTGACGTTCTTCCGTGTGTACTCTGGAACTCTTGATTCCGGTTCATACGTGAAAAACTCTACTAAAGGCAAACGTGAGCGTGTTGGACGTATCCTTCAAATGCACGCTAACAGCCGTGAAGAAATTGCTACTGTATACGCAGGGGATATCGCAGCTGCTGTAGGTCTAAAAGATACAACAACTGGAGATACTCTTTGTGATGAGAAGGATCTTGTTATCCTTGAATCAATGGAATTCCCAGAACCAGTTATCGACGTTGCTATTGAGCCTAAATCAAAAGCTGACCAAGATAAAATGGGTATCGCTTTAGCGAAACTTGCTGAAGAAGATCCTACATTCCGTACTCAAACAAACCCAGAAACTGGCCAAACGATCATCTCTGGTATGGGTGAACTTCACCTTGATATCATTGTTGACCGTATGAAACGCGAATTTAAAGTAGAAGCCAATGTTGGTGCTCCTCAGGTTGCGTACCGTGAAACATTCCGTACCGGTGCAAAAGTTGAAGGTAAATTCGTACGTCAGTCTGGTGGACGCGGTCAGTTCGGACACGTTTGGATCGAATTCGAACCAAACGAAGAAGGCGCTGGCTTTGAATTTGAAAATGCGATTGTCGGTGGGGTAGTTCCACGTGAATACATCCCAGCTGTTCAAGCAGGTCTGGAAGATGCACTTGAAAATGGTGTACTAGCAGGCTTCCCGCTTATCGACATTAAAGCAAAACTTTTCGATGGTTCTTACCATGATGTTGACTCAAACGAAATGGCATTTAAAGTTGCTGCTTCTATGGCATTGAAAAATGCAGTCAGCAAATGTAACCCAGTTCTTCTTGAACCTATCATGAAAGTAGAAGTGGTTATTCCAGAAGAATACATGGGAGATATCATGGGTGATATTACTTCACGTCGCGGACGCGTAGAAGGTATGGAAGCACGCGGTAACGCTCAAGTTGTTCGCGCTATGGTTCCTCTTGCTGAAATGTTCGGTTACGCTACTGCACTTCGTTCTAATACGCAAGGTCGCGGTACGTTCACTATGTTCATGGATCACTACGAAGAAGTGCCGAAGAGCGTTTCTGAAGAAATTATCAAAAAAAATAAAGGCGAATAATTGATTTTGCCTCTTAACTCAAGTATAACTACTATTGTAAGATGAGGAAGTGAAAGCTTTCTTTCACTTCCTATCACTCTATACATTACTAATTAAAAGCTCTTAAGGAGGATTTTAGAATGGCTAAAGAAAAATTCGACCGTTCCAAATCACATGCCAATATTGGTACAATTGGACACGTTGACCATGGTAAAACAACTTTAACTGCTGCTATCACAACAGTACTTCATAAGAAATCTGGTAAAGGTACAGCTATGGCGTACGATCAAATTGATGGTGCACCAGAAGAACGCGAGCGCGGTATCACAATCTCTACTGCACACGTTGAGTACGAAACTGAAACTCGTCACTATGCACACGTTGACTGCCCAGGACACGCTGACTATGTTAAAAACATGATCACTGGTGCTGCGCAAATGGACGGAGCTATCCTTGTAGTATCTGCTGCTGATGGCCCAATGCCACAAACTCGTGAGCACATCCTTCTTTCTAAAAACGTTGGTGTACCATACATCGTTGTATTCTTAAACAAATGCGACATGGTAGACGACGAAGAGCTTCTTGAACTAGTTGAAATGGAAGTTCGCGATCTTCTTAGCGAATACGATTTCCCTGGTGATGATGTACCAGTAATCAAAGGTTCTGCTCTTAAAGCTCTTGAAGGTGACGCTGATTACGAAGCAAAAATCTTCGAACTTATGGATGCGGTTGATGAGTACATCCCAACTCCAGAGCGTGACACTGAAAAACCATTCATGATGCCAGTTGAGGACGTATTCTCAATCACTGGTCGTGGTACAGTTGCAACTGGACGTGTAGAACGCGGACAAGTTAAAGTCGGTGACGAAGTTGAAATCATCGGTCTTCAAGAAGAAAACAAGAAAACAACTGTTACAGGTGTTGAAATGTTCCGTAAGCTTCTTGATTACGCTGAAGCTGGTGACAACATTGGTGCCCTTCTTCGTGGTGTATCTCGTGAAGAAATCCAACGTGGTCAAGTACTTGCTAAACCAGGTACAATCACTCCACACAGCAAATTCAAAGCTGAAGTTTACGTTCTTTCTAAAGAAGAGGGTGGACGTCATACTCCATTCTTCTCTAACTACCGTCCTCAGTTCTACTTCCGTACAACTGACGTAACTGGTATCATCCATCTTCCAGAAGGCGTAGAAATGGTTATGCCTGGAGATAACACTGAAATGAACGTAGAACTTATCTCTACAATCGCTATCGAAGAAGGAACTCGTTTCTCTATTCGTGAAGGCGGACGTACTGTTGGTTCAGGCGTTGTTTCTACAATCACTGAGTAATAGTATGATTATAAACGAGACCCACTGTGGGTCTCGTTTTTTGTTTGCATATCTTTTTCTTGTATAATAGGATGTATCATATTCGAGGGGCTAATTTTTTATGATTCCTGAAAAGAGATCAATCGCTATCATGAAAGAACTGAGCATTGAAAATACAAAGCAAATGCTGATGATTAATGGGTCTGATGTAAAAAATCCGTTGCTGCTTTTTTTACATGGGGGGCCGGGGACGCCACAAATCGGATATGTTAGACATTATCAAAAAGACCTAGAACAGCATTTCACGGTAGTACATTGGGATCAAAGGGGTTCTGGGCTTTCGTATTCAAAACGAATTCCTCATCACTCCATGACAATCAGTCATTTCATTAAAGACACAATTCAAGTAACTCAATGGCTCCTAGATCATTTTTCAAAAACAAAAGTATATCTTGCCGGTCATTCGTGGGGCTCACTGCTGGCACTTCAAGTACTGCAACAGCGTCCGGATTTGTTTTACGCGTATTTTGGAATCAGTCAGGTTGTTAACCCTCACTATGAAGAATCAGCTTCTTATCAATATATACGTAAAATCTCAGATGCAAAAAGAGCCGGTATAGTATTCCCTCTCATACGTTTCCTTGGCGCTCCGCCTTGGAAGAAGGATATCCAGCATTTTATCTATCGGTTCTGTGTCGAAATGAGCAGGGGAGGATTCACTCACCATCATCGTCAATCCTTTGCTGTATTATTTCAAATGCTTACCGGTAAGGAATATGGAATAAGAAATATGCACAGCTTCCTCAATGGTTTGCACTTCAGTAAAAAACATTTAACTGATGAGTTGTACCGTTTTAATGCATTTAGATCAGTTCCTTCTATTAAAGTACCGTGCTTTTTTATTTCGGGGAGATATGATTTAATTGTTCCTGCTGAAATATCGAAACAATATTATCATGAGCTTGTAGCACCTGAAAAGCGCTGGTTTCAATTTGAGAAATCCGCTCACACCCCGCATATCGAGGAGCCGTCATTATTCGCGGATACACTGAGCCGCCACGCGCTGTACCACTTATGATAGGTCCTTGATAAATGAGAAAAACACCTGTATAATAAAAAAAGTGTGCAAACCATGCATATTTTAAATAAGTCTTGCAACATGCGTCTATTTTCTGTATAATGGTGTATGTTGGTCTTTGACTGCGATGAAGTGAGAGGTTGCTGACACACCCGGCCGCTTTGCCATGGCAAAGGTGTTCAGGTTTTTCTCACGGAGAACTGTCTAACTTGATGTAGGCGAAAAGGAGGGAAAATAATGGCAAAACAAAAAATTCGTATTCGTTTGAAAGCATATGATCATAGAATCCTTGATCAATCTGCAGAGAAGATTGTTGAAACGGCAAAACGTTCTGGTGCTAGTGTATCTGGTCCGATTCCGTTACCAACTGAAAAATCAGTTTACACAATCCTTCGTGCGGTGCACAAATACAAAGATTCTCGTGAGCAATTTGAAATGCGTACACATAAACGTTTAATCGATATTGTGAACCCAACACCACAAACTGTTGATGCTCTCATGCGATTAGACTTACCATCTGGTGTCGATATCGAAATCAAACTTTAATTCTAAAATATAGAATGATCTTAATAGGAGGTGTGACGAATGACCAAAGGAATCTTAGGAAGAAAAATTGGTATGACGCAAGTATTCGCTGAAAATGGTGATCTTATTCCGGTAACTGTTATCGAGGCTGCTCCAAACGTTGTTCTTCAAAAGAAATCAACTGAAAACGACGGTTACGAAGCAATCCAGCTTGGTTTTGACGACAAGCGTGAAAAGCTTTCTAACAAACCTGAAAAAGGGCACGTTGCAAAAGCGGAAACTGCTCCTAAGCGCTTCGTTAAAGAATTACGCGGAGTGGAAATGGATGCGTATGAAGTTGGTCAGGAAGTCAAGGTTGAAATTTTCTCTGCTGGAGAAATCGTAGATGTAACAGGAGTATCTAAAGGTAAAGGTTTCCAAGGTGCAATCAAGCGCCACGGACAATCTCGCGGACCTATGTCTCACGGTTCACGCTACCACCGTCGTCCTGGTTCAATGGGACCTGTAGATCCTAACCGTGTATTCAAAGGTAAATTATTACCTGGACGTATGGGCGGAGAGCAAATCACTGTTCAAAACCTTGAAATCGTAAAAGTTGATGCAGAACGTAATCTTCTTTTGATCAAAGGTAACGTACCTGGTGCGAAGAAATCTTTAATCACTGTTAAAAGTGCTGTTAAATCTAAATAACTCTCTTAGGAAAGGAGGAAATTGATCATGCCAAAAGTAGCATTATACAACCAAAACGGTTCTACTGCTGGTGACATCGAATTAAACGCTTCTGTATTTGGTATCGAGCCAAATGAGAGTGTTGTATTCGACGCTATTCTTATGCAAAGAGCTTCCTTACGTCAAGGAACTCATAAAGTAAAAAATCGTTCTGAAGTACGCGGCGGAGGTCGTAAACCATGGCGTCAAAAAGGTACTGGACGTGCCCGTCAAGGTTCTATCCGTTCACCGCAATGGCGCGGAGGTGGTGTCGTATTCGGCCCAACACCACGCAGCTATTCTTATAAATTACCTAAAAAAGTTCGCCGCTTGGCAATCAAATCAGTATTGTCTTCTAAAGTAAACGACAACAACATCATCGTTCTTGAAGATCTTACTCTTGATACGGCTAAAACAAAAGAAATGGCAGCTATCCTTAAAGGATTATCTGTTGAGAAAAAAGCTTTAATCGTAACTGCGGATGCTAACGAAGCAGTGGCTTTATCTGCTCGCAACATTCCTGGAGTTACTGTAGTTGAAGCTAACGGAATCAACGTTTTAGACGTTGTCAACCACGAGAAGCTTCTGATTACAAAAGCAGCGGTTGAAAAAGTAGAGGAGGTGCTTGCATAATGAAAGATCCTCGTGATGTTCTAAAGCGCCCCGTCATTACTGAACGTTCTGCTGATTTAATGGCTGAAAAGAAATATACTTTTGAAGTTGATGTAAGAGCTAACAAAACAGAAGTGAAAGACGCGGTTGAAAGCATCTTTGGAGTGAAAGTTGACAAAGTCAACATCATGAACTACAAAGGCAAATCAAAACGTGTTGGACGCTACACTGGTATGACTAGCCGTCGCAGAAAAGCGATAGTAAAACTTACTGCAGACAGCAAAGAAATCGAAATTTTTGAAGCTTAATTATCTGTAAAAAGAAGGAGGGAAATTCAAAATGGCGATTAAAAAGTATAAACCGACCTCTAATGGACGTCGTGGTATGACAACTTCAGATTTTGCTGAAATCACGACTGACAAGCCGGAAAAATCCTTGCTTGCTCCCCTTCACAAAAAAGGCGGACGTAACAACCAAGGTAAACTGACTGTACGTCACCAAGGTGGCGGACATAAACGCCAATACCGTGTTATCGACTTCAAACGCGATAAAGATGGTATACCTGGACGCGTTGCTACAGTTGAATACGATCCAAACCGTTCAGCTAACATCGCTCTAATCAACTATGCAGACGGAGAAAAACGTTACATTCTTGCTCCTAAAGGAATTCAAGTGGGTACTGAAATTATGTCAGGTCCTGAAGCTGACATTAAAGTAGGTAATGCACTTCCACTTATCAACATCCCTGTTGGTACAGTTGTGCATAACATTGAATTAAAACCTGGTAAAGGCGGACAGCTTGTACGTTCAGCTGGTACATCTGCTCAGGTTCTTGGTAAAGAAGGTAAATACGTTCTTGTACGTCTTAACTCTGGAGAAGTTCGCATGATTCTTTCTGCTTGCCGTGCTTCTATCGGCCAAGTAGGTAACGAACAGCACGAACTTATCAACATCGGTAAAGCCGGACGTTCTCGCTGGAAAGGCATCCGTCCTACAGTTCGTGGTTCTGTAATGAACCCTAACGATCACCCACACGGTGGTGGTGAAGGACGTGCGCCAATCGGACGTAAATCACCAATGTCTCCATGGGGCAAACCGACTCTTGGATTCAAGACTCGTAAGAAAAAGAACAAATCCGATAAATTTATCGTACGTCGTCGTAAAAATAAATAACGGGGTTGTCTACGGTTCACTTCGGACCGTAGTGCAATCACGAAGGGAGGTTCCAAAATGGCTCGCAGCTTGAAAAAAGGACCATTTGTCGATGGACACTTGATGACAAAAATCGAGAAATTAAATGAAACAGACAAGAAACAAGTCGTAAAAACTTGGTCTCGTCGTTCTACTATTTTCCCACAGTTTATTGGTCACACAATCGCAGTCTATGACGGACGTAAACACGTGCCTGTATTCATCTCTGAAGATATGGTAGGGCATAAGTTGGGTGAATTCGCTCCAACTCGTACGTACAAAGGTCATGCTAGTGATGACAAAAAAACAAGACGCTAAGAGAGGAGGCTTTTAAATGCAAGCTAAAGCTGTTGCAAGAACAGTCCGTATTGCTCCTCGTAAAGCACGTCTAGTAATGGACCTGATTCGAGGCAAGCAAGTAGGTGAGGCAGTATCAATCTTGAACCTTACACCAAGAGCTGCTTCTCCAATTATCGAAAAAGTATTAAAATCCGCTATTGCAAATGCTGAGCATAACTATGAAATGGACGCTAACAACCTGGTTATTTCTCAAGCATTCGTTGACGAAGGCCCTACGTTAAAAAGATTCCGCCCACGTGCTATGGGACGTGCGAGCCAAATCAACAAACGTACGAGCCACATTACAATCGTTGTATCAGAAAAGAAGGAGGGATAAGTAGTGGGTCAAAAGGTAAATCCAGTCGGTCTTCGTATCGGAGTCATTCGTGATTGGGAATCTAAGTGGTACGCTGGTAAAGATTACGCTGACTTCCTGCACGAAGATTTAAAAATTCGTGAATACATTAGCAAACGCCTTTCTGACGCTTCTGTTTCTAAAGTGGAAATCGAGCGTGCAGCAAATCGCGTTAACATTACGATCCACACAGCTAAGCCTGGTATGGTTATCGGTAAAGGCGGTTCTGAAGTTGAAGCACTTCGTAAAGCCCTTAACAGCCTTACTGGCAAGCGTGTACACATTAACATTCTTGAAATCAAAAGAGCAGATCTTGATGCACAGCTAGTTGCTGACAACATCGCTCGTCAATTAGAAAACCGTGTTTCTTTCCGCCGTGCACAGAAACAACAAATCCAACGTACTATGCGTGCTGGAGCACAAGGCGTGAAAACAATGGTTTCTGGTCGTCTTGGCGGTGCAGATATCGCTCGTTCTGAATACTACAGTGAAGGAACTGTTCCATTGCACACATTACGTGCGGACATTGACTATGCAACATCTGAAGCTGACACTACTTACGGTAAGCTTGGTGTGAAAGTCTGGATCTATCGTGGAGAGGTTCTTCCTACTAAGAAGAAAACTGAGGAAGGAGGAAAATAATATGTTATTACCAAAACGCGTTAAATATCGCAGAGAGCATCGCGGAAAAATGCGTGGCCGTGCGAAAGGCGGTACTGAAGTACATTTCGGTGAATTCGGTATCCAAGCTCTTGAAGCTTCTTGGATCACTAACCGTCAAATCGAAGCTGCACGTATTGCGATGACTCGTTACATGAAACGTGGCGGTAAAGTTTGGATCAAAATTTTCCCTTCTAAACCTTACACTGCTAAACCACTTGAGGTACGTATGGGATCCGGTAAAGGGGCTCCAGAAGGTTGGGTAGCTGTTGTAAAACCGGGCAAAGTTTTATTTGAAATTTCTGGTGTATCTGAAGAGGTTGCTCGTGAAGCACTTCGTCTTGCATCTCACAAATTGCCAATTAAAACGAAGTTCGTAAAACGTGAAGAAATTGGTGGTGAATCAAATGAAAGCTAATGAAATTCGTGACCTTACCACTGCTGAAATTGAACAAAAAGTAAAGTCTCTTAAAGAAGAACTTTTCAATCTTCGCTTTCAATTAGCGACAGGACAACTTGAAAATACTGCTCGCATTCGTGAAGTGCGCAAAGCTATCGCGCGCATGAAAACTGTGATTCGTGAAAGAGAAATTGCTGCTAATAAATAATCACTGAGGGGAGGTCGTGAGCATGAGCGAACGTAACCAGCGCAAAGTTTACCAAGGCCGTGTTGTTTCTGACAAAATGGATAAAACCATCACTGTTGTTGTTGAAACATACAAAAAACATACACTTTACGGTAAACGCGTAAAATACTCAAAAAAATTCAAAGCACATGATGAAAATAATCAAGCTAAAATTGGCGACATCGTAAAGATCATGGAAACTCGTCCATTGTCTGCAACTAAGCGTTTCCGTCTAGTTGAAGTTGTCGAAGAAGCTGTTATTATCTAATAAAGTTCGGAATTCTTTTTCCGAAGGGAGGTAACAAATAATGATTCAACAAGAGACTCGTTTAAAAGTAGCTGACAACTCTGGCGCACGTGAAGTACTTACTATTAAAGTTCTTGGTGGTTCTGGACGTAAAACAGCTAATATTGGTGATGTAATTGTTTGCACGGTTAAACAAGCAACACCAGGAGGCGTTGTCAAAAAAGGTGAAGTCGTAAAAGCTGTTATCGTTCGCACTAAAAGCGGAGCGCGCAGAAGTGACGGTTCATACATCAGCTTCGATGAGAATGCATGTGTTATCATCCGTGACGACAAGAGCCCACGCGGAACTCGTATCTTCGGACCAGTTGCTCGTGAATTGCGTGAAAACAACTTTATGAAAATTGTTTCTCTAGCTCCAGAAGTTATCTAATGAAATAAATGCCTTAGTCAAGGAGGTGCGATCAGGATGCATGTTAAAAAAGGCGATAAAGTAATGGTTATCTCTGGTAAAGATAAAGGCAAACAAGGAACAATCCTTGCTGCTTTCCCTAAAAAGGACCGCGTTTTAGTTGAAGGTGTGAACATGGTGAAGAAACACTCTAAACCAACTCAAGCTAACCCTCAAGGCGGTATTTCTAATCAAGAGGCGCCAATTCATGTATCAAACGTTATGCCGCTCGATCCTAAAACAGGTGAAGTGACTCGCGTAGGATACAAAGTGGAAGATGGCAAAAAAGTTCGTGTTGCAAAAAAATCTGGGCAAGTTCTAGATAAATAGTATTAAAAGGAAGGGAGGTCTATCTCATGAACCGCCTTAAAGAAAAGTACAATAAAGAAATTGCACCTGCTTTAATGACAAAGTTCAACTATGATTCTGTCATGCAAGTGCCTAAAATCGAAAAAATCGTAATCAACATGGGTGTTGGTGACGCTGTTCAAAACGCGAAAGCAATCGACAGTGCTGTTGAAGAATTAACGTTTATCGCAGGTCAAAAACCTGTCGTTACTCGTGCGAAGAAATCAATTGCTGGATTCCGTCTTCGTGAGGGAATGCCTATCGGTGCGAAAGTAACTCTTCGCGGAGAGCGCATGTATGATTTCCTTGATAAACTTATTTCTGTATCTTTACCGCGTGTACGTGACTTCCGCGGGGTTTCTAAAAAATCTTTCGACGGTCGCGGTAACTACACACTTGGTATCAAAGAACAGTTAATCTTCCCTGAAATTGACTACGATAAAGTAACAAAGGTTCGCGGAATGGACATCGTTATCGTAACAACTGCTAATACTGACGAAGAAGCTCGTGAGCTATTAACTCAAGTAGGTATGCCGTTCCAGAAATAATCAATGAAAGGGAGGCGAAATCGTGGCTAAAAAGTCTATGATTGCGAAACAACAACGTACACCAAAGTTTAAAGTACAAGAGTACACACGCTGTGAACGCTGCGGACGTCCGCATTCAGTCATTCGTAAATTTAAACTTTGCCGTATTTGTTTCCGTGAGCTTGCATATAAAGGACAAATTCCTGGCGTGAAAAAAGCCAGCTGGTAATCCCCAAGAAAGGGAAGGAGGTAATTATATAATGGTTATGACAGATCCAATTGCAGATATGCTAACTCGTATTCGCAATGCAAACATGGTACGTCATGAGAAGCTTGAAATTCCTGCTTCTAAATTGAAAAGAGAAATTGCTGAAATTTTAAAGCGTGAAGGTTTCATTCGTGACGTTGAGTTCGTAGAAGACAGCAAACAAGGTATCATCCGCGTTTTCTTGAAATACGGACAAAACAACGAGCGCGTTATCACTGGTCTTAAAAGAATCAGCAAACCTGGTTTGCGTGTTTATGCTAAATCTAATGAAGTACCTCGCGTACTTAACGGTCTTGGAATCGCGATTATTTCTACATCACAAGGTGTTTTAACGGACAAAGAAGCCCGTGCAAAACAAGCTGGTGGAGAAGTTCTAGCATACGTTTGGTAAGAAGTTTAACATGAATGGAGGTGTTTGGTATGTCTCGTGTAGGTAAGAAGTTACTTGAGATTCCTTCTGATGTTACAGTAACGTTAAATGATGACAACACTGTAGCTGTGAAAGGACCAAAAGGAGAATTAACTCGTACGTTTCACCCTGATATGGAGATTAAAGTAGAGGACAATGTGCTTACAGTCACTCGTCCTTCTGATCAAAAAGAGCACCGTGCCTTGCATGGTACGACTCGCAGTCTGCTTGGCAACATGGTTGAAGGTGTATCTAAAGGATTTGAAAGAGGTTTGGAATTAGTCGGTGTCGGTTACCGTGCGTCTAAATCCGGAAATAAACTTGTTTTAAATGTTGGATACTCTCACCCTGTTGAGATCGTTCCTGAAGAAGGCATCGAAATCGAAGTCCCTTCTCAAACTAAAGTAGTTGTAAAAGGTACAGACAAAGAACGTGTAGGAGCTATTGCTGCTAACATCCGCGCTGTCCGTTCTCCAGAGCCTTACAAAGGTAAAGGAATCCGCTACGAAGGTGAAGTTGTTCGCCGCAAAGAAGGTAAATCTGCTAAGTAAGATCGCTTAAAGTGAAGAAAGGAGTGACCTAGATGATTACGAAAACTAGCAAAAATGCTGCTCGTCTTAAAAGACACGCTCGTGTTCGCGCTAAACTTTCCGGTACTGCTGAAAGACCGCGCCTGAACGTTTTCCGTTCTAACAAGCACATTTACGCTCAAATCATCGATGATGTAAATGGTGTTACACTTGCTAGTGCATCTACTCTCGATAAAGACTTGAACGTTGAAAGCACTGGAGATTCTTCTGCTGCTACTAAAGTTGGAGAATTAGTTGCAAAACGCGCTGCTGAAAAAGGCATTTCTGACGTAGTATTTGACCGTGGCGGATACTTATACCATGGACGTGTAAAAGCTTTGGCTGATGCCGCTCGTGAAGCTGGACTTAAATTTTAATAAAAGAAGGAGGGACACATGATTATGCGTCGTATTGACCCAAGCAAATTAGAGTTAGAAGAACGCTTAGTTACGGTTAACCGCGTAGCGAAAGTTGTTAAAGGTGGTCGTCGTTTCCGCTTCGCAGCTCTAGTCGTTGTCGGTGACAAAAACGGACACGTAGGATTCGGTACTGGTAAAGCACAAGAAGTACCAGAAGCGATCCGCAAAGCTGTTGAAGATGCGAAAAAGAATTTGATTGAAGTACCAATGGTTGGAACTACAATTCCACACGAAATCATCGGACGTTTCGGTGCAGGTAACATCTTGTTAAAACCTGCTTCTGAAGGTACTGGAGTTATCGCTGGAGGCCCTGTACGTGCGGTACTTGAGCTTGCTGGTGTAGCTGATATCCTTTCTAAGTCTTTAGGTTCTAACACACCGATCAACATGATTCGTGCAACACTTCAAGGCTTAAGTGAACTTAAGCGTGCTGAAGAGGTTGCGAAGCTTCGTGGAAAATCTGTAGAAGAACTGTTAGGATAAGGAGGGAATATTAATGGCTAAATTAGAAATTACCCTCAAACGAAGTGTAATCGGTCGCCCGGAAGATCAACGCGTTACTGTCAGAACACTTGGTTTAAAGAAAACAAACCAAACTGTTGTTCATGAAGACAACGCTGCGATCCGTGGTATGATTAATAAAGTATCTCATTTAGTTTCTGTTAAAGAACAATAAAAATAATTGATCGGATAAGGAGGTGTCCTAATGAAACTTCATGAATTAAAACCTTCAGAAGGTTCACGCAAAACGCGTAATCGCGTAGGTCGTGGTATTGGTTCTGGCAACGGTAAAACAGCTGGTAAAGGTCACAAAGGTCAAAACGCTCGTTCTGGCGGCGGTGTACGCCCTGGATTCGAGGGGGGACAAATGCCTTTATTCCAACGTCTTCCTAAACGCGGTTTCACTAACATTAACCGCAAGGAATACGCTGTAGTCAACCTAGACAAATTGAACGGTTTTGCAGAAGGAACGGAAGTCACTCCTGAACTTCTTCTTGAGACTGGTGTTATTAGCAAACTTAATGCAGGAGTAAAGATTCTTGGCAACGGTAAATTAGAGAAAAAATTAACTGTAAAAGCCAATAAATTCTCTGCTTCTGCGAAAGAAGCTGTTGAAGCTGCTGGCGGTACAGCTGAGGTGATCTAACTTGTTTAAAACAATCTCCAACTTTATGCGTGTGAGTGATATCAGGAATAAAATCATATTCACTTTACTCATGCTTATCGTCTTTCGCATAGGTGCGTTTATTCCTGTGCCTTATGTTAACGCTGAAGTGTTACAGGCACAGTCTCAAATGGGTGTTTTTGATCTCCTTAATACATTTGGCGGCGGTGCGCTTTACCAATTTTCCATTTTCGCAATGGGAATTACTCCTTATATCACAGCTTCGATCATCATTCAGCTGCTTCAGATGGATGTTGTGCCGAAGTTTACCGAGTGGTCTAAGCAAGGTGAAGTTGGCCGCCGTAAATTAGCTCAGTTCACAAGGTACTTTACGATTGTGCTTGGTTTCATCCAGGCGTTAGGTATGTCTTACGGATTCAACAATCTGGCAAACGGTATGCTAATCGAAAAATCCGGTATATCGACATATCTTATCATTGCTTTAGTACTCACTGGCGGAACTGCCTTTTTAATGTGGCTTGGAGAACAAATTACGTCTCATGGAGTAGGCAACGGAATATCGATCATTATCTTCGCGGGGATTGTGGCTAGTATTCCAAAAACAATTGGACAAATATATGAGACTCAATTTGTCGGCAGCAACGATCAGCTGTTTATTCATATTGTGAAAGTCGGTCTTCTTGTGATTGCGATTTTAGCAGTTATTGTTGGAGTTATTTTCATTCAGCAAGCCGTACGGAAAATTGCGATTCAATATGCTAAAGGCACAGGTCGTTCACCTGCTGGCGGAGGTCAGTCTACACACCTTCCATTGAAAGTGAACCCTGCAGGGGTTATTCCGGTAATCTTTGCGGTTGCGTTTTTGATAACGCCGCGGACGATCGCGTCATTCTTTGGAACAAACGATGTGACAAAGTGGATTCAAAACTACTTTGATAATACGCATCCGGTGGGTATGGCGATATATGTTGCGTTGATTATTGCCTTTACGTACTTTTATGCTTTTGTACAGGTCAATCCTGAACAAATGGCTGATAACCTTAAAAAACAGGGTGGCTATATCCCGGGGGTTCGTCCAGGGAAAATGACTCAAGATAGAATTACGAGCATTTTGTATCGACTTACGTTTGTGGGTTCTATATTCTTAGCCGTGATTTCCATTCTTCCTATCTTTTTCATTCAATTCGCTGGATTGCCTCAAAGTGCACAAATTGGCGGAACATCTTTGTTAATTGTTGTCGGGGTAGCCTTGGAGACAATGAAACAACTAGAAAGCCAGTTGGTGAAACGAAACTACCGTGGATTTATGAAAAACTAGAGGAAATGGATTTATCCATTCCCTCTTAATAAAGAGAGGACGGGGGAAATCCGAATGAACTTAGTCTTAATGGGGCTTCCTGGTGCCGGTAAGGGCACACAGGGCGAACGAATTGTTGAGGATTATGGGATTCCTCATATCTCAACAGGAGATATGTTCCGTGCTGCTATGAAAGAAGAAACACCACTCGGACTCGAAGCAAAATCTTATATTGATAAGGGAGAGCTCGTTCCTGATGAAGTCACAATCGGAATTGTAAAAGAGAGACTTGGCAAAGACGATTGTGAAAGAGGTTTTCTTCTGGACGGATTTCCGCGAACAGTCGCTCAAGCCGAAGCTCTTGAAGAAATTCTTGAGGAATACGGCAAGCCGATTGATTATGTCATTAACATTGAAGTCGACAAAGATGTTCTGATGGAACGTCTGACTGGACGCAGAATTTGCAGTGTTTGCGGCACAACCTATCATTTAGTCTTTAATCCGCCGAAAACGCCGGGTGTTTGTGATAAAGACGGAGGCGAACTCTATCAACGGGCAGATGATAATGAGGAAACCGTCTCTAAACGGCTTGAGGTAAACATGAAGCAAACTCAGCCTTTACTCGATTTCTATTCTGAGAAAGGTTATCTTGCAAACGTGAATGGCCAACAGGACATTCAAGACGTTTATGCAGATGTGAAGGATCTTCTTGGAGGATTAAAAAAATGATTATCTGTAAAACCCCACGTGAACTTGGTATCATGCGGGAAGCAGGGCGAATCGTGGCTTTAACTCATGAAGAGTTAAAAAAGCACATTAAACCAGGAATCTCGACAAAAGAATTGGATCAAATTGCCGAACGTTTTATTAAGAAGCAGGGTGCAATCCCATCTTTTAAGGGGTATAATGGGTTTCGCGGGAGCATTTGCGTATCAGTTAATGAAGAACTCGTTCACGGCATTCCTGGCAGCAGGGTGCTGAAGGATGGTGACATCATCAGTATTGATATCGGTGCTAAATTAAATGGTTATCATGGTGACTCTGCATGGACATATCCGGTAGGAAACATCAGCGATGATGACAAAAAACTTCTGGAAGTGACAGAGGAGTCTTTATATAAAGGCTTGCAGGAAGCAAAACCAGGTGAACGTTTGTCGAATATTTCCCACGCAATACAAACGTATGTCGAAAATGAGCAGTTTTCAGTTGTTAGGGAGTATGTCGGACATGGTGTTGGTCAAGACTTGCATGAGGACCCGCAAATTCCTCATTACGGTCCGCCCAACAAAGGACCACGGCTCAAACCTGGCATGGTTCTCGCTATTGAACCTATGGTGAACGCTGGCAGCCGCTACGTGAAAACATTGGCTGATAACTGGACGGTTGTAACGGTAGATGGGAAAAAGTGTGCTCATTTTGAACATACGATTGCGATTACGGAAACGGGTTTTGATATACTGACGAGAGTCTAGGTGATGAAATAATTCCGAAGACAGATGTTTTTCCGGCTTGATAGGGCAGAAAGTTTGGATGAACATTGGCAGGACCGAATTCATCTTGTCGTTGTCATTGGGGTTGTTGACCATCATCAATGTACTAACAGCAGACGGAGAAAAGCGTACATTACATTCTCCTAAGAAAAAGAATATCAATCATTTAACCCTTTATGATTGCGTATCTCCGGAAGTTCAGAACAGTATAAACGAAACAGGGCGTGTGACAAACTTCTTTTGAAATTTGTCAGAAAGCAAGTTACTGATTTGAAGAAGGGAGAACACTTGAATGGCGAAAGACGATGTAATTGAAGTGGAAGGTACTATAGTCGAAACACTGCCAAACGCGATGTTCAAAGTTGAACTTGAAAATGGCCACACTGTTTTGGCTCATGTATCTGGTAAAATCCGCATGCACTTCATTCGCATTTTACCTGGAGACAAAGTTACGGTAGAATTATCTCCATATGACTTAACTCGTGGCAGGATTACGTACCGTTACAAATAAAGCACTCCGGAAACTGAAGGAGGTTGGAAACACATGAAAGTGAGACCATCAGTTAAACCAATCTGCGAAAAATGTAAAGTTATTCGCAGAAAAGGAAAAGTAATGGTGATCTGTGAAAATCCAAAGCATAAACAAAAACAAGGATAATTTATAAGGAGGTGCCCAGAGAATGGCTCGTATTGCTGGTGTAGATATCCCACGTGACAAACGTGTTGTTATTTCTTTAACATACATCTTCGGAATTGGCCGCACAACGGCTCAGCAAGTTTTAAAAGAAGCTGGAGTTTCAGAAGATACTCGTGTGCGCGATCTTACTGAAGAAGAACTTGGTAAAATCCGTGATATTATTGACAAACTGAAAGTAGAAGGTGACCTTCGACGTGAAGTTTCTCTTAATATCAAACGTCTGATTGAAATCGGAAGCTACCGCGGAATCCGTCATCGCAGAGGATTACCTGTTCGCGGACAAAACTCTAAAAACAATGCGCGTACTCGTAAAGGTCCGCGTCGTACTGTAGCTAACAAGAAAAAATAAGTAAGGGAGGTTCTTAAACAATGGCTGCTGCTCGTAAATCTAACACGCGTAAACGTCGCGTGAAAAAGAATATTGAGTCTGGAATTGCTCATATTCGTTCAACTTTCAATAACACGATCGTTACGATCACTGACACTCATGGTAATGCTATTTCTTGGTCAAGTGCCGGAGCTTTAGGATTCAGAGGTTCTCGTAAATCTACTCCTTTTGCTGCGCAAATGGCTGCAGAAACAGCTGCTAAAGGTTCAATCGAACATGGTCTTAAAACTCTTGAGGTTACTGTTAAAGGCCCTGGTTCAGGTCGTGAAGCTGCAATCCGTGCGCTTCAAGCTGCTGGACTAGAAGTCACTGCTATCAGAGACGTAACTCCTGTTCCTCATAACGGATGCCGTCCACCAAAACGTCGCCGCGTGTAATTTGTTTGTATAGATTTTGTGTCCCTGTCAATAATGGGTTATGATACAGTTATTTATGAAACGAATGCACCGACTCGTTGCCTGAGCACATACGGGACTAAACAATGGGGAATTTCGGATGGAATCTCATATGATTCTATTCGAGGTTTCGACGTTTTGAAGGAGGGTTTTAAGTAATGATCGAGATTGAAAAACCAAAAATCGAAACGGTTGAAATCAGCGACGATGCCAAATTTGGTAAGTTTGTCGTAGAGCCACTTGAGCGTGGATATGGTACAACTCTGGGTAACTCCTTACGTCGTATCCTCTTATCCTCACTCCCTGGTGCCGCTGTAACATCAATCCAGATAGATGGTGTACTGCACGAATTCTCGACAATTGAAGGCGTTGTGGAAGATGTTACAACGATTATCTTACACATTAAAAAGCTTGCATTGAAAATCTACTCTGATGAAGAGAAGACGCTAGAAATTGATGTACAGGGTGAAGGAACTGTAACGGCAGCTGATATTACACACGATAGTGATGTAGAGATCTTAAATCCTGATCTTCATATCGCGACTCTTGGTGAGAATGCGAGTTTCCGAGTTCGCCTTACTGCTCAAAGAGGACGTGGGTATACGCCTGCTGACGCAAACAAGAGAGACGATCAGCCAATCGGCGTGATTCCGATCGATTCTATCTATACGCCAGTTTCTCGTGTATCTTATCAGGTAGAGAACACTCGTGTAGGCCAAGTTGCAAACTATGATAAACTTACACTTGATGTTTGGACTGATGGAAGCACTGGACCGAAAGAAGCCATTGCGCTTGGTTCAAAGATTTTAACTGAACACCTTAATATATTCGTTGGTTTAACTGACGAAGCTCAGCATGCTGAAATCATGGTTGAAAAAGAAGAAGATCAAAAAGAGAAAGTTCTTGAAATGACAATTGAAGAATTGGATCTTTCTGTTCGCTCTTACAACTGCTTAAAGCGTGCGGGTATTAACACGGTTCAAGAGCTTGCGAACAAGACGGAAGAAGATATGATGAAAGTTCGTAATCTAGGACGCAAATCACTTGAAGAAGTGAAAGCGAAACTAGAAGAACTTGGACTCGGACTTCGCAAAGACGATTGACTAGTTTCCCTTGTGAACTAGGATTTTCGTGTGTTTATTATTCAGAAACAGCATTTCAATAAAGGAGGGGACATCACATGTCATACAGAAAACTAGGACGTACGAGTGCACAGCGTAAAGCTATGCTTCGTGATCTTACAACTGATTTGATCATCAACGAAAGAATCGAAACAACTGAAACACGTGCGAAAGAACTTCGCTCTGTAGTTGAAAAAATGATCACGCTTGGCAAACGCGGTGATCTTCACGCTCGCCGTCAAGCTGCTGCATACATCCGCAACGAGGTTGCTAACGAAGAAAATAACCAAGATGCACTTCAAAAATTATTCTCTGACATTGCAACTCGTTACGAGGAGCGCCAAGGTGGATACACACGTATTATGAAGCTTGGTCCTCGCCGTGGTGACGGAGCACCAATGGCAATTATCGAATTGGTTTAATCACATATTTTTGTGTATCTAAAGAAGGGCGGGACAGTTTCTAACTGGATCTATGCCCTTTTTTTAGATACTGCAACTTTTTATATAGAGAGAAAAGCAGAGCATTAGCTGAGAGGAGGCCGGTTTTCCATGAATCAAAATCAGTTGATATCGGTAGAGGATATCGTTTTTCGATATCGGAAAGACGCAGAAAGACGAGCACTAGACGGCGTCTCCCTGCAGGTGTATGAGGGTGAATGGCTTGCAATTGTAGGTCATAACGGTTCAGGGAAATCAACACTGGCCCGGGCATTGAATGGTTTAATCCTTCCTGAATCAGGCGACATCGAGGTTGCCGGGATTCAATTGACAGAGGAATCGGTTTGGGAAGTGCGTAAAAAGATAGGTATGGTCTTTCAAAATCCGGATAACCAATTTGTCGGAACGACTGTTCGCGATGATGTGGCTTTTGGTTTAGAAAACAATGGTGTACCGCGGGAAGAAATGATTGAGAGAGTAGACTGGGCAGTAAAACAGGTGAACATGCAAGATTTTCTCGATCAAGAGCCGCACCATCTCTCCGGAGGCCAAAAGCAGAGAGTTGCGATTGCGGGTGTTATTGCCGCACGTCCTGATATTATTATCTTAGATGAAGCAACATCCATGCTTGACCCGATTGGGCGAGAAGAAGTGCTTGAAACGGTAAGACATTTAAAGGAGCAAGGCATGGCGACTGTCATTTCCATCACACATGATCTGAATGAGGCAGCAAAAGCAGACAGGATCATTGTGATGAATGGCGGTAAGAAATATGCCGAAGGGCTGCCTGAAGAGATTTTTAAATTGAATAAAGAACTTGTTCGAATTGGGCTTGATTTACCCTTCTCATTCCAGCTTAGCCAGCTTTTAAGAGAAAATGGACTGGCTTTGGAAGAAAATCATTTGACTCAGGAAGGGCTGGTGAAAGAGCTATGGACATTACAATCAAAGATGTAGAACATCGTTATCAGATGAAGACGCCGTTTGAGCGCCTTGCACTGTATGATATCAATGCATCGATTAAAGAAGGCAGCTACGTAGCCGTTATTGGGCATACAGGCTCTGGCAAGTCCACTCTTCTTCAGCACCTGAATGGTCTTCTGAAGCCGACGAAGGGACAGATATCACTAGGCAGCACAGTCATTCAGGCAGGGAAAAAGAATAAAGAGCTGAAAACCCTTCGTAAAAAAGTCGGAATCGTTTTCCAATTTCCTGAGCATCAATTATTCGAAGAGACAGTTCTCAAAGATATTTCATTCGGACCGATGAACTTTGGTGTGAAAAAAGAAGATGCTGAACAAAAAGCGAGAGAGATGCTGAAGCTTGTAGGTTTATCAGAAGAGCTTTTGGACAGGTCGCCTTTTGAATTAAGCGGGGGGCAAATGCGCAGAGTTGCAATTGCCGGCGTACTTGCAATGGACCCTGAAGTGCTTGTTCTTGATGAACCGACTGCAGGATTGGACCCAAGAGGGCGAAAAGAGATTATGGACATGTTTTATGAGCTTCATCAACGGGGAAACCTGACGACGATCCTTGTGACACACAGCATGGAGGATGCGGCTGCATACGCTGATGAAATGATCGTTATGCATAAAGGAACGATACAAGCATCAGGCAGTCCGCGTGATTTGTTTTTAAAAGGTGAAGAGATGGCTGGATGGGGGCTGGATCTTCCGGAAACGATAAAATTTCAAAGACAGCTGGAAGCTGCACTTGGCGTCAGATTTAAAGAGCCTATGCTCACAATTGAAGATGCCGCTGCTGAAATCCGTGCTCTTTTTCAGGGGGAGAAGACCTTATGATGGACAGCATGATTATCGGCAAGTATGTACCAGGCTCTTCACTTGTACATCGGCTTGATCCCAGAACAAAACTCATTACGATCTTTTTATTTGTCTGCATCGTATTTCTAGCCAATAATGTACAGACATATGCGCTTCTTGGATTTTTTACTGTAGGCGTCGTTTCTTTAACAAGAGTTCCTTTCTCTTTTTTAATGAAAGGGCTAAAGCCAATCATCTGGATTGTCCTCTTTACGTTCCTTCTTCACATTTTAATGACACATGAAGGACCGGTTATTTTTCAATTAGGTGTTTTCAAAGTCTATGAGGGCGGTTTGGTCCAAGGGATATTCATTTCTCTTAGATTCGTCTATTTGATTTTAATTACAACCTTATTAACGCTGACGACAACACCGATTGAGATTACCGATGGAATGGAGCAGCTGCTGAATCCATTGAAAAAAATAAAGCTTCCTGTTCACGAGCTTGCTCTTATGATGTCAATTTCTTTGCGGTTTATTCCGACCTTGATGGAGGAGACAGATAAGATCATGAAGGCTCAGATGGCGCGAGGCGTTGATTTTACAAGCGGACCTGTCAAAGACAGAGTGAAGGCTATTGTCCCGCTTCTTGTCCCTCTCTTCGTCAGTGCATTCAAACGCGCCGAAGAGCTTGCTGTGGCAATGGAAGCCAGGGGATATCAAGGCGGAGAGGGACGTACGAAATACAGAAAGCTTGTATGGACAGGAAAAGACACTTCTGTCATTGTGAGCTTGATGATTTTGGCTGCTTTGTTATTTTTCTTAAGGACATAGAGGTGCTGTATGAGACTGAAATGCACGATTTCTTATGACGGACATTTGTTTAATGGATATCAGGTACAGCCGGGAAAAAGAACGGTTCAGAATGAACTTGAGAAGGCTTTGGCTGTCCTGCATAAGTCGAAAGACAGAATTCCGGTCGTTTCGTCAGGAAGAACAGATAGCGGGGTTCACGCAGCCGGACAGGTGATTCATTTTGACACTCCGCTGTCTATCCCGGCGGAGAGATGGCCGTATGCTTTAAATGCACTGCTTCCGGACGATATCGCAGTCAAACAGGCAGAAATTGCGGATGATGGGTTCCATGCACGATTTAGCGCAGTCAAAAAAGAATATCGCTATTTTGTATACACGGAGAAACACCCGGACGTATTTAAACGGCATTACGCTTACCATTTTTCATATCACCTTAATGTGCAGAACATGAGAGAAGCGGCAAAGCATCTTATAGGGACACATGATTTTACGAGCTTTTGCGCGGTTAAAACAGAAGTGCAGGACAAGGTAAGAACGATTTACGAACTTGATTGGACTGAGACGGATGACGGCCTGCAAATGCGGATCACAGGCAGCGGTTTCTTATATAATATGGTCAGAATTATTGCGGGTACTTTGCTTGATGCAGGTATTGGAAAAATTTCTCCCGATGATGTGAAATCCATGCTGGCAGCGAAGGATCGCGAAGCGGCAGGGCGTACAGCACCGGGGCATGGGCTATATTTATGGAACGTTTACTATGACAACTAAACCAGGTGTATAATATTTTCTTGACAGAGTCTGCATAAAGTTATAAGATATCATATGGTATGTATTTCAACCCCACGATAAGCCCCGGAACTTATTGTGTTGTGAAATAGAACGTAATCGAAGTTTATTGAAAATGACAGATCATTTAGGAGGGAAATTCAATGCGTACAACACCTATGGCTAACGCAAGTACTATTGAACGCAAGTGGTTAGTTGTTGATGCTGCTGGCAAGACTTTAGGTCGTCTTTCTTCAGAAGTTGCAGCTATCCTTCGCGGAAAACACAAACCAACTTACACACCACACGTTGATACTGGAGATCATGTGATCATCATCAACGCTGAAAAAATCGAGTTAACTGGTAAAAAGTTAACTGACAAAATCTACTACCGTCACACTCAACATCCAGGCGGATTAAAATCAAGAACTGCTCTTGAAATGCGTACAAACTACCCTGAGAAAATGCTTGAGCTTGCTATCAAAGGCATGCTTCCAAAAGGTTCTCTAGGTCGTCAAATGTTCAAAAAATTGAACGTATACCGTGGTTCTGAGCATCCACACGAAGCACAAAAACCTGAAGTTTACGAACTTCGCGGTTAATTAAAAAGGAGGTTACCAATTTGGCACAGGTTCAATATTACGGTACTGGCCGTCGTAAAAGCTCTGTAGCGCGTGTGCGTTTAGTTCCAGGAGAAGGTCGTATCGTCGTTAATAATCGTGAAATCAGCGAACACATCCCATCTGCAGCTCTAATCGAAGATATCAAACAACCATTAACTTTGACTGAAACAGCTGGTACTTATGATGTTTTAGTAAACGTACATGGAGGCGGCTTATCTGGTCAAGCTGGAGCAATCCGTCACGGTATCGCTCGTGCTTTGCTTGAAGCAGATCCAGAATACCGTACAACTCTTAAACGTGCAGGTCTTCTGACTCGTGACGCTCGTATGAAAGAACGTAAAAAATACGGTCTTAAAGGCGCTCGTCGTGCACCTCAGTTCTCAAAACGTTAATTTTACGTTTTCAAAGCTCTCGACCTTGTGTTGGGAGCTTTTTTATTTTAATAAAATGCTCATACCTCCGCATACAGTAAGATAACTAAATGAACGCTTGACGGACTAAGCAAAATGCTTGCTTATAAACGGTCTCACTGTAATAATCATGATAGCTTTCATGTCATTACTACGTTTGGAATCTGGTCAAAGTTCTTAATGGTTATGTCGTCAGTCCAGCTCATTCTAACCACTGGTCTCAACCTGTTAAATCTCCCTGCTGATTCTTCAACTGTATCATAGCCCGGAGGAACACTAGCTCTTTGCTAATGACACCATTTGACGAAATAAGTGTAAATCTGATGACGTAAATCACATATCTCCTTTGTGATTTTTTTGCGTTTTTATGAACTTTTTTCTAAATATACAAAGGGAAAGCGATAACAATCTAGAAATATTTGTTATACTCTATACATTAAAGTAAGGAGAACGATTCATGAATGCGTTAGTAGACCATAATAGCAAAGCCTGGGATCAAAAAGTAGAAACAGGCAATGAATGGACTGTTGCTGTTGAGCAGCATGTCATCGAACAAGCGAAAACAGGCAATTGGGATATAAGGGTAACACCAATGAAAGATGTACCGAGGGATTGGTTTCCCCCTGTCAACGGGCTGAAAGTACTCTGTTTAGCATCAGGTGGCGGCCAGCAAGGCCCGATTTTGGCAGCTGCAGGAGCGGATGTCACTGTATTAGATAACTCGGAAAAACAGCTGGATCAGGATAGAATGGTTGCTGAGCGCGATGATCTCAAGATACATACTGTCAAAGGAAGCATGGACGACCTCAGTCAATTTAAGGATGAATCATTTGATGTCATTGTACATCCTGTTGCCAATGTTTTTGTTGAGAACGTCCTCCCAGTCTGGAAGGAAGCGCACCGTGTGCTGAAAAGAAACGGTGTTCTAATCTCAGGCTTTGTAAATCCAGTCGTATTTCTGTTTGATGTAGAATTAGAACAGCAAGGGATTTTAAAAGTAAAACACTCCATTCCATATGCCGACTCAGAAGATCTTCCAAAGCATAAAGTGAAAAAACTGATTGAAAAAAATGAGGCTCTGGAATTCGGCCATTCCTTAGAAGACCAAATCAAGGGCCAGATTGATGCCGGTTTTATCGTCACTGGATTTTACGAAGATAAAGGCGGGTTTGTATTGGACCAATATATTCATACATATTCTGCAACAAGAAGCGTGAAAGTATGAAAAGCAGCGACCTATTAAAGGGGCTGTTTTTTTAATAATCACTAACAGAACATTTGTTCCGACCTCGTGGAAAGCTGCTACATCCTCTTCTTTTTATCGATTCGGCACCTTCATTTGGGCGAATTTCCAATCGAATTCGGGCATTGTTTCACTATCCAATCCTCAAAATAACCGGTAAAAGGAGAGTGAATTTGTATGGCAGAAGTACTGTCTTTTATGGATGTGAAACGCCAAAAGGATTTTGAATTAGAAAAGAACTTGCTCAAAGAACTCTCTCTGAGACAAATTATCCAGTCTGTTAAGGACTGTTTGGAACCATTATTTCCATTTTTTCATGATGAAAGAGATATTATTACCGAAGGCTGTATTGATTTTGCGATAGAAGCTTATTTGTTAGGCGGGCGTTTTGGGATATTCGGCTATTACGGAGAATCCATGCAGAGCATCAGTGCCCGCTCTGCAAGAGAAGAAGAAGAGCTTCGTATGGAGTTTTTTGATTATCTCTATAATTGGACACACGAGCAATACACAACATTTGATAAAAATACGGTTTATGAAGCAGCACGCAAGTTCATTAAAGACTGGTGGACAGAGGGGTTTGTCCAAAGAGAAAAACAGTGTAAGCTTCGCATGCGTTAATCATATTTCCCGGCCCTGTCCCATAGTTATGTAGTAACGGACAAGCGGGAGGGGAAGGGATGAGGAAAAAGCTTAAATGGCTTGTTTTTTTGCTAGGCTTTATCGTATTACTATTTCTATTCAAGTATCAGTTCAGCAATAACGATTCTTGGAAGCCATGGAGTCTGCCCTTGAGCGGGAAAATTATTTATCTGGATCCAGGTCATGGCGGGCCTGACGGCGGAGCAGTCGGCGGAAAGCTGTTAGAGAAGGATGTAACCCTGGAAGTGGCCTTTAGAGTCAGGGATTACCTTCAGGAACAAGGAGCGCTTGTCATCATGACCAGAGAAAGTGATACCGATCTCGCTCCAGAAGGAACGAAGGGCTACAGCAGACGAAAAGCAGAAGACTTAAGGCAGCGAGTTAAATTAATAAACCATTCAGAGGCTGAACTCTATATCAGCATTCATCTCAATGCGATTCCGTCGCAAAAATGGAGCGGAGCCCAAAGCTTTTATTTCGGAAAATATGCGGAAAATGAGAAAGTCGCGAAATACATTCAGGATGAGTTGAGAAGAAACTTGGAAAACACAACCCGGAAAGCAAAGCGGATTCATGGTATCTACTTAATGCAAAACGTCACCAAACCGGGGGCGCTTGTAGAAGTTGGATTTCTATCCAATCCAAATGAAGCAAGGCTGCTCGGGAAGTCGAAATATCAGGACAAGGTGGCATCTTCCATATATAAAGGCATTTTGAGATATTTCACAGAAAAAGGAGACCCTCCGGAGTAAAGGAGGGTTTTCTTATGGTTCTAAGCATAAGACACCCGCCATTTATGTATGATATAATAATGCTTGTAAACGAATACACAAAAGGGTGAGGTTCGATGATAAGAGAAGATGAAGTAAGAAAACTAGTCGGTGAAATGCGCGAACCTTTTCTTCAAAGACCTCTGGGAGAATTGGATGCCGTTAAGGAAATTAAAATAAAGCCTGAAAAACAGCATGTCAGTGTAAAAGTCGCTCTTGCCAAAACCGGAACTGCAGAACAAATGCAGATTCAGCAAGAGATCGTAAACGTCTTAAAAGGGGCAGGCGCTGAGACGGTCGGCCTTCGATTTGAAGAGCTGCCTGAAGAAACGGTTGCAAAATTCCGGGCGCCGTCAGCTGAGAAAAAAACATTGTTAAATATGGATAACCCACCAGTCTTTCTTGCTGTAGCAAGCGGAAAAGGCGGCGTAGGCAAATCAACTGTGTCAGTAAACCTTGCTATTTCTCTGGCTCGTCTTGGGAAAAAGGTCGGTTTAATTGATGCGGATATTTATGGCTTCAGTGTGCCGGATATGATGGGTATCACTGTGCGTCCTACTGTTGAAGGAGAGAAACTGCTTCCTGTTGAACGCTTTGGGGTAAAGGTGATGTCAATGGGCTTCTTCGTAGAAGAAAATGCTCCGGTCGTATGGAGGGGGCCAATGCTTGGCAAAATGCTAAACAACTTTTTCCACGAAGTAGAGTGGGGAGAAGTAGACTATATCGTTCTTGATCTTCCGCCTGGGACGGGGGACGTTGCTCTCGATGTACATACTATGCTTCCGAGCTGTAAAGAAATCATAGTATCGACACCGCATCCAACAGCTGCTTTTGTCGCAGCGAGAGCGGGTTCTATGGCAATTAAAACCGATCATGAGGTCGTTGGTGTCATAGAAAACATGGCTTATTATGAAAGTGCAAAGACAGGGGAAAGAGAATATGTCTTTGGAAAAGGCGGGGGAGATAAACTAGCTGAGGAACTAAACGTGCCTTTGCTCGGCAGAATCCCGTTGAAACAGCCTGATTGGGATCAGGACCAATTTGCGCCGTCTGTTTATGATGAAAATCATCCTATTGGAGAAATTTATCAGGACATTGCAAAAAAAATAGTTGCAAAAATGTCAGTGCAAGTATAAAAAAGGTGAACCGGGATTCTAGATCCCGGCTTTCCCTTTATTCACTTTCTTTGGCAGTGTCTTTTGCTGCTTTTTTTAGCTCATCTTCGAACTGTTTTTTGTAAAGCGGACTAGAAAGTGTTTCGTTAATAACCTCTTCTAAATAACTGCGGAATTCTTGGCTTTTTGCCAGTTCGCTGTACTTTTTATTCATGCCCGGATCCTGCATAACGCCCATCAGCATCTTCTGGTAATCCGGATCCTTCATCAGTTTTTTAATCACTTTTTCATGCTCTGTCTGAAGAGTTTTGGCAAAGCCTTGAGCAAAATCAGTGTCTTCAAAAATGTTTTTCCAGAATTCTTCACCTTTTTTAGAGGTAAGTGTTTTTTCTATTGTTCCTTTAATCGCATCTTGGTCAATCACCAGCGCTTCATTCATCGCATCATCGTTTAATAATTCCTTAATTGCTTTCTTTCCATCATCAGTTTTTAATATATCAACAACCATTTTTTTGGTCTGATCATAGTCCATATCCGCTGCTTGGTCTTTTGGAGCGCAAGCTGTTACAGATAATAACAAAAAACAGCTCATCAATAGCATTTTGGCTTTTGACATGCTTAAGCTCCTTTCACATACTTGTCTTACTTTTAATATGATTCATCTG
Organism: Bacillus sp. VA13; assembly: GCF_055710085.1. Classification (NCBI taxonomy): domain Bacteria; kingdom Bacillati; phylum Bacillota; class Bacilli; order Caryophanales; family Bacillaceae; genus Bacillus; species Bacillus sp. VA13. The sequence goes on along the minus strand of NZ_JBVQPP010000007.1, from coordinate 1,899 downwards.
TTTGGAATTATACATAACAAAATATCGCGGTTTGCGATTTTTGAGGGGATGAATAAAGAAATGAAAAGCCGTGGTTTGGTTCGTTTTTTCTTTTCTATTTTAGCTGTCGGAGCGGTTATCACGAGTATTGTGGGTTTTGCTTTAAAATGGGGAGAATATAGGGGACTGTTTCTTGCTTTTGAAGCGGGACAGATTTTCTCTGTTTTATTTTGGTTTATCGGTGTAGGCATGATTTTCAGTGTGATCAGCCAAATGGGTTTTTTCGTGTTTTTAACAGTTCACCGGTTTGCGCTTGAGATATTAAGGTCCTCGTCTTTGTGGAATTTGCTTCAGCTGTTTTTCATCCTGTTTGTTGCTTTTGATTTAATGTACGTGCGTTTTTTATTTTTTGGAGAGAGCGGAGAGTCGCTGGCTGGCTATGCGTGGTTACCGGTGTTTTTATTGATATTTGGAGTGATTACAGCTTATATAAAGCAAAAGCAGTCCTCTAAGAAAACGTTTGTGTCATCGTTGTTTTTAATGGTTGTGATTACCGCATTAGAATGGTTCCCTGCGCTAAGAGTAAATGATGAGGACTGGCTTTATTTAATGCTTTTCCCGTTAATGGCGTGTAATGCTTTCCAATTGCTGATGCTGCCGAAGTTTGCAGCAAAGTAATTACTTTACCTCTGCGGATTTGGCATCTGAATTTGCGATGAGATCACCTACGGTTACATTTTTTAATCCTTTTTCTTTAAGATGTTGGATGATATCGGGCAACGCTTCTTCTGTTTGTTTTGCCGAGTCGGAGGCGTGTAAAAGAATAATGTCTCCTCCGGAAACTTGCTTGCTCACATTATCGATGATTTTATCAACCCCGGGATTTGTCCAATCTTGAGAGTTCACACTGTAATGAACAACTGTATAATTGTATTGCTTTGCGACCGTTAGAACATTCTTATTGAATTGTCCGGTAGGGGGTCTTAATAGCTGTATGTTTTTGATCCCTAACTTTTCAAAGGCAGTTTGTGCACGGTTAATGTCTTTTTTTATTTCGCTGCTTTCTAAATTGGCATAGTTTTTATAGGCGTACCCCATGCTCCCAATTTGATGGCCATCCTTCACTATACGTGCCACTGTGTCAGGGTGGCGTTCGGCCCAAGAAGCGGAAAGGAAAAATGTCGCATTTTTAATCCCGTTCGCTTTCAAGGTGTCAAGAATGGGTTCTGCTTTCTCATCCCCCCAGCTGATATCAAACGTAAGTGCGATGTCTTTTGAATCTGTTTCTCCTTTATAAATGGCTTTAGGTCCGGTGTCAGTTGAAAAGACGGGAAGCGGGACAGCTCTTTGAATGTAAAAAAAGCTGGCTGCTGCAAATGCGGCGATAAGTATAATAATAAATTGTTTCACTCGTTTAATGTGCCACACATAGAAGTGATTCACTGATGAGTCCTCCTTATCTTGTTCATCATTCTTGTTTTTACATTTTATGAGCATGGCCAATTGAATATAACCGATAAAATGTCGCTTTACATTCAGCTTAAATTAGGTATTGACCTATTGATAATATCCGTGATATATTATTATTCGTCGCTGATAAACAGCCGACGTCAACTAAAAGCTTCATTAAATAGTTTGAAAAAAGTTGTTGACTTAAAAGAAGCTAAATGTTATAGTAATAAAGCTGCTTCGTTAAGCGGGAGTAATGATCTTTGAAAACTAAACAAGACAAAACGTACCTGTTAATTCATGTTTTATAAAATCGCACAGCGATGTGCGTAGTCAGTCAAACTACTTTATCGGAGAGTTTGATCCTGGCTCAGGACGAACGCTGGCGGCGTGCCTAATACATGCAAGTCGAGCGGACAGATGGGAGCTTGCTCCCTGATGTTAGCGGCGGACGGGTGAGTAACACGTGGG
>NZ_JBVQPP010000006.1:0-302367 GCF_055710085.1 Bacillus sp. VA13 | reverse complement strand
CCTCAAGATGAGATTTCCCATTCCGCAAGGAAGTAAGATCCCTGAAAGATGATCAGGTTGATAGGTCTGAGGTGGAAGTGTGGCGACACATGGAGCTGACAGATACTAATCGATCGAGGACTTAACCACATTTTGAATATGTCACACCTGTTATCTAGTTTTGAGAGAACACCTCTCTAAAAGGCGGAAAAGTAAAGAAACTCCGCTAAGGGCTCTCACATCCTGTGAGAAACGCCCAGTACCTTCATCCTGAAGGCATTTGTTTGGTGGCGATAGCGAAGAGGTCACACCCGTTCCCATACCGAACACGGAAGTTAAGCTCTTCAGCGCCGATGGTAGTCGGGGGTTTCCCCCTGTGAGAGTAGGACGCCGCCAAGCTTTTATCTTAAATTATTATCATCGCGGGGTGGAGCAGTTCGGTAGCTCGTCGGGCTCATAACCCGAAGGTCGCAGGTTCAAATCCTGCCCCCGCAACCAAATATATAAATGATATAAGAAGTGCCCGAAGGGTGCAGACAAAATCATTTTATACAAATATGGTCCGGTAGTTCAGTTGGTTAGAATGCCTGCCTGTCACGCAGGAGGTCGCGGGTTCGAGTCCCGTCCGGACCGCCATTATTGTAAACGAAACGATCATGTTTTCGTTTTTTTTGTGTTTTCTTTTATTGTATCTTTCTGCTTGGTGTGATAACCAAGCTTTCTTTATATCGGCAATATCTTGGATATTCCAGCAAAATTCGATACACTAGGAAGAGTACATATAGGCATAAGCAGGTTGAAAGGAGGTTTTGGTTCATGGATGAATTTGATTTAATACATAGCATTACTCCGCGGACCATTCACCATTCTTCCGTTGATGTAGGAATAGGTGATGATGCAGCACTTTACACTGCGAAACACGGCGTTCAGGAAATTGTTTGTGTGGATACTATGGTAGAAGATGTGCACTTTAAATTACACTATTCCTCACCTGAAGATATCGGGTATAAGGCGTTAGCCGTTAATATAAGTGATATTGCCGCGATGGGAGGCATTCCTAAATTTTATTTGGTATCACTTGCTGTACCTGCAAAATGGACGGAATCTGAAATCAAGGGAATGTATGAAGGAATGAATGAACTGGCGAAACTATATCATATGGATCTGATTGGCGGCGATACAGTCTCTACCTCTGACAAATTAGTCGTAACGGTCACTGTGATCGGTGAAGTAGAAAAGGGGAGAGCTTGTTTGCGCAGCTTGGCAAGACCGAATGATATTGTGTTTGTAACTGGGGAAATTGGTTCATCTGCAGCAGGACTTTCTTTATTATTAGAGGAGAATAATCCTCAAAATTTATTTTTGGACACGGATTACTTTATCAACAGGCATAAACGGCCTCAGCCAAGAGTAAGCGTCGGGAGATTATGCTCGAGTATTAAGCGGGCAGCTTTAAATGATATCAGTGACGGATTAGCTAGTGAACTGAATGAGATTGCAGAAGCCAGCTGTGTTTCAATTGAAATTGATGAAAGCATCCTCCCGGTCCATTCTGACTTGCCTAAGCTTCATTCTAACTGGAAAGAATGGGCTTTGTTTGGCGGAGAGGATTTTGAGCTGACTGGGACGGTTTCAAAGGAGGAATGGGAAGTGTTGAAGCAGGAGTGCGAAAAACGTCAACTGCCCATTACAAAGATTGGCCATGTCAAGGAAAAAACAGAATCCAACGTGATCCTAAAAACAGAAAAAACAACAATGGCCTTAGAGAAAAAAGGATATAATCATTTTAAATAAGACGGGTGACTCGTGTGAAGCAATTAAAGTGGAGAACTGTAAATCCTGAAGAAACAAAAGCGATAGCAAAACTTACGGCATCGTTTGCTAAGCCGGGAGACGTCCTGACATTAGAGGGCGATTTAGGTGCCGGAAAAACGACTTTTACGAAAGGTTTTGCGGAAGGACTCGGCATTACACGTGTTGTAAACAGTCCGACTTTTACAATTATAAAAGAATATAACGATGGCTCACTTCCTCTTTATCATATGGATGTGTATAGAATGGAAGACGAAAGTGAAGATTTGGGACTTGATGAATATTTTCACGGACAAGGTGTCAGCCTCGTTGAATGGGCCCATTTAATTGAAGAACAGCTTCCGCAGGAGCGACTGCAAATTGTCATCAAAAGGGCTGGTGATGATGAGCGGGAAATTACCTTTACTGCTGTCGGGAATCGGTATGAAATGCTTTGTGAGGAGATAAGTAGACATGACAATATTAGCAATTGATACATCAAATTATACGTTAGGCATTGCACTGCTTCGAGAAGATACCGTCATAGCAGAATACATTACATATTTAAAAAAGAACCATTCTGTTAGAGCGATGCCTGCTGTTCATTCATTGCTGAACGAATGTGATATGGCACCGCAGGATCTTTCTAAAATTGTTGTTGCAAAAGGCCCTGGTTCATACACAGGAGTAAGAATAGGTGTGACGCTCGCCAAAACACTTGCCTGGTCTTTACACATTCCGATTTCTGCTGTATCAAGCCTTGAGGTGCTTGCGGCAAATGGCCGGCATTTTGACGGTCTGATCAGTCCTATCTTTGATGCAAGACGGGGACAGGTGTATACAGGTCTGTATGAATACAAAAACGGGCTTTTGGAACAAGTGGTTCCTGATCAAAATGTGATGCTGGCCGAATGGCTGGAGATGCTAAAAGAAAAGGATCGCCCTGTTTTGTTTTTAGGTCATGATACTTCTATTCACAAGCAGATGATAGAGGATGTGCTTGGGACAAAAGGGTTCATTGGAGCTGCTGCTCAGCATAACCCGCGTCCTTCAGAATTGGCTTTTCTAGGTGCGGAAAAGGAAGCAGCTGATGTTCACGGGCTTGTCCCGGATTACTTGCGGCTGGCAGAAGCTGAAGCGAAATGGATTGAAAGTCAAAAGTAGGGTGATAGGATGAAAACAAAAGCAGCTGTCAGAAACATGCGGCTTGATGATATTGATCACGTATACGAAATCGAAACATCCTCTTTTACGTCTCCTTGGACGAAGGATTCGTTTTATCATGAGCTGATGGAAAATCCGTATGCTCATTATCTCGTGATTGAAAAGGACGGCCATGTTGCTGGGTATTGCGGGATTTGGATTGTGATGGACGACGCCCAAATTACAAATATAGCAATAAAACCGGAGTATCGCGGCAAGTCTTTAGGAGAAGCGCTTTTTCGCTCAGCGATTGAACTGTGCAAAGAAAAAGGCGCAAGGCGGCTTTCGCTTGAAGTGAGGGTTTCTAATCATCCTGCTCAAGGTTTATATAAGAAGTTCGGGATGCAGCCCGGCGGAATAAGAAAGAACTATTATACTGATAACGGGGAAGATGCGTTAATTATGTGGGTGACGATAAATGAGTGAGCAAAAAGAGATTTACGTATTAGGAATTGAAACAAGCTGTGATGAAACAGCGGCAGCTATCGTAAAAAACGGGAAAGAAATCATATCAAACGTAGTAGCCTCTCAAATTGAAAGCCATAAGCGCTTTGGAGGCGTTGTTCCGGAAATTGCTTCCAGACATCATGTTGAGCAAATCACTTTGGTCATAGAAGAGGCTTTTCATAAAGCTGGCATGACGTATAGTGATATTGATGCGATTGCAGTAACTGAAGGTCCGGGACTGGTGGGAGCGCTTCTTATCGGAGTGAACGCTGCTAAAGCATTGAGCTTTGCGCATAACATTCCGTTAGTTGGCGTCCATCATATAGCCGGTCATATATACGCGAACCGTCTTGTAGAAGAGATTGTGTTCCCGGCACTGGCATTGGTCGTTTCAGGGGGCCATACGGAATTGGTTTATATGAAGGAGCACGGATCATTTGAAGTTATTGGGGAAACTCTCGATGATGCAGCAGGAGAAGCTTACGATAAAGTGGCGCGAACGATGGGACTGCCGTATCCGGGAGGACCGCAAATTGACAAGCTTGCTGAAAAAGGGAATGACAATATTCCGCTTCCTCGCGCATGGCTCGAAGAAGGCTCTTACAATTTCAGTTTCAGCGGGTTGAAGTCTGCGGTGATCAATACGCTTCATAATGCGTCTCAAAAAGGACAAGAGATTGCTCCGGAAGATTTGTCTGCCAGTTTCCAAAATAGCGTAATAGATGTCTTGGTGACAAAAACGGCGCGTGCGGCAAAGGAGTATGGTGTTAAACAGGTCCTTTTAGCCGGAGGAGTAGCTGCAAACAGAGGCCTCAGAGCTGCATTAGAAAAGGAATTTGCCCAGCATGAGGGGATTACGCTTGTCATTCCTCCGTTAGCATTATGTACAGATAATGCTGCGATGATCGCTGCAGCTGGTACAATTGCTTTTGAGAAGGGAATTCGCGGTGCATATGATATGAATGGCCAGCCTGGCCTTGAATTGACTTCTTATCAAAGTCTCACGACCTAACAGAGTGAGGCTTTTTATCTTTTATTAACAGATAATTCTCAATTTATCCACATATCTGTTAGTAATTATGAAGATATCGATGGATAAAGGGCTGGAGACACTGTTAATAAAGTGGATAAATTCAGAATATTTTGTGGATAATGTGTATAAAGCGTTTACTTTGTTTGTTTATAAGGTTATTTTCTGTGGATAAAAAAGCACCTCTAAAAAAAGGTGCTTGACTTTTTTAATCTTCTTCTGTGGATAGTTCTTCCCATTCAGACAAAAGAGATTCCAGCTCCTGATTGAGTTTCTCGTTGTCAGCATGGATGGCTTGTACCTTTTCATGGTCTTGATAGACTTCCGGATCACATAGCAATTCATCGTTATGACTAATGTTTTCTTCAATGGTTTGAACAGTGGTTTCAATTTCTTCAATCCGGCGGAGCCGTTGGCGCTCTTTCTTTTTCCATTCTTTTTCTTCCTCGTAAGAACGTTTGGAGTCAGACTTTACCGCAGCAGGCGTTTTTTCTATTTCCTCTTGCTGATTCATTTTCTCCAATTCAAGCTGTTCTGTTTTTTTCTCCGTATAATAATCGTAATCTCCCAGATACTCTTCTATATGATTTGAAGAAAGCTCCAATACTCTTGTGGCGATTCTGTTAATAAAATATCTGTCATGAGAGACAAATAACAGAGTGCCTGGATAATCAATCAGCGCGTTTTCAAGAACTTCTTTGCTGTCTAAGTCCAGATGGTTCGTCGGTTCATCAAGGATGAGAAAATTAGCTTTTTGAAGCATCAACTTAGCAAGGGCCAATCTTGCTTTCTCACCCCCGCTCAGTGAATGGACGGGTTTCAGTACATCATCTCCGGAGAATAAGAAATTGCCGAGACAAGTTCGGATTTCTTTCTCCGGAAGACCAGGGTACTCATCCCACAGCTCATCAAGGACGCGTTTAGAGGAAGTCAGTTCAGCCTGCTCCTGATCATAGTAGCCGACACTGACATTCGAGCCGTATGAGATTGTTCCTTGATCTGGCTTTAGGGTGTCCATTAATGTTTTCAGCAATGTCGATTTACCGATTCCGTTAGGGCCGACAAGAGCGGCGCTTTCTCCTCTTGTGAGCATGAACGACACTTCTGTTAAAAGCGGCGGCTGGTTTTCATAGCTGATTGTGAGATCCTGAACGCGCAGGACTTCATTTCCGCTCTGTTTTGTAATATCAAAATGAAAGTTTGCGGATTTTTCATCGCCGAGCGGTTTTGACATGACTTCCATTCGCTCCAGCTGCTTTCGGCGGCTTTGCGCTCTTTTTGTGGTAGAAGCTCTCGCAAGATTTCGGTCTACGAAGTCTTGAAGCTTTGCGATTTCATCCTGCTGCTTTTCATACACTTTAAGATCTTTTTCATACTGCGCGGCTTTTTGGTCGAGATAAGCGCTGTAGTTGCCGTGATATTTTTTGCTTTCAGCTCTTGATACCTCGTATACTTGGTTTACTACTTTGTCCAAAAAGTAGCGGTCATGCGAAACGATGAGAATGGCGCCTGAATAGCCTTGCAAATAATGTTCAAGCCAGGTTAGCGTATCAATATCGAGATGGTTTGTCGGCTCATCGAGAATGAGCAAATCAGGCTGTGTTAACAGAAGCTTACCAAGGGCCAGCCTTGTTTTCTGCCCCCCGCTGAGGCTTTGCACCTGTGTTGAATCGTCAAAATGGCTGAAACCAAGTCCGTGAAGCACAGATCTGACATCCGCTTCATATTGATAGCCGCCTTTATCTTTGAATTCCTGCTGAAGCCGGTCATAGGTTTTCATGATGCTTTCCAATTCACCAGGATCAGCTGCCGCCATTTTTTCTTCGATAGCCCGCATTTCCTTTTCCATTGCTTTTAAGTGGTCAAAAACAGTCAGCAGTTCTTCTTTTATGGTAAGCTTAGAATCCAAGCCCGTATGCTGGGCAAGATATCCCATTGTAATATCTTTCGGTTTAATGAGTTCGCCCTTTTCATACGAAAGCTGGCCTGCGATAATTTTAAGCAGCGTGGATTTTCCCGCGCCATTTCTTCCTACAATGGCGACGCGATCACGATTTCTGACTTCCAGCTTTATATTGTTTAAAATAGTATCAGCACCAAATGATTTGGATAGCTGATTAACTTGTAAGATCATCATATTATTTCACCTCTGCTATAATAAGTTAAGTGTAGCTTATGAACTAGAAGTCAGCAAACAATACATTGGCTGAATAAGACATAGAGAAGAAAATAGTGTATGATCTGTTTAAGGAGAGTTTTAATATGAATGGATTTTCTCATTTTAATGAACAGGGCAGAGCCCAGATGGTGGACATCAGCGAAAAATCTTCGACTGTCCGTACTGCGGCGGCTGTTTCAAGCGTACACATGAAAAATGAAGTGTACGAGAAAATACAAAGTCATGATATCGGCAAAGGAGATGTACTGGCTGTTGCGCAGGTGGCAGGCATTATGGCCGCAAAGCAAACGTCGAATATCATTCCGATGTGCCATCCGCTTTCACTGAGCGGGGTAGATATATCGTTTGACTGGAAAATAAAAGAAGCAGAAGTTATACTTCATATAAAAGCACAGGTCAAAACGAAAGGGAGTACAGGTGTGGAAATGGAAGCGCTCACTTCTGCATCGGTGTGCGCTCTTACCGTTTACGATATGTGCAAGGCCCTTGATAAGGGAATGGTCATCGGCCCTACTTTCTTGCTGGAGAAGACAGGCGGGAAAAACGGTGACTTTAAAAGAGAACTATCCGAGTATAATGTGGAGGACCAAAAATGAATAAGGATCAATCAAAAATTCCGCAGGCGACGGCAAAACGGCTGCCGCTTTACTATCGCTTTTTAAAGAATCTGCATGCGTCAGGAAAACAGCGTGTATCATCCGCTGAACTCAGTGATGCCGTAAAGGTTGATTCTGCCACGATTCGCAGGGATTTTTCCTATTTTGGAGCTCTTGGCAAAAAAGGATATGGATATAATGTGGATTATTTGCTGTCATTTTTCCGAAAAACGCTTGATCAGGATGAGATGACAGACGTCATCTTGATTGGTGTGGGGAACTTGGGAACAGCATTTCTTCACTATAATTTCACAAAAAATAATAACACAAAAATTTCTATGGCTTTTGATATAAATGAGAGTAAAATAGGAACTGAGGTAGGCGGCGTGCCTGTCTATAACCTTGACGACCTTGAACAACACGTAAAAAATGAATCAGTTGCCATTCTTACAGTGCCAGCAGTTGCCGCTCAATCCATTACAGACAGATTGGTTGCGTTAGGAATCAAGGGAATCCTTAATTTTACGCCGGCCCGTTTGAATGTGCCGGAACACATTCGAATTCATCATTTAGATTTAGCTGTAGAGCTTCAGTCACTGGTTTATTTCTTGAAGCATTATTCAGTTTTAGAGGAAATCGAATAGAGGGAAAGGAGGAGCCCAAATATGCCGATCGGTCCTGGAAGTCTTGCTGTTATCGCAATCGTTGCTCTGATCATCTTCGGTCCCAAAAAGCTGCCTGAACTGGGGAAAGCTGCTGGAGACACACTTCGTGAATTCAAAAATGCTACTAAAGGATTAACGAGTGATGACGAGGAAAAAAAGAAAGAAGATCAGTAAGTTAGGATGACACGAATGAAAGTGAATCAAATGTCGCTGCTGGAACATATTGCTGAGCTTCGAAAACGATTGCTGGTTGTGGCACTGGCATTTGTCGTTTTCTTTATCGCAGGATTTTTTTTAGCGAAGCCCATGATTGTTTATTTGCAAAAAACGGATGAAGCGAAGGAGCTTACGCTTAATGCGTTTAATCTGACAGACCCGCTTTTTGTGTTTATGCAATTCGCGTTTATCATCGGGATTGTCCTAACCTCGCCGATTATTCTTTATCAGCTTTGGGCTTTTGTGAGTCCAGGCCTCTATGAGAAAGAGCGCAAAGTAACGCTCAGCTACATTCCGATCTCTATTTTGCTGTTTTTAGCGGGCTTATCTTTTTCATATTATATTTTATTTCCTTTTGTTGTTGATTTTATGAAGCGGATCTCTCAGGATTTGAATGTCAATCAGGTGATCGGAATTAATGAATATTTTCATTTTCTTTTGCAGCTGACGATTCCGTTTGGACTGCTGTTCCAAATGCCGGTCATCCTCATGTTTTTGACCAGGCTTGGAATTGTGACACCGATGTTCTTAGCGAAAATCAGAAAGTATGCGTATTTTACGCTGCTTGTGATCGCTGCCCTGATTACTCCGCCTGAGCTTTTGTCTCATATGATGGTTACTGTTCCGCTGTTGATTTTATATGAAATCAGTATTCTTATATCGAAGGCTGCCTATCGGAAAGCGCAGAAAAGCAGTGCTGCCGATCAGGACGTGTCTTCCGGACAATAATAAAAAATCCATTTCTCATGAGAGAAATGGATTTTCTTTATTTCTGGTTCTTTTTAATTTTAAATGAAAAGGCGAACATCTTAAAAGAAATGCTGATGTTGTAAGCGGCGAACACCATCAGCAGGATGGAGTAAAATGACCACATGCTGCCTGGCGAGCTTGCGGCAAGATAAGTAAAGATGCACCCTACGGCAAAGTAGATCATTCCCCAAACTACCGGGTTTCTCATAAAAATAATCCTCCAATAATCAATTGCATTTGTGTGCTCTGCTGTTCAAGGTAGTTCTGAACAGGCTCAAGCTGCATGATGACGACAAATGTATTCATCATGACATGGGCGAAAATCGGCACCCATATCCGTTTTGTTCTCGCATATAAAAATGCAAAGGTAAAGCCCATTGCTGTATAAAGAAGAAGATGCTTCAAATCAGCGTGAACAATACCGAAAATAACCGAGCTGATCAGTCCGGCAAAGAAGAAATTCGTTTTTTCGTACAGTGTGCCGAAAATGATTTTTCTGAAGATGATTTCTTCTAATATAGGCCCGACGACAGAAGAAACCATAATCATGAGCGGGACTGCCTGAATGACATCCAGAATAGCTTGTGTATTTTCTGATTCTCTTCCGATGCCGAATACATAATATTCAATAGAGCCTGCTATTCCTTGAGAGAAAAGGGCAATGAAAAAACCGGCTATCGCCCAAAGGATAGAAAGTCCGACGGAGTCTTTCCGGCCGTTTCGAAGCGTTGTTTTCGGGACAGTTCGTAGAATAAGCAGAACGACTACGAGACAGGCGATAAAGCTGATAACGGACCATAATCCTTGTGCATGCAGCATATTCTCCTTGGTAGGCTGTCCTCCGGCATAACCGAATTTAAATAACAAGGGAATCCCGATTAATGCGGAAAACTGCATGATGATATATGTCAAAATAATAAACCAATACTGTTTTCTCAAATGGTATGTACTCCTTTGTTAAATGGGTTTCGTTCATCTACAGCTATTGTAACATAATCGGAACGGGGGTGAAAAAGCTAAGGGATAAGGGAGCTGAAAAGAATCATGTAAGCGTGAAAAAATTTTTATCTTATCACTTGAAATTGGAAGGGAGATTCTTTATTATAAGAATTGTGTTAGCACTCTTTAGTGTCGAGTGCTAAAATTACATATTCATACTATTGAGGAGGTTATTACATTGTTAAAGCCATTAGGTGATCGCGTTGTCATTGAACTCGTAGAATCTGAAGAAAAAACTGCCAGCGGAATTGTGTTGCCGGATTCTGCAAAAGAAAAACCGCAAGAAGGCAAAATCGTGGCAGCTGGTTCAGGTCGCGTGTTAGAAAGCGGAGAGCGCGTTGCTTTAGAAGTAAAAGAGGGCGACCGCATTATCTTCTCAAAATACGCAGGTACTGAAGTGAAATACGAAGGTACTGAATACTTAATCTTACGTGAAAGCGACATTTTAGCTGTTATCGGCTAATTCTTAAATAAACAATACTTAAAACATTTGAGGAGGTCTTGTAAACATGGCAAAAGAAATTAAGTTTAGTGAAGAAGCTCGCCGCGCAATGCTTCGCGGTGTCGATGCACTTGCTGATGCTGTAAAAGTAACTTTAGGACCAAAAGGACGCAACGTGGTTCTAGAGAAAAAATTCGGTTCTCCGTTAATCACAAATGACGGTGTAACAATCGCTAAAGAAATCGAACTTGAAGACGCGTTTGAAAACATGGGTGCTAAGCTTGTTGCTGAAGTAGCCAGCAAAACAAACGATGTTGCCGGTGACGGTACAACAACTGCGACAGTTCTTGCGCAAGCAATGATCCGTGAAGGCCTTAAAAACGTAACAGCAGGCGCTAATCCTGTAGGCGTTCGTAAAGGTATGGAAAAAGCTGTAGCGGTTGCGATCGAAAACTTAAAAGAAATTTCTAAGCCAATCGAAGGCAAGGAGTCTATCGCTCAGGTTGCTGCGATCTCTGCTGCTGATGAGGAAGTCGGAAGCCTTATCGCTGAAGCAATGGAGCGCGTAGGCAACGACGGCGTTATCACAATCGAAGAGTCTAAAGGCTTCACAACTGAGCTTGAAGTTGTTGAAGGTATGCAATTCGATCGCGGATATGCGTCTCCTTACATGGTAACTGACTCTGATAAGATGGAAGCGGTTCTTGACAATCCTTACATCTTAATCACAGACAAAAAGATCACAAACATTCAAGAAATCCTTCCTGTACTTGAGCAGGTTGTTCAGCAAGGCAAACCATTGCTTCTGATCGCTGAGGATGTTGAAGGTGAAGCACTTGCAACACTTGTTGTGAACAAACTTCGCGGCACATTCAACGCAGTTGCTGTTAAAGCTCCTGGCTTCGGTGACCGCCGTAAAGCAATGCTTGAAGACATCGCTGTTCTTACTGGCGGAGAAGTTATCACAGAAGATCTTGGTCTTGACCTGAAATCTACTCAAATCACACAATTGGGACGCGCTTCTAAAGTTGTCGTTACAAAAGAAAACACAACAATCGTTGAAGGCGCTGGCGAAACAGACAAAATTTCTGCCCGCGTGACTCAAATCCGCGCTCAAGTGGAAGAAACAACTTCTGAATTCGACAGAGAAAAATTACAAGAGCGTCTTGCGAAACTTGCTGGCGGCGTAGCTGTCATCAAAGTCGGCGCTGCGACTGAAACTGAGCTGAAAGAGCGTAAACTTCGCATCGAAGACGCCCTGAACTCAACTCGCGCAGCTGTAGAAGAAGGCATCGTATCCGGTGGTGGTACAGCACTTGTAAACGTATATAACAAAGTCGCTGCAGTTGAAGCTGAAGGCGATGCTCAAACAGGTATCAACATCGTGCTTCGCGCGCTTGAAGAGCCAATCCGTCAAATCGCGCACAACGCTGGTCTTGAAGGATCTGTCATCGTTGAACGCCTCAAAAACGAAGAAATCGGCGTAGGTTTCAACGCTGCAACTGGTGAATGGGTAAACATGATCGAAAAAGGTATCGTTGACCCAACGAAAGTTACACGCTCAGCTCTTCAAAACGCTGCGTCTGTAGCTGCAATGTTCTTAACAACTGAAGCCGTTGTCGCTGACAAGCCAGAAGAAAACGCTGGCGGCGCAGGAATGCCTGATATGGGCGGCATGGGCGGTATGGGCGGCATGATGTAATTCATGCTCCCTAAAACCCAGTAAATAAGGGGTTTTCGGTTTTCGAACCTTAATATACTCTAAAAATACCATAAGGGTAACAAAAGAGTAACATTTTCTTGAATATGGTTTTAAATTAGAGGTTTTCCATGAGTTCTTTGAACTTTTGGGAAGCCTCTTTTTTCATCTCTTTTGTCACATGTAAATAAACATTTTTTAGTTGTAGTCTTCATCCTTGTGTCCTAATCGTTCCATTATTTGGGGACGACTTACCCAGCCTCAGCTTATAGGGAGGTATGTGTATGGCGTAATGAAAGGGGTGTAAGTTCAGGATTTAATTCTGCTATTTTTAACAAGCGTCTCATTCGCTTCTCTATTTTTTTAATGTAGAGCGGGTAACCAGGTAGATCCTCATCAATACTCGCAAAAACAAAATCTCAAAAGGCCCAGATGAGGCCATTAATAATTTCCTAGCTATGCGGCTTTAGAACTTACGCACCAATTGATTTTTTTCTTTGAAGTTGGGCCATGAAGTTATCGATATAAAACCAAGTGTTAGAAGGAACACTTCCTCACAAACGGCTAGAGACATTATCACTTTCGCTTTTTAAGTGAGATTTGGGTTAAGTATGTGAATTAGGTGTTTTATGAACTGGATATAGTGGAAAAAGAGGATGAAATGGACTTCTAAAACGGTTCATTTGCTTCCTCTTTCATTGTTTATGTTAAACGCTAAAGTCCATAAAATAGGTTTCATCATCAATCTTATAGACTCTCACGCTTGTCCTTCCGTAATTGACAACATCCTGGGCATCGACTCTTGCGCCAAGAGCCACGCCGATTCTTCCTCGGAAATACCTGCCCATTATGCTGTTGTTCTCATGGATATGAATGGCTTTTCGGTTTGCCTGAGCCATTACACATATCAATTGTTGCCCGTCATCCGTCAGCATGGTAAATTCCTGTTCTAATGGAGGGAAGAAACCAGGGTCTGCCTGATGGATTTTGGTTGAAACAGGTATATACGCTTGATTAGGTTCTCTTCCGTCACGCTGTCCCCAGTTTAAGCCAGCCTTTTCATGAATAGCTGTATCATTTTTTAAAAGAAGAGGCAAATCAACATATTTCAAGTTTTGCAGATTAATAGATTCAGTCTCCTGTGCACCTTCTTGAGTAACACCTTGAAGCGTTTGATTTCGCCTTTGCATACGAACAGTGAAAAAGTTAATATGCTGTTCGATGGAGGGGTCTGTGCAAGAAATGACATCCGTTATATTAAATACTTCTTCTACATTTGAATGATTTGCTTCAACCAGCAGTTCTCCCTGATCACGCAAGCCCTTCCATGAGAAATTAGCCGAACCGACAAAGGTAACGGAATCTGGAGTTAAATCATCCATGTACCAATGAAAAATTTTTGTATGTACTGGTGGCAGAGCTGTTCGGTAGCTGATGCTGATATTAGCGTTTATGATCCCATAGTTTAATCCCGTCTTTTTTGCTCATCCCAATGATTAATTCAATTTCTGCATCTGGGTAGGTATCCAATATGTGATACAAAAACACACTGGATGCATAGCCAGAGAGGATTCGCAGTTTCCGAAACCCTTGGCGGTACGGTTCAGCAAAAGCATGTTCCTCTAAATTCTGATGATAGTACAAAAAATCCCCCCCTTTAGTATTAAATACAATTTAATAATAGTAAAGGAAGGCAGAACTTGCTAGCTTTATAACATGTCATAATTCGACATCTTGTGTTAATATAAAAGGTAATATATACAAATAAATTCATAATATTGGAGTTAATAGACATGACAACGTATCGAAAAGGAGAGCTGTTCTGAGGTCAGGCGGGCTGTCGCTCTGAGCAAAGCAGGCAGTTGTGATAGATGAAAACGGTCAAGTGGTACTTGATGAAAACGGCGAAGAATATAAAGGAGTACATGCGTAGGCAAAACCAAAGGACTGGAAGGGCAATACGGCGGTCTCTATACGTATGGAATAAAGGTGCTGAATCACTATCAGTCTCTTGCCTTTAAGGTGAGAACGTCGGAGGACTTGAGTCACCTGACGCTCCGAGCTATACTGTTACTGGAAGCGGAGGAGGCGGAACGCATATTTACCATTATGCCGAGCCACGCGCGTTGACGAATCGTGAACGGGCAAGACTACAAACCTTCCCTAACTGGTATGAATTCATCGGCGGAAAAGAAAGTGTCAGAAGGCAAATCGGCATGGCAGTTCCCCCAAAGGGAGCAAAAGTGATTGTGGAAGCCATATTAAAAACCCTGGCAGGAGTTCCATACGAAACAGAAGAAGCCAAATGGGATGAAGAATATATTCAAGAGATGCTTAAAACTGGCGAAAACAAAAAGATGAAGCGTTCTGGTAAAGTGAAAAAGAAAGAAAAAGCGCCAGAAGGACAGACAGTGATTGAGCTGGAAGAAACACAGTCGTAAAGGAGCAAAACCATGTTCTGTAAAGAATGCGGCATCGGTATTTTAGATGTGATACGCACGGAGGAGCCACCTGAACACTTATCAAAAGCAGAAAAACTGATTTATGACGGAAAATAAAAAGCGGGAAAAGTTTGAAGGGCTTGCTTAAAAGAGGGTTACCGAAACAATAAAGAAAATACGATTAATTGGTAACCTAGCGAATCGCAACAATTATGATTTTACCGATGAACATGTAAAGCAAATATTATCTAAGTTAGATGAAGAGTTACGTTTATTAAAGGTTAAATTTAATGATAGAGAAAAAGAAAAAGCTACGGCATTTAAGTTTCGTAAATAATTAAAGAGGTGTATGAAATGGTAGAAAATAAAATTGGATGGAAATCTGCTGAAAATACTGATAACTCACGCAGTGGATTGAATCATGCAGGTATGGAAAATTTTAAAGACAACCCTTTATATCATGTTCCGCGAGAATTGACGCAAGATGCGCTTGATGCTAAAGATCCTGAAAAAGAAGGACCGGTTCTATTAGAATTTAAAAAGTTTACAGTGAAAAAAGACGAAAATTTGTTTGAATTAGATGAATTCACTGGAATTATTGAAGCAATTCGAGACTCGTGGGGAAATGACCAGAAAACTTATAAACACTTCGATAAAATGTATAATACGATGAAAGATGAAGAGGAAATAGTTGTTTTAGCCGTTCGGGATTTTAATACAATTGGCTTAAGTGATGTTACTAGTGACGACGAAGGTAAATGGAATTCCTTAGTAAAAAGTAGCGGATATTCTGATAAAGTAGCCGGTTCTAATGGATCACGCGGGTTGGGCAAACACGCTCCCTTCTTAGCGTCTAAATATAGCATGGTTTTGTATGGAACACTTAACAAACAAGACGAAACGGGTTTTCAAGGAGTGGCAAAACTTGCCACTTATAAAAAGAATGGAATAAAATATCGCGAAAATATTTACTATGGGATAATAAATGGTTATAAACCAATTACTGATTTATCTTTTTTACCGGATGATTTTAAACGGGAAGAAGTCGGTACAGATAAGTTTATTTTTGGATTCAAATTTGATGCAAACTGGAAAGATCATTTTGTTAAAGTTATTGCTGAAAACTTTCTTTTAGCATTTTATGAAGAAAAACTAAAAGTCAATGTAGATGGCAAAGAGATTTCTAAAGATACTCTACCTGACATTATTGAAGAGATTTGTCAGGCTGAACCTTCTGGACACCATATTATTAAAGAGTTTTACACCGCATTAACTGAGGGACAGCCGTTTAGACTTGATATAAATATTAAAGATGTAGTTGAGCAACAGCCAGTGTTGCTTTATTTAGCTAAAGGCGACGAGTTTAGTAACACTATTTCAATGAATCGATCTTCGGGTATGAAGATTTTCAACAAAGATAACTTTAGAAAACCACCTGTGCGCTTTGCGGGTTTCTTAACTATCAAAGGGCCTGACTTAAATAAAATATTATCTGAGACTGAAACAGCTACACATAAAGGTTGGCATGTGAATGTAAATGAAAACTCAGAGGATGAAGAAGTAAAAAAAAATAAGGAAGTCAAAAGGATTATTGAAAAAATTCACAAATGGATTTCCGGAAATGTTCATGGACTAGCTCCTAAAATTAAAAAGGAGTCAATTGACTTAATAGGCTTAGAACAAATCTTACCTAAAAAAAGTGACAAATCAAAACCCTTAACTGAGATTAGCGAAGAAGCTTTAAAAGAGAAAATTAAGTCTATTAAAATCGTACCTCTTTCATTTTCTCAACGTGAACTAATAAAAACTAAGAAAAAGAAACGCAAGAATAACCCAAATCCAACCCCAAAACCACCAAACCCAAATCCAAAACCGCCTAGAGAGAAAAAAGGTGATGTTTCAAAGGTACGCTCAATTTATGATGAGATTAATGAATTTTATAAAGTAGTAATTACACCAAAAGTCTCTGGAAATGCAAAGTTACAAATTCAAGCAATGGGTGAAAATGGGAGATTTGTAGATATTTCATTAAAAGATGTAAAGCTGAAAAAAGGTAATCAACTAACGACAGTTTCATTGATAGATAATGTAATTGGTCCATTAGAGCTTGTAAAAGATGAACGTTGTGAATTACAAGTAACCTTGAATGAATTAACACCTTATTCCTTGGAGGTTCATACAGTATGAAAATAAAAAAGACAGCTTATCCTCATCCTGTATTAGCAGAATTTAATGACGATTATACAAACAGCTCTTTTAAAGCCACGCTTCTTGAAGTAACTCCACAAAATGAAGGAATTGTTGAGTTTAAAGTGAAATTTGAACTCAATAATACTCGCTTACAGGAGCTAATTAATAATCATGAAGCGATATTTGTTGCACATATAGAATGTGCAGCTAGTATGTATCGTGACGCATTCACAACCACAAATAGAGAAATAATTTTCTACATTCCTCAAAAGAAACTAACTAAACAAGTAGATGTTAGTTTTATGATAGTTGCTAATACAACTATCATCGATTATGAAAATGAGTTGTTACATGAAGATTATAACGGGGTAGCACTAACTTTCAAAAAAGGTACGTACTTGGCAGTAGATCCAGGTGTATCTTTACCAATTGAAAAAGATCCAATTGTACCTGCAAAATCAATTTTTAACTTACGTGCTTCAGAAGAAGAGAATCCAGAACCATATGAATTATCTTTTGGTAACGGAATCATTGATATCTATTTACCACCTAATGTGTATGACCAAATATCAGATATTCAGCGCTATGAGCAAGTTAATCCATTATTAATAACGATGTATTATTTACCGGCGTTAATAGATGCTTTAACTTATATATGCGAAGTTGAACAAGGGAATAGTGAAGATCCAGTGCAAGAAAGTGAATGGTATAACTCGATCTTATATCAACTAGATCAACTTCAAATTGACCCAAAAAAGATCAATGAAACTGGAGCAGCTGTAATTGCTCATAAAATTTTGAAAGATGTTGTAAATGAGGCTCTTAATTCGTTAAGTGATTTACTTGTTAGCGAATAAAATATCTTGAATCGAATGGATGATAGGAATGAAAAAATTATACTTAGAACATACCAAACTATTAGAGTTAAAAGGCAATATTCTAACAAATTTGGATCTGTATAAATCGGATGAATCTTGGTTAGGACAGGAATTAAGTGTCCCATTTTCTAATCCTGCTCAATTAAAAGTTACAGATTTAAAAAAACGTAGTGCGGATGACTTAGATAATGCTATTCGAATATACACATATTATAAAGATTTACCATATACTTTAGCTTCAGATCAAAACTATTGGACTTTGTTAACGCATACAGAATATTGGCAGTTTATGCGAGAACGTTGGCCTATTGAAGAAGCTCAAGGAGATCCAGTAGAATTCATAAAAACACGATATTTCTTTGGACAAAAAGGGATGTATCGTAATGGTTTATCACGACTGTGGTGGTATGTAGAGTTAACTTATGATGAGGCATTGGCTGACCCTTATAAATATACAAAACTATTGTTGGAAGATCAGGATTTAGCAGGACAAACAATAGAAAACAGGTATTTATCTCGTAACAAAGTGGCAATGAGAGCTCTATTTGAAATGCTAGATTACGTTGGTAAACAACAAGAAGCTGGGACAATTCAAATGTTAACTGGAAAACAGCGGCGTAATCTTGTTCGAGATACCGCTCAATACTTTAATTTATCAGGAGCTGTTGAAATTTGGGATATATTATCACCAAAAGAGGCAAAAGAGAAATTGACTTTGTGGGTAAATGCTTACCTTAAAGATATTGGTGTCTATATTCCGCATATAACTCAAAAAGCTTTTTATTAAAGAGCGTAAAAAATATACTCCTAAAAAATGTTAACTTATTCAATAAAGGTAACTAAAATAAAAGGCAAAATAAAATACACCATAGATGTGAAAATGGAGTAACAAACGGGTAACATAAGCTCGAAATAAGTAATAATTTAATGTTAAAGATGGTACAAAACGATTTATAAAAATCTTTGGTATAACGCGAGTTAATCAACATTTATTAGCTCGCGTTAAACATGTTACAATACAAAGGATTTATGGGCGGCATGGTGTAATAAAGGGATATCAACCTTTATATATGAACACCTTAACCGTATTAGAGGGATTATTGTTCTCGGCTTTGTCCTCGTTTCTTACAATTAGGCAAAGCATGACAACAAAAGAGCCAATTACAAGAGAAGGTCTTTCATCAGTTCACTGAACTGCTGGGAGGCCTTTTCTTCCTAATTGGCAGTCATATGAGCGTAAATATTCATTGTAGTATTTATATCTGAATGGCCTAACGCTGCTGGGTCTCTTTAATGCCAACTCCTGCTTCAATTAATAAAGAGGTATGGGAGTTTCTGAAAGAATGAGGAGTAATATTCTTCTCGATCCCGGCCTTTTGAGCAACCGTTTAAGCCTGGTTCAATAACTTTTCTAAATTACGTATGACCATCTTTCCGCGCAAAAATAAAACCTGAATCCTGATAAACCAACCTGTTCTCAACTTAGTTTCATTCTGATAAATTTTTTACTTTCTAAGAAGTCGACAAATATTTCATCAATTCGGATGGTACGGACAGGTCCTTTTGTTTTAGGTGTTAGCAGCTGGTTTTTCTCAATATGATTGTTTGTATTGTAAAGGGTCTTTGTGATACGGATCGAACCTAGTTCATCGTTGAAATCTGTCCACTTTAAAGCAAGGAGTTCACCAATTCTTAGGCCAGTATAAGCAAGTACTGTGAAGACCAGATTATCCATTTCTAACCCATTAGTTTGTGTGAGCTTTAGAAAGTGAGCTAGGTCCTTTAACAAATAAATAGGTCACTTGTTCCCTGGTAAGTGCCCTCCTGTAGTCCTTATTGATTCTTAAGGGCAACCTCAGTCGACCGGCAGTTGGAATTAACCACGTTTTATATTAAATTAACTCTATCTCAATTTCGGTTTGACTAATCCACGTAATTTTAACTTGGTCGCCTACTTGCGCATTTACATGGCGGAACCATTGTCCAATTAGCTGAAGATTTCCGTTTCCTTGAAATTGTTTAGCATAAATATCGCCTGCTGTGCTGCATCCAGAGGCTTTGAGAGATGCATTCTGCAGAAACCCATCCGCCGAATTGCATGTGTAAATAATATTGGCACCTGAACAATTGCTGTTATAGATGTCTAATGACATTGCTTCGTGTCTTGGAATATGTAAATAGCCTTCTCCATATACAGTCCCTCTTGTATTTGTATGCCTGTGAGAGCCCCATTCTAAATGAGCTCGCTTTAATGTTGTAGTGAAAGTATCTCCAGGTTTTGGCACGAAAAAACCTCCCTTTTTGATCATAAATTAAGTCTAATTTTTGTTTGTTAAAAATACTTGAAGGTCGCTGAATCCCTTATTTTTAATTCTAGCCAAAAACAGCTCTACTCGCTCTTTTTTTGATAGTTCATTCTCAATACAATAATCCAGAAAGCCGATTAAGACTTCGCGTGTCATCATAAAGCCCTCGATTTCTATTTCAACCAGCTTGCTGCTTAAAGTGGTGATCGATTTGAGTTTCTTTTGTCCAGAAAACTTGCTTGATGTAACGTATCCGTAAAAAAACAGTTGTCTATTTTCGAATTGAAGGTAATTTGGAATATACTCTGATGCCATATAGTTGGCTAGGTTTTGCGTTAGCACAAAGCCGCTTGGATAATGCTTTGTGTCAATAATGCCGCATTTGTCTTCGTGTATAAGTAGAATTTCAATTTCCGTTTTCTTTCCGTCAACTTTTGGCTGGTATACTGCTTCAAAGCCAATTGCCTCAAAAATTTTCAGCGTTTCCTTTTCAAACTCTGCTGGCGTCAGCTCACCCAAGTATTTTTCTACAAACGCTTCTGGTACGCTACCCATTTCGCGTACTTGATAACGAAGTACATCTACAACTTTCTGGGCATCACGCGGCCCAAATGATGGCAGAAAATAGGGAAGGAGCTCTTCTCTAGTCAACTCCGTTGAGTTGGGAATATCGTTTAAAATGGCCTCGATTTTCCCCTGAATCTTTCCCTGATTGCTAACAGGCTTTACTACGCCAAAATTACTCGCTTTGTAGCTGTCTACATCAAGACCGCTGTTCTGAGCCATACGTTCTACTGAAATTAGGTATCGTGCATTAAAAGGGTAACGGCTGTCGTAATAGCTAAGCACGTTCTGTGCTTCCCCCACTAAAGTGGGATCGGTCTTTAATACTGCCTCGCCGCGCTGATAATCAACAAGCGCTGTATATTCGCACAGAAGCATAAATGTATGCGCCACATCTGAATGAGCTTGATAATAATCCCGTGCTGCGTTGTCATTTCGGGCACGGTGGTCATATTCTACTGCAACCTCCTGTTTCATCAAACGCTGCTCATCCTGGCCAGCATTGCGGTACGCAATAATCCGTGCAGCCACCTCATCCAGCTGTTTGTCTTGCTTTGCAGTCAAAACAAAGTAGGTAATTTCCTCCTTTGTAAGATGATATTGTAAATCTGGGCGTTGTACCAGTTTAATTAAAAATCTGGCAGGACGGATACGGAATCCTGCTTCAAATTTCGGACGGAATCCTGGTTCCATGAAATAGGCATTGGGGATCTGGAGTGTCAAAATTTGTTTTTTCACATTTTCGTACTCTTTAGTGCCATTGATAAGTGCTTTTCCCGATTTTGTTGGTTTAACTAGACCTTCGCCGTCTATGTAGCAGTAGGCAAATGTTTTTAACATGGCGCACCAGGTACGACCTCCCGAGCCATCATTGCTTATATTATTTCGCTTTAACCCTCTTGAGGCTAGCACTTTTTCATAATGTTTATGTGCTTCCCTGTTTCCCAGCCATTTTATAGTAAAATTTTCTGTAGCTTCTGCCAGCGCTTTTACTGCATCTGCATGGAAATGTGGATCCCGTTCCGGCCTTGTAATAAACCATACTTTTCGTTCAGTCAACCTTCGTCATCCTCCTTGCTCTTTCTGTTCTCAGTGCATCCTGAATATCTTTTCTCTCTTTCAATGTTTCAAGAACCTCTCGCTTAGATAACTTCTCAGAGGAAAGCGGATGTTTTTCATAAAAGAGAACGATCTCCACAATAAGAGGGAAATAGGTATGAATCGCGCTTTCCAAATTTTCTGCATCTTCAACGAATGATATTGCATCAATGCTTTGTTTATATTTTGCAGTTAGATCTTCTAGATTGGGCAGGGTGTTCTTATCCAACCCTCTTTCTTGATGGATTTCTAGAAACGCCTTCCAATAGCGGAGAAACATTACTGCGCTAAAGACAACACCCGTATTCTTATCACGATATATAGAATTCAGTCCTTTTCCGGATTTTTCCGAGAGGAGGCTGTTTATTTCACTATCTTTCATAGTCTTCTTTAATGGAGTGAATATCTCTTGAAAAAGGAGTTGTGAACTTAAATACATTTCAATTAGACCTTTTAAACTGCTTAGAGAAGTATCTTTTGATTCCTTAGACACTAGTTATCACCTGCTTATTACTTAACTTATTTACTACTTTACAGAACAATCCAACGGCAAAATAATTCGTAACCGAATTATTTTGCCGCCAAATAAATTTATTGAATAATCCGTCACTTTTCGCCATCTGCCTCGAGGGATGTTGAATATTATAACAAATAAATCAATCGATGCCGGCAGTAATTTTTGTACAAAACATTAAAAACGAGGACAGTGTACACATTGGAAACATTATCAATAAAGATATATTTAAATTTCAGACAGCCTGAAATTAACTACTTCCTATTACAAATAAGGAATAACCACTTGTTTCAAATGATATTATTTAAAAATCAGCCATGGGGCTTCTTTTTTTTGAGGAAAACGTGTAAACTAATTAGCGTACAAGTATGCAAGAACATATTTTCGTATAAACGTTGAATATAGGTGAAATGAAGAGGGGTTTTAACATGATTTTTAAAAAAGGAGAACTGTTCAATGGTCCCGGTGGACTCAGTCTTGGTGCTAAATTGGCAGGTTTTGTGCATCCTGACACGGGTAAAGAATGGCGGATAGAGCATGTGTGGGCAAATGACTATGATCCTAATGCGTGTAGCACGTTCCGCTACAACATTTGTGGGAATATAGAAGATCAGTCTGTTCACTGTTGTCCGGTTGAACAGCTTCCGATCGGTGATAAAACAGTGCTTGAAGAAATCGACTGCTTTGCGTTCGGATTCCCGTGTAATGATTACAGCAATGTCGGTGAAAAGCAGGGATTGAACGGTACATACGGTCCTCTTTATTCGTATGGGGTCAAAGTGCTGGAAAAGTATCAGCCGAAATTTTTTGTGGCAGAGAATGTGGGGGGACTTCAAAGCGCCAATGAAGGAAAAGCCTTTATTAAGATACTAACAGAGCTTGAAGAGTGTGGATACAAGTTGACGCCTCATCTATATAAATTTGAAGAGTATGGTGTCCCACAGGCAAGACATCGCATTATTATTGTTGGCATCAGAAATGACTGGGCAGCAAAAGGTGTTAAATTTAGAGTGCCGGCACCGACTACACTGGCATCAACAGACTATGTGACGTCTAAACAGGCAATTACAGAGCCTCCGATCCCTAAAGATGCACCGAACCATGAAATGCCGAAGCATACAAAAAAAGTGCAGGAAATGCTGAGTTACATTCCGCCCGGTGAAAATGCGTGGTATGCAGGAATTCCCGAGGAGCTTCAGCTGAATGTAAAAGGAGCGCGTTTAAGCTCAATTTACAAACGGCTTGATCCTGAACGCCCAGCTTACACTGTAACTGGCAGTGGTGGTGGAGGGACTCATATGTATCACTGGGAGGAACTCCGCGCTCTGACAAATCGAGAACGCGCTCGTCTGCAGACATTTCCGGACGACTTTGTATTCCAAGGAAGCAAAGAAGCAGTCAGAAAGCAGATTGGCATGGCTGTTCCCGTTAAAGGTGCCCAGGTCGTATTTGAAGCTATCTTAAAGTCGTTCGCAGGGATTGAATATGAATGGGTAGAGCCGGCAAGAAAGCTTCAGCTTGAAAATCTCCGTGGCCAGAGAAAAGTAACAATCGATGAAGTCGAAAATGTGATAGAACAGCAACAAAAAGAAACAGAAACCCAAATAGTACTGAAGATATAAGTATATAAGGCGGCGCCCTATTAAGGTGCCGTCTTTTTCGCTTGTTTGATAAACCTTTCAATCTCATCAACTGCTTTATTGAAATCTGCCTTAAATTCATGTTCCCAGACCCGCTTAAAATTCCAGCCATGCTCTTCGTAATAACTCCTTACTTCTTCATCGCGGTTCCTGTTCCTTTCAAGCTTTTTGTCCCAATATTCCTGGTTACTTTTCGGCCGGTTGCCGTGCACTTCGCATCCGTGCCAGAAACACGAATCAATAAAGATAACTATTTTATACCTTTTTATAGAAATGTCCGGTTTTCCGAACAGGGAATTATCATTTTTGCGGAAGCGAAGGCCTCTATGCCATAGTTCTTTAGAAACTCTGTTTTCTAGTTTTGACTGTGACCGTATAGACTGCATATTTTTCCGGCGTTGCTCCGGTGTCATATTGTCAGCCATAGTACACACCTCCCTGTATGAATATATTCCTTAAAATTCAAGGAGTGTAGAGGTCTAAAGATTTTGCCTTACAAGCGACACTTTAACTATATGTAAAGCAGGACCTATGATAATTACTTTTCAAAGTGAAAATCGCAAAATAATCGATTTATATTGGTTTTTTTGTTTAAAAAGAAATTAGCGAGATCGTTCGTTGCAAGATAGACCTTACACCATGATAATTAAAATGTGTTTTCGTTATACCCTTCAATTACCATATCCAATCGTTCCACCTCACCCCGAATCCCAATCGCGGGCTCCCACGAATCAATCAAACGAATAGCCTTTTGATTAGATTCCATCGCTTGCGTTTTCTCTCCTATACGGTACAACAGCTGCGCCATCCCATAATCATAATAGATTAACTCAACCTGATTCGCGTTATGTTTATCATAAAGCATCTGCTCAAAGGCTTCTTCCGCTTTCCCAAACCGACCACACTTCACGTAAGAGACACCCAGATTGAAATAGGCTTCTATCGTTTTTTCGCCGCCGTACGTGGAGCTAATTTCATTTGCCGTTTCGTATAATTGAATGGCTTCTTCATCATGACCTCTCGCAAAGCTTAAGTCACCGCGAACCAGTAGAACCCTGTGTTGAATCGTAGGAGAAATCGGTTGATCTTCGATTTCGTTTAAAATTGCTTCTGCTTTTTCCTGTTGTCCGGCTTTTAAAAACAGCCTTGATTGCAGTGCGAGTCCCCAAACCTTTAGATCGTGAACGTCGTGCTCTGCCGCGTCTGATTGTTCTAGTATCTTTAGGCCGGCTTCAATTTGCTGAAGTGCTCCGTCTAAATCATTGACTTCCATCAGTGCCCAGCCTGCTGTGTCGATTCGGAAGTACGCTTCTCGTGTGTGTTTGCCTAATAGATGGGCGGCGTCGGCTGCTTTGCTTCCGTATTCGATTCGCAGGGGCAGGTTGATTCTGCTTAGAAAATGGCTGATGCGGGTGATGAGTTCGATTAGGATTTCTTTTTGTCCGGTTTCGCTCGACCATTTGATGACCTTTAAGATGTTTGGCCATTCTTGTTTCATTTGATCTAAATTTCGTCCCAACAAATAGCTCCAATAGATGGAGTTTGGCTGTTCCCGCTTTAAATGGGTTTCGGCATACTCAATATAATAGTGCGCCCAGCGGCTGCGGGCTTCTTTTTCATATTCGTGCTGTTCGGATAAGTGCTGTTCTCCGTAAGCGACAACGGTTTGATGCGCTAAGTACTGTGTTCTTCCTTCGCTTCGTTCCGGCTGAATCAGAGCAAAAGATCGCATTTGTTCAATTGCGTAATGAAAACGGCGAGCGTCTAATCCGGCCGCTGCCGCCAGACTTTTTTCATCAGGCGGCTTGCTGAAAAAGCAAAGCGTCTGCCATAGCTTTCGTGTATCTTCGTTGCATCTGTCCCATGTGCGGCCAAAGAGGAACTCAAACAATTCCAGCAGAGAGTAGCCCGCTTTTCCAAGTTCATGAATCAGCTGCTGAGCGGGTATGTCATCATCTGACATATAGGCGATGCTGAGTGCCATGGCTTTCGGGTTTCCGGCAGTCGCTGAAATGAATTCGTACTTCAGTTCAGACGATAGATGGAACAGCTGCTCCAGCTTTTCCCGCTTATATGGGAGGTTGCATGTTTGTAAGCAGCGGTGCACTTCTTGCTGAAAAAATTCAAGGGCATCTGTTTGGTCAAGGCCGCTCAGCTGAATGGCCGCCATTTCTCCAAAGCTTTCTCGATAGGTTTGCTTTACGTTTTCCCGTGCAGTGAGGAGAATTTTTACGCCTTGCGGAAGGCTGGTGATAAATTCGTGAATGTCACGTTCTGCGGTATCAATGCTGTCAACGATCAGCAGGACCGGTTTTTCTCTTGTGTAATTGGCTAACGCATTGCGGACGACGAACCGTTTTTCATTGATTGATTTATCGATTTGTTCAGCGCGTCCGAGCTGATAGGCGATCGTATTTAAAAAATCGCTAAAGCTCAATCCTTTCCAATCGGCGCTGACCCAGATAATGCTGTTGAATGCCGGCCAATCTGAAGTATCGTCGACACAGGAATAGGCAGCTTCAAGAGCGATTGTGGTTTTTCCCATGCCGGCCCAGCCGGTGATTAAACAGACTGGTGACGGAGAAAGCATCCATTGCCGTATCGCTTCCATATCAAAGCTGCGTCCGATAAAGCTCCCAGACCAGCGTGACGGTAGGTTATGCGTGATAGGCTGTTCTGTAAGCGTATTCGTTTCATGGCCGGGTCTGTCATGAAACAGCCGTTTTACTACATTTTCAATTTCATCTTCACTTGGAGCCCCGAATGATCCGTCTTTTCGCCGTGTTTTCGCTTTTTTTAAACAAGACGCTGCCCATACAGGCAACGGGGGTTTGATCACTGGAATGGTGGTGGTTTCCAGCAGATCGGTCAACCACTCGATATCCAAGTCGGTCTTTTCGAGAATGATCCAGATCATTCCGAACAGTTTTCCGTCGTCGATTCTCCCGGGAATATAGTTTGCCCCCATCTGTCCGATCCAGCTTTTGATCGTGTTAGAGGAAACCCCCAGCTGGAGTGCGATTTTATCTATATAAGACTGTCCTGTTTTTTCATTCTTTTTCCTTCTGACTTTATATTCAGGATGAAGTTTTAGCGTTTTGACGCCAGGTGCCAGCAGTTGTGCAAATTGTTTTCGGTTTTCAAGTTCAGCCATAAGCCTGCACCTCCTATTAGTACTATTTTATCAATCCAGCGTTTTTTGTATATGAGAAAATAGTTAAGTACAGTGCGGCTGTCCTTTTATACAGTAGGAAAGGCTGTTGAACGTGTTGCAAAGCAGATAAAATGGGGGCAGTAACAGAGAAAACAAAAATGTATGCACTTACATTTTATTTTCTAAAGAAAGGAATTTGCCAAATGACTCACACAGTACCTCAGAACATGAAAGCGGCTGTTATGCACAACACAAGAGAGATCAAAATTGAAACATTGCCTGTGCCTGACATCAATCATGATGAAGTGTTGATTAAGGTGATGGCTGTCGGAATTTGCGGATCGGATCTGCATTACTATACAAATGGCAGAATAGGCAACTATGTTGTGGAAAAACCATTTATCCTTGGCCATGAATGTGCGGGAGAAATTGCTGCTGTCGGATTAGCTGTCGATCAATTCAAGGTGGGAGACCGTGTTGCTGTAGAGCCGGGCGTCACGTGCGGACGCTGTGAGGCGTGCAAGGAAGGGCGCTATAATCTTTGTCCGGATGTGCAGTTTTTGGCTACACCGCCAGTAGATGGCGCGTTTGTCCAATATATCAAAATGCGACAGGACTTTGTTTTTTTGATCCCCGATTCACTTTCCTATGAAGATGCTGCTTTGATCGAGCCGTTTTCTGTCGGCATTCATGCAGCGGCGAGAACGAAGCTACAGCCCGGATCAACAATTGCGATTATGGGGATGGGCCCTGTTGGGTTAATGGCTGTTGCGGCAGCTAAAGCATTTGGGGCAGGCACAATTATCGTGACCGACTTAGAGCCGCTGCGGTTAGAAGCCGCGAAAAAAATGGGAGCGACTCATGTCATCAATATCCGTGAACAGGACGCGCTTGAAGAAATTAAAACGATCACGAATGATAGAGGCGTTGATGTTGCTTGGGAAACAGCGGGGAATCCAGCGGCATTGCAATCTGCACTTGCTTCTGTGCGCCGGGGCGGGAAACTGGCGATTGTCGGTTTGCCTTCACAGAACGAGATTCCGCTCAATGTGCCGTTTATTGCGGATAATGAGATTGATATCTACGGGATCTTCCGTTATGCCAATACGTACCCAAAGGGAATCGAATTTCTCGCTTCAGGCATTGTAGACACGAAGCATCTTGTAACGGACCAATATTCGCTGGAGCAGACGCAAGAGGCGATGGAGCGGGCGCTTCAATTTAAGAATGAATGTTTAAAAGTGATGGTGTATCCAAATCGCTGAGTGAACAGGGAGGATCTTTGTATTCTCCCTCTTGTTTACTGGAAATGAAAACGGATTCTTGGGGTGGGAAATAATGATTGAAACAGAAAAAGCAACGACATTGAAGGCGAAGCATCACGGTCTGTCCTGGTTTGAGCGAATCGGATATGGATTCGGCGATATGTCATATAATATTGTCTTTCAGTTTGTAAACGCATACCTATTATTCTATTATACAGACGTCGGCGGCATTCAGCCTGCGGTGATCGCAACGTTGTTTCTTGTTGTGCGGGTGCTGGATGCTATTTTTGACCCGATCATGGGATTGATTTTAGACAAAACGAACACAAGATGGGGAAAGGCAAGGCCATATCTGTTGTGGGTGGCATTTCCTTTTGCGCTTTTTACGGTTTTATGTTTCACGACGCCTCATTTCGGTGAGACGGGGAATATGGTATATGCGTATATCACCTATATTCTGCTGGGGATGTCCTTTAGCATGCAAACGATTCCGGTGAACAGCTTAACGGGGCGGATGACGAATTCTGTGGAAGAACGAACGGTTCTGACAACAACACGGATGATTTTGGTGTATATCGGCATCCTTTTATCTATTTCCTGTGCGACACCGCTTGCAACTGCTATCGGAGGAGAGGATCAGGCGTTTGGATTTCAGATGACAGCGCTCATCTATGCGGCGGTCAGCATCGTTTTGAATCTATTTAGTTTCTTTACTGTACGGGAGCGGATTCATCCTAAAAAGAGAAAAAAACAAGGGATCAAAAAGACGTTATCCGTTTTAATCCGAAACAAACCTTTGCTTATGTTAGTTTCATCATTTTTGGCTTTTGCGATCGGGTTTAATATTAAGCTCAGTACGATGGTGTACTATTTTACGTATAACGTAAATCATAAGGAATTTGTGTTTTTGGGAACTGTTTTATTTTTTGGAGCAGCACTGATCAGCAATTTGTTTATTCCTTACTTTTCTGAGAAGTGGGGCAGAAAACAAGTTATGATGATCACGGCAGCTCTATCGCTTATTTCTTATGCCGGCCTGCATTTTACGCCGTATTCTTCTATTACACTCATTTTCATTTGGCTTTTCGCTTCGGGATTTTTCACAACGCCTTTAAATACGCTTGCTTGGGGAATGGTTGCGGATTGTGTCGATTATGCGGAATGGAAAACCGGAGTTCGCGCGGATGGTGTGGTGATTTCCAGCATGAGCTTTATTAATAAGCTGGGTGTTGCGTTAGCCGGGTCATTTTCGGCCATTTATTTAGGAATCGCCGGATATGTGGCGAATGCAGATCAGACAGTTACGTCATTGAATGCGATTAAAAATATGAATGCTTTGATTCCGGGATTTTTCATTTTGCTATCTATTATTCTCATCGCCTTCTATCCTTTAACGGAAAAAAGATATAAGCACATCATTTCTGAGCTGGAGCAAAGGTCTGTAAGATAAATATATGTAAAATTTTTAATATTCAATGTAAATGGTTGTATTTATGGCAGAAAGTAATATACTGAGACTGTAATCTAGACTTTATAAATGAGTGTGATAATATGCGTAGTCATTCTGTAGTTTGTATTGGAGAATTGTTAATTGATTTCTTTTGTACTGATGTTGACGTTGATTTAATGGAAGGGCGCCATTTCTTAAAAAGTGCCGGCGGTGCACCGGCGAATGTGTCAGCAGCCATTGCCAAGCTGGGCGGACAAGCTGCTTTCAGCGGAAAAGTGGGCAAGGATCCGTTTGGGTATTTTCTAAAGCAAACATTGGACGCTGTACACGTCGATACCTCTATGCTGGTCATGGATGAGAAAGCGCCTACAACGCTTGCTTTTGTTTCATTAAAACAAAATGGAGAGCGTGACTTTGTTTTTAATAGAGGCGCGGACGCTTTGTTTACGCTGGAGGACATTGACCAGGAAAAACTAAACGAAGCGAAAATTCTTCATTTCGGCTCTGCAACGGCACTGTTATCAGATCCGTTTTGCTCAGCCTATTTACGGCTTATGTCGATTGCGAAAGACAATGGACAGTTTATTTCGTTCGACCCTAACTATCGTGAAGATTTATGGAAGGGAAGGGTTTCAGAGTTTGTTAGTATCGCAAAAAAAGCGATTGCTGTAAGCGATTTTGTGAAAGTCAGTGACGAGGAGCTTGAGATTATCAGCGGTGTGAGGGATCATGAAAAGGGCGTTGCGATCCTTCATGAGATCGGAGCGAAAATGGTTGCTGTGACACTTGGGAAAAGCGGAACTCTTCTTTCGAATGGAAAAGATCATGAAATCATTCCAAGCATTCCGGTTACATCAATTGACTCAACAGGGGCGGGAGATGCTTTTGTCGGTGCGGCTTTATATCAATTGGCAAGCTCGAATCACATTCAATCTGTAGATGCTGATTTTGCGAAGCTGCGTGAGATTGTGTCATTTGCCAATAAGGTGGGAGCCCTTGTGTGCACTAAAATTGGAGCGATTGATGCACTGCCCAGCATGGAAGAGATTGAAGTTTCTCTATAAAGATGAGGATGTTTCTTGAAAGTCTTTGGACTTTTGGGAGGTATCCTTTTTTATATTTATTTTTTTATTTTGCAGGTAAAAAGTTATGTATTTTTCTGTTTAAATGTCATTTTTTATTAAAAAAATGAAACTTTTAACGATAATAAATAGTATATGTAATAAAGGGTTTAACGAAATAGCTTCTAGGAGGAACGATATGATGAGTATAATTGGAAGATTCAAAGATATTATGTCCGCGAATATCAATGCCTTATTGGACAAGGCTGAAAATCCAGAGAAAATGGTAGATCAGTATTTAAGAAACATGAATAGCGATTTGGCTAAGGTAAAGGCAGAAACAGCAGCCGTTATGGCTGAGGAGCAGAGAGCAAAAAGAGAATGTCACGAGTGCCAGGCAGACATGGAAAAGATGGAAAGCTATGCAATGAAGGCACTGCAAGCGGGGAATGAGGGCGATGCGAGAAAATTCCTTGAAAGAAAAACATCTTTGGAATCAAAGCTTTCTGAGCTGCAGACGGCGAATCAAATTGCTGCAACCAATGCCGCACAGATGAGAAAAATGCATGACAAACTGGTTTCTGACATTGGAGAGCTGGAAGCACGCAAAAATATGATCAAGGCGAAGTGGGCAGTAGCGAAAACGCAAGATAGAATGAACAAGCTTGGCGCTTCTGTTTCGAGTACAAGCCAATCAATGTCTGCATTCGGCAGAATGGAGGACAAAGTAAATAAGGCGCTTGATCAGGCCAATGCAATGGCTGAACTGAACAGTGCTCCGCAGGATGATATTGCTGATCTGACTGCAAAATAT
Source organism: Bacillus sp. VA13 (assembly GCF_055710085.1). Taxonomy (NCBI): domain Bacteria; kingdom Bacillati; phylum Bacillota; class Bacilli; order Caryophanales; family Bacillaceae; genus Bacillus; species Bacillus sp. VA13. The sequence goes on along the minus strand of NZ_JBVQPP010000006.1, from coordinate 270,996 downwards.
GACACTGCCGGCTCAAGTCAGGTTGATGATGAACTTGCGGCGTTAAAAGCGAAAATGATGCTGGATAAATAATACATAGGAGGCTGCAGCTTTCGGCTGCGGCACCATTTATCATAAGATTTGAGAGGGAACGGTAATGATAATATCTTATAAGTGTCCGAACTGCGGCAGTGATATGGCATTTGACAGTGAATCCGGCTTATTATCCTGCGGCAGCTGCGGAAGACAGGACAATATTGAAAGCCTCCCGAAAGAAAACATTGCGGCGCGGTTTTCTGAAGATGAGGCAAAAGAATATCAATGTGAAAATTGCGGTGCCGTTTTGATCACGGAAGCTGAAACGACAGCGACGACTTGCAGCTTCTGCGGAGGTGCTGCAATACTTGCCGATCGTTTATCAGGACATTTGGCACCGGCTAAGGTCATTCCATTTACAATCAGTAAACAAGAAGCGGAGCAGGCATTTCGAAAGTGGTGCAAAAAAGGCCTTCTGACACCAAGAGGATTCATGTCGGCCGATCGTATTAAAAGCATCACCGGCATGTATATTCCGTTTTGGATGTTTGATTTAAATAGTGAAGTACAGGTAAGGGCGAACTGTACCAGAGTCCATCAGTATGAAGAAGGGGATTATATTTGCACAGAAACAGAACATTTTGAAGCGTTTCGTGATATCAATCTCGATTATTTGAAAATCCCTGTCGATGCCTCTGAAAAAATGAATGATGAATTAATGGACAAATTGGAACCTTATTCATACGATCAGCTGAAGGACTTTCAAACGGCATATTTGGCCGGTTATATTGCGGAAAAATACAATTATACCGATGAGGAGCTTTTTCCTAGGGCAAAAGAGAAAATCAGCAGTTATATAGATTCATACATACATTCTACTTTTTCCGGTTATACGTCGGTCAATGTGAGGGACAAACATATTCACACGAAAAATGTGAACAGCTTTTATGTTTTGCTTCCTGTTTGGATGGTCAGTTACGATTATGAAAGAGCAGAGCATATCTTTGCGATGAACGGCCAAACAGGAAAGGTTGTTGGAAAGCCGCCGATCAGTTCAGGAAAAGTGGCGGCATGGTTTAGCGGAATAGCAGGCGGGACATTTCTTGCATTGAAGCTCGTCTCATTGATGATGGGAGGCGGATTTTGATGCGCGTACTTTTAGGGAAAGCGATTCTTGTTGTGCTGGCTGTCTTCATGGTGATGCCGGTACTGGGGATCGAAGCGGCGAGAGCTTCTGAATCACAGCAGCATGTATATGATCAAGCCCATCTATTATCAAAAGCGGAAATCGGAAAACTTGAATCTCTCTCGGCAGAGCTGGGTGCAAAGAGGGACACTGACTTCATCATTATTACGACCAAAAGCACAAACGGTGAAGATATTGCCGATTATACCGGCGATTTTTATGATCGTTACGGGAAAGGCAGCACAGCCATTTTAACGATTGATATGGCAAACAAAGAAGTATTCATCGCGGGCTTCAAAAAAGCTGAACAGTATTTGGACAACAGCAGGCTAAACAGCATCAGAAATACGATTTCATCTGATTTATCAAATGAAGATTATTTCAAAGCTTTTAAGACCTATATTCAGCTTTCTTATAAAGATATGGGCATAAAACCGGGAGTCAATCCCGACAGCGTGTTCTTTACATGGTGGTTTCAGCTGGTAGCTGCCATCGCAGTCGGGGGAATCGCGGTTTCAATCATGCTTTATCATGCGGGCGGCAAAGTAACGGTTAATGGGAATACATATATGGATCATCGTACGTCTGATGTGATTGATCAATACGACACTTATATCAGAACGACTGTAACTAGAGAAAGAAAACCATCAAATGATAAAGACAGCGGCGGCGATGGCGGTGTTACGAAAGGCGGCACGTCATACAGCGGAAGCCGCGGCAGTTTCTAGTGGAAAAAAGTAGAGAAAGGAAGAGTTATGATGTCGTTTTTCAGAAACCAATTAGCAAATGTAGTAGAGTGGGAAGAATTTAGAGATGATATGATTTTTTATAAATGGAACAATCGTGAAATCAAAAAAGGAAGTCGTTTAATCATTCGTCCCGGACAGGATGCTGTCTTCTTGAACAATGGGCGAGTTGAAGGGATTTTTCAAGATGATGGCGATTATGATATTGAATCAGAAATTATTCCATTCCTTTCAACGTTGAAGGGCTTTAAGTTTGGGTTTAACAGCGGCATGCGCGCCGAGGTGCTGTTTGTCAATACGAAGGAATTTACCGTAAGATGGGGAACAAAGCAGGCGATCAATATTCCGGCAGCGGGAATGCCTGGCGGGATGCCAATTCGCGCAAACGGCACATTTCATTTCAAGGTGCAGGACTATATCAGCCTGATTGATAAAATCGCTGGCGTGAAGGATCAATACTTTGTAGAGGATATTAAAATCCGGATCACTTCTATTCTGGATCAGCTTCTTATGAAGTGGATCACAAGAGAAGGGAAAGATATGTTTAATCTCCAAGCCAACGCATTTGACATTGCGAAGGGGATTCAAGACGACTTAGATATGCAATTAATCAGCGACGGCATGACGATTACCGGTTTTCAAATCATGAGCTTTAACTACCCTCAAGAAGTTCAAGAGATGATTACGAAGAACGCTTCCTACGGTATGGTTGGGGATGTAAACAAATACCAGCAAATATCAATGACGGATGGAATGGCATCCGGAAAGATGAGCGGAGGCGGAGCGGCTTCTGATATGGCTGGAATGATGATGGGAATGAATATGGCCAATCAGATGATGAATCAAATGAATCAAAATCAGCAGGTACAGCCATCAGGTTCACAGTCATCTGGCAGCGGAAGCAAACCGAATTTCTGTCCGAACTGCGGAACAAAAACCGGTGAAGCCAATTTTTGCCCGAATTGCGGCCAGAAGCTTGTATAAACATCATGCAGTGAAAAGTCCGGAGTGATCAGACACTCGGGACTTTTTTACGCGTTGTCTATTGTCTGTTCCTGAACAGGCCATTTTCTGGCACCCGCTTGGACAATTCCCAGCAGCAATTGACGACGTTCCTTTAAAGAATTGACGGCAGTTTGAAATGTTTGCTTCGATAAAGCCGGTATGCCTGATTGTTGAAGTTTTGAGATGTCTGGTTCCGGCGGCGCTTGTTCAGCTGGATGGATATAGGCAGTATGAACGGTATCCAAGTAGTTTTTGATACTTGAGCGCGTTTCTTTGATGTGAAGCTGATTCGGCTGATATTGTTCAGGAATGCCGTATTTCAAAATGGTTAATGCCTCATCCAATACAGTGACAGCTATAATGGATGATTCTTGGCGCTGCGTGCTATGGTAAAAATGAAGGATAGGGAAGGCGTTATGCTGAGCGGTCAGCTTTCCCAGCTCTGATGAGATAGCGATAAGAAGAAAATCAATCTCGTGAAAATCTTTGCCGTTCCATGCATTCTGGACAATTTCTGTTCCATCACGCCCCAGACTCAATACACTTTGGGCAAATGAGCGCTTTTGATTAACAGCACTCAAGACGGAAATCAAATATGTGACAGAGAATGTGATGGTAAGCAGGCCTTGAGCCGTTTCAATAACCGTGACAAGCTTCCATAGGTCTCCGTTCGGTGCGAGGTCGCCATTTCCTAATGTAAACATGACATAACCGGAAAAATAAATTCGATCTGACCAGGATGCCGGTTCTTTCGATTGAGTTTCCACGAGTGAATGGGGGTCACTTGAGAAAATCAAAAACCACCCGCCCCAAAATAAAACGATCCATATTACTAACGTCAGGCATAACAGCAGAGGACCTGCCATGCTTAGAACCTTTGCATGGTCTCCGCTGATTTTACGGCAGCCTTTCCACAGCCATGCAGACAGACATCTTGTGATCGGGCCTGCACCGCTCTCTAACCATAATGTGGTCCATAAAAAATCAATCATCCCCGCTGTCAACAATAAAAGGCCTGCAATGATATAAACCTCATTCAATTTTGTTGCCTCCCCCTAGCCAGCCATCTTTTATTTTCTTTTCTATTTCCTTTTATCTTGAGCCTGAAACAATTGATCGAATGTTTGATAAGAGAGTCATTGCAGAGAAGATAAATAGGAGAAGTTACTCAACACTTAACCATTTTGTTTATAGTAGCAGATGAACAGAAACTCACAGAGATTTTGACTTGTTTTACACAATTTCATGAAGAAAAAAGTTCATTTTCCCCTTGAATTGGTGATTTTCCTTTTATTGAGTAAAAAATTTTCAGAAATTTATATTGACTGAAAGCGTTTTTATAATTATGATGATATCAGATGTAACAAAAATGTCACTATGATATTACTATAATAGAACTATCAAGTGACTATAAAGTAACAAATAGCAAAGTATATGTGCAAGAAGTACTCACTGTTCTTTTAGTGAAAAATGAAATCGCTTTCAAGGTAGCTGACATGCTAAGAGGAAGGGAAGGTTATGAGGCCATTGGAGAAAAACATGATGAACTTTTTTCTGAAGCCTGCTTACGAAATGTGAGGAAGGCAGAAGCCCTAGAATAAGTTTTTGAAATACGTATTGATCGAATTTGAAAAAGACTGGGGGAAACAGTATGAATAAACAAGGCAATCAAATGTCATTTTTACGTACAATTATTTTAGTCTCGACTTTCGGCGGGCTCTTATTCGGTTATGATACCGGAGTGCTCAATGGAGCTTTGCCGTATATGGGAGAGCCGGACCAGCTTAACCTCAATGCCCTCACAGAGGGGCTCGTCACCAGTTCACTCCTTTTTGGAGCTGCGCTCGGTGCTGTGTTTGGCGGAAGGATGTCTGATTTTAACGGACGCCGCAAAAATATTTTGTTTCTCGCTGTTATATTTTTTATTTCAACGATCGGATGTACGTTTGCTCCAAATGTAACGATCATGATTATCTCCCGTTTTGTGCTCGGCATTGCGGTCGGGGGTGCATCAGTTACGGTTCCTGCTTATTTAGCGGAGATGTCTCCTGTGGAAAGCAGGGGGCGGATGGTGACGCAGAATGAATTGATGATTGTATCAGGACAGCTTTTGGCCTTTGTTTTTAATGCAATCCTTGGAACAACAATGGGAGACAACTCCCATGTGTGGAGATATATGCTGGTCATTGCGTCACTTCCAGCCCTATTCCTGTTTTTCGGCATGATCAGAATGCCTGAGAGTCCTCGCTGGCTCGTTTCTAAAGGTAGAAAAGAAGATGCTTTGCGTGTATTGAAAAAAATCAGGGATGAAAAGCGGGCGGCATCTGAGCTGCAAGAAATTGAATTTGCTTTCAAAAAAGAAGATCAGCTTGAAAAAGCGACGTTTAAAGATCTTTCGGTCCCATGGGTGCGCCGCATTGTGTTCATTGGGTTAGGGATTGCGATTGTACAGCAAATTACAGGTGTAAACTCGATTATGTATTATGGAACTGAAATTTTAAGAGATTCTGGTTTTCAAACGGAAGCCGCTTTAATTGGAAATATCGCCAATGGCGTGATTTCGGTATTGGCAACGTTCGTTGGAATCTGGCTGCTTGGTAAAGTAGGCCGCCGTCCGATGCTGATGACAGGCTTGATCGGTACGACAACGGCATTATTGCTGATCGGGATATTTTCACTTGTACTTGAAGGATCACCGGCTCTTCCATATGTGGTTCTTTCACTAACTGTTACATTCCTTGCTTTTCAGCAGGGTGCAATTTCACCAGTGACGTGGCTGATGCTTTCTGAGATTTTCCCGCTTCGCCTTCGCGGTCTGGGAATGGGTGTCACGGTATTCTGTCTGTGGATGGTGAATTTTGCAGTCAGTTTCACTTTCCCGATATTGCTGGCCGCCATCGGGCTGTCCACAACGTTCTTTATCTTCGTTGTATTAGGAATTTGCTCTGTACTGTTTGTGAAGAAGTTTTTACCGGAAACGAAAGGACTTTCGCTTGAACAGCTGGAGGAAAACTTCCGCACTTATGATCGCGGCGAGGCGAAAAAAGATTCCAGCGCTGAAGTGATTGGATAAGATAAAAAAAGAATCCGCACACAGACGCGGATTCTTTTTGGTTTCAAATTAGTTAGGTCTGACAAGGATTTTGACTTGGTTTTTCTCTTTGATAAGAGCCCCGAAGCCTTCCTCAATCAAATCGTCTAATACGATTTTTTTCGTTACGAGTTTGTCCGCTGAGAAATAGCCTTCTTTCATTAATGACAATACAGCAGGGAATACGTCACGGTACCCGATGATTCCTTTCACTGTACGTTCTTTGATTACGATGTCGTTAGGGTGAATTTCAGCGCCTTTTTCCCAAATGCTGACGATGACTGTTTCACCGGCAATTGCAGTAGATTGGATCGCTTGCCGTAATACCACTGGAACGCCTGTGACTTCGAATGCTACGTCAACACCGCCTCCTGTACGTTCTGCAATCTCAGCGACTACATCGTCTGTTTTGGACGGATCAACGATGATCGCTCCAAGCTCCTCAGCTTTTTGCTGGCGTTCAGGTGAAAGCTCGACAGCATAAATATCAGTCGCACCGGCAGCTTTCAGCGCTTCAATCACCAGAAGTCCGATCGGGCCGCAGCCGAATACAGCCGCTTTGTCGCCGGCTTTGAGTTTGCTTGAGCGGACAGCATATAGAGCGACCGCAGAAGGTTCAACGAGCGCGCCTTGTTCATATGATAATTCATCAGGAAGTTTGAACAACAGTTCTTCATCTACAGAGACGTATTCAGAGAAACCGCCGCCTCCGCCGGCTAAGCCGAGGAATCCCATTTGTTCATCAAGGTTGTAGGCGCCCTGGTGGCCGTGTGTGGCAAAAATCGGTTCGACTACGACGCGGTCTCCAATTTTATAATTTTCAACGCCTTCTCCGACTTCAACAACTTCACCGGAGAATTCATGGCCCATTGTGACAGGTGCTGTTTCATTCGTTAATGGATGCGGTTTGTCAACCGGAATAAAGATCGGGCCGCCCAGATACTCGTGTAAATCACTGCCGCAGATGCCGCACCATTTGACTTTGATCTTTACTTTTCCCGGCTCCGTTTTTGGCTCTTCAATATTTTCAATACGGATATCCTTTTGGTTATGCCATCTTGCTGCCTTCATGGATTACCACTCCTATATCTTTTGATATGAGTAACATTCCGCACTGATCAATATGAACTGTTCACAAAATCGCCATTTTTAAAACCAAAAAAGAAAAGAAATTTTTATATAATATAATTTATGTTTTTTTGAAAAAAGAAACTTTGAAGAAAAAAGAGTCTCGCACACTCTTTTTTCTTTAATATGAGAGAGTATGAGTCGTATACATAACTATGAATTTGGTTTGAACAATACGGTAATGGTTCGTTCATATTGAATGCGTTAACTACTCTATCAACAATTATAACGCTAACACTGCAATTATAATAGGATAATCTTCCATGGTTTATTTTAGCAGAGAAAATTTTTCTGACTTTGTAACATTACTGTAAGGATATTGAAATAAAAAATCCCTGTTTCATCGTGTATAATTTTTCCTAGAAGTTAACAAACAGGGGGACGAAATGTTGAAGAAAGTCATTTTAGCCGCTTTTATCTTAGTAGGAAGTACTTTGGGAGCTTTCAGTTTTTCATCAGATGCCAGTGCGAAACATGTGAACGGAAATATTACTTGGTATAATGGAGTCGGGAAAAAAGGCTCTTCAGGTAAAAAACTTGGACATTGGGATTGTGCGACCAAGATCGGATTTGATGTTCCTAAAAACGGGACAAAAATCAGAGCTTATGCAAAAGCGAAGCCTAAAAAGGTAATTACGGTTTACAAAAATGATGTTGGCAGAATGCCTAATGCAGTACTGGATGTAAGCCCTAAAGCGTTTAAAGCGCTTGGATACCCATTAAGCAAAGGAAAAGTAGCGGGACATTACAGCTATTAATCTACATATATAATCTGTAAAGCAAGAAGTCACATTCTTGCTTTTTCTATTGGTGGAGATAAAAGATGAAAAAAAGAATCATATTATTGTTAACTGTCGTGATAGCAGCCGCTGTAGTGGGTTTTGCGTTTTATGCTGCAAAGGATAAAGGCCATGAGAGCACTGCTGGTGTTTCAGTACATGCGGAAAGCGGTGATAAACTGCTTGTTTCGATTACGAATACCGATCTGCAGACGAAGTATTATGAAAATGATAAGGTGATCCATGAGGAGAAGCTGACCAGCTATCCGGCATTTGCTTTGGATCAAAAGCAGCAAGTGCTCTATTATACGGGCAATAATGACCAAAATGAAATGAGGCTTTTTAAGCTGGATCTAAAGTCTAATAAAAAGACGATGCTTTATAAAGGCGCTGAGAGTGCGGACAGTTTGTTTTTGTCAAAAGACGGTTCAACCATCTATTTCCGCTTAGGAAAAGCGGACGAAAGCAATTTCCGAATTGCAGCTTTTGATCTGAAAACGAAGAAGTACAAAAACCTTTATCCTGCCGCTAATGATCAAGATGACACCGTCAGCAGCTTCTTTTATAACCAAAAAACAGATTCATTTGCATTGCTGCATTATTCTGTAGAAGAAGATTACAAGAAAACAGATGAAGCGAACGAAAAGGGAATCGATCCTGAACCGACAACGATTCATTTTGCGGCAGGCCATCAAAACAAATTTGATGAGCTGAAGAGCCTTGACCAGTTTATCAGCGATATTGCTGTTTCTGATGATGATAAACGGATTTTGTTTACATCATATACGCAGAAAGGCACGGAGCAAACCGCATCTATTAAGTTACTGAATGCGGATACGAAAAAATATGAAACCATCATTTCAAATCAAAAATCATTCAAGCTGTTAATTGACGCACAGCCGCAGTTCTCTAAGGATGGTAAGAACATTTATTTTCTTGCCGAAGCCGAGGGGGCTAAAAAACTGAAGGATGAAACAGGGCGTGAAGCCAAGGTGCGGACGATTTATTCCTATAACTTTGAAAATAAGACGTTCAAAAAAGTATGGGAAAATCCAAACGGCATCATCAACAGCTTTTCTGTCATCAACTAATAAAAACCACTCGGCATGGGCTGAGTGGTTTTTTAATGGACGAGGTGCAGGGCTAATGATCCGAGCCATGTAAAGAGATGGATCAGAGGTATCGACAAAAACAGAAGTTCAACATAAGCGTTGATTGCAAGGTTCAGCTTTTTGAACCTAGCTCTTTTTTTCAAGTCTTTTTGCTGCTGGTTTGCGATCACGTTATCACTCCTTAAATATCCATATAATACCATTAAAATAGGCAAAAAGCCCTAAACATTTACAGTTTGGGCTTCTTTCAAATTTACGGACTCTTGCAATGAGAGGCTTTTATTCTGGATATAGAATTTGCGTCTCCGTTCGAGGATTGTTTGCTTGCAGGAGACTGCATTTGTTATAGGGAAGAGCTAGCTTGTTTTCGTTTGGCTGTTGTTTTGGAGATTTACTAATGAACGGATGCCGTCGATCATTTTGCTTCCGCACAAAGGGCATGATGGCGAGTCACTGCTGGCAAAGTTTTTTCTGGTCCAGCCGTTGCAGTCTTCTTTTGTGCATTCCCATGTACTCACATCTTCTTTAGGCAGCGGTTCTTGATTACGTTTGTTATAGTAAGACATAAAGTCACTTCTTCCCTCATGTATTTTACTGCACATTTCTTATTGTCTCATACTTTTCCTCAATCTCCTAATTCCTTTTTCTTTATGGTTTTCCAATCAGACCATCTAAAAAGGAGAGGAGTGTACTGTTAAAAGCGTCGGACTCTTCTAAAAACGGGCAATGGCTGCTTTTAGAAAAGGTGACGAGCGTCGAGTTTGGAATATTGCTGCGCAAGTGTTCCCCAGCTGCTGTCGAGAAAAATTTCCGGTCTTCTCCGAAGCACAGCAATGTCGGCACATTGATGTTTTGAAGGGTGCCGCGGTAATCAGCAGCCGTTTGGTTAAATAAAATCGTGCTTGAAATGGCAGCCGGCTGTTTGAGGATTTCTGCCAGCATCCATTCTGTTTCTGTCTCGGCAGGCGGTTCTGCGAACATATTATGGATAAAACTCTCGTAGAATGGCAGCGGGTCAGTCTGAATGGCGTGCATCGCCGTTTTTAAGCCGTCAAAATCAAACGGGCCGTGTTCCCAGCCCTTCCACTGATAGTCGGAAGCGGATTGATCGATGATTACAGCTGCTTGTATGTTATCATTCCCAAATTGATTGAGATAATCCCATACGACGAAAGCGCCCATTGACCAGCCGGCAAGAACGGCATGATCGAGCTCCATTACTTTTAGAAATTCCCTTACGTCACGGGCATATTGAGAAATGGTGTGTCCGTGAAGCACTTTGTCAGATTCGCCGTGTCCTCTAAGGTCGAGACGAATACACTGATAATTGGCAGAAAGTGCTGAAAATTGTTTGTGGAAAAATTGTCCGCTCATCAGCACGCCGTGTATAAACAGGATCGGTGTACCACTCCCGTGCGTTTCATAATATAAGCGTGTCTGATCTTCTAATGTGATGTATGGCATGTTTTCCCTCCTTCTCTAGTTTCCGTCATGAGAATGACTGGCTGCTGTTGAGCTGATGATAGCAGCTGTCGCGGCTGCCTGCTGGGCTTGAATGACCGTTTCGATTGCGGTGTATAGTCCTGATTCCATCAGCAGATTTTTCTCCATATGCTCACTGAGATATAGGCTGACAGCAATTTTGAAATTCATTTCCTTTTGCCATTTAAATGCTTTTTCTTGGTTTAATTCGTGAGTGATGCCCAAAACGGCTTTGAGATTTGGCTCTTCCAGAAATGTGAGAAGGGCAAGATCTGGATAATGGTAATCCTTTAACTTTTTGAAAGAATCAGTGATGGATTGATATATATATTTGCATTGGGAAACAAGCGTTTCAGGGTCTTTTTCACTTTGCAAGGCCAGAATATGGCTGACCTGGTGTAAGTACTGTCCTTTTTTAAACCCGTTGGCCGCCAGCAGCTGATAGCATGTTTCCGCCTTGTTTAGCGCCTGCAAACCTTTTCCGTTTTCGCCAAGCAGTACGGCAAGCGGAATATTCTGAGTTGAAGTGAGGAAATAATGATTTTTCTTCATCTGCTGATAAACAGATAGCCCCATGTTCATCTGTTCTCTTTTGTTTGTCGTTTCAGATTTGCCGGTGAGCAAGATCAGAGCGGAAAGGTACGTGAACATATCCCGCTTATATCCAAGCTTCACCATTTCATTGTATACATCGATGAAAGTATGAAACGTTTGTTTTGCCTCATGCTGAAAATGAATGTCCAGCATAGAAGCTACAGTAAAGCGGTGGTGCGAATTGAGTGTTGAGAAGCTGCTGATGTTTGATTTGATATAGCTGCTCAAATCATAAAAGCGCTGAAAGTCAAACTCTCTTTTATTCACAATATATGCAGAAGAAATGAGCATTAATATCTGATCGTGTGCGACTTTCCATTTTAATTTTGATTTTAATTCGGCATAAATGGAAATGTATTGTTTTGTTTTTTCATTTAGGTCGTTTGTCAGCATAAAAAGCAGCTCCTTTTTGCTGTTTTTATGTTATACGAAAAATGGGGCTATAAGTTTCATATAGAAAAAACTTGCCTGCGAGAGGCAAGTTTGTCGGGTTATTTACGGGGATCTGTTATATCCATCGGTCTCATCATGTCATAGTCTTCATGCTCAAGAATATGGCAGTGCCATACGTATCGTCCGCTGTATGGCCCGAATGTCGCCGCGATTCTCAGGACTTCACCTGCATGTGCTTGAATGGTGTCTTTCCAGCCCTTTTCACTTGGCGGCGGCGGGACAGCCGGGCCGGTGTAGGACAATTCCCCTCTTTCTTGATAACGCGCGATATCAAACGGACGCCGGTCTAACACACGGAAGGAGACCAAATGCAGGTGGATCGGATGTGTTCCGCGTGTCGGATTGACGATGGACCATATTTCAGTTGTGCCGGCTTTTGGTGCTTCTGTGACAGGATCGTGCCAGCGTTTGTTATTGAGAAGAAGGACGGGTCTGCCGTATTCGTCTTGGGTGCCTGCCAGTTTCAGTGTTCTGATGTTGTGTATTCTTTCATTCTGCACGGAAGGGTATGAGGCGAGGTACTTTGGCTTTCTGCTTTCGTCTTTTTGTGCCAACGGTTTTGTGACTCTGAATTGCATGATATTCGCATCTGTTTCTGGATTAACGTCACCTCCGCAGCCCTCGCTGTTTGCCAAAATGATTGATTGTCCTTCATAGGCTGTGAAGTCAATGATGATATCGTAACGTTCAGCGGGCGCAAGACTGAAAGAGTTCAGTTTTACAGAGCGCGGCAGGAGCCCTCCGTCTGAACCAATCTGAATAAACTCCCCGCCATTATCGAGTGACAGGTTATAGGTTCTCGTATTGGAGGCGTTGATGACGCGAAAGCGGTATTTCCTAGGTTCGACCTCCAGGTATGGCCATACCTTCCCGTTGACGAGTATGGTTTCTCCGCAAAAAGCCGGAACGATTGAAGGGTTAGGCAGTGACGGGGAAGGGTTTTCCGGCCCGCTTGGATAAAACAAAGAACCGTCCTCGTTGATCGTGCGGTCTGTGATCAGAAGCGGCACGTCGTATTCACCGGAAGGCAGCTTTAAGCGTTTTTCCTTTGGATCGTGAATAATATAAGCGCCAACAAGTCCGGCATAGACATTCAGCCTGGTGAGCGCCATGGCGTGATCGTGATACCACAAAATAGCACCGCGCTGCTGATTCGGATAATGATAAACCTCTCGTTTAAAGTAAGGGCCTGTTTGTTCAAAGTCTTTGGAAAACCAGGCCTCTGGATACCCGTCACTATCATCTGGCGTGACGCCTCCGTGTAAATGAACAACAGTCTTTACTTCTGGCTCTTCATGCTGGCTGTCACTGTGATGAATCGTGTGATCGATCGGAAGGAAATGCTCTGACGGAAGGTTGTTCATCCATTTCACATACACGTTTTCGTTTCTTTTGGCCTCAATGGTAGGCCCGGGAAATAGGCCGTTGTAGCCCCACAGGTGGGTCGGGGGGAGATCGCGGTGAAGCTGATGGGCGCATTCCTCCATGGTGACTTCATAGTATGTTTTTTCTTTTGATTGCTGCACTGGCTTTAGTGTATCTGGGATTGGGAGAGCATCCACAAATTTTTCAAGTGTCATTTTCATCTGTCCTTATTTAAATTTTCCAAATTGGTATTATAGTTAATGATCATAAGGACGTGATGGTTACAAAAAAATCTGCGTGCCGCTGCCTTCCCTAAGAAGAAATAACAAAATCCTAAACGGCAGGTCGTTTAGGATTTGATCAGCATTTAAGGCAGGATGTCGGGCTGCTGTGTGACTGGCTTGGCTGCCGCTTTCTCGCTCACCTTCCGTTTTCTGAGCACCAGATAAGAAATCAGAACGATTCCCGTGATAACGCCTGTCAGCAGCAGCTCGTCTCTCATGGAATGAATAAACGCCATAGATACTAAAATTCCGCAGATGGCTATGATGGTTAAGTAGGTTAGGAAAGGGAAGAGCCACATTTTGATTTTCAATGCTTCAGGATTTGTTTTTTCGAGTTTTTTTCGCATTCTTAGCTGGGAAACAGCGATGACAAGATAGACGAGTAAAGCAATTGCGCCTGATGAGTTGACTAAGAATAAAAAGACGGTGTCCGGTGAAAAGTAGTTCATTACAACAGCGATATATGAGAAAAATGTTCCGGCGACAATGGCTTGTACAGGAACGCCTTTTTTGCTCAATTTCATAAAACGGCGCGGCGCTTCGTTTCTTTCTGCAAGCGAATACAGCATTCTGGATGTGGTGTACAAACCCGAATTCAGGCAAGAGAGTACGGCTGTGAGGACGATAAAGTTCATAATCTGTGCGGCTGCCGGCACTCCAATATGCTCAAGTACAGCGACGAAAGGGCTTTCTAAAATATTTGCTGAATTCCAAGGCAAAAGCGCCACAACAACGGCGATAGAGCCAACGTAAAAGACGATGATGCGCCATACAACGGATCGGGTCGCTTTTGTGACGGATTCGATCGGGTTGGATGTTTCTCCCGCTGCAATGGCAACAATTTCTGTTCCCATAAAAGAGAAGATGACAACGACAATGCCGAGCAATACGGAGCTGATGCCTTCCGGGAAAAATCCGCCTTTGCCTGTAATATTGGATAAACCCACTGGTTCACTGCCAGGCGCAAAGCCAAAAATAAAGGCAAAACCAACGATTAGAAACGCGATGATGGTAACAACTTTAATGAGGGAGAACCAATATTCGAACTCACCGAAAGACTTAACGGAGTAGACGTTTGTCAGGGTGAGCACGATCGTCAAGATCAAACTTGTCAGCCATAGCGGAATATCATGGAACCAGTATTGAATAATGCCAGCACCAGCAATGGCTTCGATTGCGATGACAATCACCCAGAAAAACCAATACAGCCAGCCGATTGTAAATCCTGCCCACGGCCTGATGGCATCATGAGCGTATTGAGAAAACGATCCGCTCGTCGGGTTTACGGCAGACATCTCACCGAGCATTCTCATGATAAAAATGACCAATAAACCGGCTAACGCGTAAGAAATAATGGCACCGGGTCCGGTCGAGTGAATCACTGAACCGCTGCCTACAAATAGGCCGGCTCCAATCACGCCGGCGATCGAAATCATTGTCATATGGCGGGTCTTTAATTCTTTTTTTAATCCTGATTGAGACTGGTTCATAAGTTGCCTCCTTTAAGAATGAAGTCATTACTGAATATTATGATAATTGAAACTCTATCATAAATATACAGTTTGTCGAAAATTCGTGTAAGAAAATATAACAGTTTATTTAAAATTTGTAGGGTTTTACTTACAAGTGTTTTCAGCAGATATGCTTGGAATAAAAGAAAAAATGTTTCTGTCATGATTCATTTTGTAGGCTGTTATAATTTCCTAATATACAGCAGATCACGAGATGTTTTGGTGTCATTGAATTTGAAGGTCTTTTTAGAGGAGAAAATAAATTGGTTTAGAGAAAAAATGTTCTATCGTCACTATTTTCCTGTGGCGAGTGAATCATGTTTCTGTAGACCCACTGCGGTTCAGCTTTGTATCATAATAATAGGAAAACGCGAGCGGAGAGGAGGTTTTGTATGGAGAGATATAACGAACTGAAAAAAGGAGAAACCGGGGCGCTGGTCAGTATTGCCGCGTACCTTGTTCTGTCCGCGATTAAGCTGATCATCGGTTATCTCTTTCATTCGGAAGCACTTACGGCAGACGGATTAAATAACACAACTGACATTATTGCTTCTGTTGCTGTGCTGATCGGCCTGCGTATCTCTCAAAAACCTCCTGACGAAGATCATCCATACGGCCACTTTCGGGCGGAAACGATTGCATCACTTATCGCATCTTTTATTATGATGGTTGTCGGACTGCAGGTGCTGTTCAGCGCCGGGGAATCTATTTTTTCTGCTAAACAAGAGACGCCGGATATGATTGCGGCTTGGACGGCAGCGGGCGGGGCAGCCCTGATGCTTGCAGTCTACCAGTACAATAGAAGGCTGGCCAAAAAGGTGAAGAGCCAGGCGCTCCTTGCCGCGGCTGCTGATAATAAATCAGATGCGTTTGTCAGTATCGGTACGTTTATCGGAATTGTGGCTGCGCAATTTCACCTTGCTTGGATCGATACGGTCACGGCGTTTGTGATCGGTCTTCTCATTTGCAAAACGGCATGGGATATTTTTAAAGAATCATCTCACTCTTTGACAGATGGCTTCGACGTAAAGGACATTTCAGCTTATAAACAGACGATCGAAAAGATCTCGGGTGTAAGTCGTTTAAAAGACATTAAAGCGAGATACTTGGGCAGTACAGTCTACGTTGATGTGGTGATTGAGGTATCAGCAGATTTAAATATTACGGAAAGCCACGATATTGCCAATGAAATTGAGCGGAGAATGAAGGAGGAGCATGCGATTGATTATTCGCATGTTCATATGGAGCCTTTAGAACACAAGTAATTGAGCTTCCTGTCACAGGAAGCTTTTTTGTGTGATTTGTCCTGCTTTATTGGAAACAATTTGCTAGAATCGTTTTTTTATACAGATCGCTTTTTGTGGTAAAGTTAGGTTACAATATGAAGAATTTTGTAGATGACTAGGAGGAAAAGAATGGCATACCAAGAAGACCTGCATCCTTTGCTGGGGAAAGCAGTTGAACATATTAATAGAGTAATGGTTGGAAAACGAGACATAGCCATACTCAGCTTAGCAGCCATTCTTGCCAAAGGGCATGTGCTGCTTGAGGATGTACCCGGAGTCGGAAAAACGATGATGGTCCGCGCGCTGGCAAAGTCAATCGGCGCCGATTTCAAAAGAATCCAATTCACTCCGGATTTGCTGCCATCTGATGTAACAGGCGTATCCATCTATAATGCAAAAACGATGGAATTTGAATACCGTCCCGGCCCGATTATGGGAAATATCGTGCTGGCCGATGAAATCAACCGCACCTCTCCGAAGACACAGTCTGCTTTGCTTGAAGCGATGGAAGAGGGAAGCGTAACGGTAGATGGCCATACGATGCCGCTTGCCGCTCCGTTTTTTGTAATGGCAACGCAAAACCCGGTCGAATATGAAGGGACCTATCCTTTGCCGGAAGCCCAGCTTGACCGTTTTTTATTCAAACTTCGCATGGGTTATCCGTCCTTTAAGGAAGAGTTGGACGTGTTATCTCTTCAGGAAAACAGCCATCCGATTGAGACGCTCGAGCCGGTTATAACAAAAGAAGACTTCATCCGTTTGCAGCGGGAAGTGCAAAATGTCCGCGCCGATGACAGCATAAAAGAATATATTGTTGAAATCGTGCAGAAAACGAGACAGCATGCTTCTGTTCAATTAGGCGTCAGTCCGCGCGGATCAATTGCTCTCATGAAAGCGGCCCAAGCATACGCGCTGCTGCATCATCGCGACTATGTCATTCCGGATGATATTCAATATTTGGCTCCTTTTACGCTTCCACACCGGATGCTGCTGCAGCCTGAGGCGAAGTTTGAAGGGATCGAGGCAGAAACGATCGTACGGGAGATCATGTCAGCTGTGAAGGTACCGGTTCAAAGGTCGTCGATCCACTGATGAAGAAGAAATTGCAATGGTTCGTATATGGGTGGAAGCTGATTGTATTAACGTTATTGACGGCTGCTGTTTTTTCTTACGCGATGTTTCAAGGCGGCTTTGTCAGCTGGTTTTTGTTTTACGCGTTTCTCCCTTTTGTCGTGTATGCCGGGCTGCTGGCGTTGTATCCGCTCCGCTCTTTTCAGGCTTCACGGCAAATGGCCAAAACACAATTACATGCGGGGGACAGGCTGGGCGTGTCGGTTACGCTGAGAAGGAAGCTGCCGTTTCCCATGATGTATATGGTGATTGAAGATTGCCTGCCAGAAGGAATCGAGTCATTGAACCGAGACGAAGCCGTGGCCAAACGGCTCGTTTTTCCTTGGTTTAAACGGAGTATGACGATGTCGTATGAATTAGCTCGGGTACCGCGCGGAGAGCATCATTTTCATGCTGTCAGAGTGCGAACTGGGGATGTCCTCGGCTTGATTGAAAAAACAGCTTTTTATGAGCTGGAAGACACCCTATTTGTTTATCCATCCTTTCAGCGTCTTTCTTATCAGGTGAATGAGAGGCATCAGGAAGACGGTGTAAGCGGTTCTTCCCCTGTTCATCAGCACCATTCCGCAGTCGCAGCAAGTGTACGGAATTATCAGCCGGGAGACCGGTTTGCTGCATTAGACTGGAAAACTTCTGCACGGCGGAGCCAGCTGATGACGAAGGAATTTGAACCGTCTCGAAGCAAAAACCTATTTCTTCTGATGGACCGTTCTTCCTCTGAAGCATTCGAAGAGGTCGTTTCTGTGACAGCTTCAATTCTTCATTCTGTCTTAAAAAACGGCGTGGGGGCAGGCTTGGCCTCGGTCGGAAAGGAAAAAACGATTTTTCCAATTCAGGAGGGGGAGCATCATTTTAACCACATGCTTCGGCATTTAGCCGTCGCTCATTGTGATGCGGATGATCCGGTAAGTCGATATGTACGGGAGGAGCTGGGGAAGCCATCTGTTCGCCAGGCTGACAAAGTGATCGTCACGGGGCAGTTCACGGAAGATTTGCTGAACATCGCAGAAACCAGGGGAGGCCGGGTTACAGTGATACTGGCAAAAGAGAAAGATGCTGAACTTTCCCAAGCTGAAAATGTCATGATCGAACGGATGATGAAACGTCAAATCAGAGTTCAGGTCATGAGAGGCGGACGAGTTTCGCGTGTTGTTTAGAAAGAGAGGTGACGGGTGCACATGCCGCACGATGATCAGAAGGGAAGCCGTTTGAGCTTGCTGTTATTTTATTTTCTGGCGTTTTTATTGCTGTGGGAGTGGCTCAGGCCGCTTGACAGTTTTACAGATACGAAACATACGGGCTTTTTTAGTGTCTTTATCGGTTTGACGTTTCTGCTGACTTTTTTCAGGATGAGGTGGTTTGTCACCGTTCCTTTTTGTGTCATATTTACGCTGATCTCGATACACATCCTGTTTTATCAAGGTTCTATATTTGACTTGAGCTGGGTCAGCTCTTTTTTACAGGATATCTATTTGAATATTACGTTGATTCAATCAGGGCAATGGAATGACATGATTCCTTCGTTTCGGACCCTGCTGTTTTTTGTGCTGCTGTGGCTGTTGGTCTATCTCCTTCATTATTGGGTGATTTACCAGAGAAGAATTTTGTTTTTCTTTATCATGACAGTAGCGTATATTACGATTCTTGATACCTTTACGCCATATGATGCCACTTTTGCCGTCATCCGTATCGTGCTGATCGGCTTCTTTATGCTGGGCCTTTTATACTTAGACCGCATCAAGCTGATGGAAAGAATTACACTGCCAAAAACATCTGTCCTGAAATGGTTTCTTCCTTTATCTGTATTGGTTTTTGCTGCGGTGGGATTCGGACTTGCGGCTCCGAAATCAGAACCGGCTTGGCCCGATCCGGTACCTTTTCTCAAAAAAATCACGAATCAAGATCATGTGCCGGCTGGAGAAAGCAAAATCGGCTACGGGAACCATGATGAATCACTCGGCGGCCCGTTTCAGCAGGATGATACACCTGTTTTTACATGGCAGGGAAAAGAGCGTACGTATTTCCGTGTGGAAACGAAGGATACGTATACAGGAAAAGGCTGGATTGAAACAGACACAGGCATGTCCTATCAGCTTAGCGGAGGAAAAGTAGAAAATCTATGGTTTGACCATAAGGTTGCGACAGAGCGCAACACCGTCCGTGTAAAAGTCGATGAGCACTACGGGTATAACCATGTGATGTACCCGATCGGTGCAAAAACCATTCAGCCAAAGCGGGCTGTCTCACTTGAAATGAACGGGAACACGGAACAAATTTCTCCGATTAGTGAACAAGCCGGCGAGATCAGAAATATGGGGAGCTATAAAGTTACGTACAATTCCCCGGTCTACAAGCTGGATGAGCTGAGAAAGGTAAAAGTGAGAAACAACAGTGAGGAATACAGATTCAGCGACCGCTATATGCAGCTACCGGATTCACTGCCTGAGCGGGTAAGAACCCTTGCGATCAAGCTGACTCAGGATCAAGATAATATGTTTGATAAAGTGAAAGCGGTCGAGGACTACTTAGGATCAAATGAGTTCACATATGAAACCGAAAACGTGTCCATCCCTAAGAATGATGAGGATTATGTCGATCAATTTCTGTTTGAATCAAAGATGGGCTACTGTGATAACTTTTCTTCCGCTATGGTAGTGCTACTGCGTTCGGCCGGCATTCCGGCCCGCTGGATAAAGGGTTATACGTCGGGTGAATATAAAGAAGCAGGAAACAAAATCGGCAGCATTTACGAAGTGACCAATAACAATGCCCATTCCTGGGTAGAGGTGTATTTCCCGGAACAGGGCTGGGTCACATTTGAGCCGACTAAAGGATTTACAAATCCGGCTGAGTTTACTTCCTCTGACACAAAGGATTCTGGCAGCGAGAACAGCAGCTCGCCGGAGAAAACAAAAGAGGAGCAGAAAGAAGAGAAAAAACAGCCGGAAAAAGAGGAAAAACAAAAGGAAAAACGGGAGCCAGCTGGTTCTAAAAAGCCGTCCGCTTCACATACAAATGCCGGTGCGGGCTGGTATTTAGGACTTGCAGTTCTCGCAGTTCTCCTGGTGACAGCGGTATTGCTGTATGTTTTCCGTTCGTTATGGATTCCTGTTTTCATTGTGAGAAAATTGAAGCGGCGCAGCGATCAGTACGTGTTTTTTGAGGCGTATGGCGCGCTGCTGAAACAGCTGAAGAGAAGAGGACTGCCGAAACGAGACAGTGAAACGCTGCGTGATTATGCAAAACGAATCGATGGAAAATATGACTCGGAAGACATGTCAAAGCTGACATTACGCTATGAACGGGCGCTTTACAGAAATGAAGATTCGGCAGCGCTTTGGAATGAATCCAGAGAGTTATGGGAAAATTTAATTAAAAGAAGATGGTCTTGACCGCTTATCAACGTGTTGTTAGAATTAGTGAATATTATCGGAGTCTGGAAGCGAGTTGCCTGACTCCGACAAAACGGCCTTGCCAAAGAGGGCGGAGCGAGCTTCATATCTGTCCTCGTTTTTTTCTGTGTCAAAAAACTTAGAGGAGATTAGGTGACAACCATGACAAAGTTAGTGAATGAAATGATTCTTGTCCTTGATTTCGGCAGTCAGTATAACCAGCTGATTACACGCCGTATCCGTGAATTCGGTGTATACAGCGAGCTGCATCCCCATACATTGACGGCTGAAGAAATTAAAGAAATGAATCCAAAAGGAATTATTTTATCCGGCGGTCCAAACAGTGTGTATGATGAAAACTCTTTCCGCTGTGACGAGAAAATCTTCGAGCTTGATATTCCTGTTTTGGGAATTTGCTACGGCATGCAGCTGATGACTCATTACCTTGGCGGTAAAGTTGAAGCGGCAAGCCAGCGTGAATACGGAAAAGCAAACATCCACATCGAAGGCACACCTGATTTGTTCAAAGATCTTCCGAACGAACAAGTGGTTTGGATGAGCCATGGCGATTTGGTTGTAGAAGTTCCTGAAGGCTTCACTGTTGACGCGACAAGCCATCACTGCCCGAATTCAGCGATGAGCAAAGCCGACAAAAAATGGTACGGCGTTCAGTTCCACCCGGAAGTGCGTCACTCTGAATACGGCAATGACCTTCTGAAAAACTTTGTATTCGGCGTTTGCGATTGTGAAGGCAAATGGTCAATGGAGAACTTTATCGAAATCGAAATGCAAAAAATCCGTGAAACGGTCGGGGACAAACAGGTTCTTTGCGCGCTGAGCGGCGGCGTTGATTCCTCTGTTGTTGCTGTTTTGATTCATAAAGCGATCGGCGACCAGCTGACTTGTATCTTTGTAGACCATGGTCTTCTCCGTAAAGGCGAGGCTGAAGGTGTTATGAAAACATTCAGCGAAGGCTTTAACATGAACGTGATTAAAGTAGACGCAAAAGACAGATTCTTAAATAAACTAAAAGGCGTTTCTGACCCTGAGCAAAAACGCAAAATCATCGGTAATGAATTCATTTACGTGTTCGATGATGAAGCGGACAAGCTCAAAGGCATCGACTACCTTGCACAAGGAACGCTTTACACAGATATCATCGAGAGCGGTACTGCAACGGCGCAAACGATCAAATCTCACCACAATGTCGGCGGGCTTCCTGAAGACATGCAGTTTGAACTGATCGAGCCGTTAAACACGCTCTTCAAAGACGAAGTGCGCGCGCTTGGCACAGAGCTCGGCATTCCGGATGAAATCGTATGGCGCCAGCCTTTCCCAGGACCGGGCCTCGGAATCCGCGTTCTTGGTGAAGTAACAGAAGAAAAACTGGAAATCGTTCGCGAATCAGATGCGATTTTGCGTGAAGAAGTAGCAAATCACGGGTTAGAGCGTGATATCTGGCAATACTTCACTGTTCTTCCTGACATCCGCAGCGTTGGTGTTATGGGTGATGCAAGAACATATGATTACACAATCGGAATTCGCGCCGTTACATCAATCGACGGCATGACATCTGACTGGGCGCGTATCCCGTGGGATGTGCTAGAAGTCATTTCTACACGTATCGTAAACGAAGTGAAGCACATTAACCGCGTGGTGTACGATATTACAAGTAAGCCGCCTGCGACGATTGAGTGGGAATAATAATCAATTAACGGAAACCATCTTTTTGGCGATTTTGCCAAGAAGATGGTTTTTTCTGTTTATTACGAACAAAATCGAATTTCATCCGACTATTGTTCGTTTATTTATATTGTCATTTCAAATTGAAGTTGGTACAATAGACACAGAAATCAAATAAGATGAATTCGTATAATCGCGGGGATATGGCTCGCAAGTCTCTACCAAGCTACCGTAAATGGCTTGACTACGTAAACATTTCTTTCGTTTGATATAAATAAAACACGTTTATTTATTCAAACTGAAATCCGTCTGTAGTCAAGCGTCCCAAAATGTATTGGGGCGTTTTTTATTTGGCGTTTTCAGGACAGAATAAATAGCAAAGAGTGAAGGGAGTCAAATAGCTTGAAAACGTTTTTTCAGTTTGATGAGCTGGGCACCAGCTATCGCAATGAAATCATTGGCGGATTAACGACTTTTTTATCTATGGCATATATTCTGTTCGTCAATCCGATTACACTTGCTTTGGAGAGCGTGAAAGATTTTCCGGAGGCGCTGAGAATTGACCAAGGTGCGGTCTTTACAGCAACAGCGCTGGCGTCTGCAGCAGGCTGTATTTTAATGGGATTGATAGCGAGATATCCGATCGCCATTGCGCCTGGTATGGGGCTCAACGCGTTTTTTGCGTTTTCTGTCGTCCTTGGCATGGGCATTTCCTGGCAGGCAGCTTTGTCTGGTGTTTTTATTTCAGGTCTTATTTTTGTTGCTCTTTCTTTAACAGGTTTTCGTGAGAAGATCATCAACGCCATCCCGCCTGAGCTGAAATTGGCAGTCGGCGCGGGTATCGGCCTGTTTATTACATTTGTTGGATTACAAGGTTCAGGAATCATTACTGCAAACCCTTCTACACTCGTCACCATCGGAAACATTCACAGCGGTCCTGTGCTGTTAACGATTTTCGGTGTGATTGTAACGGTTATTTTAATGGTGCTTCGCGTTAACGCGGGCGTGTTTATCGGGATGCTGTTAACAGCAGTTGCCGGCATGATTTTCGGATTGGTTCCGGTTCCGTCTCAAATTATCGGCAGTGTGCCGAGCCTTGCGCCGACTTTCGGACAAGCGTGGATACACCTGCCGGATATTTTCTCCGTCCAAATGCTGATCGTCATTTTAACGTTCTTGTTTGTCGGATTTTTTGATACAGCGGGTACACTCGTTGCTGTGGCGACTCAAGCTGGTTTAATGAAGGAAAACAAATTGCCGCGTGCGGGCCGTGCGCTTTTAGCTGATTCATCTTCCATTGTAATCGGTGCCGTGCTTGGTACGTCTACCACAACTTCTTACGTTGAATCAAGCTCAGGTGTCGCTGCGGGCGCCCGTTCAGGATTTGCGGCAATTGTAACAGGTATTCTCTTTTTACTGGCTACGTTTTTCTCGCCGCTTTTATCAGTCGTTACATCAAATGTAACAGCGCCGGCGCTTATTATTGTTGGTGCATTGATGGTGGCGCCGCTTGGCAAAATCGCTTGGGATAAGTTCGAGGTGGCCGTTCCCGCTTTCCTTACCATGATCATGATGCCGTTAACGTACAGCATTGCGACCGGGATTGCCATCGGATTTATTTTCTATCCGATTACAATGGTGTGCAAAGGAAAAGCCAAAGAGGTTCATCCGATCATGTACGGACTGTTTGCCGTATTTATCCTGTACTTTATCTTCTTAAAATAAGGAATGAAAACCAGCTGCCAAGGCGGCTGGTTTTTTTGTTGCAAAAGGTAAAACCATTTCATACGATATACCGTCATGTAGATGTGCCGCCATGCTTTACTTAAATGGAAATGACTTGACTGTTCAGGAAGGCTTCGGTACCTTATATAAGTGTTTTATTTTCTTGCTGAATGGTATTCCGCCGTATTTTTTTGATAGGAGTTGCTGACATGACGGAAGAAAGAAAAGAAACGTTTGAAGAAGAAGTTAACCAGAGTGAAAGAATAGATGCAGATGAAGAACCGCTATCGAGAATGTCCAGAAATGCCAGCAGGCAAAGCAAGCAGAAGCAAAAACAAAAGCAGAAACCGCACCAGGAACGCGGTGTATCAACTGCTAAAGACAAGCTTGCGTCTGTATGGGCAGCCATCAACAGATATTGCGGTTTTGCGTTCTCGATTTTGAAATCACCGGCGAAAACCGTCGTAGCGGATGGTTTTTCTCATTATAAGTATGGTCTGATTTCAATGCTTATATTCAGTATGATCTTTTCAATCGGGAACTGGTTTCAGTTAAAGGCGAGCTGGAATCGGCCGCTCGGTTTCGGAGAACGCCATCACGCTTTTTATGACGGATTTTTAGTCGTTCTTGTGTATTTGCTTCTCTTTTTCGCGGTAATGGTCTTAGCCGTATGGGCCGTCTCCCGCTATATGATGAAGCAGAAGGTGACGTTCAGGGAAGCGGCTGCCGGTTTGGGTTCATTGCTTGTACCAGTGATTGCTGTTTCAATCCTTTGGCTGATCTTTGCGATCGTGAATATCCCGATGCTGACAGTTCTGTTTACAGTGCTGATCTTGTTTTCGATCTTTTTTATGATGGCGCTGTATGTGCAGCGTCTGTATCAGGCGGCACAGGATGCACCGATTGACTATATCTATTGTGTATTTGCTGTGGTTGCGATAGCGCTGCTGTTTGCAGCAGTGACTTGGCCGTTGATTTCTGAATATTTTACGGCGTCGCTGATTCCGCTTTAATGAAAAAACCGGCTAATCCAAGCCGGTTTTTTTATGTCACACTTTTTACAAATATATCTAAAAAACATAGTTGATTTGTAGGATTAATCCATGTATGATAGGGAAAATGCTGTAAACGTCCAGCGCACAAACCTTTATGTTTAAGGAGGATGATGGACATGGCTGATTTACTTCGCCGAGCGATTAATCAAAAGAAACAATTTTTAAAAACCAAATTACTGCTCTCGGAATTTTATCAAGGAAGAGGGGAACAGCTGGCTCATTATACGCTGAGTGAGCTTGAGAAAGAATACAAGTCCCTTCTGAAAATGAAAAAAGAGATCTGACAATATATGAGAAGAGGTGAGTCTGCTGAAAAGCGGGCTTTTTTATTTTGATTTTGAAAAGGTGAGAAAGAGGGTAAACTACTACTGTTCAATCTCATAAAGCGTGTCGAAATATTTTCCTTAGGCTCATGGCCTCAGCTCATTGTAAACGACTCATTTCTCTAGTAGAATATGAATGCTTTATGCAAGATGAAGAGTAGGGGGATGAAATAAAATGATGCAAACCATCTTATCAAATGGGTTAGCCATGGTTCTCATAATTCTCATTATTAATATTGTCTATGTGTCATTTTTTACGATAAGAATGATTTTAACGCTGAAAGGCCAGCGTTATTTAGCGGCCGGCATCAGTACGATTGAAATACTGGTTTATGTGACAGGGCTGAGTCTGGTGCTCGATAACTTAGACCAGATTCAAAATGTGATCGCGTACGCGCTCGGTTACGGTCTTGGCGTGATTGTCGGCATGAAAATAGAAGAAAAATTGGCGCTTGGCTATATTATGGTCAATGTGATTACGAAGGAGCTCGATCTTGATCTTCCGAGGCAGCTCCGTGAAAAAGGCTACGGCGTGACAAACTGGGTGGCCGGCGGGCTTGAAGGTGACCGCACCGCCCTTCAGATTCTGACGCCGAGAAGATATGAACTTCAGCTATATGATACGATTAAAACGCTTGATTCAAAAGCTTTTATTATTGCATATGAACCAAAAACAATCCATGGCGGCTTCTGGGTCAAAGCGGTGAAGAAGAGGAGAATTAAAGAATAATGGCAAAGCCGAAGAAGAAAAAGTTTGAAGTAACAGAGCAGCAAACGATTGATGCGGTGCTTCAGCAAATGAAAGAAGAAGGATATCTGCCTGTAAGGCGAATGGAAGAGCCTATTTTTATGGAGAAAAAGGAAAATGGGTCAATTCAGATCGTTCCGTGTGGGAAAAAAATCGTATTTGAAGGGAAATTGATCTAAAACACGAACATTAGTTGAATGAATTTTTGTATCGTTCGATAATATCGTTGACATTATCCATGTCCGTTGTTAAGATAAACATGAAATCAAAACACGACCTCATATAATCTTGGGAATATGGCCCATAAGTTTCTACCCGGCGACCGTAAATTGCCGGACTATGCAGGAAAGTGATCGATAAAACTGACATGGATATATCGCAGAAGCGAACGACTGACGATACATGTACCATGCCCGGTTTGTATTGCTTCCTCATAAGTGCAATGCAGAGCGGGTATTTTTTATTTTCTGAAAACAAAAGCATTAGAAGGTGGGAACAGAATGCAGCCGCTAGTAGGAATCATCATGGGAAGCACTTCCGATTGGGAGACAATGAAAAACGCATGCGACATACTTGACGAACTCAATGTTCCGTACGAAAAAAAGGTCGTTTCCGCTCACCGGACGCCTGATTTCATGTTTGAATACGCTGAAACTGCCAGAGAAAGAGGCATCAAGGTGATTATCGCCGGTGCCGGAGGAGCGGCCCATCTTCCAGGGATGACGGCGGCGAAAACAACTCTGCCGGTCATTGGAGTACCGGTTCAGTCCAAGGCGCTGAACGGGCTGGATTCACTTCTTTCTATCGTGCAAATGCCTGGAGGTGTGCCTGTTGCGACAACAGCCATCGGCAAAGCAGGCGCTGTGAACGCAGGCCTGTTAGCGGCGCAAATTTTGTCAGCTTTTGACGAAGACCTTGCCCGTAAGCTGGACGAGAGAAGAGAAAATACAAAACAGACGGTGTTAGAAAGCAGTGATCAGCTTGTCTAAACAAATCATCTATCCGGGAGCTGTAATCGGCATTATCGGCGGCGGCCAGCTTGGGAAAATGATGGCTGTGTCCGCCAAACAAATGGGATATAAAGTCGCGGTCATTGATCCAGTGAAAGATTCGCCGTGCGGGCAGGTTGCGGATATCGAAATTACCGCTCATTACAATGACCGTGAAGCGATTCGAAAATTGGCTGAAATCAGCGACATCATCACGTATGAGTTTGAAAACATCGACTATGATGCGCTGCATTGGCTAACAGGTCATGCGTATCTCCCGCAAGGAAGTGAGCTGCTGCTCATTACCCAAAACCGTGAAACGGAGAAAAAAGCAATTCAAGCGGCGGGCTGTGAAGTCGCGCCGTACAGCATCGTCAAAACAAAGGATGAACTGAAACAGGCGGTACAGGAGCTTGGGCTTCCAGCAGTCCTGAAAACATGTCGCGGCGGATACGACGGCAAAGGCCAAGTTGTGATCAAGGAAGAGGCGCAAATTGAGCAGGCTGCAGCTCTTTTAGAACACGGAACCTGCATTCTCGAAAGCTGGGTTTCTTTTAAAATGGAACTGTCGGTAATCGTCGTCAGATCGGTAAACGGCGAAATTGCAACATTTCCGGCAGCTGAAAACATTCACCATAACAATATTCTTTCCCAAAGCATCGTGCCTGCACGGGTGGAGGAAGGGATTCAGAAGAAGGCTGCTGATTTAGCCGTTAAGCTTGCAGACGAGCTTAACCTTGTCGGACCGCTTGCTGTTGAGATGTTCCTGACAGAAGACGGAGAGCTTTTGGTCAATGAACTGGCGCCAAGACCGCACAATTCAGGGCATTATACACTGGACCTTTGCGAAACGAGCCAGTTTGAACAGCATATCAGAGCGGTATGCGGCCTTCCGCTCGGGAAAACAGATTTGCTGAAGCCGGGCATGATGGTGAATCTTCTCGGCGATGAAGTGAAGCTTGTGGAGGAAGAGCCGGAGCTTTTAAAAGAAGCAAAGCTATATATATACGGAAAACATGAAATCAAAAAAGGCCGCAAAATGGGGCATATTACATTTATGAAGCAGCCTGAAGACCATTGGATTCAGGAGATCACAAATAAATGGATGAATAGAGACGGAGGACAAGCAGAATGATCGAACGTTATTCAAGACCTGAAATGTCCGCGATTTGGACGGATGAAAACAGATTTCAAGCATGGCTGGAGGTAGAGATTCTTGCCTGTGAAGCGTGGGCGGAGCTGGGCGTCATTCCGAAAGAAGATGTAAAGGTCATGCGCGAGAACGCGTCATTTGACATCAACCGCATTTTAGAAATCGAACAGGACACGCGCCATGACGTTGTCGCTTTTACACGCGCCGTTTCCGAATCACTGGGTGAAGAAAGAAAATGGGTTCACTACGGCTTAACGTCAACTGACGTTGTTGATACTGCTCTTTCTTACTTATTAAAACAGGCAAACGATATTCTGCTCAAGGACCTTGAGAGATTTGTTGACATTATAAAAGAAAAAGCGAAAGAACATAAATACACAGTCATGATGGGGCGCACACACGGCGTACACGCTGAGCCTACAACATTCGGCTTAAAACTTGCGCTTTGGCATGAGGAAATGAAACGGAATCTTGAGCGTTTCAAACAAGCGAAAGAAGGCATCGAGGTTGGGAAGATTTCCGGCGCTGTCGGCACATATGCGAACATTGACCCGTTTGTTGAGCAATATGTATGTGAGAAGCTCGGATTGAAAGCAGCACCGATTTCAACTCAAACCCTTCAGCGTGACCGCCATGCTGACTATATGGCGACACTTGCTTTGATCGCGACAAGCATCGAGAAATTCGCAGTGGAGATCCGCGGACTGCAAAAGAGTGAAACACGCGAAGTTGAGGAATTTTTCGCGAAAGGGCAAAAGGGTTCATCTGCGATGCCGCACAAACGCAATCCGATCGGCTCTGAAAACATGACAGGAATAGCACGCGTGATCCGCGGCTACATGATGACGGCTTACGAAAATGTTCCATTATGGCATGAGCGCGATATTTCTCATTCTTCAGCAGAACGGATTATTCTTCCGGATGCGACAATCGCTCTGAACTACATGCTGAACCGCTTCTCTAACATCGTGAAGAACTTAACGGTCTTCCCGGAAAACATGAAGCGCAACATGGACCGCACACTCGGCCTTATCTACTCTCAGCGAGTGCTGCTTGCCTTGATTGACACAGGCCTGACTCGTGAAGAAGCCTATGATACAGTACAGCCAAAAGCAATGGAAGCGTGGGAAAAACAAGTGCCGTTCCGTGAGCTTGTGGAAGCGGAAGAGAAAATCACGTCCCGTCTTTCTCCAGAAAAAATTGCTGACTGCTTTGATTACAACTACCATCTGAAAAATGTTGATCTGATCTTTGAACGTTTAGGTTTAGCATAGAAGAAGCTTTTAGGCGGCTTCTTCTATGCCGCCTTAGTTTGAAAATTCCCAACATTCGGGTTAGGAGGCCTTCCGTGAATATTGTGAAGAATGAACTTTTATACGAAGGAAAAGCAAAAAAGATCTACAAAACCGATGACGAAAACACGCTGTACGTCGTGTATAAAGACTCCGCCACTGCTTTTAACGGCGAGAAAAAAGCAGAAATCAGCGGAAAAGGGCGCTTAAATAACGAGATTTCAAGCTTAATTTTCAAACACCTTCATGCTAAAGGCATTAACAACCACTTTATCGAGCGTATTTCGGAAACTGAGCAGCTCATTAAAAAGGTAACGATTGTGCCGCTTGAAGTCGTAGTCAGAAATGTGGTAGCAGGAAGCATGTCCAAACGTCTCGGCATTCCAGAAGGCACAGAGCTTGAGCAGCCAATTATCGAGTTTTACTACAAGGATGACGCGCTGGGTGATCCGCTTATCACAGAAGATCATATTTGGCTCTTAAAAGCGGCAACTCCTGAGCAGGTAGAAACCATTAAGTCCATTACAAAAACAGTAAATGAAGAGCTTCAAGCCATTTTTGATGATTGTCATGTCAGATTAATAGATTTCAAGCTTGAATTCGGTTTAGATGCAGACGGGCAAGTGCTTTTGGCGGATGAAATTTCACCTGACACATGCCGCTTGTGGGACAAAGACACGAACGAAAAGCTGGACAAAGATTTATTCAGACGCAATCTGGGAAGCTTAACCGACGCATACGAAGAGATTTTCAAAAGACTGGGAGGCATTCATCATGTATAAAGTAAAAGTTTATGTCAGCTTAAAAGAAAGTGTACTAGATCCACAAGGGAGCGCTGTCCAGCATGCCTTGCACAGTATGACTTATAACGAAGTTCAAGATGTGCGCATCGGAAAATACATGGAGCTTACCATTGAAAAATCTGACCGTGATCTTGACGTCCTGGTAAGAGAAATGTGCGAAAAACTTCTTGCGAATACAGTGATTGAAGATTACAGATACGAGGTTGAGGAGGTAGTCGCACAGTGAAATTTGCGGTGATTGTGTTACCCGGCTCCAACTGTGATATCGATATGTATCATGCTGTAAAGGATGAGCTCGGCCATGAAGTGGAATACGTCTGGCATGAGGAAACAAGCCTTGACGGCTTCGACGGCGTGTTAATTCCGGGAGGATTTTCTTACGGCGATTACTTGAGATGCGGCGCTATCGCCCGATTTGCGAATATTATGCCAGCTGTCAAACAGGCGGCCGCTGAAGGAAAACCTGTTCTTGGCGTCTGCAACGGATTCCAGATTTTACAGGAGCTTGGCCTTCTGCCAGGCGCAATGAGACGCAACAAAAATTTGAAGTTCATTTGCCGTCCGGTTGAATTAATTGTACAAAACGATGAAACATTATTCACATCTTCCTACGAAAAGGGCCAATCGATTACAATCCCGGTTGCCCACGGTGAAGGAAATTTCTACTGTGATGACGAAACGCTTGCTTCATTGAAAGAAAACAATCAAATTGCTTTCACATACGGCTCCAATATTAACGGAAGTGTCAGCGACATTGCCGGTGTCGTGAATGAGAAAGGCAACGTATTAGGCATGATGCCTCACCCTGAGCGCGCGGTCGATGAACTGCTTGGAAGCGCCGACGGTCTTAAATTGTTTCAGTCTATCGTGAAAAATTGGAGGGAAACTCATGTCACTACTGCTTGAACCAAGTAAAGAACAAATAAAAGAAGAGAAAATGTATCAGCAAATGGGTGTCAGTGATGATGAGTTTGCATTGATTGAATCCATTCTTGGCAGATTGCCGAACTACACAGAAATCGGAATTTTTTCTGTCATGTGGTCAGAGCATTGCAGCTACAAAAACTCAAAGCCGATTCTGCGTAAATTCCCGACAAGCGGAGAGCGTGTGCTGCAAGGTCCGGGGGAAGGCGCCGGAATCGTTGATATCGGTGACAACCAAGCGGTTGTGTTCAAAATTGAATCACATAACCACCCATCAGCTCTCGAACCTTACCAAGGCGCTGCGACTGGCGTAGGCGGCATTATCCGTGACGTTTTCTCAATGGGTGCCCGTCCAATCGCTGTATTGAACTCTCTTCGATTTGGTGAACTGACTTCACCGCGCGTGAAGTACTTGTTTGAAGAAGTAGTAGCGGGTATCGCCGGATACGGCAACTGTATCGGCATCCCGACAGTCGGCGGAGAAGTGCAGTTTGACAGCAGCTATGAAGGAAATCCGCTCGTCAACGCAATGTGCGTCGGTTTAATCAACCATGAAGACATCAAAAAAGGCCAGGCGAAGGGTGTCGGCAACACAGTAATGTACGTAGGAGCGAAAACGGGGCGTGACGGAATCCACGGCGCTACGTTTGCATCTGAAGAAATGTCTGATTCGTCTGAAGAAAAGCGCTCTGCTGTTCAAGTCGGCGATCCGTTTATGGAGAAGCTTTTGCTTGAAGCATGTCTGGAAGTCATCCAATGTGATGCGTTAGTCGGCATTCAGGATATGGGAGCTGCCGGTTTAACAAGCTCAAGTGCGGAAATGGCAAGTAAAGCCGGTTCTGGTATTGAGATGAATCTTGACCTGATCCCTCAGCGTGAAACAGGCATGACTGCGTATGAAATGATGCTTTCTGAATCACAGGAACGGATGCTTTTGGTCATCGAGCGCGGACGTGAGCAGGAAATTATCGATATTTTTGACAAGTTCGAACTTGAAGCGGTTTCTGTCGGACGTGTAACAGATGATAAAATGCTTCGCCTCACACACAAAGGTAAGGTTGTATGTGAGCTGCCTGTTGATGCCTTGGCAGAAGAAGCTCCGGTTTACCACAAGCCATCTCAAGAACCAGCATACTACCGTGAGTTTTTAGAGACGGATGTTCCGGCTCCCCAAATTGGTGATGCGAATGAAACGCTGAAGGCCCTCCTCCAGCAGCCGACGATTGCAAGCAAAGAGTGGGTTTACGATCAGTATGACTACATGGTGCGGACGAATACCGTTGTCGCTCCTGGGTCTGATGCGGGTGTTCTCAGAATCCGCGGAACGAAAAAGGCGCTGGCGATGACGACAGACTGTAACGCGCGTTATCTCTATCTCGATCCTGAAGTCGGCGGGAAAATTGCTGTCGCTGAAGCGGCGCGCAACATCATTTGCTCAGGCGCAGAACCGCTTGCAGTCACAGATAACCTTAACTTTGGAAACCCGGAGAAACCGGAAATCTTCTGGCAGATCGAAAAAGCGGCTGACGGCATCAGCGAGGCGTGCCGTGTTCTCAGCACACCGGTTATCGGCGGAAACGTATCGCTTTATAACGAATCAAACGGCACGGCGATCTACCCGACACCTGTTATCGGCATGGTCGGCTTAATTGAAGATACAAAACACATTACAACACAGCATTTCAAACAAGCGGGAGATCTCGTATACGTGATTGGCGAAACAAAACCTGAGTTTGCCGGAAGCGAGCTGCAAAAAATGACAGAAGGCAGTATTTACGGAAAAGCACCGCAAATCGATCTTGATGTAGAACTGTCACGCCAAAGAGCATTGCTTGATGCGATTAAAAAAGGCTTTGTTCAATCTGCGCATGATGTGTCTGAAGGCGGCTTAGGCGTAGCGATTGCAGAAAGTGTCATGACGACGGAAAATCTTGGCGCGAACGTGACTGTTGAAGGGGAAGCAGCATTATTATTCTCTGAATCTCAATCCCGCTTCGTCGTTTCAGTGAAAAAAGAACATCAAGCAGCATTTGAAGCAGCTGTGAAAGATGCAGTTCATATCGGTGAGGTAACAGCTGATGGTCTTCTGGCGATTCAAAACCAAGACGGACAACAATTGATTCATGCGCAAACGAAAGAGCTTGAGCGCGCATGGAAAGGAGCTATCCCATGCTTGCTGAAATCAAAGGCTTAAATGAAGAGTGCGGCGTATTTGGAATTTGGGGACATGAAGAAGCCCCGCAAATCACGTATTACGGACTCCACAGCCTCCAGCACCGAGGACAGGAGGGTGCGGGCATTGTAGCAACTGACGGTGAAAAACTGACGGCGCACAAAGGCCAAGGGCTGATCACTGAAGTGTTTCAAAATGGTGAGCTTAGCAAAGTAAAGGGAAAAGGCGCAATCGGGCACGTTCGGTATGCGACGGCTGGAGGCGGCGGATACGAAAATGTACAGCCGCTCCTCTTCCGTTCCCAAAACAACGGCAGCTTGGCGCTTGCTCATAACGGAAACCTTGTCAACGCCACTCAGCTGAAGCAGCAGCTCGAAAATCAAGGGAGCATTTTTCAAACCTCTTCGGACACAGAGGTTTTGGCTCACCTGATCAAAAGAAGCGGCCACTTCACGCTGAAGGATCAAATTAAAAACTCGCTTTCCATGCTGAAAGGTGCATACGCATTCCTGATCATGACCGAAACAGAAATGATCGTCGCGCTTGACCCAAACGGGCTTAGACCGTTATCCATCGGCATGCTGGGCGACGCTTATGTGGTCGCATCAGAAACATGCGCATTTGATGTCGTCGGCGCAACGTATCTTCGTGAGGTAGAACCGGGCGAAATGCTTATCATCAATGATGAAGGCATGAAATCAGAGCGATTCTCTATGAATATCAACCGGTCCATTTGCAGCATGGAGTACATTTATTTCTCAAGACCTGACAGTAACATTGACGGCATTAACGTGCACAGTGCGCGTAAAAACCTTGGGAAAATGCTGGCTCAGGAATCCGCAGTTGAAGCTGATGTCGTAACAGGGGTTCCCGATTCCAGTATTTCTGCGGCGATCGGGTATGCAGAAGCAACAGGCATCCCGTACGAGCTGGGCTTAATCAAAAACCGCTATGTCGGCAGAACTTTTATTCAGCCGTCCCAGGCTCTGCGCGAGCAAGGCGTCAGAATGAAGCTATCAGCGGTGCGCGGGGTTGTGGAAGGCAAACGCGTCGTTATGGTAGATGACTCTATCGTGCGCGGAACAACAAGCCGCCGGATTGTCACGATGCTCAGAGAAGCGGGTGCAACAGAGGTGCATGTGAAAATCAGTTCACCGCCGATCGCTCATCCGTGCTTTTACGGCATTGATACTTCCACCCATGAAGAACTGATCGCATCTTCCCATTCTGTTGAAGAAATCCGTCAGGAAATCGGGGCGGACACCCTCTCATTTTTGAGTGTGGAAGGGCTGCTGAAAGGCATCGGCAGAAAATACGATGACTCTAATTGCGGACAGTGTCTCGCTTGCTTTACAGGAAAATATCCGACTGAAATTTACCAGGATACAGTGCTTCCTCATGTAAAAGAAGCAGTATTAACCAAATAAAACTTGAAAATGACATAAAGGCAGCGCAGTTCGGCTGCCTTTCTCTTTCTGCCCTCGTTCGGGGAGATATTTTGAAAAGCGCCTTAAAGGAGTGAATAGGATGTCTGAAGCATACAAAAACGCAGGAGTTGACATCGAAGCCGGATATGAAGCTGTAAAACGAATGAAAAAACATGTGGAGCGCACAAAACGGCTTGGCGTTATGGGCAGCCTCGGTGGTTTTGGCGGCATGTTTGACCTGTCTGAGCTTTCTTATCAAAAACCTGTTTTAATTTCGGGAACGGACGGTGTCGGCACCAAATTAAAGCTCGCTTTTTCCATGGATAAGCATGACACGATTGGGGTTGACGCTGTTGCGATGTGTGTCAATGATGTGCTGGCACAAGGCGCAGAGCCGTTGTTTTTCCTCGATTATTTAGCGGTCGGCAAAGCGGACCCTATGAAAATTGAGCAGATCGTACAAGGTGTAGCGAACGGCTGTGAGCAATCAGGTTCAGCCTTAGTCGGCGGCGAAACAGCTGAAATGCCGGGACTCTATACAGCCGATGAATACGATATTGCCGGTTTCTCAGTCGGAGTGGCAGAAAAGGACGAAATCGTGACTGGAGAAAACATCAAAGAGGGCCATCTTTTGATCGGCCTTAGCTCCAGCGGCCTTCACAGCAACGGATTTTCCCTTGTGAGAAAAGTGCTTCTGGATGATGCGGAGCTGGATCTTGATACAACATACGAACCGTTTGACCGCCCGCTTGGCGAGGAACTGCTTGAACCGACAAGAATTTATGTGAAGCCTGTGCTTGCCGCGGTGAAAAGCGGAAAAGTCGACGGCATGGCACATGTGACAGGCGGAGGATTCATCGAAAATATCCCTCGTATGCTTCCGGAAGGCTTAAGTGCGGAAATCGATCACGGCTCATGGCCGATTCCGCCGATTTTCTCTTTCCTGCAAGAGTACGGCAAGCTGAAGGAAGAAGACATGTTCAACGTCTTTAATATGGGCATCGGCTTTGTTTTGGCAGTCAAAGAAGAGCATCTGACAGATGTGATCGGAACGCTTGAAAGCCAAGGCGAAAAAGCCTATTTGATCGGGCGTGTGAAACAAGGCGAAGGCGTCACATTCGGCGGTGCGGCACTTTCATGAAAAAGTTTGCGGTATTTGCATCAGGAAACGGTTCAAACTTCGAAGCCATCGTCACGCGTTTGAAAGAGGAGAACTGGGATGCGTCCGTATCGCTCCTCGTTTGCGACAAACCGCAGGCGAAAGTCATCGAACGGGCGGAAACATTTCAAATTCCATCCTTTGCATTTGAGCCGAAGTCTTATGAAAACAAGGCCGCATTTGAACGGGCCATTATCGAACAGCTTCATCTTCACAATGTTGAATTGATTGTTCTTGCCGGTTATATGAGGCTGATAGGTGATACGCTGCTTCAGGCATACGGAGGAAAAATAATTAACATTCACCCGTCACTTCTTCCGGCGTTCCCTGGGATCGACGCAGTCGGACAGGCGTACCGCGCGGGTGTGAAGGTGGCCGGAATCACCGTGCATTATGTCGATGAAGGAATGGATACAGGCCCGATCATCGCTCAAAAGGCAATCGAAATTGACGAACATGAGACATTGGAAACAATTGAACAGCGGATTCACAAGCTTGAGCATAAATGGTATCCGAGTGTAATTAAACAGCTATTAGGATTAAATAACAGAGGTGAAAAGGCATGACCATTAAACGTGCATTAATCAGTGTTTCAGATAAAACAAATCTCGTTCCTTTCGTAAAAGAATTAACAGAGCTTGGCGTTGAAGTGATTTCAACAGGCGGAACGAAAAAGCTTCTTCAAGAAAACGGTGTGAATGTCATCGGAATTTCTGAAGTGACAGGCTTTCCTGAAATTATGGACGGACGGCTCAAAACACTTCATCCGAATATTCACGGCGGTCTTCTAGCAGTTCGCGGCAATGAAGAGCATATGGCGCAGATCAATGAACACGGGATTCAGCCGATTGACCTCGTTGTCGTCAACCTCTATCCATTTAAAGAAACGATTTCTAAAGAAGATGTCACATATGAAGAAGCGATCGAAAATATCGACATCGGCGGACCGGGCATGCTGCGTGCGGCATCAAAAAACCATCAGGACGTGACGGTTATCGTTGATCCAGCGGATTACAACCCAGTGCTGAATCAAATCAAAGAAGAAGGCGGCGTATCCCTTCAGAAAAAACGCGAGCTGGCGGCAAAAGTATTCCGTCATACTGCGGCATATGATGCACTGATCGCTGACTATCTGACAAACGTTGTCGGTGAAAAAGAACCAGAACAATTCACTGTAACATTTGAGAAAAAACAATCGCTTCGCTACGGAGAAAACCCGCATCAGGAAGCAACATTCTATCAAACAGCACTTCCTGTTAAAGGCTCCATTGCGCAAGCGGAACAGCTCCACGGCAAAGAGCTTTCTTACAACAACATTAAAGACGCGGATGCGGCAGTTCAAATCGTCCGTGAATTCACTGAGCCTGCTGCGGTTGCCGTGAAGCATATGAATCCGTGCGGCGTTGGAACAGGGGAAACAATCTCAGAAGCGTTTGACAGAGCGTTTGAAGCGGATAAAACATCTATCTTCGGCGGCATTATCGCGCTGAACCGTGAAGTGGACAAGGCAACTGCCGAAGCGCTCCACAACATTTTCTTAGAAATCATCATTGCGCCTTCATTCAGCCAAGAAGCGCTTGATATCCTGACTGCGAAGAAAAATCTTCGTCTGCTGACACTTGATGTGACAGCTGCCGTTCAAAAAGAAAAACAGTTGACATCCGTTCAAGGCGGCCTGCTGATTCAAGATTTAGATATGCATGGCTTCGATGATGCTGAGATCAGCATTCCGACAAAAAGAGAACCGAACGAGCAAGAGTGGGAAGACTTGAAGCTTGCTTGGAAAGTCGTAAAGCATGTG
The DNA here is from genome assembly GCF_055710085.1 of Bacillus sp. VA13. Classification (NCBI taxonomy): domain Bacteria; kingdom Bacillati; phylum Bacillota; class Bacilli; order Caryophanales; family Bacillaceae; genus Bacillus; species Bacillus sp. VA13. Next base: position 233,181 of record NZ_JBVQPP010000006.1, on the reverse strand, counting down.
AAATCAAATGCGATCGTTCTTGCGAAAGACAACATGACAGTCGGCGTAGGAGCAGGCCAAATGAACCGCGTCGGATCAGCGAAAATCGCCATTGAGCAAGCAGGTGAAAAAGCGAAAGGCAGCGCACTTGGATCTGATGCATTTTTCCCAATGCCGGATACTGTTGAAGAAGCGGCAAAAGCAGGCGTTACGGCTATCATTCAGCCGGGGGGATCTGTACGTGATGAGGATTCCATCAAAAAAGCGGATGAGTACGGCATTGCCATGGTATTCACCGGCATCAGACACTTCAAACATTAAGGGGATGAAAACGACGTGAATGTATTAATTATCGGTAAAGGCGGAAGAGAGCATACGCTGGCATGGAAGGTGGCGCAAAGCAGCCTCGTCGAGAACGTATTTGCCGCTCCTGGAAATGACGGCATGGCAGCTTCCGCACAGCTTGTAAACATTGAGGAAAGCGACCACGCCGGGCTTGTCTTGTTTGCAAAAGAAAATCAGGTCGGCCTGACCATTGTCGGCCCTGAGGTTCCTTTAATTGAAGGTCTGGTGGATGAATTCGAAAAAGCGGGTCTGCGCGTGTTCGGCCCGTCAAAAGCCGCGGCGATCATCGAAGGAAGCAAACAGTTCGCTAAGGATTTAATGAAGAAATACGACATACCGACCGCAGAATACGACACGTTTACATCCTTTGAAGAGGCGAAGGCATATGTGCAGGAAAAAGGCGCTCCGATTGTCATAAAAGCAGATGGACTTGCGGCTGGAAAAGGCGTTACAGTTGCTATGACAGAGAAAGAAGCGATTGCATGTCTGCATGATTTTCTTGAGGATGAGAAGTTCGGTGATGCGAGCGCGTCCGTTGTTATTGAAGAATTTCTGTCCGGTGAAGAGTTTTCTCTAATGGCATTCGTCAAAGGAGAAAAGGTGTATCCAATGGTGATTGCCCAGGATCACAAGCGGGCGTTTGACGGAGACAAAGGCCCGAATACGGGCGGAATGGGCGCTTACTCTCCAGTTCCGCAAATTTCGGAAGAAACGATCCGCCATGCTGTAGAAACCATCGTCAATCCCGCTGCAAAAGCAATGGTGCAAGAAGGCCGTTCCTTCACTGGCGTTTTGTACGCGGGATTAATGCTCACTAAAAATGGCTCGAAGGTCATCGAATTTAATGCCCGTTTCGGCGATCCGGAAACACAGGTCGTGCTTCCGCGCATGGAATCTGATCTGGTACAGGTGCTTCTTGATCTTTTGGATGATAAGGAAGTTGACTTAAGATGGAAGGATACCGCGGCTGTAAGTGTTGTGCTTGCTTCAGAAGGGTACCCGGAAAGCTATGCAAAAGGCACGCCGATCGGCAGCCTTGCAGCGGGAACTGAGCAGGTTGTGGTCTTCCATGCCGGAACGAAAGCAGAAGGCGGAGAGTTCGTCACAAACGGTGGACGCGTCGCCAATGTGACGGCTTTTGATGAAACGTTTGAAGCGGCGAGAGACCGAGTGTATAAAGCCGTTGATGAGATCATCAAGCCCGGACTCTTTTTCAGAAAAGACATTGGGGCACGCGCTTTAAAGGCTGCTCAAAAATAAAGTGATGAAAACCCGCAGATTGAGCTGCGGGTTTTTTATTATACAAAAGCGGGGTGGTGAGCGGAAGAAGAAAGTACAACCAGCGTGGTCGGTTTTCCGTGCGCCATCGAGGCATCAATAAAATCTTCAAGCGTATGTACCGATTCTGTCACCACTTTTGTTACATAGCTGTACATCCCTGTAATGCGGTGATTTTCTGCCACATCAGGATGCGCTTTTGCAAAGGCGGCGTAGTGCTTGCAGCTTTTCGGCTCCATTAGGATAAAAGCCGTAACATGCTTGTTTAGTTTTTCGTAACAGATATTCGCGCTATAGCCGGTAATCACTCCTTTGTCTTCCAGCTTCCTGACACGTTCCGCCGCGCTTGGCGAGCTGAGGCCGACGAGCTTTCCCAGCTCAACCATCGTTAATCTGCCATTTCGCTGCAAATGCGAGAGAATGTGAAGATCTGTATCGTCCATTTGTCTGGCTCCTTTACATGTTTAAGCGAATTCGTGAAAATTCCTTTTATCATAAGGTAATGCTGTTGATTTAACTTAATTGTAGCATATGGATGCCGTCGTATTTTTCTTATAATAAAGCCATCAACGGGAGAGGAGGCATCATGTTGCCAGAATTGCAGCGTTCGATCACTTGGATACAAGGGACGGCATTAACGATTGGGGCCGTTTTAGGCTGCGGGATATTAATCCTGCCGTCTGTCACTGCTGACGCAGCCGGTCCGGCTTCTTTATTTGTTTGGGTGTTCATGTCTTTCTTATCTTTTCTTCTTGTCGGCACACTGGCCCGGCTTGTGAAAATAGCACCCAGCGCGGGAGGAATCACGGCTTACGTGCAGCTGGCTTTTCAGAAAAAAGCCGGAGCGGTTTTGGGCTGGATCATGTTAGGGTCCGTTCCAATCGGCGTTCCCGTCATCGCTTTGACTGGCGCGCATTACGTCAGTTACGTTACAGAGGCTTCGGATTGGCAGATTACTTTGATTGCATGCTGTATGCTGGCTGTCTCTATTTTGCTTCATATGAGAGGCATTCAACTATCTGCGAACATCAGTACACTCGTCATTTGTGTCATCGTGTTTCTGCTTGTCACTTCTGTTGCCGTGTCACTGCCTCACGTTAAAGCAGCAGAATTCGAACCGTTTCTTCCACATGGCTGGTCTGCCGCGGGATCTGTTTCAGTTATGATTTTTTTCTCTTTTGTAGGCTGGGAAATGATTACCCCATTGGCTGAGGAATTTCATCATCCTGAAAAAGATGTTCCAATCAGCTTGTTCTTGGGAGCGGCTTGTGTGGCAGGGCTGTATATCATGCTGTCATTTGTGACGGTGGGGACTCATTCATATGGAGAGAATGGAGAAATCGCATCGCTGGCCATGCTCATCTCAAAAGGAGCCGGGGAAAGCGGAGTATATGTAACGGTATGCTTAGCACTGTTTATCACATTCTCCACCAGTCATGCCAATATTGCGGGTTTTTCCAGAATGGTGTACGCCTTGGCGAGAGAGGGGCACATTCCTGTATATTTCGGGAAACTCAGTGAGGCAAAACATACGCCTATCCGTGTATTAACAGCGCTTGCCGCAGTGTTTGGCTTAGTGCTTGGGGCATATGGCTTGTTTCAAATCGATTTGACAACTCTGTTAAAAGGGCCGAGTGCGGCATTCATCGCATCTTACATATGTACAATGGCGGCAGCCATGAAGCTGCTGAGCTGGCGAGATTCAGGCTGGTGGATGGCATTCGGGGCGTTTGCGGCGTGCGCAGTGATTTACTCTTTCAGCGGCTGGGCACTCCTTTATCCGGCAGCACTGGCAGCTGCAGGCTACCTCTATATAAAGACAAAGGAATGCCGTGAGAAAAAGCTTGATCACGTTTCGTGAGCAAGCTTTTTTGTTTATCTGTTTTGATGCTCCTGTTCGTTATTCCCGGAAGCGTTGTTTTGAACCATGTAGGTCACAGGGCAGAAGCGCAAAATTCCCGAACCTGCTTTCAAGGCCCCCATAAAGATGTAAAAGAGGTGCATTCTGCACCAAGGCTTTTTTGTAAACTTTGCGCTGGCGGCTGACATAATCGTCAGTCCGCAGGCGATTCTGAAGACGGCATTAACGAGACTGATGTTTGGCTTCATGGAAATCCGCTCCTTTTCACTTAAAAAAATTTTTAAATTGAACCTTCAAAAATTTGTAACGTTTTAACCGTGCGTGATGAGGAAGGATGTGATAACATGAGTCTAATACATGTAAAGGAGAGTATGTGAATGTCCGAACGCACCTTTAACTGGAAAAACAAAGACATCAGGGCACAGGTTGATGTTGTAGACTCAAAGCTGCTTCCAACGCTCCTTTTACGGAATGCTCTCGTCTTAAATCCATATGTAAAACAATGGCTGAAAAAAAACATTTGGATTTATCAGGACCGCATTGTTTATGTGGGTCATGAACTTCCGAATAGAGCCGAAGAAATTCATACGATTGATTGTGAAGGAAAATACATTGTGCCAGGGTATATCGAACCGCACGCACATCCTTTTCAAATATATAATCCCCAAACGCTGGCGGAATATGTGTCTCAATACGGAACAACGACATTTGTGAATGATAACTTATTTTTGCTTTTACAAAGCGGAAAAAAGAAAGCGCTTACCATTTTAAATGAACTCAAAAAGCAGCCTGTTCAATATTTTTGGTGGTCACGCTATGACCTCCAGACCGAGGTTCTGAATGAGGATCACGTTCTTCCGTTTGATGTCAGAAAGCAGTGGATTGAACATCCGGATGTGATTCAAGGCGGAGAAATGACCGGATGGCCTCGTTTGGTAGATGGTGATGATTTAATGCTTCACTGCATGCAAGCTACAAAGAAGCAGAGGAAACGCATTGAAGGGCATTTTCCCGGCGCTTCAGATAAAACGCTTACAAAAATGAAGCTGTTCGGAGCGGATTGTGATCATGAAGCGATGACAGGTGATGAAGTGATGAGAAGGCTGGAACTAGGCTACTATGTTTCTCTTCGGAACTCTTCCATTCGCCCTGATGTAAGAAAAATCTTGCAGGAGCTGCATGAGAAGGGTTTCCGCTATTATGACCATTTCTTTTACACGACAGACGGCGCGACGCCGAATTTCTATAAAGGCGGCATGACAAACGAGCTGATCCGCATCGCGTTAGAAGAAGGAGTTCCGGCAATCGATGCCTACAATATGGCATCATTTAATATCGCAAAGTATTACCAAATGGATGATTATTTAGGAGTGGTCGGACCGGGAAGGCTGGCATCGCTAAATATACTTGAAGATCCGTTAAACCCGAATCCCGTGACCGTTCTGTCAAAAGGGACCATACTTCGTGAAGACGGCTGTGATTTGAAGGCGTTTACAAAGACGGGTTGGAGCAAAGGCGGTCTTGTCCCGCTTGAGCTTTCATATGATATGACGATGGATGATTTGCAGTTTTCCATGCCGATGGGCGTGAAAATGCGGAATGCGGTCATTATGGAGCCGTATATGATTGAGATCGACAATTCAATGGAACAGCTCTCATTTGACCATGATGAAAGTTATTTGACGATGCTTGACAGACATGGGAAATGGCGCGTCAATACGATGATAAAAGGCTTTGCCTCAAGCGTGCAGGGATTTGTGAGCTCCTTTACGACGACAGGCGATATTGTCGCGATCGGAAAAAATAAAGCGGATATGCTGCTCGCTTTCGCCCGCATGAAAGAGATCGGGGGAGGAATCGTACTTGCGGAAAACGGGAACATTCTGCATGAAATTCCGCTTGCGCTGTGCGGCTGCGCCTCTTCGGAAACGTTTGAAGATGTGCTTGAGAAGGAACAAAAGCTGAGAGATCTTTTGACTGAAAGAGGCTACGAGTATTGTGATCCCGTCTATACGCTGCTCTTTTTGCAAAGTACGCACCTTCCGTATATACGCATTACGCCGAGAGGAATCTTCGACGTCATGAAAAAAACTGTACTCTTTCCATCGATAATGCGTTAAAATATAAAAGAGCGGGGAGCCGACATATGAAAAAATGGATGACAGGTTGCGTGCTGTGTTTCGTGTTTTTTCTGCTGGTATCCTGCCAGCAGAAGGATGCTGTCCCGGATGCTGAAAAGAAGCTGAAAGCTCCTTTGACGGGACTGGAGACTGAACAGAAGGTGACTGAACGCCGGCCTGTTGCAGTTGTGGTGAACAATCACCCGAAGGCGAGGCCGCAATCAGGACTGTCTAAAGCCGACATTGTCATAGAAGCACTGGCCGAAGGGCAAATTACAAGATTTCTGGCCATTTTCCAAAGCCAGATGCCTGAAACTGTCGGACCTGTGCGAAGCGCGCGGGAATATTTCGTCACTCTCAGCAATGGCTTTGACAGCATATTTGTTCATCACGGCTGGAGTCCCGGCGCCAAAGAGCAGCTGGAATCCGGAGCTGCCGATTATATTAACGGATTGGATTTTGACGGAAGCTTATTTTGGAGAGCTGATTTTAGCAAACCGCCCCACAATTCCTACACGTCTTATGATTACATAAAAAAGGCGGCGGAACAAAAGGGATATGAGCTGAAGCGGGAAACAGATCCGCTGCTGTTTCAAACATCAGAAGCAAAACCTGCAAATGAATCTTACAATGTTCGGGTAGATTATGGAACAAAGAACGTTACAAATCTTGTCGAATACAAATATGATAAAAAAGCTGAAGCTTATACAAGAAGCTCTGATGGTGTCATAACGACAGACCGGGAAACCGGAAAGCCGGTTGCAATGCAAAATATTTTCATTGTTGAAGCCAGCCATCATACTATTGATCAAGATGGAAGGCGGGACATCGACCTGGAATCAGGGGGCAAAGGTCTGTTGTTTCAGCACGGAAACGTTATTGAAACAGACTGGAAACAAGTAAACGGTAGAATTGTGCCGGTAAAAGACGGCAAATGGCTGCCGTTTGTGCCAGGAAAGACTTGGATTAATATCGTGCCTGATCTCGATGCGGCTTCCATTAGTAAAGGAGAAGGTGTGTAACGATGCAAATCGATAAATTACGCGGCAAAGAGCTGGACCAGTTATTCAACTCGATCTTATCGCTGAAAGACCTGGAGGAATGTTACCGGTTCTTCGATGATCTTTGCACAATTAACGAAATTCAATCGCTGGCTCAGCGTCTTGAAGTGGCGCGCATGCTTCGCGAAGGAAACACGTATCATAAGATTGAAACAGAAACAGGTGCTTCCACGGCTACGATTTCCCGTGTGAAACGCTGTTTAAATTACGGAAATGACGCTTATGAAATGGCGCTTGACCGTGTGAAGGAAACTGAAACTGAGTCTTCTTCTAAATGACAGAGAACCGCCCTGCCGTTCGGCATGGGCGGTTTCTTTATGAAACAAATTGGTGGATCAGTTTGTCGATGTCGACGATGCTGCCATCCTCTTTTCGATAGACAACATGCTCCTTGGAAAAGCGGACCGGCGAATTGATGCCCGCTGCGGCTGCAAGGTTAAACAGCCCCTCGCGCAGCGAAATGACGTAATTGCAGACACGATGCTGTTTTTCCTCAACGCTCAGTGCTTTTTGCAGTTTTGGATCTGTTGTCGCCACACCTGCCGGACAAGTGTTGGTGTGGCAGACGAGAGCGCGGATGCAGCCGACTGAAAACATCATGCCCCGTGCAATGTTGACAAAGTCAGCGCCGAGGGCTAAAGCGACCGCGATTTTGTCAGGAGTCAGGAGTTTCCCGGAAGCAAAGATTTTCAGCTGGCCGCGCAAGCCATATTGTCTAAGGAGCGTATCAACAATAGGCAGCGCTGTCATAATCGGTAGGCCGACTGTGTCAGCGAGCTCATAAAAGGAAGCGCCGGTACCGCCTTCGCTCCCGTCGATCGTGATAAAGTCTGGATGCTGTCCGCTTTTCTGCATATGGGAGAAAAGCTCGTGCAATTCGTCAGGATGGCCTGCAACAATTTTGATTCCGACTGGCTTTTGCCCGACATCTCTAAGTTTCTCAATAAAGTCGAGCATTTCGGGAGCGCTTGAAAATTCATAAAAGCGGTTCGGGCTGTCAATCGATTTCCCCGGTTCGACATTCCGAATGTCTGCCACTTCTTCTGATACCTTGGCGCCATCCACATGGCCACCGCGGGTTTTCGCTCCTTGCGCCAGCTTCAGTTCAAAGGCTTTAATTTGGTCAAGCCTGCTTTTTCTTTTAAACTCCTCCCATGAAAATTCTCCGTTTCTTTTGCGCACGCCAAAAAGCCCCGGTCCGATTTGGCAAATGATATCGGCATTGCCCTTTAAGTGATACTCAGATAATCCTCCTTCACCGGTATTCATCCATGTGCCGCCTGCCTGATGAAGCCCTTTCGAGAGCGCCGTAATCGCCCGTTCTCCAAGGGAACCGTAGCTCATGGCAGACTGGCCGACTAATCCCTTCATATAAAAAGGCTTCTCGCATGTATGCTCACCGATCACCTGCACATCATCAGGGTGGAGAAAATACGGATCAGCCTTAATATGTTCGGGGTGTTCCTTGCGTTTGAATAGATTGTCAGCATCGATTTTATAGATTTGGGTTTCGATTTTAGGCGTTTGGTTTACATGCATTTCTTCTTTTTGTTTCGGAAAAAGAGCGTTACGGATATAAAAACCCGGTTTATCAAAATCTCTTACAGATCCAAAGCCCATCATTCTGCTTTTGTATTTGCCCGAGATGACGGTTTGTTCATATTCCTTTCGGGAAAAGGGCTGCTCCTCATTGTCATTGCTGTATAAATACTGCCTGAGCTCCGGACCGATTTTTTCAAAGATATATCGAAACCTTCCGATGACGGGATAGTTGCGGAGAATCGAATGCTCCTCCTGTTTTTCATCCTTTATGTAGATCCATACAAACAAAACGATGGGGATGGCAATAATCCCGATAATAAATGCGATGAGTGCAATAATGATGGATTCCATCTGTCACCCTCCCTTTTTATGTATCCATTTCCACAGTTGAACACTTTCCAAACAATAACAAAAGGGAATCTTTTGCCCAGACCTTGAAGCTATTGAAGGCTTTCTGGAGCTCTCTTTTTTATGGAAAAAGAATCAAAATACCTTTTTCAGTGAATAACGAGATTAACGGCTTTTTCCGTTTTTCCGCGCTAGGTGAATTTGTTATAATGTTTAAATGGTAACAAACGAATGGAGGAACGTATGACGTGTACGATGTAACGGAGTGGAAGCATGTCTTTAAACTCGATCCAAATAAAGATTTGCCTGATGAACAGCTGGAGATTCTTTGTGAATCAGGAACGGATGCGGTCATTATCGGAGGAAGCGATGGTGTGACAGAGGACAATGTCCTGCGGATGATGTCTAAGGTGAGACGGTTTTTGGTGCCGTGTGTCCTTGAGGTGTCAGCGATAGAAGCAATCGTTCCCGGCTTTGACTTATATTTTATTCCGAGCGTATTAAACAGCAAAAACACAGACTGGATTGTCGGAATGCACCAGAAAGCCATGAAGGAATACGGAGAACTGATGTCTATGGAAGAAATCGTGGCGGAAGGCTACTGCATCGCTAATCCTGATTGCAAAGCGGCGGCACTGACTGAAGCGGATGCTGATCTCAGTATTGACGATATTGTCGCCTATGCGCGTGTGTCTGAACTGTTGCGTCTTCCAATTTTTTATTTGGAATACAGCGGCGTGCTTGGAGACATAGAAGCAGTGAAGAAAACGAAGGCTGTATTGGAAACGTCCACCTTGTTTTACGGCGGCGGCATCAAGGATGCGGAAACGGCAAAGCAGTATGCTGAGCATGCTGACGTGATTGTAGTGGGCAATGCGGTGTATGAAGATTTTGACCGGGCTTTGAAAACAGTAGCGGCAGTGAAAGGCGAGTAGTAAATTGTACGGATTTGGTTTATGATAGAACATATGTTTTGTATAGGCGGGTGAACAAATTTTGAATTATATTAGCAATCAATTATTAAGCGGATTAAACCCCGTTCAGCAGGAAGCTGTCAAAACAACGGACGGGCCTCTCTTGCTGATGGCGGGAGCGGGAAGCGGAAAGACGCGTGTCCTGACACACAGAATCGCTTATTTAATGGCGGAAAAGCATGTGGCGCCGTGGAACATTCTGGCGATCACATTTACAAATAAAGCAGCACGCGAAATGAAAGAACGTGTGGAAAGCATTCTCGGACCGGGCGCGGACGATATCTGGATTTCCACATTCCACAGCATGTGCGTGCGGATCTTGCGCAGAGATATCGACCGGATCGGGATCAACCGCAATTTCTCCATCCTCGATACGGCAGACCAGCTTTCAGTCATCAAGGGGATTTTGAAGGAGCGCAATCTTGATCCGAAGAAGTTTGACCCAAGAAGCATTCTCGGCACAATCAGCAGTGCGAAAAACGAATTGACCGAACCGGAAGAATTCTCTAAAGTTGCAGGCGGCTACTATGATCAGGTCGTCAGCGATGTATACACTGATTATCAGAAGAAACTGCTGAAAAATCAATCGCTAGATTTCGACGACTTGATTATGACGACCATTAAATTGTTTGACCGTGTGCCGGAAGTGCTTGAATTTTATCAGCGCAAATTCCAGTACATCCACGTCGATGAGTATCAAGATACGAACAGAGCCCAATACATGCTTGTTAAGCAGCTTGCAGAGCGTTTCCAGAACCTTTGCGTTGTCGGGGACTCTGATCAGTCGATCTACAGATGGCGCGGCGCGGATATCGCCAACATCCTTTCTTTTGAAAAGGATTACCCGAACGCCAGCGTGATTTTGCTTGAACAAAATTACCGTTCAACGAAACGGATCTTGCGTGCGGCTAACGAGGTCATCAAAAACAACTCAAACCGCAAACCGAAAAATTTGTGGACGGAAAACGATGAAGGCATCAAAATTTCTTATTACCGCGGAGATAATGAGTTCGGCGAAGGACAGTTTGTGGCCGGTAAGATTCATCAGCTTCACAGCTCAGGCAAGCGGAAGCTGTCGGATATCGCCATTTTGTACCGGACAAACGCGCAGTCCCGTGTGATTGAGGAAACGCTTCTCAAAGCAGGCTTGAACTATAACATTGTCGGCGGCACAAAGTTCTATGACAGAAAAGAAATTAAAGACATTCTCGCGTACCTGCGCCTCGTATCCAATCCAGATGACGATATCAGTTTCACGCGCATTGTCAATGTGCCGAAACGCGGAGTCGGTGCGACATCACTTGAAAAAATCGCTTCGTATGCGGCGATGAACGGCTTATCATTCTTCCAAGCCATTCAGCAGGTTGATTTTATCGGCGTCAGCGCCAAGGCAGCCAACGCGCTTGACAGCTTCAGGCAGATGATTGAAAACCTGACCAATATGCAGGATTACTTATCCATTACAGAGCTGACAGAAGAAATTCTTGATAAGACGGAATACAGAGAAATGCTGAAGGCTGAGAAATCAATCGAAGCCCAAAGCCGTTTAGAAAACATCGACGAGTTCCTGTCTGTTACGAAAAACTTTGAACAGAAAAGTGAAGATAAGACACTTGTTGCGTTTCTGACAGACTTGGCGCTGATTGCAGATATTGATCAGCTCGACCAGAAAGAGGAAGAGTCAGGCGGCAAGGATGCAATCACCCTGATGACACTGCACGCCGCAAAAGGATTGGAGTTTCCGGTTGTTTTCTTGATGGGGCTTGAAGAAGGCGTCTTCCCGCATAGCCGTTCATTAATGGAGGAAGCGGAAATGGAAGAAGAACGCCGCCTTGCTTACGTTGGGATTACAAGGGCGGAGCAGGAGCTTTATCTGACCAATGCCAAAATGCGCACCTTGTTTGGCCGAACAAATATGAACCCGGAATCTCGCTTTATTGCTGAAATACCGGATGATTTATTGGAAAACCTAAATGAGAAAAAAGAAACGAGAGCGCCGTCTGCGAGAAAAATGCAGCCGAGACGCGGCCCTGTTTCACGTCCGGTATCCTACGCCAGCAAAACAGGCGGCGACACCTTAAACTGGGCAGTGGGAGATAAGGCCGGCCATAAAAAATGGGGAACAGGAACTGTCGTCAGCGTGAAAGGCGAAGGAGAAGGGACGGAGCTCGATATTGCCTTCCCAAGCCCAGTCGGCGTGAAACGCCTGTTAGCAGCATTTGCTCCTATTGAAAAGCAGTAATTGAAGAGGAAAGGAAGAAGCAGATGGACAAAGAAACAGCGAAGCAGCGGGCAGACGAACTGCGCCGCACCATCAACAAGTATAGCTATGAATATTACACCTTAGATGAACCGAGCGTCCCTGATGCTGAATACGACAGATTGATGCAGGAGCTGATTGCGATCGAGGAGGAGCATCCAGACCTCAGAACACCTGACTCTCCTACGCAGCGTGTCGGCGGAGCCGTGCTTGAAGCGTTTCAGAAAGTCACACACGGCACGCCGATGCTCAGTCTGGGCAACGCCTTTAATGCCGATGATCTTCGTGATTTCGACCGCCGGGTGCGCCAGGCCGTCGGCGACGATGTGGCGTATAATGTGGAGCTGAAAATAGACGGTCTTGCTGTTTCTCTCCGTTATGAAGACGGCTATTTTGTCAGAGGAGCCACAAGAGGTGACGGAACGACGGGAGAGGATATTACGGAGAATCTGAAGACGATCCGCAATATTCCGCTCAAAATGAAACGTGATCTGTCGATCGAAGTGCGCGGCGAGGCGTATATGCCGAAGCGTTCGTTTGAAGCGCTCAATGAGGAACGGATCAAAAACGAAGAAGAACCGTTCGCCAATCCGCGAAATGCCGCCGCGGGATCACTCAGACAGCTCGATCCGAAAATTGCAGCGAAACGAAACCTCGATATCTTCGTCTACAGTATAGCGGAGCTTGACGAGATGGGTGTGGAGACGCAAAGCCAGGGGCTTGATTTTCTCGACGAAATCGGATTTAAAACAAACCAGGAACGAAAAAAATGCGACAGCATAGAAGAAGTTATTGCACTGATCGATGAGTTTCAGGCTAAGCGCGCTGACCTCCCGTATGAAATTGACGGCATCGTGATTAAAGTTGATTCTCTTGATCAGCAGGAGGAGCTCGGTTTTACGGCGAAAAGCCCGCGCTGGGCCATCGCCTATAAATTCCCTGCTGAAGAGGTCGTGACAAAGCTTCTCGACATCGAATTAAATGTCGGCAGAACGGGTGTAATTACGCCGACCGCCATTCTTGAGCCGGTAAAAGTTGCCGGCACAACGGTCTCAAGAGCATCCCTTCATAACGAAGATTTAATTAAAGAGAAGGATATTCGGATATTAGATAAGGTCGTCATTAAAAAAGCGGGCGATATCATTCCGGAAGTCGTGAACGTCCTTGTTGAACAGCGCACAGGAGAAGAAAAGGAATTCAGCATGCCGACGGAATGTCCTGAATGCGGGAGCGAACTCGTCCGCATCGAAGGAGAAGTGGCGCTTCGCTGCATTAATCCTGAATGCCCAGCGCAAATCCGGGAAGGGCTGATCCATTTCGTTTCCCGCAATGCCATGAACATTGACGGGCTTGGCGAACGAGTTATCACACAGCTGTTTGATGAGAACCTTGTCCATAATGTGGCGGATTTGTATAAGCTGACGAAGGAACAGGTCATCCAGCTCGAACGCATGGGCGAAAAATCCACTGAAAACCTGATTAGCTCCATCCAAAAATCAAAAGAGAACTCGTTAGAGCGCTTGCTATTCGGACTCGGCATCCGCTTTATCGGTTCAAAGGCCGCAAAGACGCTTGCCATGCATTTTGAAAGCTTGGAGAACCTGAAAAAAGCTTCAAAAGAGGAGCTTCTCGCAATCGATGAAATCGGTGAAAAAATGGCTGATGCGGTCATCACTTATTTTCATAAAGAAGAAATGCTTGATCTCTTGAATGAACTTCAGGAGCTGGGCGTAAACACACTTTACAAAGGCCCGAAAAAAGTAAAAGCAGAGGACAGCGATTCTTACTTTGCCGGTAAAACAATTGTTCTGACAGGAAAGCTGGAAGAACTGTCAAGAAACGATGCCAAAGCGCAAATCGAAGCGCTAGGAGGCAAGCTGACTGGAAGCGTCAGCAAAAACACAGACTTGGTCATCGCCGGAGAAGCGGCGGGAAGCAAGCTCACAAAAGCACAAGAGCTGAACATTGAAGTGTGGAATGAAGAACAGTTAATGGGAGAGCTAAAGAAATAAGAGGAGTGTTTTCTATTGAAAAAGACGTTGGCAATGGCGGCAACGGCGGCAGTGTTAATGCTGTCTGCCTGTTCGTCAGGTTTTGGGGGGGATAAGGAGGAAGAGATCACGCAAAAGACGGCGAAATCGTCAGAAAAAGCGATTGTCCCGAAATATAATATCTCTGACTCCTATTACAAAATGGTGCTGCCGTTTAAGGCAGGAAAAGCGCGCGGCTTAACAACGGAACAGCTGAATACAAGACTGGACATTGATGAGTTTGAAACAGGGCTGATGCGTCTTGCCCAAGATTCTTTCTCGACTGACGATTATCTGTTCCAAGAAGGACAATATTTAGATGAAGATACAGTATTAAGCTGGCTGGCACGGAAAAAAACAGGCTCTGATCTGAAAAAAGCCCAAAAAGAAGATAAAAACTTCAAAAATGAAGGCTTGAACCCAGCGCTTCCGAACTCCGGTTCAACAGAAGAAAAGAACGAAAACAGCCCGGTTTATTTAGCGTCCATGCTGGAGCACGATTATTTAGTCAGAAAAGACAAGAATTCCATCCAGCTTGGCGGCGTGATGATCGGGCTGGCATTAAACTCCGTGTATTACTATCGTGAAAAAACAGGCGACCCTCAAAAAGAAGTGGAGATTAAGGACAGCACGCTTCGCGAGCAGGGAGAAAAAATCGCACAAGAGGTCATTAACCGCCTCCGTAAAAAAGATAACCTGAAGAATGTGCCGATCACAGTCGCGCTCTATAAGCAGGCTTCAAAAACATCGATTGTGCCGGGGAACTTCATCGCCAAAACAGAAGTCAAAGCTGGCTCCACGGATATCTCAAACTGGGATGACATAAACGAAAAATATGTATTTTATCCGGCGGATACAACGACAGCAGAAAAATACCCGGATGACACCGAGGTCTTTAAGCGGTTCAAAAACGCAATTGAAGAATATTTCCCGAACTACACAGGCGTTGTAGGTACAGCGTTATATGAAAATGATGAAATGTCGAAAATGAAGATTGACATTCCAATGCAATTCTACGGAAAAAGTGAAGTTGTCGCGTTTACCCAGTTTTTAACGGGTGAAGTGATGGATTACTACTCCAAGAGCTCAGTTGATGTCGAAGTCAATATCACATCCTCAGACGGACAGGAAGCGGTCATTATCCGCAATGCCGGAGATAAAGAGCCGACTGTTCACATTTATGACTGATAAACAAAGCAGAACCCTTGTGCCAATATGGCGCAAGGGTTTTTTTATGTTACAATTAGCAGGAAAAGGAAAAAAGATGCATTTTCGCTACTGCCGAAACACAAATTAGGGGGAGGTATGTTGATGCTGGAACTCGTGTGAAAACAATCAATATCAAATCAATAGCAAAGAAAGGGAGTTAGACGTGCATAAAGAAATCAAAAACATATTTCATGAAGATCAGGTTTTGGCAGAGGCTGCGATGAAATACGGTTTCTCAAACAGTCAGGTGCGTTTTCTGGCTGATGCGGAAAACTATGTATATGAATTTATGAAAGACAATCAATCTTATATTTTAAAGATCACCCATACAATTCGGAGATCTTCTGATTATATTATGGGAGAAATGGAATGGCTTCGTCACCTTGCGGAAGATGGGCTATCAGTTGCCAAACCGCTGCCGTCGCTGGGCGGAAAAGACGTTGAAGAAGTGCCGGACGGAAACGGCGGTTCATTTTTACTAAGAGTGTATGAGAAAGCGCCAGGGCAAAAAGTAGATGAATCAGACTGGAATGAAACGCTATTTTATGAGCTTGGCAGATACACAGGCGAGATGCACAGCCTGACAAAAAGCTATAAACTGAGCAATTCTGCTTTTAAAAGGCAGGAATGGGATGAAGAGGAGCAATTAAAGCTGAGAAAGTATGTGCCTGGAGAACAGACAAAAGTGTTTCAGCAAGCCGATTCTCTGATGAATGAACTGCGGCGGCTGCCGAAAAGCCGGGACAGCTACGGTTTGGTGCACGCGGATCTGCATCATGGCAATTTTCATTGGGATCATGGCAAAATCACAGCATTTGATTTTGATGATATCGGCTATAATTGGTTCATTAACGATATCAGCATTCTCCTCTACAATGTGCTGTGGTACCCGGTTGTGCCATATGAAGATAAAGCTGCGTTTACAGAAGAATTTATGACGCATTTCATGAAAGGGTACTGGGAGAAAAATGAACTTGATCCTGCATGGCTGGAAAGGATACCTGATTTCCTCCGCCTCCGCCATATGCTGATTTATGGACTGCTACATCAGATGTTTGACCTTAACGCAATAGGAGAAGAGGAAAAAGAAATGCTCGCCGGCTTCAGAAGAGATATAGAGAATGGCACACCGATCACAGCATTTGATTTTTCCGCACTGATGTAGATAGAAAAAAGCCAATGGGATTCAGTCCCATTGGCTTTTATAATGTATCACACTTTACGCCGACTACGCCTTCAATGTCTTTAATGTCATAGTAGACATCGGTCGTGTACCTGTTTTTATGGACGCGGACCTTCACTTCCATAATCGGAAATTCCTTTTCGCCCAGATCGTCGATCCGGACGGAGTGTGTTTTGATATCTCTTCTTTTCATTTCTTTTAAAATCTCTGTCATTTTGTCTTTATCAGAAAGCGACATTCTGATACGGATGTCTTTTTCCTGAAGGCGGTCTGGACCGATTTTTCTGACCACCCATGGGAGAAATTCCACGCTGATCAGGATGAACAGAAGACTGGCAAACGCTTCTTTATAAAATCCGGCTCCCGTTGCCAGCCCGAGCCCTGCTGCCCCCCAGATCATAGCTGATGTCGTCAGGCCGGAAATGACATCGTTGCTTTTCCGCAAGATGACACCGGCTCCGATAAACCCGACGCCGGAGATGATTTGTGCTGGCAGACGCAGCGGATCCATCATGATGCGGTAGTATTTAGGGAAATGATATGCCGCATTAATACTGACGATCGTCAGCATGCATGAGCTGACGGCGATAACGATACAGGTTTTTAATCCGAGCGGCTTATTTTTTAATTCGCGCTCAAGCCCGATGACCATGCCTATCAAAGTGGCAATGCCCAGTTTTAATAATATATCAGGATCAATATACCAGCTCAACAGCAACTTCCCCCTTCTCTAAGGTGTTTTTAAATAAATATGATTTTCTCACAGTATTTATAGCAAAACAAGAGCACAAAAGCCATCAAGCAGAGCTTGATGGCTTATTGCTTACTTTTTGCGTTTTAACAGCTTTTCCATGACACCGAATAAACGGTAAGAGGCTTTTGCAGGACGTTTTGTGATCAAGCTTCCGATAATACCTGCAATCATACTCAGGAAAAATCCTGGAATCATTTCATAGATGCCTGTAGAGTCAGCTAAACCAGTAGTAATCCAAATTAATACTGTCGCGGCTCCCACAACCATGGCTGAAAGGGCGCCCCATTCAGTCATCCGTTTCCAATACAGGCTCAGTAGAATGGCAGGCCCAAAAGCAGAACCGAATCCGGCCCACGCATAACCAACCAAATCAAGAATCGTGCTGCTTGGATTCAAGGACATGAGAATCGCAATGACCGCGATAATCAATACTGACAGCCGGCCGGTCATGACCAATTCTTTATCTGATGCTTCACGTCTGAAAAATGTCCGGTATAAATCTTCTGTCATTGCGCTCGCTGTTACCAGAAGCTGAGAAGAGATCGAACTCATAATCGCTGCTAAAATAGCAGACAGCAAAAATCCCGTAATTAATGGATGGAACAATATTTTAGAAAAAATAATGAAAATCGTTTCAGGATCAATTACAGCAACTCCGAATTTATGTGCGTAAGCCACACCGACTAAACCCGTTACGGTTGAACCAAGAATGGAGATAATCATCCAGCTCATACCGATTCTGCGCGCAGGTTTTAAATCCTTGATATGCTTAATCGCCATAAAACGGACGATGATATGAGGCTGGCCGTAGTAGCCTAAGCCCCAGGCCAAATAAGAAATAATGCTAATGACGCTCGCGCCTTTAAAAATATCCAATAGCTTTGGGTCTACAGCTGTAATCTCATGTAAAGCAGGAGAAACGCCGCCCAGCTGGGTAAAAGCAACGATCGGCACAAGCACTAGTGCTGCAAACATGATCGCACCCTGTACAAAGTCAGTCAGACTGACAGCAAGGAAACCGCCAAACAGTGTATATAACACGACAACGCCTGCAGTCAGCAGGAGTCCAAGTGTATAATCGGCTCCAAAAGCAGATTCAAATAATCTTCCGCCTGATACCATACCTGAAGAAGTATACAGTGTGAAAAAGATCATAATGATTAAAGCTGATACAATTTTCAGCACTGACGAAGAATGCTGGAATCGTTTATCAAAGAAATCGGGAATCGTAATCGCGTCATCCGCCGCTTCCGTATACGCTCTAAGACGCGGAGCCAAAAGAAGATAGTTCGAATACGCGCCGATTGTCAAACCGAGTGCAAGCCATAGTGTCGACAAGCCTGTCGCAAACATTGCTCCTGGAATTCCCATCAGCATCCATCCGCTCATATCCGCCGCACCGGCAGACAAAGCTGTGACAAACGGTCCGAGACCTCTTCCTCCAAGCATGTAATCGTTGATATCAGTTGTTTTCTTAAACGAGTACCAGCCGATTAACAGCATGGCAGTAAAATAAATTCCTAACGATATAATAATTTCAATACTCACATTTTACCCTCTCTTCATTTCTAATAATGTTGCATCACCTCTCAAATTGATGGTGCCAGTTAAGCAGCCTGGCGCAAGTGCAAACCCTAAAGTCATTCATTTGCAGGTGCACTTGTTAACTTAACCTAACAAAGTATTCCCGGCCATTCAAGCGATGAAACCTGGATCACCAGCTGAAAATACTATTGCAAACCTAGAAGGGAATAAAGAATGAAGCGTTTTCAAAAAATAATAAAAGTAAAAATATTCAGAAAAGTATTTCGTTTCTCCTTTGCCTCTTTTTAGTATAAAATATATAGGGTATTGTCTCGAAAACACAGGCCTGTCCCAAGGTGTTTTGTTGCTTTAGAGGGCTTGTTTTTGATATGATCAGTATTATATGACTTAACGGAGAAATATGTGGAGGTGGATCATATGTCACGAATTTCAATAGAAGAAGTAAAGCACGTTGCGCACCTTGCAAGACTTGCGATTACTGAAGAAGAAGCAAAAATGTTCACTGAACAGCTTGACAGCATCATTTCATTTGCCGAGGAGCTTAATGAGGTCAACACAGACAATGTGGAGCCTACAACTCACGTGCTGAAAATGAAAAATGTCATGAGAGAAGATGAAGCGGGTAAAGGTCTTCCGGTTGAGGACGTTATGAAAAATGCGCCTGACCATAAAGACGGCTATATTCGTGTGCCATCAATTTTGGACTAAAGGAGGGACACAAGAATGTCATTATTTGATCATAAAATCACAGAATTAAAACAGCTCATACATAAAAAAGAGATTAAGATTTCTGATCTGGTTGACGAATCTTATAAACGCATCCAAGCGGTTGATGATAAGGTACAAGCCTTTTTGGCATTAGATGAAGAAAGAGCGCGCGCGTACGCGAAGGAGCTTGACGAGGCGGTTGACGGCCGTTCTGAGCACGGTCTTCTTTTTGGTATGCCGATCGGCGTAAAAGATAATATCGTAACAAAAGGGCTGCGCACAACATGCTCCAGCAAAATTCTCGAAAACTTCGATCCGATCTACGATGCTACTGTTGTTCAGCGCCTTCAAGACGCTGAAGCGGTCACAATCGGGAAATTGAACATGGACGAATTCGCCATGGGGTCATCTACCGAAAACTCAGCTTACAAGCTGACGAAAAACCCTTGGAACTTAGATACAGTTCCCGGCGGTTCAAGCGGCGGTTCAGCGGCTGCGGTTGCTGCGGGAGAAGTTCCGTTTTCTCTTGGATCTGACACAGGCGGTTCCATCCGTCAGCCTGCATCTTTCTGCGGCGTAGTCGGATTAAAGCCTACATACGGACGTGTATCCCGTTACGGGCTCGTCGCATTTGCGTCTTCATTAGACCAAA
The DNA here is from genome assembly GCF_055710085.1 of Bacillus sp. VA13. Taxonomy (NCBI): domain Bacteria; kingdom Bacillati; phylum Bacillota; class Bacilli; order Caryophanales; family Bacillaceae; genus Bacillus; species Bacillus sp. VA13. Next base: position 213,332 of record NZ_JBVQPP010000006.1, on the reverse strand, counting down.
TCGGGCCGATTACTCGTACGGTTGAGGACAACGCATTCTTGCTTCAAGCGATTTCCGGCGTAGATAAAATGGACTCCACGAGTGCAAATGTGGACGTGCCTGATTTTCTTTCTTCATTAACTGGCGACATCAAAGGACTGAAAATCGCCGTTCCGAAAGAATACCTTGGTGAAGGTGTCGGCAAAGAAGCGAGAGAATCTGTACTTGCCGCGTTGAAAGTGCTTGAAGGCCTCGGCGCTACATGGGAAGAAGTGTCTCTTCCGCACAGCAAATACGCGCTTGCGACATATTACCTGCTGTCATCTTCTGAAGCGTCAGCCAACCTTGCACGCTTTGACGGCATCCGCTACGGCTACCGTACAGACAACGCGGACAACCTGATCGACCTTTACAAGCAAACGCGCGCTGAAGGTTTCGGAAATGAAGTCAAACGCCGCATCATGCTCGGAACGTTCGCTTTAAGCTCAGGCTACTACGATGCGTACTACAAAAAAGCGCAAAAAGTGCGTACCTTGATTAAGAAAGACTTCGAAGACGTATTTGAGAAATATGATGTTATTGTCGGACCGACGACACCGACACCAGCATTTAAAATCGGTGAAAATACGAAAGATCCGCTTACAATGTACGCAAACGATATCTTAACGATTCCGGTCAACCTTGCCGGCGTACCGGGAATCAGTGTGCCATGCGGATTAGCAGACGGACTTCCGCTCGGCCTGCAAATCATCGGAAAACACTTTGATGAAAGCACTGTATACCGCGTTGCTCATGCTTTTGAACAAGCGACAGACCATCATAAAGCAAAACCTGAACTGTAAGGGGTGAAAAAAATTGAACTTTGAAACGGTAATCGGACTTGAAGTCCACGTCGAGTTAAAAACAAAATCAAAAATTTTCTCAAGCTCTCCAACGCCATTCGGCGCGGAGGCGAATACGCAGACAAGTGTCATTGACCTCGGATACCCGGGCGTCCTGCCTGTTCTGAACAAAGAAGCCGTTGAATTCGCAATGAAAGCCGCTATGGCACTCAACTGTGAGATCGCAACGGATACGAAGTTTGACCGCAAAAACTATTTCTATCCGGACAACCCGAAAGCGTATCAGATTTCTCAATTTGATAAGCCAATCGGCGAAAACGGCTGGATCGAAATTGAAGTCGGCGGAAAAACAAAACGCATCGGCATCACACGCCTTCACCTTGAAGAAGATGCCGGAAAACTGACGCATACAGGCGACGGCTATTCTCTTGTTGACTTCAACCGCCAGGGAACGCCGCTTGTTGAGATCGTATCAGAGCCGGATATCCGCACGCCGGAAGAAGCATACGCGTATCTTGAAAAGCTGAAGTCCATCATCCAATATACTGGCGTTTCTGACTGTAAAATGGAAGAAGGCTCACTTCGCTGTGACGCTAATATCTCTCTTCGTCCGATCGGCCAAGAGGAATTCGGCACAAAAACAGAATTGAAAAACTTGAACTCCTTTGCGTTTGTTCAAAAAGGTCTTGAACACGAAGAAAAACGCCAGGAGCAGGTTCTTCTCTCCGGCGGCGTCATCCAGCAGGAAACACGCCGTTACGACGAAGCAACGAAGAAAACCATTCTCATGCGTGTCAAAGAGGGATCTGACGACTACCGTTACTTCCCAGAGCCAGACCTTGTCGAGCTCTACATTGATGACGAATGGAAGGAACGCGTAAAAGCAAGTATTCCTGAACTTCCGGATGAGCGCCGCAAGCGTTATATCGAAGAGCTTGGATTGCCTGCATATGACGCGATGGTTCTGACGCTGACAAAAGAAATGGCTGATTTCTTCGAAGAAACCGTTCAAAAAGGCGCTGAAGCCAAACAAGCGTCCAACTGGCTGATGGGTGAAGTGTCAGCTTATCTGAATGCTGAGCAAAAAGAGCTTGCTGACGTTGCGCTGACACCTGAAGGCCTTGCCGGCATGATCAAATTGATTGAAAAAGGAACCATTTCTTCTAAGATCGCGAAGAAAGTGTTTAAGGAATTGATTGAAAAAGGCGGCGACGCTGAGAAGATTGTGAAAGAGAAAGGCCTCGTTCAGATTTCTGACGAAGGCGTGCTTCTGAAGCTTGTCACAGAGGCGCTTGACAACAATCCTCAATCAATCGAAGACTTTAAAAACGGGAAAGACCGTGCGATCGGATTCCTTGTTGGACAGATTATGAAAGCGTCCAAAGGACAAGCCAACCCGCCGATGGTTAACAAAATCCTGCTTGAAGAAATTAAAAAACGTTAATAAAAAAAGCAGCCCGCAGAGGCTGCTTTTTTTATGGTCAAATCGAGATGAAAACAGAGATCAGAGTCCGAAGCTTTTCAATTTCTTTGTCGGTGGTTCCGGTTAAATTGGACAGCATGCCTTTAATAATTGGCTTGCGCGGTTTATCCTGAGACAGTTCTTCCTCGATGACCTCCAGCGATACAGTGATATCCTCGGGAAGCGTGCTGTTTTCTTTCACTTTCTGAATGTCCTCAAGGAGCTGGTCTTTCCCCGCCGGCATCGGTCTGAAAATGTCTTTTGGCACAATTGGATTGAGGGCTGAACGGCTCAGTCCCTGTACGAGGTCATCCAGTCTCTCGATGATAAAGGCTGAGATTTCCTCTGCATCGATATTGAGCTCTCCGTTAAATACCATCACATTCATATAGGAATGCACAATACCTCTTGCCATGATGGAGAGGTCCGCTACGTACCGCTCGATTCCTTCGCCATAAGACGTCAACAAGGCGTTCCGGTACAGTTTATCCGTTTCCGCGGTTATGTTGTAAAAGTATTGCTTGATTTCTTGATTCTCCGGAATGATATTTTCATTAAGCAAAAGAACGATAAAATCTTTATGATCGCGAAAATCTTCAAACTGAGCGCCAATTTGTTTTTTTAGCACTTCCTTAGGCGGTTTTCCGGCGAGATCCTCTTCTATATTTTTCATTTTTTTCATAGACATACCGATGTAATATTCACAGGCAGATAACAGCAGCGCTTCTTTCGATTTAAAGTGCAAATAAAAAGCGCCCTTCGAGATACCGCATTCACTAGCGATTTCCTGAATCGTCGTAGCTGCAAATCCTTTTTTCGCAAATAAATGAATGCTGGTTTTTATGATTCTCTCTTTTTTTTCATTCATGACGTGCTTCCCCTTAATCCTTGAAAAATTTAGTAAAATTTTCTGGTATATGAGTTGACGTTGTTGCGTTATAACGTTTAGTATTATATAGAATGACCAGTCAGTCAATAAAAAATGTAATGGAGGATATGATGAATCACGTTATTAATTTCGTTCTGAAAAACAAATTCGCCGTATGGCTGATGACGATTATTGTAACAGCAGCCGGCTTGTATGCGGGTATGAATATGAAGCAAGAATCCATTCCTGACGTGAACATGCCTTACTTGACGATCAGCACGACATATCCGGGCGCGACGCCTAGCCAAGTGGCTGATGAGGTGACCAAACCGGTTGAACAAGCGGTGCAGAATTTGGACGGGGTCAGTGTTGTGACTTCGACGTCCTATGAAAACGCATCGTCTGTCATGATTGAATATGACTATGAGAAAGATATGGACAAAGCGAAAACAGAAGCGGCTGAAGCATTAGAAAACGTCAGCCTGCCTGATGACGCGAAGGATCCGGAAATTTCACGCTACAGCTTGAACTCCTTCCCGATTCTGACGCTGAGCGTATCCAGTGATAAAGACAATCTGCAAGAGCTGACGAAAAAAGTGGAGGACAGCCTCGTTCCTAAGCTTGAAGGCATAGAAGGCGTTGCTTCCGTCCAAGTATCGGGCCAGCAGGTGGAAGAGGTTGAATTCTCTTTCAAAGAAGACAGACTGAAAGAATACGGCCTTGATGAAGATACAGTCAAACAAGTGATTCAAGGTTCAGATGTGACAACTCCGCTTGGATTGTACACATTCGGAAATAAAGAAAAATCTGTCGTTGTAAGCGGCGATATTGAAACAATAAAAGATTTGAAGAATATGAGAATCCCGATGGCATCTGCTTCAAGTGCAGGCAGCGGCGCAGCATCTCAAGCGGCGGCGCAGAGCGCACAAGCCGCAGCACAGGCGCAGCAAAGCGCAAGCACAGATGTGCCGACGGTTAAGCTTTCTGACATTGCGACAATGAAAGATGTGAAAAAAGCCGAATCTGTTTCACGCACAAATGGAAAAGACAGCATCGGCATCAACATTGTTAAAGCAAACGATGCGAATACAGTAGAGGTTGCCGACAATGTCAAAGATGAGCTGAAGCAGTTCAAAGAAGACCATAAAGGCTTCGACTACAGCGCAACACTCGATATGGCAGAGCCAATTACACAGTCAGTTGAAACGATGTTAAGCAAAGCCATTTTCGGTGCTATTTTTGCGATTGTGATTATTCTCTTATTCTTAAGAGATATCAAATCAACATTAATTTCGATTATTTCTATTCCATTATCATTGCTGATCGCACTTCTTGTGCTGCAGCAGCTTGATATCACACTGAATATCATGACGCTCGGTGCAATGACCGTGGCCATTGGACGTGTGGTCGATGACTCTATCGTTGTGATTGAGAACATTTACCGCCGCATGAGACTCAAAGATGAGCCGCTCCGCGGAAAAGCCTTGGTTCGAGAAGCGACGAAGGAAATGTTTAAACCGATCATGTCATCGACGATCGTGACAATCGCGGTATTCCTGCCGCTCGCACTTGTAGGCGGACAAATCGGTGAATTGTTTATTCCATTTGCCTTAACGATTGTATTTGCGCTTGCCGCATCCCTGGTGATTTCGATCACGCTTGTGCCGATGCTCGCGCACAGCCTGTTCAAAAAATCATTAACGGGCGGGCAGGTCAAAGCAAAAGAACATAAACCTGGCAGACTTGCAAACATCTATAAAAAAGTATTGAACTGGGCGCTGAGCCACAAATGGATCACGTCTATCATCGCCGTTCTGATGCTCCTTGGAAGCTTGTTCCTCGTGCCGTTAATCGGTGCCAGCTACCTGCCGTCCGAGGAAGAAAAAACGATGCAGCTCACATACAGCCCAGAACCGGGTGAAACGAAAAAAGAAGCCGAAGCTGAAGCTGAAAAAGCGGAAAAAATCCTGCTTGACCGCAAGCATGTGGATACGGTTCAGTATTCATTAGGATCTGGCAGCCCGCTTGCCGGGGGAGATTCAAACGGTGCGTTATTCTATATTAAATATGAAAGCGACACGCCTGATTTTGATAAAGAAAAAGACAACGTGCTGAAGGAAATCCAAAAGCAATCTGACCGCGGAGAATGGAAGTCGCAGGACTTCAGCTCTTCAGGCAATAACAATGAATTAACATACTATGTGTATGGCGATTCAGAAAATGACATTAAAGACACGGTCAAAGACATTGAAAAAGTCATGAAAGATGAAAAGGATCTGAAAAACGTAAGCTCAGGCCTTTCCAGCACATATGATGAGTACACTTTTGTCGCTGACCAAGAAAAATTAAGCAAACTCGGTTTAACTGCGTCTCAAATTTCTCAGGCCTTAATGACACAAACATCACAAGAACCGCTCACAACCGTGAAAAAAGACGGCAAAGAGCTTGATGTGAACATTAAGACAGAAAAAGACGAGTATAAGAGTGTGAAAGATTTAGAGAATAAAAAGATCACTTCTGCGACTGGCAAAGAAGTCAAAATCGGCGATGTCGCAAAAGTGAAAGAAGGATCAACATCTGATACTGTGTCAAAACGTGACGGAAAAGTCTATGCAGATGTCACAGGTGAGGTTACATCTGACAACGTTACAGCTGTATCAGCTGATGTCCAGAAGAAAATTGATAAGCTTGACATGCCTGATAACGTAACGATCGATACAGGCGGTGTTTCCGCAGATATCGCTGATTCCTTTACGAAGCTCGGTTTAGCGATGCTGGCAGCAATAGCGATCGTTTACCTTGTGCTCGTGATTACCTTCGGCGGGGCACTAGCGCCATTTGCGATTCTGTTCTCATTGCCGTTCACAGTCATCGGTGCCCTGGTCGGACTTTATGTATCAGGTGAAACGATCAGTCTGAACGCAATGATCGGTATGCTCATGCTGATTGGTATCGTTGTTACAAATGCCATTGTCTTAATTGACCGCGTCATCCACAAGGAAATGGAAGGACTGTCTACGAGAGAAGCGCTCCTAGAAGCCGGCTCTACACGACTCCGTCCGATCCTGATGACAGCCATCGCGACAATCGGCGCCTTGATTCCGTTAGCACTCGGCTTCGAAGGCGGAAGCCAGGTCATTTCAAAAGGACTCGGCGTCACGGTTATCGGCGGTTTGATCAGTTCAACGCTTCTGACACTCTTGATCGTGCCAATCGTATACGAAGTATTGGCGAAGTTCCGCAAGAAAAAACCGGGAACGGAAGAAGAGTAAAAAAACAAAAAGCCTCAGCTCTGCTGAGGCTTTTGTGCGTTTTCACCTGTAAGATTATGTACATTTTGTTGCGATTTTTTTAACTCATAGTATAATTAAAGGTTGTTAGTGTAAAAATGGATCGGATACTCTTAAGTAGGATGATGAGATAATGAAACGTGCACGCATAATATACAATCCGACTTCAGGACGGGAGATCTTTAAAAAGCATCTTGCCCAGGTCCTGCAAAAATTTGAACAAGCCGGCTATGAAACCTCCACCCATGCGACGACATGCGCAGGAGACGCTACACACGCTGCCAAGGAAGCGGCATTGCGTGAGTTTGACTTAATCGTTGCAGCAGGCGGAGACGGAACGATTAACGAGGTCGTCAACGGGCTTGCGCCTTTAGACAACCGTCCGACACTCGGTGTGATTCCTGTCGGCACAACGAACGACTTCGCCAGAGCGCTCAATATTCCGCGCGAGGATATTTTAAAAGCGGCAGATACGGTCATTAACGGTGTTGCCCGCCCGATTGATATCGGACAGGTGAACGGCCAGTATTTTATCAATATCGCCGGAGGAGGACGTCTGACAGAGCTGACGTACGACGTGCCAAGCAAACTCAAGACGATGCTAGGCCAGCTTGCTTATTATTTAAAGGGAATGGAAATGCTGCCTTCACTTCGTCCGACAGAAGTCGAGATTGAATATGACGGCAAGCTGTTTCAAGGTGAAATCATGCTGTTTTTGGTCACGCTGACAAATTCCGTTGGCGGGTTTGAAAAGCTCGCGCCGGATTCCAGCTTGAATGACGGCATGTTTGATTTGATGATACTAAAGAAAGCAAACCTTGCTGAATTTATCAGGGTCGCCACGATGGCACTCCGCGGCGAACACATCAACGACCAGCACATTATTTATACAAAAGCGAACCGCGTGAAAGTCAATGTATCAGAAAAGATGCAGCTGAACCTGGACGGCGAGTACGGCGGCATGCTGCCGGGCGAATTCGTGAATCTGTACCGACACATTCACGTCGTCATGCCGAAGGAGAAAGCGGAACAGCTGGATGACTAAAAACTTGGCTTGTACAGGCCAAGTTTTTCTTTCGCTTAAAACTAGAGGTGATTATAGATGAAAATGAAACCCCCAGTAGAAAAAAACGAATACTACGACGTGACATTTGAGGATTTGACTCATGAAGGAGCGGGTGTCGCAAAGGTGCAGGGCTTCCCGATCTTCGTGCCGAACGCTCTGCCGGAAGAAAAAGCCCAAATCAAAGTGACACGCGTCAAAAAAGGCTTTGCCTTCGGCCGCCTGATCGAACTGAAGGAAGAAAGCCCGCACAGAACTGACGCCCCATGTCCGATCTACAAGCAATGCGGAGGCTGCCAGCTTCAGCACATGACCTACGAAGGCCAGCTCTTGTTTAAACAGAAACAAGTCAAAGACGTCTTAGAACGGATCGGCAAGCTGGACCTGTCCAACGTCACCGTGCACCCGACACTCGGCATGCAAGACCCATGGAACTACAGAAACAAAGCGCAGGTGCCGGTAGGAGAACGGGAAGGAGGACTCGTCGCGGGATTCTATCAGCAAAGAAGCCATGACATCATCGACATGAGCGCCTGCCTGATCCAGCAATCCAAAAACGACGAAGCCGTCCAAGCCGTCAAAGACATTTGCGCAAACTACGGTGTCAAAGCCTACAACGAAGAACGCCACAAAGGCTGGCTCCGCCACATCATGGTCAGATACGGCGTCGTTACAGGCGAAATGATGATCGTCTTCATCACAAGAACAAACGACTTCCCGCACAAAGCGAAGATTATCGAAGACATCACAGCATCGTTCCCGCACGTCAAATCAATCGTGCAAAACATCAACCCGAACAAAACAAACGTCATCTTCGGAAACGAAACAAACGTCATCTGGGGCGAAGAATACATCTACGACCTCATCGGAGACGTCAAATTCGCCATCTCCGCCAGATCGTTCTACCAGGTCAACCCGGAGCAAACAAAAGTGCTCTACGACAAAGCGCTTGAGTATGCGGAGCTTCAAGGTGAAGAAACCGTCATTGACGCTTACTGCGGCATCGGAACGATTTCTCTCTTCCTGGCAAAGCAGGCGAAAAAAGTGTACGGCGTAGAAATCGTGCCCGAAGCGATTGAGGACGCCAAGCGAAACGCTGAATTAAACGGCATCACAAACGCTGAGTTCGCGGTCGGGGAAGCGGAAACCGTGATTCCAAAGTGGTATGAAGAAGGCATCACGGCCGATACACTAGTCGTCGACCCGCCAAGAAAAGGCTGCGACGAAGCCCTCCTGCGGACGATTGTGGAGATGCAACCGAAGCGGGTGGTGTACGTGTCCTGTAATCCGGGTACGCTTGCGAGGGATTTGCGGGTGCTTGAGGATGGCGGGTATACGACGCTCGAAGTGCAGCCTGTGGATATGTTTCCGCATACGAATCATGTGGAGTGCTGTGTGTTGCTCGTAAAAAAATAGAAGATATATAAGGGTCCGAGAATCGTTAGTGGATTCTCGGACTCCCATCTTCTATTATTTCAATTCTTTCTACGACTGACAAATTAGATCTTGGATTTTGAATTGTGGGTAATATTCCTCGCAGAATTTCTTGAATTCATTATACAGCTCTGTGTTCATTTTGACTCTTTTTTTCATACTTAGCTTCCTTATTGTAAATCCTCTCATCAAGCATCAACATTCTATTGGATTGGTACATTTAGAGTAAACCTTTTAAAGCATCAAAGTGTTCGGGTAATACTGGCTTGTCCGAATGGTGATAAAAATAATCACCCACTCTCATTTCTTTCGTGAAATTGCTGTATAGAATACCTACCATACCTGCTACTCTCTTCAAATCATACTTTTGTAATAGACGGTTCACTTCTTCTACACTTTTTGATGGTTTCGTTGTAAAGAATGTGTCTTTATCCATAGGCACAACCCCTTTCTTTTTGTGAAGGTATAGTATTATAGAAGTTAGAGCCTATGATATTCCATAAAATTTCAAAAATAACATGAGGGATTTGGCTGTTTACTTAACGGATTTGGAGGTGATTCGATATATTGAATAGGTAGAATATAGATGGTAAGTAATATTCGGCAAGTAATTGTCCCTTGTAAAACACCCTATTAGTAAATGCGTCATATGTAGTTTAACGTTAGTAATGAAATCTACTAAAAAATTTTGGTAAGTGGTTTGGTTATTCTGTTATAAAGACCAAAATAGCTGACGGCGAATAAATTTTGCAATCACACGGAAATTTATGGATAATCATATATAAAGTGGATTTCATTGGAAATCTAATTAAGGAGAAGGTAATAAATGATGAACCCACTAGACTCATCACTTTTTCTAAATAGTTATAGTGTTCCATACAATGGATTTGAAAATAACAATTTGGTTTTATCGATGCTATATTCCAAAGATACCATCATTTTGCATTATTTGGTTCTTAAACAAAAAAACAAAGAAAAATTTATGATATGCGGTTTTGATTTCATTAGCGGGTCAATTATTCCTGTAGAGATTAGGAATATAGGTAGCGTTCTTAGAAATCTTAGGGATTTCTTAAATAGTGAATATAACACTATGAATATAGTTATTGAGTCTATTGACGAAATTGTAGAACATTTTGAGAATGGGAAAATAAAAAAAGAAATTGATACATATAAATCTTTATCAATTCTGACATCAACACAGCGAAATATAATAAGTGGGAGCTGTGAGGTATACAGTAACGGTAAATTAATTAGACCTCATAAAACTTTACTTATATCGAGTAGAAGCGGTTTAGTTTACGGGGAATTTGAATTTGAAAGTAATCAAAATGTTGTTCAGGGTTTGAAAAATATACACCTTTCTGAGGATTGGGTTATCAGGTATTGGATAAATGATAATTCTATAGAATCTGCAGGGACAATATATGAAGTGAAAAAAGGTATAGATGGAATCACAATTTTTCTAAGCTCATTTATTCATGAATTAAGTAAGAAGAAGATGGATTTCCTTTCTTTTCAAGGTTCAGACCCAAATTCACCAGTACAGGCGATATTGAGGAGTTCCGGAATGTTAAAGGAACAAATTAATATAGAGGGTTTTGGAGTGAAATTTGTTCCTTACCTTGTGTTGCTTCCAATAGAAAATCTAATGTTAAATAATTTTGAATTTGGGTTGGGGGATGTAACCTTTTTAACTAAAAACCAAGCCGTTGATAGGTATAAGGGATTTGAGGAGAAATATAATCATAATTTACTTGGTCAGTTTGATACTTTTGCTCAAACAATTGTCGAATCAGATAACGCATATGATGCCTATTTATTAGGTAGACAAAAAGTTCAAGATGCAATTGATATGATAATTTTACTGTCCAAAAATGAAAGAGTGTTTAATTTATACAACTTAGGTAATGAGCTAAATGAATGGAACAGATTAAGATTATATCAAAATCCTAAATGCTCTTCACTCTATTATGTGGAAAATCTAATAGGCGTAGAAAACATTTTGGGTGATTCTAAAAACACCTGGGAAAATAATTCTTTAGGTGTCGATTCTCAATTTGAAAAAGTTTTTAGAGAATTGGATTGGTATGAAGAAAAACTGTACAAAAAACAGACCGGGCAGCAATCAACTTTAGACAAGCAGTTGTTTAATGCTTTAAAGTGGTTGAATAGAAGTTGGAAAGCAGAAGATATAGAAGATAAGGTTATTTATACAAACATAGCTATGGAATTTTTGGTTGATAAAATAGAAACCGACCCTTTTTTGCCTGATGAAATTATTAGGGAGTTCAAAAAATTGTTGAAGCAACTATTAAAAGAACAAAGTGATACTTTTACAGAAGAATATTCAAGGAAAATAAAAGAAAAGAGTTTAGGAAAACTGAAAGATCCTCCTTTGAAAATCAAAGTTCGAACCTTGATTCGGCAACTATCTATTCCAATAACTGATGAAGATTTTAGTAAGTTATGGAAAATTAAAAATAAACCCAGAAAACGTTTTGATTGCAAATATACTTTTAGGAGAGTTTATTGTTTATAGATTAAGAAGTATGGAAGAAGGTGATTGATATAAACACTTTATTAGCCGCCTATCATTTTGGAAATAAAATATTAAAATCCCCTTTTGGAAGGACACTCTTTCTAAGATTTAATGACATAAAGAGTAAATTATCACCGGAAGCATGGTCACTCTATCACGATGCGATTAAGACATGTTCATTTCAACACTATTATAGTTTTGGACTTGCCTATAAAAAAATTGAGGCTGTATGTTCAAAAAAAGGGGGATATCTTCAAAAAAGTTTTACTGAATTACAAGATTGTAGCGAGGTGCATTTATTAATTGAGGAGGGAGATCAACTCGGAAGAGATTTGGAAAATTCACTTTTTCAAATGTTTGCAAGGCTACCTTCAAAGAATATTTCTGTAACCTTTAATTCTTTTGATTTATATAGAGCTTGGATGAATGTTTTTTACCATTTGCAAAGCACCAAATTGCATTATGATAGAGCCCTCCCGCATTTAGAAATGGCGCTGGAGTTGGCAATGGATATTCAAAACGACCGATTTATCGCCATTTCTCTGTTGAACATCGCGAATAGTTATGACAGATCAGGAGACGATCAGATGGCTATACATCACTTTCAAAAAGCGGCGAAAGTAAGCAGGGAAACAGTCCCTGATCTGCTTCCGAAAGTCTTATTTGGGTTAAGCTGGACATTATGTAAAGCAGGCCAAACACAGAAGGCGTTTCAGTTCATAGAGGAAGGATTAGAACATATTGCAACCTATCCAAATGCGGGGCCCCACAAACTTTATAGAGAATTGTATCTGTTCTTGCAGGCAGTTTACAAAGAGGTTGTTGACGAACGCAAAATTCATGATCTTTTAAGCTATTTCGAAAAAAAGAACTTGCACGCTTACATTGAAGCATGTGCCCGAAGTGCTGCGGCTGTTTTTGAAAGCCGCTGTCATTTTGAACATGCTGCTGCGTTTTATCGGAAAGTGCTGAAAGCGCAAGAAGATATTCAAAATGGAGAGTGTTCATATGCTTATTAAGAAAAAAGTGATGATGTGCCTTGCTGTTACTCTAGTTTTCGGTAGCATTTCGTTTCCTTTCTTGACACAGTCTGGCGGATTTAAGGAATCAACAGATCGAAACACAACGTATATTGATCATTCCCCTCATCATCTCATAAGTGACCAGAAGAAGAAAGCCCTTAGCTAGGGCTTTTTTCTTGTTTTTCGGAAAACGGTTGGCCTTTAATACCTCGGCATTCCTTCTATTTCTAACGCAAGACACTCGAACCAACCAAACCATTTGAGGTATAATGGATAAAGTGAATAACAATATACAGATTGATATATATGAAAGAGAGTGGAGCATCATGGGCCGTAAGTGGAACAATATTAAAGAGAAGAAGGCGTCTAAAGACGCAAATACGAGTCGAATTTATGCGAAGTTTGGCCGTGAGATTTATGTGGCGGCGAAGCAGGGCGAGCCTGATCCGGAATCCAACCAGGCGCTGAAGGTTGTGCTTGAGCGCGCGAAGACTTACAGCGTGCCGAAAAATATCATTGAGCGTGCGATCGAGAAGGCGAAGGGCGGAGCAGAAGAGAATTTCGATGAGCTTCGCTATGAGGGCTTCGGTCCGAACGGATCAATGATCATCGTTGATGCGCTGACGAATAATGTAAACCGTACGGCGCCGGAAGTGCGTGCGGCGTTCGGGAAAAACGGCGGAAACATGGGTGTGAGCGGATCTGTTGCTTACATGTTTGATGCGACGGCTGTTATCGGTGTTGATGGCAAAACTGCTGACGAAGCGCTTGAAATCCTGATGGAAGCGGATGTCGATGTTCGTGACATTTTAGAAGAGGATGACAGTGTGATCGTATATGCCGAGCCGGATCAATTCCATGCGGTGCAGGAGGCATTTAAAAACGCGGGCGTTGAGGAATTTACAGTAGCAGAGCTGACCATGCTTGCACAAAGTGAAGTGACGCTTCCGGATGATGCGAAGGAACAGTTTGAAAAATTGATTGATGCGTTAGAGGATTTAGAAGATGTTCAGCAGGTGTACCATAACGTAGATCTTGGTGAATAAAAAAGGAGCAGACTGTCATGGTCTGCTTTTTTTATTATCCATGAAATTGTTTTATCTGTGTTTAGGCGGATGTCTATACGATCTGTGAGGCCTTCTCATACGCTGGACTGTAACCTATATGAAGGAGAGATTGGAATGACTGATTCAAGACACATCTGCTGCGGACCTGGTTTTGGCGCTTACCCAGGCTATGGTGCAGGCAGTTCGGGATTCGGCATGTACGGAGGCGCAGGCTATCCGGGCCATGGCATGTACACAGGGATGGGCTATCCAGGTTATGGAGGTTCAGGCTATCCTGGGTATGGCATGTCTGGTGGATTCGGCGGCGGCTTCCCAGGCGGTGGCTATGGAGGCTATCCGAGCCCAATGAGTTATCCAAGCTACGGAATGCACCACGTTAATGATAGCCATCACCATCACTATCATGATGAAAATGGCGGACACCATGATCACCACCATCATGATGGAAATTATGGGCATCATCATCACCACCATGATGGAAACTACGGGCACCACCACCAAATGGGGCACTGGGGAAAAGACGGCCATAAATAAAAGGCATGGAAGAACGGGCACTCTTGCTGATCAAGGGTGTTTTTTCTTCTTTCTTTTTCTTGACTGTTCAGTCTGGAAAAGGTAATATCTTCTTGTAGGAGGTGATATTCGTTTGGGAAGGAATAAAGAATTCGATACTGCACTTGTCCTGCATAGAGCGATAGAGGTTTTCGGAGAGTATGGCTACGAAGGCACTTCTCTTCAGGAGCTGCTCTCTCATTTAGGCATTGCGCGCCAAAGTTTGTATGATACGTATGGAACAAAGCGAGATTTGTTTCTGTCAGCTGTGAAGACATATCTTGAGGGGAAAAACGCTGCGGTTATCGAAAGACTTGAGGCGCCTGGATCTGTAAAGGAAGCCATTCGTGATATTTTTCAGGAAGGTGTCAATGTCCTCAAAGATCCGGAACGTGCGAAGGCGTGTTACATCATAAACAGCGCGATTGAGCAGATCCCGCATGATCCTGAGCTTGCCTCGTATTTTGAGGGACAATCAAAGCAGCTTGAGGACGCTTTTTATCAGGCGCTTTTAAGAGCGAAGGATCAAGGAGAATTGACTGGCGAAGATACTGATATATCGGCGCTTGCCCGATACTTGAATCAGAGCAGGCTGTCTCTGACGTTTGTCGCTAAAGTGACGGCTGATATGGACCGGCTTCAGGACCATGTTGACGTAAGTTTATCGGTACTTGATTAACATGTGGTAAAGGATTCTTTGCCCATGTATGCCCTTTTCGGACTGAATGGTCTAAAATAAAAATGAGGTGATGATGAATGCTGATGAATGAATTTGAAAAGGCATGTGAAACATTGAGAAAGTTTATGGCGTATATGCTAGAGAAGGACATGAAGAGCTGGACGGAGCTTTGGGATGAGAATGCCGTGTTTGAGTTTCCTTATGCGCCAGAGGGGTCACCAAAAAGAATAGAAGGAAAGTCGGCCATTTACGATTATATTAAAGATTATCCTAAGCAGATTTATCTTTCTTCGTTTACGGCTCCGACAGTGTACCGTTCAGCAGATACGAATACGATGATTGCGGAGTTTCAATGTGACGGCCATGTGATTAAGACTGGGCTGCCTTATCGTCAAAGCTATATCAGTGTCATCGAAACGAGAGACGGCCGCATTGTGCATTATAAGGATTACTGGAATCCGCTGGTTGTAAAAGAGGCGTTTGGAGGATCATTTTTGCAAACAGAGGAGAGTGGAAGATGATGAAACAGCAGCCGATTTTAATCACGGGCGGGACCGGCACAACGGGGAGCCGAATCGCCAACCGTTTAATAGAGCTCGGGTACAGGGTGCGGATTGCTAGCCGGAAAAAGGGCGAGCTTGCTGATGCTGAGTATGTGTATTTTGATTGGAAGGATGCCTCCAGTTTTACGTCTGCTCTGGAACAGGTAAAACAGATCTATCTTGTTGCTCCGGTCGGTGTGTTTGACCCGGCGCCTTATGTGCTCCCGTTTCTACAGGAGGCAAAGCGGCTCGGTGCGGAGCGTGTGGTGATGCTTAGTGCGTCGGTTGTCCCTGAAGATGGCCCTGTGTTTGGTGCGCTTCATCAGGCTGTGCGCGATTTTCCTGAATGGGCGGTGCTGCGGCCTTCATACTTTATGCAAAATTTCATCAATGTCCAGCATCGAATGTCTATTCAAACTGAGGGGAACATCATCACGGCTTCGGGTGAGGGAAAGCTAGGGTTCATCGACGCTAATGACATCGCAGAAACGGCCGTGCGTGCTTTGATAGATGATGTTCCTCATCAAACACATCATATTCTGACAGGACCTGAGGCGTTGAGCTATGCCGAAGCGGCGGAGATCATCGGAGCTGCGGCGGGACGCCGGGTGGAGCACGTCAGCATTTCTCGTTCCGAGCTGCATAATCGGATGGAGGCAGCTGGTTTGCCGGCGGATTATGCCCGTTTTATGGCGGGGCTGGATGAAGCGATCCGCCATGGTGCGGAACATCGGGTAACGGATACAGTGAAGCGTGTGACGGGAAAAGAACCCCGTTCGCTGACTGAGTTTGCGGCTGCTCATGCTGCATGCTGGAAACGTTGATCTCATTTTGGACTGATTGATCTAGAAAGACCTTCGGCTCTGCCGAAGGTCTTCTTTTTATCGATTGAATTGAAAAAGTTTAGCCGCGTTTTCAGTCATAATCACGCCTCCTGCCTCATACCTATTAAGGTCATTGTTTTTGAGAAAGGAGGAGCCTGAATGAAGGATATGCAGCCGTTTACGCCTGTCAAATCATATACGCCCTTTCACAGCCGTTTTGATCCCTGTCCGCCCATAGGGAAGAAATATTACAGAACGCCCCCTAACCTTTATATGACCTTTCAGCCTGAGCATATGGAGCAGTTTTCGCCAATGGAGGCTTTGAGGAAAGGCACCCTTTGGAAGGATCTCTATGATTTTTATGAAAACCCTTATCGAGGGGGAGACGTACATGGCAAAAAAGATTGATGCCGAATACTACCGTCAGCTTGAGCAAATTCAGGCCGCGGATTTTGTGCTTGTTGAGTTGAGCCTTTATTTAAATACACATCCTCATGATGAAGACGCGCTGAAGCAATTCAATCAATATTCCGGCTATTCAAGGCACTTAAAAAGGCAATTCGAATCCTCTTACGGACCGCTTTTGCAGTACGGCAACAGCCCCGCGGGTGAGGATTGGGATTGGGGAAAAGGGCCATGGCCGTGGCAAGTATAAGGAGGAATGCTTGAATGTGGGTGTATGAAAAGAAGCTGCAATACCCTGTCAAGGTCAGTACGTGCAACCCGACGCTGGCGAAGTATTTGATTGAGCAGTATGGCGGAGCGGACGGCGAGCTGGCCGCGGCTCTCCGGTATTTAAACCAGCGTTATACGATTCCTGATAAGGTCATCGGCCTTTTAACAGACATCGGCACGGAGGAGTTTGCCCATTTGGAAATGATTGCGACCATGGTCTATAAGCTGACAAAAGACGCCACACCGGAGCAACTTCGTGAAGCGGGGCTTGGAGATCATTACGCCAATCACGATGGCGCGCTTTTTTATCACAACGCGGCGGGCGTTCCGTTTACTGCGAGCTATATCCAGGCGAAGGGTGACCCGATTGCCGATTTATACGAAGACATTGCTGCAGAAGAAAAGGCGCGGGCGACGTATCAATGGCTGATTGATATTTCGGATGATCCTGATTTAAACGATTCCCTGCGTTTTTTGCGTGAACGTGAAATTGTACACTCCATGCGCTTCAGGGAAGCGGTTGAAATTTTAAAAGAAGAGCGGGATAAAAAGAAGATTTTCTAATGGGCAGATTGGCCTCTCTTTCATACACCCTTTTACATACAGAGAAAATGGTCTGTTTTTGCTGTTTGGTCTGCATTATAATCAAGGTGTGTGTGCAAGCTTACTTTTTGATTGGGAGGCCTTTATGTCAGCTTTTAAGATTAAGAACGAAACGATTGCAGATGGATTTTACGCGTGTCCGGCTGTCTATGAGGATGCAGAATCGATTACTGGATTGCTCGTCCGAACAGCTGAATGGCTCCGGGATCGGGGTTCTAACCAATGGAGCGGACTGTTGGAAGGGCAAGATACACATGATATCACAGGTTCCATTGAAAATGGACATGTGTTTGTGTTTAAAAAAGACGAAGAGCTTGCGGCTGTCGTGATGCTGCTGCCTGAACCGAGCGAGTGGGACCGGACGCTTTGGGGAGACGAAGGGCATGAGGAGTCCATTTATTTGCACCGCCTCGCAGTAAGTCGCCGGTTTGCGGGACAGGGGCTTGGAGCACGCGTCCTTCATTGGGCGGAGACGGGCATATACTTTCCGGGAAAAACACGGATCCGGCTTGATTGTGTCGCTGATAACGATGCCTTGCATTCCTTTTATCGGCGTATGGGATTTGAATTCATGGGTGCAGATGCATCTGGGTATCATTTGTTTGAGAAAGAGATTTCGGCAGAATAAGCGTCCTTTACAGGAGGCTTTTTTGTCTTGTACAAAAAGGAGGATAGAGCTGTGGTCATTTTTTATGTAATAGGGATTGTGACGGCTTGTATATTGGCCGGGCTGGTTGTCCATCTTTTTTGTCGGCGGGTGGGATGGCATGGTGCTCAAACTGCTTGGATTTCATGTCATTTGCGGGGCCATTGCCGGAAACGTTACAGAAAAAGTTCAGGACGTCTGCTGCCCTCTAATCATGTCGAATTTACATAGGACGGCAGGAATTTTCTTTCGAAAGGAGAAATACTTATTACTTCAAATGAAAGCGTTTTCTGAAGCGGGAAGGTGATGTTGATGATACACAGTGTGACGAATGGGATGAATCGCTTTTGTACGTGGGTGATGAGACTGGCCTATTTGAATGTGCTTTGGATTTTGTTTTCTCTTGCAGGTCTGGTTGTGTTTGGGGTGATGCCTGCTACTGCCGCGATGTTTTCAGTGACGAGAGAATGGGCGAAGGGGAACACGGATGCCCCAGTGTTTTCTGTCTTTTTTCGGGCGTTTAAAAAGGAATGGCGGGCTGCACAGATCCTCGGGCTCATTCTTGTGACGGCCGGCCTGTTTTTGTTTGCGGATATGCGGATTGCGGCTCAGATGAATCAGCCTGTGCTCGTCAATGTGTTCCTGAGCATCAGCTTGATTTTCGCATTTGTTGTGCTGTATGTGTTTCCGGTGTTTTCTCATTTTGACGTGAAAATCAGAGAAGTGCTGAGCATCAGCTTTTTGATCGCCTTCAGCCGTCCGGCGGTGACGCTCATGATGGCGGCGGGCGCTGTCGGTGCGCTGTTTCTCGTGTTGTTTCACGTCACGTTTCTGCTGTTTTTCAGCGGGAGTTTACTGAGCCTGATCTTAACGAAGCTATCCTTTAAAGCGTTTCGGTCAATGGATCAGCGTCAGGAGAAAGAAAAGGCGGCATGAAAAAAAGAGCTGCTGGCTGGTACAGGCGGATGAAGATTAGGGATAAGCTGTTTGTGTTCCTTTCACTGATTATGGCTGTTTCCTTTTTGTTTGTATACAGCGGGGTGCAGTACGCCTTTCATGTGTATGATGAGCAAATTTACCGCAAATCCTCGGAGGTACTGCGGATGTCTTCTGAAAGGATCGAAGACGAGCTGAAGAAGATAGAGGAGGTGTCATATGAAATCATTACAGACGAACAGATTCAGCGCATTCTGAGCATGCAAAACCGTGATGATACATACGATCAGTATCAAATGAAGCAGGAGCTGTGGGATCAGCTGGCGGAATATGCCGGTGATGAAAAGTACATCGATTCCATTCATTTGATTGATGCCCGCGGCTCAGAGTATTCAGCGGGAAGCAGTTCTTCAGATCTTTTGAAGCAGGAGCAGGAAGAGGTGTTTAAACGGGCCAAAGCGAAAAATGGAAGAAATCTTTGGATGACGCTCGGCGGTTCCGATCCTGTCCTGATTTCAGCGCGGCAGATCAGATCCTATCACCAGCTGAGCTTGAACGGCTTGGGCATGGTGCTGATCCAAGTCAATGTGAAACAGATGATTCGTGATGTGCCGAAGGATTGGGGCGATTCGGTCGGAGACATCATGATTGCCGACCAAGGCGGGAATTTGGTGTATTCGGCAGATGCATCAGTGCTTGTTCCTGAGGCGGCAAATGAGACGCTAAAGCACCCCGGTTATGACTTGATAAAAAAGAATGGCAAACGTTACTTTATTTCTTTCCTTCAATCATCCTATCAAAATTGGAGCTACTATAACGTCATCCCCTTTGATCAGATGTTCGAAAAAATTTCCTTTATGAAAACGGTGATCGGCACGTGTTTTCTTCTGTTTTTCTGTGTGGTTTTGCTTTTCGGAAGGAAAATCGCCAACAGTATCACGGAGCCGATCGAGCAGCTTGTGTCCGCGATGAAATCGGTGCAGGACGGCGGCATTGAGGCGGGCGTATCGCTTTCTCTGCCGGAACATACACAGGATGAGGCTGGCATGCTGAACCGCCATTTTACTGTCATGATGAAACGGATTAACGAGCTTATGGAAGAAAATGTGGAAAAACAGCTCATCATTAAAGAAACCGAATTGAAGGCACTGCAAGCCCAGATCAACCCGCATTTTTTATATAACACGCTCGAATCCATCAATTGGCTGGCAAAGGCGAATCAGCAAAAGCAAATCTCAAAAATGGTGGAATCGCTCGGTTTTCTTCTACGAAACAGTATTCATATGAAGAAAGATATAGTGACCATTCAGGAGGAGGCGGATATCGTTCTTCACTATATGACCATTCAGCGGTTTCGATTTGAAGAGCGCCTGAACTTCACTTTGGATATCGACGAAGAAGTGAAGCATTGCCTCATTCCGAAACTGACGCTCCAGCCGCTGGCGGAAAATGCGATTCAATACGCGCTTGAGCCCTTCACAAGGCCGTGCGCCATCCGCCTTCAGGCGAAAAAGATGAAGGACTGTGTCTGTATTACGGTCGAAGATAACGGGCCCGGCATGGATGAACGGATGCTTGAAACATCGGGCGGTAGAGGAATCGGACTTTGGAATATTCGTGAACGCATCCGGCTGACATTCGGAGAGCCGTACGGCTTGCGTATTCAGAGTGAGCAAGGAAAGGGAACGAGGATTGTGATCACTATACCGTGCCGAAATGAGGTGGCGTGATGTATAAGATATTGCTAGCTGATGATGAGAGGATTATTCTTGACGGAATGGCAGGAATCATTGAGTGGGAGGCGCTTGGAACTTCATTAATTGGCAAGGCGCAGAACGGGAATGAAGCGTACGAGAAGATCTTACATAGGCAGCCGCATATCGTCATTACAGATATCAAAATGCCCGGCATGGACGGGCTTGAGCTGATCAAAAAGGTGTCAGCCGTGAGTCCGTCGGTTCAATTTATCGTCCTGTCCGGGTTTGGGGAGTTTGAGTACGCGAAGGAAGCAATGAAATACGGAGTCAAGCATTATTTGCTGAAGCCCTGCAATGAACAGCAGATTATCAGTTCACTGGAGGAAATCATTGCCGAACTGAAGCAGCATGAGGTGCGGAAAAAGAAAACCGCTCATCTGAAACATGAGCTCGATCATATTCGTTCTTTTGCTGCCGATCAGTACTTGGAGGGGGTGATCGCCGGTGTGGCCCAGTTGTCTCCGCCGCCTTCACTTGCCGAAAAAAAGGTCCGCCTCTTGATTTTAAAAGGGGAACAATCTGTTGATGCCGCGGCTAGAGAAGCGCTCGGTTCGGCGCTGACAGCGGTTTGCAGCAGCGGAGAATGGACCGTGCTCGCCGTGGAGGAAAATGCCGCTGAAAAGGCGGCGGACGTTTTCGCGGACCGCCAGATGGCAATCAGTCAGGCGGGAGAACTCCGGCACGCTGGGCAGCTGTTTCGCGACACAGCCGAAGAATCTGGTGACCTGCACGGAAGCGCAGTGATTTCGAAAATGATCAGGCTTGTTGCCGACGAACTCGGAAATCCGAATCTCTCCTTAAAATGGGCGGCGAAGGATATGCTGTTTATGAATCCTGATTATCTCGGGAAATTATTTAAACAGGAAACAGGAGAGAAATTTTCCCAATACGTTACACGAGTACGTCTTGAGCATGCGATGAAGCAGATGAAAATAAGGCGGGACGCGAGTGTATCAGAAATTGCAGAAGAAATTGGATTTGGCGATAATCCGAAGTATTTCAGTCTCGTCTTTAAAAAATATACCGGTCTGACACCGTCAGATTTCAGAAGAAAACAGGGAGGCGCTTCCGCAGGATAGCCATCTCTGTTTTTTTTACTTTCGCCACTGTTTTTTGAGTGTTTCGCCCCATCCGAACACTTTAAAATAAAATGTAAGCACTTACATTAAAGGGGGGATTGGTTTGAAGAAGATTTGTTACGTGCTGTTAACACTTGTCTGCGTCTTATTTTTCAGCGGATGTTCTTCAGGCGAAGAGGCATCGGGGAAAAAAGAAGACATTACGCTCAGAATCGCATGGTGGGGCGGGCAGCCAAGGCATGATTATACAACGAAGGTGATTGAACTATATGAGAAAAAGAATCCGCACGTCCATATTGATGCGGAATTTGCGAACTGGGATGACTATTGGAAAAAGCTCGCGCAGATGTCTGCCGCCGGCCAGCTTCCTGATGTCATTCAAATGGATACCGCTTATTTGGCACAGTACGGAAAGAAGAACCAGCTGGAAGATTTAACGCCGTATACAAAGGATGGAACGATTGATGTCAGTTCAATCGACGAGAATATGCTGTCGGGCGGAAAAATTGACAATAAGCTCTATGGGTTTACGCTTGGCGTCAACGTGCTGTCTGCGATTGCGAATGATGATTTACTGAAGAAAGCCGGTGTGTCCATCAATCAGGAAAACTGGGCGTGGGAGGATTACGAGAAGCTGGCGTATGACCTTCAGGAAAAAGCCGGCGTCTACGGCTCCAATGGAATGCACCCGCCTGATATTTTCTTCCCTTATTATTTGCGCACGAAGGGTGAGCGTTTTTATAAAGAAGACGGCACAGGCCTCGCGTATCAGGATGATCAGCTGTTTGTCGATTATTTTGAACGGCAGCTGAGGCTGGTGAAAGCGAAAACATCCCCAACACCTGATGAAAGCGCACAGATTAAAGGGATGGAGGACGACTTTATCGTCAAAGGCAAGTCAGCAATTACATGGAACTACTCCAATCAATATTTGGGCTTTGCCCGATTGACAGACTCGCCGCTGTCTCTTTATCTGCCGCCGGAGCAAATGAAGGAAAAAGCGCTGACGCTGAAGCCGAGTATGCTGTTTTCGATCCCGAAAAGCTCTGAGCATAAAAAAGAGGCCGCAAAGTTTATTGATTTCTTCGTCAACAATAAAGAAGCCAACATGCTGATCAAAGGCGAACGGGGTGTACCGGTATCCGACAAGGTGGCGGACGCGATTAAACCGAAGCTGAATGAGGAAGAAGCCAACATCATGGAATATGTAGAAACCGCATCAAAAAACATCAGCAAAGCCGATCCGCCGGAGCCTGTGGGAAGCGCGGAGGTCATCAAGCTGCTGAAGGATACGTCTGATCAGATTCTGTATCAGAAGGTATCGCCGGAAAAAGCCGCCAAAACGTTCCGGAAGCAGGCCAATGAGATATTAGAGAGGAATAACTGACGGGAAATGGGGCTGATGCAATGAAAAAAAGCCGGAGTATGAGAAAAGACAATCTGGCGGGATATGCTTTTATTTCTCCGTTTATTATCGGATTCCTATGTTTTACGGTGATTCCGATGGGGGCGTCCTTGTTTCTGTCCTTCACAAGCTATGACTTGTTTACGGCGCCGAAATGGATCGGGCTCGATAACTACAAGGAAATGTTTACGGGTGACGAAAAGTATTGGCAGTCACTGAAGGTGACGTTTACGTATGTGCTTGCCGGGGTTCCGCTCCGCCTCGGCTTCGCGCTTTTTATCGCTGTCATTTTAAACAATGCATCAAAAGGAACGGCCATTTACAGAACGCTCTTTTATCTGCCTTCGATCATCGGAGGGAGCGTGGCCGTGGCGATTATGTGGCGCAATATTTTTGGCAATGACGGGGTCATCAATGCGCTGCTGTTTTTTGTCGGGATTGATCAAAAAATTCTTTGGTACCAGGACCCGACTAGCGCGTTGTGGACATTGATTCTGCTGTCCGTCTGGCAGTTCGGGTCATCGATGCTGATTTTTCTGGCCGGGCTGAAAAACATTCCGTCTTCGTATTTGGAAGCGGCAAGCGTGGATGGGGCAAATCGGGTGCAGCGTTTCTTTAAAATTACGCTTCCGATCCTCACGCCGATTATTTTCTTTAATCTTGTGATGCAGACGATTTCTGCTTTTATGACATTTACACCTGCCTATATCATCTCGAAGGGCGAGGGCGGGCCGCTTGACGGGACGCTTTTGTATTCGCTCTATTTGTTCCAGCGGGCGTTCAACTATTTTCAAATGGGTTACGCATCGGCGATGGCGTGGATCATGCTTATCATTGTCGGGCTGATTACGCTGATTTTGTTTAAAACATCGTCATATTGGGTTCATTACGAGTCAAAGGAGGAATGACGGATGGAGCCGGTCAACCAGCCTGTCAGAGAAGCCCCGGTTTTTGAGAGGAAAAAAGCCGGGCGCGTCAGGCCCAAACGCATACTGTTCCATGTTTTTACGGCATCGCTGGCAGTGTTATTGCTGTACCCGGTCATTTGGCTGTTTGTCAGCTCGTTTAAGGAAAGCTCCAGTATTTTTACAACCTCTCATTCTCTCATTCCCGATCCTTTTATTCTCAGCAACTATGCTGAAGGATGGAAGGGCATTGCGGGGCAGCCGTTTCTGACCTTTATTAAAAACTCGGCGATCATTGTCGGCCTGTCAACAATCGGCGCCGTCCTGTCATCGGCTGTCATTGCGTACGGATTTGCGCGCATCCCGTTTAAGGGGAAAGCGTTTTGGTTCGCCTGCATGATGGGGACGTTAATGCTGCCGCATGAAGTGCTGATGATTCCGCAGTACATTTTGTTTGCGAAATTAGACTGGCTGAATTCTTTTAAACCGATTGTCGTTCCGCAATTTTTCGGGCATGCGTTTTTTATTTTTCTGATGATCCAGTTTATCCGGACGATTCCCGTGGAGCTGGATGAAGCCGCGCGAATCGATGGCTGCGGGCGTTTTGCCTGCTTTTGGCGGATCATTCTTCCGTTGATTGCCCCAGCGCTTGCGACGTCTGCGATTTTCTCCTTCTATTGGAAGTGGGAGGAGCTGATTCAGCCGCTCCTGTATTTGAATAAGCCGGAGCTTTATCCAGTTTCGCTTGCGCTGAAGCTTTTCCTCGATACGGAATCGGCTTCGAACTGGGGCGCGATGTTTGCTATGTCGGCCGTCTCGTTATTGCCTGTGATTCTTGTATTCTTTTTGTTTCA
Organism: Bacillus sp. VA13; assembly: GCF_055710085.1. Classification (NCBI taxonomy): domain Bacteria; kingdom Bacillati; phylum Bacillota; class Bacilli; order Caryophanales; family Bacillaceae; genus Bacillus; species Bacillus sp. VA13. The sequence continues at coordinate 188,306 of NZ_JBVQPP010000006.1, read as the reverse complement.
GAAATATATCGTTCAGGGCATCAGTACGACCGGATTAAAATAAAAAAGGAGTGTTGCAGATGGCACAGCTTATCTTTGACGAAGAAAAGGTGACGTCCGTCATTGACCGGATCGTGAAACGGACATTTCAGATGGATTTTGCGTGGGATTGGCCGGGCGGCGTCGCGTTTTACGGCGTGGCGGAGGCTTATGAAGCGATGGAAAACGAGGAATATATCAATCTGTTAAAAACGTGGGTGGATGAACAGCTGGAGGATGGGCTGCCGCCGCTTTCGATCAACGGGGTTTCCATCGGACATACGCTTTTGTTCCTCCACAAGGTGACGGGTGATCACGTATATTTGGAAACAGCGGGCGAGATGGCGGAGTATGTGCTGCATAAAGCGCCGCGCTTTGGCGAGGGGATTCTTCAGCATACGGTTAATTCGACAGAGTACGTGTTTCCAGAACAGGCATGGGCGGATACGCTGATGATGGCGGGATTGTTTATGCTGAGAATCGGGCGGGTGATGGAGCGTGAGGATTATTTTGAAGACGGCCTGCGCCAGTTTCACGGACATGAAGACGTGCTTCAGGACCCTGTCACGAATTTGTACTACCACGCCTGGGACAATAAAGCGCAAAATCATCTGTCGGGGATTTATTGGGGCAGGGCGAACGGCTGGGCGGCACTTACGATGGCGAAGGCGCTCCCGCTCATTGAGGTGACGCATCCTTCCTTTATGATCATCGACGGATCGCTCAGAGATCAGCTAAGCGCGCTCGTCCGGCTTCAGGATGATACAGGGCTGTGGCATACCATTTTGGATGACCCGGATTCATATCTCGAAGTTTCGGCATCGGCTGGCATTGCCTCTGCTCTGCTGTCGAACGGAAAGCTGTATACGAAATATGTGCAGAAATCGCTTGCCGCCATTTTGGATGCGGTAGAAGAGGACGGACGGGTCAGCAAGGTATCGGCCGGAACAGCCGTCATGAAAAATGCAGAAGGATACAAACAGGTGCCTTACAAACGAATACAAGGATGGGGACAGGGACTTGCGCTGACGTTTCTTGCTGATGTGTTGAGAACGAAAAAACGCGTGTATCAGTAAAGATGGCGGCGGGGGGAAAGGGATGAAAAAACAGCCTCAACAGAAGGAACGGGTTTCACGCTGGAAGGGAACGTATTTCAAAAGAAACTTTGTCTTCATTTTGCTGATTGCCTGTATTCCCGGATTGCTGACTGGCGGCGCTATCTACTTTCTTTCGATCGATAAGGTAGAGAAAGAGCTGCAGAGATCACATGAAACACAGGTGGCGCGCGAAGTCAGCCGAATGGATGAGAAACTGGGAGTGCTGGAGCTGACTCTCACCCAGATGGCATATGATTCTTCGCTGATGAACGGATTGGCCGAGAGGGATTTGGAGAAAGACTTTACGTTCTCCTATCAATTAACGAAAAAACTGTTTCTTTTACGGGACCAGCAGCCGCTGATCGAGCAGGCTTCCATCTTTCTGAACAGCCCCCGGCCTCTTGTACTGAGCCCTGAATACAGCGCTTTGACAGAACAGGAGGCGCTTCGCAAGTATCGCTCGCTGCTTGCCTCAGACAACAGTATTTATTGGAACCGATCCGGAAATCAAGCGATGCTGATCCAGCTCATTCCGGGCGCAGCGGAGAAACCTTTCGGCGCGATCATGCTGGCGGTTGATCCGAAAGAAATGGAGTCCATCCTGCAAAGCTTGTCCCCTTATCCTGATGGCAGTGCGCTGCTTCTGGATCAAAATCAGGAGGTGCTTTTTCACGAGGGAGAAATAGATTTTGAAAAGACTTTACTTCAAGAGGTAAAAAAACAGCCGAAAGAGAAAGGCCATTTTCAGATGGAATGGGACGGCAAGGTGTATTCCGTCTCATTTGGAGAAATGAACCGCATGCATCAGCAGTGGACCTTTGTGTCAGCGGCGCCTCTTTCAGCCATTACAGCGCCGATGGTGTTTTTATCAAAAGTGATCATCGTGATGCTTGTCATTTGCATCTGCTTGGCGGTGTGCATGACGTGGTATGCATCAAAAAAAATCTATCGCCCCATTCAGCATTTGCTTGGCTTGTTTACCGGGGGAGAGAAGAAAACATGGCAGGCGTCCGGGCAGGATGAATTCAAGTGGATTGAAAAGCGATGGCATGATCTATCCCTTGAAAGCCAGAAACTTCAAAAGCAGCTCCTGCGGCAGACACCCCATATGAAAAAGAGTTTCTTTCAGCACCTCTTGCAGGGCGATTTTTACTATGACAACGAGAAAAGCCTCAGATCGCGGATGGAGGAGGCTGGATGGAGCATCGGAGAAAAAGTGTTTCAGGTGCTTGATCTTCAGGTAACAGGCCTCCGCTGTGAAAAAAGCATCTTTCGTGCCGGTGATGAACAGCTTGCTGTATTTACGCTGACAAATCTGGCCGAGGAGCTTGCGGCAAAACGCTGTTTTCAGACCTCTGTTCTTGATATCGGCCGGCTTTCCGTCACCTTGCTTGTGATGAAAACAAACAGCTCTGATCTGAAGGCGTATGTAACGGAGCTGGCACGCCAATTTGACGATGTTACCGGATTAAGCCTGACCGGAACGATGAGCAGGAAGACGGAGCGTGTCACGGAGATCCCTGCTTTATTTCAGGATGTAAAAAGCGGCAAATCCCGCAGGCAGTTTGTCAACCGGCATCAGGTGATTGATTTGCAGGCCGACTTCCCTCAGGGTGAGCAATCCGCCCCTTATTATCCTTTTGAACTGGAAAAACAAATTGTTCAGGCCATCCGGCTGGAAAGAAAACAGGAGGCCGAGGAATTGATACATGTATGCATGGAGGACCTGGCGGAAAAGGCGGCCATAGACAGGCATGTGCACTCCGCCCTGATTCAGCTGTTTTCCCGCATTCAGGAGGATATTTTGCATTCCGGGCTCAATCCGAGTGACCTATTTCAGCATCGGGAGCTGCTTCTTGACATTTCAGAATTGCGCGAACCTAATGAAGCAACGGCCTGGCTGATGGATGCTGTGGTGACGCCTTACCTTTCCAAGCTTGAGGGCAGAAAAAACAGACAGCAAAAGCAGCTGGCGGATCGTGTCATCGCCATGATTCACGAACAGTATATGGCGGATATTTCCCTGGAAAGCTGTGCCGATGCGCTCGGCATGAATTCATATACGTTAAGCAAGGCATTTAAGCAAGTGACCGGCATTAATTTTATAGATTATGTGACCCAAATCAGAATCGAAAAGGCGAAAGAGCTGCTGGTGAATACGAATAAAAAAATTCATGACGTGTCGGAAGAAGTCGGCTACCGCCACAATTACTTCAATCGGATTTTTAAAAAACAGGTCGGCATGCCGCCTGGTGTCTTCAGGCAAATGTATCAGGAAACGCCGTGAAAGGAGAGAACATGTGATGGAGAAACCGATTCAAGTGTTTTTAGCGGGGGATTCCACCGTGAGTGACTGCCCGCCTCATGAAGCGCCGATGGCGGGGTGGGGGCAGGTATTCGGGCAATTGTTTTCTGAAGATGTGAAGGTGCACAATCACGCCAAAGGAGGGGCAAGCACCAATTCTTTTGTGGAGGAAGGAAGGCTTCAGGCGATTGCCGAGCGCATCAGACAGGGCGATTATTTGTTTATTCAATTCGGCCACAATGACCAGAAACCGCGCGGGACGAAGCCGTACTCTACGTTTCAGCAATTTCTCACCCTGTTTGCAGATACGGCACGCGAAAAGGGAGCGCATCCTGTCTTTGTCACATCGGTGCAGCGCCGCCGTTTTGATGAAAACGGACGGATCGAGCATACACTTGGCGAGTACCCTGATGCGATGAAAGCACTGGCGAAGGAGCTTGATGTGCCTGTGATTGATCTGTTGGCAAAAACAAAAGAGCTCTATGAAGCATACGGACCGGAGGAGTCGAAAAGATTGTTCGTTTGGTTTCAGCCGAATGAACATCCGAATTATCCGGACGGCATTGAGGACAATACGCATTTTTCAGAAAAAGGGGCAATGGAGGTTGCGAAGCTTGTGGCAGAAGGCATTGAAGAACTCGGTCTTCCGCTGAAGGATCATCTCGTGAGCCGGGAGGGAAAAGAATATGTATAAGGAAGGCGCGTGCCTGTACCGCAATCCGCTCCGGTCAGCAAGCGATGTGAAGGACTGGCGGATGGAGGGAGGCGGACAGATCACATTTGACGATCACCGCTTGCATCTGTCGCATGTTCAGGACGAAGCACACTTTGTCTATTGGTGCCCTGAAACGTTTCCGGATGGCATCATTGTGACGTGGGACTTCTCTCCGATTGAGCAGCCTGGGTTGTGTATGCTGTTTTTTGCCGCTGCGGGGATTGGAGGCGAAGATTTGTTTGATCCAAGTCTCAAGAAAAGAACGGGAAAATACCCTGAATATCATTCGGGGGATATCAATGCGCTCCACCTGTCGTATTTCCGCAGAAAATACGCGGAGGAAAGAGCGTTCCGCACCTGCAATTTAAGAAAAAGCCGCGGTTTCCATCTCGCCACGATGGGAGCCGATCCGCTCCCATCTCCAGACAACGCTGATTCCCCGTATCATATGAAGCTCATTAAAGACAAAGGCTATGTGCACTTTTCAATCAATGATTTGCCTATTCTTGAATGGATGGACGACGGCAGCACCTACGGGCCTATATTAACAAAAGGGAAAATCGGGTTCCGGCAGATGGCGCCCATGAAAGCCGCTTATCGAGATTTTGCTGTGCATCAAGCGGTGAGAAGATGAGGACGACGGTAACGGATGCGCTTTATGCAGGCTGTGAAGCGGTGGTGAAAATTGCGTGGCTCAACGGGCTGTGGCTGTTGTTTACGCTTTTGGGCGGCGTTCTTTTCGGATGGGCGCCGAGCACTGCCGCGATGTGTGCCGTCATACGGAAATGGCTGATGGGGCAAAAGGATATCCCGGTGTTTCCGTTATTTCTCGATACCTACAAAAAAGAGTTTCTCAAGGTCAATGCAATTGGACTGGCGTTTGCGGCTCTTTTGCTCATATTGTCCGCGAATTATCATTATTTTTCTGCAAGTACGGATTGGCTGTCCTTTACCGTAACAAGCTGCACGTTGCTTGCGGGGCTTTTGTATATCATTGCGCTGATGTATGTATTTCCCCTTTATGTGCATTACCAGCTCCCGCTTCGCAAATATATTCCGCAAGCGCTGCTGTTTGGCGCCATGCGGCCGCTGACGACCGGATGTATGCTGATCGGGTGCGGGTTTGTCCTTTACCTGCTGTATACGCTCCCGGGCTTGATCCCATTTTACGGCCCATGTTTATTTGGGCTAGTGTCGATGTTTTTTGCTCTCAGAGGATTTCAAAAGACGGAGGCCCAGCACCACCAAGCCGGGTAACAAAAAAATGACAATCGCGCAAAAAAGTGCAGTGTCCGAAAAAGGCAGATGCAAAAAAGTGTAATTGAAGACAGCTCACAAAGCGCATAAAATCCAATTTAAGTAAGCGCTTACAGAAAAATGAGAAGGAGCTGTCTGATGATTAAACGAAGGAAACGCATATTTACCGCTGTTACGTTGCTGGTCTTGTTGGTGATGGGAGCCTCTGTATGTCCTGTGAAAGCAGAAGGAGCAGCGCGGCAGATGGAAGCGCTGAACCGGGGGCTTGTGGCGGTCAAGACGGACGGCGGCATTTTTGTCAGCTGGCGGTTTCTTGGCACTGAAAACGCATCTGTTTCGTTCAATGTGTACAGAGACGGACAAAAGCTGAATGCTGCGCCTGTCAAAACCACGAACTATGTGGATAAAAACGGATCGGCGGGCTCAACGTATACGGTTCGGGCTGTCGTAAACGGTACCGAACAGGCGGCTTCTGAAAAAGCCTCCGTATGGGCGCAGCCGTATCATTCCGTCCCGCTGGATAAACCGGCTGGCGGCACGACGCCAAAGGGTGAAGCTTACACCTACAGCGCCAATGACGCAAGTGTTGGCGATGTGGATGGTGACGGGCAATACGAGCTGATCCTGAAATGGGACCCGTCTAATTCAAAGGACAACTCACAGGATGGCTATACGGGTGACGTACTGATTGATGCCTATAAACTTGACGGAACGAAGCTATGGCGGATCAATCTCGGCAAAAACATCAGAGCGGGAGCGCACTACACCCAGTTTATGGTGTATGACCTTGATGGTGACGGAAAAGCGGAAGTGGCGATGAAAACGGCAGACGGGACAAAAGACGGCACAGGCAAAGTGATTGGAAATGCCAATGCTGATTACAGAAATGAACAGGGGCGTGTGCTTTCAGGGCCGGAATACCTTACTGTGTTTCAAGGTGCAACCGGGAAAGAGCTTGTCACAACAAACTTTGAACCGGCCCGCGGCAATGTGTCAGATTGGGGAGACAGTTACGGCAACCGGGTTGACCGTTTTCTCGCCGGCATTGCCTACCTCGACGGACAGCGGCCGAGCCTGATCATGACCAGAGGGTATTATGCCAAAACCGCGCTTGTCGCCTATAACTTCAGAGACGGAAAGCTGTCAAAGCTTTGGACGTTCGATTCTTCGAAGTCTGGAAATGAGGCGTTTGCCGGACAGGGGAATCACAGCCTGAGCATTGCGGATGTTGACGGAGACGGAAAAGATGAGATTATTTTCGGCTCAATGGCTGTTGATCATGATGGAAAAGGCATGTATTCAACTGGCTTAGGCCACGGGGATGCCCTCCATACCGGGGATCTTGATCCGAGCCGGCCGGGTCTTGAGGTGTTTCAAGTTCATGAGGACAAAAATGCAAAATACGGCTTATCCTTCCGTGATGCGGCAACCGGAAAAATCCTTTGGGGCGTTCATGCAGGCAAGGATGTAGGCCGGGGGATGGCTGCTGATATTGACCCGCGTTATCCGGGACAGGAAGTGTGGGCAAACGGTTCTCTTTACACAGCGAAAGGCGTCAAAATCGGAAGCAGTGTTCCGTCATCGACCAACTTCGGCATCTGGTGGGACGGCGACTTACTGCGGGAACAGCTGGACAGCAACCGAATCGATAAGTGGGATTATCAAAACGGCGTATCGAAAAATATGCTGACTGCATCAGGCGCGGCCGCCAACAACGGCACAAAAGCAACGCCGACGCTTCAGGCTGATCTGCTTGGGGACTGGCGCGAGGAAGTCGTGTGGAGAACGGAGGACAGCAGTGCGCTCCGCATTTACACGACAACCATTCCGACTGAGCATAGGCTCTACACGCTGATGCACGATCCTGTGTACCGGCTTGGCATCGCCTGGCAAAATGTCGCGTATAACCAGCCGCCGCACACAAGCTTCTTTTTAGGAGAGGGCATGGCGGAACAGCCAAAACCGAATATGTATACACCTTAATAGAAAGGGGGAAGGAACGGGCTGCACGCAGCCCGTTCCCATTAAAATGAAGCCAAAAAAGAGGCAGATGGAATACTTGACCAGAGGCTTAATTGCGGTCAAGACGGAGCAGGGCGTGTTTGTCAGCTGGCGTTTTCTCGGAACGGATCATGAGACGACGGCTTTTCACCTTTATCGGGATGGAAGGCGGATCACCCGCGAGCCTATCGCGGACAGCACCAATTTTCTCGATCAAAACGGAACGGCGGACTCTGTTTACCAGGTGGCGGCCGTCAATAAGGGACGGGAAGAAAAGCTGTCCAAAGAAGCTCCCGTCTGGCGGGAAAATGCCCTAGAGGTTCCGCTTAACAAACCGGAGGGCGGTATCACGCCGGACGGAAAGCCGTACACCTACAGCGCCAATGATGCCAGTGTCGGGGATGTGGATGGGGATGGGGAATATGAAATCATCCTGAAGTGGGACCCGTCCAATTCAAAAGACAACGCCCATGACGGATATACCGGGGAGGTTCTCATAGATGCCTATAAACTGGACGGCACCTTTTTGTGGCGCATCAACCTCGGCAAAAACATCAGAGCAGGCGCGCATTATACCCAGTTTATGGTCTATGACCTGGACGGTGACGGAAAAGCAGAAATCGCCATGAAAACAGCCGACGGCACAACAGACGGGAAAGGACACATCATTGGCGATGAGCATGCCGATTTTAGGAACGAACAGGGCAGAATCCTGTCCGGTCCAGAATATTTGACTGTGTTTAAAGGAGAAACCGGTGAAGCGCTCACGACCGTGGAATATGAACCGCCCCGCGGCAAGCTGGAAGATTGGGGAGATGGCTACGGAAACCGCATGGACCGTTTTCTCGCCGGGATCGCTTATTTGGATGGGGAGCGGCCGAGCCTCGTGATGGCGCGCGGCTACTATACGAGAGCTGTACTCGTGGCATACGATTTCAGAAACGGAAGGCTCAAAAAACGCTGGATATTTGATTCCAATCAGCCGGGCCATGAAGCGTATGCAGGGCAGGGCAACCACAGCTTGAGTGTGGCAGATGTTGACGGAGACGGGAAGGATGAAATCATTTACGGCGCCATGGCGGTTGATCATGACGGCACAGGCTTGTACACAACGGGGCTCGGACACGGAGACGCGATGCATGTAGGGGATCTGGATCCGTCCCGAAAAGGGCTTGAAGTGTTTCAGGTGCATGAGGATGCCTCGAAGCCGTACGGACTGTCGCTGCGTGATGCCGGAACCGGCGAGATTTTGTGGGGCGTTCATGCCGGAACTGACGTCGGCAGGGGCATGGCGGCTCATATAGACCCAAACTACAAAGGATCGCTCGTCTGGGGAATCGATCCGCCGGGCAATGACGGAATGTCATACGGCCTTTTTACCAGTAAAGGAGAAAAAATCAGTGACAAAGCGCCCATCTCAGCCAATTTCGCCATCTGGTGGGACGGCGACTTGGTCAGGGAGCTGCTTGATCATGACTGGGACGGAACGGCCGGCCGGCCGAAGATTGAAAAGTGGGATGCTGAAAACCGCTGTCTGAAGACGATTTTTCAGCCGGCCGGCGTGCTGTCCAACAACGGCACAAAAGGAAATCCTGTTCTTCAGGCCAACCTGTTCGGAGACTGGCGGGAAGAAGTGATATGGAGAACGGAAGACAGCAGTGCGCTCCGCATCTATACAACGACACATCTCACCCGCCATCGCTTTTACACGCTTATGCACGATCCGGTTTACAGGCTCGGCATCGCCTGGCAGAACACCGCCTACAACCAGCCGCCGCACACGGGCTTTTACCTCGGAACGGGAATGAAAAAACCGCCGAAGCCCGCCCTGTACATAGCGGGCAGCAAAGCGGAGGCGCCGCTATAGGAGGAACTACGAAGCAAAGGCCGAACAGTACGACAAGATGACTTATCAAAGGGCAGGACGACCAATGTTCAGGCGCTGAACTCACCGGTTTTTCAAGGAAAGAGCTGTCCATGTTTTGATGCCATATGAAACGAAAAAACGAGGAGGAATGAGAAATGGCAAATCACATTTATCTTGCTGGCGATTCGACTGTTCAAACGTATGGAGACAGCACAAATCAAGGGGGCTGGGGGCAGTTTCTCGGCTCGCATCTGCCGGAGCATATCCAAGTGATCAACAGAGCAATCGGGGGAAGAAGCTCGAAAACATTTGTGGAAGAGGGCAGGCTTCAGGCGATTCTTGATGTGATTGAGCCGGAAGACTGGCTGTTTGTGCAGATGGGCCATAATGACGCGTCGAAAAATAAGCCGGAGCGCTACACCGAGCCCTATACCACCTATAAACAATATTTAAAGCAATATATCGCAGGCGCGCGGGAAAAAGGCGCCCATCCGCTTCTCATTACCCCTGTAGCCCGCTTTCATTATGAAAACGGCGTGTTTTTGAACGACTTTCCTGATTATTGCATTGCCATGAAGCAGACGGCTGCTGAGGAGAATGTCCAGCTCATTGATCTGATGGAGAAAAGCCTTGCTTTCTTTACCGAGAAGGGCGAGGAAAAAGTGTACACCTATTTTATGGTGTCAGAAGGAATGAACGATTACACGCACTTTACAAAAAAAGGCGCAAATGAAATGGCGAAACTTGTGGCAAAAGGCATAAAGGAGCTCGGCCTGCCATTGACAGAATCGATCATCAAAGAAGGGTGAAAAATGTGAGGAGAAAACTGTATCACGGTGCTTGCTATTATCCAGAACTATGGGATGAAGAGACGATTCAGCAGGACATTGACATCATGCGTGAAGTTGGCGTGAATGTTGTGCGGATCGGCGAATTTGCCTGGTCTGTCATGGAACCGGAAGAAGGAAAAATTGACGTCAGTTTTTTCAAAGAGATCATCACCCGGCTGTATGATAACGGCATCGAAACGATCATGTGCACGCCGACGCCTACACCGCCGATTTGGCTGTCGCACGGCCGGCCGGAGCGTATGCATGTAAACGAAAAAAGAGAGGTCATGGGGCATGGCTCCCGTCAGCATGCTTGTACGAACAACCCGTATTTCCGAAAAAAAGCCGCCATCATTACCACAAGCATCGCCAAGGAGCTTGGCCAGCTCCCGGGACTGATCGGCTGGCAGCTAGACAATGAGTTTAAATGCCATGTTGCAGAATGCATGTGTGAGACGTGCTTGCACTTATGGCATGACTGGCTCAGAAACCGCTATGGCGTGATTGAGCGGTTAAACGAGGCATGGGGAACCAATGTGTGGAGCGAAACCTACCAGACGTTTGAGCAAGTGCCGCAGCCGGGGCCAGCCCCGTTTCTGCATCACGCCTCTCTAAGCACAATGTATCAGCTGTTTTCGATGGAGATGATCGCTTCATTTGCGGATGAACAGGCCAAAATCATCCGCTGCTATTCGGATGCGCCGATCACGCATAACGGCTCTGTCATGTTCAGCGTGGACAATGAGCGGATGTTTCGGAATCTCGATTTTGCCTCCTATGATACGTACGCTTCGCAGGAAAACGCTTCTGCTTTTTTATTGAACTGTGATTTGTGGAGGAACTTGAAACAAGGGCGCCCGTTTTGGATTTTGGAAACGAGTCCGTCGTATGCCGCCTCGCTCGAAAGCTCCGCGTTTCCGCATGCCGATGGGTATTTACAGGCCGAAGCCGTATCTTCCTACGCCTTAGGAAGCGAGGGTTTTTGCTATTGGCTGTGGCGCCAGCAGCGTTCGGGCAGCGAGATTTCACACGGTTCGGTTCTCAGTGCCTGGGGCGGGCCGACCGTGGGCTATCAGAACGTGCTGGCAGTCGAGCGGGCAAGAAAGGACATCGAACAGGTGATTTTATCGACTGTGCCCGTTCAAGCCGAGGCAGCGATGACGTACTCCGACAGAGCAAAAGCATTTATCAAAACGGAGCCTCACCGGGGACTCCAGCACCGTACGCTTGTGACCCATTTTTATGAGCGTATTCTTAACACGGGGATACACCGTGACCTCATTCCGGAAGGCGTTCCACTGGACGGCTACCGCTTGCTGTTTACGCCATTTGTGCCGTATCTGTCTTCGGATTTTATCCAAAAAGCTTCGGCATTCGCTGAAGCTGGCGGCATTTGGATTGTTGGACCGCTGACAGGGGGACGCTCAAGCGAGCATACAATTCATACCGATTGCGGGCTTGGCGAACTTGAGAAAACAGCCGGGATCAAAACGCTGTTTACCTTTCCAATGAACGAGGATGCGAATACAGGAAAAGCGTTTGGCATCACGGCGCCACTGGGGCTGTGGAGCGCGGTGTTTGATACAGAGAACGGAAACACCCTAGGCACGGTTGAGTCAGGACCGGCAGCAGGCCATGCTTTTCTGACAGAACGGAAGCACGGCAAGGGAAAAATCGTCATGCTCGGCTCGCTTCCATCCGGGAAAAAAGGGGATGCGATGCTGGAAGCGCTCGTCAGGCATTATACCGCTGAAGCAGCCATTTCCGTTCGGTCGGATGTGACACCCGGCACGATCGTTGCCCCTCGCAAAGGCGATAACGGCCTTGTGTGGGTCATCGTGAATATGGATGGAAAAGGCGGAAGCGTAACATTGCCGGAAGCGGGAACGGATTTGTTGACGAACCGTTCGGAAAAAGCGGGGAGGCTGGCGGTCGGACCGCATGAATACCGTGTGATTCAGTTTGACAATCACAGCTGATTCTTTGCATCGAATCAGCTTTTTTCTATGGAGGGAGAGAACTGATGAAAAAGATGAAATGGTTATCAGAACAGCCAAAGGTGACAAGCGGTGTGACGTGGGGCGTGCCATGGAAAAAAGGAGAATTGAAAAAGGGTGACCGTCTGGCGCTTGTGAATGAAAACGCGGAAAGCCAATTTGTGCAAAGCGAACCGTCGGCCTATTGGCCGGACGGGAGCATCAAGTGGACGAAGCACGCGGCAGTGTTCAGCGGACAGGACCATCAAAGCTTTGCAGTGCAAAAAGGAGAAGCCCTGAAGCCAGGTGAAACGCTCAGCATCAAAGAGTCAAAGCATGACATCCAAGTGGATACAGGAACGCTCGTCTGTGCCATCCATAAAACAGGCTCCGATCTTATTCAATCATTGCAGATTAACGGAAAGCCGATCGCCGCAGGCGGGAGGCTCGTTGCCATAAGAGAAACGAGAAAAGAGACGGCGGCGGAAACGGTTCTTTTTCGTGAAACGTCTGTCAGCCTCATCAAACGTGCGGCGCTTGAGATGCAAGGACCTGTCAAAACAGTGATCAAAATAGAGGGCGTGCATATCCTCAAAAAAACAAATGAAGAATGGCTGCCGTTTGTGGTCAGATTGATATTTTATGCCGGGCTGTCTGAAATCGGCATCGTACATACGCAGCTGATTGACAGGAATGGTAAACAAGAATTCATTAAGGGGCTCGGTATCGAATTTGACCTTTTTTTGGAAGGGGAGCCGTACAACCGCCATTTCCGTTTTGCGGGAGAGAAAGGGATGTACAAAGAACCCGCCCAGCTGTTTGGCACACGTAAATTCAATGAACGGTATCCTCTTTATCAAAAACAAATCAATGGTGAAACGCTGTTTCCAAGTGAAGAGCACAAGGAATGGTTTGCGCACGGCACACAGAACGCGGTTTGGAATGATGTCAAGCTCGTGCAGGATTCTAGTGATCATTACAGCCTGTCAAAACGGACCGGAAAAGATTATGCGTGGGTAGGCATGCTGCATGGCAGCCGGGCGAAGGGGCTTTGCTATGCGGGCGGCGAAAATGGCGGCATAGCCCTCGGTCTGCGGTACTTTTTTGAGAAATACCCGTCAGCACTGGAAATCACAGGCCTTGCCGGCAGCCACCCAAAAATGACCGTCTGGTTTTGGCCTCCGGATGGAGGGGCGATGGATTTGCGGCATTATACAGGAAACACCCATGTGGCCAGCGCGTATGAAGGCTTTGATGAAATGCGTTCTGATCCGACCGGTATTGCCAACACAAATGAAATCAGCCTGTCGTGCTTTTCGCATATGCCATCTGATGATGTCCTTCATACGCTCGCTGACAAATGGCAGGCGCCGCCGCTGCTTGTTTGTGAGCCGGACGTCTATTACGAATCAAAGGCGCTCGGGGTTTGGAGTGTCATTGACACATCTCATCCGCTCAAAAAAGAGCTGGAAGAACAGCTCGACGCTGCATTTCTATTTTACAAAAAGGAAGTAGAGCAGCGCAGATGGTACGGGTTTTGGCATTATGGCGATGTCATGCATACGTATGACCCGATCCGGCATATGTGGCGGTATGATCTCGGCGGGTATGCATGGCAAAATAATGAGCTCGTTCCGACCTTATGGCTGTGGCAGGCGTTTTTCCGCTCTGGCAGAGAGGATATCTTCCGCATGGCAGAAGCCATGACCCGCCACACGAGCGAAACGGACAGCTTTCACCTTGGGGAATACGCAGGGCTTGGCTCACGGCATAATGTTGTTCATTGGGGATGCGGCTGCAAGGAAGCGAGGATCAGCATGGCCGGGCTTTATAAATTCTATTATTATCTGACGGGAGATGAGCGGACGGGAGATCTTTTGACAGAAGTGAAGGACGCCGATTACGCTCTCGTCAAAACCGATCCGATGCGCGCTTTTTATGAGAAAGGCGAGCACCCGACCCACACCAGAACGGGACCGGACTGGGCGGCGTTTTGCTCGAACTGGCTGGCGGAATGGGAGCGGACCGAAAATCCGGCATATCTCAAAAAAATCGAAACGGGCATCAGCTGTCTGAAGCAGCTGCCGCTCCGCTTATTATCCGGTCCGACATTTGAATATGACCCGGAGACCTCGATGCTTCATCACATGGGAGATGGCATAGCGGGCGGATATCATATGATCATTGCCTTCGGCGCGCCGCAAGTGTGGATGGAGCTGGCTGAGCTTCTTGATGACCGGGAATGGGAGGAAATGCTGAGTGAATTCGGCGAATTTTACACACTCAGTGATGAAGAAAAACGGAAAAAAAGCGGAGGCGCTCTTCATGACAGGCATTTTCACTGGCCGATGTTTGCCGCTGCCATGACCGCCTACGCCGCAAGAAAAAAACAAGACCAGAAGCTCGCCGCCAAAGCGTGGAATCTTTTGCTCGACGATAAGCTGAGCCATACGCCGCTACCGATCAAACCAGAGCGCATTGAGACATGGACGCAGCTGGAGGAGCTCCCGTGGGTGACAACGAACACCGTCTCTCAATGGTGTTTGAACGTCATAGCAGCGCTGGAACTGATTGGAGATTCCCTTCCGGCAAAAAAAGATACATCCGGCAAAAAAGGATAACAGACGGAATTTCATAGGAGAAATGGTGCAAAAAATGAAGATTGCAAGAATTTATGTAAGCGCTTTATATTAGGAGGGGCAAAGGGGAAATGCAAATTGAAAAAAGGGGGACTTACGCATCATGAAAAATAGAATGCGAAAAAAATGGCTGGCCTTGCCGCTCGCTGCCATGATGATCGCCGGATGCAGCCATTCGGAAACATCCAGTTCAGCAGGCGGTTCGAAAGACACGATTAAAATTATGGCGCCGCTCTTATCGCCGGAAAGCCCGAGTGAAAAGAGCCCTTCATTAAAAGCGCTCGAAAAATACACAGGCAAAGAGATTAAGGTCACATGGGTGCCTGATTCATCCTACAACGACAAATTCAACATCGTCATGGCTTCCGGAGAGATGCCTCATGCGATTGTGATTAAAGATAAATCAGCCGGCTTTATCAAGTCTGTCAAAGCAGGGGCATTTTGGGAGCTGTCTCCTTATTTAAAAGACTACAAGAATTTAAGCCAGGCAGATGAAAAGATTTTGAAGAACAGCTCGGTGAACGGCGAGGTGTACGGAATCTACAGAACGAGGGACCTGATCAGAGCGTGTATGATCATCAGAACCGACTGGCTTAAAAACGTCGGTCTAGATATGCCGGAAACGATTGATGATTTCTATGAAGTGCTGAAAGCCTTTAAGGAAAAAGATCCTGACGGAAACGGCAAGGATGATACGTACGGCATGGTCGTGCCGAAATGGATGGGGCTTGGCAACGGAAGCCCGTGGGATGTTCTGCAAATCTGGTTCGGCGCTCCGAACCGCTACGGCGTTGAAAACGGAAAGCTGATTCCTGATTTCACAACGAAGGAATACATGGATGCGCTCAAGTTTTTTAAAAAGCTTTATGATGAGGGCTTGATCAATAAGGACTTTGCGGTCATGGATTCAGCGAAGTGGAATGATCCGGTTGTGAAAGGAAAAGCGGGGGTCATCGTTGATACCGGCTCCAGAGCGTCTCAAATCCAAAGCGCGATGGAGGAGGCGGATGAGTCGAACAAGGATGTGATTGATATCGTCGGCTCGCTTGAGGGGCCGAATGGCAAGCGCACCTTCCCGACATCCGGTTATTCAGGCATGATCGCGATACCAAAATCAAGCGTCAAAACCGAAAAAGAGCTGAAAGAGGTGCTGTCCTTCCTCGATAAGATGAATGATAAGGAAGCGCAGATTCTCACGAACAACGGAGTGGAGGGCCGCAATTACGAGCTCAAGGACGGCGTATTCACTTCGCTTGAAAAAAACAACAAGTCTCTCCTGTATGAGCATGAAGGCTTGGCGCAGTTCAGCATGTCGATTCCGAAAAGCGAGTATTACATCGAAGACCAGAAAACAAAGCTCTTTCAGCATCGCAAAGACATCATAACTGAAGGAGAAAAAATAGCCGTCTTTAACCCGGCTGAGTCGCTTGTATCAGATGTCTATACCCAAAAAGGAGCCCAGCTTGACAACATTATTCTCGACGCGAGAACACAATTTATCATTGGAGAAATTGATGAAAAAGGGTTCGAGGATGCGGTGGAGCTTTGGAAAAAAAGCGGCGGCAATGAACTGATGAAGGACTTGAACAAATTGTATCAATCGTCAAAATAAACCGATGTGCCTGCCGTTCGGCGGGCGCACCGGTACCACGAAAGGAGAACAGATATGGAAACAGTGCCGAAGAAGGGAGATTCACCTGTTCTCACTGCTGGAAAAGGCATCAGCTGGATGGCTGCACTCAAACGGGACAAATGGCTTTATCTTCTTCTTATTCCCGGTCTGCTTTATTTTTTGATTTTCAAATACTTGCCGATGTGGGGCGTGCTGATCGCTTTTAAAGACTATTCGCCATATCTCGGCTTCTGGAAAAGCGAATGGGTCGGCTTTGATTATTTCAAAGACTTTTTTATGAACCCGGATTTTTTCCGGCTGCTGCGCAACACCCTCATGCTGGCGAGCCTGGACCTTTTATTTGCCTTTCCAGCGCCTCTCATTTTGGCCTTGCTTTTGAATGAGGTGAGAAAGGCCGTGTATAAAAGATGCATCCAAACCTTTATTTACGTGCCCCATTTTGTTTCATGGACAATCGTGGTCAGCATCACCTTTGTTTTCTTTACTGTCGATACAGGTGTGATCAACAAATTGATTATGAACCTGACAGGTGAGCAGATTTCTTTCTTATCGGACGCGGACTGGTTCCGGCCGATGATTGTGATGCAAAGCATCTGGAAGGAGACAGGCTGGGGAACGATTTTATTTCTGGCTGCGCTGGCGACGGTTGATCAGGAGCAGTATGAAGCTGCCATTATGGACGGAGCGGGCCGGTTCAGGAGAATGTGGCATATTACGCTGCCGGCAATCAGAAGCACCATTATCGTTTTGTTGATTTTAAGAATCGGCAGCTTTTTGAATCTCGGCTTTGAACAGGTGTATTTGATGACGAACTCGCTCAACCGCAGCGTGGCTGACATTTTTGACACGTATGTATACATGATGGGGATTACCCAAGGCGCGTACAGCTACAGCACAGCGGTCGGTTTGTTTAAATCGGTTGTCGGGATTATCTTGATTTTCGGCGCCAATTACATTGCGAAAAAGTTTGATCAGGAAGGATTGTTTTAGAGGAGGGAGAGGTATGGCTGAAATTCACACGATGCACAACACAAAAGCCGGACGGGTGTTTGACGTCTGCAACATTCTGTTTCTCGGCGGTGTCGGCGCGATTACCATTTTGCCGTTTTTGTACATTATCGCCGGTTCATTTGCGACAGAAGCGGAACTCGCCCAGCGCAGCTTCTTTATATTCCCGAAAACCTTTACACTTGATGCTTACAAGTATGTGTTTTCGACACCGACGTTCATCCGAAGCATGGGCGTATCCATCTTCATTACCGTGGTCGGGACGGCTGTGCAGCTGTTTTTCACCTTTACGATGGCGTATCCGTTGGCGAAGCGGCATGTGAAGGGGCGGAATCTGCTGTTGAACCTGGTGATCTTCTCTATGCTATTTTCCGGCGGCATGATCCCGACGTACCTTGTCGTGAAATCACTTGGCCTTTTGGATACGTATTGGGCATTGATTCTGCCGATGGCGATTAATCCGTTCAACCTTATTATTATCAAAAACTTCTTTCAGCAGCTGCCCCGCGAGCTGGAGGAATCGGCAAAAATTGACGGCTGTTCCGAAATCGGTGTCTTTTGGCGGATCGCCTTGCCGCTGTCAAAGCCGGTTATTGCGACCTTTGCGCTGTTTTATGCGGTCGGGATTTGGAATGATTTCTTCCACGCTCTCTTATATATCAATGACAGTGCAAAATGGCCACTGCAAATGGTGCTCCGCCAAGTCACAATCTTATCGGATTTAACGGCGACCAATGGCGATACGATGCAAAATACCGTTCCGCCGGAGCAGGGAATAAAACTCGCCGTCATTGTCATTGCGACGCTACCGATTTTGGCGGTCTATCCATTCCTGCAAAAACACTTTGCAAAAGGAATGCTGATCGGTTCGGTGAAAGGCTGAGAAAGGGAGTGTGTCATATCAGTACGTTAGATCAAATTAAAATCGCCTATATCGGCGGTGGGTCTCAAGGCTGGGCCAGAAGCCTGATGAGTGATCTGTCGATTGATGAACGGATGTCAGGCACAGTGGCGCTCTATGATCTTGATTTTGAAGCCGCTCAGAAAAATGAAGTGATCGGCAATCACAGCGGAGACGGCAGATGGAGGTATGAAGCGGTTTCTACTTTGAAAAAGGCGTTATCGGGCGCGGATATCGTCATTATTTCCATTTTGCCGGGTTCACTGGAAGATATGGAAATCGATGTCCACTTCCCTGAGCGCTGCGGCATTTATCAGTCTGTGGGTGATACTGTCGGGCCGGGCGGGATCATCAGAGGCTTGCGGGCTGTTCCGATGTTTGCCGAAATTGCCCGGGCCATAAGAGACTACGCACCAGAATCATGGGTCATAAATTATACAAACCCGATGTCTGTCTGTACAAGAGTGCTGTATAAAGTGTTTCCGGGCATCAAAGCGATTGGCTGCTGCCACGAGGTATTCGGCACGCAAAAGCTGCTGGCGGAAATGGTCACAGAAAGGCTCGGAGTAGAGGTGCTGCGGCGCGAAGATATCCGCGTCAATGTACTCGGCATTAACCATTTCACATGGATCACGGAAGCCTCTTACCGCCATATTGATCTGCTGCCTATATTCCATGAATTCAGCGCGCATTATGGAGAATCAGGATATGAGCTAGAGGGGGAAAGCTGGAGGGACAGTGTCTTTCGTTCGGCACACCGTGTTGCGTTTGATTTATTTGAAATGTATGGCGCCATCCCCGCTGCGGGTGACAGGCATCTGGCAGAGTTTCTTCCCGGCCCTTACCTCAAACAGCCTGAGTTATGGAAATTTCATCTCACATCTGTATCATTCAGAAAACAAGACAGAGACGAAAAACGAAAAGAAACAGAACGATTAATCGTTCAAAAACGGGGCGTTGCCGGGAAAGCCTCGGGAGAAGAAGGCGTGAACATCATAGCGGCTCTCCTCGGACTGGGCGAACTTGTAACAAATGTGAATCTGCCGAATCAAGGCCAGGTCGCTAATCTCCCATTACATGCGATCGCGGAAACAAACGCATTCATTACCTGCAACCGTGTCCAGCCGATTGTTTCCGGAGCGCTGCCGAAGGGTGTGGAAATGCTGGCGGCACGACACGTATCCAATCAGGAGGCAGTGGCGGAAGCGGGGTTAACAAAGGACCGCGGTCTCGCTTTTCAAGCGTTTCTCAATGACCCGCTTGTCACGCTCGACCGACGTGATGCGGAGCAACTTTTTGACGACATGCTCTCAAAGAACCATCCGGTATTATAATAGGAGCAGTGACCGTTTAGAAAACGTGCAGTTGACCATAATGATAGTAGCTCTTAAGAAGTAGGTGCTATCAACATGGGAGATTATCTCAATGTAGCGGTAGAATTAGTTTGCGGTTTGGGTATTTTATTTGTCATTTTGAAGTTTCTCGGAAAAACCCAATTTTCTCAAATCACTCCGTTTGACTTTATTTCTGCATTGATTTTAGGGGAACTGGTCGGAAATGCAGTGTACGATCATGAAATTAAGATCAAAGAGATTATTTTCGCTTCGCTGCTGTGGGGACTGCTGATTTATATGATTGAATTCATTACCCAAAAAGTAAAAGGAACCAGAAAGTTCCTGGAAGGTGAACCGAATATCGTCATCCATAATGGAAAGCTCAAATATGAAATGCTAAAGAAAAACAAGCTCGACATTAATCAGCTGCAAAGCCTTTTAAGGCAGGCAGGCTGCTTTTCCATACAAGAAGTGGAATATGCCATATTAGAAACAAACGGGATGGTCAGCGTTCTTCAGAAATCAGATTTTGGCAATCCGACGAGAAAAGATATGAATCTTCCACAGCAAAATGTGTCTTTGCCTACCACGTTAATTCTTGATGGGGAGATTGTGTATGACAACCTGCGAGAAGCAGGGGTAGACGAACAGTGGCTGAAGCAAACGCTAAAAAAGCAGGGAATTGAAAAGACTGAGGATGTATTATTTGCTGAATGGCATCCTAATAAACCGCTGTATGTCATCACATTTGAAGAAAGCAGATCCTCATGAAAAAAGAGCTTGCGGCATAGCCCAAGCTCTTTTGCGTTATTGATGAGTCCCTTGTTTAACAGCTCTTACATGATACATGCTCACTTCAGTGCTGATCAGATAGTCAGGCTTTGGTTTGCCTTTGTTCGCTTTATGGCCGGCGATATGTGCATCGCTTTTTTCCCATTGCTTCCAGTGATCCTCGGATTCCCAGCGAATCATGACAACAACTTCCTCATCACCGCGGCGGACGTTTTTTTCAAGCACTGTCACATCAATTAAACCTTCTTGTTTTTCAATGATTCCTTCAGCGCTGAAACGTTCTATGACTTGATCTGCATGGCCTTCTTTTACCGTCATTTTTCTCAACTGAACAAACATCTGTCTCTCTCCAATCATTCTCATATATGAATGATTGTAAATGAAATTCATTCTCAATGTCAAAGAAAGCGCACGGCGGAATAGAACCGCCGTCGCATCGTTATTCTTTCAATAAAAATACATTGCCATCTTCGTCTTTAAATTGAACGAAGGTGCCCCACTCCATTTGATTGGGCTCACCAAGAAATTCTACACCGTTTGCTTTCATTTTCTCGTATGTACCAAAGATGTCTTCACATTCAAACACGATAGAAGCTTTCATTTGTTCAGAGCCTTTCATCATGGCTTTCGGATAAATAACTAAACGGGTCTGGGCTCCTTGTGGCGCAACCTCCAGCCAGCTTGCGTCAGGTCCCATCGGGTGGTCCGCCGCAATATCAAAGCCAACCTTCTCTGCCCAAAATTGCTTCGCTTTCTGCTGGTCTTCAACATATACAGCAACAGTTGCAATTTGTTTGATCATAGGGAAACCTCCAAGTTGAAAGATAATTATACTATAACCTGTTTACGGGCGAAGTAACATAAAAAAATCAGCCGGAAAAACCGGCTGATTATCGATTAATATGAGCAGCTCACAACATCTATCAGATTTGTGTCTAAGGCGAAATAAACCCAGCGGCGCCGTGAAGAATCCCAGTAAAATCCTCCGACGGATCTTCTGCCAAGAATGATCGGGTAGAACCAAAATGAGCTGCCGTTGGTTAACCAAACATAGGTAAACCGGAAGAGGCAAGGCTGAATGGCAACGGGTTCAACTAAATAAGCAACTCCCTGAGGGCTCTGCGGCTTTTTCGGTTTCGCCGGCTTTTTTGAAGGCGGGGGTCCCTGCGGCGCACCGCCGAAGCCAGGCATAGCACCGCTGCCAATGCCAGGGCCGGAGCCACCGCCGAAGCCAGGCACAGCCCCGCCGCCAATGCCAGGGCCGGAGCCGCCGCCGAAGCCAGGCACAGCCCCGCCGCCAATGCCAGGGCCGGAGCCGCCGCCGAAGCCAGGTACAGCCCCGCTACCAATGCCAGGGCCGGAGCCGCCGCCAATGCCAGACCATGGGTAACCATCTGGATAACGATATTCGTAATCAAAAGCAGGCCATGGCTCATAAAAATGCCCGGCAAACATATAAGGATCAACATAATACATGTGATAACGTCCTTTCTCATTGTAAACTGTACATTTGCAATTTATGCGAGCGGACGTTTATTGGTGCATTCGCCTATGAATGAAATTGGAATGCGCTCAGGATGCAGAATCATTTGATTTTTCCCTAGTCCCATTCACAATTCCGATGTATCATTTTATAATGAAAGAGCTTCTATTATGAAAAAGGAGACAGACCGTGAATATCGATCAATTATTATATCAATATATCATAGACCACACGGCGGATATTACGGAGAAATGGTTCAGTTTGCGATGTCAGCTGAAAGGAGAGCTATATTCCGCCGACAATTTAAGTGAAGAAACGAAAAAGCTCTTAACCAAGCAGCATACGTTTACCAATATAACGATCGCAAGCGCATTCCTTGAGGATCAAACTGAGTTTCAAGAACATATGACAAAATGGGCGCAAACCGTTGCGAAAAACAGGGTTGAGCAAGATGTTCAGGTGCATGAGGTTGTGGAGGCCATATCAAACTCAAGAATCTCATTCTGGGATGCTGTGGTTGCGTTTATTAAAGAGAATCGGGATATCGTCACAGATGAGGATGCCGACCGATGGAACCGCATAGTGAATCAGGCGTTCGATAAGCTGATCATTGAATTTTCTGAGCAGTACCAAAAATTTATGCTGATGAGGCTCACATCTCAGCAGGAACTGATATCTGAGCTGGGCTGCCCGGTGATTTCCATTGCGGATGGAATCGGGATATTGCCGCTAATCGGCTCCATTGATACGAAACGGGCACAGGTCATTTTAGAAACAGTGCCGGTCCGCTGTATCGAGAGAAAAATCACAAGCCTTGTCGTTGACCTTTCGGGTGTTCCGATTGTGGATACCATGGTGGCGCAGCAACTGTACAACCTGTCAAAAACGCTTTTCTTATTAGGCGTCAAAGCCGTATTTTCAGGGATTCGCCCAGATGTGGCCCAGACATCGATTCAATTGGGGCTTGATTTCAGTGAATATGAAACGTACGGCACGCTGAAGCAGGCATTAGAAAACATGGGTGTTCGCTGAATTGTTGAGGAATTGGAAGAAAACAAATAGGACGTTTGACCAGGCATATGATTGTCCGCCATCGGGTGATCATATGCCTTTTTGAATTGGTCAGAAAACACCATTGATTTATCGAAAAAAACATAATATTATAATTCTTATAAGAATACTGTGAATTGAAATGAGTTCAACAGGGGGGAAGGTCTTTTGGTTTCAAAATCAACGATTGATCCGGAAGTGATTGAAAAAATAATCAGCTCGCTGGAAACACTCGATTTCGGCACCATTCAGATTACGGTTCATGATTCTCAAGTTACCCAGATTGAGAAAATAGAAAAGCACCGTTTTTCGCTGAAAAGGAAAGAACCAAAGTGATCGTATAAGGGCGTTTGTTTTCATTAAATTCTCCTTAAAACATATACATATTTCATCCAATTTTTATATAATAGACCTTTAAGATCATTTTTTAGGAGGATTTTTGATATGCAAGCTACGGTTTACGAGAGTAAGCAATCGATCATGCAGCGCATTTTGACAGTCTTTGTCTTCACACTGCTAATCGCGACTGTCGGTCTATTTATCGGCCAATTTGTTCCTGTCGCTTTGATGCTGCCGCTTTCTATTCTAGAAGTAGGGATGATTATTCTGGCCTTCTGGATGCGCAGAAGAAAAGCGGTCGGATATGCGTTTGTATATACATTCGCGTTTGTTTCCGGCATTACCTTATTTCCGATCGTCAGCCACTACGCTTCCATCGCCGGCGCCTATGTCGTGCTTGAAGCCTTTGGCTCTACATTTGTCATTTTTGCCGTTCTGGGCACAATCGGCGCAAAAATGAAGAAGGATTTATCCTTCCTGTGGTCATTTCTGCTGGTAGCGGTTCTCGCGCTGGCGGTGGTTGGCATTTTCAACATTTTCAGTCCATTAAACTCAGCGGCTATGATGGCGTATTCCGTTATCGGAACCATCGTCTTTTCCCTTTATATTTTGTATGATCTAAACCAAATCAAACACCGCCATATTACGGAAGACTTAATTCCGGTTATGGCATTATCGCTGTACCTTGACTTTATCAACTTGTTCATCAATCTGCTTCGCTTCTTCGGCATTTTGAGCAGTGATGATTAATCAGAGAGCGCCTGTCTTTGGATAGGCGCTTTTTGCCATACATAAAAAGGGTGGTGGAGTTATGATGCAAAAACAACTGGGCGCTTATGTTTCCTTGGCAACAGCCATGGGGATCGTCGGCAGCTCGGTCGTCGTCGGCAAGCTGATGGTCGAGCGCATTCCGGTCTTTCTATCCTCGGGACTGCGTTTTTTGCTGGCTGCTATTGTATTGCTGACGCTGCTGTTTTACATTGAAAAAGGGTTTCCGGCTTTGACAAAAAAAGATGTGTTTGTATTGCTGGTACAATCATTCACAGGCGTGTTTTTGTTCAGTATTTGCCTGCTGTATGGTGTTCAAACCCCGATGGTAATCGGTATTTTATCCTTTTTCCTGCTGAGAGAAAAAATAGAGAAAAAGACGCTGATCGGCATTATGCTGGCGGTTTGCGGCGTGCTGGCGATTAATCTATTTGGAGCGGGGAGCCAAGACGGGACGCCACATGCCTTATTTGGCAACATGCTAATCATTGCCGCAGTCATTGGCGAAGCGTTGTTTACATTGCTGGCCAAGCTGTTATCTCCGCATATTTCGGCATTGGCGATTTCGACCTTCGTATCGCTCTTCGGTTTTCTGTTTTTTCTACCGTTTGCTTTGTTTGAGGCCTTTTCATTTGATTTTAGCGTGCCGACAGTTTTGGATTGGTCGTATGTGTTGTATTACGCGCTTTTTGTCACCGTTTTGGCGTTTTACTTATGGTATAGCGGGGTGAGGAAGGTGCCAGCGGGGGTGTCGGGCATTTTCACATCCGTTCTTCCGGTCTCCGCTGTCATTTTGTCAGGTGTGATATTGAAGGAGCCGTTTGAGCTTGTGCATTTGATTGGTATCGCATGTGTCATCAGCGGCGTATTTGTTACGGTTATAAAGAAAAAACAGCCGGATACGTATCCGGCTTCAGAAGAGAAGACGCTGTAGCCTGTCCTGGTCGGACGGGTTTTTTAGTCTTTAAACACGCTTAGCTTTTCAAAAAGATCACCAAGCATCTTCACGAACATGTCTTTTTCCTCGTCGCTGTAGTTTTCCATGACCGCGGAGATTTTGCTGAAATGGCCGGGCAGAAATTGCTCAAGCCGTTCTTTGCCCTCCTTTGTGAGTTCAATGCTGATTCTTCGTTTATCCTCTGTGTGATGCCTGCGGCTGACAAAACCGTCCCTCGCCAGCCCGTCCAGCAGTCCTGTAATTGTTGCTTTCGTGACGTTTGATTGCTTGGCAAGCTCTGTCGGACTTAACGTCTGATCCTTGGCATCAAAGAGCAGCATCAAGATTTTGAATTTTCCTTCTGACAGCCCGCTGCCTGCAAAGTAATGCTCCATCACATGATTCATTTTTTTAGAGATATCAAATAGAGATAAAAACAATTCAAGAGAACCGGCGTCTATATTGGCATACGTCTCGGCGTGCTCTGTTATATGCTTATATTTCGGTAAATGTTTTAATTCCATGATAATAAGCTCCCGTACGTTCGTTGTGACACGATTATAAAGGAGCGAAAACCATAACGCAACTTGGATTGGAGATGATTGACAGCTTTTTGCGAGACATAGTAAAGTAATATAGTTAGGCGCCTAACTATATATAGAGCTGAAAAGGTGGTTATTGATATGAAACATATTTTAATAGCAGGAGGCGGAATCGGCGGATTGTCAGCGGCCATTTCTCTTAGTAAGGCAGGGTTTTCTGTCACCTTGTGTGAAGCGGCTTCAGAAAACCGCAAAACAGGTGCAGGAATTCTTCAGCCGCAAAATGCACTGGCTGTCTTGAAAGAATTGGGCGTATTCGAAGAGTGCTGTAAGCATGGCTTTCAAACAGAATGGTTTAAAACGTTTGATGAACAGGGGAATTTGCTGTTTCAAGTCAGTGAATCCTTTTTAGATGACACACTTCCGGGACGCAATAATATCCTTCGAAAAACGTTAAATGACATTCTCGTTAAGCATGCCGAGGCTGCGGGTGTAAACATCAAGTGGGGGAAGAAGGTTGTCGCCTATGAAGAAACGGTTGAATCGGTCACTGCCGTATGTGAAGACGGAGAAAAGATGAAGGCTGACATTCTGGCAGGCTTTGACGGCATTCACTCCGTTGTTCGCGATATAATGCTGCAAAAGGAGACGGAAAAAGAGCGGCTCGGCATGGGGGCGTGGCGCTTTTATATCGAGCTTCCTGATTTTACATTTGAGGACGCGACATTGATGTACAGAAGCGGAGACATACAAATTGGCGTCGTGCCATTGGCAGAACACGCCGGCTATGTCTTCGTCCTCCAGCCTTGCACGAGCGATTACTGGGATGAGGAAGATACCCGGTTTGATAGAGTAAAAGAGATTCTCTCTGGCTTTTCGGGGCTGGATTTTGTCACAAAGCATATGTCAAAAGAGCATCCTGTCATGTTTAACAAACTGGAACAGGTCGCAGTGCACGAGCCATGGCACAAAGGCCGTGTTGTCATCGGCGGAGACGCCGCCCACGCCGGTGCGCCAACCCTGGCACAAGGAGCGGCAATGGCGATCGAGGATGCTATCGTCCTCGCCGAAGAACTCAAAAATCACGACGACATCAAAACCGCATTTCATGCGTATTACGAAAGAAGAGCCCCAAGAGCGCTCAAAGTCCAGAACCTCTCCTCAGAAATCGTCCGCCGCGGGCTGAAAGGAGAGCCGGGAGCGGAAGAGTTGATTGGGGAGTGCTATGCGGTGTTGAGGGAAGGGTATTAAATAGGAAAAGTCCAGAAAGTGATTTCTGGACTTTTTTATTTTTGTATATTGGAGGAATTAAAATTATAATTTACCAGGTTATACTTTAATCTTCTTTGTGGTGAGTATTGGTAATTAAAGTGCAAGAATTGATATAGTTATAAAGAAGATATCAGTCTATTAAGTAATTAAAGAGGTTCGTTTAATGTCGAAAAAAATGTTAAGAATAAGGAGAAGAATATGGAAAAGCATAAAGATGTATTATTAGAGCAGGTTCAGGAATTTGAACTAGTATTTGAGAAATATTTTAAGGCATTTATGGAATATTTAAATGGAGGAATACTTAAAGATAGTGAGTATGTATTTAATCATCCTACTTTATTTCAACTTTCCAATAAGCTTCAAGTAGTTTATTTAAAACTACCTGCATATTTGAGAAAGAGGCTAATGGAACTTGAGTTCGAAGTTTTTCTGCATTGTAATAATGTGGTCGATTTTTATTCGTTTAGAATTTTCTTATTAGAGAATCAGCGTTTTCAAAGAACGTCTACAATTGCCGAAAGAGTGACTTCTGAAATTGATTTAGCAAAACTACTTATAGAAAATGGCATATTCGAGACATACATAAAGTTACCAAAAAGAAATTTTGAATTTTATAGGGAACAAGCTCAATATAAGATAATGAATGAATTATATGAAAAAAGACTTGAGTCAGAAAAAAATAAAGAAAAATTAGCTCAGAATTATGCACTTAATGAATCTGGAAATGGTTTAGAAATAGATAAAGAGCTTCCAAAAAAAGATGACTTTTTCGATACCGCGATGGAAAAAGTTGGGAGAACAGGAACTATACTTGATTCAGCTGATAATATAGTTGGAAAGACATTTAATCTTATAAAAGCTTTAACCAATATTGGAAAACTTTTCTGACGATAACTGCATTAACAGATAAACGATAAGAAAATTTCAAAAAAATAAATGTGAATAATTTGATGTGCTTAAAAAGTCTTTAATATGGTCTTACTAACTGAACTACATTTCTAAAAACAAGAGAGAAGTACTTAGTACTCCTCTCACATCCCCTTATTCCGTATCCGCTCAATCACCTCATGCAATCCCTCAGGCTTGTAAAACTCCACCGGGGAACTCCCCTTCTCAAACGAAATCGTCTCGGCTTCAATCAGCGCGACATAGCGCCCGTTCACTTTTGCGAGATGAATCGAATCGCCAAAATCCGCTAGCAATCCCTTAATCTCGGTTTCTCCGACTTTCATTTTCAGTTGGGCCTCTGGTGTGTGCTCGATGATTTGGGCGGAGGCTTCGATCACTTGATGGGTGTCGAGACGCTCTTGGATTTCCCGTTTTTCGCTCGCTTCCCAAATTTCGATGTCTTGTTCAAATTGCTTGAGCTCTTCGCTGTTGTCTTCAAATGTCTCGTAGACGTGCTCCTGCACCATGTTCATGACCTGGTTTTTCATGATTTCCGGCATTGATTCGCCGTACTCGACGAATTTTAGAAAGTCCTCGAAATAGCGGGCGTGCGAGGCCTGGTGGATTTTCAGCTCGCCTTCCTCGACCATTCCCTCTTCGGGCATGTACGGGTATTGGATGCTTTTCATGTTTTTTGTCGTGATCGCCATTTCGACTTTTTTAATGAGAGAAGATGCGTCTGAGATGCGGGCGACCTTCGGCTCAAAATCACATTTCATTATGAAGACAAATGACTCGTCGAAGTATTTTCTCGGCACGGCTGAAGCGACGAGGAACACGCCGCCGCGGACTGCGCTCGTGTCGAGGTACGTGCGGACGAACTGCTCGCTTAGCTCGTTAAAGTCTTCTTTTGTTTCCGCCAGTCGCGCCCGGTTGAACATGTTGTAATTCGGGTTGGAATCGAGCTCGTGGCCGGGCTCGACGATAAAATGGCCGATTTTCGTCGGCACCTGCTCGGACTGCGGATGGCGGTCGGCTTTCCGTTTGACGATTTTTTTCAGTTCCCCGTCGAGAAAGTCCTTCAGCTCGCTTTCTTCAAATTCGCCCGTATCAAGGGTCTGGAAGTGCTTGAACTGCTTGTTCGCCTGCTCATCTTTGCCTTCCACCTGTATGACATAAAAGGATAAAAAACGAATTTCAAAATCCATATATAAACTCACCTTATTCGCGTATTGTACAGCTTCTCAAGTATAGAAAAAACAGCAATCATGCGTCAATTGGGAGAACGGAATAATCATGACCATGAAAGGGAAATGTAGTCAAATAGAAGGCATCTCATACGGAAAGGAATGGTTCGATGAAGGAAACAAGCCCGATTCCTCAGCCGAAGACGTTTGGGCCGCTCGGCAATTTGCCTTTAATCGATAAAGACAAGCCGACGCTTTCGCTGATCAAACTGGCGGAAGAACAGGGCCCGATTTTTCAAATCCATACACCTGCAGGCACGACCATTGTAGTGTCCGGCCACGAATTGGTGAAAGAGGTTTGTGATGAAGAACGGTTTGATAAAAGCATTGAAGGCGCCTTGGAAAAGGTTCGCGCATTTTCCGGTGACGGATTGTTTACAAGCTGGACGCATGAGCCTAACTGGAGAAAAGCGCACAACATTCTGATGCCGACGTTCAGCCAGCGGGCCATGAAGGACTACCATGAGAAAATGGTCGATATTGCCGTTCAGCTCATTCAAAAATGGGCCAGGCTTAACCCGAATGAAGCAGTCGATGTCCCAGGGGATATGACCCGGCTGACGCTCGACACAATTGGGCTGTGCGGGTTTGACTATCGCTTTAACAGCTACTACAGAGAAACGCCCCACCCGTTTATCAACAGCATGGTGCGGGCGCTGGATGAAGCGATGCACCAGATGCAGCGTCTTGATTTTCAAGATAAGCTTATGGTCAGAACAAAGCGCCAATTTCATCATGATATTCAAACAATGTTTTCATTAGTCGACAGCATTATTGCGGAGCGGAGATCGAATGGAGATCAGGATGAAAAAGATTTGCTTGCCCGCATGCTGAATGTGGAAGATCCGGAAACAGGTGAAAAGCTCGACGATGAAAATATCCGCTTTCAAATCATTACGTTTTTGATTGCCGGGCATGAAA
This sequence comes from Bacillus sp. VA13, assembly GCF_055710085.1. Lineage (NCBI taxonomy): Bacteria > Bacillati > Bacillota > Bacilli > Caryophanales > Bacillaceae > Bacillus > Bacillus sp. VA13. The sequence goes on along the minus strand of NZ_JBVQPP010000006.1, from coordinate 158,486 downwards.
CCACGAGCGGACTGCTTTCCTTTGCGATCTACTTTTTATTGAAGCATCCTGACAAACTGGAGAAAGCGTATGAAGAGGTCGACCGGGTGCTGACGGGTGCAGCGCCGACCTATAAACAAGTGCTCGAGCTGAAATACATACGGATGATTTTAAATGAATCACTGCGCTTATGGCCGACGGCTCCGGCTTTCAGCCTTTATCCAAAAGAAGACACAGTCATTGGCGGAAAGTATCCGATTACAACCAAAGATAGAATTTCTGTGCTGATTCCGCAGCTTCATCGTGATCAAGACGCTTGGGGAGAGGACGCTGAAGAATTCCGTCCAGAACGGTTTGAACATCAGGACCAAGTGCCTCATCATGCGTACAAACCGTTCGGAAATGGACAGCGGGCCTGTATCGGCATGCAGTTTGCCCTTCATGAAGCTACACTTGTGCTGGGCATGGTTTTAAAATATTTCACGTTAATTGATCATGAGAATTATGAGCTTGATATCAAACAAACCTTAACACTCAAGCCGGGCGATTTTCGTATCAGGGTTCAAACACGGCATCAGGAAGCCATTCATGCGGACGTTCCGGCAGCTGAAAAAGCGGCGCCTGATGAGCAAAAAGAGAAAACGGAAACAAAGGGCGCATCGGTTATCGGTCTTAACAACCGCCCGCTTCTCGTGCTGTATGGATCTGATACCGGTACCGCAGAAGGCGTAGCCCGCGAGCTTGCCGATACAGCCAGTCTTCATGGCGTAAGGACTGAAGTGGCACCTCTGAACGACCGGATTGGAAAACTGCCGAAAGATGGAGCGGTTGTCATTGTGACCTCGTCTTATAACGGAAAACCGCCAAGCAATGCCGGACAGTTCGTGCAGTGGCTTCAAGAAATCAAACCGGGTGAGCTTGAAGGCGTCCATTACGCGGTATTTGGCTGCGGTGACCACAACTGGGCGAGCACGTACCAGTACGTGCCGAGATTCATTGATGAGCAGCTTGCGGAGAAAGGCGCGACTCGGTTTTCTGCGCGCGGAGAGGGGGATGTTAGCGGTGATTTTGAAGGGCAGCTTGACGAGTGGAAAAAAAGCATGTGGACAGACGCCATCAAAGCATTCGGACTTGAGCTTAATGAAAACGCCGATAAGGAACGAAGCACACTGAGCCTTCAGTTTGTCAGAGGGCTGGGCGAGTCTCCGCTGGCTAGATCGTACGAAGCCTCTCACGCATCCATTGCCGAAAATCGTGAACTCCAGTCCGCAGACAGTGATCGCAGCACCCGCCATATCGAAATCACATTGCCGCCGGATGTTGAATATCGGGAGGGCGATCACCTTGGCGTATTGCCAAGGAACAGCCAAACCAATGTCAGCCGGATTCTTCACAGATTCGGCCTGAAGGGAACCGACCAAGTGACATTGTCGGCAAGCGGGCGCAGTGCGGGGCATCTGCCATTAGGGCGTCCTGTCAGCCTGCATGATCTTCTCAGCTACAGCGTCGAGGTGCAAGAAGCCGCCTCAAGGGCGCAAATACGGGAGCTGGCGGCATTTACAGTCTGTCCGCCACATAAACGCGAATTAGAAGATCTGGCGGCAGAGGGTGTCTATCAGGAACAAATATTGAAAAAACGGATTTCTATGCTGGATCTGCTTGAACAATATGAAGCGTGTGATATGCCGTTTGAACGATTTCTAGAGCTTTTACGGCCGTTAAAACCGAGATATTATTCGATTTCAAGCTCTCCAAGGGTAAATCCTGAGCAAGCATCAATTACAGTTGGTGTCGTGCACGGCCCTGCGTGGAGCGGCCGCGGCGAATACAGGGGCGTATCTTCAAATTACTTAGCTGAGCGTCAAGCGGGTGATGATGTCGTGATGTTTGTCCGCACACCGGAATCCCGGTTTCAGCTTCCGGAAGACCCTGAAACCCCAATCATTATGGTCGGGCCGGGCACAGGAGTAGCGCCATTCCGCGGTTTCCTCCAAGCACGCGCAGCTTTAAAGCGGGAGGGAAAAGCGCTCGGCGAAGCTCATCTCTATTTTGGATGCAGGAACGATCATGATTTTATTTACCGTGACGAGCTTGAGCAGTTTGAAAAAGATGGAATCGTCACTGTCCACACAGCCTTTTCCCGAAAAGAAGGCATGCCGAAAACGTATGTCCAGCATCTCATGGCTGACCATGCAGAAACATTGATTTCGATTCTTGATCGCGGAGGCAGGCTCTATGTATGCGGTGATGGCAGCAAAATGGCCCCAGATGTGGAGGCCGGACTGCAAAAAGCGTACCAGTCTGTTCATGGCACCGGTGAACAAGAAGCACAAAACTGGCTGAAACATCTGCAGGATACCGGTATATATGCAAAAGATGTTTGGTCGGGGATTTAAAGACTGGAGATATCCAGTCTTTTTTTTGCTCTTTCGAAAAAATTGTGATCACGCTAAACATGAGTGCATACAATAGCCACAGTCCGCCAGAGGGCGGGCTTTCTGCAAAACCTATTTTTCGTTTTTGCTAGTTTATGTTATTCTTATACTCGGTATCTATTTCTTTTTTCAAAGGCACACATGACAAAAGAAACCCTTTTTTTATTTCCGAGAAAAAATGTGAAACGAAATGAAGGCTTCTTTCGTCCAGTGTTTGGTCGAAATGGTTGCAATAAAATTGGTATGGTGCGAAGCATAAATATTCCGGCTTACCGCGGTGTATTTATTTGTTGTGTGATGCCTTGATTTTGTTTGGAAAGAAGGAATTGGAAGGCAGGATAAAGAGCAGGTAAATATGAATGAAGACTTAAAGTGTTTAAGAAAGTAGAGGTTGCCATGAAGAAACTTTTTTCTTACAAACTTAGCTTTTTTGTGCTGGCTGTTGTACTGTTTTGGGCAAAAACGTATTTATCCTACAAGACTGAGTTTAATCTTGGGGTAAAAGGCACAACCCAGGAGATCCTCCTGGTATTTAACCCGTTCTCAAGTGCGGTCTTCTTTTTAGGACTGGCTTTGCTTGCGAAAGGGCGTAAATCAGCCATTATCATGCTGATTATCGATTTCGTAATGACATTTGTGTTATACGCAAATATTTTATTCTATCGTTTCTTTGACGATTTCTTGACATTCCCGAACATTAAACAGTCCGGAAATGTCGGAAACATGGGAGACGGGATTTTCAGTATCATGGCCGCTCATGATATTTTCTATTTCTTAGATATCATTATTTTGATTGCGGTATTGATCTGGAGACCTGAATTAAAACAATACAAAATGAAAAAACGCTTTGCATCTTTAGTGATCCTTTCCGGGGTCGCACTGTTTTTCATCAACCTGCACTATGCGGAAAAAGACCGTCCGCAGCTGCTGACAAGAACGTTTGACCGCAATTATATCGTGAAATATTTAGGTCTTTACAATTACACCATTTATGACGGTGTTCAGACGGCTCAAACGGAAACGCAAAGAGCCTACGCGAGCAGCGATGATTTAACAAGCGTCGAGAATTACACGACGTCTCACTATGCGAAACCGAATGCCGAGTACTTCGGCTCTGCCAAAGGCAAAAACATCATTAAGATTCACCTGGAAAGCTTCCAGTCATTCCTGATTGACTACAAGCTGAACGGTGAAGAGGTGACGCCGTTCTTGAATAAACTTGCACACGGCGGGGAAGATGTGACGTATTTTGATAACTTTTTCCATCAGACAGGCCAGGGAAAAACATCTGATGCCGAGCTGACAATGGATAACTCCATCTTCGGTCTTCCTGAAGGCTCCGCGTTTGTGACAAAAGGCGAAAACACATATCAGTCACTTCCTGCAATTTTGGATCAAAAGGAAGGCTACACAAGCGCCGTCCTGCATGGTGACTACAAATCGTTCTGGAACCGTGACCAGATTTACAAACATATTGGATATGATAAGTTCTTCGACGCAAGCAGTTATGATATGTCAGATGAAAACATCGTGAATATGGGACTCAAGGATAAGCCGTTCTTTACTGAATCGATTCCAAAACTTGAATCTCTTAAACAGCCGTTTTACGCCCATTTAATTACGTTGACAAACCATTATCCATTTAACCTGGATGAAGAAGATGCGTCCATTAAGAAAGCGACAACCGGTGATAAAACAGTTGATAATTACTTCCAGACAGCCCGTTATCTTGACGAGGCGCTTGAGCAATTCTTCAAGGAGCTGAAGGAAGCCGGTCTGTATGACGACTCAGTCATCGTGATTTACGGTGACCATAACGGTATTTCTGAAAATCATAACCGTGCGATGAAAGAAATTCTTGGAAAAGAGATCACAGATTATCAAAACGCGCAAAACCAGCGTGTGCCGCTGATGATCCGTGTTCCTGGCAAAAAAGGCGGAGTGAACCATACGTATGGCGGCGAAATTGATGTCATGCCGACACTTCTGCACTTACAAGGAATTGATTCGCAGAAATATATCAACTTTGGTACTGATTTATTCTCTAAAGACCACGACGATACAGTGGCGTTCAGAAACGGAGACTTCGTGACGCCGAAGTACACATCTGTCGACAATGTCATTTACGATACGAAGACTGGTGAAAAACTGAAAGCGAATGAAGAAACGAAAAATCTGAAAACAAGAGTGAACCAGCAGCTGAGTCTGTCAGACAGTGTCTTGTACAAAGACTTGCTGAGGTTCCACAAACTCAGCGATTTCACAGCCGTTGATCCGTCTGACTATCATTACGGCAAGGAAAAAGAAATCAAATAAGACGAGAAAGAGCCTTGAGCGGGCGCATTGCCTTCGCTCAAGGCTCTTTTTTTTGGTTACATAACCAACTTGAAAAAATAGATTCCATTTGGTCACCAAGGCCGCCTTTCTCTCATATCATTACAGTAGATTTTGAAACCGGTATTGAAGTGGACAAATTATCGGGGAAACGCCTTGATAGATTGTAAAGATGTACCAGGTTTCGAACTCAATATTCATAGAGATGAGGGGTAGAGATGAAAGCGGTCATTCTCTGCGGCGGAAAAGGAACGAGAATGAGTGAAGTCACGAATGACATTCCTAAACCGCTCGCCATGATAGGCGGCAAACCGATTCTATGGCATATTATGAAAATCTATCAGTACTACGGAGTAAACGAGTTTATTCTGCTTTTGGGCTATAAAGGAGAAAAAATCAAAGAATACTTTCTCGACTATGAATGGAAGCACAACAGCCTGACTCTCGACAGCTCTACGGGAGAGGTACAGATGCTGGGGCAGCCTGAAACGTGGAAAATTACGTTTTTGGAGACAGGGGAAGACACACTGACAGCCGGAAGAATCTTGCAGGCAAAAGACTATATCGGCGATGAAACGTTTCTGCTCACCTATGGGGACGGGCTGGCCAATATCAATCTTTTCCATCTCATCAGCTATCATCAGACAAAAGGGGCTGCCGCGACTGTCACCGGCATTGACAAAGTCTCGCAGTTCGGCACCTTGACGGTTGAGGACGGCATGGCGAAAACATTTTCTGAGAAGACATCAAGTGACGGAATCATCAACGGCGGATTCTTTGTTCTCAGTCCCAAGGTTTTCGATTATTTGCCGAAGGACGGGAACATGATGTTCGAAGATGAACCGCTGAAGAACCTTGCCAAAGACGGGGAGCTTGCCGTGTACCGCCATTATGGATTTTGGACGGCCATCGATACGTATAAAAATCTCTTAGAAGTCAACAAAATGTGGGATCAAGGACAACAAGTATGGAAGGTATGGTGAACTGATTTGAGTTTCTGGAAAAATAAAAACGTATTTGTTACGGGGTGTACAGGTCTTTTAGGAAGCTATTTGGTGAAAGAGCTGATCGAACAGGGCGCAAAAGTTACGGGGCTTGTCAGGGATCATGTGCCTCAATCCAACCTTTATCAGGGAGAACATATCAAGAAAATGAACATCGTGCAGGGCTCTCTTGAAGACTTGCCTGTGATTGAACGCGCGCTTGGCGAGTATGAAATTGACACAGTCTTTCACCTCGCTGCACAAGCAATTGTCGGCGTGGCCAACCGCAACCCGATTTCTACCTTTGAAGCGAATATCCTCGGCACATGGAATATTCTCGAAGCCTGCCGCAAGCATCCGTTAATAAAGCGGGTGATTGTCGCTTCAAGTGATAAAGCTTACGGCGATCAAGAAAACCTTCCGTACGATGAAAATATGCCGCTGCAAGGCAAGCATCCGTACGACGTCTCAAAAAGCTGCGCAGATCTGATCAGCCACACGTATTTTCATACGTACGGGCTTCCGGTCTGCATCACGCGTTGCGGGAACCTGTACGGCGGCGGGGATTTGAACTTCAACCGCATCATTCCGCAGACGATTCAGCTTGTGCTGAACGGGGAAGCGCCGGAAATCCGCAGCGACGGGACCTTTGTTCGCGACTACTTCTATATTGAAGATGCTGTTCAGGCTTATTTGCTTCTGGCAGAAAAAATGGAAGAAAACAATCTTGCCGGAGAGGCCTTTAACTTCAGCAATGAGATCCAGCTGACTGTACTTGAACTGGTAGAAAAAATCTTGAAGAAGATGAACAGTGATCTGAAGCCGAAAGTGCTGAACCAAGGAAGCAATGAAATCAAACATCAATATTTATCCGCGGAAAAAGCAAGAAAGCTGCTGAATTGGACACCGGCCTACACCATTGATGAAGGACTTGAAAAAACGATTGAGTGGTATACGGAATTCTTCAAAAAGTAATGTGAAACGAGGTGAACATGACTGTGACCAGCGCGTATTGCACCGTTTTATCAAAAGGGAGATTATATCAGGCAGTCGCCTTATTTAAGTCTTTAGAGCAAGTTGACCAAGACAGTCCCATTTTTACGCTATGCATGGATGAAGATACGCACCGCGTGTTACAGAAACTGAAGATGAAGCAGCTGAATCTTGTGCCGGTGGCCGCGCTCGAAAATGAAATGCTTCTGAAGCTGAAGGAAACTAGAGATCAAAGCGAGTACTGCTGGACGATGAAGCCGATCTTTCTGCAAGCTGTGCTAAACAGCAATCCCGAGCTGGAGCGTGTAACGTATATTGACGGAGATCTCTTTTTCTACGCTGATCCGTCGCCGATTTTTGAAAACCAGCCGGACTGTTCGGTGCTGCTTTCACGGGGGGATATCGTAATCCCTTCTTTTGAGAAAGAGCAGATTGACATGCTGCAGCGTCTTTTAGGCAAATATAACTCAGGCTTTATCAGCTTCAAGCATGATGATGCCGGCACGGACTGCCTGGAGTGGTGGAAGGAACGCTGTCTTGAGGAATGCAAAAATGCCCCGGGTGAAGGGAAATTCGGTGATCAGGGCTATTTGGATTATATGTCTGAGCTGTTTCCGAATGTGTGTGACATTACGACACCCGGTGTGAACATCGGCCACTGGAACTACGGACAGCATACGTTTTCCTGGGAGGATGGCCGGATTGTGCTGGAGGATGGTAGCCCGCTGATCTTTTACCATTTCAGCGGATACCGAATCGTCAGCATCAATCAAATCAAACAGATTCATGAAACAACCCGCACCGATCTGCCGTTTATGCATGAACTGTACCAAGAGACGCTGCCGCATATCATTCAGCACATCAAAACGTTAGACCCTGAATTTAACGGTTTTGCTTCAAAAGATGACAACAAATAAATGATTAAATACAGGAAGTGAAAATGAAGTGAAAGCAAGCGTTATTATTCCTGCATATAATTCAAAGGAGCGCCTGTATAACAGCCTTCTGTCATTAAACCAGCAGGAGTGCGATGAAGAATTTGAAGTCATTGTAGCAGACAATGGCTCTGAGGACGGGACGCTCTCAATGCTTGAGACATTTCAAGCAGACTTTCCGCTGATCTTTACACGGATTAAGGAAAACAGGGGCATTGCGTACGGAAGAAATCAGGCAGTTCGCAATGCCAGAGGAGATATCTTGATTTTCCATGATAGCGATATGCTTGCGGCAAAGGACCTTGTGGCAAAGCATATTAAAGCCCATGAGAACGAAGAGAATCTCGTCGTGTGCGGTTTGTTTTGGAAACGGATCTACAGTTTTTATTATGAACGCTTTGAAGATGAACATAAGGAACAGCTCGCAAAGCTCGTAGACGAAATGCCGGAAAAAGACAAACAAAAGCTGCTGCAGGAAGCGGACATCAAAAACGGAAGCTTTCTGGATAAAAGCTTTGACCTCGATACCGATTTTATTGACGTGCTCAAGCGGATTTTAGAGGAGTACGGCGATGACCTGAAAGGCTATCATATGCCATGGCGCTTTTTTATCACGAATAACTCTTCTGTTAAACGCAAGCATGTGGTTGACCTCGGTTTATTTGATGAAGGCATTGTGCGGTACGGGTTTGAGGATTATGACCTCGGGATCAGACTTCATCAGGCCGGACTGACGTTCAGGCTGCATCGCGACATTGTCAGTGTTCATCAGGAGCACCCGAGCAATTGTAAGTCTGTAGACGATATTCGGGCAAACATTACCTATATGTGCGATAAATACAACAATATTCGCTCCTTAGACGTTCATCTCGCTTTTAACGGGCCGTTCCCTCCTGACATGACGAACGGCATCATGGCTGATATTCATAAGCTTTTGGAATCTCAGAAATACGACTTGCTGCTGAATGTGTTTCTTGAGCTGCTCCATGTTGTTAAAGAGCGCAACATTGACCCGGATTGGCGAAAGAAAGCCCCAAGGGTGACGGCGAAAAGCTTTGATTTGCAAACTGTCCGTAAGCTTCTGCCAAAAGCGAAGAAAAAGCTTGGCGTGAACGATTTTGCCAACGCACTGTATGCGCTTGTCAACGATTTGCTGCACGTGGATCTTAGATAATTGGATGTGGTATAGTGAGTACATTTCATTTTTCAACGATAGTGTCAAGGACGCATATCTTTAAGCTGATGCCCATGATTCATTCTCTCCATGAGCATTGCGATGATTTTCATTTGTATGTGCTGTGTGTCGATCAGAAAGCGTATGAATTGCTTCAGCACGTACCATGGGAGCATGTGACCTTTGTGCAGCTGCATGAAATGGAAGACCCGGAGCTGCTGCAAGCGAAAAGCAATCGAACGTTTCATGAATATTGCTGGACATTGAAGCCGGCCTTTCTGTTCCATGTCATGAGCAAGTGGGGTGACGCAGAATACTTTGCTCATATGGATACCGATCTGTTTTTCTTTTCTGATCCGGCACGTATTTTTACGGAAAACCCAACGGCTTCTCTGTATTTGACCGATCACCGCAACTCGCCGCGGTTCATAACCTACTATGAGCGGACCGGCCGCTTTAACACAGGCTTTGTCGGTGCCGGGAATACGAAGGAAGCATATGAAGCGGTGTGGCAGTGGAGACAGGAGTGCATTGCATTTTGCACGGTAGAAATGGATACGGAACGAAAGACGTACGGTGATCAAAGATATGTGGAGAAATGGCCAGCGCAGTATAAGGGTGTGCATGTTGTCAAGTCAATCGGAGCCAATACAGCGCTTTGGAATATCGAAAACTATAAGGTCGGGCATAAGGACGGCCGCGTGTATGTAGATGAAACGCCGCTGATATTCTATCATTTCTCCGGGTTTACACTCATTACGGAAAAAGAGTTTAATCTTTGCTGGTATTACCGAATTGAAGATGAAGCGACAGTTGAAATGATTTATATGCCGTATGTATTAAACCTGAAAAAATGGATTGACGAAATTCAGTCAGCGTTTCCGGACTTTGCGGACGGCTTTATCCCGAAGCACGCAGTGCCTGACACTCATTTTATACAGCTGGATTAAGAAACCCCTGCCGGATGGCAGGGGTTTTTCAGCTATGCCATTCTCTCAGCTTCTGATCGCTCGGCAATAGGAAGGCTAGGATGCCGAGGACAGGGAGAAAGGCAATGGCAATCATCGTCGGGGTCAGTCCCGCGGCGTCAATCAGAGCGCCCAGCGCCACAGCGCCGATCGCGCCCATCCCGAAGGCGAGCCCGACGGTCAAACCTGACATTGTGCCGATTTTTCCAGGGACAAGCTCCTGTGCGTAGACAACCGTTACGGAAAAGCTCGACATCAGAACCAAACCGATCAATGCAAGCACGCCATAGGCGAGCACCGGTCCGGCAAATGGAAGCAAAATCGCCAGCGGCGCCGAGCAGAGCAGCGAACCGAGGATCACGAAGCGTTTTCCGAAACGGTCTGCAAGCGGGCCACCGAGAAACGTGCCGACAGCGCCGAACAGCAAAAAGACAAAAATATAGCTTTGTGCCTGCTGAATGCTTACGTGATATGTATCCATCGCGTAAAACGTGTAAAAGTTGCCGATCGCACTCGTATACCAAGAACGTGCAAAAATGAGAAATATAATAATGATAAGAGCAGATACAACAGACTTGGTGATGGCCGTGTTTTCAGCTGTTTTCTTTTGTTTGTCTGACCTCTGGGCAAGGCTTCCGATACGTGCGGCATACCATCTCGCAATATACAGCAGAAACATAACCGCGAGCGCGGCGACAAGCGTGAACCAAACGGCGCCGAATTGTCCGAGCGGCACAAGAATCAGCGCGGTAATCAGAGGCGCCATCGCCTGGCCTGAGTTTCCGCCCACCTGATAGATCGACTGGGCGAGCCCGCGTTTTGTGCCGGCGGCCATATACGCCACACGGGAGCCTTCCGGATGGAAAATGGCGGAGCCTAATCCGATAAAAAACACACAGCATAAGATCGTTATGAATGAAGGGGCAAATGCAAGGCCCAAAATGCCGAGCATGCTGGCGGTCAAACCGATTGGCAACGCGTACGGCCGCGGCCGTTTATCGGTATACCAGCCGACGACAGGCTGCATCACAGATGACACCATGTTTAATGTGAAAGCGATGATGCCGAGCTGTGTAAACGTCAGGCTCATGGAGCGTTCCAAAATAGGGAACATGGCCGGAATCACGGCTTGCAGCGAATCGTTGAGCATATGGCAGATTCCGATGATAATCAAAATCGGATACACCGTGGTGCCGGGTTTTTGAACTGTTTTTTCTTTTAGCGGGGCGGCGATAGCCAAATGAGTCTCCTCCTTACATATATAGCCAAAGCATACCACCATATTATTCATAAGGTGAAGAATTTATCAAGAGGAAAAAAGACTCTTCTAAAAGAAACCCGCCAGCATGATTAGCAGCTGACGGTATGTTCGATATTCAAAATGTGATACAGCTCTTCAAGCTTGTGAATCTCATAAGTTGGCATGATCTCTGACTCATTTATCTTCATGTCAGGGTTAACCCAGCAAGTATCAAGCCCGGCGAGCTGTCCGCCTTTGATATCAGCAGTGAGTGAATCGCCGATGATTAATGTGTGCTCTGCCGAAAATTGGGGAATCCGTTCAAATACGTAATCGAAGTATTCCTTCATCGGTTTTTGAAAGCCTGCATCTTCAGAAACGAAAATATCCTTGAAGAACGGAAATAATCCTGAATCACGGAGGCGCTTGTACTGTGTCTTAGACACGCCGTTTGTCACGATATACAAATCAAACTGATGCTGCAGACTTGAGATGAGATCGAAGGCGCCGTCAATAAGCTGATGCCCTTCTTCAAGAAAGCTGCGGTATTTTTGTTCAAGCAAGGCACCATCCGCCTCATAACCGTATTCCTTGAACAAAGCAGAAAAACGGGTGTTCACGACTTCATCCCGTGTCATTTTCCCTTCTTCAAAGGCTCTCCACAAACTTTGATTGATTGTTTTATACTGCGTCTTCATTTCAGCTGTTAAAGGAATAGTCTGATCTTCAAACAGCAAACGCAGCGCTAATGCTTCTGCCGCTTTAAAATCAAGGATGGTATCATCTACATCAAATAATAAAGTGCGGTATTGTTTCATCGGTTTGTCTCCCTTTCTCATATGTACTCAAAAGTATAGCACATAAAAAAAGGAAAAAGCCGGCGGGTGAGGCACCGCCGGCTGAAAAGAGATTATTTGTTTAATAAGCTGTGTTTTCTTGCATACAGGAAATAAACCAGCGTTCCGACAGCGATCCAGATGACAAATGAAAGCCATGTGACGCCGGGAAGGCTGTACATGAACCATAGGCAGATGCCTGCACTGATAATCGGCACAACCGGAACAAACGGCACTCTGAAGGACGCTTTGATTTCCGGGTATTTCTTTCTTAACACAATGACAGCAATTGAAATGACTGTAAACGCCGCCAGCGTTCCCATGTTCACCAGGTGGGCCAGCGTTCCAAGGTTAATAAACCCGGCGATTCCCGCTGCAACGATACCAGTCAGCCATGTATTGCGGAACGGGGTTTTAAATGACGGATGAACCTTTGCGAACAATCCAGGCAGAAGGCCGTCTCTGCTCATGGCAAATGTCAAACGGACCTGAGCGTACAGCAAAGCGAGCATAACCGTCGTAATCCCGATAATCGCACCGACAGAAATAATTCCGGCAACAGCGTCCTGGCCGACGAATTTCAGCGCAAAGGACACCGGATCTCCGACATTCAATTTCGTATAAGGCATCATGCCTGTCAGCACAAGCGATACCGTGATGTACAGAACGGTACAAACGGCAAGAGCTGAAATAATGCCGACGGGCATGTTTTTTTGCGGATTTTTCACTTCCTCTGAAGCGTTAGACACCGCGTCAAACCCGAGGTACGCGAAGAACACAGTTGCCGCGCTGACAATGACGCCTTTCATCCCGAACGGCATAAAAGGAGACCAGTTATCCGGTTTGACATAGCCGAGGCCGACAATAATGAACAATAAAATGATCCCAATTTTCATCAGTACGATGACGTTGTTAAAACGTGTGCTTTCCTTGACGCCTCTGCTGACTATCGCAGTGATGATGAGAATGATCACTGCAGCCGGAAGATTAAACACGGCGCCCGGCGTGCTTCCTGGCGCTCCTGACAGTGCAGCAGGAATATGAAGGTTGAAGCCGGCAAGCAGTGATTGAAAGTATGATGACCAGCCGGTGGCAACCGCTGATAATGCAATGACATATTCAAGCATGAGATCCCATCCGATCAAAAAGGCGAGCAGCTCTCCAAGTGTCACATAGGAGTATGAGTACACGCTTCCCGAAATCGGAATCGAAGACGAAAACTCAGCATAGCAGAAGGCAGCAAGCGCACAGGCGAGCCCGGCTAAAATAAACGATATGATGAGGGCGGGACCTGCACCGGTTGCGGCCACTGTTCCTGTAATGACAAAAATCCCTGTACCGATCACACAACCGATACCAAGCAAGGTTAAATCAAATGCGCTTAACGTGCGGGCAAGGCTTTTTGACTTGCTCTGTGCACTCAATGTTTCAAGCGGTTTTTTTCTGAATAATGAACTCATCAAAAGTTCCTCCCGGAAAATTCAAAATATTCTAATCATTATATACAGTTCTTGTTGTATTATATTGTCGAAATTTGGCGCAGTCAATCATATATTTTTCTGCTTTAAATGATAGAAGCGAAACAGCGTTGTCGTAAGATAGGATAGTAATTTATTACTAATAACATATTCAATTTTATGCAGGGCGAACCGATAGAAAAAATAGATTCGCCCAATTTTGACTTGCGGTTAAAAAGGAGATGCTGACCATGTTTCAATATGAAGAGTTGAATAAACAATTTATCGGCGGGAAATGGCAGGAGGGCAGCAGCCCAAATGTATTGGAAAACAAAAATCCTTATACTCAAAAAACATTCACAACCTTCCAAAAAGCGACTGTTGACGATGTAGATGAAGCGTACCGGGCAGCGGCGCTGGCGAAGAAAAAATGGGATGCGGTCAATCCGTTTGCAAAAAGAACCATTTTAGAAAAAGCCGTCACGTATATTGAAGAGAACGAAGAAGCCATTATTTATTTGATTATGGAGGAGCTTGGCGGGACAAGGCTCAAAGCGGCCTTTGAAATCGGGCTTGTCAAAAACATCATGAAAGAAGCGGCGACGTTCCCTGTCCGCATGGAAGGAAAAATTCTTCCGTCAACAATAGACGGCAAGGAAAACAGATTATATCGCGTGCCGGCAGGCGTTGTCGGTGTCATCAGTCCATTTAACTTCCCATTCTTTTTATCTATGAAATCAGTGGCGCCCGCGCTTGGCGCAGGCAATGGCGTTGTTTTAAAGCCGCATGAAGAAACGCCGATTTGCGGCGGTACGCTGATTGCGAAAATTTTTGAGAACGCGGGAATCCCAGAGGGGCTGCTGAATGTCGTTGTCACAGACATTGCAGAAATTGGAGACAGCTTTGTGGAACACCCGGTACCGCGGATCATCTCATTTACAGGTTCTACGAAAGTCGGCAGCTACATCGGCCAGCTTGCGATGAAGCATTTTAAAAAGCCGCTTCTTGAACTCGGCGGCAACAGCGCCTTTATCGTGCTTGAGGATGCGGATATCGAATATGCGGTCAATGCGGCAGTGTTCAGCAGATTTACCCATCAAGGGCAGATCTGTATGTCAGCCAACCGCGTACTTGTTCACTCATCAATTTATGATAAGTTCCTTGAAATGTATCAGGCAAAAGTGGAATCACTGAAAGTCGGCGACCCGATGGACCCTGATACGATTATTGGGCCATTAATCAACAGCAGACAGACGGACGGGTTGATGAAATCTGTTGAGAAAGCGATTGAAGAAGGTGCTGTTCCAGTCAAGCTTGGTGGATTTAACGGGACGATCGTGGAACCGACGATATTAAAAGATGTGAAACCATTCATGAGCATTGCCAAGGAAGAGCTGTTCGGACCTGTCGTTTCCTTTATGAAGTTTGATTCAGAAGACGAAGCGGTGGATATCGCAAACGAAACGCCGTTTGGCTTGAGCGGTGCCGTACATACGTCAAATCTTGAACGCGGCGTGGCTTTTGCGAAGCGCATTGAAACAGGCATGATTCATGTCAATGACACGACAATCAATGATGAACCGAACGTGGCCTTTGGCGGTGAAAAGCAATCCGGTCTCGGCCGATTGAACGGCGAGTGGAGCCTTGAAGAATTTACTACACTGAAATGGATCTCGGTCCAGCACGAAAAACGCAGCTTCCCTTATTAATGAATAGGAGTGAATGGAATTGAGCATAAGAACGGAAAAAGAAACCGCAGATCTTCTGGACGCGTTTATCAAAGTAGCCCCTTATCTAAACAGCCTGGTCCAAGATGATATTACAATCGGCATTTACGATACGGAAAAATTACTTGTGAATATACCGGCCAAAACCTTTTCTCTAAACGTAAAAGCCGGTGATCCGTTGCAGGAAGGGGATATTATCACAGATGCCATCCGCACCAATCAGAAGAAGACGAGCATGGTTCCGAAAGAATTGTTCGGCTTCCCATTGATTGCACGTGCCATCCCGCTCCACGACGAGAATGGAAGAGTGATAGGGGGCGTCGGCCTCGGAACGAGTCTTGAGGAGTCATCAAAGCTGCATGATGTGGCGGAAAGCTTATCAGCTGTCGTTGAACAAACGGCCGCAGCCATTTCCGATATTTCTGAATCAATCAACGGGTTTTCAACTCAAATGTCGGGCATTTCCTCTCAGGCGAAAAAGGTAAGCGAAAGCGCCGGTGAAATCGCCGATATTTCAGTAACCGTGAAAGGCATCTCTGACCAAAGCAACCTGCTCGGCTTGAACGCCGCAATCGAAGCGGCGAGAGCAGGAGAGTCCGGAAAAGGCTTCTCTGTCGTCGCAGATGAGATCAGAAAGCTAGCGACGCATTCAAAAGAAAATGTCGGCCAGATTGACCAGATCACGAAAAAAATCCACAGCCTGCTGAAAGGGCTGGAGGAATCAATTGAGTCGATTAATCAGCATACAGACGGTCAAGCCGCTGCCGTTGAACAAATTTCCGCCACGATGCAGGAGATTTCAGGAAGTGCACAGCATCTCGCAAAAATGGCAGAAAAAGCGCTAGAAGAAGAATAAGAGACCGGGGACAAATGTTCCCGGTCTTTTTTCTATCCTGTATTTCCATGAAATTTGTCTGACGTTTTACTAGTTTTATTCCAGCGGCTGATTTAAAATGTACACATGAACTTACGTGAGGATTGATAGGAATCATGAGTATATTAAAAGCGGAAAATCTTTACAAAACATACGGAGATAAAACATTATTTGACCATATCTCCTTTCATATTGAAGAGAATGAGAGAATCGGATTAATCGGACCGAATGGAACAGGAAAATCAACGCTGCTGAAAGTGATCGCCGGCTTGGAATCTATTGAAGAGGGAGAAATTACGAAATCCGGCAGTGTGCACGTCGAATTTCTTCATCAAGACCCGAAGCTGCCTGCGGGGCAAACTGTGCTGGAGCATATCTATTCCGGTGAATCGGCTGTGATGAAAACCTTGCGTGAATATGAAAAAGCGCTGTATGAACTGGGGGAAGATCCCGAAAATGAACAGCGCCAGAAGCACCTGCTGGCGGCGCAGGCGAAAATGGATGTGAACAACGCGTGGGATGCGAACACCCTGGCGAAAACCGTATTGTCTAAGCTGGGCGTCAACGACGTAACAAAGCCAGTCAACGAGCTCTCAGGCGGCCAGAAAAAACGGGTGGCCATTGCCAAAAACTTAATACAGCCAGCTGATCTGCTCATTTTAGACGAGCCGACGAACCATTTGGATAATGAAACGATTGAGTGGCTTGAAGGATATTTAAGTCAATATCCCGGCTCCGTCATGCTGGTGACGCACGACAGGTATTTCTTAAACCGTGTCACGAACCGCATTTATGAGTTAGAACGAGGCAGCCTCTACACGTACAAAGGCAACTATGAAGTGTTTTTAGAAAAACGAGCGGAACGGGAAGCGCAGGCTGAGCAAAAGGAAACGAAGCGGCAAAACCTGCTGCGCCGCGAACTGGCCTGGCTCAGACGGGGAGCGAAAGCCCGTTCCACAAAACAAAAGGCGAGAATTGACCGAGTGGAGACGCTTAAGGAGCAGAAAGGCCCCCAGTCATCGGGCTCACTCGACTTTGCGATTGGCTCCCACCGTCTTGGCAAACAGGTCATTGAAGCGGAGAACGTGATGATCGCTTATGACGGCCGCGTGCTCGTCGACCGCTTTAATGAATTGGTCATACCGGGTGAACGGATCGGGATTATTGGACCGAACGGCATCGGAAAAACAACGCTGTTAAACACCCTTGCCGGCCGTCATACTCCAGACGGCGGCCATATTACGATCGGACAGACGGTCAGAATCGGCTACTATACTCAGGATCACAGTGAAATGAATGGCGAGTTAAAGGTCATTGAATATATAAAAGAAACGGCGGAGGTCGTAAAAACAGCGGATGGCGATATCATTACAGCTGAACAAATGCTGGAGCGTTTCCTCTTCCCGCGTTCGATGCAGCAGACGTATATCCGCAAGCTGTCCGGAGGGGAAAAACGCCGTTTATACTTGCTTCAGGTTCTCATGCAGGAGCCGAATGTCCTGTTTCTCGATGAGCCGACGAACGATTTGGATACTGAAACATTAAGTGTTCTAGAGGATTATATCGATCAGTTCCCTGGCGTCGTCATCACCGTATCCCATGACCGCTACTTCCTTGACCGTGTCGTCGACCGTTTGATTGTGTTTGAAGGAAATGGCGTCATTTCCCGCTTCCAAGGCTCCTACAGCGACTATATGGAGGAGTCAAAAGCGAAGAAAACCGCTGAAAAACCGGCGGCTGAAGTCAAACTGGCTGAAGCCGAGCCAAAGAAAAAACGAAAAAAGCTTTCTTACAAAGATCAGCTTGAATGGGACGGCATCGAAGATAAAATTGCCCAGTTAGAAGAGAAGCATGAGCAGCTCGAAGCTGATATCGCCGCAGCAGGCAGCGATTTCGGAAAAATCCAAGAGCTGATGGCCGAACAGGCCAAAACAGCGGAAGAGCTTGAGGCTGCTATGGACCGTTGGACAGAATTGTCTCTTATGATAGAAGAGCTGGAAAGCTAAAAAAGCGCGGCCTGCAGCAGGCCGCGCTTTTTTCACATAATGTACAAAAACGAACCAGCCATCCTATGATAGGATGGAGTTGTGTGTCAGCGGCACATGGAAAGCTAACGGAGATGATGAAGTATGACATGGACGATCGTGATGTTAATCCTCATGAGTTTGGTGAAAATCGTATTAACCTGTCTTCCAACAGGCGTTATGGAATGGCTGCTCAGCAAATTCGCGGTGCACGCCAAGCTGAGTGACGAAAATGCTGTTCTCTCCCTGGATGGAAAACGTATCGAAGGTGAAGAGAAACAGAAAGTAATTGCCCAATTTAACGAAGCTGTCTTCCTGGAAAAGTATTATATATACCCAGGTGACGAAGAGCGTTATTTACATCCGGAAAACGGCGGCACGCCGCTGGTGATAGATACGAAAAAAGGCAAAAAAGATGTGAAGCTGTTTGTATACAGCTATGACGACCATATCGACGTCGTGAAGCAGTACAAGAAGAAAGTGATTGCGTATCAATTGCTTTCTGAAAGCCTTCAAAGGCAGTCTCTGTCAGTGACAGGAAGTTTGGCTTAAACAGGATAGTGAAAGACGGGTGATTGATGCACTCGTCTTTTTTATTGATTTTTAAAACTTAACGTTTACGTTAAGGTTCAAAAGGTGTATAATGGTAAAAGAAACGGCGAAGGGGGATTTACCTTGGAATGGATGAAGATTGATCAAGTAGCCAAAAGAAGCGGGCTGACAAAGCGGACCATCCGGTTTTATGAAGAAATCGGCTTGATTCCGGCGCCGAAACGGACAGACGGCGGCGTGAGGCTTTATTCAGAGGATGATATGGAGGAGCTTGAGAAAGTCATCAGTACAAAAGAGGTGCTCGGTTTTTCCCTTCAGGAGCTTCAGCATTTCATGGAAACCAGCCGCCAGCTAGAGTTAAACAAAGAGGGGTATTTGTTGTCACTGGATCCTAAGGAACGGAAAGAAAAACTGGAGGAAATTCAGGAAACCCTGAATCACCAGTTGGATTTGATTGATGAGAAAATCCGCACATTCGAAAGCTTTAAAGAACGCCTGCAAGGCATGAAAGGTAAAGCGGAACGTGCCATTCAATCAATCGAATGAAAGTTTGCCAAACGCTATTTTTGTAGCGTTTCTTTTAATGGAATAAAGATGGAGGTCAGGTCAAATGGATAAGACAAAACAAGTGAATCAGAAAACGGGCTTGCTCAGTCAGCCGAAAGCTGTATGGGCTGTCGCTTTTGCCTGTGTGATTTCCTTTATGGGAATCGGGCTGGTCGATCCAATTCTTCCGGCAATTGCCGCACAATTACATGCTTCACCTAGTGAAGTATCACTCTTGTTTACAAGTTATTTGCTTGTTACCGGATTTATGATGTTTTTCTCAGGAGCCATTTCCAGCCGCATCGGCGCGAAATGGACATTAATTCTCGGACTTATTTTTATTATTGTGTTTGCGGCGCTTGGCGGCAGCTCAAGTTCAATTGCTCAGCTAGTCGGCTATCGCGGCGGCTGGGGATTAGGTAATGCTTTGTTTATTTCAACAGCGCTTGCGGTTATCGTCGGCGTGTCAGTCGGGGGCAGCGCCCAAGCAATTATTTTGTATGAGGCTGCGCTCGGTCTCGGGATTTCTGTCGGGCCGCTTGCAGGCGGAGAGCTTGGAAGCATGTCATGGCGCGCACCGTTCTTCGGGGTATCTGTCCTGATGTTTATAGCGTTAATTGCGATTTCTTTCATGCTGCCGAAATTGCCAAAACCGGCAAAACGCGTCGGTGTGTTTGATGCCATGAAGGCGCTCAAATATAAAGGGCTATTGACGATGGCGGTATCTGCGTTCTTATACAACTTTGGATTTTTTATTTTGCTTGCTTATTCTCCGTTCGTACTGGATTTAGATGAACACGGTCTCGGATATGTCTTCTTCGGCTGGGGCCTTCTGCTGGCGATTACGTCAGTCTTTACGGCGCCGCTCGTACACAAAGCGCTAGGCACAGTGCGTTCACTCGTCGTTCTCTTTATCGCCTTTGCGGCCATTCTCATGATCATGGGGATCTGGACAGACCATCAGACACTGATTATTACATGTATCGTTGTCGCCGGTGCTGTCCTCGGTATGGTCAACACCATCATGACGACAGCTGTGATGGGGGCTGCGCCTGTTGAACGATCAATCGCGTCTTCAGCCTACAGCTCAGTCCGCTTCATCGGCGGCGCACTCGCTCCGTGGATTGCGGGAATGCTGTCAGAACACTTCACCGCAAGCACACCATATACAGTAGGCGGAATCGTCGTTTTTGTCGGCATGCTTGTCCTTCTCATGGGACGTAAACATTTTGCCGGAGTTAAGGCGGGTCATTAATAACGAAAGACACTGCGCATATGCAGTGTCTTTTTTAATCATGGAACCTTCCCATTACAACCGTATTGTAGTAGTTTCCGTCAGAAAGCAATTTCTCCTTTTTTAAGATTCCTTCTGCTTCAAATCCGTATGTCTTATATAGTGAAATGGCTCTTTCGTTTGTTTCCAGGACATTCAGTGAGATTTTTTTAATTCCGTTGGTATCCGCCCAAGAGAGAGATTGCTGTAAAAGATGCTTCCCGATGCCATAACCCCAAAATTCTTTTAACACGCATACACCGAACTCCGCTTTATGCGAGGATCGCTTTAAGTCAGTTCCCTCACATCTGGAAAACCCCGCGAGCCTGTCCTGCACTTCAGCAACTAAAAATAAGTTTCTCTCTTTCTCAGTATCTTCCTTTATCCGTTGTTCAAAACTCGATGCATCTATGAAATCCTCACCCTTCTCGCGATCCATGTATTCCGTTTCTCCATCAATTTTCAGCCTTAATGCAGACAGCTTCTGTGCATCCTCTGCACAAGCTGATCGAATGGTGTATTGAAGTTCATTTACATTGAATTCTTTTTTGCCGATGATCATGTTATACCCCTTCACTATCAGTAAGTATTATTCGTTATAATGGCATTATAATCGAATTGGTGCAGGAAAGGACATCCACTTCGGTCAGGCATCGACGCGGCGGGCATTTATTTTGAAGAAACTGAGGATGTATCCGTTCATTACGATTGCCATATCAGGTGATGGTTCATGCTGAAGAGGGGACGTTTGCCATGGATAAGGCAAAGCCTGACGAATATGATCAGAAGTGTTTACAGGTGCTCTATCATTACATACACAGCGTCATGAAAAACAGCTTTTCGGTTGAATGGTTCACCGCATGGGCTGATGAAAAGAGAGCTGACACTTGATGAATTCACATCGCCATTGCAGCTCATTTTAAAAGACAGAGAGCTCCTGAGAATCGTTCAGAAAAAATGGCACTAAAAAAACCCGCCCTTCGGGACTGACCCCATAATATGAGACAAATAAAAAACACCTTCTAGTTTGAAAACGGATAGTTGTTATCCGAAATTAGACTTGGAGGTGTTTTTTCTATGGGGACAAGAGTGAGTTATCCGGTTGAAGTGAAACTGCAGGCTGTAGAAATGAGATTGGCAGGCGTGCCTATGAAAGAGATCATGCAGGAATTGAATATTAAGAATAAGACACAGGTTCAGACATGGGTTAGATGGCATAAGGCTGGGGATATACATCGATTCGAACAGCCTGTTGGAAAGCAATACACTTACGGAAAAGGTCCAGAGTATTCTTCCGAATTAGAGAAACTGCAGGCAGAGAACCGTTATCTGAGACAACAGAATGAAGTTTTAAAAAAGTACAACGAATTGGAAAGGAAGTTGATAGCGAAACGTCAGTCGAACTTGTAGAAGCATTGCATAGCACAATGACCGTGCAGGATATCTGTATTCATTTAGGTATCTCTCGAGCGTCCTATTATCGTTGGAAGAAGAATCTGATGAAAGATTATCCCAAGCGCCATTTGGAAAAACAAATCGGCACGTTGTGCCGAGAGCACAAGTATCGATATGGATATCGAAAAATCACAGCCATACTAAAAAAGAGAATGAGTATTAACCATAAAACGGTTCAACGTATTATGCAGAAAAATCAATGGCAGTGCCAGGTTAAGGTGAAAAAGCGCAAGAAGAATGGGCAGCCATATGCCGTAGTCGATAATATATTGGATCGGAACTTTCAGTCTGATCGCCCTCTTGAAAAACTAGTAACGGACATCACATATTTGTTATGGACAGAAACAATTGTACCTTTCCAGTATATTAGATTTATACAATGGAGAAGTGATTGCTTTTACGATTGGCGATAAGCAGGACACAGACTTTGTCTTAGACACACTTGATCAGCTGCCAACACTGCCTGAGAACTGCGTGTTACATAGTGACCAAGGTTCTGTGTATACATCTTACGAGTATCAAAAAGCTGTTAACACAAAAGGCATTACCATGAGCATGTCCCGCAAAGGGACGCCCGCTGATAATGCCTCCATCGAATCGTTTCATTCCTCACTAAAGTCTGAAACGTTCTATCTTAACAGCATTGATCGAACTACGACCGCCATCGTAGAACGCACTGTCATAGAATACATTCATTATTATAACAATATTCGTATTCAAACGAAACTAAACAACCAATCACCGATAAACTATCGGCAATTGGCTGTTTAAAAGGTGTTTTGATCCCTGTCTCAAAAACGGGGGTCAGTCCCTTCAGCAGGCGGGTTTTCTTCGATTTAAAGCACTTTTGTCGTCCAAGACTCGCAGTTCCATGTTTCTGTCGCGATATCCATATAAAACTCTGGCTCGTGGGAAATGAGCAGAATCGAGCCTTTATATTCTTTGAGGGCGCGTTTTAGCTCTTCCTTTGCGTCGACATCCAAGTGGTTTGTCGGCTCATCGAGCACCAGCAGGTTTGTTTCCGAATTGATCAGCTTGCATAATCTGACTTTTGCTTTTTCGCCTCCGCTTAATACGGAAACGCGGCTTTCGATATGCTTTGTTGTCAGTCCGCATTTTGCCAGAGCGGCACGGATTTCATACTGCGTGTAAGAAGGGAATTCGCTCCATACCTCTTCGATGCACGTATTGTTGTTTGTCTCCTTGACCTCTTGCTCGAAATAGCCGGTAAAGAGATGCTCGCCGCGTTCTACAGAGCCTTCAAGCGGCTGGATTTCGCCAAGCAGGCTTTTCAGCAAGGTAGTTTTTCCGATCCCGTTTGCGCCGTAAAGAGCGATTTTTTGGCCGCGCTCCATGCGGAGGTTGAGCGGACGTGATAGCGGGGAATCGTAACCGATCACCAGATCCTTCGTTTCAAAAATCAGCTTGCCTGACGTTCTCGCCGGCTTGAAGTGGAATTCCGGTTTTGGCTTTTCTGCCGCCAGCTCGATCATATCCATCTTATCGAGTTTCTTTTGGCGGGACATCGCCATGTTTCTCGTGCTGACACGGGCTTTGTTGCGGGCAACGAAATCCTTCAGCTCTGCGACTTCCTGCTGTTGCTTTTTGTAGGCGGCTTCAAGTTGCTGTTTCTTTACCTCGTAGACTTCCATAAACTGATGGTAGTCGCCGACATAGCGTGTCAGTTCTTGATTTTCAACATGATAAATCAGGTTGATGACGCTGTTTAAGAACGGAATATCATGGGAAATCAGGATGAACGCGTTCTCGTATTCCTGCAGATAGCGTTTCAGCCATTCAATATGCTGCTCATCAAGATAGTTGGTCGGCTCATCGAGAAGCAGAATTTCCGGCTTTTCAAGGAGAAGCTTGGCGAGAAGAACCTTGGTGCGCTGTCCGCCGCTCAGATCGGTGACATCGCGCTCTAATCCGATATCGCTCAAGCCGAGGCCGCGGGCGATTTCTTCCACCTTGGAATCAATGATATAAAAATCATTGTTCGTCAGCGCGTCTTGAATTACGCCGACTTCTTCAAGCAGCTTTTCGAGCTCGTCGGGATCAGCTTCGCCCATTTTGTTGTAAATCTCGTTCATTTCTTCTTCCATCGCAAATAAATAATGGAATGCGTCTTTCAGGACGTCACGGATGGATTTTCCTTTTTCCAGCACGGTATGCTGATCCAGATAGCCGACACGGACATTTTTTGACCATTCGACTTTTCCCTCATCAGGTTCAAGCTTTCCGGTAATAATATTCATAAAGGTTGATTTTCCTTCACCATTTGCGCCGATCAGTCCGACGTGCTCGCCTTTTAACAGGCGGAAGGAGACGTTATTAAAAATGGCCCGGTCACCGAAGCCGTGGCTTAAATCCTTTACAGATAAAATACTCATGTTTACACCTCTATCGTTTGAACACGCACAATCGGCGTGAAATATTCACCCTTTTGATTATAAAGGAGGAATCGGAATGTTGAAAGGTATAGGAAAGAAAAAGAAAAATTGCGTTCAGGGCGAGGTTTTGAGATACTATGGAATAGATTTCAGGAATTGAGGAGAACAAAAATGACGCAAACTTGGCCATTTTTACATAATGCACAATCATTTATACAAGAGAATTGGAATGCTTCCGGCTTTCAAAAGCCAACCCCTGTTCAGGAGCAGGCAGCACAGCTGATTATGGACGGAAAGGATGTCATCGCGGAATCTCCGACAGGCACAGGCAAAACACTTGCATACGCACTGCCGGTCTTGGAACGGATCAAACCAGATCAGAAGCATCCGCAGACGGTGATTTTAGCGCCTTCGCGTGAGCTGGTGATGCAGATTTTTCAGGTGATTCAGGATTGGAAAGCGGGCTCAGAGCTGCGCGCGGCTTCCTTAATCGGCGGGGCGAATGTGAAGAAGCAGGTCGAAAAGCTGAAGAAACATCCGCATATCATTGTTGGTACGCCGGGCAGGGTGTTTGAACTGATTAAAACGAAGAAACTCAAAATGCATGAAGTGAAAACGATTGTACTGGATGAAACGGATCAGCTTGTCCTGCCGGAGCATCGCGAAACGATCAAGCAGATCATTAAAACGACATTAAAAGACCGGCAGCTTCTATGTTTTTCTGCCACTCTTAAAAAGGAAACAGAAGACGTGCTCCGTGAATTGACGCACGAGCCTGAGATTCTGAATGTGGCTAGAAGCAAAGCGGAAGCAGGCAAAGTGAAGCACCAATACCTCATTTGTGACCAGCGTGACAAAGTTAAGCTGCTGCAAAAGCTTTCAAGACTTGAAGGCATGCAGGCGCTTGTGTTTGTGAGAGACATCGGAAACCTGAGCGTATACGCGGAAAAACTGGCGTACCATCATGTGGATCTTGGCATTCTTCACAGTGAGGCGAAAAAGATGGAGCGGGCGAAGATCATTAAAGCGTTTGAACAGGGCGAGTTTCCGCTGCTGCTGGCGACTGACATTGCCGCGCGCGGCTTGGATATCGAAAACCTGCCGTACGTGATTCATGCTGATATTCCTGACGAAGACGGCTATGTTCACAGATCAGGCCGAACAGGACGGGCTGGGAAAGAAGGCAACGTGCTGAGCCTCGTAACGAAACTGGAAGAATCAAAGCTGAAAAAAATGGCGAAGAAGCTTGGCGTGGAGCTGAGTGAAGCTGTTTATGCAGGCGGAAAATTGAAGATGAAATAAAAAGGAGGGCGGAAAGCCCTTCTTTTTGTTGTAAAATAATAGAAAAAGGTTCGTGCGGGGTGAGGAGATGGCTTCAATAGACAGATTTCAAATATTGAAGGAGCCTGAGCTGAAAATTCTTGAACAATGGTTTGAAAATGAGGATACCATGCGAAGAATGGATGGGATGCTGCCATTAGATGTGTGGTATGCACGAGTGAATAAAGATGAAGACAATACTGTCATCATGGCATATGACGGGCAGCTGCCGGCAGGGATGGTTGTTATGGAGTTCGTGGGGGAGCGGGCGTATATTGGATTGATCGTAAATCCCTTGTGCCGGCTTCAAGGGTACGGAAAACAGATATTAAAAAAACTGCTGAATGACCCTGATTTTACTAGAGTGCGGGAATGGGCTGCATGCATTGAAGAAGACAATCGAATCAGTTTGGCTTGCTTTCAAGCAGCTGGATTTACTATGGAAGAACCTGATGAAGATGGCTTTCTCACTTTGATTCTTCGGACCTGACCATACACAAAAACAAGGAGGGCAAAAAGCCCTCCTTGTTTTCATTATCATGTCAGCTCGGATCACTGACTTTGATCAGCTGTTTTCCTTTATTTTCGCCTTTAAATAAGCCGAGAAACGCGTCAGGAATGTTTTCGAAGCCTTCTGTGATGGTTTCCTCGTAATGGAGCTTTCCGTCCTTCAGCCATTCGGCCAGCTGTTTTGCTCCCTCAGAAAAGCGATCGGAGTAGTCGCCTACAATAAACCCTTGCATCAGAGACTTCGTTTTGATCAGCTTCGATTGGACGCGAGGTCCTATGTCATCTGCTTCACTTTCCGCGTTGTAGGAAGAAATGGCGCCGCACACCGGAATGCGGGCAAATTCATTGAGCAGGTTCATGACCGCATCTGAAATCGGCCCGCCGACATTGTCAAAATACACATCGATACCGTCAGGACAAGCGTCTTCAAGCGCTTTCTGGATATCTTCTGCTGTTTTGTAATTGATGGCTTCGTCAAATTGCAGCTCCTGTTTTAAAAACGCGATTTTCTCATCGGAGCCTGCGATGCCGACGACTCGCGCGCCTTTGATTTTGGCAATCTGCCCGACAGCTGAACCGACGGCTCCCGCAGCTCCGGAGACGACCACGGTTTCACCTTCTTTCGGGCGCCCGATGTCCAGCAGTCCGAAATATGCCGTCAAGCCGGTCATTCCCAAAATGCCGAGATAGGCCGAAGCGGGAGCGAGGCTTGTATCAATTTTTCGCAAGGCAGACTCGCTGACAGCCGAAAATTCCTGCCAGCTTAGGTTTCCGATGACGATATCGCCTTTTTTCAGATGCTCACCGTCTGACACGACTTCAGCAATAACCCCGCCAGAGAGCGCTTCATCCAAGCCGAACGGTTCAACATATGACTTCGTATCCTGCATACGGCCGCGCATATAAGGGTCAACCGATACATAAAACGTTTTGACAAGCACTTCACACTGCTGGGGTTCAGGGACGGGGATCGTTTCAAAGCGGAAGTCTTCATGAACGGGAACCCCTTGCGGACGTCTGGCTAATTGAATCTGCTGCTGAGTTTTTGTCATATTCATCCTCCTATTACTTGATTGACACCAATGTAACACGGACTAGTGATGAAATACAAAAGGTAAACCGGCATACAAAAAAGGTTATAGAGGAACTTATGCTTTCTACAAGCTCTTTTGTTTAAAAGTTCTCTTTAGTCATTTATCATTATTAGAAAAAAGAACAGAAAAAGAGCTTCTGCACACTAGTTAAGATTGGCTAGTGTATATGTCGATTCTTCTTCATATTCTTGCAAGCATCTGCTAGGGGGAGCTTAGTCGTTCACATTTTGCTTTCCCATCAATCTGCCATAGCAAAGTCTATGCAATTGTTTTGCATCTGCAAAGCATTGCTCAATTTTTTCTCTTTTATGCTGAGTTTTTCTGAAACAGACAATCGATTGTACTCGACCATTTTCTTTTTCAATTTAGTAATGTTTACTTTTTAATAAAACACGCGGAAAAGCAAACGAAAACATATTAATTAAATTTTAGGTATTTATTAAAAGCTTATAGGTTTATTTACCTTTTTCTTGAATTGCAATTGAGAAAATCCATATATTGCGGACACTAATAAAAGAATACCTGCTGAAACATAAACTAAACGAACTCCAAGGAAATCTGAAATAGCTCCTATAGCCAGAATTGAAAACATAAAAATGAACTGTACTAAAGAAGACCTTGCAGACATTATATTAATTCGAGTTTGCTCGGTTGTTATGTTCTGAATAAATGTTTCTTGTGTAAGATCTCTTAATATATAAGCCGGCCCCATAAAGAGAACCAATATTAGAGCTAAGTATGAATTACTTATAAATCCATATATTAAAGTTAAACTTCCATATGAGACAGCACCAATTAACATAAAATTAATTAACTTATTTTGAAATCTCTCCGACAGCTTATATATTATAAATCCCCCTATCATCGAACCTAAATAGTATGCTCCATTAATAAATCCCCACCATGATTCTCCTTTATGCAAGACTTCGTTAACGAAAGCTAAAGAGACAGACCCTATCCAAATCATTCCTGCCCATGACTCAATTAAATCCATAATAATAATTGTTCTAAGTTTCTTTTGGCTAAATAAATACCGCCAACCACTTACTATACTCTTATTGGGAGAATTTTTTTCACGTATGACAGAATTAGCGTGGCCGTGTGGTAGACAAAATAAAAGAGAAATAAGAGATGTAAACAACAAAAAGATAGTAAGTATAATAGTATATCCCTCACCTAAAAATGCAATTATGAGACCACCTAAAGACCAGCCTACAAATTGAAAAGTTTGGTCCACTGTAGATAATAATCCATTTGCCTTTACTCTTTTATCAGGAGAGATTATTTCCCCTATAATTGCACTTTTTAAAGGTGAGAACCATCCATTAAAAAAGGAAATACAGCTAATAATAATAAAGACTAAAATGAGAGTTTGATTAGAGTAAGTTCTTAATAAAGAATAGAACAAACATATTAACAACAGCATTTGTATCAATTGAGAAATAATTATTGTAAGATGCAGTTTTAATCGAATTGTTATTAACGGTAATATAGCACTTCCAAAAATACGAAAAATAATACTTATTAATGTCACCAGAGAGGCGATGGTTGTCGAATTGGTCATTTTAAACAAAAACGAAATCACTACCATAGTATATAGAGAAAAACCTAAATTTGTAGTGGTCTGGCTAAATAAAATAGAATAATAACCTTTACTCATATGTATCCTCCCTTGGAATAACTTTTCTCGGTAAAGAGCTTAAACATATTTAAACACCTTAAAACAACAAAAGTAAAGAAAAAATTTCCTTGTAAACTATTTACTTTTATTCTATTTATTGTTATTGTTTATTTGAGTTCTCTGACTATTCTATCAATAGCCAGGGAACCACATATCTTATTAAAGGGGGGAAAACCATGAAAAAATTAAGAAAAAACTGGAGAAAATCGATTGTTAGCCCGGTTCTTTATACTAATGAAAAATGGTAAACATTTAGGGAATAGCATTTAAATGCTATTCCTTATTTCAATAAACAAATCGGGAGGTTATCGTAAATTGACTCTATTAATGCAAGATCATAAATCAATTTACAATAAAGATATAGAAATATTAATTGAAGTTGAAGAACTTATTACTTCTGTTCCGGAAAATAACAAAAATGATTTTAAGAGTTTAATCGATAATAGAATTATGACTCTACTAAATAAAATTCAACACCCTGTAGCAGCTGAAAATGTGTTTGGTATGTGTATTGCTTATCCGAATACTTACATAAGGTATAGATTAATTGATTTCGTTGAAAAATGGGTACCTTATTTCTCTGCTGTAGAAACTATAATCAATCTAACCCAGGATCCGGATGATTTAGTTTCTTTTAAAGCTATGGATGTCTGTGCAAATCATAAAATTGAAGAATCGGTAGCATATTTGTCTTCGATCATTGATGATGTCAGGGAGAGTATAAGCTATCCTAAAAAACCTGTGGGATTAGGGGCCCAAAAAGTATTAAGTACATTATTAGATATATTCGGTGTTGAAAAAAATGAAGAGCTAGTAATGCTAAAAAATTATTTTGATCAAAATGGTATCCTTCCTAATAACTTTGACTTTGAAGAAAAAATTCCTCAAAGTCTAATAGAGGAATTCGAAAAAACAGAAGAAGATGGGATGATTTTAATTCCGGGTGGCTTTTTTGAATTCGGTTTAAATGAAAATGAAATTCCTGACAAAACATTTAATTGGAAAGATGCTGTTCCTAGACAAAAAGTATGGTTACCTCCATTTTTTATTGATAAGTATCCTGTTACAAATAAAGATTATGATATCTTTACCGAGTTCATAGAGGAAAATGGGCATATATTCTGTCATCCTAATGAACCGCAGAATAAACAACATAGAAGAAATACATATTGGGATGATAGGTATTTAGATAATCATCCCGTTACAGGTATAGATTTTTATGATGCATTTGCTTACGCAAGATATAAGGGGAAAGAATTGCCAACCGAGTTTCAATGGGAAAAAGCTGCTCGAGGCGAAAAAGGTAATATCTGGCCTTGGGGAGATAAATTTGATCCTGCAAAGGTTCAATATGCTGGAAGTCTTTATAATGAACCCATTACTTCTTTAAAGTCCTGGAGAGAAAATTTATTAAAAGCTCATGCTGATAAAGAATTAAATCATTTAACAAGTGATATTTTTGAACAAAATGGTGAAAGTCCCTATGGAGTATGCGGTATGATCGGCGGAACATGGGAGTGGACTAGAAGTGAGCTTAAAACAAAGAGAGCTTTCCACCCTATTTTTGAGAATGTACCATTTAATAGTGTTAACTCATTTGCCGTTCTTAAAGGAGGATCATTCTTCTCTCATCCAGGCTTAATGTTCCCTTCCTTTAGAGCAAAAGATATTCCTTTCTGTCGACACAATGAAATGGGAATTAGATGCGTAAAGAATATTCCAGTATATAAAATTAGAGAATCAATTAATGGGCCAATTACTAATAAAGCAATTTATTAATCATCCTAGATTAGAGACTTGATAAAAGTATACTAACATTGTGTAATAATGTTCAGCTTGTAGAAAAAACAATGTTTTTTCTACAAGCTTTTATTTTAAATGTTTTTAATAATTATCGGATTGAGAATCAGAAAAAGAGACATTAAGCCCAAGCTTCGTTGAGTATTACGATTTTCAATATATTTTGTGGAAAATATACAATATTCCGTTAATTTATATTTCGATTTTTAATTGAACCTGCAATAGCAAATCCCTTTACAACTGATTTGATTCTTTCTTTTTCTGATACACAAGCTAATTTTGTCACTTTTTTTGGTCTTTCCACACATTTCGAGGGATGACTTACTATAATTCTTTCGGTCTTTTCTATGTCTTGTTGAGATTCGAAGAGATATACAACTTTAACAAGTTGGTCAATAAGAACAAATTTAATTTTATGTTAAGAGTATCTCGTGTGGAACATGAGAAGAATAACGTGTTTTTTTAGTTAAACATCAATTAAAATGTGAGAATGAAATATTATAAGGGAAAATGAAGGCTGTCAAGTTTCTCGACAGCCCTAGGCATTCCCTCCTTTTTATGTCGCCCGTAATTTCGGGCACAGGCCCGTCGGCAGGCACATGGGCTTCTGGTCGATCGGGCTTCTCATGATGCAGCATTCCAAGCCGAAGACTTCACGGAAAAACGGCTGGGTAAACACATCTTCCGGTGTTCCGGCATTGTGTATTTTTCCGTCCAGCACACTGATCAGATAGTCAGCATATTGAGCGGCCTGGTTTAAATCATGGAGCACCATCACAACGGTGCGGCCATGATCGCGGTTTAGCTTTTTCAGCAGCTCGAGCACTTCAATCTGGTGTGAAATGTCTAAATACGTGGTCGGTTCATCAAGCAAAAGCAAATCAGTGCCTTGCGCAAGCGCCATGGAAATCCATGCTCTTTGTCTTTGGCCGCCTGACAGGGCATCCAGTGTCCGTTCTTTCAGCTCAATCATGCCCGTTGCGTCCAGCGCCCACTCTACCATGTCGTGATCCTCTTGGGTATGCTTGGATAACAGCTTTTTGTGAGGATGTCTGCCGAAATAGCATAATTCCTCTACCGTCAATCCTTCAGGAGCCTGAGGAGATTGAGGAAGAATGGCCAGTTTTTTTGCGACTTCTTTTGACGGCTGGCGGTGTATATCTTTTCCTTCCAATAGGACCGTACCGCTTTTTGGAGCCATCAGCCTGGCGAGCGATTTGAGGATTGTTGATTTCCCGCAGCCATTGGCGCCGATGAGCGCAGTGATTTTTCCTTCTTCTATCTTTAAATCGACTCCGTCAATAATCACTGTGCTGTCATATGAAAGAGTGAGCTGGTCTGCAGCCAGTTTTCCCATGGTATCCTCTCCCTACTGTTTCCTCGCTTCGAATTTCAATAAATATAAAAAATAAGGCGCGCCGATCACGGCAGTCAATATTCCGGCCGGTATTTCAACCGGAGGCATGACGCCGCGCCCTAACGTATCTGCAATTAATAATATAATAGCACCAATCAATGCTGATGCAGGCAGTAAATATTTAGCTTTTTCTCCGGTAAGCCGTCTGGCGATATGCGGAGCAAGCAAGCCAATAAAACCGATTGAGCCGACGACGGCTACACAGCTTCCCGCCAGTGCAACCGCGGTGAAAATCAGGATGAATCTCAGCCGGTTTGCGTTTTCGCCGAGACCCTGCGCAAGCTCATCACCGAGTGACATAAGATCCAGCTTCGGTATGAGAATGCAGACGATCGGAAAAAGAACCAAAAGCCATGGTGCAAGCAGCTTGAC
This sequence comes from Bacillus sp. VA13, assembly GCF_055710085.1. NCBI lineage: Bacteria > Bacillati > Bacillota > Bacilli > Caryophanales > Bacillaceae > Bacillus > Bacillus sp. VA13. Next base: position 126,114 of record NZ_JBVQPP010000006.1, on the reverse strand, counting down.
TTCTTCCCAGTTTCTTCCCCATAGGCTCCCTGTCAGCCAAATGAGTGCAGCATTCACGTCGCCCGGAAACTTGACCATCATATATTGCATCCCGGCGTGGCAAACCGCGCCTAAGGCAATGCCTGATAAAGCCAATGAAGAGGGCTGAATGCTTTTTTTGCGGGCTATCATTAATAATAGTACAGCAATAATGGCTGCTCCGGCAAATGCAGAGAACGGAAGCACGTACACCGGCGATTCAGGAAAGATCAGAATGACAGCCATCGCCGCAAGTCCGGACCCTTTTGAAATGCCGACAACGTCCGGGGAAGCGAGCGGGTTGCGGATGACACCCTGCAAAATCGCTCCGGCCGCGGCAAGCCCGGCACCGGCCAAAATCGCTAATATAATCCGTGGAAGGCGGTATTGCTGGATGATGAATTCAAAGGAATGATCCAGTCCCAACAAGTTCGTCACTACCGCATCCGGTGAAATGTATAATGCACCGAAGCCGATGCTGATGACGGACAGAACGATCAGAATCACGGCCAATATGAGTATCGCCAGCAAGGGGCGTTTTTGTTTTCTGGTTGTTTTCTTCATTTCAGATTTCGCCCTTTCCTTGCCAAATATAAGAAGAACGGTGTTCCGATAATCGCGGTGACGATGCCGACCGGTGATTCATAAGGAAATGCAATCCACCTGGCCAGAACATCTGCGTACACCAGCAATATGGCACCGAGCAGCGCCGAAAACGGAAGCACGTATTGATAATGTTCTCCGATCAGCTTGCGGACAATATGTGGAACGAGCAGTCCGACAAAGCCGATCGGCCCGGCGACAGCTACGGAAGCACCGGATAGAATTAAAATGATAAAGCTGATCAGAATCCGGATGCTGTTCATATTTTGCCCAAGCCCTTTTGCTGTTTCGTCTCCGAGACCAAGTACAGAAACAGAACCGGAAAACACGAGGGCAAGCCCGATGCCGATGACAGAAAACGGAGCGATGGTCATGACGTCCTGCCAATTGCTTCCGTCAATCGCGCCTGTCATCCAGTACAGAACATCCTCTCCCGACTCATTTAAAATAATGATGGCCTGTGTCATGGAGGAGAGGAACAGATGCACCGCCATTCCCGACAATGCCAGCTTGACAGGTGTCATTCCGCCGGATGAGGCAATCATATACACAATCGCGCCGCCTGCAGCCGCACCCGCAAAAGCGAATACAACGGAAGAATAGGGCGATGCCGGCAGAATGACGAGAGAAGCAACGACAAAAAGCGATGCACCCGCATTCACACCGAAAATTTGAGGTGAAGCCAGAGGGTTTCTGGTCATGGCCTGCATCAGCGCCCCTGCTACGGCCAGGCTGGCGCCGACGAAAACGCCGATCAATGTGCGGGGAAGGCGAAGAGTAGAGATGATGAGCTGTTCCTTTGAACCATCCCATACAAAAAGATATTTCAATGAATCTATGATCCCGATGTCTGAGGCTCCTACTGAAAGATTCAGCCCAAGCCCGAATATCAAAATGATCAGTGCGATGATGAACATCATCAGTCTTGATGATGAGCGCCGTTTGGGTGAATGATACAACAGTCTCACTTCCTTACTGCGTCTGGTTGCAAAAACGAAGAAGCAAGGATATCCCCTCGCTTCTCATTTGTCCTATTTATTATACACTTTTTTAAGCACGTCTTTGGCGCTTGTTTCACTAGACTTGATGCCTCTGAATCTTGTCCAAGTGTCACGGTCCGCATCATAGACTTGTCCGTTTTTCACCGCTTTGAGATTTTTCCAGAGCGGGTTCTTTTTCCACTCATCTACAATTGTCTTGCCTTCGTTGGCTGAGATGAACAAAATATCAGGATCGATTTTGCTCAATTGCTCGAGGCTGACCTCTTGATAGGCGTTATCTGACTTCACAGCGTGTGTAAAGCCAAGCATTTTAAAGATTTCTCCGTCATAAGATGATGACGTATGAAGCTGGAAGGAATCTGCTCTTGCAACTCCGAGAACGATGTTGCGGTTTTCGTCTTTCGGGAGTTCCCCTTTTAGATCGTTGATGACTTTTTTGTGCTCGGCAAGCTTTTCTTTACCTTCATCTTCTTTATTTAATGCTTTAGCAATGGTTGTAAAGCTGTCGATCGTTTCGTCATATGTCGCTTCCCGGCTCTTTAATTCTATCGTCGGGGCGATTTGTTTCAGCTGTTTATAAATGTTTTTATGGCGCTCAGCGTCAGCGATAATTAAATCAGGCTTCAAGGAACTGATGACCTCAAGATTTGGTTCGCTGCGTGTGCCTACAGATGTATAATCAATGGAGCTGCCGACAAGCTTTTTAATCATATCTTTTTTGTTGTCATCGGCGATGCCCACCGGCGTAATGCCAAGATTGTGAACGGCATCCAAGAATGAAAGCTCAAGCACTACCACCCGCTTAGGTGTGCCGCTTACTGTTGTTTTTCCTTCTTCGTCATGGATCACTCTGGAATCCTTAGACTTGCTTTCGCTGCTCCCGCTGTTATTCTGGCTGGATGAACAGCCGGATACAATGAAGCAGGCGATTAATAAAACACTCATGATGGCAATCAACTTGTTAGAATAGGTGCGCATGTCATTCTTCCTTTTTTTAGATTTAGTAATGAGAATCATTATCACATGTAAACACTATAATAGCATGGCTCATCATGTCAATATTTTTTTAGTAAAGAAAGCTTCGGTTTTACTGCTTTCTCATGAAAGCATCATCAGACACAAATAAATGGTATACAGCATTGCCGTGTCTGCGGGATAAAAATGCATTGGCATTGGTTTTAGAGGTTTCGAGCATTTCAGCGTTGACATATGGAAGGAGAGCGCCGAGATAGCCGGACAATTTCTTTTCTATTTCTTCTGCGAGTGCGAATTCAATGTCGCCGATATTCATAATAATCGAGAAAACAAAGTCGATATCGATATGAAAATGTTCCTCAGCAAAGACCGCAAGCTCGTGAATTCCGGGTGAACAGCCGGATCGCTGATGAAAAATCTGTTTGACTAAATCACTCACAACCCATGCATTATATTGCTGTTCTGGTGAAAAATATTGCATTAGACATACCTCCTGCTTGTACGGATAAAGTGCAATTCATGATCGTTTGCTCCGCGCAGCGGTTTCTCTTTGATTTTGACTTTTCTGAAAATAGTTCCGTTCCTACCACTTTACCATGGGCCGAAAATAAATGGCTACTACCATTCTTCCTGTTTTTCTATTCAATGTTCTGGAATCTGTTTCGTCCATAGGTGATCGGGTATGAAAGAAATATAGTAATCATGAAGGAGGAATGTCGGAATGAAACCAGTTGTAAAAGAGTATACAAACGACGAACAGCTCATGAAGGATGTAGAAGAATTACAGCAAATGGGTGTTGCGAAAGAAGATGTATACGTCTTAGCTCACGACGATGACAGAACGGAACGGCTGGCAGACAACACGAACGCCAACACGATCGGAGCCAAAGAAACGGGTATTAAGCATGCGGTAGGAAACGTGTTTAATAAAAAAGGAGACGAGCTCCGCAATAAAATTCATGAAATCGGTTTTTCTGAGGATGAAGCCGCTCAATTCGAAAAACGTTTAGATGAAGGGAAAGTGCTTCTCTTTGTGACCGATAATGAAAAAGTGAAATCCTGGGCGTAATGCAGGGAAAAAACCCAAAAGGCCAACTTCGGCTTTTTGGGTTTTTTTGCGGTCTTTGCGGTGTAGTTTTGCAGAATGCCGCAATAAGATAGCGGAACATTTTCGGTTTTGGATGTCCCTCAATTTGCTATCATATCTTTGTGAGAAATTGGAATATAATCTCACAAAATAGAAAATGGGGGTTCATAGTGAATGAAAAAAGTGATGTTAGCCACGGCTCTGCTGTTAGGGTTGACTCCAGCTGGCGCGAACGCGGCGGATTTAGGCCATCAGACATTAGGATCAAATGATGGCTGGGGCGCGTACTCGACCGGTACAACAGGCGGATCAAAAGCGTCGTCCTCGAATGTGTATACCGTCAGCAACAGAAACCAGCTTGTCTCGGCATTAGGCAAGGACACCAACACAACGCCAAAAATTATTTATATTAAGGGAACGATTGACATGAACGTCGATGACAATCTGAAGCCGCTTGGTTTAAATGATTATAAAGATCCAGAGTACGATTTGGACAAATATTTGAAAGCCTATGATCCTAGCACATGGGGCAAAAAGGAGCCGTCGGGGACACTAGAAGAGGCGAGAGCACGCTCTCAGAAAAATCAAAAAGCACGAGTCATGGTGGATATTCCTGCAAACACGACGATCGTCGGTTCAGGGACAAATGCCAAAATCGTGGGCGGAAACTTCCAGATCAAGAGTGATAATGTCATCATCCGCAACATCGAATTCCAGGATGCTTATGATTATTTTCCGCAATGGGATCCGACTGACGGCAGCTCAGGAAACTGGAACTCACAATACGACAACATCACGATAAACGGCGGCACGCATATATGGATTGACCACTGTACATTTAATGACGGCTCACGTCCGGACAGCACATCGCCAAAGTATTTCGGCAGAAAATATCAGCACCATGACGGCCAAACCGATGTCTCTAACGGCGCTAACTATATCACGATGTCTTACAACTATTATCACGATCATGATAAAAGCTCCATTTTCGGATCAAGCGACAGCAAAACATCTGATGAGGGCAAATTAAAAATTACGCTTCACCATAACCACTACAAAAATATCGTCCAGCGCGCACCGAGAGTCCGCTTCGGACAGGTTCACGTATACAATAACTATTATGAAGGCAGCACAAGCTCCTCAGATTATGCCTTCAGCTATGCGTGGGGAATCGGAAAATCATCTAAAATCTACGCTCAAAACAATGTCATTGACGTACCGGGACTGCCAGCTGCTAAAACGATCAGCGTATTCAGCGGGGGAACGGCTTTATATGACTCAGGTACACTTCTAAATGGCACGCAGATCAGCGCATCGGCTGCAAACGGGCTGAGTTCTTCTGTCGGCTGGACACCGTCACTGCACGGCACAATCGATGCTTCCGCGAATGTAAAATCGAATGTTATATCTCAAGCGGGTGCGGGTAAACTAAATTAAGAATGTAAAAACACAAAGGGCTGCTCACCTTTGTGTTTTTTAATTAATTAAAATGTTTATTAACTTAGTTAAGGAGTAGAATGGGAAAGGGGATCGGAAAACAAGTATATAGGAGGAGACCTATTTATGGCTTCAGAAAAAGACGCAGGAAAACAGTCAGCAGTAAAGCTTGTTCCATTGCTAATTACTGTCGCTGTGGGACTAATCATTTGGTTTATTCCCGCTCCGTCCGGACTTGAACCTAAAGCTTGGCATTTGTTTGCGATCTTTGTCGCGACAATTATCGGCTTTATCTCCAAGCCCTTGCCAATGGGTGCAATTGCAATTTTTGCATTGGCGGTTACTGCACTAACTGGAACACTTTCAATTGAGGATACATTAAGCGGATTCGGGAATAAGACCATCTGGCTTATCGTTATCGCATTCTTTATTTCCCGGGGATTTATCAAAACCGGGCTCGGTGCGAGAATTTCGTATGTATTCGTTCAGAAATTCGGGAAAAAAACCCTTGGACTTTCTTATTCACTGCTGTTCAGTGATTTAATACTTTCACCTGCCATTCCAAGTAATACGGCGCGTGCAGGAGGCATTATATTTCCTATCATCAGATCATTATCCGAAACATTCGGATCAAGCCCGGCAAATGGAACAGAGAGAAAAATCGGCGCATTCTTATTAAAAACCGGTTTTCAGGGGAATCTGATTACATCTGCTATGTTCTTAACGGCGATGGCGGCGAACCCGCTGATTGCCAAGCTGGCCCATGATGTCGCAGGGGTGGACTTAACATGGACAAGCTGGGCAATTGCCGCGATTGTACCGGGACTTGTAAGCTTAATCATCACACCGCTTGTGATTTACAAGCTGTATCCGCCGGAAATTAAAGAAACACCGGATGCGGCGAAAATCGCAACAGAAAAACTGAAAGAAATGGGACCGTTCAAAAAATCAGAGCTTTCCATGGTTATCGTTTTTCTTTTGGTGCTTGTGCTGTGGATTTTTGGCGGCAGCTTCAACATCGACGCAACCACAACCGCATTGATCGGTTTGGCCGTTCTATTATTATCACAGGTTCTGACTTGGGATGATATTAAGAAAGAACAGGGCGCTTGGGATACGCTCACTTGGTTTGCGGCGCTTGTCATGCTGGCCAACTTCCTGAATGAGCTAGGCATGGTGTCTTGGTTCAGTAATGCCATGAAATCTTCTGTATCAGGATTCTCTTGGATCGTGGCATTCTTAATCTTAATTGTTGTGTATTTCTATTCACACTACTTCTTTGCAAGCGCGACAGCCCACATCAGCGCGATGTATTCAGCATTTTTGGCTGTGATCGTGGCAGCTGGCGCACCGCCGCTTTTAGCAGCGCTGAGCCTCGCATTCTTCAGCAACCTGTTCGGGTCAACGACTCACTACGGTGCTGGAGCGGCTCCAGTTTTCTTCGGAGCAGGCTACGTTCCGCAAAGCAAATGGTGGTCCATCGGATTTATCCTGTCGATCGTCCATATTGTCGTATGGCTTGTCATCGGCGGATTATGGTGGAAAGTACTAGGAATATGGTAGAAAGAAAAAGGCAGACACGGTCTGCCTTTTTTATTTTAAAGCAATTCCCTTATCTTCATTCAACTAATCTGCAAAACATATTTCCTCCTATTGTTTACTTTCAAAGATATGGATTTTGAAAAATGAGAAAATTCCCTATGAAAAATGGTATGATCTAGGTAGAAAGGACGGCTGGTGCTGTGGTGAAAAAGCGGTTCCATTTTTCCCTGCAAACAAAAATAATGGGGCTGATTGCGGCTCTGCTGGTTTTTGTCATTGGTGTGCTGACTATTACGTTAGCCGTTCAGCATACACAGGAACAACGGAGACAGGCAGAGCAGCTGGCGGTTCAGACGGCGAGAACCATATCTTATATGCCGCCGGCTAAAGAGCTCATTGAGAGAAAAGGCGGACATGCGGCTGAGAAGCAAGAGGTCATTGAACGAATGATAGAACAGACTGGCGCGTATGCCATTTATGTGTTGGACGAAAAAGGAGACATTCGGAGCGCCTCGGGTAAAAGCGGCCAAAAGAAACTGGAGCGCAGCAGAGAAATTTTGTTTGGCGGCTCGCATGTTTCTGAAACAAAAGCGGATGGACGAAGAGTCATTAGGGGGAGCGCGCCGATTATTAAAGAGCAGAACGGATACAGCCAAGTGATCGGCAGCGTGTCTGTTGATTTTCTGCAAACCGAGACAGAGCAAAGCATCAAAAAGCATCTGAGAAACTTGAGTGTGATCGCTGTGCTTGTGCTGCTGCTCGGATTTGCCGGTGCCGCCGCACTGGCGAAAAGCATCAGGAAGGATACGCTTGGCCTTGAGCCGCATGAGATCGCGGCTCTTTATCGAGAGAGGAATGCAATGCTTTTCGCAATTCGAGAAGGGATCATTGCCACCAATCGTGAAGGCGTCGTCACCATGATGAACGTATCGGCGGCCGAGATGCTAAAGCTTCCCGAGCCTGTGATCAATCTCCCTATTGATGATGTTATGCCGGGAGCCAAGCTGAAGAGTGTGCTTGAGCAAGGAGAAATGCTGCCGAACCAAGAGGTAAACGTCAATGATCAAACTTTTATTATCAATACGAAAGTGATGACTCAAGGCGGGCAGGCGTATGGGATTGTCGTAAGCTTTCGGGAGAAAACAGAGCTGAAAAAGCTGATCGATAAACTGACAGAGGTTCGCAAATATTCAGAGGATCTCAGGGCGCAGACCCATGAATTTTCAAATAAGCTTTACGCGATCTTAGGGCTGCTTGAGCTTGGTGAGTATGATGAAGCCATTGATCTGATTAAAGAGGAATACGCGATACAAAATGAGCAGCATGATATTTTATTCCATAACATCCATTCGCAGCAGGTGCAGGCGATTTTGTTAGGAAAAATAAGCAAAGCATCGGAAAAGAAGGTCAAGCTGTCTATTGATGAGAACAGCTCGCTCGCGCCTCTTCCTTCACATATCGGCTTGTCTCATCTCATTACGATTATCGGCAACTTAATTGATAACGCTTTCGAAGCTGTAGCGGATCAAAGCGTGAGGGAGGTATTGTTTTTCATCACGGATATGGGCCGTGATATTGTCATCGAAGTATCAGACACAGGGCCTGGTGTACCGCTTGATAAGACAGAAGCTGTGTTTGAAAGAGGTTATTCCTCAAAGGGGATGAAGAGAGGCTACGGTCTGGCCAATGTGAAAGACTCAGTGCGTGAACTGGGCGGCTGGATCGAACTGGCGAATCAAAAAACTGGCGGTGCGGTATTCACTGTGTTTATACCGAAGGAGAAATAAAGGGGGAATCCATATGATTCACATCGCGATTGCGGAGGATGATTTTCGGGTTGCGCAAATCCATGAGAGATTGATTGAACAGCTTGATGGATTCAAGATTATCGGCAAGGCGGCCAATGCCAAAGAAACGTTGGCGCTTTTGGAGAAACAAAAGGCTGATTTGCTTTTGCTGGATATTTATATGCCGGACGAGCTTGGGACCACATTGATTCCTGAGATAAGAAGCCGATTTCCTGAAGTGGATATTATGATCATCACAGCGGCTACAGAAACCCGTCATTTGCAGGAAGCGCTCAGGGCAGGGATTGCCCACTATTTGATCAAACCCGTAACGGCTGACAAGTTCAGACAGGTGCTGCTTCAGTATAAAGAAAAAAGGAAGCTGCTTTTGTCTCAGCCAGAGGTCAGCCAATCCATGATTGATCATATTTTCGGGAACAGTGTGAAGGCATCTTTGCCGGCAGAGGATTTGCCGACAGGCATTAATTCGATTACACTGCGAAAAATTAAGGAAGCGCTTCGAACTGCATCAGAAGGATTGACAGCGGAAGAGCTTGGAGAAAAAATGGGAGCGTCACGAACGACTGCCCGCCGCTATGCCGAGTACCTTGTGGCAAAGGATGAAGCAAGAGCCGAGCTTGAATACGGGATTATCGGCAGGCCGGAGAGAAAATATTATTTGGCGGCGGACTAGATATGAAAAAATGTATGATTCTATTGATTGCTTTATTGGTCTTTATGCAGGGGGACATCAGGCAGGCGGCTGCGCCGCGCCTGCCTGACGGGCCGATTGAAATTGTCGTCCCCGCTGAACCTTCTGGCGGCTGGGATGTCACAGCGCAGGCGATCCAAGCCGTTTTGAGGAAGAAGCAGATCGTGAAGGATGAGGTTCATATCGTCTATAAACCCGGCGGCGGGGGAGATAAAGGCTGGAAATATGTCAACGAAAGCAGCAAACAGACCATCAGCATGACGTCCAGTTTAATACTGAGCAATGATCTTCTTGGGCAAAGCAAATTAAAAATTGACGATTTTACTCCGCTCGCCATTCTCTCCAAGGAATGGCAGACGGTTGCATTGCCAAAAGGATCGGCGTTAACTAACGGCAAGGATTTGCTGAATGAAATTAAGATGCATCCCGGCAAGGTGAAAATCGGCTTTGCCCCGGGCCTCGGCAATGATGATCAGCTCTCGTTCGTCAGAGCGGCAGATATGTACGGCATTGACTCTTTTGACATTCAATTTTTGCAGTATGACAGCAGTGAACAGCTCATTCAGGCGCTGATCAGACATGAGATAGAAGCGGCTTCAATGACACTTTCTGAAGCGAAACCATATGAGCGGCACGGCGATATCACGTTAGCTGCTGTAACGTCTGATAAAAGACTTCCCGGTTTTCCTGATGTACCAACGTGGAAAGAGCAGGGGATTCCGTTTGTTTTTTCACATTGGAGAGGGGTTTTGGGTCCGAAAAACATGTCGGAGGAAGAGATTTCTTTCTGGGATCAAGCGCTAAAGAAGGTCACATCCTCGCCTGAATGGAAGCGGAAAATAAATGAACTGGACTGGGAAAGCTTTTATTTGAACAGCAGGGAAACGAAACGGTTTCTTGACCAGCAATCCGCTTTTTACCAAAGCATTATGACAGGGAATTAAGATCCCGGCATTCCGGGATCTTTTTGATGTGCCCAAAAATGATCAAAAAGAACAAAACGGTTATAAAAAATTAAAAATACATAAAAACCAAATTATTTACTTGCGAGTGGTTTTCCCATACGATGGCAAAAAGGCAAGGGGAAGTAAGGGAGAAAAAATGTAAGCGGATTCATTTAAGGGGGAATGGATGTGTTAGCAATTTTAGGCTTTCTCATGATGCTCGTGTTTATGGCATTGATCATGACAAAACGGCTTTCTGTTTTGACAGCATTAGTTTTGACGCCGATTGTGTTTGCACTTATCGCCGGATTTGGATTTACTGAAGTTGGGGACATGATGATTTCGGGGATTCAGCAAGTCGCGCCGACTGCGGTCATGATTATGTTTGCGATCTTATATTTTGGAATTATGATTGATACAGGGCTGTTTGATCCGATGGTTGGCAAAATTTTAAGCATGGTCAAAGGCGACCCGTTAAAAATTGTGATCGGGACAGCGGTTCTTACGATGCTCGTCGCCTTGGACGGAGACGGTTCGACAACGTATATGATTACGACAAGTGCCATGCTTCCGCTCTATTTGCTGCTTGGCATCCGGCCGATTATCCTGGCGGGAATCGCGGGAGTCGGCATGGGAATCATGAACACGATTCCGTGGGGTGGCGCGACGCCACGGGCGGCGAGCGCGCTGGGGGTTGATCCAGCCGAGCTTACAGGGCCGATGATTCCTGTCATTGCAAGCGGAATGCTTTGTATGGTGGCGGTTGCGTATGTGCTTGGAAAAGCGGAACGAAAGCGCCTTGGTGTGATTGAACTGAAACAGCCGGCCAATGCCAATGAACCGGCGGCTGCGGTTGAAGATGAGTGGAAGCGGCCGAAGCTTTGGTGGTTTAATTTATTGTTAACGCTTTCTTTAATAGGATGTTTGGTATCGGGTAAAGTCAGTTTAACCGTACTGTTTGTCATTGCGTTTTGTATTGCACTGATTGTGAATTATCCAAACCTTGAGCATCAGAGACAGCGCATCGCAGCACACTCCAGCAACGTGCTGGCCATCGGCTCCATGATTTTTGCTGCGGGGGTATTTACGGGGATTTTGACAGGCACCAAAATGGTTGATGAAATGGCGATTTCGCTTGTGTCTATGATTCCTGAACAAATGGGCGGGTTGATCCCGGCGATTGTGGCCTTAACAAGCGGCATTTTCACATTCCTGATGCCGAATGACGCGTATTTCTACGGGGTGCTGCCGATTTTATCAGAAACGGCTGTCGCATACGGTGTGGATAAAGTGGAAATTGCCAGAGCCTCTATTATCGGCCAGCCGATTCATATGCTGAGCCCGCTTGTGCCGTCCACTCATTTACTTGTCGGACTTGTCGGAGTTTCTATTGACGATCATCAAAAATTCGCCTTGAAATGGGCGGTTCTCGCAGTGATCGTCATGACGGCTATCGCTCTATTGATCGGTGCGATCTCTATTTCCGTATGATAATTCAGGCGTAATGACACACACTAACGGCATACAACATACCGGAGGTGTCATCATGAGTGATCCTTATATGCCGATGACTTCAGTCAGAAGCGGAACGGGGTTCGAAGCGGCAAAAGGGGTGCACGGCCTGACCGTGCAAATTGCGAATGTCTATTTTATTCAGCTACCTTCTGAACCTCGCTCATTTGTTTTAATTGATGCCGGCATGCCTCAATCAGCCGGCATGATTGTAAATGAAGCCAAACAAAGATTCGGCGATGATTTTCAGCTGAAGGCGATTATCCTCACACACGGGCACTTTGATCATATCGGGGCGATAGAAGAAATCCTTGAGCATTGGGATGTTCCTGTTTATGTCCATTCTCGGGAAATGCCTTATGTAACAGGTAAAGAGGATTATCCTCCGGCTCGTCCTGACAGTAAGAGCGGGCTGGTCGCCAAACTGTCGCCGCTGTTTCCGCGGCACTCCATCGATATTTCCTCACATGTGCAGGCACTGCCGGAAGACGGCTCTGTACCGTTTCTTGACGAGTGGATGTGGATTGCGACTCCCGGACACACACCCGGCCATATTTCGTTATTCCGCGAGGACGGGCGCGTGCTTGTGGCAGGTGATGCAGTCATTACAGTGGAACAGGAGAAAATGGCAGACGTCTTGATTCAAAAACAGGAGCTTCATGGGCCGCCGGCTTATTTCACGCCTGACACAGAGACTGCTGCCGAATCCATTCAGAAGCTTGCCGGCCTTGAACCGGAAGCACTGCTGACGGGGCATGGCATACCGATGACCGGCAAAAACTTTCGCAGTGACTTAATTGAATTGGCAAATCGTTTATCGTCTCTTTGACACCCGCAGAAACACGGGTGTTTTTTATTGTTTTCCAAGAAGATACAGAAAAATCATTTGTCTTCCGGCTTAAAAACGATACAATGAAAAGCATGAATGTGATTTGAAGGGGAGAGTTTGTTGGAAGGAAAAGAAATACTCTGGAACGAAGCGAAAGCGTTTATTGCCGCATGCTATCAGGAATTGGGAAAGGAGGAGGAAGTGAAAGACCGTCTCGATAGCATTAAAAATGAAATTGACCGGACCGGAAGCTATGTACATACGAAGGAAGAAATCGAGCACGGGGCGAAAATGGCTTGGAGAAACAGCAACCGCTGCATCGGCAGATTGTTCTGGAATTCGCTGACTGTCATCGACAGACGTGACGTCCGGACGAAGGAGGATGTGCGGGACGCCCTCTTTCATCACATAGAAACCGCCACCAATAACGGGAAAATCAGGCCGAGCATTACGATTTTCCCTCCGGAAGAGAAGGGTGAAAAGCAAGTCGAAATCTGGAATCATCAGCTGATCCGGTACGCTGGATATGAATCAGACGGGGAAAGAATCGGTGACCCGGCTTCCCGTTCCCTGACCGCAGCCTGTGAGCAGCTTGGCTGGCGCGGAGAGCGAACCGATTTTGACCTGCTGCCGCTCATTTTTCGCATGAAAGGCGACGAACAGCCGGTCTGGTATGAGCTGCCGCGTTCACTTGTAATCGAGGTTCCAATCACACATCCTGAAATCGAAGCGTTTTCTGATCTGGAGCTGAAATGGTACGGCGTGCCGATTATTTCTGATATGAAGCTTGAGGTCGGGGGCATTCATTATAATGCTGCGCCGTTTAATGGCTGGTATATGGGCACGGAGATCGGAGCAAGAAATCTGGCAGATGAAAAGCGGTATGACAAGCTCAAAAAAGTGGCGTCCGTTATCGGCATTTCTACTGATTACAATACGGATTTATGGAAGGATCAAGCGCTTGTTGAATTGAATAAAGCTGTACTGCACTCGTATAAAAAGCAAGGTGTCAGCATCGTTGACCATCATACGGCCGCAAGCCAGTTTAAACGGTTTGAAGAACAGGAGGAAGAAGCGGGCAGAAAGCTGACGGGGGACTGGACGTGGCTGATTCCGCCGATTTCACCCGCTGCCACGCATATCTTCCACCGTTCCTATGACAACTCAATCGTTAAGCCGAATTACTTTTATCAGGATAAGCCTTACGAGTAAACAACGGAAAATCGATGATGGCCTTCAAGGCTGCGGGATTCTGTGACAGAGACGTCGGTAACCTTAGAGAAAGGGCTGCCTTTCTTTACAGCCTCAAGAAATGATTGTAAGGCGTTTTCCGGGCCTTCTGCCAAAATCTCGACACGTCCGTCATCACGGTTTTTGACCCAGCCGGCCAGTTTTCGCTTATCGGCTTCCATTTGAACAAAATAGCGAAAGCCCACACCTTGAACCCGGCCGCCTGCAACGATTCGGTATTGAAGCATGTAAAAACCACCTTTTCTTTTTATGATAATCAATCATTTTACAACCTGTAAAGGGGATGTGCTCGTATGAAGTCACTGCACTATCCAGTTCTTTCTCTTAATCTCGGAAAGCCGCAGACGCTTGAGTATGACGGCAAAAAAATCGAAACCGGCATTATGAAGCAGCCCGCTGATTCCGCTGTTATGCTGTATCGGGAAAACTTTGAAGGTGACGGACAGGCGGATCTCGTGAATCACGGCGGACCTGATAAGGCTGTCTGTGTCTACCCGGCCGAGCATTATCCGTTTTGGGAAGAGCTTCTCTCAAGACCGTTGCCAAGCGCCGCATTTGGTGAAAATCTGACGGTCGCGGGCCTGACTGAGGAGAACGTTTGCATCGGGGATGTGTTCAAGCTTGATGAAGCTGTTGTTCAGGTCAGCCAGCCGCGCCAGCCGTGTGTAAAGCTGGCGAAAAAGTTGGGCGTAAAGGAAATGGTTCTCAAGGTTCAGCAAACCGGCTATACCGGCTTTTATTTTCGCGTGCTGGAAGAGGGCAGGGTGGCTCCCGGCGCCAAACTGGAATTGCTATCCAAGGGTGAGAAAGACATATCAGTCCAATTCGCAAATCGCATCAACTACCATGATGCAAAAAATCTCGCCGCCATTGAACGGATTTTAAGTGAAGACACACTGTCGGAAAGCTGGAGAGCGTCCTTTATGAAAAAAAGGGACAGGCTGCTGCCTATTGAATAGAAAAAAGCCGCGCATATCAATGAGCGCGGCTTTACCATTCCTATGATCATTTTTTCTTTGTTTCAAGCAGGTTGGCAAGAAAATAGGTTTTATAGCTTTGAAGCTTTCTTCCTTCATGGTGCGTGATCCCCTGCTTTTTTAATTCTTCAACATACCAGCCTTTACTGCCGTAATGCATGTCAGAAAACTCCTTTCCCTATCTCTCCCAATGGAGAGGGTTTTACCAAGCGATTGGCATTGTAACATCTATGGAAAGATGCTGAAAAGAGATGCGGGAAAAACTGAGCCTTTCGCACTAGCTGTACGAATGTTCTTCTGTATGTATATGCCGAGTAAAAGCTGAATATGATTTAATGGCCGGTTAGTTTGATCATGACAACGCCGAATGTCATAATGCTGAAAACAATGCCGATATATGTGAGCATCCCGTTTTTTTTCTTCACGCCGTAAACTGTCATCATGATGCCTTCAATGAAAAAAATGATGCCAAAAATAATAAACCACATGCGGATAAAGGCTCCTTTCACAGACATAATAGTAGTGTAGCATATCTGGAAGAGCCGGGCTGTGACAATATCAAGAAAGCCGGGCAGCATATGCGCCCGGCTCGTATTTTTATTGCTTATCAACCAATTTGACCAGCAGTTGTGCCAAATGTTTTTTCTCATCTTCATCCGCAACGCCCCAAAGCTCTTGCAGCAGCATTTCTTCACTGTTGTGCGGCTCTTCATGCTTAGCGAGGTAGTCTCCCAGGATCGCGGCGCTTTTCACAAGCTTGCCGTCATCCAATCCCAGCTTTTTGCCTCGGTTCACTTGTTTACTCAAGTAGTCTTTAAATTCCTCAAAGTCTTTTAAAATTTCTTCTTTTGTTGCGCCATGCATTGCATTCATTTCGTTTTCAATTTGGATTTTTTCTTGATCTCTGTTCATTGCCATACCTCCTCCTGCGAATAGTGATGTTTTACCTGCAATTGGAGGAGGTTAAACCATCCGGCAGCCCGGAATGTGTTTTACAGTTTTGTCAGGATAATCGGTTCATCTTTTGTGATAACGATGGTGTGTTCAACTTGGGCAACCATGCTTTTATCCGGTGTCTTGAACGTCCAGCCGTCTCCAGCTTCAACAATCGTTTCCGCTTTCGTTGAAATAAACGGTTCAAGGGCGATGACTGTGCCGTTTTTGAAAAGCGCGTTATCAAACGGATCATAATAGTTCATGATGTGGTTCGGCGCTTCATGCAGGCTTCTGCCGATTCCGTGGCCAGTCAGGGTTTTGATGACGGTAAAGCCTTGAGAGCGTGCTTCATGATAAACGGCTCTTCCGATTTGGTTTTGGCGCTTTCCTGCTTTTGCCTGCTGCAGCCCTTTCTGAAAAGCGTCTTCCGCGCATTGGCAAAGCTTATGAAGGCGTTCTTCTCCTTCACCGAGCACAAATGAGATGCCTGTGTCGGAATAGAAGCCGCCAAATTCAGCGGAGATGTCAATGTTCACAAGATCTCCCGCTTTTAAAATTTTGGAAGTGCTTGGTATGCCGTGGGCCACTTCATCATTTACGCTGATGCATGTCACACCCGGAAAATCGTATTCTTTCTCAGGAGCTGATACGGCGCCATGCTCATCAAGCACCGCTTTTCCGATAAGGTCAAGGTCTTTTGTGCTCATGCCGGGCTCTGCCTTCCGTTTCATTTCTTCACGCGCCAGCGCGACGATTCTTCCGATTTTTTTCAGGCCTTCTAATTCTTGATCGTTTGTTACAATCATCTGTCATTCCCGCTTTCTTTTTAAATAATCTAGTTTAAGCTTACCACAACTGTCTTAAAAATAGGAAACACACGGACCTGGGAAAAAAGATATACCCTGGGAAAATTGGTATAGATCACTAGATATCCTATATGGTATATTTGAAAAAAAGGGGTATGAGGGGGATGGGTATGCTTTCATTTTTACAAAAACTCGGGAAGTCATTTATGCTCCCGATTGCGGTTCTGCCTGCAGTCGGGATTATCCTTGCGCTTGGCAGAGAGGATTTATTTAATATCCCGTTTGTCTATCAAGCGGGGACGGCGGTGTTTGATCATCTGCCGCTTATTTTCGCGATCGGAATTGCCATTGGTATTTCAAAGGACAGCAATGGGGCCGCGGGGTTGTCAGGAGCAATATCATATCTGATGCTTGACGCGGCGACAAAGACAATTGATAAAACAAACAACATGGCGGTATTTGGGGGAATCATTGCTGGTTTAATTGCCGGCTACACCTATAATCGCTTTAAGGATACAAAGCTGCCTGAATATCTTGGATTCTTCAGCGGCAGACGGCTTGTGCCGATTGTAACAGCCATTATTACGATCATTTTAGCAGGCATATTCGGAGTTGTCTGGCCGCCGATTCAATCGGGCATCAACGAGTTTGGAGAATGGATGCTTGGGCTCGGCGGCATCGGGGCTGGCATATTCGGCCTGTTCAACAGGCTGTTAATCCCGCTTGGCCTTCACCACGTGCTGAACAATATTTTCTGGTTCCAATTCGGAGAATATAACGGAGTGACAGGAGATCTGGCGCGCTTTTTCGCGAAAGATCCGACAGCAGGGACATATATGACCGGATTCTTCCCAATCATGATGTTCGGTCTTCCGGCGGCGTGTCTAGCTATGGTTGTGACTGCAAAGCCGTCAAAACGGAAAGCAACTGCGGGAATGATGATCGGGTTTGCCTTGACTGCGTTTATCACAGGGATTACGGAGCCGATTGAGTTTGCATTTATGTTTTTATCTCCGCTATTATACGCTGTTCATGCGGTCTTAACCGGGCTGTCTTTATTTATCGTCAACTGGCTCGGCATCCGCTCAGGCTTCTCTTTTTCAGCCGGAGCCATTGATTATGTGCTCAGCTACGGAATTGCAGAAAAACCGCTGCTGCTACTTCTGGTAGGTATATGCTATGCGGCTGTCTATTTTATCGTGTTTTATGTACTGATTAAGGCATTGAATTTAAAAACGCCGGGACGCGAAGACGATGATGTGGATGAAGTGCTGGATGAAAATACTGTTCAGGATGTCAATGAAAACATCATGCTGAAAGGGCTCGGCGGAAAAGAAAACCTTCAAACCATTGATCATTGCGCCACAAGACTGCGGCTGACTGTGAAGGATACCGCTTTAGTGGATGAAACGCTGCTAAAGAAAGCAGGCGCAAAAGGGGTCGTCAAATCAGGCGGGCAATCGGTTCAAGTGATCATTGGCCCGAATGTCGAATTTGCAGCGGAGGAATTGAGAGCTGCGGTAAAATAAAAAAAGCAGAGAGGCTAGCCTCTCTGCTTTTTCTTATTTATCTTCATCATCCGTTGACGTTTCGGAAGAATCTTCGTCATGTTTTGTGTAATCATAATCGGAAGGGTTCACCTTCGTAAAACCTTTCGGCTCATAGAACCGCAGCAGGTCTCCGTTTATGATTTTATCGGACATTTCAAGTTCCTTCTTGACGAGTGAGTCTTCTGACTTGTCGATTTCAGCTTCATCAAGCTCTTTTCCGGTTTTCGTATCGTAATACTTGCCGGATACTTTCGTGTACTTCGGTGAAATAAAGTCTCCGTTACGGAACGGAATCACTTCACGGTGTTCTTTAGATAAAATATCAGAACCGGACATTAGGTAGTCTTTCGTGTCCACTCCGAGCAAATGCAGAATGGTAGGAGCCACATCGACGTCTCCGGCATATTTATGAACTTGCTCGCCCTTCACGCCGGCAGCGTGGATAAAGAGCGGTACCCGTTGAAGCTGGGCGTTGTCATAATCAGTGATTTCATCTTTGCCAAGAACTTTAGCCATCGCTTTATTGTGATTTTCAGAGATGCCGTAATGGTCTCCGTACATCACAATAACCGATTTATCATATAACCCGTCTTTTTTCAGGTCATTGAAGAATTGTTCAATGGACTGATCAAGGTAATGGGCTGACTGGAAGTAGTTGTTGACGACAGAGTCACCAAAGTCTCCAGCCGGGAAGTCTGTATCACCCTCATCCATTCCGAATGGGAAGTGGTTAGATAGGGTAATGAACTTCGTATAGAACGGCTGCGGCAGGCTTTCTAACAGCGGCATTGATTCTTTAAAGAACGGTTTGTCTTTCATGCCGTAGTTTTTCGTGTTTTCTTCGTTCATGTCATAGTAGGCAGAATCGAAGAACTTATCGATGCCTTCCGCTTTGTACATTTCGTTACGGTTCCAGAACGTCTGCGTGTTTCCGTGGAACGCAGCAGATGTGTAATCCTTAGACTTCAGAATCGCTGGAACGGATTGGAGCGTGTTTTGCGCTTTGTTTACGAAAACTGAACCTTGAGCCAGCGGGTACAGAGAGTTTTCCATCATAAATTCCGCATCAGATGTTTTACCTTGTCCCGTTTGGTGGAAAAAGTTATCAAAGTAGAACGTTTCGTTATCGTGTGCCAGTTTATTTAAGAATGGTGTGACTTCTTTGCCGTCAATTTTATAGTCGATGATAAATGACTGCAGAGATTCAAGTGAAACGTAAATGACGTTTTTTCCTTCCGCTTTGCCGAAATACACGTTATTTGGCACGTCGTAATTGGCTTTCATGTAGTTTTCCACTTCCGTCACGTCGCTGGAATCGGCAAGCGCGCGCTGGCTGTTGGATTTGATATTCTGCACAGCGTCATAAATCGTAAAATTGTACGTGCCCAAGTATTTCACAAGATAGTTTCGGTCGAATGATCTTGTCAGCAATTCAGGTCTGTCTGATTCCGCAACTGCCAGGTTGATTAAGAACACAAGAATCGAAGATGCAAGAACGATTCGGAACGATTTTTTGCTGGACGTTTCGGCAGGCTTGTTCACTTTGATCGCCAAGATGATCAGAATGATCGTATCGATAAAGTAAAAGGCGTCAGTCGGTCTCATCAGCGAAAATGCGCTGTCACCGAGTTGGCCGCCGTTTGTTTTAGCCTGCATAATGACCGGAATTGTAATAAAATCATTGAAAAATCTGTAGTACACAATGTTTGCGTACAGTAAAAAAGACATTAAAAAATGAATCACTATAATGGCTGTCTGCTGTAATTTTTTCTTGAACAAGAGTCCAAAGCCAAGAAAGAACAAGCTTGAGCTTAAAGGATTCACAAAAAGCAATATTTTTTGTATCGTGTTGTCTATTCCTAAGTTGAAGTTCAGGACATAACCGACATACGTTTTGATCCATAACAGGACGACCGCAATTAAGAAGAAGGCCAGTCCTCTTTCTTTTATAAATGTTTTCATTGTTACACTCCTTTTTTCCGATCACAGTTCGAGCGAAACGATAGAAAAAACGAACGTATCCAATATAACACGAATCAGCAGATTAGAAAAGTGAAAATCGTCGGGTGGAGAAAGTGGCGAAAAACGCCGTCGAATCAACGTTTCGCTTGACATATTGCCAAATGTAAAATAAGGTTTCTTTCTAGAAATCCAGGAATAAAATGGTACTTAGGGAGGTGTATGATAAAATATAAGGAAATAAATGAAAAGAGGTGAATTGATGGATTTTTCCCATATTGTGTCTGAAGATAAAATTAAGCGTGCCATCAAAGACGGAGAATTTGAAAACCTTCCGGGAATGGGAAAACCGCTGCCAAAGGATGACGCGGCACACTTGCCGGAATCGCTTCGCATGAGCTACCGTATGTTAAAAAATGCGGGAATGGCAGAGGACGAGGGCGCGCTCAAAAAAGAGCTCATGACCATCGACCATTTAATCGCAAAATGCTATGACGAAAAAGAACGTGAGCAATTAATCAGAAAAAAAAACGAAAAGCAGATGCTGCTTGATAAGCTTGTTGAAAAAAAAGGCATGTTTTCAAAGCCAGCGTCCGCTTTTTATAAGAATAAAGTATATGACCGGCTTGGACGAAACAGACCTTCTTCCAGCTGATTTGTCTTGTCTGAAGGATGGCGATTGATACAGGCCATCCTCTTTGTGTTCCAGTGGTCTCTGTCTAAAAGGTTTATGTTTAACCGTCTGTGGGGAAATGACTCATAAACGAAAAAAGGGTGATGGGATGGAACAACTATTGGAATGGATAGAGCGTATATCTGATTGGCTGTGGGGTCCGCCGCTAATCATCTTGCTGACGGGGACGGGATTGTACTTCACCATTTTGCTGAAATGTTTTCAATTTCGCTACCCTTTATACATTTTGAAGCAGACGATCGGCAGTGTAGGAAAAAAGCCGAAAGGAGAGGGCACAGTCACTCCGCTCCAGGCATTGACGTCAGCCCTCAGCTCAACGATCGGTGCAGCGAACATTGTCGGGGTGCCTGCCGCTATTATGTTTGGCGGACCCGGAGCGGTTTTTTGGATGTGGCTTATAGCCTTATTTGCCATGGCGATTAAGTTTTCTGAAAGTGTGCTCGCTGTTCATTACAGAGAAAAAAATGAGCAGGGGGAATTTGTCGGGGGACCGATGTATTACATAACAAAAGGGCTGCACATGAAATGGCTCGGCGTATTTTTCTCTGTTGCGCTGATCGTGGAGCTGATTCCGAGCATTATTGTTCAGGGGAATTCGGTTTCAGTCTCTCTTGCCGAAACGTTTTCTTTCAATAAAATATATGCGGGAATCGGCATTGCGTTTTTGATCGGGTTAGTGGTAATAGGAGGGGTAAAGCGGATTGGAAAAGTAACAGAGTTTGTCGTGCCTCTTATGGCAGGGGCATACGTGGGAGCCGGTCTCCTGATTGTTCTGATGAATCTTTCATCAGTGCCGGCGTTTTTCTCTCTTATCTTTTCGAATGCGTTTACCTCTTCTTCAGCAGTTGGAGGATTCGCTGGTGCTGCCCTGGCTGAAACCGTTCGCTGGGGATTTGCCCGCGGTCTGTATTCTAATGAAGCCGGAATGGGAACAGCCCCGATTGCACATGCGGCGGCAAAGACTGATCACCCTGTAAGGCAAGGGTTCTGGTCTGTGATCGGAATTGTCATTGACACTTTAATCATCTGCACCACCACGGCTTTTATCGTCCTTTCATCCGGTGTCTGGACAGGGAAGAATGCCTCAAATGATCCGGCAGCACTGACGACGGCCGCATTTCAGCACTATTTTGGTTTTGGCGGAGGGTATTTCGTCTCGGTTTCTCTCGTTTTCTTTGTTGTATCGACCATTATGGTTGTCATTTTTTACGGCGTAAAGCAAGCTGAATTTCTGTTCGGGCGGCTGGCAGGACACGTGATCAAATTTGTTTATTTAGCGGCTATTATCATAGGTGCCGCAGGCGGAGCAAAAGCCATCTGGGGCATATTGGACTTAGCATTAGTTTTTATTGTTGTCCCGAATGTGATTGCGCTGCTGTTATTGAGCAGAAAGGTAAAAGCGCTATATACCGAATTTTTTACATCTGAACAGTATTACCTGAAAGATAGAGGGAAAACGAAACAGGACCCTGTTTATCAAACAAAAGAAGCCAAAAATTCTTAGCGTTTTGCTTTGGCGCCAAACATCGCTTTGCTTTTGATGATCAAATAGATGAATAAAGGCAGCAAAAAAGAAATTACCTTATTAATGATCGGCTTGATTCTATTAAAGTCGATCAGCTGATTTGTATTCAGGAAGAACCAAAAGCTGCATACAAGCGAAAACATGCCGGTTGGTGTATACATGGCTTTCAGGTTGATTTTTGAGTGTAAGAAGGAAAGCCCATATACCACAATATAAAGCGAACCGGCTATCTTCACCATAATGATCGGAATCCATAAGGGTGCGATGATCAGGTCTGAACGATCCAGGATACGACAATCACCATGGGGGCAGACGCAATTTTCCGCTTCAGCGGCTGTCCCAATGACAAGAGCGCCGAGAATGCTGACCGTCTGGCCAACGGTTTTCGGCAGGCGCATCCCTCTTCACGGAGAGCCTCAAAAGAAATTTCCATAATCAATGCTTCTATGATGGCGGGGAAAGGAATCAGCCGTGCTGAACATTATACCCTGAGGCTTTCAGTGAAGCCCTCTCTTGATCCTCTAATGGTTGATTCTGTTATCGGTTATTCAATGCTTCTTCTTTGACCGCCTTTTATTTTTAAAATCAGGCATTTTGAATGCCCGTCTGCAAATAAACCCGCGTTCCCCTCAATGATGGATGCAGCCACTTTGCTTACACTAGTTTCTGACGCAACGCTTGAAATCGATAATGTGTTTTGCAGCGACTCTTCATGTTCATCTATCTGATCCGTCAGATGCCTCAAGAAAGGACGGAGGGCGTGATCCTGAATATGTTCAGATTTTACAATTCCTTCGATATAAATAAATCCGCACAGCCCGTTTCCAAAATCAAATTGTCTAAATACGATGTTTAAGCAGCCTTCTGTTAATAAGGTCAGAGTATCGAGGTTTTCCTTTAAATCGGGAGAGATCGGTCTGTCCTGATGTTCTTCAAGCTCTTTGATGAGCTTAAGCGCTTTATCGCGTTTATCCTGCTTTTTCAATGTCTTATTCAATAAGTGCTTGTGACTTTTAGGGTAACCTTGTCTGTCTGTTTCAGATATTCCCGGACTAGGATGAAAGCGCTATAAAAAATTGTTGACTACATGTATATACAGGAATACAATATAGTCATAAGTTGTATATACAAGTTATAAAAACGGATACGGAGGGGTTGGCATGGGGGAACTGAACAAATCGGCACGGCAGATTGTCGAAGCAGTCGGCGGTGCTGAAAATATTGCAGCGGCAACTCATTGTGTTACACGTTTGCGTTTTGCATTAATAGATGAAAGCAAGGTTGATCAAGAGGAACTTGATCAGATTGACGTTGTAAAGGGGTCGTTTTCGACAAACGGGCAGTTTCAGGTCGTGATCGGCCAGGGAACGGTCAACAAAGTGTACGCTGAACTGGTCAAGGAAACGGGGATTGGCGAGTCAACAAAGGATGAAGTGAAGAAGGCTTCAGAAAAAAATATGAATCCTTTGCAGCGTGCTGTGAAAACGCTTGCAGATATTTTTATTCCGATATTGCCTGCGATTGTCACGGCGGGTCTCTTGATGGGGATCAATAACATTTTAACGGCGCAGGGCATTTTCTTCAGTACAAAGTCGATTGTACAGGTCTATCCGCAGTGGGCGGATCTCGCTAATATGATTAACCTGATTGCAGGCACGGCCTTTACGTTTCTGCCTGCGTTAATCGGCTGGTCTGCGGTCAAACGGTTCGGCGGCAATCCGCTCCTTGGCATTGTGCTTGGCGTTATGCTCGTGCATCCTGATTTGCTGAATGCGTGGGGATATGGCGCCGCAGAACAAAGCGGAAAGATCCCGGTATGGAATTTGTTCGGCCTTGAGGTGCAGAAAGTCGGCTATCAGGGACAGGTGCTCCCGATTTTGCTGGCATCCTATGTGCTGGCGAAGATTGAGGTGTTTTTAACAAAGCGTACACCTGAGGGCATACAGCTGCTCGTTGTTGCGCCGATTACGCTTCTCGTAACAGGTTTTGCTTCTTTTATCATTATCGGCCCGGTTACATTTGCGATCGGAAACGTGCTGACTTCAGGGCTTATCTCGGTGTTTGGCTCTTTTGCCGCACTGGGCGGTTTGTTATATGGCGGTTTCTACTCAGCGCTCGTCATTACCGGCATGCATCACACGTTTCTTGCAGTCGACCTGCAGCTCATCGGCTCAAAGCTTGGCGGCACATTTTTATGGCCGATGCTGGCGCTTTCTAATATCGCACAAGGTTCGGCTGCGCTGGCCATGATGTTTATCGTGAAAGATGAGAAACAAAAAGGCCTTTCCCTCACATCAGGGATTTCTGCTTATCTCGGTATTACAGAGCCTGCCATCTTCGGAGTGAATCTGCGATACAGATTCCCGTTTATCATTGCGATGGTCAGCTCCGGGCTGGCCGGAATGTATATTTCTTCTCAAGGTGTGCTGGCAAGCTCCGTCGGTGTCGGCGGCGTGCCTGGTATTTTCTCAATCATGAGCCAGTACTGGGGCGCGTTTGCAATCGGGATGGCTATTGTATTGATCATGCCGTTTGCCGGAACATACGCGTATGCAAGATTCAAACATAAATAACCAATGGGGAGCGGGACGTGTTTTAGCGTTCCCTTTTCCCGTTTTTATTCTAAAAAATCGGTGGTGGAGACAGATGAAAACAGAACAAACGCCATGGTGGAAAAAAGCTGTGGTCTATCAAATTTATCCGAAAAGCTTTAACGATACGACAGGAAACGGTGTCGGCGATCTGAACGGCATTATTGAAAAGCTTGATTACTTAAAAACACTTCAGGTGGATGTGCTTTGGCTGACACCGATTTATGACTCTCCGCAGCAGGATAATGGGTATGACATTCGTGATTATTACTCGATTTATCCTGAATACGGGACGATGGAGGATTTTGAGCGGTTACTGTCCGAAGCCCATAAAAGAGAAATGAAAGTCGTCATGGATCTTGTCGTCAATCATACGTCAACAGAGCACAAATGGTTTCAAGAGGCGATTTCGTCAAAAGACAGCCCATACCGTGATTTTTATATATGGAAAAACCCGCAGGAAAACGGTTCTCTTCCGACGAACTGGGAATCGAAATTCGGCGGCTCGGCATGGGAGCTTGACGAAGCATCGGGCCAATACTATTTGCATCTGTTTGATGTGACGCAGGCTGATTTGAATTGGGAAAATGAAGAGGTCAGAAAGCATGTCTATGAGATGATGCATTTTTGGTTTGAAAAGGGAATAGATGGCTTCAGGCTTGATGTCATTAACCTGATTTCTAAAGATCAGCGCTTTCCGAATGCGGAAGACGGTGGTGACGGCCGTTCCTTTTACACTGACGGGCCGCGGGTGCATGAATTTCTGCATGAAATGAACGAAAAGGTGTTTTCGCATTATGACAGTATGACGGTCGGTGAGATGTCTTCAACAACTGTAGATCATTGCATCCGGTATACAAATCCCAAAAATAAAGAACTTGATATGACGTTCAGCTTCCATCATCTCAAGGTTGATTATCCAAACGGTGAAAAATGGGCTTTGGCGCCGTTTGACTTTTTGAAGCTGAAGGAGATCTTATCCGAGTGGCAGGCGGAGATGCGCGCTGGAGGGGGATGGAACGCTCTGTTCTGGTGCAATCACGATCAGCCGCGCGTTGTATCTAGATATGGAGATGACGGCGCGTACAGGGTGAAATCGGCGAAAATGCTCGCTGCCGCCATTCATATGATGCAGGGCACGCCTTATATTTATCAGGGCGAGGAGCTGGGAATGACGAATCCGAAGTTTGCGGACATCAGCTCCTATCGGGATGTCGAATCATTGAACATGTATCACGCTTTTAAGGAAAAAGGAATGCCCGACCAAGAGATCACAGCAATTTTACAGGCGAAATCCCGCGACAACTCCAGAACGCCTGTCCAGTGGGATGATACGGAGAATGGCGGTTTTACAACGGGCACGCCATGGATACCGGTCGCCGGCAACTATCGGGAAATCAATGCTGAAGCGGCGTTGCAGGATCAGAACTCGGTGTTTTACCATTATCAAAAACTGATTCAGATTCGAAAAACATATGACATTGTGACAGAGGGGGCGTATGAATTAATCGCAAAGGATGATCCGAACGTTTTTGCGTATCTCAGACACGGCAGCAATGAAAAGCTGCTCGTGATCAATAATTTCTATGGGACAGAGGCAGCCTTTACACTGCCGGATTCTATAGCGCCTGACGAGTGGAAGGCAGAGGTGCTGCTGACGAACGATGATGTGAGGGAAGAGCTGCAGAACATGACGCTCCGTCCGTATGAGTCCATTGTTTATCGTTTAACGAAACCGTGTTAAACTAAGCTGGGTGGTCTATAATGAAGGTGAATAAATTCATTACAATCTATAAAGACATCGCACAGCAAATTGAAGGCGGCCGATGGAAAGCGGAAGAGATTCTTCCGTCTGAACATGAGTTGACCGCACAGTATGATACATCAAGAGAAACGGTCCGAAAGGCGCTTCACATGCTTGCGCAAAACGGCTATATTCAGAAAATCAGAGGGAAGGGCTCTATCGTTCTCAACCGTGAAAAAATGCAGTTTCCCGTCTCAGGCCTTGTCAGTTTCAAGGAGCTCGCACAAACGCTTGGCAAAGAAACGAAAACAACTGTACACAAATTCGGGCTGGAGCCTCCGTCAGAGCTGATCCAAAAACAGCTCCGGGCCAATCCGGATGACGACATTTGGGAAGTCATCAGGTCTAGAAAGATTGACGGGGAACATGTAATTTTGGACAAGGATTACTTTTTCAGAAAGCATGTGCCTCACCTGACGAAAGAAATTTGTGAAAACTCAATATATGAATATATTGAAGGAGAGCTGGGTCTTTCGATCAGTTATGCCCAAAAAGAAATTGTTGCCGAGCCATGTACGGATGAGGACAGGGAGTTGCTCGATTTACGCGGCTATGACCATATGGTCGTGGTGAGAAACTACGTCTTTTTGGAGGATACGAGTCTGTTTCAATATACGGAAAGCAGACACCGTCTCGACAAATTCCGATTTGTTGATTTTGCGCGGCGGGGAAAATGAGAAAGGCGCCTGCCTGCGGCAGCGCGCTTTTTTTGTTGGTATCAAAATTGATACTATCCAACAAAAATGTGCGTACTTTTACTTTTTATGATAATGGCTACAATAGAGATGAGAGTAACCATAAGGAGAGGTGTTTAACATGGCAGATGTAAAGAAACAAATTCTCGATGCATACAATTTCAGACATGCGACAAAGGAATTTGACCCGAATAAAAAAGTATCAGACAGCGATTTTGAATTTATTTTAGAGACAGGAAGACTGTCTCCGAGTTCCCTCGGCCTTGAGCCTTGGAAATTTGTTGTCGTCCAAAATCCGGAATTTCGCGAGAAACTTCGCGAATACACATGGGGCGCGCAAAAACAGCTGCCAACAGCAAGCCATTTCGTTCTGATTCTTGCACGTACAGCGAAGGATATCAAATACGATGCGGACTACATCAAACGTCATTTAAAAGAAGTGAAACAAATGCCTCAGGACGTGTACGAAGGCTACCTCAGCAAAACGGAAGAGTTCCAGAAAAACGATTTGCATTTGCTTGAAAGTGACAGAACATTGTTTGACTGGGCATCAAAACAAACCTATATTGCACTTGGCAACATGATGACGGCCGCTGCGCAAATAGGCGTTGATTCCTGCCCTGTAGAAGGCTTCCAGTATGATCACATTCACCGCATTCTTGAAGAAGAAGGCCTTCTGGAAAATGGAAGCTTCGACATTTCTGTGATGGTGGCATTCGGCTACCGTGTACGAGATCCTCGTCCGAAAACAAGATCTGCTGTTGAAGATGTTGTGAAGTGGGTCTAAATAAAGAAAGCTGCTCGCTTAACGAGCAGCTCTTTTTTTATGCCTGATTCGCTCTATTCTGTTTTCTTCTCTGATGCAAGTACATTGCCGTTCCGAGCGCGCTGATCAGAAAACCGGCCAAGAGGATCGAGTACATAGATGTGGCTGTGTCCGGAAGCAGGCCGCCAGCGGGACTGTCCGCTCCTGATCCGCCCGATCCGTTTCCTCCAGAGCCGTTTGTCGGTTCAGTGCCGGGAGGTGTATCATTTCCTCCGTTCCCGTCAGTCGGCTGTTTTCCGCCTGGTTTATCGGAGCCTCCGCCATTGCTGCCGTCATCACCGCCGGTCGGCTGATCAGACGGGAATGCCGGCGGTTTGTTGTTCTCACCGGAATTTAAGATCGTGTATTCGCTGAAGTGGTTTGTATATCCTGTCACGATATCATCGTCAACTGATCCGTTTTCTGTCTTTGTGAAAGCTTTCTTTTTCCGGTCGACGTGGTAAATGGCAGGATTATGAGCTTCTTCAATATCAAACATGCGAAGCGAAAGCTGTACGGGCTCCTTGAATGATTTCACTTCTTTTCCTTTTTGCTTCACTGTAAAATCATATACATCTCCGATAGACACGTCCAATTCACCGGTAGATTTGATTCCAATTACAGTGTCCGCGGTTTTGATGTTCGCCATTGGAAGCTTCATGCTGTACCAGTAGTTGAACACCGTCAATGAAGGATCTGACTCTCTTTCTTTCAAAAGTTTGACCTGATCTTCTTTTACTTTAAGATTGATAGGCTTCTCTTGAGATCCTTCATATGTTTCATAATAGACAAACGGCGTGTTGGCATTTTTAGCATAAATCGCAAATTTGTCTTCATCGAGAGTCCAGCTGCCATCCTTCTGCTTTGTCGGCAGGAATACTTCTTTGATGCGTCCTTCGATTTTAGGAGAGACCTTGTTTCCTAGTTTTTTCAGCTGTTCGGTGAAAATCTCGTAATCCACGTAGCCAAGGTCTTCACCATGGGATGCTTCCGTAAAGACAGAATATCCGTCTCCTCCGGCACCGACAAAATTATTTGTTGCCACGCGGTAGGTATCATCCGTATTCAGATCAACTTTGTCTCCGTTAGGCGCTTCAATTTTCACTTCTAAAACGCGGTGTCCAGGTTCGTTGTTTAATGTAAAGGTATATTCGATTCCGGCCACCTGAGGGAAGGCGCCGCCTCCGTTTTCCACATTGCTTAAGCCTTGTTCAAGGGCTTCTTTGATTTGTTTTCCGGTCAAATCGGCCACGTAAAGCGTGTTGCCGAACGGCATCACGTTCAGCACCTCGCCGAGTGTGATGTCGCCTTTGTCAATGCCGGCTCTGATGCCGCCGCCATTTGTTATCGCTATTCTGGCGCCGGCTGCTTCTTTCGCTTTTGCCAGCATGCCGTCCGCAATGAAGTTTCCGAGATTGGTTTCCTTCGTGCGCACATGCTCACGCTGGCCGTCAAGCGCTACATCCGTGTAGCCGACTTTTTCATTTTTCACGTCCTCTAATTCAGTTTTGAACTGCTCGAGCTCTTTTTTGGCTTCTGCGTTTTCTTCTGTATGTTCATCAATCGGCAGCACGCTCAGATTTGATTTGTCTGTTTGCACCACGCCGTTTTCATCAAACGTGACATCAACACGTCCCAAGTATTGGCCATATTCTTTGGCCTGCGCCACGATCGTCGGCTCTTCGTTGTCCACGACCTCTATTTTGTCAACGAGGGTATGGGTGTGTCCACCGATGATCAAGTCAATGCCTTTCACTTTTTTGGCCAGCTCAAGATCACGGTTATGCCCGATATGGGTTAAAGCAATGATTTTGTTTACTTTTTCTTCTTCCTGAATCGCTTTGACGGTGTTTTGCGCTGTTTCAAAGGCATCATTGAAAACGATGCTTTTGCCCGGGCTTGATGTGGTGGCTGTATCTTCCGTTGTCAGTCCGAATACGGCGACTTTCTCACCGTCAACATCTAACAGAATGTAAGGGTGGATGCCGGGCTCTTTCTTTTCACCTGCCGTAAAGGTTTGCGGCTTTTTGACATATGATGCCAGCTTAGGCTCATTTGACACATCTACATTTGCGCTGACGAACGGAAATTCAGGTGCTTCAAAGTGATAGCGGTTCGCCGGGTCGACGGTTGTGCTGTTTCCGCTGAGAAAATCAGAAAGCACTGTCGGTCCTTTATCAAACTCGTGGTTTCCGAAGGTCATGGCGTCATAGCCCATCATGTTCATCAATTTCAAATCAGCTAAACCGTTCCATTTTGTGAAATACAAGTCGCCGGAAAATACATCTCCCGCATCAAGGAGAATGTTGTGGTCTGTTTCGCTTCGCACTTCGTTGATTTTCGTCATTCGTCTCGCCGCGTCATCGAGGTGAGCGTGCGTATCATTGGTGTGCATCACAGTCAGATCCCACAGTCCGTCTTTTGGAGGATCAGGATTTGAATCATCATCGAATTGCAGCTTATACACACCATAGCCTTCATTCGCAGACTCGCCTACATAAGCCACATCGTCCGCTTTATCGGCAAACGGCTTAGCCAAAAGCGAAGATTCAAACGTCACATTCGTTCCGGAAATAGGCGCGATTGACCAGTTGTTGTCCGCTTTTGGATTGACTGTTTTTTGTTCGATAATGTAATCCATCAGCACCTGTCTGTTTTCAACTGCGGAGCCGTGGACAATCTTATCGCTCGTCAGGTGAGGGAAACCGCCACCTCCGGACGCGCGATAATTATTTGTGACAACGAGAAATTCCTGATTCGGGCTGATTGCTTTGCCTTCATAGGAAAGGTTGATGATCCGGGATGAGTCCGCGTTGATCACTTTTCCGTTCTCATCGTACTTCGCCGGTTTTGTGACATCGACCTGATATGTGACACCGTCAATCACATCAAAATTATAGGAGCGGAAATTGTCATTCAGCAAGGCTTGATCGCCGCCTTTTGACGGGTCAATTTGATTGAATTGGCCTGCTGACATCTCCAGCCAGTCCTTGACTTCGCTGCCTGTCAGCTTGACGATCTGAACAGTATTATCGTACAGATACAAGTCACCGACGTTTTTAATGGCAAGATCTCCAGCCGGAATATTCGTATAGTAATTGGCCCCGTTTCTTCCGCCTGCTTTAAACGGCGCTCCAGCGGACAAAATTGGGAGGTCCTTATACTCGGTATCCTTCATTTCCTTTTCGGCATACCATTTTTGCGCGTCGGTCACAACCTGAATGGAAGGGTCATCTTTGACCTGTGCAAAGAAGCTGTTAATATCTGCTTCTGTTTTGCCGACTGGTTTTCTGACATATTCCAGTGTGTTTTGGTGTGTTTGCTGAATGGTGTTTGTGACCGTTTCATTTCGGGATGTGACACTGCCGGCAATGGATTCAATACTGCCTTTGGAATCTGCCACCTTCCATGAGCCGTCCGTCTTTTCGAGTTTGAGATCAATCACGCCTAAGTATTTGCCCCAGCTGCTTGGCATGACGACAGGAATGCCGTTAATCGTTCCGTTTTCAACATCGAATTGAGAAACACCCGCATACTCTGCGGAAGGGAAAAGTCCGTGCTGATGGCCCGAGATAATCGCGTCAATGCCTTTCGTTTTGGTGGCTAGGTCAAATACAGCGTTTTCCGCGCCTGGCGCTTGCGCTTGCTTTTCAATACCGCTGTGGGCGAGGGCGATAATGACATCTGCGCCTTTCGCCTTCATTTTAGGAATCGTTTCATTGGCGGATTCTACGATATCCTGCACTTGCACCTGACCTTCGAGATGCTTTTTGTCCCACGTCATAATTTGCGGCGGGACAAAGCCTATGTAGCCGACTTTTACTTTCTGCTCATTGCCGTTTTCGTCAGTGACGGCTTTTTCTTTAATGACATACGGCGTATAACGGTTTTCACCGTTTGTTGTTTTGACGTTGGCATTTACAATCGGGAAATCGGCTCCTTTGATCGTGCCGTCGAGAAAGTCGAGCCCGTAATTGAATTCATGATTCCCCAATGTGCCGGCGTCGTATTTCAGCGCATTCATGACACTGATGATCGGATGGGTTTTCGCGCTGGAGATAATGTCGTCTTTTTCATATTTCACCGCGTATTCGCCCAGCGGATTCCCTTGAATCAAGTCGCCGTTATCGACGAGCAGGGTGTTTGGGTTTTGCTCGCGGTGCTTTTGGATCAGCTGTGCCGTTCTTGCCAGCCCGAAATCCGTCGTTTCTTTGTCGCTGTAGTAATCGTAATCCATCATGTTGGCATGAATATCAGTCGTGGCCAAAATACTCAGTTGTACCTGAGGAGCCGCGCTTTCTTCTGCATGAATGGGTGGTGTTGGGAGGATTAGGCTAAGTATCATAATTGGGGGCAAAAGAATACGGAGAATGTTACCGACGTGTGTTCGTCTTTTCTGTATTCTCACCGGTTCTCCACCTTTCAACGAAATTTGTGTTACAGCTCCTATTGTAAGAATATTTTGTAACTATTTGTAGGTGTTTCTTTATGATTATTGTAAAAGGGAGAAAAATGAGTATTATGTAGCAGCATCAAACGACAAATGCTGGGTATTTATGCTTATCGTTTGTCAGATTCGCGGAATGTTTATTTTAGTGTGGCTGGGGTAGAGTGTTTTATGTAGGCATAATAAAGCGGGAGGTAATGATTCATGGGGAAAAAAATTGCAGTTGTTTTGACAGATTATTTTGAGGACAGCGAGTACACTGAACCTGCGAAAGCCTTTAAAGAAGCGGGACATGAACTGACTGTCATTGAAAATGAAAAAGGAAAAACAGTAAAAGGCAAGCAGGGGAACGCGGAAGTGACGGTTGACGCGTCCATTGACGACGTAAACCCTTCAGACTTTGATGCGCTTTTGATTCCCGGAGGATTTTCGCCAGACCAGCTTCGCGCGGATGACCGTTTCGTCCAATTTGCAAAAGCGTTTATGACTGACAAAAAACCGGTATTTGCGATTTGCCACGGCCCGCAGCTTTTAATCAATGCGAAAGCGCTCGATGGCCGAAAAGCGACAGGCTATACGTCCATTCGTGTTGACATGGAAAACGCGGGTGCTGACGTTGTGGATCAGGAAGTGGTCGTTTGCCAAGATCAATTGGTCACAAGCCGCACACCGGATGATATTCCGGCGTTTAATCGTGAATCGTTAGCATTGCTTGAGAAATAAAAAAACGGACGCTCCCGGGCGTCCGTTTTTTGTTGCTTAGGCTTGAGCACCTGTCAGTTTCTTGTATCTGTAATATAAGAAGGCGGCTGCAGCTGTTCCGATGACTGCTATGCCGAAGTCGAACATAAAGATATGGGCGATGCCTCCCGATTTTGCGATGAGCCCCGTGGCAATCGGCAGCAGAATCGACGCGATGCTTGAAGCGGTGGCTACAATTCCGGTAACGGTTCCTTTTCGCTTCCAGAAAAGCTCTGTCATTAATGTAATGGTAATTTGAAACACACCCGCGGTAGAAAAGCCTAAGAAAAAGGCGGTGATGTCTAGCACAACCGGGACATGAACCGTCAGCATGACTGCGAGTGTACATAAAGTAATAACAGGATATAAGAGCGTAATCATGACGGGCTTTATCCATCTGTTCAGCAAAATGGCTAGCAATAATACAGATGTCAGAGATCCTATGCTGTAATAACTCAGCAATTGCACGGATGCTGATTCAGCTAAACCGGCAGCCTTTTGCGCATAGCTCGGAAGCCAGATTTGAGAAACAGTAAATAAAGCCGTTGATGTAAAACCGATAATGATCAGTGCGGTGCCTTCTTTCTGAAAAACGGGTTCAGACAAGAAAGCGGGAGATTCCTGTTGGCCGCTGTTAGTTGGTTTCTGTTTCTTAGGAAACGAAAGCGTTGATAGATAAACGATATTCAGCGCATAGACCGCTGCCGGCAGATAAAAAGCAAATCCGTAAAACAGGCTGTGGTCTGACAAAAATGTGATCAAAAGCGGCAAAAGAGCGGCCCCAACAGACATAAAGGCTTTGACCAGGACATTCGCCGAGCCGGAAGCAGCCGGGAAGAGCTCGGTTAGGGCCGGATATGTTCCAGCGTCCATCGCTGAATTTGCGACTCCGGCTAATAAGGCGAACACAAACGCCAGTTCATAGCTCGGTGACAAAGGAATACCGACTAAAAAGACGGCCATAATTCCCGCAGAAGCGATAACAAGCGGCTTTCTGCCAATTTTATCTGATAAAACGCCGGAAATTCCGTATGTCAGCAGCTTGCCGAAGCCGATAGCAGCAATGACATAACTGATGCCGGTCGGGTCGGTATTCCACTGTTTCGTTAAAGAGGACATATTGGATGCCAGAATGATGTTGACCATCCCCAGAAAGAAGTAGTTGATATACATTCCGGATGCTGTTTTGATAGCTGTCGTTTTCATGCTTGTACTCCTTCAAATCTTATTCGAACATTGTCATCAACACGCATTTCTTTACCGGTCAAATAGCAGAAAGCGAGAACGTTCTGCCACAGTATCATGTTTGGCCGCCTGTTTCTTCCGGTTGTAAAAATAAAGTTCATGACGCCTGTTTTAAGGAAAACTGGTTTTGTGGCAATGATAAAAAAGACTCGCCGAGTTTCCGGCCAGTCTCATTTATTTACGAAGTGAGGCTAGTTCTTGAGCAATCGCCTGCATTTCACTAGGGCTGAATGATTGTTTTTTCATCACCATGCTGTGAAGGTACGTGAGGTCTTCGATCTTTTCATCACTGAAATCCTCCGCTTTAATCACGCCGACGTTCAGCATGTTCAGTTTTTGGGAAATCTCTTCAATCATTTGAGTTAACGTTTCTGTATTTGGGCTGGACAAATGGTTCCATCCTTTCTTTGCGCGATATTCGGTATGTTTTATTCTAACAGAATTCGATCAGAAAAAAACCCTATTCTAAGAGCTTGCTGTTGATTTCAAAAAAGTGGAGACATCAGTTGAAAAGGAAATGAACATCCTACTAAGATATTGATGAAGGTTTCTTTTTAGAGAAATATGGGCAAAGAATAGGGAGGTTGCACAAGATGATAAGTGTGTTATTTGTTTGTTTAGGAAACATTTGCCGGTCTCCGATGGCGGAAGCGATTTTTCGGGACTTGGCAGCCAAAAAAGGATTAGAGGGGAAAATCAAGACGGACTCAGCCGGCATCGGCGGCTGGCACATCGGCAATCCGCCGCATGAAGGAACGCAGGAGATATTGCGCAGAGAAGGAATCAGCTTTGAGGGCATGCTGGCGCGTCAAGTCAGCGAACAGGATCTGGCCGATTTTGATTACATCATTGCGATGGATGCAGAAAATATCGGGAGCCTCAGAAGCATGGCGGGCTTTAAGAACACATCGCATATCAAAAGGCTGCTGGACTATGTTGAAGATTCAGATTTGGCTGACGTTCCCGATCCTTACTACACAGGGAACTTTGAAGAGGTCTGCCAATTAATCAAATCGGGCTGTGAGCATCTGCTTGCATCCATTCAAAAAGAAAAACAATTGTGAGTGAAAGGAGAATTTGCATGAACAACGAACGTTTAATGCTGAAAGGTATATTTCTCGGAGCTGCGGCAGGTGCGGCGTTATCGCTGCTCCATAAGCCGACAAGACAGGCATGCGGCATGAGATGGCTGACATGCAAGCATAAACTTTCACTGTACAAAAGCAATCCGGAGCTGTTGAAAAACACCGTCATCACAAAAGTGGATGAGGCCAAGAAGCTGGCCCAGACGCTGTCAAATGAAGTCGGCTTTGTGAATCAGCAGGTGAAAGAGCTGAAGAAAACAACACCGCAAGTGATGGAGCTTGTACAAGAAACGAAAGAGCATTTTTCAAAAAAGTGATCAAACATGCGAGGTGAGACGACATGAATTTTTTGAAAGAGCTTTTCAGCAGATACACCCTTCATGAAGGGCAGAGCAAATCAGCGGAGCTGGCGTATTTCTTTCTATTGTCGTTGTTTCCGTTTTTGATTTTTATGCTAACCCTCACTGCGTATCTGCCTATTTCTACCAATGATGTCCTGGGAGTTGTAAAACAATATGCTCCCGACAGTGCGATGTCCCTCGTTGAATCCATTACCCAACAAACCTTAAATAATCGAAATGGCGGCTTGCTGTCATTCGGGATTATCGCGGCTTTATGGTCTGCGTCTAATGGAATGAACGCCATCGTCCGATCATTAAACCACGCGTATGAAGTGGAGGAAAACCGCTCTTTTATCATTGTTCGTCTAACCTCAATTTTTCTGACGATCGCCATGGTATTTACGATTTTAGTGGCCCTGCTGCTGCCGGTATTCGGCCGGGAGATTGGAAGGCTCGCTTCAGATTTTGTCGGTGCATCGGATCTGTTTTTATCTATATGGGCCGCAATTCGCTGGGGGGTCAGCCCGCTTGTGCTGCTGATCGTTTTTTCCGCCCTGTATGTGATTGCGCCGAACAAAAAACTGTCCCTTCGGTTTGTCATGCCGGGTGCGGTGTTTGCGACCATCGGCTGGATCGTTGTCAGCACTCTGTTTTCGTTTTACGTCAGCACGTTTGCCAACTATAGCGCCACATATGGAAGCATAGGGGGAATCATCGTCTTGATGATTTGGTTTTACTTGAGCGGCATTTTAATTATTTTGGGGGGAGAAATCAACGCTCTTTTACATAAACGTAAAAAGCTTCCTGATGAAAATCCCTATCATTAGCGCACCCTATAAATGAACTTCGGTTCAAAAAAGAAGTCGGGGGGCTATCGTGATGACCAAGCATACAAAAAAAGGCGGAAGCCATAACAAACAAAATTCGAAAAGCAAATCGAGCAATAAAACAAGCGGAAGCGCCAACGGACAAAACGGCTATCATTAGCATAAAAGCCTCCTGACATCATGTCAGGAGGCTTTTCGATTAAGAAGATGAAGAATAGGTTTCAGCCGGTGACCAGCTTTTCGGTTTGCCCAGCACAAGGGCAAGCCACACAGCGCTAAGCGTAAGGGTAATGAAATAAAACAAGTTTGCGCTTTCAAATGTCTGCATATACCAGCCGCCGGCAATCGGACCGAGGATGCTGCCGAGACTGAATGTAATGCCGCAAAGCAGGTTCCCCGCCGGCAGCAGGTGGGGCGGAAGCAGATCTGTCATATAGCTGATGCCAAGGGTAAAGGTGGATCCTACTGCCATTCCTGCAATAAAAAAGCAGCAGCCGATTATATAAGGCAAAGGAAACACGCCGGCGATGAAAAAGCAGAGTGCCCCTGTCAGCAAAATCACAAGCAGCACATTCCGTCGCCCGTATTTATCGCTGAGGATACCGAGCGGAAACTGAAAGATTATGCTCCCAATCGCAAATGCGGGAAGGATCAGTGCCACTGCGTCTACAGATACCCCCAAACGGAGCGCATACACCGGAAAGCTTCCGTTTAGCGCCGTCTCCAGAAAGCCGTAGCCAAATGTAGGCATAAAGGCAACCCATCCAAACAGCATGGCTTGATAAAACCGCCTGAAACTATTGTCTGATTTGGTTTCGTGAGGACTGGTTTCCGGGTATGCATTTTGTAGAAAGAAAACAAAAAGCCACGCAAACAGACTGAAGCAGCCGGACACGATAAAAGGCAGCGACGAGCTCAGCTTGACAAGCGGAACCATGAACGGGCCCGCGGCAAAGCCAAGGCCGAAAGACAGCCCGTAAATAGACAGATTTCTTCCGCGATTTTGTTTCGATGACATGGAGGTCACCCACGTTTGCGTAGAAAAGTGAAGCATGTGATCGCCGATCCCGATAAACAGGCGAAGCAGGAACCAGATCCAAACCGAATGAAGCCAAATAAATCCGAACAAGCTTAAAATGACAATGCTTCCGCCAATGACGATCAGCGGCTTGAATCCGAGCTTTCTGAGCGGCGCTTCCATAAACGGCGAAGCCAAAAGCACGCCGATATACAATCCGGTTGCGTGCAGGCCATTGATGGCGGCCGATTCCCCATTTGTTTCAAAAATAATCGAGATGACAGGCAGCAGCATGCCTTGTGAAAACCCGGAAATGGAAACGAGCAAAACAAGGATAAAGAAATGAAATCGTGACATCGTGTTTTCTCCTTATGTGGAATCTATGTTGATCGTACAATGATTTCCAAAAGCAGGCAACATGAAAAAAAGCTTATATCACAAGTAAACAATTGAACTCGTGTAATCATGATGATTTTTGTGAAGAATAAAAATAAAACAAGTCATATAAAAGGAGCCAACTCACCATGAATCGTATCTTTTTTATTTTAGTGGCGGCGGGGATTCCGCTTTCTGTGATCGGCAGTTTCATGCATTGGCCTTCTGCCATTCTCTTTGCAGTGTATTGCATAACAATTATCGCACTTGCAAGCTATATGGGGAGGGCGACAGAATCGCTGTCCATTATCGCAGGACCGCGGATCGGCGGTTTGCTGAACGCCACCTTCGGGAATGCGGTTGAGTTAATCATCTCTTTATTTGCACTAAAGGAAGGCCTGACAGGGATCGTGCTTGCCTCTTTAACCGGTTCAGTGCTGGGGAACCTGTTGCTGGTAGCGGGCTTATCGTTTTTTGTCGGCGGTTTAAAATATAAGCGGCAGGAATTTAATATCCATGATGCCCGCCATAATTCCGGTCTTTTGATTTTTGCCATCATTGTCGCTTTCGTGATTCCGGAGGTATTCTCCGTTGGTATGGGCGATGTGAGCAAGCTTAATTTAAGCATCGGCATCAGCATCATTTTGATTCTGTTATATGTGGCTGCTCTGTACTTTAAACTCGTTACGCACCGCGGTGTTTATCAGCCGAACAATGCCGCCCAGCATGTGGAAGAAGAGGAACCGGAATGGTCAGGCAAGGTGGCTACGATTGTCTTGTTTGCAGCAACGATTGCCGTGGCATATATATCCGAAAACCTGGTGCACACATTCCACTCGGTGGCCGAACAATTCGGCTGGAGCGAGCTGTTTATCGGGGTCATCATCGTGGCGATTGTCGGTAATGCCGCGGAGCACGCGTCAGCCATCATTATGGCCTATAAAAATAAAATGGATATTGCAGTTGAAATCGCAGTCGGCTCGACGCTGCAGATTGCTATGTTTGTCGCACCGGTTCTTGTGATCTGTTCCATCTTTTTCCCGGTAAGCATGCCGCTAGTCTTTACACTGCCGGAGCTTGTTGCGATGGTATCATCGGTTCTCTTGATGATCGCGATTTCGAATGACGGGGATTCCAACTGGTTTGAAGGGGCGACACTGCTTGCCGCCTATGTCATTATGGCAATCGGCTTTTTCCTTCTATAACCTGAAAAAATGATGGATAACAACAAACAGGGATGAAAAGACTAAGGGAAAATGCCATAGAAAGAGTGATATGATGAAAAAGCTATTTCATTCCACACTTATTGTGTTGTTATTCTTTAGTTTTTTCGGCGTTCAGCCCATCCACGCGAAAAAGCAGTTTAAGGTTCCTAATTCTGTCGCAAGCATTTCAAAGGAAAACACATATCCGAATGCTTCACAGGATCAGCCGATGCTTCAGCCGAGCAAGCTGGCAAAGGAATTGCTCGATCATTCTGAGGTGAAGATTGAAAACCCGCACCTTATCAAAATGCTGAATGAGTCCAACATATCCGGTACACCGCTTGCAGTCGGCTACCGGGCGACAATATTTCTCGGGAAATGGGCGCTCGGCTATGAATCAAATGAAACAGTCGCAAACTGGGAATATAAAAAAATCAACACAAACCGTGCAGATAACCGCGGCGGAAAAGAAACGGCTGAGATGCATTATGCCCAGGAACAGCAATACAAAGTGAAGGGCGGCTTGACAGCTAAGGTTCCAAATGCTGAAGATGTCAAAAGCATGATGATGCTGAAAGCGATGAAGAAAACGAACCTTCCGCTTGCATTTGATACGGTTGTCGGTGCGGGTACAAAGCGGGATCAAATTTATAAAGTCGCTCCTAAAAAACTCGGTTATCTAAATGCATATGCACCGGCTGTGAATGAAAAAGGAAAAGTGACTTACGGAGAAGTATACTTAGTGCTGAAAGGGAATAAACGAAAACTTGTCGTCAAAAATGTCACCTCACAGGGCATCGGCGCTTGGATTCCGGTTCAAGACCACCTCACGTTTAGCTTTCAGCTTTCCTCGCAGCCAAGATAAACAAAAAACTGATTCCAACTCGGAATCAGTTTTTTTATTTATTGCGTTCTCTCAATTCTGACCGCTTCCTCAAGCATTTGCACATTGTTTTGGTACAGCTGGCGAACGAGAACCCGTCTTACTGCGAGGCTGGCGCTGAAATAATCATCATCTTTCACCATGCCTTTTACCGTAAATTCGACGCCGCGATTGATTTTATTCAATGCGGTGATCCCGTGGATTTGAAACGGTTCTGTTGGATTGCCGAATTCATCCCGCTTCAATGAATCCTGAAGCTCTTCATTCAGCATGTCACATGCTTTTTCCAATACGTTGTACA
Organism: Bacillus sp. VA13; assembly: GCF_055710085.1. Lineage (NCBI taxonomy): Bacteria > Bacillati > Bacillota > Bacilli > Caryophanales > Bacillaceae > Bacillus > Bacillus sp. VA13. The sequence goes on along the minus strand of NZ_JBVQPP010000006.1, from coordinate 85,606 downwards.
CGCGGTCCGGATCTTCTTTAAAGCTGATGAGAAAGGATTCGGTAATCCTCATAAAATCGATATTATAGTTCTCTATCTGTCTGACCTCGCCGTTGCTGATGGTGAGCAGCTTCCCGCTCCATTCCCGGATTTGCAGCGAGCGAAGGCCTATTTCCTCCACAGTCCCGTTAAACAAATTGTTGACGGTAACATAATCGCCTTTGTGCAGCTGTCGTTCATAAATTAAGAACACACCCGCCAGCACGTCCTTGATCAGCGATTGGGCGCCAAAACCGATGACGATACCGGCTACGCCAGCCCCGGCTAATATTTTGCCGAAATCATGCACAAATAAAGAAATGACGTAAAAGATAAAACCAATCGTCGCCGTATACTGGGTGATAGAACGGACAAGGCTTTCAATCGTTTTTTCTTTTCTTTCTTCAATAAAGTCCGTCCGTTTAAAGAATAGCTGTACCAGCCGGTTGATGATAAAGACGCCGATCCAAAGGATAACAGCAACGAGGAGAATATCGACGATTTTATTCTGAAAAATTTCCGTGAGTGTTTCTTCCATCCGCATCTAACTCCTGGCTTGACGTTTTGAGAAATCTGTATCTTGATAATAACTGTTTTTGACGAGAACATTCGGCCCGAGGCATCGGACATTCGGACAGTGGCAATTCAGCTCTTTCGCAAGCTTGGTCTCTCTCCATTTTTCATAGGCGGAAGGGAGGCTGTCCGTCTGAATATTGCCAAGCGGCGGTGTATCGCCGAAATCGGTCACGATAATGTTTCCGTCGAAAATGTTCACATTCAGGCGGGAACGGCCGTCAGGGTCATTTCTCACCGTGACGTTTTTCGCCGTGCGAAGCCGGCGAAGCAGCTTTTGATCATCTTCGTTCTGACTGCAGGCATAAAACGGCAGTGTCCCGAACAGCATCCACGTATTTTCATCACGGATATCCAGCAAGCGGTGAATGGCCTGTCTCATCTCTTTCAGACTCAGAGATTCAAGAGCGCTTGCGAAATCGCTTGGATACATCGGATGGACTTCGTGTCGCTGACATTTCATATCTTCTGTGATTTGTCGGTGAATATGCTCGATATGCGGAAGTGTGCGTTTATTTAGCATTGTTTCCGCAGATACCATCACCCCGGCATCGACTAACGTGCGGCTGTTTTCGATCATTTTTTCAAAATAGCGCGCGCGCTGTTCGAAGGTCGGTTTTCTGTCCATCATGGCAAAACCGATCTCGGCAAAATCCTCAACTGTACCCCAGTTATGAGAAATATGCAGCACATCAAGATACGGAATAATCCATTCGTATCGATCAATATTAAGCGTCAGGTTGGAATTGATCTGCGTCCGCACGCCCCGTTCGTGGGCGTATTTCAATAACGGAACGACATATTCTTTTACTGATTTTAACGAAAGCATCGGCTCTCCGCCTGTAATACTGATGGATCTCAGGCGCGGGATTTCCTCTAGTCGTTTTAACAGAAGATCTATTGGCAGGGCATTGGGGTCTTTAGGCTGCAATGTATAGCCTACAGCACAATGCTCGCATCTCATATTGCACAGTGTCGTCGTTGTGAATTCAACGTTTGTCAGCTGCATGTCTCCGTATTGGTCAACATCCATATAGGCTTCCCAAGGGTCAAACTCAGGTGTGATCGGACGCAGCTTCGTGTTTTGTGTCATGACTATCTAACTCCTTTATAAATGGGGCATACTAACGCTGCCAACAGTTAATTTTAGACCTGATTTGTCAAGATCGCAAGTAGCGCAGCGATTGAAAAACGGCAAAAAATGAGCTACCATAATAAAAAATGAATGGAGGAACAGAATGGGGAACGCCGTAAACAATAAGGATCAGCAGATTGATTATTTAAAGAACAGACTTGACATGTTTATGAACGTCATCGATTCATTAGACCCTGAAGCAACCGACGTTGAAGATATAGACAGGCTCATTAGCATGCTTGATGATCTGGAAGCCAAATACGAACGCTTTAAAAAAGACTGGGAATAAAACCGCGCGCACGCCGCGGTTTTTTGTTTGGCATAAAGCGTCAGTATAAAACGAAGCGCCTTTCTGTAAAATAAGAAAAAATGCAGAAGGAGCGCTGGCCATGAAATGGATGTGTTCAATATGCTGTGCCGCCGTCTTGCTTGCTGGGGGCGCAGCACAGGCGGAAGCGGTGCCGAATGAGCCGATCAATTGGGGCTTTAAACGAAGTGTCAACCATCATCCGCCTGATGCCGGGAAGCAGCTGAACAGTTTAATTGAAAAATACGACGCGTTTTATTTAGGCAATACAAAGGAAAAAACGATTTACTTGACGTTTGATAATGGCTACGAAAATGGCTATACGCCAAAAGTGCTTGATGTCTTAAAAAAACATCGCGTAACAGGCACATTTTTTGTCACAGGGCATTTCGTAAAGGATCAGCCTGAGCTGGTTAAACGAATGTCAGATGAAGGCCATATTATCGGCAACCATTCCTTTCACCATCCGGATTTAACCACAAAAACAGCTGATCAAATTCAGGACGAACTTGATTCAGTCAACGAAGAGGTCTATAAAATTACGGGAAAGCAGGACAACCTGTATCTGCGCCCGCCCCGCGGCGTGTTCAGTGAATACGTGCTGAAAGAAACGAAACGCTTAGGCTATCAAACCGTTTTCTGGTCGGTCGCTTTTGTTGATTGGAAAATCAACAACCAAAAGGGGAAGAAATATGCCTATGATCATATGATCAAACAGGCGCATCCAGGAGCCATTTACCTGCTTCACACCGTATCAAGGGACAATGCCGAAGCACTGGATGATGCAATCACAGACCTGAAAAAACAAGGCTACACATTTAAAAGCCTTGATGATTTAATGTTTGAGAAAGAAATGAAGCTGCCGTCTTTGTAACGAGAAGAGCCTCTCCTTAAACGGAGAGGCTCTCTTATTATTTTATACATTTGATAAGTGCGGCCCAATCCAAGTCTCCGAAGCCTTTTTCAATTCCGCTTTCAAAATGGCTCTTGGCCAGCTTGGCAAGAGGGAGGTTTGCAGAGACCTGTTCTGCGGCGGCGAGTGCCAGATTGGTATCCTTCAGCCCTAAAGACATTTTGAAACCGGCCGGCTCAAATTTCTGCTCGGCCATGATGGTTCCGTAATTTTGATAGACAGGAGAGCCAAAAAGCGCGCTGGCGATTTCTAAAAATTGTTTTTGTTCTAAGCCGTATTTTTCCATCATTAAGAATGATTCAGATAATGCCTCCAGCATGGACACGAGCAAGAAATTGATGCTGATTTTGGCCGCGTTTGCTGTCTTGCTTTCTTCGTCGACGTCAAATACCTGCTGGCTCAGGCTGTCGAGCAGTGGCTTAGCGGTTTGCTTCGCTTCCGCCGGTCCGGCTGTTATGATGCGGAGTGCGGCTTTGGCGGCGGCATCCGGTCTTCCGAGCACAGGAGCGGCGAGGAAGGATTGTTCTTTCTCCGCATGAGCCGCTGCGAGCTTTTCTGAGAACTCAACACTGATGGTGCTCATCGAGATGTGAATGCCGTTCTTGGCTAATCCTTCAATCAGCCCGTTTTCTCCGAATGTCACGGCGCGGACAGAATCGTCATCTGAAAGCATCGTTATGACAATATCAGCGGACTCTGCCGCCTGTCGCGGCGTATCAGCTGCTTGTGCGCCTTCTGTTACAAATTCTTCCGTCTTTTGTTTTGTTCGATTATAAACAGTCAATTCATAGCCTGCCTGAAGCACGTTTCGGGCAATGGGCTGTCCCATATTGCCGAGTCCGATCACAGCAATTTTCAATCTGATCACTCCCAGAACATTTTTTCCATTATAAACAAAATGAACATCATATGCATGGAAATCTGCTTGCCAACATAAAAAGAACAGCTTCACGCTGTTCTCATTTAAAAATTTTGAACCATCCTTTATGTAAAAACCATATCAACATCCCGATCACAAGCGCGGCCATCAGGCCAAGTACAGCAAAATATCCGTATTTCCAATGCAGCTCCGGCATGTTGTCAAAGTTCATGCCGTATACGCCGGCAATAAAGGTGAGCGGGATAAAAATGGTCGATACGATCGTCAGTGTCATCATAATCGCGTTCATCCGGTTTGAATTCAATGTCACGTAGCTGTCGCGCAAGTCGGACGTCATGTCACGATTGGATTCGACAATCTCAGACAATTTTAACAAATGATCGTATATGTCGCTGAAGTAGGCTTTCGTTTCCCGCTGCTCTTTCACATGGTCAAGGCTTAAAATCCGATAGAGCAAATCACGCATCGGAATAATGGTTCGTCTTAGATGCAAAAGGTCTGTCCTGAGATCAAACACCTCATTCATCAATGTTCCGTACGTTTTGTGGGGCCGGCTCTCTTCAATTTCGTTCAGCCGGTCTTCAATTTTGTACACGAGAGGAAAATATTCATCAACAAGCTGATCCATAATCATGTAAGAGATATGCCCAGGCCCTTTTTTCAATATGTCCGGTGAAGCATACAAACGCTCCCGGACTTTTGCGATTCCGGGTGTTTCGTGTAAATGAAAGGTGACGACAAATCGTTCGCCTTGAAAAATATCAACTTCCTCCGTCTCAAGCGTTTCCTTATTCAGCGCATGAATCACGTAAAAGCGATAACCGTCATAATGGTCAAGCTTCGGCCGCTGCATATGCTGGAAGCAATCCTCAATGGCAAGCGGATGAAAATGAAAAAAATCTCTCAATAATGCCGTTTCCGTATCCTCCGGGCCATATAAATCAACCCAGTACCACGCAATATCAGGCTGTTCCACTCGTTCGATCGGTATATTTTTCAGCAGCTGATGCTCTGTTGTAATTGCCGTAATGTTGATCATAAACAACCCTCCACCTGCCATTATATCATGCGGCCTTTAGGAGAAAAGTATACGGTGTTCTGCCTATTTCCAGCGGCGTGTTATACTGGACAAAAAACGGAAAAAGGGTGGATTGCATGTGGAAGGAAAAAGTATCTGTCACGCCTCCGTACCATTTTGACCGCGTGTTGGACAGACTGTCTTTAGACTCTCTCAATGCGGCAGATAAAGAAACGCGGGAAATACGCGTGCCGATCAGAAACCAAGCGGGAGACGTGTGCATTGTGAAGGTACAGGCGTTAGGCCATGCGGATGAGCCTGAGTTTCTCGTCAGAGGAAAAACGGATCAGGATGAGATGATGAAGGAAATCAAGCGGATTTTTCAATGGGAAAATGATCTGCAGCACGTTCTCGATCATTTTTCGAAAACGAGTCTGTCCGCCATCTTTGAAGCACATGCAGGCACGCCACTTGTACTGGACTACAGCGTGTACAATTGCATCATGAAATGCATCATCCACCAGCAGCTCAATCTTTCCTTCGCTTACACGCTAACAGAACGGTTTGTCCATGCGTTTGGCGAACAGAAGGACGGCGTGTGGTGCTATCCAAAGCCGGAAACGATTGCGGAACTCGATTATCAGGATCTGCGCGATCTGCAATTCAGCATGAGAAAAGCGGAATACACCATTGATACGTCAAGGATGATCGCAGAAGGCACACTCGACTTGTCAGAGCTTCCGAATATGACGGATGAGGACATTATGAAGAAACTGATCAAAATCAGAGGCATCGGCCCGTGGACCGTACAAAACGTCCTCATGTTCGGCCTTGGACGCCCTAATTTATTTCCGCTTGCCGATATCGGACTCCAGAATGCGATCAAACGCCATTTTCAGCTGGACGATAAGCCGGCAAAGGATGTCATGCTTGCGATGAGCAAAGAGTGGGAGCCTTATTTAAGCTATGCGTCTTTGTATTTGTGGAGGAGTATAGAATAATTCGTCTGACAATGAAGGAAATCCTGCAAACGTGTTATACTAGAAAGATGTGAAAAAAACATTTCACTTTCTGCTATCTGCAGAAAGCTTCATATAGAAACGGAGAGAACAACGTGAACCAACAAAAAAAACAGGCGCCCGTCGAACTGAAAGTCGGACAAACATTTCCTCTGACGATTAAGCGTCTCGGCATTAACGGAGAAGGTGTCGGCTATTTTAAGAAAAAAGTCGTCTTTGTGCCCGGCGCGCTTCCTGGCGAAGAGGTTGTCGTGCAGGCGACAAAGGTTCAGCCGAAGTTTTCGGAGGGCCGCATTAAGAAGATCCGCAAGGCGTCAGAGCACCGCGTGACACCGCCTTGTCCTGTATACGAACAGTGCGGCGGCTGTCAGCTTCAGCACCTTGCATACAGCCAGCAGCTTCGGGAAAAACGCGACATCGTCATTCAGTCGCTGGAACGCCATACGAAGTTTAAAATAGAAAACATGGAAATCAAAGAAACGATCGGCATGGACAACCCGTGGAATTACCGCAACAAAAGCCAATTCCAGATCGGGCGCTCGCAAAGCGGCAGCATCATCGCCGGCTTATACGGCCTTGATTCTCATGACATTGTGCCGATTAAAGACTGTGTCGTTCAGCATCCGGCAACCAACAAAACAACAGGCATCGTCCGCCGCATTTTAGAGGACTTCAATGTGTCTGTTTATAATGAACGGAAACGAAAAGGCGACGTTCGCACCATTGTGACAAGAGTCGGCTTTGAAACAGGCGAAGTGCAGGTCGTGCTTGTAACGGCAAAAGAAACGCTTCCGCACAAGGAAGAAATCGTCAAAGCGATCCAAAAGCGCCTGCCAGAGGTCAAATCCATTATCCAGAATGTAAACGGAGCGAAAACCTCAGTGATTTTCGGTGAGAAAACAAAACCGCTCGCCGGAAAAACAGTGATTCAAGAAGTGCTTGGCGACGTTTCATTTGAACTGAGCGCCCGCGCCTTCTTCCAGCTCAACCCGGAACAAACCGTCAAGCTGTATGATGAAGTAAAAAAAGCGGCGCAGCTGACCGGAAAAGAAAAGGTCGTTGACGCGTATTGCGGCGTCGGCACCATCGGCATGTGGGTGGCGGACGGAGCGAAGGAAGTCCGCGGCATGGACGTCATCAAGGAATCAATTGATGATGCCAAGAAAAACGCCAAAAAACACGGCATGACAAATGCCACATATGTAACAGGAACAGCCGAGCACTGGCTCCCGAAATGGACGAAAGAAGGCTTCCGCCCGGACGTCGTCATCGTAGACCCGCCAAGAACCGGCTGTGACAACACGTTTCTGGATACGATCAAAAAAGTCAAACCGAAACGCTTTGTCTACGTTTCCTGCAATCCATCCACGCTCGCGAAGGATTTGCAGGCGCTGTCGAAGGACTATCGCGTGGACTATATTCAGCCTGTCGATATGTTTCCGCAGACGGCGCATGTTGAAGCAGTGGCGAGACTTGTATTGAAATCGTCTAACTAAAATAAACAATTCGTAATCAGACCTGGATTTCGGTACGATAAACAATTCCGATTTCTGGGTCTTTTTCATGTGCAGCCCTATGTCTCTTCTCTTCTTTCTTCTCCTTTCGCATCTTATTCGAAAAACTATATCTCAACTGACAAAAGGTGAAAAAACAGATGGAAAAGAAGACGAAAACGATTTTAAACAGAAAAATTTTAAAAGTGGAGGTATTTTAACTAGGACGATGGAATGCGAGTTGTTGGGGCTGGTTTTGGGAAATGTTTATTTTTGTGTATATAGTAGACCAAAGAAATGGAAATTTAGTTCATAATATAAAATATGTTAAAAAGAATTTATGTTTGCTGCAGTTTATTTGTAACTCTATCTTACAACTCTTTGTCTCTCTGACACTTTCTCGTTCTCTCTGCTAAAAAGATGGTGCCAAAAGTTGTGTAAGAATGGGAAAAAGATGAACGAAGCTTTTTTTTCAAAACCAATATCATTTCGAAGACCGGATCTAATAGAGTCGGTCTTTTTTGTTTTAGAGGATCTAAGCGTGTCCTTATAAGGTTTTTTCTGTTTCCTGGTACCTTTTCAGTATTATCACTCTCAAGAACCGTAGGATTCCTCTTTAAACTTTAATATAATTTTATGGAAATTTGCTTGTTTTTTTCCATAAAATTTATTATAGTAAAAATGTCGCTGCCTCATTATTACTAAAATGTTATTTTTTGTTTTTGAATGTTGTGAAACTTTTCCACCAATTTTATCTTAAACTGATCTTTTTTTCAAATAATTTATGAGGTGATAATCATTATGAAAAATTTAATTTCTGGCTATACTGCTTATACTTCTCCAGTAGAAGTCCAAAAAAGTGCTAACGAGGAAAACCAACTGGGTAATGTCGGTACTTCACTCTCGTTGTCTCTCTCAGTCTCATACTCTGCTTCTGTATCATGGAGTTGGTCCGTTAGTTTTTAATTTTTTAGATAATATTATAGAGAGTGTTAATCAAGCCTATTGTTATTATAGGATTATAGGTTGATACTACATACATTTTAGTAAATGGGGCGGTGATCATATGAATGATTATAGTATTTATAAGAAAATTCTATATTTGTTAAATAATAAAGAGGAAAGTGTGTATCAGGAAGCAGCGAAACTGGTATCACCAATAAAAAAAGAAACCGAAATAAGAGCTTTGTCGGAGATTATTACAGGCCTGAAATTAGGTTCAGTTCGATACACTTATGATGGCAAGAATGATGTAATAAAAATATCTGATCAACAGATATGCGGTGAAATAAAGCTGGAAACTGATACTGAAGGATTTCTGGATAAAATGTTGATTATTCCTCATACACCAGATATTTCAGATGTTAAATCTCTTAAGGATGCTTTCCTGAAATTAGATGCTTCATTTAAAATAATATTTTCCCGTAACGGGGAGAAGGAGTCCTTTGTAAATGGAGAGCAGAAAAACTTTGCAATTTCTTCTCTGGTGAAGATTGCTATAACAAATGCAGTTTATGAAGCTGTAAATGAAAAAGTAATAGATTTAGATTCAAAAATAGAAATATTCTCCGAGGACTTAAGTGTCCTTACTGCAGGATTATCAGAAAAAAATGTAGGAGAACATCACAGCATAAAGGAATTATTATCATTAATGCTGCTTGTCTCAGATAATAGTGCAATGGATATTTTAATTAGAGTCATCGGAAAAGACAGAATTAGGGACTCTTTAATAAATATAGCCTCTGAAAATCATATAACACTCTCCAATCCTAATATTAACCCTACAAAAGAAATCTTTGGAGATGCATGGTGCTATGATCATTCACCGGAATCCACATGGAGGGATAGGGCTCTTAAAAATGTAGCTTGGGTAAAAGGTCTTGATTACTTTATCCCTTTAGAAATGATAGTGATATTAGTTAATAATATTATCAAAAACGACTGGGTGCCTTGGGATGAACTAAAGCAAACACCTGCCATAATATATAAAGGTGGTTCAGCTCCGGGAGTATTATCAGCATTATGGTCAACCCGTCATATCAAAGACGGGGAATTATCTTTAATTTTCTCATTGAATAGGACTTATCCTTTAACAATAATTGAAGAACTATACATATTTGAATGCGCTAATAAACTTCTTACGAACATTGGAATGCTTAATATATCAGAAATGAGGGTGTGAGCTATGGAATTAATAGGAAGTGGACGTAATATATCATATAAAGAGATTCATAATAATAAGTACTTTTTCAAAAAAAAATTACTTGGACAACAAGAGGATGTTTTCAGAAGGTACAATAACCTACTAAAATGGGATAGAGTGCTAGAAGGGGCGATTGATTTTAATTCATTAAGAATAACAAATTCAGATCCAAAAGAATTTACCCTTCAGTACGAGTGGATTGAAAATGCTGAATCATTACAAAGTCTGCTTTCAGAAGCAGATGATAACATAGATGAGTTAGTAAAAAGAGCAGCTGTTATATTGGCGAAAATACATTCGCTTCCTGAGGAAAAAAATGCAAGTGAAATTCATAGACAAAACTGGTACAGACCTGTTTTAGCTTTAGAAATAGAAGAATATGCGAACTGCACAGGAGCAGAATTAGAGCTTTTTTCACTTCTCCAACATGATAATGAATTGTTTAATGCTTTATTTAATCATTACAATGACAAAGAAAATATGATGGGGATGTGTCACGGAGATATACGGTTAGATCAATTTCTATATGATGGTGAGAAAGTATGGATAATAGATTTTGAAGAATTTCATTACGGTGATATATTAAGAGATTTAGCAGGACTCATAGGTTGTATTTTCTTTGAGGCATTATTAAGAACATTTTCTTCAAGTATACAGGATTCTTCTGAGCCGAAAGAGATCGATAAAGATTTTGTCGAAAGAGGTAAAACTTATTTAGATAACTGTGAATCAGTTATGCATTGTGCTTTTAAGGCTTATCAAGACACAGTTAGCTACAAAATAGATAAGAAAAGGCTAGTAATTAATATAGGCTGGTTTGTAATAGAGCGTATTATGAGCAGAGCGAAATTTTCATTTCGTTTATCAGCTATGGATAAAGCAATATTAGGAGTTGGCAGACAGGCCATACTGTATCCGGAGTACATGCAAGATCTTTTTGATACTAAGTGATCTGATTTAAAAGATAGAGGTGAATAAGATGAAAACCAATACAAATTCGATTAATGAATTATATAATTTAATCGCCCTTAAGCCTGATCTGGATACTATTATAATTAATGGCGAAAAGTATTCTGAAGTACTTAAGAAACCCAAAAGTCAACTTGTTCAATGGTTATATTGTACATTGCATACTGGTAATTTATCATTGATGGATAACATTGAAAGATATCATAGTACGAACTTAGATGATATAATTTCTAACAGTGTGAAAGATCCAACATTGTTAGTTCCTGCGAAAGATGTTAAAATAAAGGATGCCTTTTTAGTTGAAGTGGATGGGGTTAGAATAAATAGTAAACTTAATTCTGAGGGTACTGTATGTTTGCCTTGTTTTCGTCCTAACTTAACTCCCGGTTTCTTTATGTTTGTACATACTAAGTCTGGGCAACACGGCCAGTCTGTTAAACGTCACTATATAGCTGCTGATCATCCGAATTATGCCATTTCGGTTTGGAGTAAATCAATAACAAAATTAGTAAAAGAAAAATTAAGTTTTTCAGGGAAGATTTTATCAAATACATCTAGTTACCCAAGAAATGATGCTATTGTTTTTTATAGCAGTGAGGATTCTGATAAGGTTGAAAAAATATTAACCGATATAGTTGTTGAACATCCAAATAAAGAAATGCCAGGTTCCCTGCTTTACAAAAAGATTGCTTATAATTTATACACAGCTGAAGAGCCGATTGTTAAAAACGGCGTACAGCAAAGTTTCGGTGAGAATAGATGCAGTGCAATCGCTGATGCAATTCAAGACCATTTTGTCACAAGCGTAGATTTTAAATTGCTTTTAAAGCAAAGGTTAAAAGCATATCACATTGATCCGGAAGACTTGTCAAAAAACATTCTTTATTCCAATTCTTGATATTTGATTATTGACAAGCTCACCTTTGAGGTATCATCTATTTGCGACTTTGTTGAAGTGAAGATTTTTAAGCATGGGTCTCTATTAACATTTGAGTAACTTTAAGTTATTTATTCTTGAAAAAGCCCCGGCCAGGGGCTGTTTAACAATCTGGGCGTCACATCTGCTGCATAACTATCATACGAAATGCCTTGGAAGTTATTTCAGAACACAACTAGCTATATTCAAAAGCGTACGATTCAATAGGTTGAAATTGCATTTCTATTAAGATTTCTTACAGGTAGGTTTAAAGTATAGCCAATATACTTTATTTAATGTGACATTAAAAGAGAATTATATATCTTAAGTGTAGTTGCAAATTATGTTGTTTAAATATTTAAACAACCGTTTTATACATTATGGGTGTCAATTTTTCTTGATACAGTGTTTACCCGAAGGGCTAAGAGTTATGAAGCGCATCCCATTGGCCGAGGTTAATGGATATTATTTGTCAAAGGAAGTTGATTATGGAAGTAAAAATAATTATACCTATCATAGTACTGGTTATAATCTACTTTTATTTTTGTTTTAGTGATTTAATTAAAATTAACAAGACTAATTTATTCCCTAAATGGGTCTGGGCGATTATTTGTTGCATATCAATTCCATTAGGGGGGATCATATACTTTATTTGGGGGCGCGGAGGTTTAGGAAATGAAAATAGATGAGATTATAAAAATTGAGAATCTGACTGTTTCTTTTGGCGACTTTACCGCATTAAATAATATTTCCTGCTCCATAAATGAAAATTCGGGAGTAGTAGGCTTAATAGGGCCCAATGGTGCAGGGAAAACAACATTAATAAATACTATTCTAGGACAAGTGAAAATTTCAAATGGGACTGTCTTTTGTGATCATAACGACATTGCTTACTGCCCTGATATGCCTTCATTTGAACCATATCTAACTGCTGAAGAAGTTTTAGAGCAATCATTGAGGCTTAAACGCAAAAATATTAGAAAGAATAGTGAAAATATCGACACTATATTAAGTTCAGTTGGATTACAAGACGCTAAAAACAGATTTGTTGGATCATTTTCTAGAGGGATGAAACAACGACTTGGTATTGCTTCTGCAATTATACTAGAACCAAAATTAATTTTCTTAGATGAACCAACGAGTGCTTTAGATCCCTTTGGAAAAGCAGATATACTTTCTTTAATCTCTAATATTGCTCAAAGCTTTACAATAGTTATTTCGAGCCATTCACTAAATGATATAGAGAAGATTGCTGATACACTCTTAGTGCTTAATAAAGGAAATTTATTGTTTAGCGGCAAGTTAATAGATTTTTTAAGTGAAGGCAGCTTGTATGCAGAGGTTGAAATTAAAGATTCCACTTCATTAGATTATGTTCTAAGTTATTTTAGAGATAATGGAGTAGATGTATTTACAGAGTCACAGAATCCAAGAGTTATAAAGTTCCCGAAAGAGTATTTCTCGTCTGTGCTGTCTATATCAGCTAACATATCACAATATATACAATCATGCAGCAATAAAAAAATGAGTTTGGATGATGCTTTTTCAAATTTGGTACGGTCATTTAAAATATCTTAGGAGTGATTTTAATTTTTAGGATTGAATTTCTACATTGGCTAAGAAGTAAAAGAATGTTGGTATTAATAGGTGTATTTATATTCTCAGCTCTAACCTCTCCATTGTTTACATACTATGCAGGCGATATAATTGGTAATTTAAGCGGATCTAATGATGCTAAATTGATATTACCAGATCCGCATTGGCATGAATTAATTACGTCTTATTTTAAAAATTCCTCCCAGCTGGTTATGTTAATCTGTGCTTATCTGGTTGCCGATATGTGTGCGTTTGGTAAAGATAAATCTTTACAACACTTTTATAAAAGCCGTGGTGAAAATGCCTGGATAGTGTTTTGGCCTAAAGTAATAGTAAGTGTAGCAATTACTTTTATTGCTTCGGTAGTTGGGAGTATTTTTGCTTCATATGAAACCTGGGTCTTCTTTGATGACTTGGATTTTGGAAACCTTATTGCTGCATTTGCACTTCAGATATTTGGGTTTTTGCTCTTTATAATTGTTAGTGCCACAATTTCAGTATGGCTTAATTCACCATTTATATCAGCATTGCTAGTAACAATAATTATTTTCATATCCAGTTTTTTGAAGGATATTCACCAATTTAAAAATTGGTCCCCGACTACTCTTCTCTCACCAACGGATGTTTTAAAAAATGGAATTGAGTTTGATGCGGTTGGCCATTCAATGATCACTAGTATTTTCACACTTGTAATTTGTCTAGTATTCATCTATATAAGACCGCTTAGATATAAGAACAGATAATATTAAAATAATTGCTTACTTGAGAAGATCGATAGGAGTGCAAACATTAATGATAGCAGAAGTGATTAACTTGAGTAAAAAGATGAATGATCGTGAAATTATTAAAGACTTATCTTTTAGTGTAGAAACGGGACATACTTTTGCAATCCTAGGTCCTAATGGTGCTGGTAAAACTACTACAGTACGTTTACTTACCGGCCTGTTATCTCCCACGAACGGAACAATTAAGTTGTTTAATGAACCCCTTACCCAGAAGAATAGTGCATCACTGAGAAATAGGATTGGTGTTCAAAATGATGGTAATTTATATGAAAGCCTTACTCTTGTTGAAAACTTAAACATTTGGGGAAAGTTTTATGGCATAAGCGCAAATGATAGAAAGAAAAGGATTAAAGAATTACTAAATGTTTTTGAGTTAACGGATCGTTCCAAATCTAAGTTGGGTACTTTTAGTAAAGGGATGAAACAGAAGGCAGCTTTGGCCCGAGCTATGCTGCATAAACCTGAACTATTAATACTGGATGAGCCCACTTCAGGACTTGATCCAGTGACATCTGAAAATCTAACAGATCATCTTCGGGAGATGGTTAAAAATGATGGTGCATCAATTATAATATGTACTCATCAATTACAAGGATTAGAAGAATTAGCAGATGATATTGGTATTATTAAAGATGGGTGTTTTAAAACATTAGGACCTGTACAAGACGTATTAAAGGAAGAATGGCCTTATTTCGAATTTGATATTAAAGCTACGCCCATCGAGAAAACAATCAGCACAAGCAAGACATTCGGTAAAGCAGAGCAGATACATAATAATGATCAACCATACGTTCGTGTACGCTTAAATCAAGCAGATGATATCACTTTATTAATCAGGCAATTGATTTTAGCAGATATTAAAGTATATTCAGTTGCAGAAGTGCAGCATACAATTAAGGAATTGTATTTTAATAAGATAGGTGAATTGCAATCATGATTAGAAACCATAAGGTAACCAATTTAATCAACAAGGATTTATTAGAAATCAAGAATGATAAGGCGGCGATAGCTTCCCTTTTGGTTGTTCCATTTATATTTAGTGTATTTTTACCATTAATTATCCTTTTGGGCGGCACCAGTAGTTTACCTACCAATTCTATAGGCGGAATAAGCGTATTTCTTGAAAGGTTGCCAAAAGAAATGGTGTTGCAGCAAGGACTAAATCAGGAAAAATCAGCAGCATATGCGGTATTGATGTATTTTTTCAAACCTTTATTTCTCTTGATTCCAGTTATCATTTCGACAGTCATATCTAGTTCAAGTTTTGTTGGCGAAAAAGAAAACAAAACTGTTGAAGGTTTATTATATACACCTTTAACTAATAAAGAACTAATGCTTGGAAAGATTCTTGCCTCTGCTATACCTTCTATGATTATTACATGGTTATCAATGATTGTATATGGAGTTATTTTAGATACGTTTGGTTTTTATGTCTTTGGTGAAATGATATTTCCTGATATAAACTGGTTAATTATTGGGCTCATCTTAGATCCATTAATTGTCTTCTTGGCTATTTCACTTATCATTACAGTTTCTCAACGAGTAAAGACAAGTAAATCGGCACAATCTGTTGCCGTGGTTATGGTATTACCTATTATGGGTCTTATTATATCTCAAGCAGGAGGTGTCATGCTATTTGGAATTAAAATTACATTATTATTATCATTAGTGTTA
The DNA here is from genome assembly GCF_055710085.1 of Bacillus sp. VA13. Taxonomy (NCBI): domain Bacteria; kingdom Bacillati; phylum Bacillota; class Bacilli; order Caryophanales; family Bacillaceae; genus Bacillus; species Bacillus sp. VA13. Next base: position 70,107 of record NZ_JBVQPP010000006.1, on the reverse strand, counting down.
ATAATAATTGATATCGTTATATTTCTTATTATTTCCAAAAAGTTTAATAGAGAGAAGTTTATTATGAGAATATAGAACATTACAAAATAATCTAATGCCGGGCGGGACAAAAATGAAAACTTTATCATTAATTAATACTAATTTAGTTTCAGATTCTGACATACAATTATTGTCACCAGTGAATCTGGCGGGTACTGATTTACATTTAGGGATAGTGGAAGTTGACGAGCCACATTTTGATCCAAATCATGAAGATAACCGAAACTTTGTGCTAGTTAAAGTAGATGCGTTTTCATGTAATTACAGAGACAAAGCATTAATATTAAAATCGGCTTTGAAGATGGCTGGAAGTACAGGAGTAGATTCACTTCCTTTTGCTTTCTTTGGTTCAGATTTTGTCGGCAGAATCATAAAAAAAGGTACTGATGTAGATCACTTTGATATAGGAGACAGAGTTATCCCTGATTGTGCTTATCCAGAACCGCCATTCCCTAGTGTTGCACCAGGCGTTGTAACTAACGAAGCTTCAAAAGGATGGTTAAGATTACACAAATCTAAGCTGATAGGTATCCCTGATTTTATGGATGATGAAATTGCAGCTTCCTATTCTATAGGAGGACAGACCTCCACAAGTATGATAAGGAAGACAGGTGTTCAAAAAGGTGAGAAAGCACTTGTTCTAAGTTCACGGTCGAATACTTCAATGTTTATTTTAAATGGTTTAATCTCAAAAGGTATTGAAACAACAGCCCTCACGACATCAGACTGGTCAGAAGATGAGAAGAGACTCATTTCTCCTACAAGATTATTTAAAATAGAAAGAGGAGCAGCTGACTGGTCTGAATATTCCGACTTGGGCAAATTTGATGTAATCTTTGATCCTTATTTTGATTTACATCTTATTAATGCAATTGATCTATTAGAACAAGGCGGACGTTATATTACATGTGGATATAAAAATCAACATCCACATTTTGTTGAAGCTAGTGATAGGAAGACTGATTCAGAACGGATACACAAAAGTATGCTTACTCTAACAATTAATAACTTATCAATTATAGGTAATTGCATCGGCACATCTGATGATCTAAATAAGTCAATAGAAAAATTTGACCCGAATAAATTTATTGTTCCAGTTGATAATACATACTCAATAGAGAATGGAGACAAATTTATAGAAAGAACTTATAATAGAAATACTCGTTTAGGGAAAGCGGTATTGATATATAGATAAGTTAGCAAAATAGTCAAAATTCAAATTCTATTGTATTAATAGAGTTCTATAGATCATATTGTTTAAAAACATACATGAAATAGTTGAAGTATTTTTTTCCGGCAATTTCAGAAGGAGCTCTTCATTTAAGAACTCTATCAGTGTAATATATTATCAGCTAATCTATATTAGATGTGAGTACTCTTTGGTCATCGCATGGTCAGTAAATCGGTAAACAATAAACTGCTTTATATTTATTAGCCATCTTCAGGCATAGAAGATGGCTATTTTTAAGTTGAAATACTTGCTTTTTAGGATCTGTATCATTCTCTTGCCAGCAACTAAATTTGATTAGGAGCATTCCTTAATGTAAGTTATAAAGATATTGATAAAGTAATAGATGATCTAAACCATGTATACTTAATAAGAAAGTGAATGGTGGTATTGCAAGATCAGGAAACAAATTAAAAGGAAAAAGTATTGATAGAGGTACTGGTAAAAACCAGTTTAGATTTTTAAAGTATTACTTATAAAAGCATGTTATCATATGAATGTAAGATTTTATGATGAGCACCAATAACCCTTTATAGCTTGCTAAATTTGGAGTCTAATATAGTAGTGACTGGCAGCGACAATTGATGAAGCTATGGCAAGGCTTGGTTTTATGTCGTCTATCTAAAATAAACAAATCTTAATTAGATCTGGATTTCGGCAGAATGAACAGTGCTGATTTCTGGGTCTTTTTCATAGGCAGTCTTTGCTCTGACTGTCTTTTCTCGAATTACTCTTCTTTCCCTTTTCAATAATCTTAGTTTTAGTAGTCGGAAAATAGAGGAGAAGAATAGCGAAAAAAGAACATTACTGATTTAAAGATAGTTAAAATGGGATATACTCAATAAAACTAATTATTCGTTTCCGCAATTCAGTAATCTGAGCAATACTAAGTATGTGAGAGCCGATTGTCCATGAATATTCTATAGAAATCTAGATCTAACCTTCCATTTCTTAGTCAGTTTTTCTTTTCCATTCCTAGTTATACGTATTAATCAAAAAATTCACTATCGATTGATAAAAAGAGCTTAATCATGCTATAAGTGTATAGCAGACAAGGAACTGTTTTATTTTAGGGATATCGGTTTTTGGTATTCATAATGAAAGGATTTGAATTTGTTATGATAGATAATTTCTGGCGTGATTTACCACGACCATTTTTTGTACTGGCACCAATGGAAGATGTGACGGATGTTGTGTTTCGCCATGTTGTGAGTGAAGCCGGCAGACCTGATGTGTTCTTTACGGAGTTTACAAACTCAGAAAGTTACTGTCATCCAGATGGAAAGGATAGTGTACGCGGCCGTTTGACTTTCACGGAGGATGAACAGCCAATGGTTGCACATATATGGGGAGATAAGCCTGAAAACTTCCGCCAAATGAGTATTGGTATGGCGGAACTAGGGTTTAAGGGTCTAGATATTAATATGGGCTGTCCTGTGCCTAATGTAGCGGGCAATGGGAAAGGTAGCGGCCTTATTTGTCGTCCTGAAGTTGCCGCAGAATTAATACAAGCTGCAAAAGCAGGGGGACTGCCTGTAAGCGTGAAGACAAGGCTTGGTTACACGGATGTAGACGAATGGCGCAACTGGCTGACACACGTATTGAAACAGGACATTGCTAATCTTTCCATTCATCTGCGTACAAGAGCTGAAATGAGTAAAGTGGATGCGCATTGGGAACTGATCCCGGAGATTAAGAAGCTTCGTGACGAGGTGGCGCCAGATACACTGTTGACAATCAATGGAGATATCCCTGACCGTCAAACTGGCTTGAAACTTGCTGAACAATACGGTGTTGATGGGATTATGATTGGGCGTGGCATTTTTACAAATCCATTTGCCTTTGAAAAGGAGCCGAAAGAGCATAGCAGCAAAGAATTGCTGGATCTCTTAAGGCTGCATCTCGATCTTCATGATCAATATTCAGCATTAGAAGCCCGTCCATACAAGCCCCTACCTCGCTTTTTCAAGATTTATCTCCGTGGATTCCGAGGCGCAAGTGAATTAAGAAACCAATGCATGAACACAAAGTCAACAGATGAAGTGCGTGCATTGCTCGATGAATTTGAGGAAAAGTATCTTGACGGTGCGGAGCTAAAGTGAAAAATTGTTCCAATTCAAGGTGAGCGGAGCAGGGATATTAAACGGGTATAAATGCGGTATTTCGCCGGATTATTCCTGCCGGTTGTCATCATTTGAAAAACTGCCGAGAAATTGTTGAAATCTTATAAGAATCAAGATAGCAGGGATCATTGTCCTTGCTATCTTTTTTTATCTAAAAGGATAAGATAAAATACATGGTAATAATAGGGGCTGCAATGAAGGGGGGATTTGATGAAAGAATTTCCTATAATTGAAACAAAAAGATTGATTTTAAGAGAAGTAAACGTTGAAGATGCCAAAGATATGCTACTCTATCTTTCAGATCAAGATGTTGTTAAGCCAATGGGGTTAGAACCCTTTGAAACAACTAGTGATGTTTGTAAAGAGATTAGGTGGTATAAATCCATATATGAAAAAGGTACAGGAATCAGATGGGGAATTACACTTAAAGATTCTGGCATAGTAATAGGAAGTTGTGGATTTCTTAATAGACTTGCAAAACATTATCGAGCTGAAGTTGGGTATGAATTAAGCAAAGATCACTGGAGAAAAGGAATAGTCAGTGAAGCATTAGAGGCTGTCGTCAAATATGGATATAACCACTTGCAGCTGGAAAGAATTGAAGCTCTTATTGAACCTTCTAATATCCCATCGATAAAACTAGTAGAAAAACAAGGTTTTAGCAGAGAGGGCTTGCTGAGACATTATGAATTTACTTGTGGTACATTTGAAGATTTATATATGTATTCAATCATCAAAGGAGATTTTACATCTGGAAGGTAAAAATGAATTTTACCTAATGCCTCTTTCACATAATGTGAGGAACTAACTGCGGGATATGGAAAACCATTATATGAAGCAGAAATAGGGAGAGAAAAATGAAAAGACTATGCATCATCCCCTGCGGCAAGAAAAAAATCTGGGACGTCCAGCCTGATACCGGGCCGGTAAGGGCGGAGGACGCCTATCTCAGCCCGTTTCATCAGGCGTGCGAGCGGTATGCGAAAGCATTTTTCGATGAGTGGGTGATTTTGTCGGCGAAGCACGGCTTTCTTCGCCCTGTTGATATCGTATCGGGAAATTACGATGTGACTTTTGGTACCGCTCATCCGGAGATCATGACAACAGAGGAGCTGCGCCGCCAATTTTGCGAAAAAGGCTTTTCCGACATCGAAGAGCTTGTCATGCTTGGTGGAAAAAAATATCGAAGCGTCCTAAACGCCGTGATCGGCGAGCATCAGCATATCAACTGGCCGCTGTCACCGTACAAAGGCATTGGCTACATGCTTCAAGCACTGAACCGGGCTGTTGAAGAAAAACAAGAATTGTAGCACAACATATCAAGGAAAGAGTGTGAACATGAAAAAACTTGTGGTTGGCTTGATTGCCATTGTGGTATTCGGATGCGGACTATATATCTATCATGTATGGTTCGGTAACCCATTTACGAAAAATGCCGCAGAGCAAAAGCTTGTCTCTTATGTGAAACAAATCTATCCTAAAAAAGAAATCAAGATCACGAATGGGGTATATAACGCTAAAACCTCTGAATATGTATTCCAAGCAAACACCCAATCTCATCGCTACCCAATGTGTACGAAGGGATTTCTCCATCCTAAAGTAACGTGCGATGGAATTGAAGAAGCGTATACTGAATCACTATCAAAACGTTTAAATGGAGAAGCATCGAAGGGAATCGAAGCAGACCTGAAAAAAGCGGTTCCGCAAGTCATAAAAGCTGATGCTGCTTTGAGTATCGAAAACGGCCAGTTCACGTTAGAACAAAATGGAACAAACAGCTCGCTGAACAAGCATCTATGAGCATGACGATTCAGTTAGATGCAAGCGGGGTATCAAAAACAGATGCCGCAAAGATGGCGGAAACAGTCAGAAAAACGCTTAATGAAACGGAATATACATATGCAAACGGCATCATAGACTGTATGCAGAAGGACGGGGACGGAGGTATTGGGTATGTCAAATATTCAATTGATTTTCTTCCGGAAACAGCTATTCAGCCAAACGATGCAGAGGAATTAGGCAGTTAAAGATTTCCGAGGAAATAAATACGTCGATCATTGTCAAAGACCGGGTGATGCCCGGTCTTTTTTGCATGCTGTAAAACGAGACGAATGAATCAGTTTGAGACAAAACGAGACACCTGTCTCAAACTGTCTCCAGTGTAAAAATGAAACGACTGATTTTACGGGCTCCAAAGACTGGCACGCTTCTTGCATTTATAAACGTGAACCCTAATTAGAAGGAGGCGCACAAAATGGAATTGTTAAAACGAGAAGGCTTGTTATTAACTGAGGAGAAAGCGCTGTGGATGTACCAAAAGATGCTGGAGATCAGGGGCTTTGAAGACAAAGTGCATGAGCTGTTCGCCCAGGGAGTGCTTCCCGGATTCGTTCATTTATACGCCGGTGAGGAAGCCGTGGCTGTAGGGGTGTGCGCTCATTTACATGATGGCGACAGCATTACAAGTACGCACAGGGGACATGGCCATTGTATCGCCAAAGGCTGTGATCTGGACGGCATGATGGCGGAAATTTTCGGGAAAGCGACCGGATTGTGCAAAGGCAAGGGCGGATCTATGCATATTGCCGATCTCGATAAAGGCATGTTAGGGGCTAATGGAATTGTAGGGGGCGGATTTACGCTTGCATGCGGATCAGCGCTCACCGCTAAATATAAACAGACTAAAAATGTAAGCGTTTGCTTTTTTGGGGATGGAGCAAATAACCAAGGTACTTTCCATGAAGGGCTGAACTTAGCGGCAGTATGGAACCTTCCTGTCGTATTTGTTGCTGAAAACAACGGCTACGGCGAAGCAACCCCATTTGAGTACGCGTCGGCCTGTGATTCAATCGCCGATCGGGCGGCTGCCTATAACATGCCGGGAGTGACGGTGGACGGAAAAGATATTTTAGCAGTTTACCAAGCAGCGGAGGAAGCGATTGAAAGAGCAAGAAACGGCGGAGGCCCGTCTTTGATCGAATGTATGACCTACAGAAATTACGGCCATTTCGAAGGGGATGCCCAAACGTATAAAACGAAGGATGAAAGAGCTGAGCACCTTGAAGAAAAGGATGCCATTCAAGGCTTTAAAAACTATCTTTTAAAAGAAACAGATGCCAATAAACTGTCAGACATTGAACAGCGTGTTAGCAAATCGATTGAAAAAGCCGTCTCGTTCAGTGAAGACAGCCCATATCCGAAAGAGTCAGAGTTGCTGACAGACGTCTACGTGTCATATGAAAAAGGGGGAATGTGAGATGGCGAGAGTCATAAGCATGTCAGACGCAATCAATGAAGCGATGAAGCTTGCGATGAGAAGAGACGAAAATGTGCTTTTGATCGGTGAGGATGTCGCCGGGGGAGCGGCAATCGATCATTTGCAGGATGATGAAGCATGGGGCGGCGTGTTAGGAGTCACAAAGGGGCTTGTACAGGAATTCGGGCGCAGCCGAGTGCTGGACACACCGATTTCTGAGGCAGGCTATATGGGTGCAGCTATGGCTGCGGCATCAACCGGGCTGAGACCGATTGCCGAGCTGATGTTTAACGATTTTATCGGCACGTGCTTTGACCAGGTGATTAACCAAGGGGCGAAATTCCGCTATATGTTCGGAGGAAAAGCGCAAGTGCCGATTACCGTCCGCACCACATACGGAGCGGGGTTCCGGGCAGCTGCCCAGCATTCACAGGCGCTGTATGGCCTTTTCACCAGCATCCCGGGGCTGAAGACGGTTGTTCCTTCTAATCCGTATGATGCCAAAGGCCTGCTGCTTGCAGCAATCGAAGACAATGATCCGGTGTTCTTCTTTGAAGACAAAACGTCCTATAACATGAAGGGCGAGGTGCCGGAAGATTATTATACAATTCCGCTTGGAAAGGCGGACATCAAACGCGAAGGCGGCGATGTCACGCTATTTGCAGTCGGCAAGCAGGTCAATACCGCGCTTGAAGCGGCGGCGAAGCTTTCAGAGAAAGGCATCGAAGCCGAGGTGCTGGATCCCCGCAGTCTGTCTCCTCTGGATGAGGAAGCGATTTTCACATCGTTAGAAAAAACAAACCGGCTGATCATCATTGATGAAGCCAATCCGCGATGCAGCATTGCCACGGATATTGCAGCGATTGTCGCCGACAAGGGCTTTGATTTGCTTGATGCGCCGATTAAACGGATTACAGCGCCGCATACACCAGTGCCGTTTTCACCAGTGCTTGAAGATCAATATTTGCCAACACCAGATCAAATTGTCAGCGTCACGCTTGAATTGCTTGGCGAGCCGGCAATGAATTAAAGGGGGGACACAAATGGCGGTAAAAGTAGTGATGCCAAAATTGGGAATGGCCATGAAACAAGGGGAAGTATCGATATGGAATAAAAAAGTAGGCGACCCGGTTGAAAAGGGAGAAAGCATTGCCAGCATTCAATCGGAGAAAATTGAAATGGACATCGAGGCGCCTGAAAAAGGAACGCTGATCGATATCAAAGTAAAAGAGGGGGAGGAGGTCCCGCCCGGCACAGCGATCTGCTACATCGGGGACGCCAATGAATCGGTGCAGGAAGAGGCGAGCGCGCCTGCTGCTGAAGACAGTGTGCCGCAAGCCGTCCAGCCCGTCAAACAAGAAAGCAAACCCGCAGCCTCCAAAAAAGAACGAATCAAAATATCTCCAGTTGCCAGGAAAATAGCAGAAAAGGCAGGATTAGACCTGAAACAGCTGAAAGGTACTGGACCAGGCGGACGAATCGTAAAGGACGACGTGACAAAAGCGCTTGCTGAACAGAAAAATGATCGGACAGAGCCGGTTTCTGAGCAGAAGGCGCAAGAAACGCCGGTGACAGGCATGAGAAAAGTTATCGCGGCCAGAATGCAGGAAAGCCTGGCAAACAGCGCGCAGCTGACGATTACGATGAAGGCTGATATCACCAAGCTGGCAGCCCTTCAAAAACAGCTTTCTCCAACAGCCGAAGAGCGGTACGGCACAAAGCTGACGATCACTCATTTGGTCTCAAGAGCTGCCGTTCTCGCTCTGCAAGCTCATCCTGCGCTGAACAGCTTTTATCAAAATGAGCGCATCATCACACATCCTCATGTGCACCTCGGAATGGCTGTGGCCTTGGAAAATGGATTAGTTGTGCCTGTGATCCGCCATGCTGAAAAGAAATCGCTGATTGAACTGGCTCAATCCATCTCAGAAAATGCAAAAAAAGCACGCGAGGGACGGGCGGGAAGCGAAGAGCTGCAAGGCTCAACCTTCTCCATTACTAACCTTGGCGCTTTTGGAGTGGAGCATTTTACGCCGATATTAAATCCGCCGGAAACAGGCATTCTCGGTATCGGAGCAAGCTATGACACGCCGGTGTATCAAGGAGAGGAGATTGTCAGAAGCACGATTCTTCCGCTCAGCCTGACATTTGATCACAGAGCGTGTGACGGCGCCCCTGCCGCAGCATTCCTGAAGGCGATTAAAATAAATTTGGAAGAACCGGCAGCATTAATTTTATAGGAAAAGCAGGTGAAGACGACATGACACTAGCCATTATCGGCGGCGGACCTGCAGGCTATGCGGCTGCGGTCTCTGCGGCACAGCAGGGCAGAAACGTGCTGCTCATTGACAAAGGCCAGCTTGGGGGAACCTGCCTGAATGAAGGCTGCATCCCGACGAAGTCTTTGTTAGAAAGCGCAAACGTTCTTGACAAAATCAAGCATGCCGACCACTTTGGAATTGAACTTCCAGCAGGTGAGATATCGGTTGATTGGAGCAAAATGCAGAACCGAAAACAACAGGTTGTCAGACAGCTTGTCCAAGGTGTTCAATACTTAATGAAGAAAAATCAAATACAGGTTGTGAAGGGGAAGGCCTCCTTTCTTTCTGACAGAAAGCTCTTGATCGAAGGAGTGAACGGAAAAGAAATCAGAGAGGCGGACCAAGTATTGATTGCATCCGGATCAGAACCGATCGAGCTGCCATTCGCGCCGTATGACGGCGAATGGATCATCGACAGCAAGGACGCGCTTTCTCTTTCTGAGATTCCGTCTTCACTTGTCATTGTCGGCGGCGGTGTTATCGGCTGTGAGTATGCCGGGCTGTTTGCCAGACTGGGATCGAAGGTGACCATCATTGAAACAGCCGGCCAGCTGATCCCGGCTGAAGATGAAGATATTGCCCGTCTGTTTCAGGAGAAACTTGAGAAAGACGGTGTTGAAGTGCATACCTCATCCCGGTTAGAGCGGGTGGATCAAACGGCCAAAACAGCAATATGGAAAAGCGGGCAGCGGGAGTTTAAAACGAAGGCTGATTATGTACTCGTGGCGATCGGCAGAAAACCTCGTCTTGACGGATTACAGCTGGAGCAGGCTGGAGTTGATTTTTCTCCAAAAGGTATTCAGGTAAACGGTCACATGCAGACGAACGTGCCTCATATTTATGCGTGCGGAGACGCAATCGGAGGCATTCAGCTGGCCCATGCGGCTTTCCATGAGGGCATTATCGCTGCTTCTCATGCTTCCGGAAGGAATGTCAAAATAAATGAGAAACATGTGCCCCGTTGCATTTATACATCACCGGAAATCGCGTGCATCGGAATGACAGAACAACAAGCAAGAAGCGTATACGGGGATGTGAAGATTGGCGAATTTCCTTTTTCCGCAAACGGCAAGGCGCTCATTAAACAGCAAGCGGAAGGAAAGGTCAAAATCGTGGCAGAACCGGAATTCGGCGAAATCGTCGGTGTCTCAATGATTGGTCCTGATGTGACCGAGCTCATCGGTCAAGCGGCTGCGATCATGAATGGTGAGATGACCGCTGATATGGCGGAGCATTTTATCGCCGCCCATCCAACACTGTCGGAAACATTGCACGAGGCGCTGTTAAGCACGATCGGGCTTGCAGTACATGCATAATAAAGGAAAAAGCAGGCGTATGGATATAAGGCGCCTGCTTTTTTATTGTTGAAAGCGCTTTATTTTTCCCCTACAATAGATGAAAACGGCGTGTAAGGGAGGAGCGATCAAGGAAATGAATTCGGTCCCAAACGATTTGCAAACCTGGAAACGTTTTGTGAAAGACGGTGTGCTTGACGAAGCCCGATTAAGAAAGCGGATCGCCGAGTCATGGCATCGCTGCAAAAAAGCTGAGGTCAATCCTTATTTAGAAAAAGGCCCGAAGGTTTTACAGCAAACGGAGCTGGATCAGCAGTCAAAAAAACATTCATTCTTCCTGACGACCGCACAGCTTTACCTCGAAAAGCTGCTGCCTGCCATAAAAGAAATGGAAATGATGGCACTGTTAATTGATTCTGACGGTGTTGTTCTCGCATTGGACGGCCATCCCCGTGCGCTCTATGAAGCCAAACGCATCAACTTTATCGAAGGCGCGTGCTGGACGGAAACGGCTGTCGGAACAAATGCGATTGGCACGGCGCTCCACATCAGTGAGCCGGTTGCAATACAAGGATCAGAACATTACTCAATCGCTTCCCATCACTGGAACTGTTCAGCCGCTCCGATCCACCATGAGGATGGCAGTCTTGCAGGTGTGATTGACATATCGTGTCCGGCGGCAGGGGCGCATCCTTATATGCTCGGTATTGCCACGGCGATCGCCTATGCCGCGGAACGGGAACTGGCAGCTAAAAGCCGTGAGAAAGAGCTAGAGCTGATCAGCCGTTTTGCGGATAGAGCTGCATCCCGTGTGCCGATGGTGCTCTGCAATACCAAACAGCACATCATCAGCGCGAGCATACCGATTCGAACCTCAATGCCGGATTGGCAGGGCCGGCACCTGTATGAGGTGAAGGAACGGGGCTTTTTAATCGAAAAAGCCGTCACCATAGGGGATGGCGGCACTTGTTTTTATCTGTCGGAACAAAAGAAAAAGAAGGCGTTTCGATTCAATGGAGTCATCGGGCAAAGCGGCCGATCGCAAACAATGCTGAAGAACCTTGAACGAGCGGCTGCGGCGGATGCAACGGTCTGTCTGTCGGGGGAAACTGGCACGGGGAAGGAAGTCGCAGCCCGCGCGCTTCATGAAAACAGCGAGAGGCGGCACGGCCCGTTTGTTGCTGTCAATTGCGGAGCGATCCCGTCTGATTTGATTGAAAGCGAGCTGTTCGGCTATGCGGAGGGCGCTTTTACGGGAGCAAAACGAAACGGCTACAAAGGCGCCTTTCAAAAAGCGAATCAAGGCACCTTATTTTTAGATGAGATCGGAGAAATTTCCCACTCGATGCAGGTTGCGCTTTTACGGGTGCTTCAGGAACGTAAGATTACACCGGTTGGCGGGACGAAAGAAATTCCGGTTGATATCAGAGTCATTGCCGCCACACATTGTGATTTACGCGAGCTTGCCGAAAGCGGGAAAATCAGAGAGGACTTGTTTTACCGCCTTCATGTCTATCCGATCGAGCTTCCTCCTTTACGCGACCGCCCCGAGGATATTCCAGACCTCTTTCAGTACTACAAACAGAAGAATCATTGGCCTGGCGAACTTCCCCCTGCTTTTTTGGATGTGCTGAAGCAATGGAGGTGGCCGGGGAATATTCGCGAGCTGTTCAATGTGTTTGAACGTCTTTCCATCAGGTTTCCGGACGGCCGGCTGAGGGATGAGCCGCTTACGGCTTTACTGGAAGCCGCAGGACTGCCGATCAGCCCGGCAGAAAAAAAGCCGGCTGCTGCCGGCGCGCTGACCCTTCGTGAGCAAATCCAAAAAGACATCATCATCAAGGCGCTTGAATCCGCACAAGGAAACGTCTCTCAAGCTGCCAAAATCAGCGGGATACCCCGGAGCACTTTCTACAAACGTCTGAAAAAATTCAATTTATTCGCTAAATCATAAAGCATACTTCCTTCAAGAAATGGAAACGTTATGTATGAAGGAGGGTGTTAGAATGAATAGTCAAAGGGCGAAAGAAATTGTAGAATCTCCCGACATGAAGAAAGTAACATATAACGGAGTTCCTATTTACATTCAGCACGTGAATGAAGAAAACGGAACAGCGAGAATTTATCCGCTTGATGAACCTGAGCAGGAGCATGAAGTACAGCTGACCAACTTAAAAGAGGACTAAACTAAAATGGCCCGCTTCATAAGCAGGCCATTTTGTTATCCGCGCGGCGCAAATAAAATCACACAGACGCCGATGAGACAAATGAATGCGCCGATCCAGTCATAGAAATCAGGTATTTTCCGGTCGACAAGCCATCCCCATAGAACCGCAAGCGCGATGAATACCCCGCCATATGCGGCGTATACACGGCCGAAGGAAGGGAAGGACTGAAACGTCGGAAGAATGCCATATACAATCAGGATCAGCGCTCCGGCGATCCCATAGCCGACTGGCTTTGCTTCTCTCAGCCACAGCCAAACTAAATACCCGCCGCCAATTTCGGCAAGCCCCGCCGCGAGAAATAATAGAATGGTAATCAGCATCACGCGCACTCCTCAACTTGCTTTTATCTTTCATTATAAAGGAGGAGTGCTGTTAAAGCTTCGGATGATTCTCAAATTCCTTCAAATACGCCTTTCGCTGAATCTCCGTAAATTGGCCGATCCAATTGTTTTTCGCCTCATCACTCAGATGGGGGAGGATATAGCGTTCCACCGCTTCAAAAAACAGCGGATTGGCGATAATATTCCAGGTAGGGATGCGAACGACCTTTCCGTCAGTTTTCTCAATGATGATATCCTCAAAAAAGATCCCTTTCAGACTGTAATGATGCCGTCCCATATAAATCCGTTTGATCTCAGAAAAACGCGCACTGCGCTTTCTCGAGAAGATCTCGCCATCAGGCCCGGTCTTTACACTGAAAATGACATTTCCCCGGCTTGTAAATGCCGGGAAAGCCATAAAAAATGTGATCAAGCCATAAACAATTGCCATTAATCCGCCGCCCAAATAAAGCAGGGAATACTTAGATTCAAATGTAAGAGCTTCAGACACCAGCCACACCCCTGCAATAAAAGCGCCCCCTGTGGCGAGGAACAGCCATATTCTAAAAAACATTCTGCTTTTGACCTTAATTACTTCATTGTTTTTCAATTGCTATTCTCCTTTATCGCTCTTTAGCAAAAAAGTATACCTTTTATAACATCCTTATTTGCTGGTACGATAGAAAATTCATTTTGAGTAATGCCTGTTACCAGCCAAGTATGACGGCTGCCAGGCAAGACGAAAGCCATGTCGGCCACTTCCGGCGAATTGTCTTTGTCATAAACAAGACGCATCAGTGTATCCATTTTCCCTTTTCGCAAAGCCAGATCATTTACAAATCGGGTAACGTCCTCTTGATGGTCATGTTTTTCAAGGAATTCTTTTAGGTAAGAGGGGTTGTCTGAAGCGCCCTCTAAGAGCTTCTCAAATTCATTTGATGTCAATCTCAGAAGCAAACCTCTGCTATTCTCTTCCTCTACTATATGTAAAAATTCATCTGTCTTAGTAAGCAGGCCTTCATTCGATTCTAGTTTTGTAATGCGGTGGACTTGCTCGTCAAAAAGGAGTTCGTGAGAGTAAGTGCCGAATTTTGATACGTGGCAGGACACATTCTGTTCAGCGCCTTGCCCGTTAAATTTAGAAAGCTTCACTGTATAGTCAGCGTCGTTTAATACATGGATAAACGGACAGTACTCGTCCTTTAACCGATATTGATGATTCCGAAATTCCGCGGCATCCTTGGCTAAGAGTGAGCGGCACGCCGCTTCAAACAAAGCGCCGAGCTGTTCATCTTCTATCTCTGGAAAATAGGCCTGCTTCAAGGCCATTCCCTGTTCAAAAAACCCTTCGCTATAAAAACAAAATAAGAGTTCCTCTATGCTGATTGTAAACTGCTTCATTCATTATTCTCCTATCCAAATGAAAATTTCCCTTTAAGGAAATGGGTTGCGCCTTGTATAAGCGAGTCCGCTGTTTTCTTTGCTGTTTCCATTCCTTTTTTCGCGTTGTCTATCCCTTTATGTATCGTTTGATTCGCCGCATCTATCCCATCATTTACTGATTTGACGACTTTGCCGGCTGATTCCAATCCTTTCTTGGCAGTATCAACGACAGCGTGAATCGGTTCTTTCAGCTTTACAGCTGCTTTTTCAGCAAAGCCTGATGTGAATTTTGCGATTTTTTCTCCCACAAAACCTCCTACGGCTGATCCGATTGTGCCTCCGACTACTGTACCAACAGGGCCTAACACACTTCCAAGGGCACCGCCGACGACAGCGCCTGCCGTTGCCCCTCCTGCGATGAAAATAGTATTATTCACAGCATTCCCGACGGCCTTGGCGTTTTCACGCTTGAGAACTTCCGGTTTGTCTTGGTATTTTGCGTAATTTTCAGCAATTTTCAAGCCCGCTCCGAACGTTTCAGTCGCACCGGTGATCAGTGTGGCGGTAATGGCATTTCCTTTTGCGAATTTCAAGCCCGTTTTTCCGACATCCTTCAAAGTTGAGCGTACGCCGGCTTCATTAAGAAATCCTCTTGTGTAGCTTCTGACACTGTTTGAAAAATCCACCGTATCCTGAGGGAAGTACTTTGTAAACTTTTTATGTACCAAATCTGAAAATGGCCGGTTTGTCTTTTTAAACAAATATTTAGGATTCAAAAGCACTCTGGCCGCTTTTTGATAATGTGAGCTGTCAACGGCCCTGGAAATGTCCAACAGAAGCTTTGAGTGCCGGGCGGTATGTAAGCCGCTTGGCTGTTTCACAAACTTTGTAAGCCCTAATCCGTAGTATTTTCCCTGAGTCAGCATAAGGGCGGTTAAGCTTGTCATCGTGCCGTATTTGTCGTAAGCGTTATAAAGCTTTCGCAAAATATCATCTTGTTGAACAAACTTGTCGCTCGTTTTTCTGATGAAAATCTCATTGTCACTCAGTTTGGTGACGAGCGCTTTCCCTGAGCTCCACGCATCGCCGACTCCGGAAAAACAGCTGCTGTAGCGGGGATCGCATTGCAAAATCATCTGCCCCAGCTCCAAATGCAGTTCCTTATATTTGTTTTCCATATCGGTTAATTCAGTGACAACATCATTTGCCAGCTGTTCGAGCTTATCCGGATCAACTGCAATGTTTCCTGACACACTGTTCACCCCCCGAGTTTATGTCTTTCCTCTCTTGCTTTACGTTCCAGTTCTTCCATTCTGGCAATTTCAGCTTTTCGTTCTTCTATTTTGACGGCGGCTGCCTTCAGCTCCTGGCTTGTTTCCAGCAGCTCCTGTTCGAATTGGTCGTAGGAGGCTTTCGTTTCCTCGAAATCCTGGTCGAACGAGTCTCTTGCTTTTCCCTGCCAAGCATCCCCCAATGCAGATAACCGGGATTCAAGCAGCATTTTAGAGCTTCTGACCTGTTCCGCGGCCGCACTGTACTTGTTTGCCAGCTCAATGACTTTATATGAGTCCAACTTTTGTCCCCTGCCTTTTCTAAATTCACGCACAAATGGATGTTTTATATAAATGATTATAAATAATTCGGCATGTATCCGAATCGTACAAAAGAACCTTTTCATAAGAACTGGAAGGGCGTATATTCACTCAAATTTCACAGTTGGTGAGACTTTAAGATTACAAAAAAGGTAAAAAAATCAAATCTCCCAGACGTAAGGTAAGTGAGAAATTTCCCGCTCTATGGGAAAAAACACTAAAGTTGATCAAATGACCTAAGTGCGCCAAACGTGTTACGGGACGGGCCTTTCCATGGTATAAATGGAATTATAAACGTTATCAAGGAGGTCGTCTTATGAAGAAAAAATCATTCTCAATCGTAATAGCGGGCGGAGGAAGCACTTTCACTCCAGGGATCGTTCTGATGCTCTTGGACCATTTGGAAGAGTTTCCGATCAGAAAGCTGAAGCTGTATGATAATGATAAGGAGAGACAGGATCGCATTGCAGGCGCCTGTGACGTTTTTATCAGAGAAAAAGCGCCGGATATTGAATTTACAGCGACGACTGACCCGGAAGAAGCTTTTACAGATGTCGATTTTGTCATGGCGCACATCAGGGTAGGGAAATACGCAATGCGTGCGCTGGATGAGCAAATTCCGCTGAAGTACGGAGTTGTCGGCCAGGAGACGTGCGGGCCGGGCGGTATCGCATACGGCATGCGTTCAATTGGCGGCGTGCTTGAAATATTAGATTACATGGAAAAATATTCGCCTAATGCGTGGATGCTCAATTATTCCAACCCGGCGGCGATCGTAGCCGAAGCAACGAGACGCCTCAGACCGAATTCGAAAATTCTCAATATCTGTGATATGCCGGTTGGAATCGAAGACCGGATGGCGCAAATTCTCGGCCTGTCCTCAAGAAAAGAAATGAAGGTCCGTTATTACGGATTAAATCATTTCGGCTGGTGGACATCGATTCAGGATCAAGAGGGCAACGATTTAATGCCGAAGCTGAAGGAGCATGTATCTCAATACGGGTACATTCCGAAGACGGAGGCTGAAGCTGTGGAGGCGAGCTGGAATGACACGTTCGCCAAAGCGCGTGATGTGCAGGCTGCAGATCCTGACACACTGCCGAATACGTATTTGCAATATTATTTGTTCCCGGATGATATGGTGAAAAAATCAAATCCGAATCATACGCGGGCAAACGAAGTGATGGAAGGGCGCGAAGCCTTTATTTTCAGCCAATGTGACATGATCACACGCGAGCAGTCCTCGGAAAACAGCGAAATCAAAATCGATGATCACGCATCATATATCGTTGATCTAGCCCGGGCGATTGCCTACAACACAGGTGAAAGAATGCTGTTGATTGTTGAAAATAATGGCGCGATTGCAAACTTTGACCCGACTGCAATGGTCGAGGTGCCATGTATTGTCGGCTCAAACGGACCTGAACCGATCACCGTCGGCACTATTCCGCAATTCCAAAAAGGGCTGATGGAGCAGCAGGTATCCGTTGAGAAACTGACTGTTGAAGCGTGGGAGGAGAAATCGTTCCAAAAGCTGTGGCAGGCGCTGATCCTGTCAAAAACAGTGCCGAACGCGCGTGTAGCAAGGCTTATTCTCGAGGATTTAATAGAGGCCAACAAAGACTATTGGCCAGAGCTTGATCAAAGCCCAACTCGCATTTCATAACTGAAATTCCCCCATTTTCGAATCTGTAATTGTATATAATAGAAAGAAAATGGGGGGATCTGATATGCAGCTCGAAGAACTGATTAATCAGCACTACAGCAAATTAAATGACAACGATTTTCATATTTTAAAATATATATTGAATCACAAGCACACGTGCTATCACCTTGGAATCGACGCGCTGGCCAAAGCTTGCAGCGTATCGCGTTCCTCAATTTTACGGCTTGCCCAAAAGCTCGGTTTCAGCGGCTACAGTGAATTTCGCGTCTATTTAAAGTGGGAAGATCAGCCGGAAGAAGGCGAGAGTATGAGTTTTCAAAAGTTGCTTGACGATATTGAATCAAATTTGAAATTTTTAAGGACAAAGGACATGACGGAGATGTGCCAGCTGATTGATGAAGCTGACCGCATTTTCGTGTACGGATCTGGAAATGCGCAAAAGATATGCGCCCGCGATCTTCAAAGGATGTTTATTCCGCGCCATCGGTATCTCATTTTGATTGAAGACAGAAATGAATTTAATCTGATGCGCGATGATTTTAAAGTAAACGATCTGTTTATCATCATTTCTCTTTCCGGCGAAACACCGGAGCTGATTCCTCAGGCAAGAATGCTTTCTGCAAAGGGTATTCCCTTTATTTCCATTACGAATTTAAAAAACAATGTCCTCGCCCAGCTGACTCCGCATAATCTTTATGCGACAAGCAAACCTGTGACATTAAGCGATAAAACGGAAATTGTCGCTTTTGCACCATTTTTTCTCGTTGGCGAAGCATTGTTCCGCGCATATGTTGATTACAAAGAGGCAGAAAAAAATAACATGAAGTAGCAGGGGGTTCTGGTATGATGCAAAAGATCCAGCGCTTTGGAAGCGCGATGTTTGTGCCTGTTCTATTATTCGCGTTCGCCGGCATTATCGTCGGTGTCAGTACGCTTTTTAAAAATAAAACCCTCATGGGCCCGCTTGCCGATCCTGACGGGTTTTGGTATCAGTGCTGGTATATCATTGAGCAGGGCGGCTGGACAGTATTTAATCAAATGCCGCTCTTATTCGCCATCGGCATCCCGGTTGCTTTGGCGAAGAAAGCTCAGGCGCGCGCTTGTTTGGAAGCGCTTACGGTTTACTTGACGTTCAATTACTTTGTCAGCTCGATCTTGACGGTATGGGGAGGGGCATTTGGCGTCGATATGAACCAAGAGGTCGGCGGAACGAGCGGGTTAACGATGATCGCGGGCATCAAAACGCTTGATACCAACATTATCGGAGCTATCTTTATTTCTTCGATTGTCGTCTTTTTGCATAACCGCTATTTTGATAAAAAACTGCCCGATTTTCTCGGCATCTTTCAAGGCTCAACGTATATCGTGATGATTTCCTTCTTCATTATGATCCCGATCGCCTTGGCCGTGTCTTACATTTGGCCGATGGTTCAGACGGGAATCGGCTCGCTTCAAAGCTTCCTGGTTGCTTCTGGGGCGGTGGGCGTCTGGATATACACGTTTTTGGAACGGATTTTGATTCCGACCGGTCTTCATCACTTTATTTACACACCGTTTATTTATGGGCCTGCTGTAGCAGAAGGCGGGATCGTCACGTATTGGGCACAGCACCTCGGCGAATATTCGCAAAGCGCCAAGCCGCTGAAGGAGCTCTTCCCGCAAGGCGGATTCGCGCTCCACGGCAACTCGAAAATCTTCGGCATTCCGGGGATCGCACTGGCGTTTTACGTCACGGCCAAAAAGGAAAAGAAAAAACTTGTCGCAGGGCTGCTGATTCCTGTCACGCTGACAGCGATTGTCGCGGGCATTACAGAGCCGATTGAGTTCACTTTCTTATTCATTTCTCCTTTCTTATTTGCGGTTCACGCCGTGCTTGCTGCGACAATGTCAACGGTCATGTATATGGCCGGTGTTGTCGGAAACATGGGGGGTGGTTTAATCGAGGCGGTTACCCTGAACTGGATTCCGCTCTTTGGCAGCCACGGTATGACGTATGTGTATCAAATTTTGATCGGGCTTTCTTTTACAGCTATTTATTTTTTCGTCTTCCGATTTTTAATCCTCAAATTCAATATCGCCACACCGGGACGGGAAATTGACGATCAGCAGGAAACAAAGCTGTATTCGAAAAAGGAATACAGAGAAAGAAAAAACAAGGATGAAACAGCTTCTGCTGCTGAAACGGCAGATGACACCGCTTTTCTTTATATTGAAGCGCTGGGTGGAAAAGACAATATCACTGAAGTGACAAACTGCGCCACCCGCCTTAGAGTCAGCGTCAAGGATGAAACAAAGGTTGAGCCCGACAGCGTATTCCGCGCGCTTGGCGCGCACGGCATCGTCAGGAACGGGAAGGCGTTTCAGGTGATTATCGGATTGAGCGTGCCGCAGATGCGGGAGCGTGTAGAAAAAATATTGAATCAATAAAGCCAGCCCTCCTATTCGGGAGGGTTTTCGTTTGCCGTCAAAAAGACCGCCATAGTAAAGTAAAGAAAGAGACAATCGAGTAAAAAGGGGTTTGGAGGCTTTTACATGCAAAAGGCTTTATCGTTTTTAAAACCATACTCATTGCTGGTAGGAACTGCGTTGATTCTCATGTTGACTGAGCTTGCGGTTGAACTGATGCAGCCTTTATTAATCGCAAAAATCATTGACGATGGGATTTTAAAGCAAGATCTGCGGCATGTGTGGACATGGGGCGCGGTCATGGTCGGACTGACCGTGTTATCATTTGCGGCGGGAATGCTGAATTCCTTTTATGCCGCCCATGTCAGCCAAAGCTTTTCCTATGATACGAGAAAAGGGCTTTTTCAAAAAATCCAGTCCTTCTCTTATTCTACATTTGGACAGTTTTCATCCTCTTCTTATATCACAAGGCTGACAAACGATGTCACACAGGTTCAAAATATGATTTTTATGAGCTTGCGGTTTATGCTGCGGGCTCCATTAATGATTGTAGGCGGCATTGTGCTGTCGCTCGCCGTTAATGTGAAGCTCGGTTTTTTTCTGCTTGTGACCATTCCGATCCTGATCTTGTTTTTGCTTTGGGTATTAAAGAAGGGCGGGGCACTGTTCCGCTCAGTGCAGAAACGGCTGGATCAGGTGAACACCGTCATGCAGGAAAACTTAACAGCGATTAAGCTGATCAAAGCGCTGCTTCGCGGCAGCCACGAGGTCAAAAGATTTATCAAAGCCAACACGAGGCTAATGGAAAAAACAGTTTCAGCTTTTCAGCTTGTGGAATTCACGATGCCTGTGCTGATGCTGCTGATGAACCTCTGCATCCTTTTGATTTTGTGGGCAGGGGCCTTCAGTATCACGAACGGAAGCACTCAAGTCGGTGATGTTGTGGCGATTATTAACTACGCAACACGAATTACGGGCGCGCTTTCGATGTTTCCGTTTTTGATTATGATTTTCACCCGGGCGAAGGCTTCAGGGGATAGAATCGGCGAGGTGCTTGAAACGGAAGGCGATGAGCGGGAGGAAGGCATCATATCTGATCGTTTGTCGGGAAGGATTGAGTTTCAGCATGTATCCTTCCGTTATCCGGAAATGGATAGAGAAGCGCTGCGGAATGTCTCATTTTCCGCAAAAACGAGGGAAACGATCGCGATTCTCGGTGCGACGGGATCAGGCAAGTCCACCCTCTTTCAGCTCATTCCACGGCTTTATCAGCCGGATTCGGGCAGCATTTACATAGGTGAAAAGCCAATTTATGATTTTCCGGCTGAAGGGCTTCGCAAGCAAATTGGATATGTCCCGCAGGAAGTGCTCCTGTTTTCCGGCACAATCAAAGAAAATATTGCTTGGGGCAAAGAAAATGCTTCACTTGATGAAATAATGGAAGCGGCCAAACATGCGCAAATTCATGAAACGATTATGAAGCTCCCAAATGGGTATGATACCGTGTTGGGACAAAGAGGCGTCAACCTGTCCGGCGGCCAGAAGCAGCGGATTTCCATTGCGCGGGCGCTAATCCGAAAGCCGGCCATCCTTCTTTTAGATGACAGCACAAGCGCGCTTGACCTGCAAACGGAGGCAAAGCTGCTTGAGGCGATCAGCACATATGAGTGCACAACTTTGATCATTACGCAAAAAATCACCACGGCGATGAAAGCTGATGAGATTTTGCTGCTTGAGGATGGCGAACTGATAGAAAAAGGCACGCACAGTGAGCTTCTTTCTGAATCTGAGTTATACAAGCGCATTTACGAGTCGCAATTCGGAAGGGAGGGGAGCGAGTCATGCTAAAAGACATCCGCAAGCCTTTCCAATATCCCAAACTGCCAATCGACAAAAAAGAAGGCGCGAAAAAGCGGGCGAAAGCAAAGGATGCAAAAGGCACACTGAAGCGAATCTGGTCTTACTTGGCTGAACGAAAAGGACTGCTCATCCTTGTCATGCTGATGGTTGTCATCAGCGCGATATTCGGGCTCCTTGGCCCCTTTGTGATCGGAAAGGCCATTGACCATTTTATCGTCGGGAAAACGGTCAGCGGCTTAATTCCCGTTTTGCTCCTTCTGCTCGTCATTTACGTAATTCAGTCCCTGTCGCTCTGGTTTCAAAACTATTGGATGATTACGATCTCGCAGGGCACGGTTTTCAGAATGAGAAGCGAATTGTTCACCCATCTGCATGAGCTGCCGATTCCGTTTTTTGATAAACAGCGGCACGGCGAGCTGATGAGCCGGGTGACGAATGACATCGAAAATGTAAGTTCTACCTTAAACACGTCAGTCATTCAAATTTTGTCAAGCGTCATCACCTTTGTCGGGACGATTGCGGTGATGCTGTACATGAGCCCGCTCCTTACAGTGATTACGCTAACGATCATTCCGGTGATGGCAGTAAGCCTGAAATGGATCACCAACCGGACGGGAAAGCTGTTTAAAGAACAGCAGAAAAACCTTGGTGAGCTGAATGGATATATTGAGGAATCTGTTTCCGGCGCAAAGGTCATCAAAGCCTATTCGCGAGAGAAGCAGATTACTGCCGAATTTCTCGAAAAAAACGCTGCGCTCAAGACTTCGGGCTTTTGGGCACAGACGATTTCTGGATTTATCCCGAAAGTCATGAACTCGCTGAATAACTTAAGCTTTACGATGATTGCGGCAATCGGCGGTCTGTTCGCGCTGAAAGGCTGGATCTCGATCGGCTCCATCGTTGTCTTTGCCGAGTATTCAAGACAATTCACACGCCCTTTAAACGATCTGGCCAACCAGTTTAATACAATGCTGTCCGCGATTGCCGGAGCTGAACGGGTGTTTGACGTACTTGATGAAAAAAAGGAGCGCGAGGATGAAAAGGACGCCGTGCATCAGCCGATCAAAACAGGCAGTATTGAATTCCGGGATGTGTCCTTCGGTTACGACGAGGGGCAGCAGACACTGAAGCATTTACAGTTTACCGTGCCCGCCGGACAGTCCATCGCGTTTGTCGGACCGACGGGAGCGGGGAAAACAACTGTCACAAATCTTCTCGCCCGTTTTTATGAACCTGATGACGGAAGGATTTTAATCGACGGTACCGATATTAAAACCCTCACTAGAGCAAGCCTAAGGAAAAACATGGGGTTTGTCCTTCAGGATTCGTTTTTGTTTCAGGGTACGATCAGAGAAAATATTCGCTACGGCAGGCTCGATGCTTCTGATCAGGAAGTCGAAGCGGCTGCAAAAACAGCGAATGCCCACAGTTTTATTGAAAGACTGCCAAAAGGATATGATACAGTGCTGACGCAAAACGGATCAGGCATCAGCCAAGGGCAAAAACAATTGATTTCCATAGCGCGGGCGGTGCTTGCCGATCCGGTTCTTCTCATCTTGGATGAAGCGACAAGCAACATTGATACCGTAACAGAAGTCAAGATTCAAGAAGCGCTCGCCCGTTTAATGGAGGGAAGAACAAGCGTCATCATTGCCCACAGGCTGAACACCATTCAAAGAGCGGACCAGATTGTGGTGCTAAAAGACGGCAAAATGATTGAAAAAGGCAGCCATGGCGAGCTTATCCGGCAAAAAGGGTTTTACAGTGACTTATATGAAAGCCAATTTGAGAAATAGACCTTTGTCCTGCACAAAGGTCTTTTTTGTTACAGTTTTATAGTACTTTTATTTCATTTTCGTGAAATGTAACAAAATTACTTGACGTAAACAAGTTATGTATATATACTAGCTTACATTAAGTAAGTGATAACATTTATCAAGGAGGATAAAATGAATAAATCATTTGAAATTGGCACATTACTTTTAAGAGTTATTACAGGTATTATCTTTTTTGTTCATGGTTTATCAAAGTTTCAGGGAATGGAGGGCACCATCCAATTTTTTGGCAGCATAGGCCTTCCAAGTTTTATGGCGTACGTCATCGCAGCGATTGAACTGGTAGGCGGAGTTCTTGTCTTCTTCGGATTGGCTACACGTATTGTCGGTGTTCTGTTTGCCCTCACGCTGATCGGAGCCATCATTACAGTCAAGCTGAAAGCGCCTTTCATGGGCAATGCAGAATTTGATTACCTTCTGCTTTTAACATCAATCCATCTGGCTCTTTCTGGAAGCCGTTTCTTGGCGCTGGATCCACTTGTGTTTAAAGCAAAAAAGAGCGAAAACGTATCAGCATAAGAAAAGAGGCATACAGCATGACCAGCATTCATGAGGATACAAATATTGGCTATGTCAAACTCACAATCCGCAGCCTGGAGCGTTCCCTTCAGTTCTACTGTAACGTTATCGGCTTTCAAGTCTTACAAAAGACGGATCGCCAAGCTGAATTAACCGCTGACGGGAAACGTGTACTGCTTATTCTTGAAGAAAATCCGAGCGCCGTCGTCTTGCCTGAACGGTCTGTGACGGGTTTATATCACTTTGCGATTCTTCTTCCGAACCGGAAGGAACTTGGTATCGCGCTCGCTCGCCTGATTGAACACGGCATTGCGATCGGACATGGGGATCATGCTGTGAGCGAAGCACTCTACCTGTCTGATCCTGATGGAAACGGAATTGAAATGTATGCTGACCGCCCCCGCAGCACGTGGCAGCGTGATCAAGAAGGAAACTATGTCATGACGACAACCGCTGTTGACATCGAGGGTCTTATGGAAAAAGCCGGAGATGAGCGGAAAACAGCGCTTCCGAACGGTACCATCATCGGACACATTCATTTGCATGTCAGTGATTTGATCGAAGCAAAAGGGTTTTATACAGATGTGCTGGGCTTTGACATTGTCGGAGACTATGCAGGCATGTCCGCTCTCTTCGTTTCAGCTGGAGGCTACCACCATCATATTGGCTTAAACATTTGGGCTGGAAGAAATGCGCCGCCTAAACCGACAAATGCTAGCGGATTAGACTATTACACTGTTGTCCTGCCTCATCGAGAGGAACTCGATCGAGTGGCAGACCGAGTCAAACATGCCGGATATTCGATCGAAAAAACGGAAAACAGCTTCCGCGTGAAAGATCCTGTTTCTGGGGTCCATATTCTATTTGTGATTTGACTGTAATCCCTTTGCCGAAAAAACGGCAGGGGGATTTTTTATTTTCCAGAAATTCCTGTCAAAAATGACCTGAGGCAGGTATGATAAGAAGGGAATTAGGGAACGGGAGTGATGAGTGTGAAGGCTCTTATATTTACTAGGATATTCACCCTAATGGTAAGCTGTTCGGTTTACTTTTTTCTTGTAAAAGATGACCGTTGGTTTGAGTATTTGTTCATCGCTGGTGGTGCAGGTGTGTTCTTAGCAAATCATCTCTTATTAAGAGTAGAGAAATATGGCATTTTGTTTTGTCTAATTGATATTGCAGTTGGCTTTTCGTTCGGTTTCATGTTTCCGGGTACAGGTTTATATATCACATTGCTCAGCCCGGTTGCAGTTACCTTTTTTCTGAAGGGATTTGACCGAAAAACAGTATGGTCTGTCCTGTGTTTTTGTTTTATGATGTGGCTGATTGTGCTAATCCGCACATATCGTATGTTCGGCGATGAATATGTGATGGATCATTGTATCAGCATGACATTCGTTGTCTTTTGCGGAGTCGTCGGCAAATTAATCCGCAAGCTTTTGGATGCGCAGGAAACGGCAAAACAGCAGTTTCAGGAACTGACGGAGTCCCATCTGGCGCTGTCTGCTGCACACCAGGAGCTGCATTTATATGCGAAGCAGGTTGAAGAGCTGACTGCCATTCATGAGCGGAACAGAATGGCAAGAGAAATCCATGATACAGTAGGACACAAAATGACGGCGCTCCTCGTCCAGCTGCAGCTTCTGCGTGAATGGCAAAAAAGAGACAGCCAAAAAGCGGAGAAGACAGTCGGGGTATGTGAAACGCTTGCCCGTGAAGCGCTTGATGCTGTCCGCTTATCAGTACGCACCCTGCAAACGGAAAACGATCATTCGTTAATCGATTCACTGAAACAGCTGACAGAAGACTTCTATAAAAATGCAGGAGTCACAACCGAATTTGCGGTCAGCGGCGATCCGGCGATGATCCCGCTGTCTCTTCATCCGACTCTGGTCAGAACGGTGCAGGAAGCATTGACCAATGCCAAACGGCACGGAGGCGCCACAGTCTGTTCGATACAGCTTGCCTGCACAACGGACAGCATCAGCCTTGTCATTAAGGATGACGGAAAAGGAAATCCCGAGGCAGCACTCGGCTTTGGCCTCTTGAACATGAAAAAGCGGGCGGCAGAGCATGGCGGAATGATTCGCTTTGAGAGCGAACGGAATCAAGGATTTACAGTAATCGCGGAATTTTCACTGGTCAATAAAAAATGGAGCTTCGGGCCCGCGCAGCAAAAGGAGAGTTTATCATGATTAAGATCATCATTACCGACGATCAGGATATCGTCAGAGAAGGGCTGGCGTCCTTGCTCCAGCTCCGAGATGAGCTCGATGTCATCGCCACGGCGCGAAACGGACAGGAAGCCTTCGAAAAGGCGAAAGAGCTAGAACCGGATATCGTGTTAATGGACATCCGCATGCCGGTTTCCAACGGGGTGGAGGGAACAAAATTAATCACAAGCTCGCTGCCCGGCGTAAAGGTTTTGATGCTGACAACCTTCAAGGATTCAGAGCTGATTGCAGAAGCGCTTGAAGAAGGAGCGAGCGGGTACCTGCTGAAGGACATGTCAGCCGATACGATTGTAAAAGCGGTGATGACTGTACAATCTGGCGGAATGGTGCTTCCTCCGGAACTGACTGCTCAAATGCTGAATGAATGGAAGCGTGAAAAACAGCTGAAAGGAATAAACGAGAAAGAAAAACCTAAGGAGCTTCTCGACCTGACCGAACGCGAAATGGAAGTTCTCGCTGAGCTTGGCTACGGGCTGAATAATAAAGAAATTGCTGAGAAGCTGTTCATTACAGAAGGCACAGTGAAAAATCACGTTTCTAACATTATCAGCAAACTGTCTGTTAGAGACAGAACCCAAGCCGCCATCTATTCGGTCAGATATGGTGTATCTGACTTTTGACATATGACATTCAGCATATGCGTTTCTCTGAAAAGGCCTTTTACAGGCCTTTTTTTCATGCCTTACATTCTATCTGGCGCTACATGCCGCACGCCCTTCTTTTATCTACAATGGCAATGGGATTAAAAAAGGAGTGAAACGACGTGCTGCAAGCAGAAAACATCAAAAAGGCATACGGGAAAAAAACAATTGTGAAAGGCATTTCTTTTTCCCTGCAAAAGGGGGAGTCGTTCGGGCTGCTTGGGCCAAACGGTGCGGGAAAGTCCACAACCATCTCGATGATTTCCGGCCTCGTGCCGCATGACAGCGGGAACATCACAGTGGGCGGCTATGTCATCGGAAAAGAAACGGCCAAAGCGAAACAAAAAATCGGCGTTGTCCCACAGGAAATTGCTTTATATCCGACGCTGACGGCTCATGAGAATCTTATGTTTTGGGGGAAAATGTACGGACTGACGCACGGCGATGCCAAAAAAAGATCGGCAGAGGTCCTTGAATATGTCGGCCTGACTGAGCGGGCCAAAGATAAAATTGAAACGTTCTCAGGCGGAATGAAACGGAGAATCAACATCGGTGCTGCCTTAATGCACAAGCCTGAGCTTCTGATCATGGATGAACCGACTGTCGGTATTGATCCTCAATCGAGAAATCATATTTTAGAAACGGTGAAACAGCTCAATGAAACCGGCATGACGGTGATCTATACGAGTCATTACATGGAAGAGGTCGAGTATTTATGCGACCGGATTGGCATTATTGATCAGGGAGAAATGATTGCGATCGGCACAAAAACCGATTTGTGCAGCCGCCTTGGAGGCGATACCATCATTCAGCTCACTGTCAGCGGGATCGATGAAGCGTTTCTTTTTGCAATCCGTTCCCTGGCCCATGTGAATGATGTGACAGTACATGAGTCAGAACTCAAAATTGACATTTCTGCGGCTCATCATGAAAAAGTCGTTACCAGTTTGCTTGCGGAGGCCGCTGCCCATCATACAAACCTGCTGTCTCTTCAGGTGCAGGAACCAAATTTGGAGCGCTTGTTTCTGAATTTGACCGGGCGCACTTTGCGGGATTAAGGAGGTATCGCTATGAAAAAAAGCATATGGATCGCATGGAAAGATGTCAAAATCAGAATCACGGACAGAAAAGGGTTTATGATGCTTATCTTAATGCCGCTGATCCTGACCTGTATTTTAGGGGCGGCCCTTGGATCGGTTGTTGACGGTGGCAGCCAGGTTGATGACATTAGAGTCGGCTATGTCCAATCAGACCAGTCAGAAGCAGCAAACATGTTTAAAACAGATGTGCTCAAAAAAATGAAGTCGATAAAGGTCACACAAGCCAGCAGCGAAGACGAGATAAAGAAGCTGCTTGATGAAAAGAAAATTGATGTCGGTATCGTCATTCCGAATCAATGGGAAGCCGGCAAAACTTCAGCTTTTGTTTATGCGGATCCTGATCAAACATTAAAAAGTTCCATCATCGAAACAGCCGCCGCATCTTTCATAGACCAATATAAAGCGGTAAAAGAAGCCGCTTCAGCCTCAATGGACTACATCAGCAAAACGGCAGCTGTAAAACAAGGAAAACTTGATCCTTCACATTTTGCCGAAAAGCTGGTAAAGACACTTGAAAAAGAAACGGGTGACAAACTTACGATTACGGAAAAATCAGTCGGCAGCAAGGCCGTGACCAGCTTTCAATACTATTCGGCAGCAATGCTTTGCATGTTCATGCTGTTTCATATGACAGTCGGGGCGAAATCATTTTTACAGGAAAAGGAGACGGAAACGCTTGCCAGAATGCTGATGACGCCTGCGCAAAAATACGCCATTCTCTTCGGAAAATGGCTCGGAACCTATCTGTTTGCCATCATACAATTTTTCATATTTCTGATTGTCACGGTCAATGTATTTGGTGTGGACTGGGGCGGCAATCTACTGTTTGTAAGTGTACTCGGGCTTGCTTACGCAGCAGCTGTATCAGGTATTTCAATGCTGCTTGCATCGTGCATCAGCGATATGAAATCTGCAGATGCGATAGGCGGCTTCGGCATTCAATTGCTTGCGGTTCTCGGCGGGTCCATGCTGCCGCTGTACCAATTTCCGGACTTCTTACAGTCTGTATCCAAAGCGGTGCCGAATCGATGGGCGCTTGACGGCTTTCTTTCTTTAATGGAAGGGGGAGGCTGGGCTGACCTTCAAACGCCTGTGCTTCTTTTTGCCGTGATCGGCCTTTGTTCACTCATGCTTGGTATCAGACGGCTTCATACAAGATAAGGAGGTACACCAAGGTGAAAAAAATCATAGCCATTTGCGGCATTGAGCTTTCTCTCATTTTCAAGAAGCGGCAGAACTATTTGATGATGTTTGCTGCCCCGCTTTTGCTGACCTTTGTATTTGGGGGGATGCTCGGCGGCAATGACGACAAGCTGCGGCTTGCGATCGTTGATCAGGACGACACGATTCTCTCACAGCATTACATTCGGCAGCTGAAGTCACACGATGATATGTATACATTCGAAAACATGTCTGAAAGCAAAGCGTCAGAAAAGCTGAAACAAAAGAAAATTGCCGGGATCATCATCATTTCCCGCTCATTTCAGGCACAGCTGGAAAAAGGAAAACATCCTGAGCTGATCTTCCGCCACGGCCCGGAGCTGTCGGAAGCGCCGATGGCCAAACAGTACGCGGAAAGCACATTGGCAAAGCTCAATATTCAAGTTGCCGCGGCGAAAACGGCAGCTCAGGCAGCGGGGGAGAACTGGAAGGCGGCTTATAAAACGGTTATCGCCAAAGATCACGAAGATGCAGCGCCAGCCGTAAAACAAAAGGCGCCCAGCGATAAAAAAGAAGGCGCAAGTGACACAGCCTCAAGAGCAGCAGGCTTTTCCATCCTGTTTGTCATGTTGACAATGATGGGGGCAGCGGGAACGATTTTAGAAGCAAGAAAAAACGGCGTCTGGTCCCGATTGCTTACAGCCTCTGTCAGCCGAATGGAAATCGGTGCAGGGTATGTGCTGTCCTTCTTTGTCATTGGCTGGATTCAATTTGGCATCTTGCTTCTTGCATCCCATTGGCTGTTTGGCATCAACTGGGGCAACCCTGCTGCAGTTATTGTGTTAGTATCGTTTTTTCTGCTGACCGTTGTCGGCATTGGATTGGTGATTGCGGCCAATGTCAGAACGCCGGAACAGCAGCTTGCGTTTGGCAACTTGTTCGTCATCGCAACGTGTATGGTAAGCGGAATGTATTGGCCGATAGACATTGAACCGAAATTTATGCAGTCCATCGCTGAATTTCTTCCGCAAAAGTGGGCGATGAGCGGGCTGACTGAGATTATGGCTAACGGTGCCCACGTCACAGATATTCTCGGGATCTGCGGCATCTTGCTTGTTTTCGCAGCAATTACCTTCACAGTGGGGCTGAAAGCGCTCCGCGCCTAAAAAACATCTGCCTTCGGGGCAGATGTTTTTTGCAATCATTTTGCTTTTTCTGCAAGCTTCAGTCTCTGTTCCAAATGCTGTTTTACGGAAGGCCAGTCGCTGTCGATGATGCTGAAAAATACTGAATTGCGGAAAGTTCCGTCTTTTCTGATCATTTGGTTTCTCAATATGCCTTCTTTAACTGCTCCCAGCCGTTCAATCGCCTTTTGCGATCTGATATTCCGCTCATCTGTTTTGAACTGCACCCGAATCGTGTTCAGGTGTTCAAAGCAGTATTGTAACAGCAAATATTTGCATTCAGTGTTGACCGAGGTGCCCCACACCGATGGGTGAAACCATGTCCAGCCGATCTCAAGGCTCCTTGCAGCGGACGACATATACAGAAATCGCGTCGTTCCGACGATTTTGCCAGTTTCACGCTGAATAATCACGAATGGAAATTCTGCTCCGGACTCTTTCGTTTGCAGCGCTTCCTCAACAAAAGCCTCCATACCATGCAGCGTTGTGATCGTTTTCGGTAAATGGGCCCAGATATTTTCATCATTTGCAGCTTCATAAAAACCTTGAATATGGCTTTTGTCCATCGGCACCACTCGAATCAGTTCCCCTGTTAATTCGTGCAATGTCACATTCATCGTTCGTCCCCCACATTAAGTATTGGAGCAGCCTGAAGGCCGCTCCTGGTTAACCCTTATCTATCATAGTTAAAATCGATTCAAGCCAAGAAACGTAATTTTTCTCCCGCTCCAGCGCTTTCGTCAGCACGAGATAGTGGCCGAAGTCCGGTGAAGAAAACGACATCGGCTCCGCTGAAGCCATAAGCTTTTCATAGCTTCCCTGCAGATCAGACAGCTTGGCCTTGCGTTTCAGCAGTTGGTCTGTGAACAAATCAGAAGCCTCCTGCCGCGATAGACAAGAAATGAAATAAGCCTTCAGCATAAATTCATCCTTCACCGTCTCCGGTATCGGCTGGTGGCGGATCAGCCAGTCATGCAGCTCCTGCTTTCCGCTGTCTGTCAGGGTGTACATCTTTTTCTCCAGCTTTGTGCCTTGAATTGTTGTCCGGAACGTGATAAACCCTTCATCGGTCAGTTTTTTGAGCTCAGGATAAATCTGGCTGTGCTTGGCACTCCAAAATTGGCCGAGCTCCTCTTTAAAATAACTTGTAATATCATATCCGCTCAATTCGCCTTTTCGCAAAAGCCCTAATATAGCGTATTTTAATACTCTCATGCTATCCTCCGTGTCTATGGCTGTTTCGCAAAACAGATGAGCAAGTGCCCATCTGTGATCCTAACTGCCTATTCCCCTTATTATAGAAAAGGGAGAAAGGGAACACAACCGGTCTACCTGTGAAATTAAGATAAAAGGTATGTAATGATTTCGAAGGTGGCGGATTCATCGATAAGATTTTTAAATTTAATTTTCAGAAAAATTATTAACTATATTGATGTTTTATGTATAATAGGAAATTGGTGGTACAAACATTTTAAGGGGGAATGAATGTGAAAAAAATATTTATGACATTCGCTATCTGTTTATCGCTGATTCTATCTGTTCTAGCCACTTCGCCATCTAGCGCAAAAGCTGAATCAGTACATAATCCTGTCGTTCTTGTTCATGGAATAAGTGGTGCCTCATACAATTTTTTCGCTATTAAAAACTACTTAGTTTCTCAAGGCTGGCAAAGCAACAAACTGTATGCAATTGATTTTTATGATAAAACAGGGAACAATCTAAATAACGGCCCGCAGCTTGCTTCATATGTTGACCGCGTTTTAAAAGAAACGGGAGCCAAAAAAGTAGATATTGTGGCTCATAGTATGGGAGGCGCTAACACGCTGTACTATATTAAATATTTAGGCGGGGGCAATAAGATTCAAAATGTCGTAACACTTGGAGGGGCTAATGGTTTAGTGTCATCAAAGGCACTGCCGGGTACAGATCCAAACCAGAAAATCCTCTATACATCTATCTACAGTCTAAATGATGAAATAGTGATCAATAGTCTTTCCAGACTGCAAGGAGCAAGAAATATCCAGCTTTATGGCATCGGCCATATTGGCTTGCTTTCAAATAGTCTAGTGAACGGCTATATCAAAGAAGGGCTGAATGGCGGGGGGTTGAATACGAACTAATGCTTCAAGATCTACGGGTTATTTGAAACCTGCTGTGAGTTACAGCAGGTTTTTTTGTTTTTTGACAGTTTGAAGTGAACTGGAAGTTAAAATGAAAACTGAGCAGACTTTTGTATGATCTAAATTTTGCCCGAGATTCTCAAAAAAAGAGATGAGCAGTGCTCATCTCTTTTGTGTGACCCCATACAAAATAAATTGGATCGTCCGCTCTTTTTCAAGCTCTTCATCCATTTCTTCTCCCAACAGCAAAAATCGGGTAATAATAAGTCCGATAATAGAAGAGATCGTCGTGCGGATGATGGTATCCACCGGAAGGTTCCGCAGTTCGCCGGTGCTTTGGAAATACTCAATAATATACTTGAACTTATCGTATACATGTTCATTGAAGACCTGTTTATACACATTTCTAAATTCTTCTTGGTAAAAGGCTTCCTGAATAAAAATCTTCAAAACGGGGAAGTGCTTTTTAACAAATTCAAAGCGGTTGTTCAGCACTTCCCGAATGAACGCCTCATATGACGGATAATCCTGCTCAAACACTTCTTTGCTGAAGTTTTTGGCAAAAGCAGGGGCCACGACCTTTGTCACCGTAGGCATTACAATTGAAAGAAGCAAATCCTTTTTCGTCTTATAATGCCTGAAAATAGTCCCTTCAGCCACGCCGGCTTTTTTGGCTATTTCGCTTGTGGATGTCGAGGCAAATCCTTTTTCAGCAAACATCTCGATAGCCGTACTAAGAATCTGCCGCTGTTTTTCGCTCATTTTCATTTGTTCGCCTTCTATATTCAATAATTCTTCAAGAGATTCAGCATCCATTGTTCCTACTCCTTTTAACCCTATTCTCTTTATTATAGAAAAGGCTGACAGGGAACACAACCAATCCTGAGGTTAATATGAGATAAACGGTGTTCTTTTGTATAGGAAGGATTCTTAAACTGCTGAATCAAAAAGGCAGCAATATTCACTCCGATATATCCGTCTATGTTGTATTCTTTCATGACAGTATGGATGAGTTTTGTCATTGTATTGTTTAGTGAGACAACTCTTTCCGGCTGTCCAAACCCTTGATGACGGTGCTACATCCTTTCTTCTGCGCTTGGTGACGAGCATCTTCACCGAATCACTTCTATTTTCTAAGTGAAAATGAGGATGCTTTTCCGGTGCCGGATGAGCTTGATATCTTTTTGCACTTGCCGTGGTCGTCTTTTACAATCTTCGATATTTTTTCAGAATGAGAATGTTTAAGAATGCGAATAAAATGGTGAAGCCCGCCAATATAAGCAAATCATACGTAATTTGTGAGACGCTCTGGCCTTTCATCATAATCAGCTGTAAGGCGTGGGCTCCGTAGTACAGAGGCATCACCAGCTGAAATGACTGTAGCCAGCCCATCAGGCTGTCCATGGGAAATAGACCTGAGAAAAATACCTGCGGTACAATGACGAGCGGAACAAACTGTATGAGCTGAAGCTCGTTATTCGCAAATGCAGATAGAAACGTGCCGAGTGTTAAAGCCGTAACAGAAAGCAATACAGTTACAAGCAAAACGAGCCAAAACGATCCATCCTGATACAATCCAAGAATTTGAACAGCATACCAGGTGATGAATAAAGATTGGAAAGTTGTAAACAATCCGAAGCCCAATCCGTAGCCGGCAACAATTTCCCAGCGGCGCAGAGGTGTTGAAAGAATTCGGTCAAGCGTGCCGTTCGTACGTTCTCTTAAAAAAGAGATCCCCGCGATTAAAAAGACAAAGAAGAAAATAAATAAACCAATTAATGTCGGACCGGTATAATCAAACGTGCTCAAATCCTCTTTGCCGTACGCATAAGAGACCTCAGCTGGCTGATGTTGCCGACTGCCTTCTGTTGTGATGAACTGAAGCAATTGTTCGTTCTTAGACTGGCTGCCGTCAAGTGTCACTTTCATATGCTGATCCGTGAATGAAATAAATGCATCCAGCTTGTCATCATCTATATGCTGTTTTGCATGACTGTTCGAAAATTCAGTAACCACAATATCTTTTTTCTCTAGCTGCTGCGTCATCTCATCCGGCAGATGATACCCTCCGATATGAAATGAGTTCTCCTTATGATCGAGGATGAGGTGAACCAAAGTCAAGACCAAAAGAGGAGCCAGCAGCATCAAAAGCAGTGTTCGTTTATC
Source organism: Bacillus sp. VA13 (assembly GCF_055710085.1). Taxonomy (NCBI): domain Bacteria; kingdom Bacillati; phylum Bacillota; class Bacilli; order Caryophanales; family Bacillaceae; genus Bacillus; species Bacillus sp. VA13. The sequence continues at coordinate 35,430 of NZ_JBVQPP010000006.1, read as the reverse complement.
CCGATAAAATTGCAGAATGATTTTCACGGCAAGTACAGTCACTCTCATGTTGTGCTACCCCCAGATAGAAGAAAGACATCTTCAATAGATGCTGTTTCGTATTTGTTCATTAGTTCTTTAGGCGAACCGCTGTCAATGATTCGACCATCCCTGATCAGCCCAAGTCGGTCGCATTTTTCAGCTTCATCCATAACATGTGTCGTCACGAGAATGGCGGCTCCGTTTTCTTTCAGACGGTAGAGTTCATCCCAGATCGCCCGGCGCAGAACAGGGTCAATCCCAACAGTCGGCTCATCAAGAGCGAAAACGTCCGGCTCGTGAACAAGTGTTATCGCAAGAGACAGCCTTCTCTTCATCCCACCAGAAAAAGCACTCACTTTCTTGTCGGCATGTTCAGTCAAATCGACCAAGTGAAGAACCTGATCCATCCGCTCATGCTTTAGTTTTCCTCTTAATCCAAACAGTCCGGCAAAAAATGAAAGATTTTCCTTTGCGGTCAAGTCTTCATAAAGCGCGTCAGACTGGCCCATATAACCGATCCGGTGAAATATGTTCAAATTCGGCATCGGTGTTTGACACACTGTAACTGTGCCGGTTGATGGCTTCAGCATCCCGATCATCATTTTAATCAGCGTTGTTTTTCCAGATCCAGATGGCCCCAGCAATCCAAAGATTTCTCCTTGTTTTACAGAAAAGGTGAAAGGTTCTAAAACAGTTTTGCTGCTGAATCGTTTACTGACATCTCGCAGTTCTAGGACATCCATATTGATCTGCCTCCTTATTATATAAAGTGAGTAATCACTCAAAAACAATTTAACATGAACAGAGGAGGTTGTAAAGTGAGTAATCACTCATTAAATCAAAAGGGATATGTTTGAAAATGTTTATAAAGTAGATTTCTTCAGTCGAAAGTGACTTCGGTTTTGAAGGGTGCCAGCGAGATCAAGAGTTTGTATATGAAGCATGGATGAGAAACCGGGGCTGCTTCCTAAAGGGTTATGAACAGCAAAAATGGCTCACGTGGTTATACAGATGGTGCGTCTGGCTGGTCCTTATGAAATGCTGAGACGCGATGCGGATTGGATTACGATCAAAATAGACGTTTGGGATTTGAGGGATCAAACATGTGAGTAGGACTTTGTTTTCACGTGTCAAACATAGCACTCCGGATGGACGGGACAATTGGCTGGAGAGTGTACCAAAAATAAGTGACATGTAGGGATGCTAGTCTTTCATGCATAGAGAAAGATATGACATCAGGCACTTTTTCAAATAAAGCAGACATGTTAAGGTACAACCATCGATTTCTAAAAATTTGAAATAAAAGGAGCGCTGTTATGCAAATTAAAGAAATTTTTATGATCCGCTGCATTTCGTGCTTAAGTGTCGTCTTGCTCCATATCATTTCAATGGTCCTGATGCTTCAGGCAGAAGCTCTTGCAGATATTTCTCACACTGTTGATTCTTTTCGCACACTCCTGATGTTCAGCACGCCCGCTTTTATTTTCATCTCTGAATTTTTACTGGCCCGGTCTTATCCTGACGGGGTGCCGGACGGTTTTTTAAAGAAGCGGGGGAAAGTGATTTTCGTTCCTTTTTTATTTATCGCGGCTATCGATGCGCTGCTGATGACCAGTGCGATGGGGGGAGAGATAACCTTTCTTGCGTTTGTGCAAAAGTACCTGGCGAACGTATTCTTAGGAAACTTTATCGGATACTTCATTCTCGTCATCTTTCAATTTTACATTCTGCATATGATATTTCATGAGTATCTAAAAAAAGCATCGCCCAAATGGGTGCTGTCCATCTCATTTGTGGTAACAGCTGCTTATTTAAGCTATTTCTCAGCAGTCAGTCCGGCTCCTGCTTCTGAAGAGGGCGGGTCGTTTCCGTTCTTCTGGGTTCCGTTCGCAGGCTGGCTTTTCTACTTTTGTCTTGCCTACTATTGCGGAAAAGAGTACAAGCGCTTTTTAGCGCTGCTGAACCAACACCGCTGGGCGGTATACGGCGCCGCAATTGCTTCTGGTGCGCTCGTTGTCACTGTTTCTTATGTCGGCGAAATCGGCATGATCAGCTCAAAACGGCCTGATATCATGCTGTATTCAACAAGCATGATTTTCCTGTGCTTTCACTTGTTTTCTAAAATAAAGCAAGTGCCGAAAATCATGATGTTTATCAGCAACTATTCCTTTTCGATTTATCTGCTCCATGCTTATTTTATGATCATAGGCTACGTGCTGCTTTTAAATATGCCCGAAATACCTGCCGTACCGGCTGTTCTCCTGTTGTTTGCCGTGTGCACAGCCGGCCCGATCCTCATCTCATGGGCGCTGAATAAGTTCAAATACGGTTATTTATTTGTAGGGAAGATCTATCAGCCAAAGCAGAAGAAGGTAACAGTCGAAGTGCGTGATCACGCAGGGTGAAAAACAAGCGGCAGGAGAGATGCTCCTGCCGCTTGTTGTATGTTTTTTTACTGTAGAACTGATTAAATCATACAGTACGCACAATCTTTTTCTTGTAAAATAAAGGAGAAGATTGAAAAGAAGGGGGAACATGCATGGCAACAGACAACCTAAGCTACCCAATAGGAGAATACAAGCCGAGGGAATCCATATCGAAAGAGCAAAAAGATGAATGGATTCAAGCGCTTGAAAAAGTGCCTGCCAAACTGATGCAAGCTGTAGAAGGCATGACGGACAGCCAACTGGACACACCGTACCGAGACGGGGGATGGACCGTTCGGCAAGTTGTTCACCATCTGGCTGACAGTCATATGAACAGCTATATCCGTTTTAAATTGAGCTTGACGGAAGAGACACCGGCCATCCGTCCATATAATGAAAAAGCGTGGTCTGAGCTAAAGGACTCGAAAACAGCAGATCCGAGCGGTTCACTCGCGCTATTACAGGAGCTTCACGGGCGATGGACGGCTCTTCTCCGCACTCTGACGGATCAGCAATTTCAGCGCGGATTTTACCATCCCGATACAATAGAGATCATGACCCTAGAGAACGCGCTCGGGCTGTATGTCTGGCACTCACATCACCATATCGCTCATATTACGGAGCTTTCCAAACGGATGGGGTGGTCTTAACGCTTTTGCCGGCGGAAAGCCGGAAGACTGATAGCAGCAATCACCAGGAGTGAAATCAAAGCAGCGGCGGCATATAAATGATCATAGCCGCTGGCGATACTCGCATGAATGGCATCGCTTATCGCGGTTTTGACTTCAGGCACGGGAATGCGTTCGATTTGTTCTTGTAAAGAAGAAACATTAGAACTGTCGATCTCCGGAATCATTTGCATCGCCTTTTCTGAATGTCCGCTGTCCGATAAGCGGCTGCTGATCTCATCACCTATTTGATTAAACCCGGCTGTGATAAAGCCTGCATAAAGAGTAGGCGCCAAGGTCAGGCCAATTTGCCTTACCAATGAAAGCGTGCCGAGCGCTGTGCCCTTATTGGTTTTAGCCGCCTCTGATACAAGGACGTTCAGCGGCGCGCCTAACAGAAAGCCAAAACCGATCCCAGCTACCACACTTGCGATCACAAACTCCCACTTCTCCGTCACCCAGAGCGGAAATAAAGCAAATCCCGCACATGAAATGATTCCCGAAAGAACAACGGTTTTCACCGGCCCTTTTTTGTCGGTGAGCGCTCCGCCAAGCCAAGCGCCGATGCCGGAAGCTAACGCAAGCGGTGTCATCCAATAGCCTGCTTTTGCGGCAGGGACATCCAAATACTGCTCAACATATGACGGGATAAAAATGACCGCCGCCAAGAGTCCCCCGGATAACAAACCGATGATAAGCGTGCGCTGAAACATGTGATTCCGCAGCAGAGAATACGCCAAAATCGGATCGCCCCCGTGCATTTCAACCCTCTTTTCAAACGAGATAAGCGCTGCAAAACAGAGAATGCCAAAAACAATACACCCATAAACCTCCGGATTTCCCAAGCTGTTTAAAAGATTTGCCCCGTCAAGATTCGTCATGCCGTACATCACAGCTAAAATCGACAGGGACAGAAGGAAGATTCCGGCCGTATCGAGGCGCTTAGCCTCAGGCGCTTTTGTTTCCGCAATAAAACATGCACCGAAAACAACCAATAATACCGCAATCGGCAAATTAATTAAAAACAGCCAATGCCAAGAACCGGTCCAATCAAGGAGAAAGCTTCCGATATTCGGTCCGAGCACAGCGGCCATCCCGTTCATCGCGCCAAGCAGCCCGAGTGCTTTTCCCTGTTTTTCCTTTGGAAGGGTAGCGAGAATGTGAGAGCTGCCGATAATGAAAATCCCGCCGCCCCCAAGCGCCTGAATCAGCCGTGAGATCAGAAAGAGCGGGAAGCTTTGGCTCAAAGCAACAAGCAAAGAACCAAGTCCGAACAGGCAAACCTCAATCAGGAAAAGTTTCTTTCTGCCGTAGCGATCGGAAAGCTTTCCGACGATCGGCACACTGACGCTTAGGCCAAGCGTATAAAGGGTAATGCCCCATGATCCCCAGGAAGGAGAAACGGCAAACGACTCGTTTATCGTTGTTAAAGCAGCAGAAATAATTCCGTTATCCAGCGCAGCCATAAACACACCAATCGTAAACAGGCTGATCGCCCACTTTTGGCTTTTCTGCTCTGTCAATGCTTCAGACATATTCATCAACCCCTTTTTAGTTCACTTAAAATATATTATTCATTTTAAGTGAACTAAATGTCAAATAAAAAAAGCCTGCCACCGCGCTTTGCGGATGACAGACTTACAGATTTTATTCATTTTTCGCTTTCTCTAATGCTCTTGAAAGGATAGACAGCCCTTCGGAAACAGCCTGCTTTTCTTCAGGGGACAGCAGCTCCAATGAACGCTTCAGTTTCAGATGGCCCTTTTCATAAAGCCCCCGAAAAATATTTTTTGCATTCTCCGTCAACTGAACAACGACTGAACGGCGGTCCTCTTCAGAATGTGAGCGTTTGACAAACCCTGACTTCTCAAGGCGGTCAAGCAGTCCTGTTGTATTGGACAGGGAAGCCCCCATTTTTTCTGCAATGTCGCTGACCTTCAGTGTTCCATGGTTGTTTAATAGCATTAGCACTTTCATTTGAGGCATGCTCATATCAAGCTTCATCCACTCGGACACATCACCGAGACCGGCAGAGGTTAGTACTTTCATATAGAGCACCCATATTTCCCGTTCCTCAGATGAAAGAATGTCTTCGTTTAATACCGTTGTATCATGTAGATTGTATTCCATTTCATCACTTCCTCATCATTCACTCCTCTTACCATATTACTCGATTTTCACTCCTGAAAGAAAGTGAGCTGAAACCGCATGCGGGACTTTGTCCGAAAAATAACGGTAGTGTATAATGAGTTGGAGATTATTGGGGGAGAAGATCGAACTAGATTATGATTGGAGAGACCATTGCTGATTAAAAAGAATGCTTTATCAATTTTAAAAATCGTTTTTCCTATTGCTGTTTTATTATTTGTTATTTATCAATCGAAAAAAGAACTGACAAATCTGTCATTCAAACGCACGCTCATGGTCATCAACGGGCTTGAGCGAACGGACTTATTCATCCTTGTATTGATCGGCTTGCTGGCTGTTGCAGCCATGTCGCTGTATGATTACGTCCTGAAATACTCACTGCGCCTATCGATCACAAACGGAAAGGTATTCAGGGTTTCCTGGATCGCCAATTCATTTAATAACGTCCTCGGATTCGGCGGATTAGCCGGAGTCGGGTTAAGAATGATGTTTTATAAAGAGCATACGAAAGACCATAAGGCGCTCGTCAAAGGAATCGCCTGGCTTACATCATCTATGCTGCTCGGATTATCAGTTTTCAGCATTTTCGTCGCCGCACGAGTGCTGCCAGTGGATGAAGTGATTAATGAAAAGCCTTGGCTGTGGGCAGTCGTTATCGGTTTCGCACTGATTTTGCCGGTATCTTTGGCGGTGGCCAAAATAAAAAGCCGCAAAGGCGGAGACGAAGAGAATGCGGATAAAGTGAAAAATCCGATTTTCGCTTATATCGGCGCTTCCGTTGCCGAATGGCTTATGGCTGGAATCGTCATCTATCTGTCATTGTTCGCTATGGGCATTCATGCTGATATCAGGTATGTGTTCGGAGTGTTCGTCATTGCGGCGATCGGAGGAATGATCAGCCTCGTGCCGGGCGGCTTCGGCTCGTTTGACCTTTTGTTTTTGCTCGGGATGGAGCAGCTTGGCTATCATCAGGAGGCTATTGTTACTTCTATTGTTTTATACAGGCTCGTCTATTCATTTATCCCATTCGTTTTGGGACTGTTCTTTGCTGCCGGCGATCTGACCGAAAATACAATGAAACGGCTCGAAACGAACCCGCGTATCGCACCGGCAATTGAGACGACAAACGTTTTGCTTATCGTACAGCGGGCGATATTAGTGAAAATTTTGCAAGGTTCACTTTCGCTTATTGTGTTCGTTGCAGGCCTGGTTGTCCTGGCTTCAGTATCCCTGCCGATTGACAGGCTGACCGTTATACCGCACATTCCGCGCCCAGCGCTTTTGCTGTTCAACGGCCTGTCCTTAAGCTCAGCGCTCATTCTGCTGATTTTGCCGATCGAGCTTTATAAACGGACAAAACGCTCCTATACGATGGCCATTACAGCGCTTGTCGGCGGCTTTGTGTTCAGCTTTTTAAAAGGACTTAACATCAGTGCGATATTCGTTCTGCCGATGATTATCGTATTGCTAGTGCTTTTGAAAAAACAATTTGTCCGAGAACAGGCATCCTATACGCTGAGCCAATTGATATTTGCTGTGGCGCTGTTTACCGTGGCACTCTTTAACTACAATCTGATCGCGGGCTTTATTTGGGACCGGATGAAGAAGGTGTTGCGCCACGAATATTTCGTCCACAGCGATTCTCATATCACGCATGCGACGATCATGGCGATTATCATCGTGCCGCTGTTCTTCTTCATATTTACAATGGTTTATCATAAGAAGACAAAACCAATCGGGGAAAAAGCTGATCCCGAACGCCTTGCTGCGTTTTTAAATGAAAAAGGCGGCAACGCGCTGAGCCATCTCGGCTATCTTGGAGATAAGCGGTTTTATTTTTCAAGTGACGGAAATGCACTTCTTCTGTTTGGAAAAATCGCCAGAAGGCTGGTCGTGCTCGGCGATCCGTCAGGCCAAAGAGAATCGTTCCCGCTTGTGCTGGAAGAATTTCTGAATGAAGCGCATCAGAAGGGATTCAGTGTTCTGTTCTATCAAATTGAACGAGAGGACATGGCGCTGTATCACGATTTTGGCTATAACTTCTTTAAGCTGGGCGAGGAAGCCTATGTGGATTTAAACACGTTTACCCTGACAGGGAAGAAAAAAGCCGGCCTTCGGGCAATCAATAACCGATTTGAGCGGGAGGAATATACCTTCCATGTGGATCATCCCCCATTTTCTGATGCGTTTTTGGAGGAACTGAAACAAATCTCAGATGAATGGCTCGGCTCGAAAAAGGAGAAGGGATTCTCGCTCGGATTTTTTGATCCCTCATATTTACAGAAAGCGCCGATTGCCTACATGAAAAATGCAGAAGGAGAGATCGTTGCATTTGCAAATGTCATGCCGATGTATCAGGAAGGAGAGATATCGGTCGATCTGATGCGCTACCGCGACGACGCCCCGAACGGCATTATGGACGCATTATTCATCCGCATGTTTTTATGGGCGAAGGAGGAAGGCTGCACGTCGTTTAACATGGGAATGGCGCCCTTGGCCAATGTCGGCACCGCCTTTACATCCTTCTGGTCAGAACGATTTGCCGCTGTCATTTTTAATAATGTCAGATACATGTACAGCTTCAGCGGGCTCAGGGCCTTTAAAGAAAAATACAAACCGGAATGGCGCGGAAAATACTTGGCGTACCGGAAAAACAGATCTCTTTCCGTCACCATGTTCCTCGTCACGCGGCTGATCGGTAAAAGCAAAAAAGACTCCGTCTAACCAGACGGAGTCTTTTTTTATTTCGTTTTTAAGAAATAGGTTTCAATATCATCAAGCAGATAGTTTGCGGCTTTAATTCCGCCTGCGGTTGTCCATACGACGTCATCGACTTCATGGGCGTTACCTGATTTCACGGCCTTCAGGTTTTTCCATAATGAACTGCTTGTCCACTGATTTGCCCATTTTTCATTTTCTTTTGCATTATCGGCTTTATACGTGAAATAAAAAAGCACATCGGCATCCATATCAGGAATGGACTCTTTACTGTCAGTTGAGAACGTAAATTGGTCCTTCTGTTTCTTGAACAGCTCCACTTGTTTTTCAGGGCGTTTGAAGCCAAGCTGGTCTAAAATAATCCCCGAGAATGAATCGGTATAATAGATTCTTGACTCGCCGGATAAAAAGCGTACGACAGAAACTGTTTTGTTAGTCTGGTCGCCAAGCTTGCCTTTCAAATCAGAAACGCGTTTATCAAAATCAGCAATGACTTCCTTGCCTTTGTCCGCCTTATTTACCGCGTTGGCGTATAGAGTCAGATTATCTTTCCAGTTCCCAGCCAAAGATTCAGCGAAAACGGTTGGCGCAATCGCATGAAGCTGATCATAAATTTTTTCCTGGCGTACTTTGTTGCCAATAATCAAGTCAGGCTTTAGTTCTGCGATAGCTTCCACATTCGGTTCCGTTTCAAGACCGACGTTTTTAACACCTTTCATGTCATCTTTCAGATAGTCATACCACGGGTCGCCCTTCCATGATTTTACGGCTCCAACCGGCTTAATGCCAAGCGCTAAGAGCGCCTCTGTTCCTTCGTTTGTTAAAACCACAATCCGTTTTGGATTGGCGGGAATGTTGTCTGATGTCCCCATTGCATGTTTAACCGTTCTGGTTTTGCTGCTTGATCCCGCGTTGTTGCTTGAACTTTCTGAACTATTACAGGCAGAAAGCACCGTAACGGCCATTAAAAATACGAATAGCATGCTGATATGCTTTTTCATCTTTTTCCTCCCGATATTGAAATTCATTATCATTTAGATCATAATAAGCAGTGTTAAGAGTGTCAATCCCTAATTAAGGATTATTCTCAAAAACAAAGATTACATAGTAAATAACTAGGAGAATTAGATCATGATCTGCAAAAAGGCATCTTCAAAATGGATTGTGTTAGTATGTCTGATTTTGATTTTACTGGCGGCTGTTTGCGCAAGCATCGTTTACGGCTATACAGGTACGTCATGGGGACAGGTCTATCAGGCGTTTACTTCCTTCAACGGAACAAATGAGCATGTCATCATCAAAGACGTCAGGCTTCCGCGTGCTTTGGTTGCCACAGTTGTCGGCGCCTCGCTTGCAGCCGCGGGCGCTCTCATGCAGGCGCTCACAAAAAATCCGCTTGCGTCACCAGGCATTTTCGGTATTAACGCCGGTGCCGGCTTTTTTATTGTTGCCGGCTCATTTTTTCTGCATATTCAATCAACTCAGGCACTGGTATGGAGCTCGTTTCTCGGGGCAACATTTACTGCCGCGATCGTCTATGCCGCAGGCTCTCTGGGAAGGGAAGGGCTGACGCCAATCAAACTGACGCTGGCGGGAGCTGCCATGGCGGCCATGTTTTCTTCTCTGACACAAGGCTTGCTTTCTGTCAATGAACTCGAGCTTGCTCAAGTGCTTTTTTGGCTGACCGGCTCTGTGCAGGGCAGGAGTCTGGATCTGCTGGTGACAATGCTCCCATATGCAGCCGCAGCGCTTTTGGTCAGTTTCTTTCTTGGCCAAAAAATCAATCTCCTCGTCATGGGAGAAGATGTGGCAAAAGGACTCGGCCAAAAAACGGGCCTGCTGAAATTTGTGATGGCGCTTTGTGTTGTCTTGCTTGCCGGATCTGCTGTCGCCATTGCCGGGCCGATTTCATTTATTGGCATCATTATTCCGCATTTTGCCCGATTTATCGTCGGTAATGATTATCGTTGGGTTCTGCCGTTTTCCGCTGTTTTGGGTGCGATTTTGCTTGTAGCTGCGGATATCGGGGCGCGATATATCATTATGCCTCAGGAAGTTCCTGTCGGGGTCATGACAGCCATCATCGGTATGCCTGTGTTTGTGTACATCGCAAGAAGGGGGGCAAAACTATGAAACTTCGTTTTGGCGTTACCGCTGCTGAAAAGAAAGCATGGATCGTCTTTTTTGTTTTACTGGGATTAACAGCGGTCGTACTGGTGATAAGCGCCGGTCTCGGACAACGGTTTATTCCTCCCTGGGATGTAGCAAAAACATTCTTTGGTGCAGGTTCAAAGCTGGATGAGCTGATGATCATGTCATTCCGTATGCCAAGGATTTTGACCGCTTTATGCGCCGGCGTCTGCCTGGCGGCGGCAGGCGCGATATTGCAGGGTCTCGTCAGAAACCCTCTCGCATCTCCGGATATTATCGGAATAACGGGAGGAGCGGCGGTAGCAGTCGTGCTTTTGATGATGTTCTTCTCAGACCGTAGCAGTTCACTTACGATCAGCCTGTCATGGCTTCCGGTGGCCGCATTTATCGGCGCCTCAGCTGTTGGACTCATCGTCTATTTACTGGCATACAAAAATGGCGCCTCCACATTTCGGCTGGTGCTTATCGGGATCGGATTTTCAATGTCGGCGCAGGCGCTGACTACCCTGCTGATGATTAAAGGCCCAATTTACAGAGCGTCACAAGCCAATGTGTATATTACAGGGTCAGTTTATGGGTCAAACTGGCAGCATGTAAAAATAGCTATTATCTTATCTGTCATTCTCTTATTTACTTGTTTTATCGCGCTAAAAAATATGAATATACAGGTACTGGGCGAAGATATTGCGGCTGGTGCGGGAAGTGCCGTGCAGCGAAATCGTTTTTTCTTGCTCCTTTTGAGTACGGCTCTTACGGGCTGTGCGGTTTCGGTTGCCGGCACAATCGGTTTTGTCGGGCTGATGGCGCCCCACATTGCAAGGCGCCTCGTCGGCTCGTCTTATGGAGCGCTGCTCCCAGCGTCGGCGCTCATCGGTGCATTGCTCGTCTTAACAGCTGACATCGTCGGCAGAACCTTATTTGCTCCGGTGGAAGTGCCCGCTGGCGTCTTTACAGCAGCTATCGGCGCACCTTATTTTATTTATTTGCTCTATAAAACGAGAAACTCTTAATTGTTACTCCCATTTTCTAAAAAAGAAAATGGGTTTTTTGTTAATAACTGAAAATTCATAATCATTTTTGCTATACTGACAGAGACATTGATAAAGAAAGGGCGGCAGACAAGTGAAAGAAATAGAGGTATTAAAATATGAAGCATTTACAAGCAGTCCCGACAAAGGAAACCCCGCAGGTGTCGTATTGCATGGAGACGATTATACTGAAGAAGAGATGCAGATCATAGCTGAGCGTGCTGGATATTCAGAAACCTCCTTTATCCGGAAAAGCGAGTCGGCTGATCTTGAACTCCGTTACTTTACCCCTGGACACGAAATGAATTTGTGCGGTCATGCAACAGTTGCTTCTCTTTACGCATTATGTGAAAAAGGAATGCTGGAGAGCGATAAAACGTACAGCATCCAGACAAAAGCCGGTATCCTGCCTGTGAAGATTTCTGAAAAAGACGGCCGCATTCATATCACGCTTGAACAGGCTTCTCCGCAATTCAAACCATTTACAGGCAATCGGAAAAAACTTGCGGCCGCATTGGGAATCACGGAAGAGGATTTTCATGAGGACCTTCCGATTGTATTTGGCAGCACTGGCATATGGACAGCCATCATTCCGCTTGCATCATTAGAGGCCTCCAAAAAAATGGTGCCCGATAACAAACAATTTCCGGAAGTGTTAGTAGATCTGCCAAAGGCTTCAGTCCACCCGTTTACCTTTGAAACCGTTCATCCTGACAGCGACCTGCATGGGCGCCACTTTTCATCCCCATATTCAGGAACGATAGAAGACCCTGTGACGGGCACAGCATCCGGTGTGATGGGGGCTTATATGAAACAGTACGGCAATACCAAGCAGCGTGAATTTATCATTGAACAAGGGCAGGAAATCGGGAAAGACGGAAAAGTGGAAATCGAAATTAACGAAGAAGGCGATCATGTGAAAGTGAACATGACAGGAACGGCTGTATACTCAGAAACCCGTATTCTTAAAATCTAATACAGATGATGGTTTACAAAAAGATACACTTTCCGTTATCATTATGAATGATAATCATTTTCAATTGCTTAGGAAGGTGAGACGGTATGCCTCAATCCGAACAGATAGATCAACATTCAGCACTGCGGGACATCATACGCAGCAGAAGATCGATTCGAAAATTTAAACAAGAGCCCGTGCCTTCAGCAGTCATTCTTGACATGCTTGAAACGGCAAAATATGCGCCAAATCACAGAGTGACAGAGCCATGGAGATTTATTTACGTTTCCAGTGAAACAGGAAAAACAAACCTGATCAACACATTTGCAGCATTCTCTAAGAAATCCAAGCCGGATATGACAGAGGAAAAGCTTCAAAATTTCAAAAACACACTTGGACGCGTCCCCGGATTTCTGCTCGTCGTGTTTCAAGAAGATGAAAACGAAAGAGCGCGAGACGATGATTTTGCGGCAACCAGCTCATTGATCCAAAATCTTCAGCTTCTTGCCTGGGAAAAAGGAATCGGCATGGTTTGGAAAAGCGGAAAAATCCTTTACGACAAAGAAGTGCATCAGGCCTTTGGTTTACAGGATAATGAACGATTCGCCGCCATCATACAAACGGGCTATCCTGACGAAGCACCAGAAGTGAAAAAACGCACGCCGATCCGTGAACGGTTCACCGACATGTAAAAAACCCCCTGTCTCAAACGGAGACAAGGGGGTTTTTCATTAACGATTTTTCTTTTTCGCTCTGTTGTCTGCTGCTTTTGCACGCTTTTGCGCTTCGCGGTCATCCCCATCAGCAAGCTCGCTTGAATATTCTTCGTAAACGCCGTCAGTTTCCCTTTTTAATGCGTCGGGAACTTGAGGAAGCTTTTGTTTGTTTTTATCACGGTTTTTGTGGATATGATTTCTGCCCATATCAAATTCCCCCTAAAAAGTGATATCAAACAAACATAGTATCTGGCATAAAGGGGCTATGTATTCCTATTTCCGCTTAGCAGCTTTTTCCGCTTTTTTAAATTCGCCTGAATAAAGAACTTCTTGCATTTTCTTCAGGTTGGCGCCTTGCTGATGCTTCTCCCTCTTCTTTTCCATAAAAAAGGACCTCCTTCAACCATGTTATTCTTAAGGTTGACGCTTCCTTCCGTTTTTATACAGTCTTTCGGACCGTTATCAGCTGTGAGAGTGCAAATTCAAGGTCCGAATATGTAAAACGAAATCCAGAGATCATCGCTTTTTTAGGCAGAGCGCGCTGTCCTTTCACAATCAGAAGACTCATTTCACCCAATGCTTTAGATAAAAAGAATTCCGGGACAGGGAGCCAGTACGGGCGATGCTTCACCCGTGCAATCGTTTTTCCGAATTGTTTCATTTCCACGGGATTGGGCGCAGTGACATTCATGGGTCCTGAGATGCCGGTGTTTTCGATCGCATATAAGATCAGCTGGGCCGCGTCCTCGACGTGAATCCATGACAGCCACTGTCTGCCCGTTCCGATCGTTCCGCCGGCCAGAAGCTTATAGGGAAGAACGATGAGCGGGAGAGCGCCTTTTTCCCCAAGCATCACGCCAAATCTCGCATAAACTGTCCGGATGCCCATCGCCTCAATTTTCTGTCCTTCCTTTTCCCACAAATGTGCAGTATGGCTGAGAAAATCCTCATCTGACGTTGCAGAATCCTCTGTGAAGGTTTTCTCAAGACTAGTGCCATAAATGCCCACGGCACTGGCTTGGATCATCGTCTTCGGTTTTTCCTGCTGTTTATCAATAAGCCGCTGGACTTCACGCGTCGCATTGATACGGCTGGAGAGAATGTGCTGCTTCGTTTTTTCTGTCCAGCGGCCAAAAATCGATTTTCCTGCAAGATTTACCCAGACATCAATATGAGGAAGTTCCTGCTCCGGCGCAGCTCCCTCTGTCAGCCATTGGACATATGTGATATTTTTTTGTTCAGTTTCCCTTGCGTTTCTTGATAAAATATAAACATGGTGTCCCTGACGGGTAAGAACGCCCGTCAGATGCTGGCCGAGAAAACCGGTTCCGCCCGTCATTGCTATATTCATGAACATCTCTCCTCATTGTTCTAATAAATATACTGTACCTCATTTTAATAAAAGAAAACGCGTTTCAGGGCTGAGAAGGGAGATTAAGATGCCATTTATTACAAAAATATCAACGCAAAAAAAGAATACGGAACGCTTCAATATCTTTCTCGATGAAAAATACGCCTTCAGTGTAGACGCGGACGTACTCGTGAAATTTGAGCTTAAAAAGGGAAAAGAACTTGATGACCTTGACATCATTGAGATTCAATACGGTGATGAAGTGAAAAAAGGCTTCAACCGTGCGCTTGAATTTTTATCCTACCGAATGAGGTCAACGAAAGAGGTAGAGGACTATTTAAAGAAAAAAGAAACCCCGGCCCCTGTCATAGCGGAAGTCATCCATAAGCTGAACGACTATAAATACTTAAACGACCAGGAATTTGCCGTAGCCTATGTCAGCACCCACAAAAAAACGAATGGAAAAGGTCCTGACGTTTTGTTCAGAGAGCTGAGAGCGAAGGGAATCGGCGACGATACAATTAAGGAGGCGCTGAGTTCCTTTTCCTTTGAAGATCAGACGAGAGAAGCGGTCAAGCATGTTGAAAAGCTTCTCAAAAAGGATAAAAAACTTTCAACAAAAGAACTCAAACAGCGCGCCCAAATGCAGCTACAGCGCAAGGGCTTCTCATTTGATGTCATCAGCGCGGCGCTGGAGCAGATTGAATATGAAAATGATGAAGACACAGAGAAAGAAGCGCTGCGCCTTCACGCGGAAAAAGCGTTTAGAAAATACCGCTATGACGGCTCATATGAAAGCGCCATGAAGGTCAAACAATTTTTATTCCGTAAAGGATTCTCACTCGATTTAATCGAGCAATTTCTGCAGGAAGAGGAGTAGCTGAAAAAAATGGAGAAACGATACAGTCAAATGACACCGCACGAACTCAATACCGAAATCGCATCACTTTCAGAAAAAGCAAGAAAAGCCGAACAGCATGGCATCATAAACGAATTGGCAGTGCTCGAACGGAAAATTACGATGGCAAAAGCATATTTGCTGAACCCGGAAGATTTCACACCGGGAGAAACGTATCGTGTGGAAGACTCTGAAGACGAGTTTACCATCAGCTATTTAAATGGCGTTTTCGCATGGGGATACAGAACTTCGTCCCCACAACAAGAGGAAGCGCTGCCAATCTCAGTATTGCAAGAAAAGAAATAAGCGTAACAAGGAGGCTGGATATCAGCCTCTTTTTATGTGCAGCACATTTACACGAAATCTTAAAGAAAAAATCATTGAATTCACTCCAAAAATCTTTTAAGATGAAACTCGTTGTTTTTTAAAATCGAAGGAGGCGATGACGTTGAGTATCAAAAACCCATCTGTAAAATTTATTATATTTGTTCTTATGATTTGTACATTTTCAATCGGATACACAGAATACGCAGTGATGGGTATTTTGACGTCGATTGCCAATGACTTTCATATACAGGTTTCATCTGCGGGGCTTCTTGTCACGGCCTATGCGGCAAGCGTCTGTTTGACTGGCCCGATTGTCACCATCATTTCCGTCAAGCTCCCGAGAAAGCCTGTGCTGCTTGGGCTGATGGCGATTTTTATCCTTTCCAACCTGATGAGCGCGCTGGCGCCGAATTTTGCAGTATTGGCTGTCTCAAGAATTTTATCTGCATCCATTCACGGCGCTTTCTTTGCGATCGCCATGGTATTTGCCAGTGAAATGGTTCCGCCAGAGAAACGAGCGGCTGCGGCAGCGTCTATGAACGGCGGGCTGACAGTAGCTCTAATGCTTGGTGTTCCATTCGGTTCTTTTCTAGGAGATGTCCTGAATTGGAGAGCTGTGTTTTCCATCATTACGGCCCTTGGTGTCATCGGATTCTTAGGCCTCATGGCTGCTGTGCCGAACAGAAAACCAAAAGTGATCCCAAAGCTTATGAATGAGTGGGGGGTATTTAAACACAAACAAGTGCTGTACTCCTTCGCGATTACGATTTTAGGCTATTCCGGCGTCTTTATCGCCTACACCTTTATCGAACCGATTTTGAGACATTCAGCCGGATTCGGCACGGTCGGTATTACAGGCGCTCTCTTTGCGTACGGATTGGGAGGCGTTGCAGGGAATTTCTTTGCGGGAAAAGTGCCGCTTCCTTTGCTGACTCGAACGATGATCGGCGTGATGATCGGTTTGATCGGTGTGCTGGCCGTATTTCCTTACATCTCCATTTACCCGGCTGCAGCCATTGTTGCAACGTTCATATTTGGAGCATGCGCATTCGGCACACCGCCTCTGCTGCAAACGAAGGTCATTTCCTCATCTGAGAGCGGCACAACTATTGCCGCCGCTGTCAGCGTATCAGCATTTAACCTTGCTAATGCGCTAGGTGCGTGGATCGGCGGAATGATTTTAAGCGGAACAGGCTCTTATTCCTGGCTGTTCGCTGGAGGAGCGCTTATGACGGCATGCGGGCTCGTGCTTTCTACCTTCGCACATTTATCTGAAAAGAAGAGCGTCTATGAGTATCAAGTCAATAAAGGGTAAAAAACAGCTGCAGTGCATGCAGCTGTTCTTCTTTACCGTTTGCCGGAGGCTCTCATTCTTTCTTGAGGATGCTGATTGATTGATCCGTCAGCACGCTTTGAAGCATAGTCGTCCTTTGCTCTCGGTTCACCCTGAAATTTATTTTCGTTTTCGTAAGGAAATCCTTTTTCTTTATTCCGGACCATGTCATTTCCCCCTAGGTTCGAGATCAAAAAGTTGCGTCTTTCCAAATGAAGACGTAAGGTTAGTATATGGAGAACAGCACGTTTTAAAGCGTCATTTATTTCCTGAAGAAAGGAGACTGCACACATGGATACGTATATTGAGAAACTGACAAATCTGCTTCTGGAAAAGAACGATATGATTAGCTATATACAGGCAAAATCATGGGTGGAATTATTATGGAGCGATTTCGAAGCAACTTATGCAAAAGCCGGACACGCCTATCAGGGTGAAAAAATGACAGAGAAAATCGTCACACAATGGATCGAAAACTATGGCGGCCAGCTCCACCTTTTCCAAAGCTCCCGTGACGACGTAAATGATTACTTAAACCAAAGCAGAGGCCTTTTGCATTAAAAAAACCTGCCGTTATCATCCGGCAGGTTTTTTCATTTCCTTAAAATTACCTTAACAGGCAGAAAAATAAACAAAACGTGTTTCGCCCGCCGGTCAATCAGGGAATACCACTTATATCTTGTCAAATGCGAGGAGGAGCTTTATATGAAAAAGAAACAAGTAATGCTCGCTTTAACAGCTGCCGCAGGACTGAGTTTGACAGCACTTTATTCCGCTCCCGCAGCACAAGCTGCGCCCCTTCACGACATATCTGTCAGCATGCCATCATCCGATTCTTACATCATAAAAGCAGGAAAGCTGAATGTACGGACCGAGCCAAATCATAAAGGCAAAATTCTTGGCACTTTATCATCAGAACAAAAAGTCACAGTCAATGGTTTCGCAAATGCCGATTGGGCTCAAATTCAATTCAAAGGAAAAAAAGCATATATTTCAACACACTTCTTAATGAAAACCGCAAGCCAAACGAAAACAGCGAAACAGACAGCCTTCTATGCACCGACACCTGAAAACGGAATAGCAAAACAGCTCTCATCCGGCACAGAGGTGACATTACTTGGATGGGGATTCAGTGAAAACGGCGGATTTGACTTCACATGGGCTTTCGTTGATTATGGCGGAGTCAAGGGATATATTCAGTCAAAGGACTTACAAATACGATAAATAAGGCAGGCTGAGGCTTGTCTTTTTGCCTATGTATGAAACATTTCTTCTTTCTGCACGTAACAATGAGAAAGGAGATGATGATATGGCTGGTTTAGTCGGCGGAGGGCTTATGATCATTGCGGGTATACTGATCAAACTGTTTCCTCCCGAATCCATCAACAGTGTGTACGGATACAGAACGAGACGTTCAATGTCAGATCAAAGATTATGGGATGAAGCGAACCGTTACAGTGCATCATTGATGATCCTGTCAGGCCAGGTGATTGCGGGAATGGGGTTGCTGCTGAGATCAAACTTGATCATTCTTCAGCTTATCCTGCTGCTTGCCGCCTGTGTCATTACGTTTATGCTAACGGAGAAAAGGCTGAAAAACATGACGTACAGTCAAGGAGGAGATATAAGTGGACGGAGTTAAATGCCAGTTTGTCAAAACAAACGGAATCACGCTCCACGTTGCGGCCGCAGGGCCGGAGGACGGCCAGTTAATTGTCCTGCTCCATGGATTTCCAGAGTTTTGGTACGGCTGGAAAAATCAAATCAAACCGCTCGCCGATGCGGGTTACCGGGTCATTGCTCCCGATCAGCGGGGCTACAATCTCAGTGACAAACCGGACGGAATTGATTCATATCGGATTGACACATTAAGAGATGATATCATCGGGCTTATTTCCCAATTCACAGATGAAAAAGCAATTGTCATCGGGCATGACTGGGGAGGAGCTGTCGCATGGCATCTGGCTTCCACGCGCCCGGAATATCTAGAAAAGTTAATTGCCATCAATATCCCGCACCCACACATCATGAAAACCGTAACGCCGATTTATCCGCCGCAATGGCTGAAAAGCTCGTATATCGCCTTCTTCCAGCTGCCCGACATACCGGAGGCATCACTAAAGGAAAATGATTACGAAACATTAGACAAAGCGATTGGATTATCGACCCGTCCTGAGCTTTTTACGTCAGAGGATGTCAGCAAGTACAAAGAAGCGTGGAAACAGCCCGGTGCGCTGACAGCTATGCTGAACTGGTATAGAGCCCTCAGAAAAGGAAGCCTTTCAGAGAAAACCGCTTGCGAAACAGCACCTTACCGGATGATCTGGGGAATGGAAGACCGCTTTTTAAGCAGAAAGCTTGCGAAAGAGACGGAAAGGCATTGCCCGAATGGACATCTCATTTTTGTTGATGAAGCTTCCCATTGGATTAACCACGAAAAACCGGCCATCGTCAATCAGCTTATTCTGGAATACCTTAAAAAACAATAAGTCAGAATTTCTCTCCATCCGTCTGTCATAATGGCAGACTTTTTCTGTGCGTTTTTTTCATAGTCCGTTTTAAACATGACAAAATAAAAATGATGAATGTCACCATAAAATGTAACAAAAAACAGGTTTAAACGACTTTTAAAAAAGGAATAGCCTTACTGAAGATTTGTCTACAACTCCCCCTAAGGCAATACTTAAATAGAATAAAAAAAGAAGGTGCCTTAATGAAGCAAGGATTAATCTCGATTATTATCCCGTCTTACAATGAAGGGTATAATGTCAAACTCATTCATGAATCTTTGAAAAAGGAATTCAAGACCATTCATTATGACTATGAAATTTTCTTCATAAACGACGGAAGTGTTGATGACACGCTTCAGCAGATCAAAGACTTGGCAGCCGGATGCAGCCGGGTAAAATACATATCTTTTTCTCGGAACTTCGGAAAAGAAGCCGCAATTCTTGCGGGCTTTGAACATGTTCAAGGCGAGGCGGTTATTGTAATGGACGCCGATCTGCAGCATCCGACCTATTTGCTGAAGGAATTTATCAAAGGCTATGAAGAAGGCTATGATCAAGTCATTGCCCAAAGGAACAGAAAAGGAGACAGCCCTGTCCGCTCCCTCCTGTCATCTCTTTATTACAAGTTCATCAATAAAGCGGTGGAGGTTGATTTGCGTGACGGTGTCGGAGACTTTCGGCTGTTAAGCCGCCAAGCTGTGAACGCTCTTTTGAAGCTGAGCGAAGGCAACCGATTCTCCAAAGGTCTGTTTTGCTGGATCGGCTTCGATCAGAAAATTGTGTTTTATGAAAATGTCGAACGAAAAAACGGCACATCCAAATGGTCGTTCAGCAGTCTGTTTAACTACGGAATGGACGGCGTCGTTTCATTTAACCATAAGCCGCTGAGAATATGCTTTTATACCGGCATTTTCATCTTGCTGCTTTCCATCATTTATATCATTGCCACATTCGTTAAAATTCTGACTAACGGCATTTCTGTACCCGGATATTTCACAATTATTTCAGCAGTGTTATTTCTCGGCGGGGTCCAGCTGTTAAGTCTCGGAATCATAGGCGAATATATCGGCCGAATCTATTATGAAACAAAAAAACGCCCGCATTATTTGATTAAAGAAGCGAATATCCCGAACAAAGACCTGCCTGAAACGAACGAATTGAAAAGCATGCGGCGTCTGACAAAAATGCACTGAAATCACCAAGCGCCATTGGCAGTGCTTTTTTTGCTTGTCTACCATCTTAAAAGCAAGACTGGAGAAATTATATGAAAAGAAAATATGTCATGATCTATGCGGCCAGTCTGCTGGTTTCCGTTCTGGCACACGCTTTTTTTGTGAAAGAATGGACGGACGGCAGATATATGACAGGTCCGGGTGACGGACTTGCGCAAATGATCGTATTTAAAAAATTATTATTTGACCAATATACACACGGGAATTTTTTCTATAATTATTCATTCGGACTCGGCGGCGGCACGTTCAGTCAGCTCGGCTATTATTTTTCTGCTTCCTTTCTTTTTCTTGTGGGATCTGCCGCCGTCTGGCTTCTTCAAGCCGTCAAGCTGATCGGAGAAGCGGATACGCTTTTTTGGGCGGAGTCAGCTGTTTTTATCAGTATTTTCAAACTGAGTCTGATCATTTTTACAGCCGCATCTGTTTTTCACTATCTTCTCAAACACAGAGCGGCGTCGTTTACGGGGGCCGTATTATACGGTGCCTCAATCATTTATTTCCGCCACGAAGCGTATTGGGAATTCTTTACCGATACAATGATTTGGCTTCCGCTGCTTGTTCTCGGAGCAGAAAACATCATCAGAGAGCGGCGTCCGGCATGGTTTATCATTGCGTGCTCGCTGACGTTAATCAACAACTTTTACTTTGCATACATAAACCTCATATTCATCGGGTTCTACGTGCTGTTCAGATGGCTGATCCGACTGGAAAAGCATGAAGAGAAAAAATGGATTCAATGCAGAATGTTTTTGATTTCAGGCCTCATTTCTTTTGGCATCAGTGCGGCGGCGTTTGTGCCGGTGGTATACGGTTATTTAAACAACCTGCGCCCACCGTACAGCCAGAAAATAGAGTGGCTTAATTTCGATGATAATATCTTATTTTCGAGCCGGATCATTATTGTGCCGGCAGCCTTTCTGTTGTTTTTATTTATTGTTTCTTTTTACAAAAACCGCGTGTTTCGTCTCTTTGCCGGATTGAGCCTGCTGTTTATTCTTTTTCATTTCAGCCCGTATGCGGCAAGCGTATTTAACGGTTTTTCCGCCCCGCAAAACCGGTTTGAATATGTTCTGGCCTTTACCATTGCGGGAGCAGCTGCGGCAGGCCTGTCACAGCTGTCTGAACTGAAATGGAAAGAACTGCTCCCGGCCATAGCTGTTGCCCTGATTCTTTACTTGTATCATATCCAAAGGTATAAGCTGGATATATGGAAACCTGCGAATGAAAGCATTCTATTGCTCTTATTCCTGACAATCGCAGCCTTGTTTGCTGCAGCTTTTGCGAAAAAAAGGGCAAAGGTGGCTGTGTACGGTGTGATTATTCTTTCTTCGCTGTTTGTTGCCAACACCTATCAAAAATACGCACTCTCAGAAGGCGGCGGGCTGGACAGTGTGACAAAAGCATATCTTACGGGTGAGGAATACAAAGGGCAAGAATCATCTGAGCTCATCAGGCGTTTGCAGAAGGAAGACGATGATCCGCTCATGAGAATCGATTGGATGAACGGGGTTCGCAATAATACGCCAATTATTTATGGGTTTAATGGATTCAGCGCTTATTCCAGCATTTTAAACAAACATCTGCTAACTTTCTATTGGAATGATTTGAGCATCGATATGGGGAGAGAAAGCGTCAGCCGTTATGCGTCATTGGGAGACAGGGCGAATTTATACAGCCTGCTTTACGGCAAATATTATATGACGGAAAAAACAAACGAAGCCAGCGTCCCGTACGGTTTCAAGAAGCATTTGGAATCAGAGCATTACGTGGTTTATGAAAATCAATACATGCTTCCTTTCGTCAAAACAGCCGATGCCATATACAGCGAAAGCGAGCTGGACAAATTGCCCACTCTTGCGAAAGAACAAGCGATGATGAAAGGAATTGTACTAGCAGATCCATCGGGGAAAACGGAGCAGGCGCCAAAACTGGCCAATCTGATTCCCAAGTCCGACATCACCGCAAAACATGCCCAGTATGAAAACGGACTGCTTACCGTAACTGGAGAAAACGGAGGAGAACTAATCATCACTCCGAAACAGGCGTCATCCTCTTCTGGAGACTACTATGTCAGCTTTTATTTGAAAAGCAAAGCAAAAGACAAAGGATTTACGTTAAGAGTCAATGATTATGTCACAACAAGGAAATCGAACCAATCGATTTATAAAACCGGAGTAAATGATATCACAGTCAGAGTGCCTAAATCAGACCATATTTCAATCAAGCTTCCGAAAGGAACGTATGAGCTTAAAAATATAGCGCTCTATGAAGAAAATTACCAAACGCTGAAGAGCGCTGTGCTGCAAAATAAAACAGACAAAGATGACAATCTGAAATGGGATAAAAATAAGCTGACGTTCGCGTATCGTCTTCCAAAAAATCAATACATCATGCTTCCGATCCCCTATGAAAAAGGCTGGGAGTTGAAGATTAACGGGAAAACACAGACGATCGAAAAAGCGGACTATGCTTTCATCGCCTTTAAGGCGCAAAAGGGAGACAATCACATTGAGCTGGCCTACTATCCGCCATACTTCAAAATATCGGCGCTCATATCTCTCATCAGTCTGCTGCTTGCTGTTTTATATATAAGACGAAAAAAGCCCGGCTCTAAATAGAGCCGAGCTTTAATTTTTTCTGAAGCTTTTCTTCGCTGAATATCCATCCCGTATAGGACGAGCGAATCGTGAGATCATGGCCGATATGAACGATGGCCACAAACGGATAATGGCCTTTGCTCCGATAACGCAGGTCAATAAATCTCACCTCATAATGATCTTTAAACGTATCGACTTCCCACCGGTAAACCGGAGAAAATGACAAAAACGCCGCGATGTTATCATCCTGCTTTGCCGCATGCATCACTTCGGTTTCAGGAACAGGCACCCGATTAAACGTATCTAGAATCACTACATGCCCTTCCATGCTTCTTCCTACATAGAAAGCATGGGCTGTCGTAACTGCGATCCGCCATTGCCTGAATTTCATCGTCGGAGAAATAATAATGCTTTCGATCTCATCATGAATCATCTCATGAAGCTTCCGTTTAATTCTCAGCTGCATGATCAGGCGCACCAAATAATAGCCTGCCAATATGATATATAAGCTGAGAAACGTGATGCCGGGACTGCCGCCTGCATACCAAATCGCGATAGCCGCCAGATGGCTGATGAAAATAAACGGATCAAACGTATTAATCAGCCCGAGCGCAACCCATTTTTTCGAAAACGGACGTATGGCCTGTGTTCCGTACGCGTTGAATATATCAACAAAGACATGCAGCACGACTGCCAGCAGTGTCCACAGCCACAGGTGCAGAAAATCGGCCTGCGGATAAAATAAATACAGAATCGCCGGAATGATGATAGACCAAAACAAAACGGCGGGAATTGAATGGGTAAATCCTCTGTGATTTCTTATATAAACAGCATTATTTTTAAGCTTTAACACAGTATCAATATCCGGAGCCTGAGAGCCCGCAAGCGTTGCGATCATAACAGCGTGAGCCATTGCCGGATCTGATCCGACAACAGGGTCAAGCGTCGCAATACCGCCAAGTGCGATGCCCATGACGACATGTGTGCCCGTATCCATAGGTGACCTCCTTGCAGGATTGTCCTGCACATTCACTTTTGTAAGATGTTCCCCATTTTCATATACCCAATTTTTAACCCGATTCAATCGTTCTCATTTGTTTCCGCTTTTTCTTTACTTCTATTTAATGTAACATATTATCGTACTGTGCCCTTAGTGTACAACAAAAAACAGTCTAAAGAAAAGCGGGGCGCGAAAGACTGGGGAGAAACACATATGAATGTATTTGAAGACAAATTAAAACAAAAAGACATACAGCGATTTCGCGATGATTTAATTTCATGGTTCGAACGGGAGCAGCGCGTTCTGCCGTGGAGAGAGGACCAAGATCCATATAAAGTGTGGGTATCGGAAGTGATGCTGCAGCAAACGAGAGTAGAGACAGTGATTCCTTACTTTCTGCGGTTTGTGGAACAATTCCCGACAGTGGAAGCGCTCGCTGATGCTGATGAAGAAAAAGTGCTGAAAGCATGGGAGGGGCTCGGCTATTATTCGCGAGTCAGAAACCTGCAAAGCGCGGTAAAAGAAGTGAAACAGGAGTACGGCGGCATTGTCCCTCCAGACGAGAAAGAGTTTGGCGGCTTAAAAGGCGTCGGCCCATATACAAAGGGAGCGGTGCTCAGCATTGCCTACAATAAACCCATTCCCGCGGTTGACGGAAATGTAATGCGTGTCATGTCCAGGATTCTTTCCATTTGGGATGATATCGCCAAACCGAAAGCAAGAACGATCTTTGAAGACGCAGTCCGTGCATTTATTTCCAAAGAAAAGCCTTCAGAGTTCAATCAAGGCCTGATGGAGCTTGGAGCCTTGATCTGTACGCCAAAATCACCTTCATGCCTGCTATGCCCGGTTCAGAAGCATTGCTCAGCATTTGAAGAAGGCACTGAACGGGAGCTTCCGGTAAAAAGCAAAAAGAAAAAGCCCGGGATCAAAACAATGGCCGCGATCGTACTGACTGATGAAGATGGACAAGTGTATATACACAAACGGCCGTCAAAAGGTTTGCTCGCCAACCTGTGGGAATTCCCTAATCTTGAAACACAAAAAGGGATCAAAACCGAGCGTGAACAGCTCACTGCATTTTTAGAAAACGAATGCGGGATACAAGCTGATATCAGTGATCTGCAAGGTGTAGTTGAGCACGTTTTCACCCACCTGGTATGGAATATTTCTGTGTTTTTCGGTAAAGTAAAACAAGTGTCGGATACCTCAGAGCTGAAAAAAGTAACGAAGGAAGAACTCGAACAATTTGCGTTCCCGGTATCACATCAAAAAATCTGGAAGATGGCAGTGGAAGCAGCCGCATACTCGGCTGCTCCGTAAACAATTGTTAATCGTAGGAGACGCGCGTGCCGTGGCTGTAGTCCGCTTCATTGCGCTTCATTCCGCCGCGCGCTTCAATTTCTTGCGTTAATTCACGGTATTTTGATTGGCCTTCTTCGTTCAAATAAGGCATAATTTGCTGAAAGGCATGATGAAAATAGGCGAGTTCACTGTTTTTCCAATCTTCTTTGGAAACCATGTTTAATTCGCTCATATCACGTCCGACATACATAACAGAAGACCCCCTTTTAAGTTCTTGCCATTATTGTTTGTGGAAATAAAAGAACTATACGCTACAAGGAGATGAGGAAAAATGGAACAAAATAAATGCGCACTCGTAACAGGGAGCAGCCGCGGTGTCGGAAAAGCGGCCGCGATCAGACTTGCTGAGAACGGCTATAACATTGTTATTAACTATGCACGAAGCAAAAAAGCCGCTTTAGAAACAGCGGAGGAAATCGAAAAGCTTGGCGTCAAAGTGCTTGTTGTAAAAGCAAACGTAGGACAGCCGGCAAAAATCAAAGAAATGTTTCAGCAAATTGATGAAACGTTCGGCAGACTTGATGTTTTTGTTAATAATGCCGCTTCAGGCGTTCTGAGACCTGTCATGGAACTAGAAGAAACTCACTGGGACTGGACGATGAACATTAATGCGAAAGCATTGCTTTTCTGTGCTCAGGAAGCGGCCAAGCTAATGGAGAAGAACGGAGGCGGGCATATCGTCAGCATCAGTTCATTAGGTTCGATCCGCTACCTTGAAAACTACACTACGGTTGGTGTATCAAAAGCGGCGTTAGAGGCTTTAACCCGTTATCTTGCGGTTGAGCTTTCATCAAAACAAATTATCGTCAATGCCGTATCAGGCGGAGCGATTGACACAGATGCGCTCAAACACTTCCCGAACAGAGAAGATCTGCTTGAGGATGCGCGTCAAAACACGCCTGCAGGACGCATGGTCGAAATTAAAGACATGGTTGATACTGTTGAATTTCTAGTCTCTTCCAAGGCTGACATGATCCGCGGACAGACAATAATCGTTGACGGCGGACGCTCACTGCTCGTTTAAAAATTTTTAAAAAAGAGGAATAGCTATACGATCACCTGCACATTCTAATGACCGTGGAGGTGATAACAATGGCTAACTCAAACAATTTCAGCAAAACAAACGCACAACAAGTTAGAAAACAAAACCAACAATCAGCTGCTGGTCAAGGTCAATTCGGCACTGAATTTGCTAGCGAAACAAACGCTCAGCAAGTCAGAAAACAAAACCAGCAATCAGCTGCTGGCCAACAAGGTCAATTCGGCACTGAATTCGCTAGTGAAACTGACGCACAGCAGGTAAGACAGCAAAACCAATCTGCTGAACAAAACAAACAACAAAACAGCTAATCACTGAAACAGAAAAAAGCACTTCATCTTCGGGTGGAAGTGCTTTTTTTTGTTTGTAAAACGACAAAACTTGTGAAAGGTCTACAGAATGAGTCAAAGGGTTTGCTGTATTGGGATCGAAATGATAAAAGGAGGAAACGTTTATACTTTCACCAGGCTGAAGGAGGAACCGATGACGGAATTTGAAAAGCTGGTAAGCGAACAGATGAAAACGATGGATAAGCTTCTCGATCTCCAATCAGAGCTCGACCGCTGCAAACAAATTGAAGCAGAACTCCGGCATTTGGAAAGGGATGCAAGGCTGCGCGGTATTCAGGATGAAATTGCGGTAAAACGGAAACATCTTGCCGATATACAGGATATGTTTCAAAAGCAGACAGAGCAGGTGATTCGTTCTTACCGCAGCTCAGAAAAGCCGTCTTCCTTTGTGTAGAGCAGGAATGTGCCATTCCCCGGCCGGAATGGCTCTTTTATTTTCATTTTTCAATTTGTAACGTTATAATAGGTAAAAGACGTTGTCGGTAAGCAAATTTGGACATACTAACTGTAGGGCTTTATAGAAAGTAGGGGAGAAATATGGGTTATCCCAAGGAAGGAGAAACCATTCAAATTCACAGCTATAAGCATAACGGGCTGATTCATAGAATTTGGAATGAGACAACAATCTTAAAAAGTACAGAAATGTGTGTCATCGGAGCCAATGACCGGACGATGGTAACCGAATCAGACGGCCGGACATGGATAACCAGAGAGCCCGCAATCTGTTATTTTCACGCAAGACAATGGTTTAATGTCATCGGGATGCTGAGGGAAGACGGGGTCCATTACTATTGCAACATCAGTTCTCCGTTTGCCTATGATGGCGAAGCAATTAAATATATTGATTATGACCTAGATGTTAAGGTTTTTCCTGACATGACCTACAATATTCTCGATGAAGACGAATATGATGATCATCGGAAAGCCATGAATTATCCAAAAGAAATCGACAGTATTTTAAGAGACTACTTAAACACGCTGCTCCATTGGATTCACCAGCGTCAGGGACCGTTTGCGCCCGAGTTTGTCGATATGTGGTATGAACGGTATTTGCGCTATACAAAATAATGGTTACGTAAAAACCTGTTGCGGGGTACAACAGGTTTTTCACATGGGCTCACACACATCATGGTAAAGAGAGAGGGGGAATCAACGTGGGGGTTATGAAACGCTACATGCAATTCGTCAAACCTTATAAGAAGCAAATTTTCGTTACAGTGTTAATTGGGATCGTAAAATTCTCCATTCCGCTTGCTCTCCCATTGCTTCTGAAGTACGTAGTTGACGACATTATTCAAGGAGGCGGCACGGCCAGTGACAAAACAACGTCATTATTCACCATTATGGCGATTATGTTCGCCTTATTTTTAATTTTACGCCCGCCTGTTGAATACTATAGGCAATATTTTGCCCAGTGGACAGCCAGCAAGGTACTCTACGATATAAGAGCTAAGCTGTTTGACCATATACAGAAATTGAGCCTTCGTTTTTATGCGAATACAAGAACAGGGGAAGTCATTTCCCGAGTGATCAATGATGTGGAACAAACAAAGGATTTTGTCATCACAGGCCTGATGAATATTTGGCTTGATATGCTGACGATTTTGATTGTGATCTCTATCATGCTGACACTGGACATTAAATTAACGCTGGTCTCTATCGTTTTATTCCCATTATACGGCATATCAGTGAAGTATTTTTACGGCCGTTTAAGAAAGCTGACAAGGGAGCGATCGCAGGCGCTAGCTCAAGTGCAGGGACATTTGCACGAGCGCATTCAAGGCATGCCGGTCATCAGAAGCTTTGCGATAGAAGATCATGAACAGGCTAATTTTAATGAGAAAAACAGCCATTTCTTAGATAAAGCCATCAGCCACACGAATTGGAATGCCAAAACCTTTGCGGTCGTTAATACCATTACAGATTTGGCGCCGCTCATCGTCATTGCGTGTGCCGGCTATTTTGTCATTAATGGACCGCTGACAGTCGGAACAATGGTCGCGTTTGTCGGATATATTGACAGAATGTACAACCCTGTGAGAAGGCTGATCAATTCCTCTACAACATTGACACAGTCAATCGCATCAATGGACAGGGTGTTTGAATTTATTGACGAGCCATATGAACTCACTGACAAACCAAATGCCATTAAAGCTGACCAGATCCGTGGAGGAGTGGAATTTCAAAACGTTTCGTTTCAATATGAAAAGGAAAAAGAAAACATTCTCCATGATGTCTCTTTAAAAGTAAATAGAGGAGAAACCGTAGCTCTTGTCGGCATGAGCGGAGGAGGTAAATCAACGCTCGTCAGCCTGATCCCGAGATTTTATGATGTGACTAGCGGCAGACTGCTGATTGACGGAACTGATATTCGCGATTATGAGGCGAGAAGCCTTCGCAACCAGGTTGGCATGGTGCTTCAGGATACCTTTTTATTCAGTGAGACGATTCGGGAAAATATCGCAATCGGCAAACCTGATGCCACGCTTGAAGAGATTATTAAAGCTGCCAAAGCTGCCAATGCCCATGAATTTATTATGAGTTTTCCAGAAGGGTATGAGACCCGGGTGGGAGAAAGAGGCGTTAAGCTGTCAGGCGGACAAAAGCAGCGGATCTCAATCGCGCGGGTATTTCTGAAAAATCCGCCGCTCCTTATTTTAGATGAAGCGACATCAGCTCTTGATCTGGAAAGTGAGCATTATATTCAAGAAGCGATGGACAAACTGGCGAAGGACAGAACAACTTTTGTTGTCGCCCACCGTTTATCGACGATCACACATGCGGATAAGATTGTCGTCATGGAAAACGGTACAATCATCGAAATCGGAACTCATGATGAACTCATGGACTATGATAGTCAATACAAGCACTTATTTACCATTCAAAATTTGAGCTGAACATCAATCTTATATCCTTTTAACGAAGGATATAAGATTTTTTTGTATATAAAAAACCCGGCTGATTAACCGGGTTACTCTTCTGTTTCTATTTCGCAGTCTTTCGGATGATACGTTTGAAAACTTGTGATGAGTGTTTCTAAATGTTCGAGCTGCTCGCGGTATTCTACGGCACTTGCCATAATATTGAGCATGTTGTAATCAATAAGCTCATCATCCGTGTTTTGCTGATTTTTTAAAAATGACTTTGTTAAAAGCTGCTTATATCGAATGCCTTCTTCATCCGTGTCATCATGCGGCTTGATTTTGCCGACAAACCTCATCAAAATCAGTTCATGCCAGTAAAGCAGGTAATCAAGCTCTTCAGTCAGTGTTTCCTGAAACTCTTCCGGCATATGATAGATCTCGTTTTCCAGACGATGCAGCTTCTTCAATGTATCAAGCGCCTGATTTGCAGTAATAATGGCCTGTCTGAACAGGACAAGCTTTCTTGATTTCACATAAGTCGTTTTCTTAAAGTAACTTCTTTCTTCTTTATATAGAAGATATGTCTGATCAAGCTTGATCATTTTTTCTTTCAGTTTTTCAATATCCTCTTTCAAAATCGAATGCTCTGTTGACTGCCGCATGGACAATCTGATCCACTTCATAATTTCTTCGGTGTTTTCGACGGTATTATGAATCAGCTTTGTTTCGTACTTAGGAGGCAAAAACACAAGGTTGACGATAAAGGAAGAAAGCACCCCTAAGATGACTGTGCTTGTTCTGATCAGCGCGAACATTAAAAAGTCGTCACCGGCAGATTCTAATATCGCAATGACTGTTACAAGAGCAATTGAAATTGTATGTTCAATTTTAAGTTTCAGCATGATTGTAATGACAATAACTGCTGTTAACCCGATCATAATCGGGCTGGGTCCGAAAATAAGGCCGAACACTGTGGCAATCACAGCTCCGATGATATTTGCCTGAACCTGGTCAATAATAATGAGAAAAGAGCGGTAAATCGACGGCTGGATCGCAAATATCGCTGCAATTCCAGCGAAAATCGGCGCGGGAAGCCCGATCCACGAAGCCAAATAAAGGGCAAGTGTAATCGCAATCCCGGTTTTGAAAATGCGGGCACCAAGTTTCATTGGTTTGTGCGTGCATTCCTTTCTATAGTAAATTGTGTGACATAGCAAATGGCTAATCCTTAAAATTCCCGGTTAGTTTATTTGCTAAACAATTAAGTAATATACAGGGATCAATACAAATATTCAAGCTATTTTTCTAGAAAAAGACCAAAATCTTACACGTTATTTGAATCCATAAAAAAACAGGAGCTCAATGCTCCTGTCCAAGGTGTCAAATTCTAGTTTTTAAGATGTTTAAAAGCATCCTCGACCGCTGCAAGCGTGTCTTTAATATCTTGCTCTGTATGTGCTGTTGTAATAAACCAGGCTTCATATTTAGAAGGTGCTAAATTAATTCCGCGTTCCAGCATCAACTTGAAAAACGTAGCGAATGTTTCTCCGTCACTACGTTCAGCCTGCTCGTAATTTTCGACTTTCTCATCAGAGAAATAAACCGTGAGTGCGCCTTTTAAGCGGTTGACAGTAATCGTGATGCCGTGTGTTTCTGCGTGCTGTAAAATGCCTTCCTCCAGCATAGCGCCAAGGTGATCAAGCTTTTCATACA
Source organism: Bacillus sp. VA13 (assembly GCF_055710085.1). Classification (NCBI taxonomy): domain Bacteria; kingdom Bacillati; phylum Bacillota; class Bacilli; order Caryophanales; family Bacillaceae; genus Bacillus; species Bacillus sp. VA13. The sequence continues at coordinate 4,020 of NZ_JBVQPP010000006.1, read as the reverse complement.
CGCCTTCCTCTTTGAGCACTTCCAGGCAAGCGATGCCTGATAGGATGGAAGCGGGGTTCCCGGCCATTGTTCCGGCCTGATAAGCCGGTCCAAGCGGGGCTACCTGCTCCATGATTTCTTTTTTACCGCCATAGGCGCCAATCGGAAGTCCGCCGCCGATAATTTTTCCGAGTGCTGTTAAATCCGGTTTCACCTGTAACAGATCCTGCGCGCCGCCATACATAAAGCGGAAAGCCGTAATGACTTCATCGTAAATAACGAGAGCGCCTGCATCGTGTGTCAGTTCATTTACTTTTTCCAAGAAGCCCTCTTTCGGCTCAACAATTCCGAAGTTGCCGACAATCGGCTCGACGAGAACCGCCGCGATTTCACTGCCCCATTTATCAAGGGCCGCTTTATAGCTTTCAATATCATTAAATGGAACTGTGATCACTTCGTTTGCAATGCTTTTTGGTACACCGGCTGAGTCTGGTGTGCCAAGAGTAGATGGGCCGGAACCGGCGGCGACAAGCACAAGATCCGAATGTCCGTGGTAACAGCCTGCAAATTTAATGATTTTTGTCCGGCCTGTATATGCGCGAGCCACGCGGATAGTCGTCATAACAGCTTCTGTTCCCGAATTGACGAATCTTACTTTGTCCATAGCAGGAATGGCTTCTTTAAGCATCTTTGCAAATGTAACCTCATGTTTTGTCGGTGTTCCATACAATACGCCGTTCTCTGCTGCATTTTTAATCGCTTCTGTAATATGCGGGTGGGCATGTCCGGTAATGATCGGACCGTAAGCCGCTAAATAATCGATGTATTTGTTGCCGTCCACATCCCAAAAATAAGCGCCGTTTGCTTTTTCCATTGCGACGGGAGAACCGCCGCCGACTGCTTTATATGATCTAGACGGGCTGTTTACACCGCCGACAATGTGCTCTAATGCCTCATTGTGAAGTTCAATTGATTTTGTATGCAAGAATAAAAACCTCCTATATCTCCATGCGTCCTTTCTATTGTAGCATGCTTCCGAACAAGAACAATGGATTCGGGCTTAAGATGCAAGGGACGACGGTTGTAATCTGGACAAGAATTGGATACGCTTAATAAAAAAACATCCGGAGGTAACGTAATGACTATAGAAATCGGACAAAAAGCACCTGATCTTGAGTTAAAAGGCGATCATGGGGAAACAGTAACTTTATCGGATTATAAAGGAAAGTATATCGTGCTTTATTTTTATCCAAAAGACATGACACCGGGATGCACAACTGAAGCATGCGATTTTCGGGATAGCCACGAAAGCTTCGCTGAACTGGATGCCGTTATTATCGGCGTCAGCCCGGACAGCCAGGAAAAACACGGAAAATTTAAAGAGAAGCATAACCTTCCTTTTCTGCTTCTTGTTGATGACGAACATAAGCTGGCGGAAGCGTTTGATGTATGGAAGCTGAAGAAAAACTTCGGGAAAGAATATATGGGGATTGAGCGCTCCACTTTTTTAATTGATAAAGAAGGCCGGCTCGTTAAAGAATGGAGAAAGGTAAAAGTGAAAGACCATGTAGCCGAAGCGCTTCAAACGCTCAAAGATATGTCGGAAAAGTAAATGCGTCTATCAGCCTCAAATGATATGCTTACTTTTACCCTGATATCAATTGACAAATTATCGTAGAAAGAGTTACACTAATTATAAACATTACAATGTAAGAATTTTTTTTAGAAAAGAGGTGCATGACGGATGGCTGCACATGAACTAAAAGAAGCCTTAGAAACGTTGAAGGAAACCGGAGTTCGCATTACTCCTCAACGTCATGCGATTCTGGAATATCTCGTTAACTCTATGGCTCATCCAACAGCGGACGATATATATAAAGCTCTTGAAGGGAAATTTCCTAACATGAGCGTAGCGACGGTATATAACAATTTGCGTGTGTTCCGGGAATCCGGTTTGGTAAAAGAGCTCACATACGGTGATGCTTCCAGCAGATTCGATTTTGTCACATCCGATCACTATCACGCGATTTGTGAAAACTGCGGTAAAATTGTGGACTTCCATTACCCGGGCCTTGACGAAGTGGAGCAGCTCGCTGCCCATGTCACGGGCTTTAAAGTAAGCCACCATCGTTTAGAAATTTACGGCGTCTGCCAAGAGTGTTCGAAAAAAGAAAACCATTAAAAATAAGCTGACCGCACGAAACGGTCAGCTTATTTTATTTGGACATTTTCTTTTTATTATAAGATTCATCAAATTCTTTTCCTTCTAAGCCTTTATCTAAAGTCAGCGGCTCTCTGCAATGCATGCACATATCTACTCTTCCCAAAACCTTTGTCTCTTTTTCACAGCCCGGACATATGACGCGAACCGCTTTGGTAGAAAGCATTCCGATCCAAAAGTAAACAACCGTGCTGAGACCGATGGATAAAAGCCCAAGTATCATAAACAAACTAGATAGCAAAACTGACTCTTTGAAAAAGATACCGATGTACATAATGATAAACCCAACGAAAACCAAACTTAACGCAAATGTTCTGATTTTATTAATTTTGCTGGAGTATTTCGCCATGTCCATCCCCCTCTGATTTAACTATAGCACAAACCCAATGGGATTTTCTTCATGTTTTCGGTTGAACTGGAATTTATATATGGAGACTTACTGTCAATTTGTTTATAATAGTTCAATGTGTTTAGAAAAAGAGGGATTTCGTTTTGACCATAGAATTGAATCAAATAGAGAATAAAAAATTTTGAACAATTGCATTGGAGGAATAGTGATGGATAATCTTCTCCGTCCAATTTACCAAGAAAGAGCAAGTCATCCCAATACATTGGCTGTCATTATGATTGAGAGAAGAAACAAAACATCTTCCTTAACAGATAACTTTGATGCTGCTTTGCTGGTGATTGTAAAGGAGGCTGACGAGCCTGTTTTTATAAAGCATTATGAATTTGATCAAAAAACAGCTTCTTTGCATGTCGTAACAGATTCTCAGATTCAAGAATGGATTTTGCTCGGGACAAATAGAAGAATCATAGATTGGATTGTCAATGGCAGAGTCTTGTTTGATCGTAACGAATACATTGTCGAGCTGATTGATAGGCTCAATACATTTCCGTTTGCCGAACGCAAACTGAAGATCGGGCTCGAATACGGCAAATTAATCAGAAGATATGTTGAAGGCAAAGCTTTTTTTGAAGCCAATCAATTTTTAGATGCCTACAACGCGGTTGTTCATGCGCTGCACCATTTAGCGCGTATTGAAGTAATCGACAGGGGATTCCATCCGGAAACCACGGTATGGAGCCAAGTGCGCCAGATGGAGCCTCAAGTGTACAAATTATATTCCGAGTTGATCGAAAGCCACGAGAGCTTGGAAAAAAGACTCGAATTATTATTCTTAGCAAATGATTTTCTCATCCATTCCAAAGCTGAGATCGGTTCGGCTCATCTTTTCGAAGTAATGAATGAAAAAGACATTTGGCAATTCGGTGAGCTTCTTCAGCATCCTGACTTAAAGCACTTCACCCAAGACCTTGGCGTTATGCTTGATTACCTGACGGACAAGGGACTTATCAACGTCTGCCAGATAGAAACAAAAGGGCAGGCTGTTTATCATCGAGGATATTCTTTTAAAAAAGATATTGACTCTGATTCTTGACCGTGTTATATTATTAAACGTCGCTGATGCGCTTCTGAAAAACAAGCTCACAGCGGCGGAGAAATAAATTAAAAAAACATTTGACATAAGAAAGTCAAAATGTTATATTAATAAAGTCGCTTCGACAAGAAGTGAAAATGATCTTTGAAAACTAAACAAGACAAAACGTACCTGTTAATTCATTTTTTATAAAATCGCACAGCGATGTGCGTAGTCAGTCAAACTAAGGCCTGCACGACGCAGGTCACACGGGTGTCACCGCAGGATGCGGTGAACTTAACCTGTGATCCACTTTATCGGAGAGTTTGATCCTGGCTCAGGACGAACGCTGGCGGCGTGCCTAATACATGCAAGTCGAGCGGACAGATGGGAGCTTGC
>NZ_JBVQPP010000005.1:0-309827 GCF_055710085.1 Bacillus sp. VA13 | reverse complement strand
GGATCAAACTCTCCGATAAATGGATCACAGGTTAAGTCCACCGCATCCTGCGGCGACACCTGTGTGACCTGCATCGTGCAGGCCCTAGTTTGACTGACTACGCACATCGCTGTGCGATTTTATAAAAATGAATTAACAGGTACGTTTTGTCTTGTTTAGTTTTCAAAGATCATTTTGTTGCCTCTCAATGAAGCAGCTTTACTAATATAACATTTAGCTTCTTTTTTGTCAACAACTTTTTAAATTGTTTTATGAAGCTGCTTGTTTTGTCTGCTGTTCATCAGCGACGTTTAATAATATAACACCTGTATTTATTTATTGCAATAGTTTTTTTAAAAAAAGTTCTATAAAACAAATAAACTATAAGCCTCGTCATGTCATCTAGCGCGTATTTATCATATAACTATTTTAAAAGAACATATACATCAGTAATGTGATCTTGTTGTTTTTTTCTTTTTCTTGTATAGTAGAAACGAATTAAATATTGATGACCACAAGGGGAGCATTAAAGCTGAGAGTGAGCGGTTTCGTTCTGACCCTTTGAACCTGTTAGTTAACGCTGGCGTAGGGATGTGGCAAAGTCAAATGAATTGCAGATCGTAAAGCAGTGCGTGGAACTTTTCTCATCCTTCCGCGTGCTGCTTTTTTGTTGTCCTTTTGGATTGTCTATCAATGGAAGGGGATTTTTATGAATCAATCTAAGCAACTGGTTCGCCTTATTGAAATAGCAATTATGACTGCGGCTGCTGTTATTCTAGACATCGTCTCAGGAATGTTTCTTAGGATGCCTCAAGGAGGCTCGGTCTCCATCATGATGATTCCGATCTTTTTGATTTCGTTTCGGTGGGGTGTTAAAGCAGGCCTTACTACCGGCCTGCTGACAGGTCTGGTTCAAATCGCAATCGGAAACTTATTCGCACAACATCCTATACAGCTATTGTTAGATTACATTGTCGCGTTCGCAGCTATCGGAATAAGCGGATGTTTCGCTTATTCTGTCCGTAAAGCCGCTGCATCCAAAACAAAAGGGAATTTGATTGTTTCAGTGGTCAGCGCAGTTTTTATCGGCAGTTTCCTGCGCTATGCCGCGCATGTCATTTCAGGGGCAGTGTTTTTCGGCAGCTTTGCTCCAAAAGGAACGCCGGTATGGATTTATTCTTTAACTTATAATGCTACTTACATGGTTCCTTCATTCATTATTTGTGCAATTGTCCTATGTTTATTATTTATGGCAGCCCCCCGTTTGCTTAAAAGTGACAAAGCTTAAAAGTGACAATCCCCCAGCGAATTCCGCTGGGGGATTTTTTGTTATGTGTTAAGAAGTGTTTTTAAAGCAGAAAGATCCGGCCAGCCAAGGCCTACTTCTTTCAGCCTTATTCCGGCGATTTCAAAGCTGTCCTCTGCTACTCTTTTAGGTGAATAGGCCTGATAAAATATAATCGAGGGATTCTGCTCAATGACCCAAACAAACATACTTGAAAAGCCATGTTGAAGCAAAAACTCTGCTCCTTTTGCTAAGAGCGCCCTGCCTGCACCTTGCCGCTGGCGCTCTTCCAGAAGATAAATAGCGTATAACTCGCCGTCATAACCTTCTTGTTCAGAGCGAATAGGTCCAAATGAAGCAAAGCCGAATATTGAACCTTTTTCATCGTGAACCACAAATACACCTTTTAACGAGCGGCTTTTCCATTTGTCTTCAAATTCCTTGTAGTTCAGACTGTTTAAGTATTCAGCCGGGACAATTCCTTGATATGTTGTCCTCCAGCTGTCTACATGCACTTTTGCAATGTCCTTTATATCCTCTAACTTTGCTTCTCGTACAGTTGCCATCCGCTGGGATCCTTTCCTTAGTCATTATTCTGGTTTTTGGACCGTTTTCGCTTCTTTTATTTCATTTGTTAATTCGGTAATGCTTTGTTTTACATTTCCTTTTCCTGAAAAGTTCTCAATCATTTCTTTCACGTCAATTCCCGACGATGCTTTTAAGCTTTCTTGCAGGCTTGACATTAAGTTCGTCGCATAGCTGGTTACTTTGTTAGCGCCGCTTGATTCACCGCTTCCTCCTGTATCAACAACTGTGATTTTATCAATATTTGAAAGAGGTGCCGCTGCTTGTTTCGCGTATTCCGGAAGCATTTTTACGATCATATCGAAAATCGCCGCCTGCCCATACTGTTCAAAAGCAGCCGCAATTTTCTCTTTTGCTTCCGCTTCTGCCAGACCTTTTAGACGGATAACCTCTGCTTCTGTTTCCCCTTTTGCTTTTTCAGCTTCTGCTTTTGCTAGCCCGTCAATTCTGACTTTTTCCGCCTCAGCCCTCGCCATTGCTTCAATACTGTACTTCTTGGCATCGGCTTCCGCGAGCTGTTTGGCTTTCTCAGCTGCTGCGGACTGCTCGACTGAATAACGGTCTGCATCGGCTTTTTTCTTTACTTCTGAGTCGTATTGACGTTCACGGCGAAGAATTTCTTTTTCTTCTAATTCTATTTGTTTTTGGCGTTCGATAATTTTAACCTGCATTTCCTGCTCTGTGACATGCTGGCGCGCCTTGGCAGTCTCTAAATCATATGCCTGGTCGGCATTCGCTTTTGCCGTATCTTGTTCTCTGCGATATTCAGCCATTTTGAGCTGATTGATTTTTTCAGCTTCAGCGATTTCCGTTGCCCGTTCAAGTTCTGATTTTTTTGCATCTTTATCGGCTTCTGCCCGCTTAATTCGGGTTTCTTTATCAGCCTCTGCTGTTGCGATATCAGCATCCCGTTTTACCTGGGCAATTCTCGGTTTCCCTAATGATTCAAGATAACCGTTTTTATCACGTACATCTTTAATGGTAAAGGAGACAATCACAAGCCCCATTTTTGCGAGATCCTGCGAAGCGACACGCTGTACCTCTTGAGAGAATTTTTCTCTGTTTTTATAGATTTCTTCGACTGTCATTGAGCCGAGAATGGAACGAAGGTGGCCTTCTAAAACCTCCCGCGCTTCCTGCTCGCGGTCGTCTTTTGATTTTCCTAAAAATTGTTCGGCTGCTGTAGCGATTTCTCCTATAGAACCGCCGATTTTAATAATCGCAGTTCCATCGGCCATTACAGGCACTCCTTGTTCTGTATAGACTTCAGGTGTCGATACATCAAGTTTGCTCGATAATAGGCTTAGTGGCTCTGCCTGCTGGAAAACGGGAAGGACAAAGGTTCCTCCGCCGCGGACGATTTTAAGACGGTTGCCGCCTTCATCGACATGAACATTTTTATTGCCCAGATAGCTCCCCGTTACGATTAACGCTTCATCAGGCCCTGCCGTACGATACTTTGTGATAAACACGGCTATAAGTGCGATTAATAAAAAGAATACAACTCCGATGACAATTATAATCGGCATTGTCATATCACATTCCTCCTTGTGTTTTAAATAGGTTCATGCGGAGTGACCGAAAGAACTCCGTTGTTAACATCCACGATCAAAACAGCTGTTCCGTAACTGATCTGCTGATTATCAAAACTGACCGCTGACTTTGAGATGGTACCGCCTATCCCTTCAATGACCACTTCACCATACCCATCAACAGGAACAGCTGTAATCACTTTACCAACTCTTCCTCTTAGATCATCTTCTTTATAAGCCAATGATTCTTCTGCGGATGATAATGGGACCAGTACAAAGATGTGAAGCAATACCACCAGCATGATCGAAAGGATGCAAGATAAAAGCGCGATCAACAGGCTCGACATGGGCAATATGAGCTCGCCTATATATCCGCCTGCTGAAAAACATGTAAAAAATGCGAGCACCAATGTCGGATTAAGAAAAGGAATGCCTTCTGACAGCCCTGCAAATACGTCTCCGAAAAATAGAAATAACAGCGTAAGACTGCCCGCAATAATAAGCGTATAAAGATAAATCGTTTGTATAGGAACGCCAAATAACTCCAATTCCCTCATCCTTTCTTCACCAATGCATTGATGAACGGCCGCCGTTACCATTTATACGAGATACAACGTAAAAGGTTTCAAAATTTTAAGATAAATAACCCATTTTTTAGTGCTTGATAAATGATAATTGCTTATATATATGGTAATGTCATTTTAGGAGGAGATATGATGAGTATCTTTAATGAAGCCAGATTAGAAACGTGGAACGAAATAAAAGGACTTTCTGACGAAAAGCTGAATCAAAAGCCCTCTGCTGAAGAATGGAGCATACGGGAAGTGCTTGACCATTTGAAAAAAATTGATATGGCCGCACAAAAAATGCTGAAGGAACGTGTAAAGGAAGCTCCTGTTAAAGAAGTTGAAGAAAAACCGCTTGAGGTAGCACAGGATAGAAATAATAAACGGAAAGCTCCGAGTCATCTTGAGCCTGAGCATGATTTTATTTCAGGCAGCCAAATGAAACGCGAGCTTGATGTGGTGAGAGAGCAGCTGACTGCTGCAATTGCCTCTCTGAAAGAAGAAGATTTTGAGAGAGTGCTTCCGCATCCTGTGTTTCAAGAGCTGACTGTCAGACAGTGGATCGATTTTATCGGCCACCATGAAAAACGGCACCTCAGCCAGATTAAAGAAATTAAAGAGAAGATAGAAAGGGCCTGATTTGATCAGACCCTTTCTGCTTTTCGTGGTTTGACTTTCCGCTGATAGGAATGAACTTCTATTTCATCACCTGCGTAAACAGCTCCGGGTCTCTCAACAATGCACACAATCCCTCTTATGCCCAGTGCATGACGGACAAAAGCCGGTGCCAGCTTCGACTTGTCCTGATAATAAGACTGAATGACTTCTCCCGGCTGAATACACGGATCATTTTCTCCCTCACACAGCAAAGCGGCTCCGCTTGGAAAAATGAGCCGGCTTCCTTCTTTTAATGAAGTAAGATCAGGTATGCCGCTGACTGCCACATTCGCCCCGAGCCATTCCGGCAAAATGCTCGGCACTCCCATTTTTAAAGCAATTTCATCACATTCCTCTATTGAAACAATAGAAATTTGTCTCCGGTTAAAAATTTCAGTCCCTCTTGAAAACATCGGTTCTCTGGCTCCCGCTTTTTTGGTCAGGCCAAAATGCAAGTCGCCGGGGATGCCGCCATAATCAAAATCTAGCTTGTCCATTTGCTTTGTTACGAAGCTTTCTGTATCTGCGATATATACACCTTCCGTTTTTGCGGTTATACGCTTCCACATCAGCAGCACCTTCCTTCTCTAAAATTTCCATCTATGCTTTATTATCCAAAAAAATCCCGCTCTGTAAAGGAGCGGGACATGTAGTTATACCGTTTTAGGTGTAAGGTTAAAGCAGCGCTTGTATATCCAATTGTATGCTTTTTCATTTAAATCTCTAGGGTTTCCGAAGGTTTGCGGATCTTTCATCGCTTCTTTTGACAAACGTTCGATCATATCAGGTGATACTCCCTGCTCTTCTAAAGTCGGTACTTCTAAGTCTTCGACCAGGTCATACATCCAATTGACAGATGCTTTCGCAGCTTCTTCTGTTGTCATATTGCTTGTATCAATACCGAACGCTTTCGCAATACGTGCAAATTTCTCAGGGTAGCCCTTCCAGTTGTACTCCATGACAGGTCCCATCATCGCAGCCACACATTGACCGTGAGCGACTGGGATAATACCGCCAAGCGTTTGGCTCATCGCATGAGCCGCGCCCGCTGATTCACTGCCGTAAGAAAGACCTGCAAGCATCGCAGCCTGCGCCATTCCGTATCTTGCTTCCAGATCCTCTCCGTCAGCAAATGCTCTTTTAATGTAATGAGCGGCATATTCAATCGCCATCAAGGCAACTGCATCCGTGATTGGCTGCGCAAATTTCATTGTATAGCACTCAATGGCATGAGCAAGCGCATCAATTCCCGTCATGGCTGTTACATGCGGAGGCATTGAAACATGAAGCTCCGGATCAATGATGGTCAGGTGCGCTGCGATCAGCGGACCGCCCGTGTTGAATTTGAATTCTCTATCTTCATCTGTGATAACCGCCCATTGGGTTACTTCTGATCCTGTTCCAGCCGTTGTCGGAATTGTCGTCAGCGGAGGAATACGGTTTTCCAGGGGCTTTTTCCCATCTGCCGCTTCATAATCCAGCACGCTTCCTTCATGAGTGGCTTCTACTCCGATTGCTTTTGCAGTATCCATGGAGCTTCCGCCTCCGACTGCCACCAAACCATTACAGTTCTCTTTTTTGTAAAGCTCAGACCCTTCATTCACCAGACGGACAGGCGGGTTTGGCTCTACTTTATTAAAGAGCACCACTTCAATGCCTGCTTCTTTAAGTGATTCGATAACAGGATCTACGACGCCGGCTTTATAAATTCCAGGGTCTGTGACAAGGAGTGCTTTTGAAACGCCAAGCGCAGCTACTTCTTCACCCGTATTCTTGACTGCTCCAATTCCGTGCTTAATCACAGTCGGAATTTCAAATGTATGGAATTTGTGCATGCTTTCTATTTTCATATTTAATGTCATCATTAACTCCCCCTCTTATGAATTGAACCAATTAACCGCTGCCGGTTTTGTATTGCGATACACATGTTTGACTTCTGTGTATTCTTCAAGACCTATTTTTCCAAGCTCGCGTCCGAACCCGGATTGCTTATAGCCGCCCCATGGCGCCTGTGCAAAGTACGGATGGAAATCGTTAATCCAAACTGTCCCCATTCTCAAGCGGGCTGCTACGCGTTCGCACTTTTCAATATCTTTTGACCATACCGCTCCGGCCAAGCCATAGATGGTATCATTCGCAAGCGCGATAACCTCTTCTTCCGAGCTGAAGGTTTCGACTGTCAATACAGGACCGAAAACCTCTTCTTGAACGATTCTCATGTCCGATTTACAGTTTGAGAAAATAGTAGGTTCATAGAAAAAGCCTTTTTGAAGCGCATGGTCTTCCGGACGCTTGCCTCCTGTCTCCAGTTTCGCACCTTCTTCTATTCCGATCTCTACATATTTTTCTACTTTTGCCCTGTGCTCTGCAGAAATAAGCGGGCCGCTTTCTGTATCTGCGTGAAAACCATTTCCGAGTTTTATGCGTTTTGCCCGTTTGACAAGCTCTGCTAAAAATTGATCGTGAATGGCATCTTCAACAAGCAAGCGGGAACCAGCTGAGCATACTTGGCCGGCGTGGAAAAATACAGCGTTTAATGCCTGATCGACCGCAACCTCTAGATCTGCGTCCTTGAAAACGATATTTGGATTTTTTCCGCCAAGTTCAAGTGCGATTTTTTTGACGTTTCCGCTTGCTGCCCGCATGATTTTTTTGCCTGTTTCGATTCCACCCGTAAACGAAATCAAATCGACGTCTTTGTTTACGGCAAGCTCGTCGCCCACTGTGGCTCCCGGTCCAAGAACAAGATTTGCGACACCTTTTGGAACACCGGCTTCTTCCATCAGCTTAAAGACTTTGATTGTCGTCAGCGGCGTGATCTCACTTGGTTTCATGACGATAGTATTTCCTGCAGCCAGTGCGGGTGCGATTTTCCAGCTCGCTTGCAGGAGCGGATAATTCCACGGCGTAATCTGGCCGCAAACCCCGATTGGCTCTCTGATGATTTTGCTTTCTGAATCAGGGATCGGAGATGAAATGATCTCTCCGCCATCTTTATCTGCCAATCCGGCGTAATATTGAAAAACATTGGCGATATCGTCCATATCCGCCTTGCTTTCTTCGAGTGTTTTTCCAGTATCAAGCGATTCAAGCTCAGCCAGTTCATCAAGGTCGCGCCTGATTAATTCCGCAATTTTCAGAACAATCTTCCCGCGTTCAAGTCCCGATAGAGATGACCATTCTCCTTTGTCAAATGCTCTTCGCGCGGCTGCGATTGCCTTGATGGCGTCCTCTCGACCTCCTTCGCTTACGGTTGCAATTTCTTCTTGATTAAATGGGTTGATAATGCTGCGGATCTGCTCTTTTTCGGCACTGATCCATTCTCCGTCAATATATAATGTTTGACTCATATAAGCCTCCTTGACGTAAATAAAGTTTGTTAAATAAAAATTTAACGTTTTTAACAACCTTAATCTAACATACGAATTTTAAACTGTCAAAGCCCCATTTTGATTTTTCTTTTTGACATTTCTTTATGTTTCGTTAAGATAAAGAAATAACTTAACGAATTTAATTTTCTAAAGGAAAAGAGGGTCAGTATGGATGAAAATCCAGAATTTGCAGCTATAGAACAGGCTCGGGATCTTGTTATCGACTCCATTGCTGAAACGATGGATCTTTACGGAATTACCCGCAGTGTCGGGATTCTATATGGGACGATGTATATGAGGGATGAGATGACGCTTGACGAAATGCGTGAGGAATTGCAAATGAGCAAGCCAAGCATGAGCACAGGCGTCAAAAAGCTTCAGGACTTAAATGTAGTGAAAAAAACATTTCACCGGGGCATCCGCAAGCATACATTTGTAGCTGAAAAAGATTTCTTCAAATTTTTCACAAATTTCTTTCCGCCCAAATGGGAACGGGAAGTTCAGGTAAATGTAGCAGCAATTGAAGAAGCTCAGGCTGATTTACAAGAGGTTTTAAACAAAGACAGTCTCAGTGAGGACATCAAAAATGAAGCACTGCAGTTATACGAGCAGCTGGAAAGCTCTAAAGCTTACTATGATTGGCTGAAACGGCTTGCTGAATCGGTGCAGAGCGGGGAAATTTTTAAATTTATACCAATTGTAACAAAGTAAAACAAAAACGCCTGGGAAACCGGACGTTTTTTTGTTCTTTTATATGTAATTACTACAAATTTGAAAAATACGGGAAAAACACCCCATTTACTTCCAAAATATTTGATGGTAATTTTATGTAGGTAAAATTTGTATTTGGCCGTTCAGAGGAGGTGAAAAGCGGGCAGGCCTGTATATTTTATAACTTTTTAGGGGGAATTTTATTATGAAACGCAAATTATTATCTTCTTTTGCAATCAGTGCATTAAGTCTCGGTTTACTCGTTTCAGCACCTTCAGCTTCTTTCGCGGCTGAATCTAAATCAACTTCCGCTCATACTGAGTCTACTATGAAAACACAGTCAACAGCTTCATTGTTCGCAACAATTACAGGGGCCAGCAAAACTGAATGGTCTTTCTCAGATATCGAATTGACGTATCGTCCAAACACGCTTCTCAGCCTTGGCGTTATGGAATTTACATTGCCAAGCGGATTTACTGCAAATACGAAAGACACAATGAACGGACGTGCGTTGCGTGAAACACAGATCCTCAATAACGGGAAAACAGTAAGAATCCCTCTGGCACTTGATTTGTTAGGAGCTGGCGAGTTCAAATTAAAACTGAATAACAAAACACTTCCTGCCGCAGGTACATATACTTTCCGTGCGGAGAATAAATCATTGAGCATCGGAAATAAATTTTACGCAGAAGCCAGCATTGACGTGGCTAAGCGCAGCACTCCTCCGTCTCAGCCATGCGGCTGCAACTAATCTAAAAGACCGGTTAACGCCGGTCTTTTTTACGTTTTTGACCTCCCCCTTTTTCCTCTTTTTCCAGTTATCTTTTTCTAGTTTGAAATTTAAATTGACAAACTCTAGAAACAGGAGTAAATTCTTGAGTGTTCAATTTCATACAGTCTCTTTTACCGCTTAATCAAATACGAACGGGGGAACCAACGATTGGCTGTTTTTTTAACAGCCTTGGGGTGAATCTTACTAAGTAAGAGGGGGTACTCTGAATCCCTAATCCGACAGCTAACCTCGTAGGCGTTTACAGAGAGGAGGTCTATTAGCGGCCATTCTTCGAAATGGTCTTTTTTGCTTCAAAACGTTAATTTCACTAAGGGAGTTATGAACATTGGGAAGAATAAAAAATAAGCAATTTGCCGTGATCGGACTGGGCAGGTTTGGTGGAAGCATTTGCAAAGAGCTTCACAGAATGGGCCATGAGGTCCTTGCGATTGATATCAACGAAGAAAAGGTAAATGCATACGCTTCTTACGCAACTCATGCGGTGATCGCCAACGCCACCGAAGAAAACGAATTGCTATCGTTAGGAATACGCAATTTTGAATATGTGATCGTTGCAATCGGAGCGAATATTCAAGCGAGTACCCTGACCACCCTATTATTAAAGGAGTTTAACATTCCACATATTTGGGTGAAGGCTCAAAACCATTATCATCATAAGGTGCTTGAAAAAATCGGCGCTGACCGCATTATTCATCCTGAAAAGGATATGGGCGTCAAGATCGCACAAAGCCTTTCTGATGAGAACGTTTTGAATTACATTGATTTATCTGATGATTACAGTATTGTCGAGCTGCTGGCAACACACAAGCTTGATTCAAAATCGATTATTGATCTGAATGTAAGAGCGAAGTACGGCTGCACGATCCTGGCCATTAAACATCATGGAGATATCCGTCTTTCTCCAGCACCTGAAGACATCATACACGAACAGGATTGCCTGGTGATCATGGGGCACAAAAAGGATATTAAACGTTTTGAAAACGAAGGGATGTAGACATAGGTGACACTTCAAAAGGATAAAGTGATCAAATGGGTTCGTTTTACACCGCCTCAAGTGCTTGCAATTGGTTTTTTTCTTACCATTATCATCGGGGCTGTGCTGTTAAAGCTTCCGATTTCTACAATGAAGCCATTATCATGGATAGATGCCCTTTTTACTGCAGCTTCGGCTACAACTGTTACAGGGCTTGCAGTTGTCGATACCGGTACAGAATTTACACTTTTCGGGCAAACTGTCATCATGGGGCTGATTCAGATCGGCGGGCTTGGATTTATGACTTTTGCTGTTTTGATCGTCATGATATTAGGGAAAAAAATCGGATTAAAAGAACGAATGCTGGTTCAAGAAGCATTAAACCAGCCGACAATCGGCGGCGTCATAGGCCTTGTCAAAGTCCTGTTTCTGTTTTCCATCAGTATTGAGTTGATAGCAGCACTCATCCTATCCATCAGGCTTGTGCCCCAGTATGGTTGGGCATCCGGCTTGTTTGCCAGTCTGTTTCACTCAATATCTGCTTTTAACAATGCCGGGTTTTCGTTGTGGCCGGATAATTTGATGAGCTACGTTGGCGATCCTACAGTTAACCTAGTGATTACTTTCTTATTTATCACAGGAGGAATCGGATTTACCGTTCTGTTTGACATTATGAAAAATCGGCGATTTAAAGCCTTTTCTCTACATACGAAAATCATGCTGACAGGAACCCTGATTCTGAATGCGGTCGCTATGCTTGTGATCTTTATTTTAGAGTACAGCAATCCCGGCACGCTCGGCCACCTGCATATAGGAGATAAACTATGGGCTTCCTATTTTCAAGCTGTGACGCCAAGAACCGCTGGCTTCAATTCTCTTGATATTGGAAGTATGAGAGAAGGAACGATTGTATTTACTTTATTATTAATGTTTATCGGAGCAGGCAGTGCTTCAACGGCGAGCGGCATTAAGCTGACTACGTTCATCGTGATTTTAATGTCTGTGATCGCTTATTTGCGAGGTAAAAAAGAAACGGTTATTTTCCGCCGCTCCATCAAATATCCGATTATCATTAAAGCTTTAGCTGTGAGCGTCACCGGTTTGTTCATCGTGTTTTTAGGGATATTCGCCCTGACGATCACAGAGCAAGCGCCGTTTATTCAAATTGTGTTTGAAACTTTTTCCGCATTCGGAACTGTCGGTTTATCGATGGGATTGACTCCTGAACTTACAGAAGCGGGGAAATGTATCATTATTGTTATCATGTTCATCGGAAGAATTGGTCCTTTGACGTTCGTGTTTTCATTTGCGAAAACAGAGAAATCAAATATTCGTTACCCTGACGGCGAGGTGTTTACGGGGTAATAACAAAAAATCCGGCGATTTAGGCGCCGGATTTTTTATGATTCGATATGAGATTGATTTTGTCTTTTTTCCTGTTCCGCGATGATTTCGTTATCCTCTGCATTATCACGGGTCACTTTTTGTGTAAGAATCGCACCGACCGCTACAAGTATCATAACAGCGATGTAATAGCCTTTTTCATTGAGTTCCAGATTATCAGCATTATAGAGTCCGATACTAAACAAAAATACTCCCGCAAAAAAAGTGAAATAAGCTAGTACTGTAAAGGCAACCGTGTTTCTCCGTCTATATTTCTGCACCTTTGTTCCCTCCTGAAAGCATAGTCAATAAGTGATAACTTCCGTGGAATATTATACCTCAAATTCCCCTGAATGGAACAAAGAATTAATTACCAGGAGAAAGGGCTCAGGTTGCTTCCTTTATTTCAACAGCTGAATCATCAATCCAGCCGATGAGTTTATCATTGATTTGAAATTGGTACCATACGGACTGGCCTTTCTGCTTTTTAGATACAACCTTTATGTCTTTGCCGACGTAAGATTGGGCAGAGGTGAGCTTTATGGACCGATCATCAGTAGAAGGCTTGGACCATATGTCTTGAACGGCACTGTCTTTAATGGCGGCTTTTAAATCCACTGATTTGAGCGATGGATTTACCTCATCGTACTCATCTAAATCGTATTTTTCCACAATAGCGCTGATTTTATCAGCGTAGTCAGGGTCTGTAGCATATCCTGATGTTTGCAATGCAGTTGCCGCTTCCTTATAATCCCCGGCCTCAAGCACCGGTTTATACTTCTTTTTATTCCACGATGTGCCGCGGACAAACAATTGGGCGTGGTCATCCATAGATTCAAAAAACGTGCTGTATTTTCGAAACTTCGCTCGAATGGTTTTTCTTTTCCCTTTTTCAAATTCGTCCGTTTCCATCGTGACATGATGGCCTTTATAATTTCCTTTTATGCCAAAAAGGTTGTTGGCCTGAGCAGCAAGCTCGCTGTTCCCCCAGTCGGATTCGAGAATGGCCTGAGCGATCGTGATGCTGGGGAGGACATGATATTTCTCATACAAAATTTGTGCATGTCCGGACAGGCTGTCTATAAATACCTGCTGTTCATCAATTTCTTCGGGTTCTTTGGATGTTTCTATCGGTTTTGATAACGTTGTCGCTAAAACAAACAGGGCTAGCGGAATCGATACAATGAAAAATAGTGAAATGAAGAGTCTACGTTTTTTCAGTTTTTTACGGGCCATGAAAACCTTCCTTCGAGTTAAAAGATTACGAATGTAAAAGAATCTACCTTTTAGAATTTTACTTGCACTTCTAATATTTTTCAATTCTTTAGGGACAAAGTTGGAAAAAGATTGCAAACAAAAAACCTTTCCCTCAAGGAAAAGGTTTTGATCGTGTATCTATTTTTGTAAATTTCTGAGTACATTACGGTATTCTGTATCATGTATCACTTTATGTGATGTAACAGCAGCTTTTGATAGTCCTTGTGTTGAAACGGCTGGTTCTTTCGGAACTGTTTTCGCTTTATCATGCGTTTTATGTGCCAACTTGTGCCCCTTACCTGTAGCGTTCATACAGAATGACAGGCAAACGAGCAGCACACTCAGAATAAAAGAAATGAAAAAGAGATCATGATAAGCAGTCATCATAGAATCCTGCATCGAACCGCTTTGTCTGGCAGCATCTTTTTTCGTGAAAAAGCCGATGAGGATTGGAACTCCCATATAGACAAACAATCTTAAAAACTGAACAGCTGTCATTCTCTTGACCAAATCAGGCAGCGGGCCGCCCATAGCAGCTCCCATCAGCCCTGCGGCCACTGTCAGTCCCGTTCCAGCGGCAAGCATGATAAACAGCACTGCAAACATATAGAGAGACGATTGATCCTGCATATGCAGCCATTGAAAATTCACAAACACGAGAATAAGAGCACCTATAATACCGAGCACCCCGGGCCCGACTTTATCATAAAACAAAGCGCTCACAATGGCGGCGATCGCCACTCCGATTAAAAGAGTTAAGTTTAAAAGAATGAGATGCTCCTGAGAAATATCATACATTTGACGGAGCAATCCCTGAAAAGCAGAAAGGCTGACAGCTACCGTTATCGTTCCAGCAGCTATAATGAATAAACCGAGCACCGGTTTTGGCAGCAGCATCAGTTTAATAGAAATGAAAGGATTTCTCACTTTATATTCCACAATCAATAGAACAAGGAGCAAACATAACGTCATCCCAAAACCAGTCCATACATAACCTGATGAAAGTCCCCATTTTTGCAGAAAAATGAATGTAACCGCTGAGGCTGCAGCAAGGCACACAGATAAAATGATTCCTGCACGATCTAGCGGCTGTTCTTGTTCTGCCGATCCATGATGCTCATCATGAAGAAAGAAATAGCTCACCGCGACACCGATCAGTGACAGCGCGCCAAAGATGTAAAACAGCCATCTCCAATGCCCGTAGCTTGTTGCAATCGTTCCCAGAATCGTGCCGATGATAACAGAGCCATAAAATCCCCCGATTAGCACCAGCAGTGCGTAGTTCCTGCGGTCAATCGGAAATGACAGGACAAGCATTGGAATCATAATCATCAGCATGACACCTGTAGCCGCCCCCTGTAAAAAGCGCCCTGCCGCCATCCATGCAATATCGCTGGAAAATGCGAAAAGCAGTGAGCCAAGTATAAAAACGGGTAATGAAGCCAGATAGATTGGACGGGCACCGAATTTTTTCCTCAACAGCGGTCCTGCCGGCACTAATAAAGCAAAGGCCATATTGCCGATCAATATTGGATTCACCGATGTGAAGTCACTTGTTCCAACCGTTTTCTGAACAAGGCCTTGAACTGACGACAATGCCGTGTTAGACATCAATCCCGGCCCGACCGCTAAAACGGCGAGTAAAGAAATCACCCAGTAGTGTTTTGTCTTCATGTTGTCATTCCTTCCTAAATGAATACATACGAAACACATCATTTTTTGAAAACAAAAGAAGCTAATAGATTTTGCATGCCATTAGCTTTCATTCTAATACTCTCCCTATCTTGAGAATGATATTATTTTATTATAATTATGTGAACAAATGAGCATATATTCAAACATTATTCCAAATCGATTATGATTTGTCAATGGCGCAAATTTCAAGCAAAAAAATAAAAGCTGAACAGCTTTTGACCGATATCGTATTTTGGAGACAAGGCGGCTTTAACCCTTTCAATTCACTATTCCCACTAATAAACTCGAATAAATTGGTGATAAGACAACATTTGGCCGCACAATTTTTTTATTCACTGGGCGTTTGCCGCCTCTAAATTGTGTATGGGTAAATACCATAAATTAATCTACGAAATACCAATGTTTGTCAATTTTAAATAATCCGGGAGGCAAAAACGAATGGAACTGTATGAGTGCATCCAAGACATTTTTAGCGGCTTGAAAAATCCATCGATTAAAGATTTGGCAACTTCTTTAAAACAAATTCCAAACGCATCAAAATTGAGTCAACCGTATATTAAGGAACCAGACCAGTACGCTTACGGCCGAAATGCCATCTATAGAAACAACGAATTGGAAATTATCGTTATTAACATTCCGCCAAACAAGGAGACAGCAGTCCACGATCATGGCCAATCCATTGGTTGTGCAATGGTGCTAGAAGGAAAGCTTCTTAATTCAATTTATCGCTCAACCGGCGAACACGCAGAACTCTCTAATTCATACTTTGTCCACGAAGGAGAATGCCTTATTTCAACCAAAGGTTTAATTCACAAAATGTCCAATCCTACGTCCGAACGAATGGTGTCTCTTCATGTCTACTCACCCCCTTTGGAAGACATGACGGTCTTTGAGGAACAAAGGGGTGTATTGGAAAATTCATGATTTACAGGTGAACTGCTTTACTTTGATTTCTGAACAACAAAAGGGTTCAGCGAATGGCCTTTTCCTCACAAACAAAAAAGCCCTTATAGAATAAGGGTTTAAAGGTATGGAGCCAAGGGGGCTCGAACCCCTGACCTCTACGCTGCCAGCGTAGCGCTCTCCCAGCTGAGCTATGGCCCCGTATGTAACGTCAAATTTATTATAGATGATTTTTTTTTGAAAAACAAGCTGTTTCCTCTTAAATTGACAGAAAAAAAAGGCTCCGAAAAGAGCCTTTTTTTTAACTTACATCATGATCAAAAGTAAAATCACACCGAGAATGATTCGATAGATTGCAAATGGGACGAGTTTGATTTTGTTAATCAGTTTTAGGAAGAAACGGACGACAAACAGCGCGACAACAAAGGCACAGATAAAGCCGACGATGAAAAACGGCATCAGATCCGAGCTTAAGCTGTCCCAATGCTTCACAAGGCTTAGAAAGCTTGCTCCCATCATGATCGGCATTGCCATAATAAACGTAAAGTCAGCTGCCGCGCGATGATTCAAACCAAGAATAACGCCTCCGGAAATGGTTGAACCGGAACGCGAGAAACCAGGCCAAAGGGCAAGACATTGGAATAAGCCGACCCCTATCGCCTGCTTATAGGAAATGCGGTCGAGGGTATCTGTCGCTGCTTTCCGTTTATTTACCCAATCAGCAAAAAGCATCAGGACTGCTCCGGCGATTAAACCGAAGGCCACAGTTTTTACGGAAAATAAATATTCATCAATGTAATCTTCAAACAAAAAGCCTAGAACAGCTGCAGGCACGAGCCCTACGGCAATTTGGGCAATGCTTAATTTATGTCCCTGCTTTTGGTCGCTTGTAATATTCTTTTTCAAGCCGAGCAAATTCAAAATCCGATCTTTAAACACGATAACTACTGCTAAAATGGAGCCTAGCTGAATAACCACTTTGAATGAGTTAGCAGCTTCTGCTGACATCAGACTGCTTGATTTAAGCCAGATATCGTCTACTATGATCATATGTCCTGTCGAAGAAACCGGCGCGTACTCTGTTAATCCTTCTACGATTCCTAAAATGGCAGCTACAAACAATTCCCATAGAGTCATGATTTTGATTCTCCCCATTAGACATTTATTTTTTTACACAACGGGAGCTTTCCATAAATGGAAAGCCCGTCTTATATAACTATAAACGAAAATCACACTTTATGACCTGACGTATTTTCATTTTTTTCTTCGTCGTATAAATGTGACCGCATTTTAAACCAGTCAAATAAATGTGTCGTAATGACTTTGGCAACTGCATAGCCCGGAATTGCTAGAATGATTCCAACAACGCCAAACAGCTTGCCGGCTGTTAACAGCAGAAAAATAATCGTAATTGGGTGGATATGAAGGTTTTTTCCCATAATTTGCGGCGAAATCAGCTTCCCTTCAATCAGCTGAACAATGGTCCAAACGATCACCAGCTTGAGCAGCATGAGCGGCGATGTCACTATGGCGATGATAATCGCTGGCGTAATGGCAATCGTCGGCCCTAAATACGGAACGATGCTTGTACAAGCCGCAATGACGGCAAGCAATGAAGCATAATCCAGCCCGATTATCAAATAACCGATAAACAGCAAAAAGCCGATACAGAAGCTGACAATGATCTGGCCTCTGATATAAGAGCTTAACCGATGATTCATTTCGCTTAAGACTGTGTATGTCTGTTCTTTCAATCGAGTCGGCACAAACTTTAGTATGTAGACCGGCAATTTCTTTCCATCTTTTAATAAATAGAAAAGAATAAACGGAACCGTAACGATTGAAATGATAATCTCAGTCAGAGCACCGATAAAATTCCCAACGCCGGTAAAGGTGCTGTTCACAATCGTCGCTGCCTGATCTGAAACCTTTGTTGCGAGATCAGATATATTGATGTTCATTGTTTGCTGGGCCTGATTGACGAAGTTACTGCCGATCAGCTGTTTCGTCTGATCTTCAACGACATCCACATATCTCGGTATGTTGTCAATCAAACTCATAATTTGTTCTTTTAAAAAGGGAATGATGGACACGATCGTGATCGTGATCAGCCCGATAATCAATAGATATAACAGCAAAATAGAATAGATTCTTCTAATTCTTCTTCTCTCAAGGAAATCGACGACTGGGTTTAACAGATAATAAACAATGCCTGTTAAAATAATCGGCAGTGAAATCGTTTTGAGAAGAACAATAATCGGGGTGAAAATAAATGATGTTTTTGTAAAAACGAGAATATTTAAACCAATCAGCAGCAGCACAAGCAAAAATAAAACAAACTTATTGTCCAAGAAGAATCGCTTGAATCTGCCGCTCCATGTTTGCAACGTCTCCACTATCGTTCCTCCGTCATATATAGTTTAATTAAATTGTACACTATCGTCCCTATAATGAAAAATAAAAACCGTTAATTGCTGGAAAAACTTCCTTGCTTTAAAAATGTGATTTGATCTATCATGTGCTTTTCTCCTTTTTAAGCTATAATTTAGCTATATCATGCAAAAGGAGCGATAAGAGTGATACGTTTTGCAATAATAGGAACCAACTGGATTACAGACCGCTTTCTTGAATCAGCAGCGGAGATAGAAGATTTTCAGCTGACAGCTGTTTATTCAAGATCGGCTGACCGCGCTGCCGAGTTTGCTGCTAAACATAACGCTGAACACACTTTCTCAGACCTTCAGGAAATGGCGGCAAGCGATTGCTTTGATGCCGTATACATAGCCAGTCCGAATGCCTTTCACAAGGAACAAGCCGTTCTCTTTATGAACCATGGCAAGCATGTGCTTTGCGAAAAGCCGTTTGCTTCGAATACAAAAGAAACGGAAGAGATGATTTCAGCGGCTAAGGCAAACGGCGTTGTCCTCATGGAAGCGATGAAGACCACTTTCCTGCCGAATTTTAAAGAGCTGAAAAACCACCTACATAAAATCGGCACTGTCCGCAGATTTACCGCGAGCTACTGCCAGTACTCCTCACGGTATGACGCGTTCAGAAACGGTACCGTCTTGAATGCGTTTCAGCCTGAGCTTTCCAATGGGTCATTAATGGATATCGGAGTCTATTGTATTTATCCTGCCGTCGTGCTGTTTGGTGAGCCGCAGGATGTGAAAGCGAATGGGTACGCTTTATCTTCCGGAGTGGATGGGGAAGGAACCGTCATTCTGTCTTACGACGGGTTCGAAGCCGTTCTGATGCATTCTAAAATCTCAACTTCCTATGCCCCGGCGGAAATCCAGGGTGAAGACGGGACGATTGTAATCGATACGATTCACCGGCCAGAACGAGTGGAAATCCGCTATCGCGATGGCCGTCTGGAAAATATTTCGATTCACGATCCTAAACCGGCGATGTTCTACGAAGCGGAAGAATTTGTCACGCTCATAAAAGAGAACAAACAGGAATCTGAAGAAAATACATTTGAACGGTCAATGATCACTGCAAAAATCATGGAAGAAGCAAGAAAGCAAATGGGGATTGTGTACCCTGCTGATCAAGCCTAAAAAATCCGCCCGCGTGCAAATGCCGCGGCGGATTTTTTTATTAGACAATCGGAGAAGATGCCTTCCTCTTTAAAAGCACCTCTTGTTCATACTCTTTTATGTCATGAAGCCATGCCTCTTTTACCGGCACGCCCATTTGCTCACAGTAGGAATCCCAGATGGCCCCGAAAGGATATGTTTTGAATTCCTCCATCAGCGCCAGCCTTTCTGTATAGCGGCCCTCTTCCTGCAATTGTTTTAAATAGCCGTTCGGGAGAAGCAATGCATACAATAAAGCTTTAATCATATTTCTCGTTCCAATGGTCCAGGCGGCAACACGGTTAATGCTGGCATCGAAAAAATCCAGGCCGATGGCGACCTTCTCGATAGCCTGATTGCGTACAATTTCAAGAGCGATTTCTCTCAATTCATCGTCTAAAACCACAACATGATCGCTATCCCAGCGAACAGGCCGGGACACATGCAAGGCGAGTTTGTCTGTGTAAAGCAGCATCGACGAGATCTTGTTTGATACCGTTTCAGTCGGGTGGTAATGGCCTGTATCAAGTAAACAAAGCTTATGATTCGTCAAAGCGTAAGCTAAATAAAATTCATGAGATCCGACAACATATGATTCAGAACCAAGCCCGAACAGCTTGCTCTCGACCGAATCAAGATTGTGTTGTTCATTGATCTCCTCTGCGAAGATCCGATCAAGTGATTCTTTTAGTCTTTTACGCGGTGTCAGCCTGTCACTCGGGATATCCTTATAGCCGTCAGGAATCCAAATATTCGTCAAGCAAGGTGTGCCTAATTCTTTCCCGAAGTATTCTCCAATACGGCGGCAAGCGATGCAATGCCTGATCCAAAATTCCCTGATGGTCGGATCGGGGTGTGAAAGGGTGAGTCCGTCAGCCGCTTTCTCATGCGAAAACAAGGTCGGATTAAAATCTAAACCGAGACCGAGGTCTTTTGCCCATTTCACCCAGTTTTCAAAATGATGCGGCTTCAATTTGTCCCGTTCTACCGCTTCCCCGTTTGTTTCTGCGTATATCGCATGCAGGTTTACGCGGTGCTTTCCAGGAATGAGAGAAAGAGCCTTCTCCAAATCTCTTCTTAATTCTTCAGGGGTTTGCGCTTTTCCGGGATAATTGCCGGTCACGTCAATTCCGCCTGAAAGCTCACCCTTATTTACTTCAAAGCCCTCAATGTCATCACCCTGCCAGCAGTGGATTGAAATGGGCACTTGCTCTAATTGCCGAAGCGCCTCTTCAACATCAATTCCCCATTTTTCATATGCCTGTTTTGCACTGTCATAATTGGTTTTTATGGTCATGCGGCTCTCTCCCTTTTTCAGTTTTTTAATCCAAATAAAAAACTTCCTTAAGATCTATCGAAACAGGACTGAAATCTGGATTTGTTTTCATTAATGGCGACATCGATTTCCACCATCTCCGGCAAACTTCTGTGTCTCCCATCTTTCTCCACTTCTCTTCATCCTCTATTTCTAAATAAGCAAAAAGCCGGCCTGTTTCCTCGTCTAAAAAAATGGAATAATGGTGCGCTCCATGAGCTTTGAGTGCTTCTGCCATTTCAGGCCAAATGTCATCATGCCGCTGTTTGTATTCTTCGTACTTGTCTTGATGGACAAACATGATACTGGCTTTTCTAATCAAACCTGATCACCTCTTCACCTTTTAGATAGCGCTTTCAAAGCAGTTTGATGAAATGATTGAATGATTGTGCTTCTGTCAATGTCTTTAGGTGTAAACACTTTGATCGGAAAGGAATTTCTGACGGCTTGCCGGGCCTCTTTTATGTCTTTGACTTCTTTGGCAGCAATCATTTGCATCAGCAGATTTCCGATGGCGGTTGCCTCTATGGGCCCTGCGTATACCGCTTTTCCGCTCATGTCTGCTGTTAATTGATTTAAGAAATCATTTCGGGCTCCGCCGCCGATCATATGAAGCTGCTCAATCGGTTTTTCTGTGATCGTTTCCAGCTCTTTGATGACTATCGCATAGATGATGGCTAAATTGCTGTAGATGCAACAGGCAAGTTCGCCTGCAGTGTGGGGAATCTTTTGGCGGGTTTCTCTGCAATAATGTTCTATTTCCTCTATCATGCTGTCTGGATTCAGGAAACGTTCATCATTTAAGTTTATAAACTGCTGAAATGGTTCTGTTTTTCGGGCTGCTTCTGCAAGCTGCTGAAAAGAGTAATCTGCTTGTAATTGCCGTCTTACTTCTTGTATCACCCACATGCCGATGATGTTTTTGAGAAAACGAATGGTGTTGTTTGCGCCGCGTTCATTTGTATAGTTGTTTTTTAAAGCCAGGTCGGTTAATATCGGCGTTTTGTTTTCAACTCCGATTAACGACCATGTTCCGCTGCTGATATACGCCCAGCTATCGTTTACACCTGGGGCCGCGATGACGGCCGAGGCAGTATCATGCGTTGCGACTGTCATCACCTTGCAAGTCGGCAGATCATAATCCGGGAACCAATCATTTCTCAGCATCCCGAGCTCACGCCCCGGTTCAGTCAGCGGCGCAAATTGCTGTTCCTGAACAGACACAGCTTCAAGCAATTCAGGGTCAAGCTTTCCGGTTGAGACGTTTAAAAGCTGTGTTGTGGATGCATTTGTGATTTCTGTTACGGCTTTTCCGGTTAAACAATAGCCTAAATAATCAGGAACCATCATAACTTTATCTGTTTTTTTCAGCAGCTCACGTTTTTCTTCATACAATTGATAAATCGTGTTAAAAGGCTGAAATTGTATTCCTGTTTTTTGATAAATTGCGGCTTTTGAGAGGGTATGTTCCAGTTTGTCTATTGTGTGATCTGTTCTTCTATCCCGGTAGGACATCACTTCCCGCAAACGATTCCCTTTTTCGTCCAGTAAGACATAATCAACTGCCCATGTATCAATGCCCACAGTGCAGCGTTCATGCCCAAGCGCTTTCACCTTTTGCAGCCCTTGCAGGATTTGTTTTAGCACATGATCAATATCCCAAAAGCAATGTCCGTCTTTTTGAATAAAGCCGTTAGCGAATCTGTGAATCTCCTGTATATCGAGCTTCCCTTCCTTCAGTTCACCTACCATGACCCTCCCGCTTGATGCGCCTATATCAATGGCAGTATAAATCATTCTTTCACCCTCTCTTCGGAAGGGGAACAGCTGTCACTTTCACCTTTTTGTCTTCAAGAGCTTTTACCGATACCGGATCAAGTCCAGTATCAGTAATAAGGCGGCTGATATTTTGCAGCGAGGCGATATGTGAAAATTCGCGGTTCCCCCATTTGCTTGAATCGGCCATCAAAATGGTTTGATC
The DNA here is from genome assembly GCF_055710085.1 of Bacillus sp. VA13. Lineage (NCBI taxonomy): Bacteria > Bacillati > Bacillota > Bacilli > Caryophanales > Bacillaceae > Bacillus > Bacillus sp. VA13. The sequence goes on along the minus strand of NZ_JBVQPP010000005.1, from coordinate 287,260 downwards.
AGACCTTTCGATCATCCGTTTTTTGAGCAGCGCCTGCCACTCGTTTGAGTCGCTCATCCCGTTGTTTATGTCAAAGCCTTTACATGACAGAAAGGTTTTGTTGACGTGATAGGTCTCAAGTGAACGCTCTGCTAACGGGCCGGCAAACGATAATGATTTTGCCAGCAAAATGCCGCCTGTCGAAATGACTGATATGTTTTCTTTATTGCTGAGCTCAAAGGCTGCCTTCATTGAATTTGTAATGACGGTGAGCTCAATATCAGGGAGTATTTTCGCCATGTACCAGGCGGTGGTGCTTGCATCGAGAATGATTCGGTCTCCGCTCTTTACATATTTGGCCGCTTCATGAGCGATGGCTTTTTTTTCTACGACATTTGTAATTTCCCGTTCAGAAAAATGAACTTCTGATTCCTGCTGCTGAATACTGACCGCTCCTCCGTGGCTCCGGCTCAGTTTATGTTCTTTCTCAAGCTTCTCAAGGTCGCGCCGAATGGTTTCCTCTGTGACAGAAAATATGTCACTTAATTCGGATACACGGATACTTGAACGCATATTCACTATTTCCACTATTTTTTGCTGCCGTTCTGCTACTAGCATTGGTAACGCCCTTCCATATCATAATCCGTCTTATTGTTTTTCTATCATAGCATATTTCTAACGCGTAAAAGCAGCCGGGACGCCGCCGTCTACCGTGATCATGCAGCCCGTTGTTTTTTCGGCTTTAGAAGAAGCGAAGAATGCAATGGCTTCGGCAATATCCTGCGGGTAAATATTGACGAGCAATGCTGTCCGTTTCCGATAATGTTCCTCCAGCTGATCTGGTTCAATCCCGTACGCCGCGGCTCTTTCCTCCCGCCAGCTTGACCCCCAGATTGCCGATCCTTGAAGAACCGCATCAGGCAAAACGGAGTTGACCCGAATGCCGAATTCTCCACCCTCTGCTGCGATACATCTCGCCAAATGGGTTTCAAGCGCTTTTACCGAGCTGTAGGCAGAGGCGTTTTTTCCCGCATAAACCGAATTTTTCGATCCGACAAATACCATGCTTCCGCCTCTGCTTTGCTGTTTCATTTGTTTAAACGCTTCACGGGCCACAAGGAAATAGCCAGTTCCTAATACATTCATATTAAGATTCCATTCTTTTAGACTTGTTTCGTCAAATGGGCTTGATGTGGCCAGTCCGGCATTATTGACGACGATATCAATGCCGCCGTAAGCAAGCGCCGCTTGTTCAAAGGCTGACCGTACTTCCTCTTCCTTTGTCACATCCATTTTGACAGCCATTGCCCGTCCTTCTCCGTATGCATCGTTTATTTCCCCGGCAATTTTCTGTGCACCCTCTATATTAAGATCAGCAGCGATCACGTGCCCTCCTTCAGCTGCAAAGCGGCGGCATGCTGCACTGCCGATTCCGCCGGCTCCTCCTGTTATCAACGCTACTTTACGGGAAAATTCTGCTTCCGGCGGGGCTAGCGTGAGCTTATATAATTCGAGCGGCCAATATTCGACATGGTAGGATTCAATTTCATTTAAAGAAACAAAGTGACCAAGAGCTGTTGACCCTTTCATAACGGCGATGGCTCTCCGGTATAAAGCGCCGCTCACTTTAGACATGGCATAACTTTTTCCCGTATTCACCATTCCGATGCCAGGAATCAATATCACCCGCGGGGCTGATTCAAAGATTTGATCCCCCTCCTGCTGATTGCGTGTAAAGTAAGCATGATATTCTGATGCAAAATGCTCGACTCCTGACTTGACCAGTTCCACAAGCTTGCGCACATCTTGAGTTTCCGGATTCCACTCAATGTACAGCGGAACCCGTTTTGTGTGAACTAGGTGATCCGGGCATGCCGCACCGATTTGCGAGAGCACTGGCGCTTGAACACTGTTTACAAATTCCAAGACGTCGTCATGATCATCATAGGAAAGGATCATTTTCTTTTCTTCACCTACAGCGCCTCTGATTACAGGCATGATGCCTGCCAAGATTTGTTTTCTTTGATCTTCCGGCAGCGGCTGATATCTTTTGCCTCCGAATATCTTATTTGGATTGATCCGGTCGTTAATATACTGCTCGGCTTCTTGAATGATGGATATCGTTTTTTCATAACATGCTTCAGACGTCTCTCCCCAAGTGACTAAGCCGTGTTTCTCCATTAACACAAGCTCGGCGTTGGGATTGTTCGCTACGCCTTCAGCGATCATTTTAGACAAAGTAAATCCAGGGCGGACGTATGGCACCCATACAAACCGGTTTCCGTAAATGTCTTCTGCAATTTGTTTTCCATTATCAGCGCAACAAATGCTGATAATCGCATCGGGGTGGGTATGGTCAACATGATTGTATGGCAGAAAAGCGTGTAACAGCGTTTCAATTGAAGGACGGGGATGTTTGCTGTCTATCATACAATGAGACAAGTAGTCTACCATTTCTTCATCTGACATGTGGTCCCTTTCAATCAGCGGGCGGATGTCAGCTAATTTTAAACCGGTAAAGTTATGCGCTTTCATTGTTGCCAAATCTGAACCGCTTCCTTTCACCCACATGACTTCTGTTTCACGGCCTCTGAAATCCTTTTCCGTTGTTTTCATAGACGTATTCCCGCCGCCCCAGTTGCAGACAGTGCGATCTGACCCGATCAGATTGGACCTGTACACCAATTCCTCTACACCTTTCGGCAGCTGTGCAGCACGCTCTGAATCCCATACATGTTTCACCATATTTGATATTCCTCCGTCCCTTTTATTTGTATCCGTTTTCATTATATATGATATTTGTTTATTTTTGAATTGTTTTTGTTTATTTTTGTTTTCAATAAAAAAAGAAAGCAGCTGATGCCGCTTTCTCTTTCATTATTATGATTCAATTTTAAATTTCTTCGTGATGTCCTGAAGTTCTTCCGCCATGTTTGCCAATGTTTCAGCTGAAGAGCTGATTTCTTCCATGGAAGCAAGCTGTTCTTCCGCCGAAGCTGCGATGTCCTGAATGCCTGCTGAGCTTTCTTTCGACACTTCAGAAATGTCTTCAACCGCACTTGTCACTTCCTGCGATCCAACTGACAGCTGTTCAACCGTTGCGTTTAGGTTTTGCAATTCACCAGAAATTTGGGTTGTCATCTCGTAGATTTGTTTAAAGCTTTCCGCTGTTTGGTCAGTAATCTGCAAGCCTTCCTTCACTTCATGATTCACAGATTGGAACATCGCAAGCGAAGTGCTGATTTCTCTGACAATCTCTTGAATTAACCCTTCAATTTCCTTGGCAGAGCCTGCTGATTGTACGGCAAGTTTTCTGACCTCTTCCGCAACTACTGAGAAGCCTCTTCCGTATTCTCCCGCTCTTGCCGCCTCAATCGCAGCATTTAATGCCAGCAGGTTGGTTTGATCAGCAATGCCGTTAATCACATTCAAGATACTTGTGATGTCTTGCGATTTTGTTTCAAGACCCTTCACCACCGCTTCCGCTTTTTGAACGGATTGATCGATTGTTTTCATTTGACCGACTGTGTGCTCCACCAGTTTTTCTCCGCTGCCTGCTGCCTCGGAGGACTGGATCGATGACTTCGTAATCGTTGAAGAAGCCTGAGCCACTTTTGAAATCCCATCGTTCATTTGAGAAAGATGGTTTGAACTTGTTTCCAGTTTCTCGCTTTGCGCCTCGTTGCCATCTGAGAACTGTTCGATGGCAAGTGTGATATGTTCGGTTGCCTTGCTCGTTTGGGCTGCACTTGCCGTCAACTCTTCAGAAGATGAAGCGACGTTTTCTACAGACGTTTGAATAACCCCGATCACAGAACGCAATGAGGCAGACATTTCGTTAAAGCTATCGCCAAGCTGTCCAAACTCGTTTTTCGAGTGAATATCAATGACTTCTGTCAGATCTCCGCTGCTGATTTTCGCGGATGTAGAAACCAGTTTTCTTAACGGCTTGGTAATGGCACTGATAATAAAGAGAATAAGTATGCCGCCGATGACAAGTGACACGCATAGAATGATAATCGCTGTGTTCAGAACCGGGCTTGAAGCATCTTGCAATTCACTGACAAAGTACGTGCCCGCGATTTTCCAGCCTGTCAGTTTATTTGTCGTAAAGGCCATTTTCTTTTCTTTGCCTTCGAAAGTATATTCAAATGAGCCTTCTCCTTTGGAATATACTTGGTTTGTCCAGTCGCCGGATCCAGTTGTCCCAGGCTTAATCGTCGGATGGGCGATATATTTTTTGTTGCCCGTTGTAATAAAGGCAAAGCCGTTTTTGCCGATTTTGATTCTCTGTGAAGCGGAAAGCACTTCATCCAGATTTAAATCAAGTGCTATAACCCCTGAACCGTCTTTTAATTGTTTTGAAATTGTGACAACCATATCCCCTGTTGCTTCATCAGTATACGGTTCTGAGAAAACAGCCTGTCCTTTTTTCGCAACGGCTTGTTTGTACCAGTCACGCCCTGTCGGATCGAAGCCTTTAGGAATGCCACTATCCGGATATTTGTAAAGCTTCTTATCTTCTGAAGCAACATAGATTGCGCCTACATCGGCATTCAATGTTGTATACTGCTTAAATTTCTCATTCAGTGAGGTTTTATTTTTTCCTTGTAATAGATCTTTATCGATCGTCTCACTGTAATAATCAATTGCTTTTACTTTATTATTCAATTTGTTTTGCAGGGTGCTGTTGAGCTCTTCAACGTTCCCCATTGCACTACTCGTAAGTTCCCTGTCCAGTGCGTTCCAAGCTGATTGATAACTGAAATATGCTAAAACCCCAACCGGCAAAATAAGCACTGCCAGAAACGCAGCGATAAGCGGTTTGCTGATCGATGGCTGTTTGATCCATTGTATCATTTTTCCCATTCTAGTTGACTCCTCCTTTAAGCTAAATCTAATATCGTCAAACTAGGATAAAAGGTTTAATAAAAAAACTAAAAAAAACACCCGAGCGTACAGGCCCGGGTGTTTTGGCTTACTATTCGATTTTGAATCGTTTTGTCATATCGCGAAGCTCTTCCGCCATAGACGAAAGGGTTTCTGCTGACGAGCTGATTTCTTCCATGGAAGCAAGCTGCTCTTCGGCTGACGCCGCGATATCTTGTATATGAGCTGAGCTTTCTTTTGAAATCGATGCAATGTGCTCGGACGCTCCAGAAACTTCCTCGGAGCTGGCAGAAAGCTGCTGAACCGTCGCACTCATGTTTTGCAGTTCACCGGCGATTTGGTTCGTCATTTCAGAAATGCGTTTAAAGCTTATTTCTGTTTTATCTGTGATGTCAAGGCCTGTTTGCACCTCTTGATTGACAGACTGGAACATGCCGAGAGATGTATTGATTTCCTTCACAATTTCGATGATTAATGCTTCAATCTCTTTTGCTGAATCTGCTGACTGAACTGCCAGTTTTCTTACTTCTTCCGCTACAACAGAGAAGCCGCGGCCGTACTCGCCTGCGCGCGCCGCTTCAATTGCTGCGTTTAAGGCAAGCAGGTTCGTCTGGTCTGCGATACCGTTAATCACACGCAAAATATTGGTAATGTCTTTCGATTTCGTTTCCAATCCGCGTACGACTTGTTCTGCTTCTTTTACAGACTTGTCAATGACGTTCATTTGGCCCACGGTTTGATGAACAAGCTTGCCGCCTTCGCTTGCAATTTCAGTTGACTGGACAGATGAATCTGTGATGACTTCAGAAGCTTGAGCCATATTCGTCAATCCGTCATTCATTTGATAAATGTGCTCTGCTGCAGTTTCAATGTTTTCGTTTTGTTTTTCATTGCCGTTAGAAAATTGTTCAATCGCCAATGTAATGTGCTCTGTTGCCTTGCTCGTTTGCGCGGCTGATGCGGTCAGCTCCTCAGAGGAAGCAGCAACATTGTCCACGGAATCCTGGATAGCGTGGATGAGAGAACGAAGTGACGACGCCATATTGTTAAAGCTTTTGCCGAGTTCGCCCAATTCATCTTTTGAACGGATATCAATGGTTTCAGTCAAATCTCCCTCGCTGATCCGCTTAGAGGAACCGACAAGCTGTTTCAGCGGCGTTGTAATCGACCGAATGATCAGTGTCATGACAATAATTCCTATGATAATAGCTGCGGCCAAGACAATTAAAGCAAGATGAAGGACAGGCTGGGCTGCCTCATGGATTTCATCCAAATACATGGTGCCGCCAATTTTCCAACCCGTTAACTTGTTTGTGTCAAAGGCCATTTTTTTCTTATCGCCGTCCATGGTATATTGAAAATCGCCTTTATCAGCATTTAGCATTTTATCGGTCCAGTCGCCTTTCAATTCAGTTCCTGAGGTTTCATTAGGATGGGCGACAACCTTATTGTCCTTCGTCATGATAAATGCGTAGCCTTGTTTGCCGATGTTGACTTTTTTAGTTGTTTTCAGCAGATTTTCAATCGTCATGTTGATTGCGATAACGCCTGAACCATCTTTTGTCTGTTGAGCGATTGTCACAACCATTGTGTTCGTAGAGGCTGTTTTATACGGGTCTGTAACCACGACTTTCCCTTTATTCGCAACCGCTTTTTTGTACCAGTCGCGTTCGACCGGGTTATAATCGCTCGGCATCTGAAGATCCGGGTAACGAGTAAAGCGCCCGTTTTTGTCACTTGTGTAAATGGATTCTACATCTTTGTTTATGCTGATATATTGTGAGAATTTCTCTTTAATACTTGCATTGCTTTTTGCATTATATCTCTCTTTTGTCAGCCATTCGCTGAAGTAAGCAGCGCTGTTTTCTTTTTCACCGATGCTGGTGTTAATGATTTCGTTTAATTGCTGTACATTTTCTAATGCGCTCCCCATCATCTGTCTGTCGAGCGAGCTGCTTGCCGATTGATACGCAATGGCAGCCAATATGACAACCGGTATGATGAGAATCGACAGAAAGGAAACGAGTAGCTTCCGTGTAATAGATCTTTGTTTTATTAGTTGGAGTATTTTTTTCATCATTCATTTCTCCTTTTTTATGCTACCCTTCATATCGGCAGGAAATGGGTAAATATATACAGTAAAAAAGAAGAAATTTAACGAAAGTAACTAATTTCCCATAAATAGATAGTTATTTAGCACTATTCCTTATCCACTTTAAATCGTTTTGTCAGATCACGGAGTTCTTCAGACATTCTTTCAAGCGTCTGTGCCGATGAACTGATTTCCTCCATGGATGCCAGCTGTTCCTCGGCTGAAGCGGCTATATCTTGGATGCCGTCCGAGCTTTCCTTAGAAATGGCTGTGATATCATTTGAAGCAGCGGAAATTTCTTGAGCTCCTGCTGACAGCTCCTCAACCGTCGCATTCATATTTTGCAGTTCGGAAGCAATTTGATTGGTCATGTGAGATATATGTTTGAAGCTTTGTTTTGTTTCACCTGTCATGACAAGCCCTGTTTCAACTTCTTTGTTTACGGACTGAAGCACGTTCAATGATGTGTGAATTTCTTTCACAATTTCGCTGATCAGTGATTCAATTTCCTTTGCCGAGTCAGCTGATTGTACCGCGAGTTTTCTCACTTCCTCAGCGACGACGGAGAAGCCCCGGCCGTATTCTCCCGCTCTGGCCGCTTCGATGGCGGCATTTAAAGCCAAAAGATTGGTTTGATCTGCAATGCCGTTGATAACCCGCAAAATATTCGTGATATCCTTTGATTTGACTTCCAGCCCCTTCACCACTTGTTCCGCTTCTTTTACTGAGTGGTCAATCGTATTCATTTGGCCGGCTGTTTTCTGTACAAGTGTCTCACCCTCGCTTGATGCTTCTGTGGAATTTGCGGATGTTTCTGTAATCACTGCGGCAGCCCGCGCCAGTTCAGCCAATCCATCGTTCATTTCATTAATTTGCCCGGTTGTTGTCTCAATTTTGTCGCTTTGGCTTTCGGTGCCGTTTGAAAATTGCTCGATGGCCATCGTAATATGCTCAGTAGCTCTGCTTGTCTGGTCAGCGGATGCAGTCAATTCTTCTGATGATGAAGCAACGTGTTCTACTGAATCTTTGATGCCGTGAATGAGTGAGCGAAGCGAGTGGGCCATATGATTGAAGCTCTGGCTCAGAACACCGAGTTCATCTTTTGAATTGATTTCAATCGTTTCGGTTAGATCGCCTTCACTGATTTTTTCAGCTGATGTGACAATGCGTCTTAATGGCTTTGTGATCGACCGAATTACAAAATAAATTGCCGTAATTCCAGCTGCGATGGCAATCGCCAGAACGATTGAAGCCATGGTCAGAACTTTGCTTGCAGCATCGCGGATCTCATCCGTATACATCGTTCCGCTGATTTTCCAGCCTGTTGTTTCGCTTGTGGCAAACGCCATTTCCTTCTCTTTGCCTTGGTACGTATATTCAAAGTCGCCGCTTTTATTCTTGTAGAGCTTATCAACCCAGTCCCCTTTTAACTCTGTTCCCGCTTTTTCTCCGGAGTAGGCAATGACTTTTTTATTTGGGCTTAAGATAAAAGCATAGCCTTCTTTGCCGATATTGATTCCTTTAGCAGTTGTGACCAGATCATCAATTTTCATATCAATAGCGACAACGCCTGATCCATCCTCCGTCTGTCGGGCAATGGTGACGACCATTTTTCCTGATGAAATAGATTCATAAGGCTCAGTGACGATTGTTTTGCCTTTATTAGCCATTGCTTCTTTGTACCAATCTCGTTCTAAAGCATTAAAGTCACTCGGCATGTCTGCGTACGGATAACGTGTGAATTCTCCGTCTTTACTGCTGGAAAATACCGCAGCTACATTGTCATTCATTTGGATAAATTGTTTGAATTCCTGTTTCATCTCTGTTTTCTTTTTATCCTTAAACTTATCTGCTGTAGCCCAATCGCTGAAAAACGCGAGGCTTTTTTCAGTCGTGCTGATTTTATCATCAATGATATGATCTAATATTTGAACATTTTCCTTTGCGCTTTGCGTCATCTGTATATCAAGAGAGGCAACTGCTGATTGATAAGCGCTTACCGAAAGGACGGTAATGGGAACAATTAAGATCAGCAGGAAAGAAATAATAAGTCTCCTGGCAATTGATGACCTGCGAATAGTGGTGAGTGTTTTTTTCATCCTATTGAACCTTCTTTCAATAATTTACAAATTATATCGGCGGTTCTTCCTTTATATTACATTGAAATTGAAGGTAAAAATGAAAAATAGTTCTAATATCACCGTGAATATTAGGTCTTTAATATTAATTCCTTCACGAAAAAACAGCGCCTTGATAAGCGCTGTTTTTCTGCTTTTATTCGATTTTGAATTGCTTCGTCAGATCACGAAGCTCTTCTGCCATCTGCGCAAGAGTGGTCGCTGATGAACTGATTTCTTCCATAGAGGCAAGCTGCTCCTCGGCTGATGCGGCAATGTCTTGGATGCTTGCCGAGCTTTCTTTCGACACATCGGCAATGCCGCTGACTGCTGCTGAAACATGCTGTGAACGGCCTGACAGCTGTTCGACGGTGGAATTCATCGTCTGCAATTTGCCCGCGATTTCGTTTGTCATGCTGAAAATGCTCTGGAAGCTTTCTTTTGTATTGTCTGTGACAACAAGTCCAGACTGTACTTCCTGATTGACCTCTTTAAACATGTGAAGAGAAGTTTCGATTTCTGCTACAATTTCTTGGATCAGCTTTTCGATTTCTTTTGCTGAATCGGCTGATTGAACAGCCAGTTTGCGCACTTCCTCCGCAACGACAGAGAAGCCGCGTCCTGATTCTCCGGCACGCGCAGCTTCAATGGCTGCGTTTAATGCCAGCAGGTTTGTTTGGTCAGCGATGCCGTTTATGACTCTCAAAATGCTTGTAATGTCTTTTGATTTTCCTTCTAAGCCTTTGACAACAGCTTCAGCCTGCTGAACCGATTGATTAATCGAGTTCATTTGTCCGACTGTCTGCTGGACAAATTTTTCACCCGTTCCGGCGATTTCCGTTGATTGGATAGACGCCTTTGTAATGTCTGATGATGTTTGTGAGACTTGCTGGAGCCCTTCATTCATTAAGTTCAGCTGATGAGAGCTGGATTCAACCTTTTCGCTTTGCTCCTCGTTTCCGTTTGAGAACTGCTCAATCGCCATCGTGATATGCTCGGTGGCTTTACTTGTTTGTCCGGCAGATGCAGTAAGCTGTTCGGACGATGCGGCCACATTGTTTACCGAGTCCTGAATAGCACTGATCAGTGAGCGGAGAGATTGTCCCATTTCATTGAAGCTCACCCCAAGCTCTCCAAGCTCATCTTTTGAACGGATTTCGATCGTTTCTGTCAGATCCCCGCTGCTGATCGTTTTCGATGATTGAACGAGACGTTTTAACGGTTTTGTAATCGAACGAACGATAAACAGAATTAAAAACCCGCCTGCCACAATGGAAGCGATCAGCACGATCATGCCTGTTATGAGCACAGACTTTGAGGCATCCTTGATTTCATCCATATACATTGTGCCGGCTATTTTCCACCCAGTCAGTTCATTTGTTGTATAGGTCATCTTTTTATCTTCGTTACCCAGAGTGTATTGGAGTTCACCGCTGTTATCGGCATACATTTTGGCAACCCAGTCTCCTGACAGCTTTTCTCCAGCCTTATGGTTCTGGTGGGCAACATAGGTTTTGTTTTTCGTTGCAATGAAAACATAGCCTTCTTTTCCGACCTTGATTTGTTTCATCTGTTCTAGCAATTTATCAATGGTGATATCCATGGCGACAACGCCAGATCCGTCCTTCAGCTTCTGGGCAATGGTAATGACCATACTTCCATCACTCGCTGCCACGTAAGGATCTGTCACGACAATTTCACCGCCTGCCTTCATCGCATCTTGGTACCAAGGGCGTTGTCTCGGATCGTATCCATCCGGCAATTGTTCTTTGGGTGCTTGTACGTAGGTGCCGTTTTCTGCGCCTCCATAAATTCTAGCTACCCCTTGATTGATAGATACGTATTGTGAAAATTTGGCCTTGAGCTCTTCTTGATTAGACTTTCCTTTGAATGCGGAGCTTTTAAGAGTTTCACTGAAAAAGGTGACCGCTGTCACTTTTGCTCCCAGATCATTTGTAACGGTTGTATTAAATGTATCGACACTGCTTTTCGCATTTCCCATAATTTCCTGTTCCAGCTTTCCGCTTGCGCTTCGATAAGAACTAAATTCCAATATAAGAATAGGGATAATGAGAATCGCAATAAATGAGACGATTAATTTTCTTGAGATAGACGGTTTCTTCAGCCAATTGATAAAAGTCTTCATGTCCAGTTTCTCCTTCAGGTTTGATACAGTATATATCGGCTGCTTAAAAAAGTTTTAAAATAAAAAATGGAAGAAGTTCTTTTCGGCTGTCTTCTGTCTTTTTAACTTTCATTGCCCAAGCCCTTTGCATATCTTATAAAAAAACAAGGGGGGCTAAAGATGATTATTGTATCCGGACAATTGCTCCGTCCCCAAGATATTGAAAACTGGCAGATTGATGAGAATCTAAATCCTCTGTTAAAAGAGATGATTGAGACGCCTGTTCAGTTTGATTATCATTCAATTGCAGAACTGATGTTTGAGCTTAAACTGCGGATGAATATCGTTGCAGCTGCTAAAACGCTGCACAAAAGCGGGGCGAAGTTTGCCACTTTTTTAAAAACATACGGGAATACAGCGTATTGGAGGGTTTCACCTGAAGGCGCCTTAGAGCTGAAATACAGAATGCCGCCTTCAAAAGCGATTCGGGACATAGCTGAAAACGGCCCGTTTTACGCGTTTGAATGTGCGACCGCAATTGTTGTCATTTATTATTTGGCCTTGATCGATACCATCGGGGAAGAAAAATTTGATGCCGCCTTTAACAGAATTATTTTATATGACTGGCATTATGAGAAATTGCCGATATATACGGAAACAGGACATCACTTTTTTCTCGGAGATTGTTTGTATTTTAAAAATCCTGAATTTGATCCGCAAAAAGCCCAGTGGAGAGGCGAAAATGTGATTTTACTGGGAGAAGATAAATATTTCGCCCATGGCCTCGGAATCTTAAGCGGACAGCAAATTATCGATAAGCTGAATTCTTTTAGAAGAAAAGGAGCCATACAGCCAGCCTACCTTCTGTCTCAGGCGACCAGACTGGATGTTCCGTCTCTTTACCGTATCGTCCGCTAAAAACCCCATCGCCTATTTTCGAGACGATGGGGTTTCAAATGCTTTTCGTTTTCGATAAAAAGGGGCTGTGCCGAAAAACTGGTTCGCAGCCCACTCCATTTTTTCAAGGTCATGTCTTGTCACAATTGGATCTAGACTGCTCCATTTGATAAAGCGGACAAAATAGTAGCCTTTGATAGGAGCCATTGTAACTTTTGAGTGAGGCCAGCCTTCAAATACAAACTCAATTTTCCCTCTTTTTTTATAAGAATATTGAAGAATGTTCATCTCTGTCACCTCTGTTTATCAAGTTACGTTCGGCAAAGCTCGGCTAACAGCGTTTTCACATCAGCGGGCCCGTTCAGCATTCCGACAGATTGCCCAGCCCACAGAGACATGTACCCGGAATCTTTTTCTTTGGCTGCGTGTTTTCTCATCGGCTTTGTTAACGTGTTTTGCAATGGATAAGGCAGCGCGTTTGCCTCCTCAGCCTGCTGCTCTTTCATCCATTGATTGACTATACCCCTTGCAGGCTTACCTGAAAACAATGCGGTGAGGCGTGTGTCTGTTCCTTGCGCTTTTTTTAATTCGCGCCTGTACGCTTCAGATACTTCGCATTCCTCACACATGAGAAACGGCGTCCCGATCTGTACGCCTTGAGCTCCGAGACAATGAGCGGCCTGGACACCGCGCCGGTCGGCAATTCCGCCTGCCGCGACCACTGGAACGGAAACGGCGTCTGCCGCTTGGGGAATGAGCGACATGAGGCCAAGTGTCGATTCTCCGCTGACCGGCAGAAAAGACCCGCGGTGGCCGCCCGCTTCGCTACCTTGCAGTACAATGATGTCCATTCCGCATTCTTCAAGCAGAACGGCTTCCTGCGGAGTCGTAGCTGTCCCGATGAGACAGCAGCCATTTTTCTTTAACGCTTGAATGCTTTCATCCGGCGGAATGCCAAACGTAAATGAACAGGCTTTTACATTGTGTTTGAGAATGATGTTCATTTTTTTATGGAAGTCGTCCCATTCTTCTTCCTCTGAAGAGAATGAAGGAGCCTGTTCGGCGCACGGAATCTTATTTTTCCAAGTTTGAACGATGTCCTCATCCGGTTCTTTTCTGCTTTCTGGAACAAACACATTCACCTGAAATACTCGATCAGTCAGCTGCTGCATCTCAATGATTTGCTTTTCGAGCATGTCGGGACTGAGATATCCGGATGCCAGACTTCCAAGCGCGCCTTCATTTGACACAGCGGCTGCCAGGACGGGCGTGACAAGCCCCCCGGCCATTGGCGCCTGGATGACAGGTTTTGTCAGCGATAGTACTTTCATCCATTCCGTCATGAAAACCCTCCTGTTACCCCATGATTTTGATATAACAAGTCCGTGTACGCGGGCCGTCAAATTCACAGAAATAAATGCCCTGCCATGTTCCTAGAATCAGTCGGCCGTTTTCAATAATGACAAGCTGTGAAGCTCCCACCGTACTCGACTTCATGTGCGCAGCAGTATTGCCCTCCATGTGGCGGTCCAGCTCGTGTTCCCACGGATACACCTCATCAAATCTTCTGAGCATATCTGTTTTGACATCCGGATCGGCATTTTCATTAATTGTAATGCCCGCTGTCGTATGAGGACAATAAATCAGCGCAGCGCCGCTCGTTACACCTGTTTCTTGAAGAAACGCTTCCACCTCGCTGGTGATCTCAATCATTTCATCTCGTTTGCTCGTGTTGATTTGCAGTGTTTTCAGCATTTGTTTCTCCTTTCATTTGTCCGCTCTATTTGCTAATTCGTTCTGTGTTCTTTTTTTCCTGTTAAACCGCTCTCATAAACCTGATAAAAAATAAAAAACTCCAGTCTCTGGCTGGAGTTTAGCGCCATAGATATATTCTTGCTTCATACGGCTTTAACAGTACTGATGTCATGTGCTTATGCGGGTCTGTTTCCACATTTGACAATACGAGTGCGCCTGATGACAATGGCAATCCGGGGTGCTTGAATAAGGCCGGCGTTCCTGTCAGATTGACTGCAATCAGTGCAGTATGTCTATCGTTTTTCCGAAGATATGCAAAGATTTGCTGATCTTCCGGTAAAATGAGCGTATATGTCCCATTGATAAAAACATCGTATGTTTGGCGCAGCTTGATCAGGCTCTTGTAAAAGTGGTATACAGATGTTTTATCGTTTATTTGCGCCTCGGCGTTCAGCCATTTGTAATTCTCATTGGTTCCGATCCACGGCTCGGCTTCAGAAAATCCGGCGTATGGATCAGCATTCCATTGCATCGGCGTTCGTGAATTGTCCCTTCCCTTTTTCCAGACAATCTTTATCACGTCCTCGTGTGATGCGCCTTTCGCCGTTTCTATTTCATATAGGCGTTTCATTGCGACATCATCATAGTCCTCAATAGACGGAAATGCCACGTTTGTCATGCCGAGTTCCTGCCCCTGATAAATAAACGGTGTGCCTTTCATGAGAAAATAGACAGTGGCAAGCGCTTTTGCACTTTCCTTCAGGTACACTCCGTCATCTCCCCACACAGAAACAGAACGGGGCTGGTCGTGATTTTCCATAAACAAAGCATTCCAGCCGATCCCTTCAAGACTGTCCTGCCAGTCAGTTAGAATTCGTTTGAAGGAAGCGATATCAATGCTTTCATTGATCTCTACATCCCACAGGCCGAGATGCTCAAATTGAAAAATCATGCTGAAGATGCCGTTTTTTTCTCCAACCCAATCTGCCGATTCCTTTGCAGCGACACCGTTTGCCTCACCGACTGTCATAATCGGATAGCGGGAAAATGTGTTTTCTTTCAGCTCTCTTAGTAAATCCATTATGCCGTCAGCATTCATATGATAGGGGAAGGAAGGAACGCAGTCCAGCCCTTTTGGATTCGGCATATCGGGAAGCCCTTCTTTTTTCTTAATATGCGTAATGGCGTCCACCCGAAATCCGTCAATTCCTTTATCAAGCCACCAATTAATCATGTCGTAAACGGCATTTCTCACCTTTTCATTCTCCCAATTCAAATCAGGCTGTTTTTTATCAAAAAGGTGAAGATAATACTGGCTAGTCTTTTGATCATACTGCCATGCCGGCCCGCCGAAAATGCTTTCCCAATTGTTCGGCGCTTTTCCGTTTTTGCCGTCCTTCCAAATATACCAGTCACGCTTTTCGGAGTGTATGGATGAACGGGATTCGATAAACCATGGATGTTCGTCGCTTGTATGGTTCACGACAAGATCCATAATCAGCTTCATGCCCAGCTCATGAATGTCACCAAGCAGCTGGTCGAAATCCTCCATGGTGCCGAAATCGCTTAATATGTTTTTGTAATCCTTGATATCATAGCCGTTATCCGCATTGGGCGAATCATACAGCGGGCAAATCCAGATGACATCAGCGCCGAACTCTTTTATGTAATCAAGTTTGGATCTGATTCCTTGAATATCCCCGATTCCGTCGCCATTTGAATCTTTAAAACTGCGGGGGTAAATTTGGTAGACAACCGATTCCTTCCACCAAGCCTTTTTCATACAGCCACTCCCTTCTAAGTGTGTGGTCTATATATCTTATGTAGAAAAAAGGCTTTACAGCATTGCTTTTTCTGAAAACCGCCAGCCGTCATAAAAAAAACAGCCGTTCAATCTCCGGCTGCTTTTTATAAAAAGTCGGTTTTTTTAATTTCTACAAAACGGATGTGATGATCTTCGGCGTCGAGGATTTTAAATTCACACCCCTCCGCGTGTATCACATCTCCTGCTTTCAGCTCCATTTTTTGCGTCAGAAGCCAGCCTGCAATCGTATCAATTTCTTCGTTTTCAATCGCAATGTCGAACAGATCGTTTACTTCGTCTATTAACGCTTTTCCATCCATTACATAATGATGCTCGCCTTTTTTCAAAATATGCGGCGTTTCATCCTGATCATATTCATCGCGGATTTCCCCGACGATTTCCTCGATAATATCCTCGACAGTGACAAGCCCCGCCGTTCCCCCGTATTCATCTACGAGAATGGCCATGTGAATCCGCTCCTTCTGCATGCGAATCAAAAGCTGCTGAACAGGGATGCTTTCAATGACTCTGATGACAGGCCTCATAATCTGCTTCAGCTTAATCGGCTGTCCGAGAAAATAAGCTTTAAACATATCTTTGCTGTTGATGATCCCTAAAATATGATCTTTGTCTTCTTTAATGACAGGGTAACGTGTATACCGTTCATTAATGATGTGATGAATCGCTTCTTCAAGCGACTGCTCCAGAGAGATGACCGCAATTTCTGTCCGCGGAATCATAATCTCTCTTGCTACACGGTTGTCGAATTCAAAAATCTTATTCACATAGCGGAATTCAGACTGATTGATTTCTCCCTTTTCATAGCTTTCTGAAAGGATCAGCCTCAGTTCCTCCTCGCTTATGACAACCTCATGCTCCTTCACTGAATGAAAGCCAAACAATTTCACAAGAAAACTTGCAGAGCCGTTCAATGCTTTAATAAACGGATACGTGATTTTATAAAACCAGATCAGCGGCTTTGCAATCCATAAACTGACAGCTTCAGCCTTTTGAATGGAAACCGTTTTCGGGGCAAGCTCACCCATTACCACATGCAAAAAAGTGACGATGATAAATGCAATTACAAATGTGACAATGTGGTTAAACGGTTCCGGTATGCCTGTCGCTGTAAATAAGGGATGAAGAATGCGTTCAAATGTCGGTTCACCAAGCCATCCAAGGCCAAGAGCTGTAATCGTAATCCCGAGCTGGCAGGCTGATAAATACTCGTCAAGATTGGAGATGATTTTATGTGCGGCAAGCGCCCGGCTGTCACCGCTTTCGATGAGCTGATTGATTTTTGAACCTCTGATTTTGACGATTGCAAATTCCGCTGCAACGAAAACAGCCGTAATGCCGATCAAAACAAAAATGGCGATCAATTGTAAAATAAGCAAAAATAAACCCTTACCATAAATGGTAAGGGGCCACCTCCTTAACGTTAATTCTCATTACGACCGTTTAAGAAGATCATCACAAAGCGAAGAAGTTCAAACAGGGAAACCAAGGCGGCGGCCACATACGTTAAAGCGGCGGCGCTCAGCACTTTATTTACCCCATTCTCTTCATTGTTCCGGATGAATCCTTCTGACACAATAATTTGCTTCGCGCGTGAACTTGCATTGAATTCGACAGGCAATGTAATCAGCTGGAAAAAGACAGCGGCTGAAAATAGAATGATGCCAAGCCCGATCAAATTCAGGCTGCCGAGAAGCATACCTCCTAAGAAAAGCATAGGAGCTACACCGGATGCAAAATTCACGACTGGGAAGATTTTATGTCTCAGCACAAGCGCACCGTATGACTCCTGATGCTGCAAGGCATGTCCGACTTCATGGGAAGCTACGGAGATGGCGGAAATTGAGCGGCCATAATAGACCGGCTCAGATAAACGCACCACCCGTCTTGTCGGGTCGTAATGGTCTGTTAAAGTGCCTCTTACCGGTTCGACCGGCACGTCGTAAAGACCGTTTATATCTAAAATCCGTCTTGCCGTTTCTGCCCCTGTACGTCCGCTTGAGGCTTCCACTTTTGAATATTTTTCAAAGTTGCTCTTCACTTTAAATTGTGCCCAAAACGACAATCCCAATGCGGCTATTGTTAAAAATATAAACAGCATTTTTCATCATCCTTTTTCCATAATCAAATCTTTCTTTATTATAATTATTTTAATGAGTTTTCTTTTTCGTGTACAGAAAAGCGCTTCTTCTTCCGGCTTGGAGCACACATTCCAATCAGCAGAAAGAGCAGGCCTGCTGAAAACAAATAAAAGGCAAAGCTGCCGACAAGTTCTTTCAGAAAGCGAAGCCAGGAGAAGCTGCCGGAAAAGTGATTATATGAATTCAAATCGAAAATAAACAAAATCACCGCGGATGCCGCCAGCTGCGTACCGATCAAAACCACGATCGTTCTTTGAATGATCGTCATCTTTTTTCATCCTTTTTGTTTTAGTTTATGGAGAAATCCGTTTTATATGTTTTGTTCATTTTTTGAAAAACATCACCGGAAGTGGGACATACTGTTAGAAAAAAGCACGGGTGTGATGGAAGCCATGAAAGTGACGAGTGAGGAAAAGGAACAGCTGAGCACAGCAATCGACCTAATGAATGAAGGTCTGGACGCATTTATTCAGCTTTATAATGAATCGGAAATCGATGAGCCGCTTATTCAGCTTGATGATGATACAGCCGATTTAATGAAGCAGGCCCGAGATATGTACGGCCAGGAAAAGCTAAACGAGAAATTAAATACGATTATTAAACAGATTTTATCCATCTCATTATCTGAAGAAGGAGAAAAAGAATGAAATCAAATCGGATATTTATTTCATGGCTCAAATGGCCGTTATTTATCCGAATCGGGGTTATTATTTTATTTCTGATTCTATTGTTTGGCCAAATCATTTATATTCTTGAGCCGAAGCAGTTCACTTCGGTTTTTGAGGGCATTTGGTGGGCTGTCGTTACCGTTTCGACAGTTGGCTATGGAGATTATGTGCCGCACACGCCGCTGGGACAGGCGGCCGGAATACTGCTGATTTTGAGCGGGGCAAGCTTTGTCACTGCATATTTCGCCACGTTATCAGCGGCCGCATTCAGCAGACAGCACCGTTACATCGAAGGAAAAGTTGCTTACAAAGGGCGCGGCCACATCATTCTGATCGGGTGGAATGAAAAAACAAACCGGCTTCTGAAGGACCTGCAGTTTACGGCCCCTTCCAAAACGGTTGTACTGATCGATGAATCTTTAAAAGAAGGCCCGCTTATCGAAAACGTCCATTTCATACGCGGGCACGCAGCCGATGATGAGACACTGAAACGGGCCAATATTACTGAAGCGGAATCAGTGATGATTACAGCCGATCAGTATAAAAGTGAAGCTGAAGCAGATATGCTGTCAGTGCTGATTCTTTTATCAGTTAAAGGGCTTAATCCCCTTGCTTACTGCATCGTCGAGATTTTGACTGACCGGTTTGTCACCAATGCAGAGCGGGCAGGCGCTAATCAAATCATCGGAACTTCAGAATTTATCAGCCGGGCGATGCTGCAGCATTACCAAATCAAATTACGGCCGTCTAAACAGCAGAATGGAATCAATTTGACACTTGATCAGCATGTGAAGCTTCTTCCTGTTCCTGACGATCTAAGGGGAGCCGCTTACAAAACGTGTGTCCTCTATTTCCTTGATCACAACACGACAATTATCGGCGTACAAAAAGAGGAAGGGCCGATGATTTCCCCTCCTCCTACATACAAGGTGCTCGAAACAGACCAATTTCTTGCGATCTAATGCAGCAGAACATCCTCCAATTCTTTCACAAGGGAGGCGCCGATATCCAAATACGCCGGATCAATTTCCGCGTCGCGCCTTTCCGGCTCGGAAAATTGATTAAAGAGTGATTGGAAAGGACCTCCCTCGGCATAATCGTCAAGATCCGCCTGAAACACCTGCCTCAGCATAAACGGCGTTCCGATCCGAACAGCCGCCCCGCGTTCATCGAGACTGCCCTGTACCGCATTGACTGGAATCCTTAAAAACAAATAGCCATTTGTATCATCAATTTTATAATCAAAGTAGCCGTGATCGTATTCCCAGCCGCCGTTTATCACATAACCGAGCGGCTTCATTACTTGTTCCAATTCTTGAAGCAGAAAAGACTGCCCATCTATCGCGGAAGGTATTGGTATCATCAAAATGCCCCTTTTTCACTTATCCTGTCCTGCCGAACAAGACTTCATTCAGAGGCGCACTACATGGAAATCGTTGTTTCTTTGGTGCGGCTAACAGAAAAGAAAGCGCATTCAATTAAAAAGTAAACAGCCATTGCCGCTGCAAGCCCTGCAGCAGATTCCCATGAAACATAAACAACTGCGGCATAGAGTCCTAATTTAGTGAAAAGAGTATGAGATCGTTTTAACTTCATCATCCGGTGTACCGCATCGGTAAAAAGCGCAAGCGGCAAACCAATAAGAAGAAAGGCGTGGATGAAGAAGTGTGATAACGTGCCGCCAAAGTTTGAAGAAAACTCTGTATACACGGCATCGAAGGAGATGAGGATACTTAGAACAGCCGCAGAAAAACCGGCAATGATGAGATGCTTAACCATTTGTTTCATGAACATCAGCACCTTTCTGATTTTATAAAAAGGCCGACCGGCAAATGCCAGTCAGCTTTCTCACATTAATCTTCCAGACGTTTTTCGAGCTCAGCTTTTTTCTCTTCAAAGCCAGGTTTGCCAAGCAATGCAAACATATTGACTTTATATGCCTCTACTCCAGGCTGGTCAAACGGATTGACGCCAAGGAGATAACCGCTCATCGCGCAGGCTTTTTCGAAGAAGTATACAAGGTATCCAAAAGTATATGCATTCAGCTCAGGAATGTTGACGATTAAGTTCGGAACATTTCCGTCTGTATGAGCAAGCATCGTGCCCTGGAACGCTTTCTTGTTAACGAAATCTACCGTTTTTCCGGCTAAATAGTTTAAGCCGTCAAGATCGTTATCCGCTTCCTCGATTGTCAGCTCATGTTTAGGTTTCTCTACATTCAGTACCGTTTCGAATAAATCTCTGCGGCCTTCTTGTACATACTGGCCTAATGAATGAAGGTCTGTTGAATAGTTAGCTGAAGAAGGATAAATGCCCTTCTCATCTTTCCCTTCACTTTCTCCGAACAGCTGCTTCCACCATTCTGCAAAGTATTGTAGCGCCGGTTCATAGTTAATGAGCATTTCGATTGTTTTGCCCTTATTATAAAGCACATTGCGAACGACCGCATATTGGTATGCAGGGTTTTCTTCCAATTCAGATGTTGCAAAATCTTTGCTCGCATCCAGTGCGCCTTTCATCATGTCGTCAATGTTGACGCCGCTGACAGCAATCGGCAAGAGGCCTACAGCTGTTAATACAGAATAACGGCCGCCGACATCATCAGGAATGACAAATGATTCGAAGCCTTCTTCGTTAGATAGCGTTTTTAATGCGCCGCGCTCTTTATCAGTTGTCGCGTAAATCCGCGCTTTCGCTTCTTCTTTGCCGTATTTCTCTTCAAGAAGCTTGCGGAAAATACGGAAAGCGATTGCAGGTTCAGTTGTCGTACCTGATTTAGAAATCACATTAATAGAGAAGTCAACATCTTCAAGAAGATCCATGACATCTCTCATATAAGATGAACTGATGTTGTTTCCGATGAAAATAACTTGCGGATTGCCGCGTTTTGCTTTTGGCAAAGTGTTGTAAAACGCGTGATTAAGCGCTTCAATCGCAGCCCGCGCCCCAAGGTAAGAACCGCCGATGCCGACAACAAGCAATACATCAGAATCAGATTTGATTTTTTCCGCGCTTTTTTTAATGCGCGCGAATTCTTCTTTATCATAATGTTCAGGGAGGTCCACCCAGCCTAGAAAATCGCTGCCCGCGCCTGTTTTTTCATGAATATTATGGTGTGCTGTTTTTACAAAGTCCCGCAGGTATGTAAGTTCATGTTCGTTGAAGAAAGTCAACGCTTTTGAGTAGTCAAAGCGTACATGCGTCATTGCTTGTCCCTCCATAACGGTATAATGTTTTCATCTTTCACTTTATATGAACTTATCTGTGAAATCAAGTCAAGAAGAAAGGGCGGAATGACTGTATTCCGCCCTCTGGGTTTATAGAGACGCGCGAAGGATGGCGAGCACGTCATCTTTGTTCAGTTTTTGGAAGTTGCCGAAGCCGCCGTGTTCCATTTCTTTGGCTGCGATATCAGCAATCAGCTCAAGCTTTTCTTCTCCGATATTGTAATCGGCAAGTCGGGAAGGCGCGCCGAGGCTTGTCCAGAATGCAGACAGCTTGTCTATGCCTTCAAGCGCAATTTCTTTATCTGTTTTGCCTTCAGTATCAATGTCAAACATGTTGAGCATGAGGTTTTTAAAGCGGCCGACATTTGTATCAAGCGTGTATCTCATCCAGTTCGGGAACAGAATCGCCAGTCCGCCCGCATGCGGAATATCATACACAGCTGAAACAGCGTGTTCCATTGTATGAGAAGCCCAGTCGCCGAAGTAGCCCATTTGGAGCGTGCCGTTTAAAGCGATTGTACCTGCATACAAAATCGTTTCACGATGTTCGTAGTTTTCCAGGCCTTCAAGAAGCTTAGGAGCTGTTTCGATGACCGTCTGCAGAACCGCAAAACACATTCTGTCCTGAAGCGGCGTATTTTCAACATTATGGAAGTATTGTTCAAATACGTGGCTCATCATGTCAACCATGCCGTATACTGTTTGATTTTCTGGAACAGTGAACGTATTTTCAGGATCTAAAATCGAGAAACGCGGATGAGTCACATTGCTGCCCCAAACATATTTCTCGTTTGTTTCCCAGTTTGTAATTACGGAATCAGGGTTCATTTCAGAACCTGTCGCAGCAAGAGTTAAAACAGTGCCGAACGGCAGCGCATCTTCTGCTGTTACTTTTTTGCTGAAAATATCCCAAGCGTCGCCGTCGTATTTGACGCCGGCAGCAATCGCTTTTGTGCAGTCAATGACACTTCCGCCGCCGACAGCAAGCAGAAAATCAATGTCATGCTCTCTGCATAGGGCTATGCCTTTTTCCACTGTTGCAAGACGCGGGTTCGGCTCTACACCTGACAGCTCATGAACAATAGCGCCTTCTTCTTTTAAAATGCCTGTAACTTGATCATAGAGACCGTTGCGTTTAATGCTGCCGCCTCCGTAGACAAGCAGCACCTTCTTGCCGTATTGTTTTAATTCTTTTCTTAAATGTTCAATCTGACCTTTTCCGAAGATCAGCTTCGTCGGATTATAATAAGTGAAATTTTCCATTGTAAAACCTCCAAATAATGCTGGTAAAAAAACAGATTTTCCATTGTAACATAAGCAGGCAAAAAGAAAAAGGGAAGCAGCCAAACGGCTGTTTCCCCTTTTTTTATAGAGATGCTTTCAAAATGGCAAGCACATCTTCTTTGTTGAGCGATTTAAATTGGCCGAATGTACCGTTCGCCATAGCCTTGTCAGCAATTGTGTCAAGCTGCTCATCATTGATATCATAATCAGCAAGACGATTCGGAGCGCCAAGGCTTGTCCAGAACGCAGACAGCTTATCGATACCTTCAAGTGCGATTTCCTCATCTGTTTTACCAGCTTCTTCTACTCCAAACACGCGAACTGCAAGCTGTTTCATGCGGGCAGGGTTTTCAGACAATGTGTGTCTCATCCAGTTCGGGAACAGAATCGCCAGTCCGCCGGCATGAGGAATATCATAAACGGCTGATACTGCATGTTCAATATTATGAGTTGCCCAATCCCCTCTTGCACCCATAGAAAGCATGCCGTTTAATGCAATTGTTCCTGTGTACAGGATCGTCTCACGCAATTCGTAATTTTCGAGATCATTGATCAGCTTAGGCGCTGTTTCAATGACTGTGCGCAGAAGTGATTCACACATACGGTCCTGATACGGCGTGTTTGATACATGATGGAAGTATTGTTCGAATACGTGGCTCATCATGTCAACCATACCATAGATCGTGTGATTTTTAGGAACGGTGAACGTATTCACCGGATCAAGAATCGAGAATTTAGGGAATACGAGCGGGCTGCCCCAGCCGTATTTTTCTTTTGTTTCCCAGTTTGTAATAACCGAGCCTGAGTTCATTTCAGAACCAGTTGCAGCAAGAGTCAATACGGTTCCGAATGGCAAAGCATCCTTCGGCTGATGTTTTTTCGTGACGATATCCCACGCATCACCATCATACTTCGCTCCTGCGGCAATCGCTTTTGTACAGTCGATGACACTTCCGCCGCCGACAGCCAGCAAGAAACCAATGTTATGTTCTTTGCAGATGGCAACACCCTTATTAACAGTCGACACACGCGGATTCGGTTCTACACCTGCTAATTCATGCACGGTCACTCCGGCTTTATTCAGCTGTTCAATCACTTGGTCATACAGGCCGCTGCGTTTAATGCTTCCGCCTCCGTAGACAAGCAATACGTTTTTCCCGTACGGTTTGAGTTCCTCTGGCAGTCTTTCCACTTCTCCGCGCCCGAAAATTAATTTGGTCGGATTCCAGTATGTAAAGTTTTGCATGACATCTCCTCCTTAGATTTTTTATTATGCAGAATGTCCTCACTACATGTAAAGCAATCAGCTCTCACCGGCCAACATATGGCATGGTTTTATATGGCAAGATGCTGGGAAAGAAACTGATATAGGTGAGGGCAGACCTGTTTCCCTCAATATGGAGAATGCATGTATAGATTCTCCAATATGTCACAATCTATAACTGTTTTAATAATTCATGGAGGAGGTTGCAAAACATGAGTACCATCCAAAGAATTTGTCTTGTTTTAACGATCATTGGCGCTATTAACTGGGGACTGATCGGATTTTTCCAATTTGACTTAGTAGCGGCCATCTTCGGCGGCCAAGGGTCAGCCCTTTCCCGCATCATTTACGGACTTGTCGGAATCGCCGGCTTAATCAACCTCGGTCTGCTGTTTAAACCAAACGAGGAAAGATCACGTGAAGAGGCAGCAAATCCTGAAATGCGATAGGATAAAAAAGCACCGAACATTCCTGTCCGGTGCTTCAGCGAGTTGACAAACCTTCGCATTCGTTGTCAGGTCTGTGCGTCGGTGCTCACGAATTGTACATTCGCTGTGCTCCAATGCTCGCCCTTCCTAGACTTCAAAGGTTTTCAATCACGCTGAAAAAAGAAACAAAAGCACCGGACATTCCTGCCCGGTGCTTTTTTCATGCTTATTTTTTGATAAGGTCTTTGCGGTTGGACATTTCGATCCACTCTTCAAGCTTATCTTTTAATGTGTTGAAACCTTGTGGTGTAGAAGCTTCTTCGCTTACTTGCGCAGCTTTAGGTTTTCTTGGTTTGCTTTCTTTTTTCTCAGGCGCAGCTTGTGTCGCACGAATTGAAAGGCTGATTTTTCCTTTTTCTTCATCAACAGCAAGTACTTTTACTTGTACTTCGTCGCCAACTGAAAGGTGCTCGTTGATATCTTTTACGAAACCGTGAGTCACTTCAGAAATGTGTACTAAACCTTGAGTTTCTTCATCTAATGCAACAAACGCACCATACGCTTGTAATCCTGTAACTTTACCAGTGTAAACACTGCCCACTTCAAATTTTGCTGCCATTCATAACAACTCCTAAGTTAAATTAAATATCTGTTTATACGCAATTTAAAATTATATCACACATGTCTTATTTCCGCAAAGAAAACTTTTTATTAAAAAATCAGGTTTATGCACAGCAAAAAGGGGGTAAACTGAAAATACCAAAGGCTTTCTAGTATTCCCCCCTTTTATTGGATGCGAACAAAAGGTTCGTATCTTTTTTTATGTTGTTTTATGCAGGAAGCGTTTCATTCTGACTAACGCTTCTTGAAGCTGTTCGATCGAGGTTGCGTATGAACAGCGGATATACCCTTCACCGCTCGGACCAAACACACTTCCCGGAACAACAGCCACTTTTTCCTGCGTCAGAAGCTCTTCGGCAAACTGCTCCGAGCTCATTCCCGTGCTTTTGATGGATGGAAAAGCATAGAAAGCGCCGCCCGGATGATGACAGCTGAGGCCGATTTCATTGAGCGTTTCCACAAACAAATTCCGTCTTCTTCGGTAGCTTTTTTTCATTTTTTCTACGTCTTCCATGCCGTTCTTCAAGCCTTCAAGGGCGGCAAACTGCGCCATTGCCGGCGCGCACATCATCGCATACTGGTGAATTTTAAGCATTGCATCCCGAAGCACAGGTGGTGCTGCGGCAAAACCGAGCCTCCAGCCCGTCATCGCAAACGCTTTTGAAAAACCTGAGATGACAACCGTCCGTTCCTTCATTCCCGGTAAAGCCGCTATGCTTGTAAATTCCTCATCATATGTCAGCTCCGCGTAGATCTCGTCGGCTAAGACGATGACATCATGTTTTTTGGCAAACTCAGCAATCTCATTCAGCTCTTCCTTCGAATAAACCGAACCTGTCGGATTCGATGGCGAGCAGATGAGAATGGCTTTTGTTTTTTCAGTGACTGCCGCTTCAAAATCCGCAGCCGTTGCTTTAAATCCTTTGTCTGCCGTTGTATGAACGTGAACCGGGATGCCTCCTGCCAAGGAAACAAGCGCATCGTACGCCACAAAACACGGCTCAGGAATGATGACTTCCTCACCTGGATTCACAATGGCGCGGATCGCAATATCCAAAGCTTGACTTGCTCCTACTGTCACAATCAGTTCATTGTCTGGCGAATAGCTAAGGTCAAACCTGCTGCTCAAATAACGGCTGATTTCTTCTCGCAATGAGTATAAGCCGGCATTTGCAGTGTATGACGTATATCCTTGTTCAAGGGAGAGAATGCTTGCTTCGCGGACATTCCATGCGGTAACAAAATCAGGTTCGCCGACGCCTAAAGAAATGACGCCTTCCATCGTTGCCGCCAAATCAAAGAATTTGCGGATGCCGGACGGCTTTATTTGTTGTACATAGTCAGATAAATACGAAGTCATTTACGGTGACACCACGATTCTTTTGTCGTCGTCTCCTGTTTCAAACACTTTGCCGTCATGCTTGTATTTTTTCAGGATAAAATGGGTTGTCGTAGATACAACTGAATCAAGCGTGGATAGTTTATCTGAAACAAAACGCGCTACGTCAGACATCGAATTGCCGCGAATCACGACAGACAAATCGTACACGCCTGACATCAGGTAAACTGATTCAACCTCTTGGAACCGGTAAATCCGTTCCGCCACTTCATCAAAACCGACTCCCCGCTTCGGCGTTACTTTAACGTCAATCATGGCTGTGACGCCTTCATGTCCGTCGACTTTTCGCCAGTCAATCATAGCGGAATAATCGATGATAACCTTTTCTTTTTCCAGCTTGTCAATAATTGTTTGTACTTCATTTACAGGGATACCCGCCATCTTTGCGATTGTTTCTAAATCGGCGCGGCTGTTTTCGTCTAAAATTTCTAATATTTCTGTTTCTTTTTCTGTCAATTTCATTCGATTCACACCTTTGCAATGTCAAGAAATCTCATGACATTATATCACGTTTTTTGACGAATGCTAAGAAAAAACGAGGAGAAACTTCCGCTAGAATTGACAATTTCAGGGCACAATACAGACATCACATGAAAGGGAGTGACATAGAATGGAGGCGGTTTCACCAACAAGGCGGCTTACAGTCGATGGCGTAAATGTATACTACGAACATTATCAAAATCCGGGCAGGCACACGCTGGTTTGCATACATGGTTTTTTATCGTCTGCTTTCAGCTTCAGAAAAGTCATCCCTCTCCTTCGGGACAGGTACGACATCATCGCGCTTGATCTGCCTCCTTTCGGCCAATCTGAAAAATCAAGAACTTTTATCTATACCTATCAAAACCTCGCTAAGCTTGTCATTGGGATTTTGGAACACTTGCAAGTCAAGCAGGCTGCGCTTGTCGGCCATTCTATGGGCGGACAGATTTCGCTGGCCGCTGCTCTCCAAAAGCCGGAGCTTTTTTCAAAGGTTGTGCTGCTTTGCAGTTCAGGGTATTTAAAACGTTCGCACCCATCGATCATTTTCGGGACCCACCTCCCGTATTTTCATCTTTATATCAAGCGCTGGCTTTCGAAAGAAGGCGTGATGAAAAATTTATTAAATGTTGTGCATGACAAATCGCTGATCGATGAAGAAATGATTGACGGCTATGGCAGGCCGTTTCAAGACGAGCAGATTTTCAAAGCCATGACAAGGTTTATCCGTCATAGAGAAGGAGATTTAGAACCCGAGCAATTAAAGAAAATGAACAAGCCTGCTTTATTGATTTGGGGCGAGGAGGACCGAATCGTCCCTGTGGAGATTGGTAAACGGCTGCACGGAGATTTGCCCGATTCCGTGCTGTACTCACTAGGTCAGACTGGACATCTGGTGCCTGAGGAACGGCCTGAATTCGTTTCCGAACACATTGCAGAGTTTATCAAATAACAAAAAAACCGGTGCTGAACCGGTTTTTTAAGGCGTGCAGGAGCTGCTGTCTTTAATGAATAAAAGCTGGCCAGCCACTTCCCGGCAACTGTCAATCGGCAGCGTTTGTTCAAAAGAAGCTTCAAATATATGCTGAATGCTTTTTGCCAGCACGTCGGGATCGTCTTCATCATAGACAGCCTGCACGACATCAACAGCCTCCGTTTCGTAAAACTCTTCTCCATATTTAAACGGGTCCCATTTGGCAATGATCTTGATCATTTCCCTGACCGCTTGACTTTCTTCCATATTTATCACCGCTTATAATAAAATTTGCAGTTCAATTTTATCATAGTTACGTTAAGAAGAATAAACATACATGAGGGGGTAACAGAATGAACTTTGATAAACGAGAAGAACGCCTTGGCACCCAATCGGTCAAATGGGACAAAGCAGGCGAATTATTCGGCGTGACAGACGCACTCCCGATGTGGGTGGCGGATATGGATTTTCGCGCGCCGGAAGCGATAACTGAAGCATTAAAAGTGCGCCTTGACCACGGGATTTTCGGTTATACGGCTCCAGATCAAAAAACGAAGGATGCTGTGTGCGGATGGATGCAAAACAGGCACGGCTGGAAGGTGAACCCAGAAAGCATCACATTCAGCCCGGGCGTTGTCACAGCTTTGGGCATGGCGGTACAAGCTTTTACAGAGCCTGAAGACCAAGTGGTTGTCCAGCCTCCTGTTTATACACCTTTTTACCATATGATTGAGAAAAACGGCCGGCGCATTTTACATAATCCGCTGCAAAAAAAAGACGGCACGTATGCAATGGATTTTGAAGATTTGGAGACGAAGCTTTGTGATCCAAGCGTCAAATTGTTTATTTTATGCAATCCTCATAACCCTTCAGGACGTTCATGGGGACGGGAAGATTTACTGAAGCTCGGCGAATTGTGTCTTGAGCATGGGGTTACAGTTGTGTCGGATGAAATCCATTCCGACCTCATGCTGTACGGACATAAACACACGCCGTTCGCTTCTCTCTCTGACGATTTCGCGGAGATATCTGTGACATGTGCTGCACCAAGCAAAACATTTAATATCGCCGGATTGCAGGCGTCGGCCATCATTATTCCGGACCGGCTGAAGCGCGCCAAGTTTTCCGCAAGCTTGCAGCGCAATGGTTTAGGTGGACTGAACGCATTTGCCGTCACAGCGATCGAAGCTGCTTACTCAAAAGGCGGACCATGGCTCGATGAATTGATCTCTTACCTTGAGAAAAACATGAACGAAGCTGAAGCCTTTTTGAGCACCGAGCTGCCGAAAGTCAAAATGATGAAGCCGGACGCATCTTACCTGATCTGGCTCGACTTCAGCGCTTACGGCTTGTCCGACGCGGAGCTTCAGCAAAGGATGCTGAAAAAAGGAAAAGTTATTTTAGAGCCCGGAACGAAATACGGGCCTGGCGGAGAAGGATTTATGCGCCTGAACGCGGGATGCTCTCTCGCAACCTTGCAGGACGGCCTGCGCCGCATCAAAGCAGCCTTAGCGTAAAATATAGCCTGTTAAACGCCTTTACGTCTACATTCGTAAAGGCGTTCTTTATAAAGGAATTTTATATTTTACTTCTAATATTTAGTGTTATAATAGATTCATATTTTATACGAAAGGATTTCACACGAATGGAAATTCTAAAAGACTATCTCCTGCATATCTGCTTTATTTTGTTTCCTATTCTTCTCTACCAAGTGTTTTGGCTTGGAAAGCCGGCGATCCTTGTGCCCAAAATAAACAGCGGGTTGGTCACGTTATTCGCCTGCGGCGCCTCTGTTTTATGCATTATATTCCCTATTCATGAAATGGACTACATACAATACGGCCTTCAGATGATTCCCGTTATCATTTGTTTATTTTACATTAGTACTGCTTCCGGCCTTACAGTCGCCGCAGCTGTCTTATGTTTTGAACTGCTGTTTTACGAACCTTCCGCAATGTTTGTTTTCACTTTGCTGCCTTTTCTTATCATCATCCCAATCTTATTTCAGAAAAAATGGCCATTCATGTCCAAAGCGAAAAAACTGCTGCTGTCTTTGTTGATCAGCTGCTTGGAGATCTTCTTATTTTTCGCCTCCAGCTGGATTTTTTCCGCCTTGAATATTTTAAATTTTCAAAAATCAGGAATTTTACTTTTTGAGGCAGCTGTCTCAGGGCTGTTCCGCTCCAGCGTTCTTCTTTTAAGCATCTATATTATAGAAAGCATCGCCGAAAATATCGCCCTGCGTTCACAGCTTATCCATTCAGAAAAAATGACGATTGTGAGTGAACTGGCAGCGAGCGTCGCTCATGAAGTCAGGAATCCACTGACAGTTGTCCGCGGGTTTGTCCAGCTGCTTTTTAATGACGAAACCCTTCAGAACAAGTCGAGTGCGGATTACAAAAAGCTTGTACTGTCAGAGCTTGATCGGGCGCAAGACATTATTACAAACTATCTCGATATGGCCAAACAGCAATTGTACGAAAAAGAGGTCTTTGATTTATCAGCTCTTATCAAAGAGACAAGCTCCCTTATGGTGTCGTATGCCAATTACAAGTCTGTAACCGTCGAGGCTGAAGCAGAGCCGGACCTTTTTATATACGGAGATGCAACAAAGCTGAAGCAGGCTGTCATCAACCTGATGAAAAACAGCATTGAAGCCGTTCCCCACGGGAAGGGGTTGATCCACATATCAGCCAAAAGAAGCGGCCATACGATTACGATTAACATCTCAGATAATGGAGTCGGCATGACAGACAATCAAATGCAAAAACTCGGCGAACCTTATTACTCATTAAAAACGAACGGAACGGGACTCGGGCTTACTGTGACCTTTTCAATTATTGAACATCATCACGGGACCATTTCTTTTAACAGCAGCTTCCAAAGAGGCACCACGGTGACAATTAAGCTTCCCGCTGATCTTCCTCACTAGCAAATCGATTGGAACTTTTATAGAATAAATGCGAGGTGATGAAAGATGAGCACGTTTGAAACTGGCTCTATCGTTAAAGGATTTTACAAAACAGGTGTATACATAGGAGAAATTACTGCTTGCAGGCCACAGCATTATTTAGTGAAAATCAAAGCGGTTCTCACCCATCCCACTCAAGGAGACCTTCATCATCCAAAACAGGCTGATGTGCCTTTTTTTCATGAGAGAAAAGCGCTCGCATACGGCGAACAGACCAATATCCCCCATCATATGGTGAAGCCATATGACGGTGAAGTGCCGGATTATACCGAGTCTCTTCGGGAGGCGGCAGCACAACTGAGAGCCAAATTGAATGAGGATGGTTCGGAGTGGGCAAAGCGCTCCCTGAATAATCTGGACGTTTTAGAAAAAGAATATTTTAACCGGCCATAGCCCAGTCTGACAAAAGATTGGGTTTTTTATGTTGCGCGCTTGAACAGTTCCGATAAATCGATTCTTTCGCCGATTGTCGGAGGTTTTGGCTTTTCGAGATACTGCTTATCCTGCTCGACAAGCTTAAAAAGCTTATAAGCAGTGAGGGCGTCATCAAGCGCTTTATGATGGGTGCCGGTTCCGGTATCTCCATACTCTTCGGCAGCTTTCCATAAACCCGTGAGCGTGCGGTCTCCAAAAAAGTTTTTGTATTCAAGCGATAAATCTCTCATTTCTCCTTTAAATGGGAAAGGAATATGGTTAAACATACAATTTTGCTTCAGAACTTTCATGTCCATGTTTCCCCACGTAATAATCGTGCTGTTTTTCTCAGGATCAAGCTCGTTTAGTTTACGGATAAAATCTTCGAACCTCATCCCCTCGTCTACCTGCTTTTGTGTTATTTTTAAAAATGATTTACAGCGTTTCGTCAGCTTCGGGAATTTTTTCGGTTTGATATAGCTAGAAAACGTCTCAACTACTTCATCATCAACCGACTTTACAATTCCTGCTTCAATGATTTCCGGGAAAAAGTTTTGCGGGCTGTACTTTCCTTCGGGCATCGTAAATTCGAAATCAATAATGAGTAAGCTGTTTGTCGTCACCTTTTTACACCTGCCTTTCCTCCGATCAGAAAATGCTATCTTTATAGTATATCTATTTCCCTTCTCGACCTTTCTTCATTTTCTAAAAATAATGAATTTTCCCAGCCGCTTTGTTTCTTTTAAATTGTGAATCGTTTCTTTATAATTAGTAAGGAACCCGAAATAATAAGAAGGTGATGTTATTTCTATCCGTAAGAAAAACTTTGTCATTGTGTGGCTGGCCAACTTTTTTGTCTCTGCCAGCACAACGATGATCGTTCCTTTTCTCTCCTTATATATTGAGACGCTCAGCACTTTTTCAAACGGCTT
Source organism: Bacillus sp. VA13 (assembly GCF_055710085.1). Classification (NCBI taxonomy): domain Bacteria; kingdom Bacillati; phylum Bacillota; class Bacilli; order Caryophanales; family Bacillaceae; genus Bacillus; species Bacillus sp. VA13. Next base: position 254,781 of record NZ_JBVQPP010000005.1, on the reverse strand, counting down.
TGTGCAAAGGTGGAGCGGCTATGTGTTCGGCATTACATTTCTCATGGCGTTTTTGGTATCCCCGTTTTGGGGGCGGTTCGGAGACAAACGCGGATACAAGAAAATTCTTATGGCAACCGGAACGGGCATAGCCCTCAGCATTTTATTAATGGGCTTTGTTACATCGGTGTACCAATTGTTTTTTCTGCGTATGGCAATGGGGCTTGTAACCGGATTCATCCCGACATCTCTTGCGATGATTTCGGCACAGACTCCGAAGAGCTCAGCCGGTAAAACACTCGGCACGCTGCAAATGGGGCAAGTGTCCGGAAGCTTGTTCGGCCCGCTTTTGGGAGGCATGCTTGCTGATAATTTCGGCTTTACGTATACCTTTTTTATCACATCCTTTGTGATTTTCTTATCTGTTCTTCTCGTGTTATTCGGTGTCAAAGAAAAACCCCTTGCAGAGAAGACAGCCAAACGTACGTCTTACACGAGAAAAGAAGTGCTCTCCTATATTTTTCACCAGCCGGCGCTTTGGGTCATGATGCTGTTAACCATGCTGATTCAAACAGGCAATTTCAGTATCCAGCCGCTGCTCGCTTTATATGTAAATGAGCTGCACGGACCTGTCAACCTGGCCTTTTTCTCCGGCATGGCATTTTCAGCAACTGGACTCGGAAGTTTGCTGCTGGCTAGAAAATGGGGTGATCTGGGCGACCGCTACGGCCACCGCCGCATTTTAATCGGACTTTTACTTGCCGCCTCTTTCTTTTTTATTCCGCAGGCGCTCGCGTCCTCACTCAACGTGCTCCTTGTTTTCAGATTTTTATTCGGAATGGCGATGGGCGGTTTGCTGCCATGCATCACGGCAGCGATTCGCGTTCAGGCTCCCGGCAGCATTCAAGGAGAAGTACTCGGCTACAATGTCAGCTTTCGCTTTTTAGGAAACGTGCTCGGGCCTCTTCTGGGCGGAATCATATCGAGCCATTTTACAATTTCAGCCGCCTTTTATGTCACAGCGTTTCTCTTTTTCGCCGGCGCCTGCATGCTTTGGATCATGCAGAAATTCCGGAAAGATTCTTATGCCAAAGCAAGCTGATTCTCAGAAAAAACTGAGGAATCTTCTAAATTTAACCTTCTCGTAAACTCAAAAGAATGGTACGATATGGCTAGAATTTAGGAGAAAAGAGAGTGACCATGTTACGAAAAATAATCGGATGGATTTTGCTCCTTTGCATAATCCCATTGTTTGCATTTACAGTTATCGCTTCCGGAAAAGAAGTAAAACAAATGAAGTCCCTGGATCAGGTGCTTGATAAAAATATTAATCTGAAAGATATCAGCCTTGTTCAGAACAGCTACATGTATGACAGGGACGGCTCCTTGGTCTCGGAAATCGTCAGCGACCATGAAAACCGCGTACTCGTTCCATTTGACAAGATTCCCGAGGAAGTCAAACAGATTTTCTTAACGTCTGAGGACCGGCATTTTTACGAGCATAAAGGCTTTGACTTTATGGGAATGGTGCGGGCAACCGCTTCTAACGTAAAAGACAAGAAAATTGATCAGGGCGCAAGCACCATCACACAGCAGCTTTCAAGAAACTTGTATTTAAGCCACGAACGCTCCTTCAGCCGTAAGCTGACTGAGCTCGCGTATTCTTATCAGCTAGAGAAAAAGTATACGAAAAATGAAATTCTTGAAGCTTACTTAAATACCATTTACTTTAACAATGGCGTTTACGGTGTCGGTTCAGCGGCTGAATTCTATTTCAGCAAACCGCTGAAATCTCTCACAGTGGGAGAAATGGCTTTTATCTGTGCTATACCTAATAACCCTACATTATATGATCCTCTCAAGCATTTTGACTACACGAAAAGCCGTCAAGAACGTTTGCTTAAAGGGTTAAAAGATGCCGGGGTCATTACGGATAAAGAGCTGAAAAAAGCCGTCAAACAAAAAATCAAGCTGGATGTCGAAAAGAGAGAAGACAAATATCCGGACTACGTTTCCTATGTCAATGATGAATTCACTCAACTGGTGTCTGAATCAGAAGGCTATGATAAACGTCTTCAAAAAGCGTCAGGGAAACAAAAAGAAAAAATCGAAAACGAGCTGTCCGCAAGAGTCAGCACTCTGATGAAAGACGGCGTGAAAATTTATACTGCACTTAATCCGTACATGCAAAATCAGGTTGTGGCACAAATGAATGCCAAGCTCCCGTATGCGGACGTACAGGGCGGAGCGGCTGTGATTAATCACCAGACGCATCAAATCATCGCTCTATCCGGCGGGAAAAATTATCAAAAATATGACTTTAACCGCGCCTACCAGGCATACAGACAGCCGGGTTCATCCATTAAGCCGCTTCTTGATTACGGTCCTTATATTGAACAGACCGGCGCGACAGCAAGCAGCACCATTGATGCCAGCAAGTTTTGCAGCAGAGATTACTGTCCGCAAAACTACAATAACCGTACGTACGGGACAGTGACGCTCGACACGGCATTTAAAAATTCATATAATACACCGGCCATCAGAATGCTGGACCGTGTCGGCATCCAAAAAGCATTCAGTTATATTGAGCCGTATCATTTTGCCAAACTTGTCGACAGCGACTATCTTCTCCCGGCCGCGCTTGGCGGATTTACAAACGGCATGACGCCTCTTGAGATGACAAAGGCGTATACGACATTCGGCAACAGCGGAAGCTATACGCCGAGCCATGCGATTACAAAGGTGACAGACCTTAAAGGAAAAACGCTTTATAAATGGAATGATAAATCGACTCAAATATTCAGTGTCCGCACAAACATGCAGCTGAAAAAACTAATGTCTTCCGTTATGAAAAGCGGGACAGGGAAAAAAGGATATTTTAAAGCGCCTTACATCGGCGGTAAAACAGGAACATCAAATGATTATCACGATATGTGGTTTGTCGGCCTGACAGATACGTACACAATGGGTGTCTGGGTCGGAAAAGATACACCGAGCAGCGTTGAATATCTTCACAGCATCAGCCCTCAGCTTTCCATCTTTAAAGGAACGCTGCAAGCGGCTTATTAAAGGATCGGAGGGGATCTGGCGTGGCATCAGAACAAATTCCAAATCGCGTTTTGCTGTTTGACGGCGTGTGCAATTTATGCAATGGCGCCGTGCAATTTATCATTAAACGTGATCCAGATGGACTGATTTCTTTTACATCGTTGCAGTCGGAAACAGGACAGAGCTTGCTGAAAAAAAGCGGGCTCCCGACTGATCAGTTTGACAGCTTTGTCTTTATTGAAGACGGCCAAGTGTACACAAAGTCAACTGCAGCCATTAAGGTTTTCAGGCATCTGCGGGGCCTATGGCGCCTCTTCGTCCTGTTTTTCGCAGTGCCGAAGCCTTTCAGAGATATGGTCTATTCTTTCATTGCCAGGAACCGTTATAAGTGGTTTGGCAAAAAAAATGAATGTATGCTCCCCTCCCCTTCTATCAAAAAAAGATTTTTACCGTAAACGAAAAAATGGCTAGCTTACACAGGTAAGCTAGCCATTATGCTATTATAAAGCTTGATAAATATGAACAGAATACCGATAACAAAGGTAAACCAAAACAGCAGTTCCAATAGAATGAATCCGACTAATGACATGAGGGAAAGCGTCGAATAAATCCGGTATACAATAAACACAAAGTAAGCGAGCGTAACGACCGCAAACCAGATCACAATCCAGATGACATTTTGCAAGAGCACAAAGGATAAAATCCCGCCGCCTAAATAAATCATGGAACCCATTCTGATTTTTTTCAGATTGTTCCCTTCCGGATCATTAGCAAAAAACAGCAATGACAGCTCAGTCACGGTATTCGCAATTAATTTCAGAGCGGACAGAACCATAAAATATAAAAGTGCAAAGGCAGCAAATAACGCAAGCCTGATCCCTTTCTCTGAAAAATAATCGAGCATTCCATCATACATTCCAAATGAGGACAGCATCTTCAACGCATAAAGTGAAGTTGAAATGGATAACGACGAACTAAAAAGCAGGATCGCAATCAGCGGAAAGTATCCTGTCAAATAAGTATTTTTCATATAAAAAAGTCCCTTTCTATAATCTACCTCATTTATTATGGAGGACTTAAAACACATTGACAAGATAAATTATTCCATTTTTTCTCCTTTTTACGAATTACGATCCCAAATCTTCACAAAGCAGCATTTTGAGAGTAAAGTAGTACGCAGGAATCATAAAACGTAAGGAAGTTTTATATGAAAAAAACATTGAAACTGCAAACCAGACTCACCATATTTGTTTGTATCGTTGTGTTAATCGCGTTGCTCATTACATTTTTTACAGTAGGTGCCCAAACCACCACACGGATTAGAGATCAGGAAAAAGCCACTGCGCTGCAGACTGCTGAAATGGTAGCCGAGGCGCCGATCACAGCTTCTGCTTTAGAAAGCGGAAAAAACCAGAAGGAACTGCAAAGCTACACAAAGAGGGTTCAGAAAATCACGGGCACGGAATTTGTTGTCGTCATGGATATGGACGGCATTCGTAAAACCCATCCCGACCCGAACAAAATCGGAAAAAAATTCAGGGGCGGTGATGAATCGGAAGTATTAAATGGTCATGTCCACATCAGCACTGCCTCTGGCACGCTCGGGAAATCACAAAGAGCATTCGTCCCTGTCTACGCGGAGAATGGAAAACAGGTCGGTGCAGTCGCGGTCGGCATCACCGTAAATGAAATTGATGAAGTGATCAGCCACAGCTTACGGCCGCTCTACTTTATTATCTGTGTCAGCATTTTCGTCGGTGTAATCGGGGCTGTTATCGTCGCACGTACGGTGAAGAATATCATGTACGGACTTGAACCTTATGAAATTGCCACTCTTCTTGAAGAACGGAGCGCGATGCTGGAATCGACGAAGGAAGGAATACTTGCTGTCGATGAACACGGTAAAATCAAACTTGCCAACGCGGAAGCAAAGCGTCTATTCGTGAAAATGGGCATCAACACAAATCCCGTTGATCAGGATGTAAATGACATCTTGCCGAAAAGCCGCTTGAAAAAGGTCATTGAGACAAAAAAACCGCTTCAAGACAGAGACGTCCGCATTAACGGATTAGAGCTTGTGTTTAATGAAGTTCCCATCCAGCTGAAAGGACAAACCGTCGGAGCGATTGCGACATTCCGGGACAAAACCGAGGTAAAACATTTAGCTGAACAGCTTTCCGGTGTTAAAATGTATGCAAACGCATTGAGAGCGCAGTCTCATGAATTCATGAACAAACTGCATGTGATATTAGGCCTCGTCCAGCTGAAAGAATATGACGATCTTGGAGATTATATTAAAGATATTGCCATTCAGCAAAAATCAGAAACAAGCGAAATTATAAACGATGTCAAAAGCTCCGTACTGGCCGGTTTTCTGCTCGGAAAACAGAGCTTCATACGGGAGCAGGGCGCAAATCTTGATATAGAATGCAAAGGTGTCATCCCGAACGCGGCAGACCCTTCTGTCATCCATGAACTCATTACAATCATCGGAAATCTCATCAACAATGCCCTAGACGCCGTTGCCGATATGCCGAAAAAACAAATCACCATGTCCATGCGCTTTCATAACAGCATACTGGACATTGAAATTACCGATACTGGAGCAGGCATGTCTGAAGAAGACCAAGCCAAAGTATTTGAGCAAGGCTATTCAACAAAGGGCAAAAACCGGGGATTCGGCCTTTATTTTACACAGCAAAGCATCGAAAATTTAAAGGGCCAAATGATCCTCACAAGCGAAGAGAATGAAGGAACGACATTCAGTCTTCGCGTCCCGTACGAACCGAAGGAGGAAAATCATGATTAATGTACTAATAGTTGAAGATGACCCCATGGTGGGTGAATTAAATAAACGATACTTAAGCCAAATAGAAGGCTTTCAGCTGAAAGGCATCGCCTCTTCCTTTCAAAGCGCTCTGCATATTTTAGGAGAGCATCACATCGACCTTATTTTGCTCGATATTTATATGCCGGGTAAAAACGGGCTGGAACTGCTAACCGAACTGCGGGCCCAAAATGAAGCGGTTGACGTGATTGTCATCTCGGCGGCCAGCGAGCTTGACGTTATCAAGAAAACACTTCGTTACGGTGCTGTCGATTATTTAATCAAACCGTTTGAATTTGAACGTTTCCAAACTGCCCTGTCTGATTACAGACGAAAACAAAAGGTATATTCAACCCATCGCAACATGAGCCAGAAAGAACTGGACGCCGAGCTTTTCCAAAAGAAAGAAGCAACAGAAAAAGTACAGCTTCCTAAAGGCCTGACAAAAAGCACGCTGAAGCTGATTTGGTCCAGTATCCAGTCATTTGAAAATGAATCTTTTACAACAGAAGACCTGGCAAAGCACACAGAAATCTCTCAAGTATCCATACGAAAATACTTGAAGTTTCTTGAAGATATACAGGTTCTAAATGTAGAAATGGCGTATGGTACAATCGGAAGACCTGTGTTTCAGTACAACGTCAACACAGGAAACCTTAATGGAATTAAGCAATATCTATAAAAAAACGCACTGTTCACTCCGAGCAGTGCGTTTTTTTGTCATATCTCTTGCCAAGCTGCTTGATTCTATTGGTGATTAGTTATACAAGAATAATATAGGGCCTTTTTACATTTTTGAGCAAACAATTCTAAAAATAGATATTTTTAAAAAAATTATGCGAAATTCTATTTATTTCTTGTGAGTAAAATGATAAATTATGATTGGTTAGTTGATCCCAAAACTAAGTCATAAGTCTCACTTCAGAAAAAGATGTCACGGTTTTCCGCCTGGAACGCCTTCCGCATCCTTCTCTTCCCCTCCTTTCGAAGGAAACACTCACACCACGCTTATTCAGGGAAGATCAGAACTGTCTCAGCGCATTCCATTTGTTATTATCAGAAAATTTTATCGATTCTAAGAAATTGTACAGACATCCCATCACATGACTGGCCGGATCAGCTTTGAACCAAATTTTTCTGGGGGGTTATATCTTTGAATAAACGAAAAATCGGATTGGCGATGTCACTTGTGATCGCAGCAGGCACCATATTAGGAGCATGCGGAAACAGCGAAAAAAGCAGCGGCTCCAGCGAAGATAAAAATAAATTCAGTGTGGCGATGGTTACTGACGTAGGCGGAGTAGATGACAAATCCTTCAACCAATCAGCCTGGGAAGGCATTCAAGCCTTCGGCAAAGAGAACGGGCTGGAAAAAGGCAAAAACGGTTACGACTACCTTCAATCAAAATCAGATGCAGACTATACAACGAACTTAAATAAATTAGCACGCGAGAATTTCGACTTGATTTACGGGGTCGGCTACTTAATGGAGGACTCAATCAGCGAAATTGCTGATCAGCGCAAAAATACAAACTTTGCGATCATAGATGCTGTGGTTGATAAAGACAACGTCGCAAGTATTACGTTTAAAGAACAGGAAGGCTCATTTCTCGTTGGAGTGGCCGCAGCCCTATCAAGCAAATCAGGAAAAATCGGATTTGTAGGCGGCATGGAATCAGAGTTAATCAAAAAATTCGAGGTCGGCTTCCGTGCCGGCGTGCAGGCTGTAAACCCTAAAGCCGTTGTCGAAGTGAAATACGCAGGCGGTTTCGATAAAGCCGATGTCGGTAAAGCCACCGCCGAAAGCATGTATAAATCCGGCGTAGATGTTATTTATCACTCTGCAGGCGCTACTGGGACAGGTGTCTTTACTGAAGCGAAAAACCTAAAAAAAGAAAATCCGAAACGCGATGTCTGGGTCATCGGTGTCGATAAAGACCAATACGCAGAAGGCCAGGTAGAAGGAACAGATGATAACGTCACCCTCACTTCCATGGTCAAAAAAGTAGATACAGCGGTTGAAGATTTAACGAAAAAAGCACGCGAAGGAAAGTTCCCGGGCGGCGAAACCCTCACCTACGGCCTTGATCAGGACGGGGTCGGCATTTCCTCATCTCAACAAAATCTATCGGGTGATGTGATTAAAGCGGTTGATGAATGGAAGAAAAAAATCATCGACGGATTGGAAGTGCCGGCAACTGAGAAAGAGCTGAAAACCTTCAAAGCTGAATAAGAATCGCGGGGATAAGGAGGTCGAGCCCTTATCCCTTGTTTTTCTTTTATTTTGATTAAAGGAGCGGTCAAATCAGTGGAATATGTCATTGAAATGCTCAATATCCGCAAGGAGTTTCCTGGTATTGTCGCCAATGACAATATCAATCTTCAGGTCAAAAAAGGCGAAATACATGCGTTGCTCGGTGAAAACGGAGCGGGGAAATCAACGTTGATGAATGTCCTTTTCGGGCTGTATCAGCCGGAGCGGGGTGAAATTCGGGTGCGCGGCGAGAAGGTGCACATCAACAGCCCGAACAAAGCGAATGACCTTGGCATCGGGATGGTACACCAGCACTTTATGCTTGTTGACACCTTTACAGTTGCTGAAAACATTATTCTCGGCAAAGAGCCAAAAAAGTTTGGCAGAATTGACCGGAAGCGTGCTGTCCAAGAGGTGCAGGACATTTCCGACCAATACGGCCTTCAGATTCATCCCGGAGCAAAAGTCGCTGACATATCTGTCGGCATGCAGCAGCGCGCAGAAATATTAAAAACCCTCTACCGCGGGGCAGACATTCTGATTTTTGATGAACCGACGGCTGTATTGACCCCTCATGAAATCAAAGAACTGATGCAAATCATGAAGAATCTGGTCAACGAGGGAAAATCAATTATCTTAATCACCCATAAACTGAAAGAGATTATGGGGGTTTGTGACCGCGTTACCATTATCCGCAAAGGAAAAGGCATCAAAACACTTGATGTCCGTGATACAAACAAAGACGAGCTCGCCAGTCTTATGGTCGGCCGCGAAGTATCATTCAAAACCGAAAAGAAGGCTGCTCAGCCAGGAGCGGAAGTGCTTGCGATTGACGGAATGACTGTAAAGGATACCCGCGGAGTAGAGACAGTCAGGGATTTATCGCTTTCTGTCAAAGCAGGAGAAATTGTCGGCATAGCCGGCGTTGACGGAAACGGGCAGTCGGAGCTGATTGAAGCAATAACAGGCCTTCGCAATACAGATTCAGGAACAATCACCTTAAACGGAAAACAAATCCAAAACCTGACGCCAAGAAAAGTGACCGAATCCGGAATCGGGCATATTCCTCAGGACCGCCATAAACATGGTCTCGTCCTTGATTTTCCGATCGGAGAAAATATCGTGCTGCAAAGCTATTACAAAAAGCCGTATGCAGCATTTGGCGTATTACATAAAGGCGAAATGTACAAAAAAGCACGCAGCCTGATCAGCGAGTACGATGTCAGAACGCCGGATGAATATACACACGCCCGGGCATTGTCAGGCGGAAACCAGCAAAAAGCGATTATCGGGCGGGAAGTAGACCGGAATCCTGATTTATTAATCGCCGCCCAGCCGACTCGCGGCCTTGATGTCGGAGCGATTGAATTTGTCCATAAAAAGCTCATTGAGCAGCGCGATGCTGGAAAAGCCGTTCTTCTCCTCTCGTTTGAGCTTGAAGAAATTATGAATCTCAGTGACAGAATCGCCGTTATTTTTGAAGGACATATTATCGCCACGGTCGATCCGCAGGACACCACTGAGCAGGAACTCGGTCTCTTGATGGCAGGAAGCATGCAAAAGGAAGCGGGGAAAGCAAATGGTTAAACGTCTCTCTCATTTACTCGTGCCCCTCATTGCAATCATACTCGGTCTTGCGGCCGGCGCGCTGATTATGCTTGCGAGCGGATATAGTGTGATCAGCGGATATTCGGCTTTGTGGAATGGAATATTCGGAGAAATCTATTATGTCGGAGAAACCATCCGGCAAATTACACCTTATATTTTATCGGGGTTGGCTGTCGCCTTTGCATTCCGAACTGGACTCTTTAATATCGGCGTCGAGGGCCAGCTGCTCGTCGGCTGGACAGCAGCTGTTTGGGTCGGGACGGCGTTTGACGGACCGGCATATATTCACATGCCGCTCGCACTGATTACAGCGGCGGCTGCAGGAGGATTATGGGGTTTTATTCCCGGTGTTTTGAAAGCGCGCTTCTACGTTCATGAAGTCATTGTCACCATTATGATGAATTATATCGCGCTGCATATGACCAATTACATCATTTCAAACGTCTTGACAGATCGTCAGGATAAGACGGAGAAAATTCACGAATCCGCCTCCCTTCGATCGCCGTTTCTTGAACAGATAACCGATTATTCACGGCTGCATTGGGGGATCATCGTTGCTCTTCTCGCAGCAGTTGTCATGTGGTTTATCATCAACAAAACAACAAAGGGATTTGAGCTTCGAGCGGTCGGATTCAACCAGCACGCTTCCCAGTATGCCGGTATGAGCGTGCGGAAGAATATCATGACCTCCATGCTCATCTCAGGTGCTTTTGCAGGTCTTGCAGGAGCCATGGAGGGGCTTGGGACTTTCGAATACGCAGCCGTGAAAGGCGCATTTACCGGCGTAGGCTTTGACGGTATCGCTGTCGCTCTTCTCGGGGGGAACACAGCTGTCGGCGTTGTGCTGGCTGCATGCCTGCTGGGCGGACTGAAAATCGGCGCTTTAAATATGCCGATTGAATCAGGCGTTCCATCAGAGGTTGTCGATATTGTGATTGCCATTATCATTCTGTTTGTGGCTTCAAGCTACGCAATTCGTTTTGTCATGGACAAATTGAAGAAAAAGGGGGCGAACTAAGTGGACTTTGTGCAGATTTTATCCATCATTGTCCCAGCCACACTCGTCTATGCCGCCCCGCTTATTTTAACTGCTCTCGGCGGCGTGTTTTCCGAGAGATCAGGAGTTGTGAATATCGGTCTTGAAGGCCTCATGATTATCGGGGCGTTCACCAGCGTGTTATTTAATTTATTTTTAGGTCCGGAATTGGGTGCCGCCGCGCCTTGGCTTTCACTCCTTGCCGCCATGGCAGCAGGCGCGCTGTTCTCACTGATTCACGCGGCTTCGGCCATTTCGTTTCGCGCCGATCAGACAGTCAGCGGCGTCGCCATTAACATGCTGGCGCTCGGGGCAACTTTATTTATTGTAAAACTGATCTACGGCAAAGCGCAGACAGACAAAATCCCTGAGCCTTTTTATAAAACGAAAATTCCCGGCTTGGGCGACATTCCTGTATTGGGAAAAATCTTCTTTTCGGATGTCTATTATACGTCTATTCTTGCAATTGCATTGGCCTTTATTTCTTGGTTTATCTTGTTCAAAACACCGTTCGGCCTTCGTATCCGTTCTGTCGGAGAGCATCCGATGGCGGCCGATACGATGGGAATCAACGTATATAAAATGCGCTACATCGGCGTGATGATCAGCGGATTGTTCGGCGGTCTCGGCGGCGGCGTATATGCCTCCACGATTGCGCTTGATTTCACGCACTCTACCATCTCCGGACAAGGCTTTATCGCACTGGCAGCGCTTGTATTCGGAAAATGGCATCCAATTGGAGCACTGGGGGCCGCCCTGTTTTTCGGATTCGCCCAAAGCTTAAGCATCATTGGATCGCTTCTCCCTCTTTTTAAAGACATACCAAATGTGTATATGCTGATGGCCCCTTATGTCTTAACGATTCTCGCTTTAACCGGCTTTATCGGGCGGGCTGATGCGCCAAAAGCCAATGGCGTGCCTTATATTAAAGGAAAAAGATAAAACATTCTCCCCTGGGAAGACGCTTCTCAGGGATTTTTTTCTAATCCAAAAGACCCTCTTAATTTAATTGTTTATCAGTTTTTTAACTTAAAAAAATATGAAGTGTTAACGCTTTCTTGTAGACTGTAACAAACAATACATGGGGGTGTATGACATGGGAGCAATTCCAAAAACGGGGACAATTTCACCTGAGCAAAAAGACCCACAGGGGAAAAACCTGTTTCAAAAAATCTGGTCTTGGGAAATCGGTGTGATTCCTCTGCCATTATACACAGTATTAGCTGTTATTATTATTCTTGCAGCCTATTACAATGAGCTGCCGGCAAATATGCTTGGCGGGTTTGCCATCATCATGATTCTTGGCGTGTTTCTTGGAGACATAGGCCAACGCATACCGATATTGAAGGATATTGGCGGCCCTGCCATTTTATCTTTGTTTGTTCCTTCATTTTTAGTCTTTTACAATGTGCTGAATTCAACATCTTTAGACGCTGTAACCAATCTGATGAAAACGTCTAACTTCCTTTATTTCTATATCGCTTGTCTGGTTGTGGGAAGTATCCTCGGAATGAACAGAACTGTTTTAATACAAGGGTTTATCAGGATGTTCGTTCCGCTTGTTGCTGGAACGATCGCAGCAGTTGCGGCCGGCATCCTTGTCGGATTTATTTTTGGCTACAGTGCCTACGATTCCTTTTTCTTTGTTGTTGTTCCGATTATTGCCGGGGGAATAGGCGAAGGAATTTTACCGCTCTCAATCGCTTATTCACAAATACTCGGTTCATCCGCTGATGTGTATGTGTCTCAGCTGGTCCCTGCTGCTATTATCGGAAACGTTTTTGCTATCATCTGTGCTGCCTTAATGAAAAAGCTTGGCGATAAGCGGCCTGATCTAAATGGAAACGGACGCCTCGTCAAATCTAAAAAAGCAAATGAGATTTTCAACCAAAAAGAAGCGGAAGCAAAAATTGATTTTAAATTGATGGGAGCCGGCGTTCTGCTCGCGTGTACATTCTTTATTTTCGGCGGGTTATTGGAGAAATTCATCTTCATACCGGGCGCGATCTTAATGATTATTTCAGCTGCGGCTGTCAAATATGCAAATATTCTTCCGAAAAAAATGGAGGATGGCGCTTACCAGCTTTATAAATTTATTTCTTCAAGCTTTACATGGCCGCTGATGGTCGGTCTCGGCATCCTCTTTATTCCGTTGGATGACGTGGCATCTGTGATTTCTATTCCGTTTGTCATCATTTGTATTTCAGTTGTTATCGCAATGATTGCTTCTGGATATTTTGTGGGCAAGCTGATGAACATGTACCCGGTTGAATCTGCAATCGTTACCTGCTGCCACAGCGGTCTCGGCGGAACTGGTGATGTTGCGATTTTATCAGCGTCAGGAAGAATGGGCCTTATGCCGTTCGCCCAAATTTCCACCCGCCTCGGCGGTGCAGGTACAGTTATTTGTGCGACAGTTCTGCTTCGTTTTTTCACTTCATAATCAGAAAAAGAGTTCCGTTATATGCGGAACTCTTTTTTTATCTGTTCACAATCCGGATATACTCTCGGGGGCCAAACGGCAGATCCATTGATTCCATTTCACTCAATCTGGCTGACAGGTGGTGCTCCAATAAATACAGCTCCCACTCCTCACTAGCCTCCGCACCGCTACGCCCGTCATATTGATTCAAAATGAATGCCCCAGCAAATACTGAGCAGAATAAACCTGAACACATCAATACCTTTCTTTTCACATGACCAGCTCCTTACATTCAGCTTGATCAGGAATGATTTTAAATATACAAATGACATTATTTTTGTTAGACTTATTTTGAGGTCAAAAGAACTCATAAAAGCTCATTGCGCAGTTCGAAGCATGGCAGCTTGCAGAAAAGTGCGATATAATTTGGACTAGGTCGTTTGACCGTATATTTGATACATAGCGCATTTTTCAATTGAGAAAGAGAAAAAGGAGGTTTAACTTTGCAGCTCTTACATTTTGCTATTTTATCGCCTTTCTTATTTGCTTTTATCATTCCCTTTTTGGCAAAATACGCAAAAAGAGTGCACACGGGCTGGTTTGTGTTGATCCTGCCCGTCTTGCTGTTTATATACTTTCTCCCAATGATCAGGATGACACAATCTGGAGAAACACTGCGGTCGGTATTTGAGTGGATTCCTTCACTTGGCATTAACTTTACCGTTTATATAGACGGTCTCGGATTATTATTCGCCTTACTGATCACAGGCATCGGCTCTTTGGTCACTCTTTACAGTATTTTTTATTTATCGAAAGAAAAAGAACAGCTTGGGCCCTTTTATGTCTACTTATTGATGTTCATGGGCGCCATGCTCGGTGTCGTTCTTGTAGACAATGTCATGGTTCTCTACATGTTTTGGGAGCTTACCAGCCTTTCGTCCTTTTTGCTGATCGGCTATTGGTATAAGCGTGAAAAGTCGCGCTACGGCGCCGCCAAATCACTTTTGATTACGGTCAGCGGCGGGCTGTGCATGCTCGGCGGATTTATTCTCCTTTATCTGATAACGGATTCCTTCAGTATTAGAGAGATGATTCATCAGGTTCAATTAATTGCCGGCCACGACTTGTTTATCCCGGCTATGATTCTCATTTTATTAGGGGCTTTTACGAAATCCGCGCAATTCCCTTTTTATATCTGGCTGCCTGATGCGATGGAAGCTCCGACACCTGTCAGCGCTTATCTCCATTCAGCTACTATGGTCAAAGCCGGCATTTATGTGATTGCGAGATTCAGTCCTATTTTCGCTTTTTCTGCTCAGTGGTTTTGGATCGTTTCCCTCGTCGGGCTCTTTACGATGGTTTGGGGTTCATTCCATGCCGTGAAACAAACTGATTTAAAATCGATTTTGGCATTTTCAACCGTCAGCCAGCTCGGAATGATCATCTCCATGCTCGGAGTCAGTGCTGCGGCCCTTCATTACGGCCATACAGAATATTATACAGTTGCCGCCATGGCTGCCATTTTCCATTTAATCAATCACGCTACCTTTAAAGGAAGCTTGTTTATGGCAGTCGGGATTATCGATCACGAAACAGGCACACGGGATGTCCGGAAGCTCGGCGGCCTGATGGCGATAATGCCGATTACATTTACGATTTCCTTAATCGGAACATTTTCAATGGCCGGCCTTCCGCCGTTTAACGGGTTTTTGAGTAAAGAAATGTTTTTCACAAGCATGCTTCGCGTGACACATTTCGATCTGTTCAACGTACAGACATGGGGCATTCTATTCCCTGTTCTCGCCTGGATCGGAAGCGTATTTACGTTTATCTACAGCATGAAATTGCTGTTTAAAACATTCAGAGGAAGTTACCAGCCTGAACAGCTTAAAAAACAGGCTCACGAAGCGCCGATTGGCATGCTCGTATCACCTGTCATTCTTGTCGCTTTGGCTGTCAGTCTCTTCTTTTTCCCGAATATATTGTCGTACAGCTTGATAGAGCCTGCGATGAACTCGATCTATCCGACACTGCTGGACAGCCATGAGAAATTCCATGTTCACATTTCACAGTGGCACGGGTTGAATACAGAAGTGCTGATGACTGCAGGCATTATTGTTATCGGCACCATCGGATATTTGTCGCTGAATAAGTGGAAGGGAATCTATAAGCTGTTTCCTTCGAAGCTCACACTCAACCGGTTATACGACAAGCTTGTGACGCTGATGGAGAAAGGGTCTTACCGAGTCACAAAGCAATATATGACCGGGTTTTTAAGGGATTACTTGCTGTATATCTTCGCTGGTTTCATCATTCTGATGGGCGGAGCTTTTGTCATCAAAGGCGGATTTTCCTTTACAACAGAAGGCATGGCTAAAATCGGCGTATACGAAATCATTTTGACGCTTGTCATGATCAGCGCCACAGCGGCAACTGTTTTTGCCAGATCAAGACTGACGGCGATTATCTCACTTGGTGTCGTCGGTTATGCGCTCGCATTGTTTTTTGTGATTTTCAGAGCGCCGGACTTGGCCTTGACCCAGCTTGTCATTGAAACCATTTCTGTGGCACTGTTTCTGCTTTGTTTCTATCATCTGCCGAAACTGAGGCTGAAAAAGAAAACGAGAACGTTCCGATTGACGAACTTTATCATTGCTTTAGGCGTCGGTATTATCGTCACCCTGCTTGGTATCGCATCATCAAGCCAGCGGACAAAAGACAGCATTTCATCCTTCTTCTTAAAACACAGCCACGATCTCGGCGGAGGGGATAATGTCGTCAATGTCATCCTCGTTGATTTCAGGGGCTTTGATACAATGTTTGAAATTACGGTATTAACGATTGCCGCTCTTGGCATTTACAGCATGATTAAAACAAAAGTAAAAGAGGAGGGGAAAAGCGGTGAATGAACAAAAAACAAATGACTTGATTCTTCAAACCGTGACAAAGCTGGTATCCTTTATCATTTTGCTTTTCTCTTTCTATTTATTTTTATCAGGGCATAACGCACCAGGAGGAGGCTTTGTCGGCGGACTGATCACGTCCTCTTCCATCGTTCTATTGCTCTTGGCATATGATTTAAAAACCGTGCGTTCCATTTTGCCGGTTAATTTCATTTATATCGCGGGAGCCGGCCTTCTGCTCGCTGTATTAACCGGGGTTGGCTCCTTTGTCTTCGGGGCTCCTTTTTTAACCCACACATTCGGATACTTTCAGCTGCCGATCCTCGGGAAAACGGAGCTCGCCACGGCGACGATATTTGATTTAGGCGTTTATCTAGTTGTCGTAGGCATTACGATGACCATTATTCAAACGATTGGAGAGGAAGAATAATGGAAATCTTAATGGCTGTTTTAGCCGGTATTATTTTTATGGCTGCTACGTATTTGCTGCTGTCTAAAAGCCTGCTTCGCGTCATTATCGGAACAGCACTGTTAAGCCATGGCGTTCATTTAATGCTTTTGACTATGGGAGGATTAAAGAAAGGTGCCGCTCCGATTTTGAGCGAGCATGCCAAATCATTTGTCGATCCGCTTCCGCAAGCCCTGATTTTGACCGCAATTGTCATTTCATTTGGCGTTACATCATTCATCCTCGTCATGGCCTTTCGCGCTTATCAGGAATTGAAATCGGACGATATGGATCAAATGAGGGGAAATGATCAACATGAATAATTTTGTTATTTTGCCAATCCTGATCCCGCTTCTGTCGGCCATTCTGCTGATTTTCATGACGAAGAATCTTATGCTCATGCGGATCTTCAGCACTGCGGCATCGGCAATCGGGATTGTGATCAGTGGCATACTCGTACAGACTGTCTTTACAAATGGTATCCAGACACTCAGTTTGGGCGGCTGGAAAGCGCCGTACGGCATTGTGCTGGTCGCAGACCAATTCGCCAGCCTGCTCGTTCTCACAACATCGATAATTGGTTTATTGGTTGTGCTTTATTCCTTCCGTTCCGTCGGTGAAAAACGGGAGCGTTCCTTTTATTACTCTGGTGTTCAGTTTTTGCTTGCCGGTGTCAGCGGAGCGTTTTTAACAGGCGATTTATTTAATATGTACGTGTTTTTTGAGCTCCTGCTTATTGCTTCCTATATGCTGATTGTATTAGGCGGCACAAAAATTCAGCTGCGGGAGTCCCTTAAATATATTGTGTTTAATATCGTATCGTCTGCCTTGTTTGTCATCGGCGTCGGCTTTTTATACGCTGTAACCGGTACGTTAAACATGGCCGATCTTAGTGTGAAAATCAGCGAATCAGGACAAACCGGGCTGATCACTGTGATTGGTGTCCTGCTGCTTTTGGTATTTGGCATGAAGGGCGGAATCTTCCCCCTCTACTTTTGGCTTCCAGGCTCTTATTACGCGCCTCCGGCGGCAATCTCCGCGTTGTTCGGCGCATTGCTCACAAAAGTCGGTTTATACGCGATCACTAGGGTCTTCACATTGATTTTTATTCACGATACAGCCTTTACCCATCAGCTGATGATTTGGCTCGCGGCGCTGACTGTGATTTTCGGTGTTATCGGTTCACTCGCTTATTCGGATGTCATGAAAATTGTGATCTACAACATTATTACTGCTGTCGGCGTGATTTTGTTCGGTGTGGCAGTTCATACCCCCGCATCAATCCAAGGCGCGATTTATTATCTGATTCACGATATGCTGATTAAAGGCGCTTTATTTATGCTGGCAGGGACGCTGATCGCATTGACTGGAACAGCGAGCCTGCACAAAATGGGCGGGCTGATCAAACGCTACCCTGTTCTAGGATGGATGTTTTTCATTTCAGCTATTTCTCTTGCGGGCATCCCGCCTCTCAGCGGATTTGTCGGCAAATTGAAAATTGCGGAGGGCGGCTTCACAGAAGGTGAATTTACGATTTCCATGCTGATTCTGCTTTCGAGTCTGCTCGTACTTTACTCTGTGCTGAGGATCTTTATACATGCGTTTTGGGGCGAAGAAAAAGAAACACCAAAACCAAATCATAGAACAGCTAAAGGACTTCTTTATCCGGCAGCTATTTTTCTCTTACTGTCTCTTCTCTTCGGATTGGGTACAGAATGGGTGTCACCTTACGTTGATCAAGCGGCCGAGACGTTGCTGAATCCGGAAAAATATATTGAAGCTGTTTTGAAGGAGTAGATCGCATGGCATTTCAAATTTTATTAAATGTGTTTCTCGCTTTTTGCTGGATGTTCTTGAGCAATAGTCCAAGCGCCGCAGGATTCTTCACAGGCTATATTCTGGGGATGCTCTCTCTCTTTTTCTTCCGGCGCTTTTTTACTCGCCAGTTTTATCTATGGAAAATGTTTTCTATCATCAAACTCCTTTTGATTTTTTTAAAGGAACTGTACCTTGCCAATGTCAGTGTGCTGAAATCAGTCCTATCGCCGAAGCTGAATATCAGACCGGGCATTTTCGCTTTTAAAACAGAGCTTACGACGGATTGGGAAATCACCCTGCTGTCATTGCTTATTACATTAACGCCGGGAACCTTGGTGATGGACATTTCAGATGACAGGACGATTCTTTATATTCACGCGATGGATATTGAGGATGCGGAAAAAGCCATTTTTGATATTCGGGAGTCATTTGAAAAAGCCATACAGGAGGTGAGCCGCTGATGTTTACGCTGATTCTGCAACTCGCGCTCGGCATTATGGCAGTGTCTACCTTTTTGTATGTCATTCGTGTTATTAAAGGGCCGACTGTGCCTGACCGGGTCGTGGCTCTGGATGCAATCGGCATCAATCTGATCGCGATCACGGCGCTTGTCTCCATTTTGCTGAAAACAAGTGCGTTTCTGGATATTATTTTGCTGCTGGGGATTTTATCATTTATCGGAACGATCGCATTTTCCAAGTTCCTGGAGAAAGGAGAGATTATCGAAAATGATCGAAATCGCTAAGGTCGTTGTGTCTGTATTCATTTTGCTTGGCGCACTTGTGTGCCTCGTTGCTTCATTAGGAGTAATTCGCCTTCCTGATGTGTTTACACGTTCTCATGCTGCATCTAAAGGCTCAACGTTGGGCGTCAATATGATTCTGCTTGGTGTCTTCTTCTATTTGTGGTTTGTGACGGGGAACATTTCCGCTAAAATTCTGCTCGGGATTCTCTTTATCTTTATTACGTCGCCTGTCGGAGGACACTTGATCTGCCGTGCCGCGTACAACTCCGGCGTCAAGCTTAATGAGAGAAGCGTACAGGATGACTATAACGGGATCAGAAACTTTGTGATTAAACGAAAAGAGGATTCTTACTTATAAAAATAAGCAGCCGGACAGGCAGAGTTCCGGCTGTTTTTTTATTTTTTGATGACAGCCAGCGTGCATCTGGAGATACAGATCAGCCTCTCTTGCTCGTCATAAATATGGATTTGATAGACAATAGTCGTTCTGCCTATATGAACGGGTTCGGCTACTGCCTTTACCGTTCCTTCCTTTACGGATTTTAAATGGTTAGCGTTAATTTCCAAACCGACACAAGCTTGTGTTGTGTGATCAATCAGATTCTGCGCACCTGCGCTCGCCGCGGTTTCCGCCAGAGCCACTGAAGCGCCTCCATGCAAATATCCGAACGGCTGCACCGTCCGATGATCCACTGGCATGACTGCAACGCATCGTTCCGCTGTGTTTTCAACAATCTCAATACCAAGCGCTTCAAGCAATGTGTGTTTCGTATCCATCATATCCCCCCTTATTTAAAGTACACCGTCTGATTTCGCAATCAAAACCGCTTCCGTCCGGGAACCGACATTCAGCTTATTGAAAATCGATGTCAGGCTGTATTCAATGGACCGCTTGCTTAAATGAAGTGCATCTGCGATTTCTTGGTTTGTAAATCCCTTTTCAACTTCTTGAAGAATCAGGCATTCTCTAGGTGTGAGCACATCTTGTTCTTTTTGAGAGGAAGGAGCCGGCTTTGTTTTTTGCTGAGTCATCAGCTGTTTAAAGTAAGCAAAATCGACTAAAATTTCTCCATTGAGTACGTGGTATATGTATTGGGTGATCTTTTCTTTAGATTCCGTTTTGCTGATGGCACCGTGCAGTCCCGCACGAATCGCTTCCTCAAAATAATCCTCAACCTCATAACCGGTATACACGATAATTTTACAATGAGGATTCTCTTGTAATATCTGTTTAGAAAGCTCCATCCCATTGACCTCGCCGCCTAAATTCAGATCCATTAAAATGAGATCATATGACGAGAAATCATGCTGCTTGATAAACTGTTCGCTCGGTTCAGGACTGAGACAATCAACAGACAGATTCGAATCCGTTTCCAAAATTGTCTTGGTGCCTTCCATGACAGCCGGATGGTCATCAATCACTAGTATCTTTTTCATGTTTTCCTCCCTTTTACTCACTCATTTCCATTTTATAAAAAAGACTTGGCCTGTGCCAAGTCGTTTCCGTTATAAAACCATTACAATTCGATTTCAATATCAGCCTTAAAGCCCTTTCCTTCACTTGTTTCAATCCGAAGGCGTCCATCTAAAGCCCTGACTCTCTCTCCTTAATGCCAGAAAGCCCCATACTCATGGAATGTTCATTATTTTTTTCTTGATCAAACCCTACGCCATCGTCCTCATAATGAAGAACGATTTTGTTTTGAATACTGATGAGCATAATCAGCACATCGGTCGCCTGGGAGTGCTTGACCGCATTAGACAGAAACTCTTGAATGATCCGGTACAAATTCAACTGCGAATCCAGATCAAGCGAAGCCGTAAATCTGCCGGTATTTAAACGGATATGAAACGGAACCCGCTCCTGCTGCTGCGCCACCAGCTTGGACAGCGCCTTCACCAGCCCAAGATCATACAGAAGCTGCGGCCGCAGCTCATGACACGTCTCCCTCGTCATCGAAATCACATCAGACATCTGCTCATTCATCTGTACAAGCTTGTCCTGTACCTCTTCCTGACACGGATTATTATCCTTCTTAAAATCAGCCAAAAACAGCTCACACTGGCGCTTTAATGAAATCAAATCCTGAAGAACGGAATCGTGGAGATCGCGGGCGAGATCAGAGCGTTGTTTTTCTTCGATCGTATACATGAGTTTTTTGAGCCATACGGGGTTTGATTCTTGTTGTTTTATTTCTTCTAAATGACTCATCAGTTCTTCAATTTTCATGACGTTTTCGATCGATACGTTTGTATAAAAAGCCAAAGTTTTCAGCCAAGAAAGTTCTTCGAGTGTGAGACGAGGCGTATTCATTTTAGATAAACAAAGGATCACAAATGATTTACCACCGCGTTCACCTATCTTCATGACAAAGCCTTTATTAAATTCAACGATTTTCCCTATTTCGGATGTGACTTTTCTAAACTGTTTTTGGTAGATATCGTGGTATGAATTTGAGTTTATTTCTTCGTAAGGTTTTATATTCCCATCCAAAGAAACTTCATAAATATAGGCTCTGCTAACAAGCAAAACCTCAAGAACAGTAGTTTTCAGTTCCCCAAAAACCTGAGATACAGAAGATGAATCTCTAATCAGTTGCGTGAACTTATATATACTGTCTTGATAATTAAACCTTTCAGAAACCCTTTTTAATCTAAATCTGAAATCAAGTACTTCTTTATAATAAAAGACCGCCAACATTATAATATAAATTAAAAAGGTTAGTTTAACACTATAAAACTCACTCTCAGGGCTCCTAATCAACTCAATTGTTGTTATTAAAATAATTGTTGGCGTTAAAGCTAAAAAGCCATAATATCTTAATCTGCTTAAAATAAAATCTACATTATAGATTTTATTTGTCATGAATTGATATACCAATGAGAATGGTATTAGCAGCATAAATGAAGCCGCTAAAAAAGAAGAAACATAATGTGCATTTAAAAACACGTAAGGTATCAAATATAAACACAGAAAAGGTGAAAAAGAAAAGATATTAATGATAGTGAGGACCTTAATAATATGCGCTTGTTCAGTATCTTTATTTTTAATTAAAATGATACTAAAATAAATCCCTACTATGATAAATAAAAAGAAAAAAGCAAGTAAATTTAATTTAGGAACATAATCACGAAAGAAAAGATGTGAACGAAACATTTCACATACTACATTTATGACCGGAATCAAATATAAAATAAAAACTTTTTTATCAAATAATTTGGTGCCTAATTCTTTAAAATATTGATAAAGAAAGAGAAGATAGTTTAGCGGCACAGATATTAATGTTACCACCATTATAAGCCTGCTCAGCATATCTCCCTTAGCAGACCCTCCAGCGCTTATATATGCAATAGAAGCAGATAACAGAAAGATAATTAAAACTACAGCTGAGAGGAGGTTTTTTGATTCATTTATTTTCAATATAAATAAGCAACAAAATAAACAAACGATATAAAATATTAATGGTATTAAGTAAGTAGTAAAATTTTTATCATTAAATAAGGTCATTTTCAGCTCTAGATTTTGTCCATTTCTTTCCACAATCATTGAACTTACATTTTTTAGTTTATTCATCTTTATTTCGTTTGTGTTTATCTTTTTATTATTAATACTCTTTACGATATCTCCTTTTTCTATACCGCTGTATGATGCCATTGAAAATTCATCTACATTGGTAATTACAATGTCACCATTTTTTCCTTTAGAAACAGTTGCACCGACTAATAAATTATTATTGCTTATATAGGTCAAATAAATTACATATATCAAACTTAATAAAACTAACACTACAGAAATTTTGTTATTTCTAGACTTCATTTAAACCTCAGTACTTCCAATCAAGCATTGAATAAATTTCTAAACCTTTAAAACCATTTATTATACATTCTGATTGATCTTTATCAACACCCAATAAACAAGCATTACCTTCCATTACTTCCCTTAAAACATTTGGGTATTTAATTAAGTATCCTACTATTTCTTGCATAATAAGTCCCTCCTTATTTAATCATAACAGACAATAATTTTTCAGTTTTATCATCTTCTAATTTTAATTGTGACATTTCTTTTTTTATTTTCTGGAGAGATAAATGTTTCATCACCAGCAAATATTGTATAACGCCTGCTTCTGTTAACTTTTGTTTCAAAGTCTTAGTATTAATAGAAACAAATTCCTCTGGTTTTTGATATAAACTTAGTAGCTCAACTGAAGCATCATTAAATTGTTTTTTTAAGTATAAGTATGCCAATGTATTTTTTTTCTGAACAAAATCGTTATTTAAGTAAAACAAACCTTTATAATCATTATCGATCTGCGACATAATGCCAAGTTCATAAGAATAAGAAGCCACGATGGGATGGTATTTGCCTGTTGCCAGCATTACTCCCATTACACAGGGCAACGCCGTTAGCGCTCCTGATTTATTTTTGATCATTTCAAGACAGGCTTCTTCAGTTTGCGGCGCATTCACAATATCATCATGCTGGCCTTGAATTGATTGTAACGCAAAATTCAATATCTCTTGTGAAAATTCTGGTTCATGACTAGCTTGACACATCACTTGTATACTTAGGGTGTAAAGAGCTGTAACTGCATTTAAAGCGATAGACGAGTCAATCTTCATCCATACAGCATTTCTATTATCTTTATCCTCTAAGTCATCATAAATATCGAATGAGAGTATAAGTAATTCAATTCCGGCAGCTAGCAATTCGATTGCTTTTTTGTCCTGACCGTTAAAAGCTAAATAATGATGAAGAGCCAAATCAGCAAACTCAAAAGTATCCTTAGACTCAATAAAATTCTGAAGATATCGTTCCAAGTCCTGATTCTTTATTTTTTGGCTTACAATCTCCTTCATTTTCTCCTTGATCCGGACAGTATCTAAACATATCTGCTCAATAACGACTTCCCCCTCCCATTCCATTTTACTAAATGGGACATTTAAAGGACAGCAGGTTTTTCGTTTTTTAACAATCATATAATACTTTATCCTTTTATTGTATGGGAAGAACGAAAAAAAAGACTTGTTTCCAAGTCTTTTTCACGAAATTTTCATTGCGTAATTGTATTTATCGAGCTGATCAATGCTTTTGTTAATGTTTCGTAATGAATCTGTCGTTTCTTTAATATCAAGTTCGAGTCGGAATAACAATTGTTTTACTTCTTCAAGTTTCTTTTCCATCGTTTCCACACTCCTTTTTTTGAAAGATCAATGAATTGTGTATGGTGAACGAGTCCTAGGTATTTGATCTGTTACTAATAGTGTATCTGCTTTCGGCTTATTTTTCACCGAAAAGTATACAAAAAAGTCCTGCGTGACACCGCAAATCTCAATAGGTCCTTATGCTCAAAGGAATCACAACGAGAACGGGACTATCTTTCTATGCGGAAGAGCGTTAATATGTGCTGAAATTGAGAAAGATTCTTAATCTCCTTGATTTTAACGGGTTTCACATTTTTACTAAGCAAGACTATAGTCCTTGGTACTGTATTTTCAAAAATGAATATGCGATTTTTGGCGTATCCTGACCGACAAACACCGAAAAAGACCGCAACGCTAAAGTTGTGGCCTTTTCGCTTTGTCATATTCGGCAATTAAGGATCTATACATATAGAAACATCCCTTTTGTGTGAGGTGCTCCCATGAGTTATCGTTATCCTTGGTTTTACGCCTATCCGTATGAGATTCGCCGCCCTCCAGCTTCTCCTGCCAATCCAGATGTCTTTATCCGTTCAGCGAGGGAGGCGTCAGGGCTGTTCGCCGATGCCCAGCTTGTTCTCAGCCGCATTGCGGGCTCGCGGGAGCTCTCGCACCGCATTCTGACCGCAGCCGAGCAGTCAGACAAACAATCTGTAAAGCGCCTGATCAAACAAATGGGCGTACGGCATGAAGTGGATACGGTCTTTAATCCCGACGGCATCTACATCACCCTCATCGGGACGCAAAGCCGAATGATTCTTGCTTTGCGGTGGTCAGAGGACCGCAATCATTTTGCGTCCATCAGATTATGACACCACTCCAGAGCTTCAAGGTAACATTCATACGCTTCTTCTTTATCCAGTTCTTTTCCTAATTCTGTGCAAGTGTCCCAGTTGTTGCTTTCAATTAATTTCACAAGCTCAAGCATTTGGTAATAGTCGTTTTGATGGCCTAATAACGCTTGCCCAACTTCATCTTTTAAAGGCAATTCTTGAATAATCTCCTCTATTTCTCGGTGCAGCAGGGTGTCTATGAGAGAAAACATTCCGATCAGCATATAAGACGCAGGCTGCGGCCGGGCTGTTTTTCTCGCCAGCAGCTCACAAAGCTTTGCTCTCATCAAAGAAATCTTAATGATCTCGTGCTTGCTGGAATGCCCTTTTCTGCTTAAATCCTTAAAGGAAAGAATGTATATCCACCGTTTGATTTCATTAAACCCAAGCAGCATAATGGCCTGTTGAATGCTTTCAATTTTCTGGCTCAAACGGCTGTGGGATGAGTTTAAAAATTTTAGGATTTGATAGGACAGTGATAAATCCCGCTCTATGTATTCGGTCACACGCTTTATGTTAGGCTGTTCTTTGCTCAATTCGTTAAGCAGTTCATAGTAAGAATAGAAATGAGTCGACAGATCATGCCCGCTGATGATGCGCGGTTCGCTGAAAAAGTAGCCCTGGAATAATTGAAAGCCGTCTTGTGCCGCTTGTTTATATTCTTTTCGGGTCTCTACTTTTTCCGCTAAAAAAATCAAGCCTCTGCAGCCGTAGGTTTGCAAAATTTTTCTGCGTTCCATTCGTGTTGTTTTGAGAAAATCAATTTTCAATATATCAATATAGCTCATGAGCTTTTCCAATAAGCCTTCATTTTGCGGGTTTATTGCATAAAAATCATCAAGTGCCAGCATATACCCCATTTTTTTCAGCTCTTTGCATCTTGAGATGAGGGCCGGCGTGATCGGTATATCTTCAAGGATTTCAATGACAAGCTGTTTCGGATTGAAGGAGGTAGGAAGGTTCGAAAACATCAGGCTTTCCGTAAAATTAACAAAACAGCGTTTCCCTTCCGTCAGCTTCTCAATTCCGATGTTTAAAAAGCTGTTGATTACTAAATCTGTTGTTGCCTGATCGCCGTCTTTCGCGCTATATACATTCTCTTCGCTTTCTCTATACAGCAGTTCATAAGCAACAACCTGTTCTTTTCTATTAAAAATAGGCTGTCTTGCAACAAACACCCTCATTGATTTATCCCCCTTACAATACGCGCAGCTTTCACCCTTAAGTATATCAAATAATTTGACGAAAATTGTCTAAACATGAAAAATAATATATTCAAAAAGAAAACTGGCCCTTCGCGAACGAAAGGCCAGTTTTCTTTATTCTTCCTCAAGCTCTTCATCAAGTCTGCTTTTCACTTCGTGAATCCGCTGCATTTTATTGCTCCAGCAGTCCTCGCTTAAATCAACCGGATATTCCTCCGGCTTGCTGATTCTCTTATATTCCTCCCACAGCAGGCTGAGGTTATCCTGCACATACTGCTGTATGTCTGAGATCTCAGGGTTTTGGTAGCAGAGAATGCCCTTTTCAAAAATCAGCTCATGAAGATCCTTCGCATAAAAATTCGTGACAAATTTGCTGATAAATGTATGAACCGGGTGGAACATTCTGAGCCGCTTTTGATCATTCACCTGCTCATCATATAGCGCAATATAGTCGCCTTCAGAATGATGATTGGACTGATTGATAATGCGATACACTTTCTTTCTGCCCGGTGTTGTCACTTTTTCAGGATTGGACGAAATTTTGATCGTGTCGACCATTTTCCCGTCTTCTTCAATGGCAACGAGTTTGTAAACCGCGCCGAGAGCCGGCTGGTCATAGGCCGTGATCAGCTTCGTACCGACACCCCAGACATCAATGCGCGCTCCCTGAGCCTTTAAATTCATAATGGTATGCTCATCCAAATCGCTTGAAGCAATGACTTTCGCATCTGTAAATCCTGCTTCATCGAGCATTTTCCGGGCTTTTTTTGACAGGTACGCCAAATCGCCGCTGTCCAGGCGAATGCCAATGAAGTTGATGCGGTCTCCGAATTCCTTGGCCACTCTAATCGCATTCGGCATGCCTGAGCGAAGCGTGTCATACGTGTCGACTAAGAAGACGCAATCCTTATGCGTTTCCGCGTATTTTTTAAAAGCTGTATATTCATCACGGTAAGCCTGCACAAGCGCATGCGCATGCGTGCCGGATACCGGGATATTAAAGCGCTTTCCGGCTCTTACATTGCTTGTCGCGCTGAATCCGCCGATTAAGGCTGCTCTCGCTCCCCACATGGCTGCATCCATTTCATGCGCCCGTCTTGTTCCGAATTCAAGTGCGACTTCATCGCCGATGACGCCTTTAATCCGGGCAGCCTTTGTTGCGATTAATGTTTGGTAGTTCACAATGTTGAGCAAAGCCGTTTCAATCAGCTGCGCTTCTACAAGGGGGGCTTCCACCCTCATAATCGGCTCATTGTTAAATACGAGCTCTCCTTCTTTCATGGAGTAAAGTGAACCTGTAAACGTTAAACCACGCAAATATTCAATAAAATCTTCATGATACCCGAGTTCTTCCTGTAAATAATTCAGGTCACTATCCGTAAACTTAAAATTTTCCAGGTATTCGATGGCTTTTTCCAAACCTGCAAACACCGCATAACCATTTTCAAAAGGAAGCCTTCTGAAAAAAAGCTCAAAAATGGCTTTCTTTTCATGAATGCCGTCTCTCCAGTAAGTTTCTGCCATATTGATTTGATAAAGGTCTGTATGTAATGACAGGCTGTCATCTTTAAATCCATACTCTAACACTGTTTTTCCCCTTCCTTACTCTGCCACTTGCGCTCCGATGCTGTTTGCAAAATGGGAAAGAGCCCACGTGTGCCCCTCCTGATTAAAGCTGGCAACAGCCTGTTTGTGCACAACAATCCGAAAACCTTTGTTGTAAGCGTCAACCGCTGTATGCAACACACAAATATCTGTGCAGACACCGGCAAGATGCAGTTCGTCAATCTGCCGCTCTCTGAGTTTGAGCTCTAAATCAGTTCCCGCAAAAGCAGAATATCTCGTTTTTTCCATGTAGTAAACATTTGGTTCATGTTGCTGATATAGAGGCAAAAGCTTTCCGTACAGATCTTTTCCATCCGTGCCTTTCATATTATGCGGAGGAAAAAGACGGGTTTCAGGGTGATATTGATCCCCTTCATCATGAGAATCTACTGCTAATACGACGTAATCACCGTTTGTGATGAATTCTTCAGTCAAATTGACGATCGCCTCTTCAATCATTCTGCCGGGCTCCCCGCAGGTCAATTTTCCGTCACTCGCCACAAAATCATTCGTATAATCAATACAAATAAGTGCTTTTTTCATAGCCGGCCTCCCCGCCATCAGTATGAGAACATTATATCTTATCTCCAGTTGTAAGTGAATTGCCATGAATAAAAAGACAAACGGTCCGTTTGTCTCTTAAGGTTTCAGCACTGACCTGTTAAAAATGTCGTCCTGAATATATATCAATTCACGATTCACAGCGATGTCAGCCGCAATGACAAGGCCTAAAGGCGTATGAAACTGAAGATCTGATACGATCTTGAAGTGCACTCCGTTCCGGTTCGCCATTTGGATATAGGGAGAGTACGACTGATACTGAAGCTCTCCATTAATCAAAAGGGTTATGTTTTTGCTGTTTTTCAGCGCCTGCTCCGCTTCTTCATACGGTTTGATTCTGAGCACCTGCCCTTTCGTCAATGCCAAAAGCACTCTTTCCCTTAATGAGCCTAAAAACAAATGGCGCTCGTCAGGCTTTGTCTCCAAGGGCCCGTACATTCCTTGCTGCAAATAGAGATCCATTTTTTCATCACTCAAAAGCTTGTCCTCCCGTCTTGTTTGTCTTCATTATCACCTGATCAGGCAGGAGCTAAACTTTCAAGGGCGGTTTACATTTCTGTTACCCAATGAATGATTTTTTTGGCCAGCTCACCAGCCGGTTCTTCCTCTGTATGCCGGCGCAAAGAAGCTTCCAGCCGTTCAGGCAGAGATGCTTTATCTTCTTCATAAGAAATGATCGTACTCCACTCCAGCTGCGGAACCGCTACTAACGTGCGCAGTTCTTTTCTGTTTTCATGCAGATACACGTCCGTGATCATTCCGGTTTGCGTATTGATATTCGCTTTTCTGATTTTCATAACATGACCTCTCTATTCAAAGACTACCCATATTATACAATAAAAAAGCAACAGCCTCTCCTGAAAAGGCTGTTACCCGTTAAACGAAACTGTTTCATCAATGATATCGGCATCTTTGAAAATCGTTTTACTGTGTTCATTATTGACCTTCATATAATCACCTAATTGAAACGCACCCGATCCTGCGCCTGTGTGATCAACGCTCTTTGGCGAAATCGCAAACACATCTCCAAAGCTGGCCGCTGCATCACCTGATATGGACATAATATAAATCGGACCTACAATCGCAGGCATTTCCCCACCTCCGCATTGATTTACAGCATCATATGCAAAGAGGCGCAAATGGTGCCCGCCTATTCAGCGGATTTGGCGTTTTCTTCAAGGCGTGACCGCTGGCGAAGCTTGATCAAGCGGACAATATTCAGGAAGAATGCCTTCACTACCGCGTAGACCGGCACTGCTAAAATCATGCCGAGAATTCCGCCGAAGCTTCCAGCTCCGATCAACAGCAAAATAATCGTAAGCGGATGCGTATTCAGCCGCTTTCCGATCACGAGAGGAGACAGCAGGTTCCCGTCGAGCTGCTGAACGATGACAACCACAATAATCGCAAACAGTGCTTTGGCCGGAGAGTCCATAAAACCAACAATGACAGCCGGCGCAGCACCGAGGAAAGGCCCGACATAAGGAATGATATTGGTAATCGCCATGACAATCCCAAGAATTAAGGCATACGGCAGCCCGGCAATTAAGTAGCCGATAAAACACGCTGTTCCGACAAAAAGACAGATCAACAGCTGTCCCTGAAAATAAGCCGCAAGCGTATCGGATAAATCTTTAAAAATCTTTAAGCCTTCTGTCCGATAGGAAGCCGGAAGAATTTTTACCGCCAGATGCGGAAAGCGGTGTCCGTCTTTCAGCATATAAAAAAGGATAAATGGAACAGTGATAATAACAAGCGTGATGTTTGTCACGACACCAAACACCGCAGATAAACTGGACGTGATATTTTGCGGCAGGTTTTGGAGAAAGCTTGTCAACGACTGTTCAATTTTTGATATCGATACATAATCCTGATTCATCATCCAGGTAAACCATTGAGAATGGGACATATCTTTTGTGAGCGACTGAATCTGTTTTATATAATCAGGAAGATTGTTAAACAGCCCGGTCACTTGCGATGTTATGACAGGTCCGACTGACGCCGAAACGAAGGCCAGCAAACCGATAAATAGTAAATAGATCAATAGAATGGATAATGTCCGCGGAATTTTTTTCTCAAGCAGGCGGACGACCGGATTAAAAATGAAATACAAAATTCCCGCAATCAGCATCGGGAAAAACAATGTCGAGATAAAAACAATAAACGGCTGAAATACAAATGAAACCTTTGTTGCTACGTAAATAATCAGCAAAACAAATAAAATCTGCAATGTCCAAAAATGGACTTTTGATTTCAACAAGCTTTGTTCCTCCTAGTTTTTCTTTGTCTGTCAGATAAAAGGACTTATACCCATCATTGTAACAAAAATGAACTCATATCAGAACTCTTAATATAATGAAAGGAGTATTGATGATGCAGGCAGTCACATACGACAGAGATTCACTGGCTTATATCTATGTTCTTCCTCCAAAAAAGAGCAGGAATGTACGGTCTGAGGAGCTTAAAGTCAATGATTGCATCCTGCTGGATATCAGCCAAGACGACAAAATTGCCGGATTCGAATGTTTTGGTGAGGCAGCACTGCTCTGTGCCCCATTTGCCGGGAAATCCCGGCTATATGTAAAAGATTCAGATGGTTATCATTTTCGTGTCCGCCAGCATGCTTCAGTCCGTTCCTGCTATACAGTGTACGGCGTCACTTTTTGTTTTTCAGATGGTGACTATCAAGAATTTGCCGGTTTTGACCTTGACGATACATTGTATCATAGTGCTTTTTTACAGCGCTTAACTGAAAAATAGGACGTCCCGGTGTACGCCTATTTTTCATGCGCAAGCACTGTTAAACCCGCTCACTATAATCTGGCGTAACGGAAATCATGTGCTGCATTCTGATCAAACAAACAGAATTTCGAGCTCCTTCAATGGTGATATGGTCAGGTTTTACATCGATCAGTCTGCCTCTGACCGTATCTCGTACTGTCTGTATCACGAACCTTGAGCCGATGAGCTTTTTAATGGTCTGATAGACATAAGGATCGACTAAAGAGACCAGTTGCGGACTACCTTGGTTGACCATACTTCAATCCCCTTTTGATGTTTTATCTCAGTTTATGCCGCAATTATGGATAATGACACAGGCTTACCTGATAAAACCAGGAACGCGGGGATTTTAGGAGAATATGTTTGGAAGCGGGTGTAAAGGAAATGGTGATGAAGCAGAGACAGCGAAGAGAGCTGGCGCTGTTCCGTGAAAAAACGGGACTTATACAGGCTTTATCATGGATGCCTGGGCTTGGTCGATTAATCGGTCCAGCTTTTCTATTTTTTTACGTGCAGTTGAAGGATCGATTTGGCGGTAATGATGGTGGCCTCCCGGCTCTTCATCAAGTTCGTCCGCTTTTTTGACAATCTGCTGCAGCGTGTTTTTATCTAATTCGCCTTCAGGTAAATAGGAATCGGTATGAAGCAAAATGGCAAGGGCAATCTCTTTTGCCGCTTTCGGTTCCTCGCCAAGCCGAATCAGAAGCTTATGAGCCCGTTCCGCCCCTTTAATGGCATGAATGTCATTTCTTTTGTATTTCTCATAATCCCACTTTCCGTCTGTATACCATTCATAATGGCCGATGTCATGCAGCAGCGCCGCTTTTGCAGCTAAATCAGGGTTGATGTCAGCCTTTATAGACAGCCTGTACGCATGGTAAGCGCAGGCAATCGCATGTGCCACGCCGGAACGCTGTAGATATTTTTGTGCAATTGGATGGGTGAAAACATCCATTAATGTAACCTTTCTCATGGAAACCCCTCCTTTAGATATTTTTAGAATCCTAACATAATTTGCAGAGAAACTCAATTCTTATGTCACATCATTTTGTCTTCTAATCATCATTGTTATACCCTAAAAGCAGAGTTTCAGTCAGTATATGCGGCTGTTCAACAGAATGCGAGGGCGATTGACTTTTTTATAAAAAAAAGAGCAGAAAATGTCTGCTCTACAAAAACTCTTTAATATCGTAAATGCGTCCGTTTTCTGTCCCTGTTTCTAATAAAGAAAGCAGTGTGCCGGCAATAAAGGACGGACTGCGAAGGCTTCCTGTTTCATTTAATTTCTGGAAACGTTCAATGTCGTGGAAATCCTTTTTCGATGAAGAACGGATGACAGCTTGCATCTCAGTGTCCATAACACCTGGTGAGAAAGAAATCATGTTCACTGGCAGTTCTTCATCTTCTTGTTCAAATCCGAATGTCCTCGTAAACATGTCGAGTCCGGCTTTTGAGCTGCAATACGCGCTCCATCCCTTATATGGATTTTTGGCGGCGCCTGACGTAATGTTGACAACCGTCTTTTTGCCGCTGTATAAAGCAAACCGTTTTGTAAACAGCTGACTCAAAAGAACGGGCGCAGTCAGGTTCAGCTGATAATGGCGCTGAAGCTCGTCAAGAGACGCTTCGCCGGCGCGTTTGATCGGCGTTACCATTCCGGCGTTATTGATCAGGGTAATACCTGAATAACGATCTGGATTAATGGATGAAAGCAATGTTTCAAATTGCTGTTCAGTTTCTGCGAGATTGATGAGGTTTATTTGATGCTGCGTCAGTTTTTCGTGAGAGACATCCGCTTTCGTTCTGGATAAGGCATGGACTTCATGACCCTTCTCTAAAGCCTGTAATGCAATGGCTTCACCCAGTCCTTTTGACGCTCCGGTGATGATATAAAGTTCCATTGGAAACCTCCTCCTTCCATTCCTATTGTACGGTACCGCTTTTGCACAACACAAGCACAGGGCCTATACCTTTTTGTTCTCCTGCGCTGTGACTTTTGGGATGAGAAACACAATGCCTGCAATTCCGAGCAGGATCAGCACAACATACATAATCGGAAGCAGCAATGAAGATGTTTCTTGTCCTTCTTCTGTTTCCGTGGATGACGTCTTTGTCATTGGTTTTTCAGCAAACGTAATCCCGAGCTGTTTCGACTGGGCCGCAATCGTGTTGGATTCCTCGGCATTTGTTGATGTAAACAAATCTTTTATCAGCTCGGCGTCCTTGTCCTCGGGCTTATCAAAAGTGATATCCTTCTGTTCCTCAGGCAGTTCTGTTTTCTCTTCATAGTAGGTATCTTCATGCAAATAATTCGTATCAATTTCGATGTCTTTTTTCTCATACTGGTTTGGCGCGACATCTGTGTTTTCCTCGGTTTCGGCTGCTACGGCAGAGGGTATGAAAAGGGAAAAGGAGAGCATACAAATCATGATCCCCTTTTCCATGCTGCGATTACGCTTCATACGTTTCATCGCTTTCTGCTGTGTGTTCGGCCATCATCCGGATGATCAGCGGCAGAGCCGCGGCAATCACCGTAATGATCAGCAGAACCGTTATTCCCATTGTAAACAAGTGTCCTGTACCGTACTGGATGTCGATATATACTTTCGAAACCGGATCTTCAAATGTAAAGTTCGGCATAATCAAATCAATAAGCGGTGCGACGTAGAATAGAATCATTGCCGCTGAAGCAACCCATCCAGGGATCGACCCGAATCTGAATGCTGTCCGGATGAAGGCAGAGCTTGCGACTAGCAATAGAATCGTAAACACCGACCACTTAATCGTCTGATCGTCCGGCAATGAATAAATATTCAAACCGAACAAGCTGATCATGAGTCCGACAAGGATATTCAGAATTCCGAATAGCGCTCCTTTGACGAGAAGCGGCGCGTTTTGGTAATACGAGCTGAAATAGCCGATTAACAGACTGCTGATCAATACAATGACAAGGATGACAACCGGCGGCACCGTCTGAGTTTTTTCTTCCGGTACCTCTCCGCTGATTTTAAGCGGATTCGCCAAGTAATCATATACATAGCCGTTGTTTTGCCCGTCTACTAATGTATTTCCGAGTATGCCGTATACGTCATTGCGCACGAGTTTCGTGGAAGCGACATTTTTCCCCCAGTTGTTGTTTAAGGTGTCAGCTTTCGCCTGAACATCATTGACGCTTTGCTGCATATTCGTCGTGTAATCAATAATGCCTGACTGGCGATCAGACAATGCCCCCATCATGTCTGACATTTGCAGCACTTCCTGGCCGACCGTATCTTGGACACTCAATGCCATTGTGCCAGACAGCCCGTCGTTACTGAACGTCGCAGCTTCTTGCGTTGTGCCTGTTACTAGCTGTTCTGACGCTTTTGCGGCACTTTCAGAGATTTTCGTCAGTTCGTCAAGAACACCTGCTTGAGAGTCACGGATGAAGCCGCTGTAGTCCTCCGTAAATTTGGTCATACCATCGATGAAGCTGTTAATGTCTTCATCGGTTTGCATCGTGTTGTTTTTAAGATCTTCCCAGCTGGCTGTTTCTGCAGGTGAGAGAGCCAGAACGGATTTGACGTTGCCCTGCTGGTCTTTAATTGCATTGGTTTTCGCAGCGCTGTCTATCGTTCCGGATAATACAGAGTCATAAACTGATAAATATTTATAGTATCTCATTAAGGCGGAGATGCTTTCTGTATTGATCTCTCCGGAGAATTGAAGCTGATCTTTATTTTCCAGCTCGCGAATCGCGCTGTAAATCCCTTCGAATTCCCGCTTCCGTTTCGCTTCAAGGTTTTCAAGTTTACCTTCTAGCTTTTCCACTTTGTCTTTCAAGTCAACAATTTCATCATTGAGACCATCCATTTGTTCTTTTAGTTCTTCTAATTTCTTTTTCAGCTCTTCATTATGGGAAGTTTCTTTTTCTTTGAGCTCTTCTTCAATTTGCTTGATTCGCTCAGACGCTTTGCTGAGCTGTTCTTTTGCTTTTGCGATATCAGAAATCTCATCGTTTCCTGTTTGCTCTTCGTCCTCAGGCTGAGCCGCGCCACCGTCGCCTCCAGTATCTCCTGAATCTCCGGTTCCGCCTTCATTTGCCAGCTTGTTAAATTGAAGGGCTGAGTCAGATGAAGCAGTCTGTTCGGCAGATGTACCCGTTTCGGTTTGTCCGCTATCTGACTCACCATTAGAGGCATCGCCGTTCTGCTCCTGACCGCCTGTTCCCTGTTGCTGGTCTTGATCCTGAGTATCGCCGTCCGTTTGTCCGTCAGTCCCTGTACCACTATTGTTATCATCGTTTCCGGTGTCTCCCTGTGTATCATCGGGATTTGTGTTGTTTCCGTCATCAGGTTTTTCCGGGTTGTCAGTGGATGGCTCGTCTGTTCCCGGATTTTCAGTTCCCGGGTCCTCTGGCGTCGGCTCCTCTTTTTCAGGCTCCTTCAGATTGTCTGAGATATCCTGAATATCCGCCGCAATGTTTTTCAGTTCTTCACGCTGTTTTTCAAGATCAATTTTCAGTTCTTCAGGATCTTCTTCTTTTGGGTCTTTGTCTTTATCTTGATCATTGTTGTCAGAGCCATCATCTTTGACTGGATCGTCCCCTTTCGCAACTGTCAGTGCCTCACGCGCTGGGACAAGCAGTTCATAAACCTGATTTAATGCTGTCTGTTTTGATGCGACCTGGTATTGATTAATTAAATCGCTTTGTATCTTCGCCATACCAAGTTCCTGCTGAGGCACTTGACCCTCCCTAAGTTGCTGGGCATTTGCCAACACTGTACTTGTTTGTGCAAGCTGTGTTTTCGCTTGGCTGATCCCAGTTGCCAGTCCGCTCATGCGTTCGCTGAACTGATTTGCCTTTTGCTGTGCTGCGATTGCATCCAGACCTGTCTGGATTTGCTGCTGAGTTGAATCCTGGGCTGCCAAAAGCAGTTTTTTCTGATTTTCTTGATATTCTTTGTATCTTTCAACGGTATCAATGAATTCTTTCAGCGTGTTTTTGGCTTCCTCCGCTGTTGAAGCTTTTTCTTTTGTCGTACCCTGCGCTTCGTTCATTGATTTCTTCAGCTCATCGATTAAGTCTTTTTGCTGTTTGATTTCACCTGCTAAATCATTAGAGCTTGGTTTGTAAAAGTTGTACATGACATTCTGGAATTCAGATTCTTTATTGACGATTTTGTCAAATTCTCCTCTGATGTTGTCCACTTTTTGTGAAACAAAGTTCCAGTATAAGGCCGACATTTTTTTGTTCATTGTCTTTTGCGCATCCTCAAGCTCACGCTGAACTTTTTCTTTGTTGACCGCATTCAGGTTATCTTGAATGCTGAATTCGAGCGTTGCTTTTTGAGGATGATCTTTGTCATAGCTCAAAATGTTTTTTGAGAAATCCGAGGGAATGTAGACGATCGCATCGTATTTCTTTGATGCGAGACCAGTCTCGGCCGCGCTTCGGTTTACGACCGTCCATGAATAATTAGGACGTTCACCCAAAAAGGCCGCTACTTCCTTGCCGAACTGGGCGGATTTGTCCTCTTCATCAGATTTTACCTCATCACTCAATACGCCTGTGTCTTCATTCACCACCGCGATTTGCCGCGTGGAATTGACTGCTTTCTTCGTCGGATCGTCTCCGATAAAGCGGAAAAACAAAACCGGCAGCAGCAAAATGATGATGACGGCGGATATTAACTTGATCAAGCTTTTTCGTTGTTCTGTCATCTAGCACTCTCCCTTTCAGCAGAACATAAAGGAATTTGAACTTTTTGCTCCTTCCCGTTTTCCACAACATATCCGAAGCCCGGCTGAATCTCAGGCTCTTGTCTTTGGTACGGGAGAGGAATGACATTTTGCTCAGATTTTTTCATCAGCAGAATTGCGTGGCGGATCTGCTTCATCTCTGTCGTCAAGGAGTCATAGCCTTTTGAGAATTCGCTGTGATTTCCGCCCGGGATAAAGCTGAACCCAAGATGCGCGTATGATTTCATGAAGTTTGCGAGACGGTCTTGTATTCTCGTATCAATCGTCTGCTGGAATCTCGTAATCCCGTCAATCATCAGCACCACTTGTGAGAATCGCAGATTTTGCGCGTCTCCCTGGCGGACGGCTTCTACATACATGGCTTCTCTTGTTTTGAAAATGTCTTCTGCTGCTTCGATCCACTGCTCAATATCTTCTTTCGTTTCCAAATATGAGACATCTGATTCCTTCGCATATTGGGACAAGCCGCGGTCAATCGAGTCAAACAGGCCGATCATTTCGGTTTCATCATCAATCAGATGTTCAAGCATTACTTTTAAGACGTTTGTTTTCCCGCGCTGGGTCTGGCCTAAAATCAGGCAGTGCTTGTTCTTGCCTAAATCAAAATAGACTGGGCTGACTGTTTCTTCATGAAGCCCGATCGGTACAGATAAAGGCTTGCGTTCCAGCTTGAAGCGGAGAGAAAATTCTCTCGTCGACAGGCTCTCAGGCAGCATTGGAATTGGTGCGGGCTGCTCCATTGAAGCAAAGCGCTCCTGAAGATGCTGAACGTCTGATTTCAGTCCGTTGAACATGCTGATATCATCGTCCGCGTCAACAGGCAGGAACATTTGCGCGAAATAAAGCTCTTCCTTTTGAATGATGACGCGCCCCGGAATCGGTTCAAGATTGAACTTCGGCCGTCCGTAAATGGAATATCCCTCAGATTGATCCATGAGATAATGGACAACCTTTGTTTTCAGGTTATTTAATAATGACTGGCGGACCGCATTAACCCGCGTCGCTGTCAGCATGAAGTAGATGCCTAAGCTCTGCCCGTCTCTGGAAAGCTGGACAAATTCCGATTCAAGCTCATGCATCTCATCCTTGACAATGTCAAAGTTGTCAATGGTGATGAAAATGAACGGAAGCTCTTCTTCGCTCAGCGCATTGTACATTTTGATGTGGCTGATTTCTTTTTCCCTGAACAGACGTTTACGGCGGTCAATTTCTTCTTTGATTCGAATCATGAACTTTTCGATTTTTCTTGACTGGTCCATCAGGAAGTAATCCGCGGTATGAGGCAGCTTCGCTAATGGCAGAAGCGTTCCGTTTCCGAAATCAAAGATATAGACATGAAGCTCTTCTGGTGTGTATACGTCCGCAAAGCTCATCAGGAACGTTGCGGCTGTAATCGATTTTCCATAGCCGGAAGAGCCGAATATGCCGATATTTCCGTCTTCCATCATCTTATAAGCAATCGGCGCCTGTCTTTGCAGATCAGGTTCATCGACATACGCGAAGTGGAAATGGTCTTTTTCCTCTGAAGGGAAAAGAGTGCGCGGGATACGTTCCGCGAGCGGCGGCAGCCAAGGGCTTGACAGCTTCTCGATTCCCATTTCATCTTGGATGCGTTCAATTTCGTCAACTACAGCTTCGATTTCTGTTTGAACATCTTTTTTCGCGATGTCTTCGGTATCCACTTCAGAAAGCGGGATCAGACCCGTATCCGTGACGATCGCAATTTCATCCTCTGTTCCGTAGACTTCCTCTAAGTAAGGAGCCCCGCTCCAGGCGGATTGGAACAGCTCATACACTTCATTGTTTCCGACCTGCAAATACCCGCGTCCTGTCACGGTAATGTTTGCGGCATCGCTGTTTTTCAAAATTTCTTTACTGTCGGTGGCATCCTGAACCTTCAGCGCTACTTTAAAGCGTGAGTTACTCCAGATCTGGTCGTCAATGATGCCGCCCGGCTTCTGTGTCGCCAAAATCAAATGAACGCCGAGGCTTCGCCCAATACGCGCGGCGCTGACAAGCTCCCTGATAAAATCAGGCTCCTCGCTTTTCAGCTCGGCGAACTCATCAGAAATTAAGAACAAGTGAGGCATCGCCACTTCTGCTTTCCCCTGCTTGTACAGCTTTGTATAGTCATTGATGTGATTGACTTGATATTGGTCAAACAGGCGCTGCCTTTTTTTCAGCTCACTTTTAATGGAAGCAAGCGCACGCATACTGAAGTTTTTGCTGCCTTCAATATTTGTGATCGTGCCGAGCAGGTGAGGAATGTTGCGAAACGGCTGCGCCATCCCCCCGCCCTTATAGTCAATTAATAAGAAAGCCGCTTCATGCGGGTGAAAATGCACCGCAAGTGACAGGATGTAGGTCTGGAGAAATTCACTTTTCCCTGACCCCGTTGTCCCCGCAAGCAACCCGTGCGGACCGTGGGCTTTTTCGTGAAGGTTCAGATACACAATGTCATCTTTTCCTTTATAGCCGATCGGCACTGACAGCGACTTCGACGATTCACTCGTCAGCCATCTTTGCTGAATGCCGATTTCTTTTACTTCCTTGGCATGG
Source organism: Bacillus sp. VA13 (assembly GCF_055710085.1). NCBI lineage: Bacteria > Bacillati > Bacillota > Bacilli > Caryophanales > Bacillaceae > Bacillus > Bacillus sp. VA13. Next base: position 215,205 of record NZ_JBVQPP010000005.1, on the reverse strand, counting down.
AAAAGCTCCAGGAACGATACCGTTTCCGGAATGGAATTTGTAATGCCGACCTGGTGATTCAGCGTCCGCAGTGTGCGTGAGAACCGTTCATTGTCCCCGCGTTGATGATGATCAAGGCGGAACGGAATTCTTACCGCTTTTTTCTTCTGTATTAAAATGTCGCCTTCATGCTCATTGATGTAGCGGACAAGAGTCGTAATGTTTTCCGACAAGCTTTCCTTTGTTTCCGCAGCGACAATTGTAGAGATGCCCAGATGCTCATGCTGTCCTTCTAAATATTCGAGAATGACGTGCTCTGAGATCAGCTGCTGGTTCGTGATGACAAATACAAAATGCGGTTTGAACTGCAGTTTTTCTTTGTCATCTTCAAGATCGCGCTCTCTGATCAATTCATAAAGTGAAGACAGGAGCTGATCTCGGGTTTGCTCATTATATATAAACCCTTTCGCATAAATATGGGGCATTTGAAATTGCGGAAGCCACTTCATCCACTCCCAGTCTTTATACTCTTCTTCATGAAAAATAAAAACGAAACGCAGATCGTGATAGCTGTTAAAGAACGACAGCTGTCCGATCAGCTGGTGAATCTCATTTTTCACAATTTGTGATTTACCGACAAGTCCCATCGGACCTTCCGCCAAATCGACCGTAACCGGCGCATTGCGGATATCCTTATAAACACGCTGCATGTGCTGCGATTTTTCCATGAGGTCATCAATATCACGATTGGCCAAGTCTCCGCCGCTCATGTTGATTTCATAACTTGAAGGGACTGTTCCCGTCCCCAGCCGCAGCTGGAGATAATCCTTGCTTTCTGGTGATTTTTCCCAGATCCGGTCGCTGATTTCACTTGTTAAGTATTTCATTTGTTCGAACGAAGGGAAGTGAAATTCAAGTACCTGCTTTTGCTTTTCAGCTAACGCCTGAAGCTCTTTCCGCTTATTGTCTAGGTAAAGCTTATACACGCGCTCCCGTTTTTCCTCGCGTTTTTTCCGCTGGTTTTTATCCCGGAAATATTGTACCGTCGAGGTAATAAGGGTCATCATAAACATCGCCAGAGAAACGAGTATGAATATGCCGCGCGGCTGGATGAGTGCGACGACGCCCATCACGATCAGCATGACAAGCGGCGGAAGAATGACGAGCCACAGCCCTCTGTTGGTTTGATCGCTCTCCTGAGAGGGAAAACTGAAAGAAACGCGGTCATCCGGCAAATCGTACACCATCCGCGGCGTTCTTCTGTATTGCGGGTATTTTTTCTGCATCTCTGTGCTCGGTTTGACCGTTTCTGTTAATGCTGTTTCAAACGGTGCAAAATGGACAATTTCTAAAAGGTCTTGTTCCGTCACTCTCATTTGCGTAAAGTTCCAGAAAATTTCATCCCCCGGCTGGAGCGGTGTATGGGCGATGATCCTCTCTCCGTTCAAGAAGATCGTCCCGCTTTCAGGATGAACCGACCAGCTTTCGCCGACACGAAGCATAGAAAACGTGCTTTGATCTGCAAAAGCAAAATCTTGCGGATTCAAATAAATATCTGCATTTGTTTTTTCTGAAGAGCATATAATTTCATCCCGATTCCCCGTAAAATAAATGGATTTCTCAGGCTCACTGCCCATCAAGATCAAGCGTATACCCTGCTGATCCGTTTGGAGAGTAAATGATGTATCAGGCTCAATCGTGCCGAGACAATCATTTCCCAGGAAAACTTCGTATTGGCCGCCGGATTCCTTTCTTTGAAGGGAAATCACTCCGCTTTCAAACGGAATGGTGCCGATCGTCACGGAATCCTTTACATCAGGCCCTATGGTCACCGGATGGGACGACGGGAGGTCAGACAATTTCAGTTTTTGAACGTTATTTTGGTAAAAAACCCATAATAGACTCAAATGGCGAACCCCCTAACGGCCGAATGGCAGCATGCGATGACCTGCGCTTCATGTCTCACGTTATTTGTCATCTTTTTTCTCATCTTTCTTTTCTGTTTCTTTTTCTTTCTTCGCTTGTTCTTCTTTTTTCGCTTTTTCCTCGGCTGCGGCTTTTTCTTCTGCCGCTTTCTCTTCAGCTTGTTGTTTTTCTTCGGTTGTATCAGTTGTTGAAGACTCAGTATTCGATTCTTTTTTCTGTTCAGCGTTAGCTTTATTCACTTTATCAAGTTCGCTGTCTACAGAATCAAGTTCTTTTTGAGTTGCTTCATCATTACTATCCTCAGCTAAGAGCTGCTGTTTATATTTATAAAGGCCAAGCCAAATGTATGGGTTATACTCGAGCTTATGTCCAATACTGATCGCTTCTTTATAATCCCCTCTACCAATATCAATCCAATAAAGGAAATGCTGCGGTTCAGATTGCAATGTCACTAGCTTCTCAATATTATCCCGTTGATAATCTAAAAGCTGTTTTTCAACTTCTACATAGGAATAAGCAAGCTGATACTGCACCGATTCAGGCAGGCTTTCCGCATCGTACTTAGACAGTGTGCTGATAACTTCACTGTACTGCTTATTTAGGAAAGCACGGTTGCTGTCCACTATCGCCTGGTGCTTTGGCTGTGCGAAAAATAATGAGTACATCGAATAAATAAGGGCGGGCACAAGCAAAACAATGAGCCCCAGGCCGATATATCGCTGGATGTTCCATTTCTTTCTCGGGATATGTATGTATGTTTTCGCTTTGGCTTCGAGCTCATCGATATGGGTTTGAATCAGCTCGAGCAGGTCATCATAGGTCGCCGCATCCAATATCGCCTTAGCCTCTGCGGAGAACGTCAGCGTATCATTGAATTTCAGGTAGTCTTCAAATGCAAACGCGCCGTCAACTGCCAAAGCCGCTGCCGCTTTCAGCTCCCGCCACACTCTTTCCTCATCACGCTCGTAAGGAGGAATGCTTTCTTTTACTCCATAATGGAGAAAATAAGGCGTTAGGCCTTTATCGAATACAATGTTTTCAGGAGCGACAATCAAATTCAGCCTCGACAGATTGTGCTGCTGTACAGCTTGAACAAGCTGATAGGCGAACTGCCATTTGCTTTTTTTATCTTTAGCTTTCATGAAGCGGAATGCTTTATAGGAGGGAGGAGGTTGGATTGTGATGATTACTTCATCATCCGTCACATCGATCTCTTTATGAAAAAATGGATTTACATCTTTGATCACGTTGGCTTCGAGACCGTCCAGAAGCTTTATTTTTTCCCGCTGAAAGGTAAATGTATAGCCGGCATCTGTTTTCTCGGCAACGGCTTCTAATTGGTTTTCTAAATATGATTTTTGTTTATCCGACATTCAACCAGATCCTTTCATAATATTTCAAGCCGGTCTCCGTTTGTAATGCCGCAATCAGACAGCTTGCATTCTCCGGAAAACACCGTATCCTTATTAACCACTCTGATCCAGTGCCCTTCGCGCGGAGGTATAGCTACGCTTTGAGCCTGCCAAGCAATATCAATTACTTTTTTCACCGGGTGGTAATCTGACAATCTGAGATCAAAGACACTGCCGTTATAATGTTTCAAATCTATTGTAATATCAATATACATTTTAGGATCACCCTTACATAGAAAGAGCGCCGTCTTCTCGTGAATCAGGCGCTCCTTCCCTTTCATACTGTTATCCGCGGATTTGATTTGCGATGTCTTGGTCAGTAGACTCAAGTGTATTTGCTGTTTGATCAAGCTGCTGATTCACATCTTGAAGCAAATCTGACATTTTGATAAATGAAGGTTTGAGCTGCTCGTATTGATCTGCGAACGCTTCGCTTGAAGCACCTTCCCACATGCTTTTCAAATCAGAGATCATTCGGTTTAAACGATCAACCTGATTCAATACTTCTTGGCTTTCAACGCCGTATTGCTTCGCCATCGCTCTTAGCTCTTCGGGTGTGACACGAATTAATCCTGCCATATTCCTCATTACCTCCTGTGCCATCAGCCTAAATATGGGCTAATTCACTTATTTTTAGAACGTCATTATTATAAAAACAGTTTTTCGGTACAGTCAAACAAATATGTTTTAATTTTACAAAATGAGTCCAATGGTTTATCCCGAATCGCTCAAAAATGACATATATTGTTAAACAAGTAGGTTTATTTTCTTAATATTCTCTTCATTCTCCGAATAATCCAAAAGACCCAAATGATTCACCAACTCCCAAAAAAAACCTTTCAGAAAATTTGATGCTACAGCACCATTTCTGAAAGGTTCAGTTTTTTTCTTTCCTTAATCAGTCTTGCCCCCCGATGACTTTCTTAGAAGAATAATAGGATAAGTTTCGTATCATTTAAGGCATACAACTGTACTGTAAAAAGGCGAATGCACCGCCAATCATATATTAAGACGTTGCTCTCAATATGCCATGTACTTGTTTTTTTGGCTTCCGCTCTTTGTTGTTGATTTTCCCAAACAACAACAATCATAATAAAAGGAAGGGGATGAGATGTCAAAGAGAAATCAAGCATGAAAAGTAGGGAGATTTATGACCATGCCGAATGATCCGTTTAAATACAGTTTTGACAGACTTGAAGATGTAGCTGATCATATCAGCGACGTTCTGCGGTGCCCGATCACCATAGAGGATGTTAACCACAAGCTGCTTGCCTACAGCACACACAGCGACTGCACAGATCCTGCCCGAACGTCTACAATCATTGGCAGAAGAGTACCCGAGAAGGTCATTAACAAGTTGTGGAAAGATGGGACGATTCCAGCTCTTTTAAAAACGGACCAGCCGATCAGAGTAAAGCAAATAGATGAAGTCGGACTAAGCAATCGCGTTGCAATTTCCATTTGGAAAAACAACCAAGTGCTTGGCTTCATATGGGCGCTTGAGATCCAAAAAACATTGTCTGACGATGATCTGATGACATTGCAAATGGCGGCAGAAGCAGTGAGAAACAAGCTTCTCAAACTCCAAATCAGAAAAACGAAAAATGAAGAACGCAGCCAAGAATTTTTCTGGAAAATGCTGACCGGACACATTCATCAGGAGCATGACATGGCGGATGGCTTCCACAAGCTTGGAATGGTCGCCCCTTCTGAGTTTTCCGTTATGATCATCCGGATAAACGGCGAGCTGACTGAAAAAATCGAACAGCAGCTGCAATATTTGCAGGAAACGACCCAGCAGGTTCACGTGCTGCTGACAACCGTAGATTCCAATGAACTCATTATTTTAACCGCCCCTAAAACAGATCACCCTTTTCAAGATTTAAAGCAGTTTGCTTTAAGTACGCAAAAACAGCTGAAAGAACGTTATAAAATAGAAGACGTTTCTATCGCTTTTGGCGGAATATACCATTCTATTTCTTTTGTCTCCCGCTCCTATCAGGAGGCATTGTCTGTCTTAAAAGCAAAGGAACGTTTCGCAGAAGAGACAAAACATCTTTTCAGTTTTTCTGAGTTAGGCATTTATCAATACTTGGATATCTTAGATGAAAAACGGAAACAGACTGGATATTTTAACTATTCGCTTTCCAAACTGGAACAGTATGATCGAGATCACCAGTCAAATATGGTAGAAACGCTAGAGCGTTTTATTGAAGCAGACAGCAACGTGAATACAGCCTCCAAGATATTAAATATACACGTTAATACGTTGAATTACCGTCTCAAGCGTATCGGCCAGATTGCTGAAATCGATTTAAAAAATGTGAATCAAAAATTCACCATCTATTTAGATATCAAGCTTCGGCACATGGATTTGTGAAATTTCACAAATCCATGTTTTTTTATTTTCTTTTTCAAACAAAGAATTTTCTTAAGAATCAAGCTACACTAAAAACATCACAGATACAGGAGGAGACAGATATGATCATAGGGGTTCCTAAAGAGATAAAAAACAATGAAAACCGTGTCGCACTAACACCTGGAGGCGTTTCTCAGCTCATTTCAAACGGCCACCGGGTGCTGGTTGAAACAGGCGCGGGCCTTGGAAGCGGATTTGAAAATGAAGCCTATGAGTCAGCAGGAGCGGAAATCATCGCTGACCCGAAACAGGTGTGGGACGCCGAAATGGTCATGAAGGTAAAAGAACCGCTGCCAGAAGAATATGTCTACTTCCGCGAAGGGCTTGTGCTGTTTACGTACCTTCATTTAGCAGCTGAGCCTAAGCTTACACAAGCCTTGAAAGATAAAGGAGTTACGGCGATCGCATATGAAACGGTTAGTCACGGCCGGACATTGCCGCTTCTGACGCCGATGTCAGAGGTTGCAGGCAGAATGGCAGCGCAAATCGGAGCTCAATTTTTAGAGAAACCTAAAGGCGGAAAAGGCATTCTGCTTGCCGGAGTGCCAGGCGTTTCTCGCGGAAAAGTAACGATTATCGGAGGAGGCGTAGTCGGCACAAACGCAGCGAAAATGGCTGTCGGCCTCGGGGCGGACGTGACCATCATCGACTTAAACGCAGACCGCCTGCGCCAGCTTGATGACATCTTCGGCCATCAGATTAAAACGTTAATTTCTAATCCGGTCAATATTGCAGATGCTGTGGCGGAAGCGGATCTTCTCATTTGCGCGGTCTTAATTCCGGGAGCTAAAGCTCCGACTCTTGTCACTGAGGAAATGGTAAAACAAATGAAACCGGGTTCAGTGATTGTCGATGTTGCGATCGACCAAGGCGGCATCGTCGAAACTGTCGACCATATTACTACACATGATCAGCCGACATATGAAAAACACGGCGTTGTCCACTACGCTGTGGCGAACATGCCGGGCGCTGTCCCTCGTACATCAACAATCGCCCTGACTAACGTTACTGTTCCATACGCGCTGCAAATTGCTAACAAAGGGGCAGCAAAAGCGCTCGCAGACAATGCGGCACTGAAAGCTGGTTTAAACACAGCAAACGGACACGTGACCTATGAAGCTGTGGCAAAGGATTTAGGATATGAGTATGTTCCTGCCGAGAAAGCTTTAGAGGATGAGTCATCTGTGGCAGGTGCTTAATGACATTGAGCTTGCAGAAAGATTTCTGCAGGCTTTTTTATTTTTTAAAAGGAAAAAAGAGACCATTTCACGAACTAAAACGATGAAACTTGATCATAAAGGAGGATTCATATGGCTGTTCAGCAATATGGCGTGTTAAAAGGCATTGTCTTAGATATGAAGCGGGAAACTGATGATGACAGTCCTCATTTCCAAGTCAAAGTGCTCGGTGAAGAGAATACGTATTACAGGTGCGCCATCAATGTGATGTCCAGTTCCGAGGAATCTGAAGTATTGTATTTAGCTGACGATCAGTTTGATTCAAGCTCAATTACCATCCTTCCGAACATGCCGTATGGATATACAAAGATCAATGAGGCAAACCGTGAAGTGGCGCTGGATTATGTGCGGGGCAATTTGTTTGACCCGGGAGAAATGAAGCCTTTGCCGCATGAAATCACGGGGCCTGATAATGATTTAAATGACTTTATTGAGACGTATATGAAGAAAGCGCAAGAAGAGAAAGCACCAGTTTATATATTCGGTTCAAAATTTGGGCCGGAACAGGCTGCAGATAAAATATTCGGTTTTACCCCGACCAACGGCATGCACAATATCCATATGAATCAAGGGAATGCAATGGATAGCCGCTGGAAAAAAGACAATGGCTCTTGGCATGACGGAGGTATTCTGATTCAATTCGCCGATCAGTGGGCCGCTGTGTTTTTAGCGTTTTTATCCCAATCTTGGTGTACGGATGAAAACGGAAACCCGGTCAGAGATTGTGATCATACCCAAACGTCTGCGTAAGATAGAAAAAGAGACTGCGGCAAGCAGTCTCTTCAGAAGATGGTTGACAAAGTCCTAAAGCGTTTTAAAAGTTTTAGGATTTTGTCATCTTTTCAGCGTGATTGAAAACCCTTGAAGTCTAGGAAAGGTGAGCATTGGAGCGGAGCGAATGTTCTAATTCGTGAGCACCAACGCGCAGACTTGACAATGAATGCGAGGGTTTATCGACACGCTGAAGAGACTGCGGCAAGCAGTCTCTTTTTTACGCGATTACACATTTTCAACAGGCTTTAGGCTGTTGGGCCTCATATCGCTCCAATGCGATTGAATATAGTCCAGACAAGCTTCACGCCCTTTTTGCTCATGAACGACTGTCCAGCCGCTCGGCACATCTATAAAACCGGGCCACAGGGAATATTGGCCCTCTTCATTGATCAGCACCAAATATGTGCCATCCGCATTTTCAAAAGGATTTGCCATCTCTTTCTTCCCCCTTATTTATTCAGCTCTTTCAGTTTGACAGCGAGAACCTTGCCGATTTGAGCGAGCGGTTCCGGCTGACAAAGATCTTTATGGCGGCAGTCGATGTCGATTTGTTCAATTTGTCCGTTAATATAAGGCTTCCACGAATCCGGTTCAATCGGATCAAACCATTCAGGTATGATTGTTGATCTGAAAAACAAGACATTTCCACGGAAGGTTTTCGGCTTATATGAGCCTAAAATGCCGACAGAATTGACATACGTATTCTTCAGATTTAAAATGACCGATTCATCCAGGCTTGCAAGCGCGCTTCCGTCCCGGCGAAGAATCTCAATTGCCGTTTCAAAATCAAGCGGTTTGTCCCCTAAGCTGTCTGGGTCGTACCCGCCTAACGCCAGAAGGGCAATAAGCGCTTCCTCATCATCCGGCGCCTTTTTTATAGGAAGGAAGTGGTTCGGATAGGCGTCCAGCATCACCAATAGGGATACTTCTTCCCCTTGATTTTGCAGCTGGGTGGCCATCGCTTGAACGACATTCCCACCAAGGGACCAGCCCAGCAGATGGTACGGTCCTTTCGGCTGGATTGTTCTGATTTGTTCAATGTAGTCGGCAGCCATGTCGTCAAGTGTTTTCGGAAGCTCTTCCCGCTGCCCGATTCCCCGTGCCTGCAAGCCGTAGATCGGATACTCTGTTCCTATGTTCGTCATCAAACCGACATAGCACCAGCTGAGTCCGCCTGCCGGATGCACACAGAATAAAGGAAGTTTGTCTCCGCTTGTTCGGAGCGGCAGCAGAACGTCGAGTGCGCTTTGGCTTGAGCCCATCTCAAGTCTTTCTGCAAGCCCGGCTACAGTCGGCGCTTCGAATAGGTTCCCGATGCTGAGTTCTACGCCGAGTGCTTCGCGAATGCGGCTCATCAGCTGTACAGCAAGCAAGGAATGTCCGCCTAAATCAAAGAAACGGTCATCAATGCCGACACGGGGCAAGTGAAGCACCTCCATAAACAGGTCACAGAGGATTTCTTCCTGCGGCGTTCTCGGTCCGCGTCCTGTCACGGCCGCTGCGAAATCCGGTGCGGGCAGCGCTTTACGGTCAAGCTTTCCATTCGGTGTCAGCGGCAATTCTTTCATCGTTACAAAGGCAGAAGGCACCATGTAATCTGGCAGTCTCTCAGCAGCATATTTGCGCAGTTCCGCCGTATCAATTGTGTCTTCCGAAGAAGGTATGACATAAGCTGCCAAACGTTTATCTCCCGGCTGATCCTCACGCACGATTACTGCCGCATCTTCAAGCTGCGAATGCTGAACTAGCGCCGCTTCAATTTCTCCTAGTTCAATTCGGAAGCCCCGAATTTTCACTTGGTGATCGACACGGCCGACATAGTCAAGAGAACCGTCAGCGCGGAGGCGGGCCACATCCCCAGTGCGATACATTCGGGTACCCGGAGGACCGAACGGATCAGCTATGAAGCGTTCTGCTGTTAATCCAGCCCGGCCTAAATAGCCTCGTGCCAACCCCGCTCCTGATACATACAGCTCTCCAGCAACACCCGGCGGAACCGGCTGCAAGCGCTCATCCAGCACATAAACACCAAGATCAGGAATGCCGCAGCCGATCAAGCTGTTTGCCCGTAAAGCTGCAATGCTTCGGTCTAATTCGATATAGCTCACATGCACAGTCGTTTCTGTAATACCATACATATTGATAAGCTGCGGTCTATTTTCAGGGTGGCGGTTATACCAATCCTCTAAACGGCTGAGTTCAAGCGCTTCTCCGCCAAAAATGACATAGCGCAGACTGAGCGCCTGACCGAGATCAGGCTGCTCCCGTTCCGCCTGCATCAACTGATAGAAGGCAGATGGTGTCTGATTCAGAACGGTCACACCCTCTTTGACAAGCAGGCGCAGAAACGCTTCTGGCGATCTGCTGACGTGATGAGGCACGATCACAAGACGTCCGCCATGCAGCAGAGGACCCCAAATTTCCCACACCGAAAAGTCAAACGCATAGGAATGGAACATGGTCCAGATATCGTCTGAGCTGAAATGGAACCAGTGATCAGTCGCTGCAAATAAACGCGTTACGTTTTGGTGAGGAATCATCACACCTTTTGGAACACCCGTTGAGCCTGATGTATAAATGACATACGCCGTATTCAAAGGAGAAAGCGGCTGAATTCTATCCGTATTGCTCGGATTCTCAGCAGGGTAGGTGTTTAGTTTCTCTGCCAGTTCTGGATCATCCAGCACGATTTTCGGCACGTTTTCCGCTGGCGGAATGTTCTCTGCAGCTTTTGTGTTCGTCATGATAAACGCAGGCTGCGCATCTTCCAGCATAAAAGCGATTCGGTCAGCCGGATAGTCAGGATCGAGAGGCAGATAAGCCGCGCCGGCTTTCAGCACCGCTAATAGCCCGACAGCCATTTCCAAAGACCGAGGCATGGCCAAGGCCACAAATTGCTCCGGTCCGACGCCTTCGCTGATCAGCATTCGGGCAAGCCGATTTGCGCTTTCATTCAGCTCTGCATAGCTCAGTGACTGATCTTCGCAAACAACGGCAATGGCATCAGGACTTAAAGCAGCCTGCTTCTCAAACTGCTCCGGCAAACATGCGTGCGGAATCTTTTCAGAAACACTTTGCCAATCTGTCACCATGCTGCTGCGCTCCTCCGGTGCAAGGATGTCCAGACTTCCGATTTGCTGGTCAGGATCAGATTCGGCAGCCTCCAGCAGGCGCATCAGACGGTCAGCAAAAGCCTGAGCAGTTTCCTGCTTGAAAAGATCAGTGCTGTACTCGAGCAGTCCTTCCAATCCGTTTGGAGTCCCGTCAGCAAGACGATTTTCACTGATTTCCAGCGTCAAATCAAACTTGGCAGAACCGACACTGTGGATCTGCAGGCTGCTTTCCATGTCAGGAAGATTCAGTTCAGCGTCCGGTGTGTTTTGGAACGCAAACATGATTTGGAATAAAGGATGCGTCGCACGCGAACGAGCCGGATTGAGCACCTCTACGAGTCTCTCAAAAGGCAGATCCTGATTTTCATAGGCTGCCAGATTCACTTCCCGCACTCTGTCAAGAAGCTCACGGAAGCTTGGGTCACCGGACGTATCGGTTCTGAGCACCAATGTATTGATAAACAGCCCCACAAGATCGCCTAGCGCATCATCATTCCGACCCGCTATCGGGCTGCCGATCGGAATATCAGTGCCCGCCCCGAGTCTTGTCAATAAAGCTGCGAGACCAGATTGAAGCACCATAAACAGGCTCACTCTATTTGCGCGGGCCAGATCCTGCAATCGCTTGTGCAGCTCAGGCTCAATGCGGAAATGAATCGTATTCCCATCATGACTCGATTCAGCCGGACGTGAATAATCGGTTGGCAGTTCAAGCTGATCAGGCAGATTCTTCAAGGTTTCTTTCCAGAAAGCAAGCTGTCCGGCAATCAAACTATTTGGATCATCCCCGCTTCCAAGCAGTTCTTGCTGCCAAAGCGCATAGTCTGCATATTGCACAGTAAGGGGCGCCCATTCAGGAGCTTTTCCGTGACAGCGAGCTGCATAAGCCGCTCCAAGATCGCGGGTCAGCGGTGTTAAGGACCAGCCGTCCCCGACAATATGATGCACGAGGAGAAGCAACACGTACTCGTCAGGACCGATGACAAAAAGCTCAGCACGAAAAGCAGGTTCAGCTGCAAGATCAAAACTGTAGCGCACAGCTTCAGCAAACCGCTCAGAAAGCTCCTTCTCAGTAATTTCTGTAACATGTAAAACAGGCCTTGCTTGATCAGCGTCTAAAATATGCTGATAAGATGTCCCCTGTGATTCAGGAAAAATCGTCCGAAGGCTTTCATGGCGGCAGACGAGATCATAAAGTGCCGCTTGCAGCACTCCTTGGTCCAGCTCACCCGACAGACGGACAGCAACCGGAATATTATAAGTAGGACTAGGCCCTTCAAGACAATGGAGGAACCATAGCCGGCGCTGGGCAAAAGAAAGCGGAATTCTTTCAGGCCGCTCAGCTCTCTGCAATGCGGGGCGTATATTCTGCGCCTGATGAAGATGGGCAGCGAGTCCGGCTACTGTCGGTTCGTCAAATAGATTCGCGATACCGAGTTCGGCTCCCATTACCTCGCGAATGCGGCTCATCAGACGGGCTGCAAGAAGCGAATGACCGCCAAGCTCGAAGAAACTGTCATCAATACCGACGCGTGCCAAACCAAGAACCTCGGCAAACAAGTCACACAATATCTCTTCCTGAGGAGTCCGCGGTCCCCGATCGCTGACAGATGTGCTTAAATCAGGCGCCGGCAGTGCTTTCCGATCGAGCTTGCCATTAGGTGTTAATGGCAGTTCGTCCATCTCCACAAATGCCACCGGCACCATATAATCAGGCAGACTGGCACCCACATAACGGCGAAGCGCGGCAGTATCAATAGCTGAAGCAACGACTACATATGCCACCAATCGTTTGTCTCCCGGCTGATCTTCCCGAACGACAACCGCGGCCTGTTCGATGTCCGGATGCTTGGCAAGCACGGCATCAATTTCTCCAAGTTCAATTCGGAACCCGCGAATTTTGATTTGATGATCCGCCCGTCCAATATAATCCAAAGACCCATCAGCGCGCCAGCGGGCCTGATCTCCGGTCCGATACATCCGAGCCCCCGGCGGTCCGTATGGATCTGCCACAAAACGCTCAGCCGTTAAATCAGGGCGGCGGAAATAACCTCTAGCCAAGCCTGTCCCTGCAATATAAAGCTCTCCGACAACTCCCGGCGGCACCGGCTGCAAACTGTTATCAAGCACATACACCTGCGTATTCCAAATCGGTTTGCCAATTGGCGGAACGCCCTTCAGCCCTTCTTCAAGAAAAGCTGCTGCAGACCAAATCGTTGTTTCAGTAGGTCCATATAAATTCGTGACTGGACAATGAAGCTCTTGAAGCGCCTGCAAAAGGCCGCTCGGCAGCGCCTCGCCTCCGACAAGCACTCTGAGCCCCCGAAGTGTCTCAGGTTTATTCGTCACCAGAGCATGCCATAGTGTCGGTGTCGCCTGCATGATATTGATATCGAAATATTCAATCATCTGAGCTAATGCCTGGGGCTCACGGATCGTTTCTTTTTTTGCAATCACGATTTGCGCCCCGCTGATAAGCGGAAGATATAACTCCAATGCTGAAATATCAAAAGCGACAGTCGTCACAGCCAACAGCCTGTCTTCTTCTCCTAGAGAAAATGCCTCCTGCATGGACAGCAGAAAATTGCTCAAGCTTTTCAGCGTAACAACGACACCCTTCGGCCTTCCTGTTGATCCTGAGGTATAGATGATATACGCAGGATGATCAAGAGAAACCGATAGATTCGGATTGTCAAGCGAATAGCGTTTTACAACCTCCTGTGTAACAGTCTGATCAAGCACAAGCTGCGGAATAGACAGGTCATCAGGCAGACGGGTTGCTATTTCCTCAGTCGTTATGATGCATGAAGGTTTCGCGTCCTCGAGCATGTAAGAAATTCGGTCGGCCGGAAACTCCGGATCAAGCGGAAGATACGCCGCACCCGTCTTTAGTACAGCAAACATCGAAGCCACCATCTCTGGAGAACGCGGCAGCGCCAAAGCGACAAATTGCTCCGGACCAAGCCCTTTTTCGATCAACAGATGCGCGAGGCGGTTTGCCTTTTCATTCAGCTCTTGATAGTTAACTTGAACGTCATCACATATGAGAGCGATACGTTCCGGCGTAAGGATTGCCTGCTTCTCAAACATGTCCTGAAGGCTGAGCAGCTTCTCAGATTTTGCCGTCTCATTCCATTCACGAATGACTTGTTTTTTCTCCTCTGGCAATAGAAGCTCCATTTGCCCAATCAGCATGTCCTCCCCGGCAGAAGCCGTTTGCAGCAGCTGTAAGATCCGCTGCTGATGAAGTTTAATATCTGACTTGCTGTATACCTCAGGATTCGCATCTACATCAATCCGCAGCCCGCTGCCGTCCGTTCTGTCATATACATTGATTGATAGATCATCGACAGGACCGGCTGAAAGGTTATGCGTTGTTCCTCGGGCCCCGGCAAAGTCAAGACCGTAATCAAACGGCATGAGGTTGATTTGCGGGCCAAATAATCTATGGTTTTCTCCTATTAATTTCAGATCACGCCGAAGCTCTTCATGGCGATACTTATGATGTCTCCGAATACTGCGGATTTCCCGGGAAATTTGCTGAATAAGTTCAGAAAAGCTCATTGAAGAGCTTACAGACAGCCGGAGCGGGAGAAGGTTCATCACCATAGCCGGCACATTCAGTGATGCGGACCCTATCCGTCCCATCATAGGCAGACCGAGCACAACATCCTCAGAGCCGGTCATCCGGTGCACATAAACAGCTGACACTGCAATCACGACTTCATGCCAGCTTCCTGAGAAATAGCGCGCCGATTCTTTTAATGCGTTCACATCAGATAGAGGCAAATACGCCGTTTGACGAAGAAAACTGTTAGATGTTCTTGGCGCCCGATCAGCTAAACTCACAACTTCTGGTCCATCAGCAAAACGATCCAGCCAGAATTGGCGATCCTTCTCATACTGCTCTGATGCGCGATAATCTGTATCCTCCTCCAAAATGGCTTGGAGCGACCCAAAGGAACGATCTGTAGCTGATTGTCCTTTCATAAGCGCGGCATACGTACTTGCCACACGCTGGGCAATTAGGGAAAAGCCGAAGCCGTCAATCGCAATATGGTGAATGCGCTGATACCAAAAGAAACGATCAGGCCCGGCTATAAACAGAGCTTCATTGAACAAAGGGTCATATTCTAAATCGACCGGCTTTGCCAAATCTGCTTTCATCCAGTTTAATGCTGTTTTTTCCGGATCAGGCTCAGAGCTGACGTCAATGACGTGCAGCTGTACATCCGGAGACGGGTTTATCATCTGCCAAGGCCCGTCCATATTTTCACCGAAGCGAACATGCAGCGATTCCGCTTCCTTTATCACGTGCCGCAAAGCTTCTTTAAAAAGAGCAATATTGATTGATCCATTGATTTCTATATATTCCGCTGTATTGTAGATTGGATTGTCCGGATCTAGCTGCTGAGCAAACCATATGCCGGTTTGCGCTCCGGTCAAAGAATATTGAAGGTCTTTTGTATCAGGCATCCGTTTGTTTACCCTCCTTTTATAAATAATCCGCGTTTGGCAGCACTTGCTGGCTGCGGGTTGTGAGCAGTTTCTGCCATTCTTCGATCGTCGGGCGTTCAGCCAGTTCCACGAATGTCACCTCGGCTCCTTCATGGCGCCATTGTTCTACCAATGTCATGATCCTTACCGAATCAAGCCCCCGGTCGAGCAAATCCTCTTGATCTGTAATATCTTCAGGTGTTTCTTGAAGAAGCTCAGCAATTTGTTTACGGATATTCTCACATGTAAACACTTCTTTGCCAGTGTTTACTGACGTTTTTTGAGCGTCTGCCGGCGCATTCTTCAGCTGATCGAGAAGACTGTCAGTCATCACGGTAAACGCACAGCGGCCAGCCGCATAGTCCAGCGCCATTTGATGTTTTTCTAATGAAAAATCAGCAACTGCATCTCCCACAAAAAAGGCTTCGATATCCTCCATAAATGCTTCACATGCTGTAACGAGACAGCCAATATGGGCGTAAATCCCGGAAATGATCAGCTGATCGCGTCCCTCTTTGCGCATACTCTCCAGCAGATTCGTTCTCTTAAACGCGCTGTATCTCCATTTTGTCAGCACAAGATCAGCATCTTCCGGTGCCAGCTCGGTTATAATTTTCTCCTCATAAGGGCCGCTGTTTAATCCCGGACCCCAAAAATCAGTCAGCAGCGCCCGATCAGCCGGATTTTGGCTTCCCGGCTGCGCAGTATAGACAACAGGAATCCCAAGCTGAGCACATTGATCCTTCAGCTTCCGTATATTTGCTGAAAGCTCTGTCACCGGAGAGGCTCCCGCTGTGAAAGCATCGACAAAATAGTTTTGCATATCGTGTATTAACAGAACTGCCCGATTTGGATCAGGCACCCATGTAACTTTGTTTTGTGGCATATCAGACACCGTCGGCATTTGATACGGCTGAATGGCAGGTATAGCCATTTAGAACACTCCCTCTCAAATTGTTGTTTGTTTTATTTTTTGATCCTGCAAGAAGCTTCTCGGCAATGGCTTCACGAAGCGCTTTTTTGCTGACTTTTCCTACCCCTGTCTGCGGAAAGGATTCGACAAATTCAATGCGATCGGGGATTTTGTATGCCGCCAGTCCGCGCTCTCTCAAAAAAGCTTTGAGCTCTGCGGCTTTCGGGGCTTCATCCCGGGGAATAATGAACACACAAGATCTTTCGCCAAGAAATTGGTCAGGCATTGAGACCATTGCGGCATCATGGACAGCCGGATGCGCCAGAAGATGATTTTCTACCTCTTCAGCCGCCACTTTTTCTCCCCCGCGGTTAATTTGATCCTTCGCCCTGCCTTCAACGACAATATAGCCGTCTGATGTCAGCCTGACGATATCACCCGTGCGGTAAAAACCGTCCTCAGTAAAAGAAGCAGCATTATGCTCTTCTGCTTTATAGTAACCCCGAATCGTGTACGGCCCCCGTGTCAGCAGATGCCCTGTTTCACCAGGTTTTACGTCACGATCCTGATCATCCCAAACAAGTACTTCATCATATGGGGACATCGGTTTTCCTTGGGTGTTGACAATGACTTCCTCAGAGTCATCCAGTCTCGTATAATTGACGAGACCCTCTGCCATTCCGAACACCTGCTGCAGCGTGCAGCCGAATACAGCTTTAACCTTGCGCGCAGCTTCAGCACTGAACTTGGCGCCGCCGACCTGCAGCACTTGAAGGCTGGATAGACCGTCATCGCGTGAGGATGCCGCATCCATCCATACCATTGCCAGGGGCGGAACAAGAGCGGTAATCGTGACTTGTTCCCGTTCAATCAAAGGAAATGCATCATCAGGACTTGGAGAAGGAGATAATACCACTCTTCCTCCGGCGTATAACACGCCGAGTACCCCGGGCGAGCTCAGCGGATAATTATGCGCCATCGGCAATGCTGCCAAGTACACCGTGCTGTTGTCGAGCCAGCAAACCTCTGCACTCCGCCGCAGACTGTATATGTAATCATCGTGAGTCCGCGGGATCAGTTTTGATAAGCCGGTGCTTCCTCCAGAAAGCTGAAGGAACGCCACATCAGAAGATTTGACTTCAGGCAGTTTTACAGGTTCTGTATGCAAAGCCTCCAGTGGCAAAAATTCCTCTGCCTCACCTGCAACAATGACATGTTTTAAAGATGGCAGTTTGCTTTGAACCTGTCTGGCAAGTGAACGGTAGTCAAAACCGGAATAAGAGTCGGGAATAATATAAGCAGCCGCTTCAGCAAACTCGCAAAAATATGTAATTTCACTGCTTCGATGAGAAGGCAGTGCGAAAACCGGAAGCGCCCCCAAACGGAAGAGTGCGAAAATGACTTCAAAAAACTCTGCGATATTCGGCAGCTGCACCACGACACGATCCATCTGTTGAATGCCGAGCTTCTGAAAACCGGCAGCCAGGCGATCAACCCTTGTGTCAAGCTCCTGATAGCTCCAATGGGTGTTTCCGCATGTAATTGCAATGCGATCGCCATGTTTAGCAGCCCGGTCCCTTAACAAATCTCCAAACGTCTCGCCCGCCCAGCAGCCGTTCTTCCGATATGTCTCAGCTAACTCTTCAGGCCAAGGAGTAAATCCATTCAGCATGTTGTATCCCTCCAGCAATTCATTCTGATCATATGTGATTCACGCCCATTGCCCGCAGCATTGTCCGAAACTTCGCGGATGTCTCCTGGAGCTCGTCCTCGGGTTTTGACCCGGCAACAACACCAGCTCCTGCATACAGGCGGAGTGAGCGTTCTTCTGCCTCTGCACAACGGATCGTCACGATCCATTCTCCGTCACCTGCATCGTCACACCAGCCGACCATGCCGGTAAAGAAACCTCGGTCAAATGGTTCAATGCTGAGAATCGCTTCTCTTGCAAGGTCAGTCGGTGTTCCGCAGACGGCCGGCGTCGGATGGAGCGCCGCTGCCAATTCCAGTGCGGTCACAGACGAATCGGAAAGCTCTCCCTTAATCACGCTGGACAGATGCCACATCGTCTCCGTTTTGATGAGTGAAGGCTTTTCCGGTACATCCAGCGTCCGGCAGAAAGGCCGCAGCGCTGCCGCAACCGCGTCAGCTACAACCGCGTGTTCGTGGAGATCCTTTGCGGAAGAAAGCAATTCATCAGCCCGGCGCTGGTCTTCAGCAGGATCGTTACTGCGAGGCCTTGAGCCAGCTAATGGATTGGAAACGACCTGAGTTCCCATTCTTGAAACGAGAAGCTCCGGACTTGCACCAAGCAATGTTCGGCGGGAAGGCGTTTCCGCTTCGCTGGACACGTCCGCGGCAAACGTGTAGCCATGTGTGTTATGCTGCGCCAGATGGCGAAGCAGTTCATCTGTCTGAATCGGTTCAGACGATGTCAAATGCAGCGATCTGGACAGGACGATCTTGCTGAGAGTCCCATCGGCAATGCGTGCCAGTCCTTGTTCGACACCATTTTTATACCCCTCTGGTGCAGGAACAGGTTTTATGTGGTATGTATGCTCAGGCTGCTGTTCCTTCTCCGCATGATCAAATTGTAGCGGTCCTGACCAGCGCACATCTTCAGGAACAACGAGCCGAGCTGCTTTTACATGATCAAAAGGAACAGCTCCGACAACAAGTGGACGGCTTTGCCCTGATTGCTTTGCTTGATTCAGCGTCTCTGCAATACGGCCAGAAAGGGTTTTTATTTGGTTTTGCCCGTCTGCTTCCGGTACGATTTCACATATGCCTTTCGCTAACAGTACGCGGTGAGGAGAAGCTAAGAAAAAAGCCCCCGGCTGATACTCATGAAGCAAATGCTCCGCTTTTGTTTGTGATATAACGTTTTGTTCCAACATTCTCATGAACCTCCTTTAAAATGAGTTACACGCCTAAGGTCGCGCCGCCATCTACGCATAAATTATGCATCGTAATATGCCCTGCTTGGCCAGAAACCAAAAAGAGCACGGCATTCGCAATATCCGAAGGCTGAGCCAGTTTTTTGAGCGGGATGCCTGTTTTAAATGTCTCAAGTGATCCTTTTATGACTTGCTCCGCTCCGTTTTCATCGGCCCATAATGACCACTGCATGTCTGTTTCCGTTGATCCGGGAGACACAATATTGCAGCGAATATTATATTCTGCAAGCTCAAGGCCAAGGCATTTCGTAAACATCACAGCCGCAGCCTTTGAAGAGGCATATGCCGCCATTGATGTCCTCGGCACACCGGCAGCATTCGATCCGACCGTTACAATCGAACCCGATCTCCGGTCCATCATATATTTGCTGACTGAACGCGAGGCGTTAAATACACCAGTCGAATTCACCGAGAACGTGGCCTCCCATTCTTCGTCACTGAGTGAATGGATCAATCCCGGGCGAAGGACACCCGCTACATTCACCAAAATATCGATCGGCCCCATTTCACGTTCGATACGCGCCGTGATCTCGTCAATCGCCGCGCTGTCTCTCACATCCGCGGGAAAGGCTTCCGCACGGCAACCTTCCGCTTTGAGGCTGCTCACAACCTTTTCCAGCTTTTCAGGATTATAATCAACTGCCGCAATGTGTGCGCCTTGATCGGCAAGCTTCCGCGCAACAGCTTCACCTATCCCTTGGGCAGCCCCTGTTATAAAAGCAATTTTGCCCTTTATACCCATTGCATTCATGTCATCAATTCCTTTCTTCGCTTCAGATGCCGTACTGACATCCAGCGAAAAAGACTGTTGCGTCTTGAAAAGAAAAACGCAATTTGTTGATAATGATTATCATTATCAATTATAAAAATAATCATATCCAAATGTCATGTGACAGTCAAATATAATTTCAGTGACTAATATTTTATTTTTAGAAGCAAGGCTGAGAATGTCTCAGCCCATTGAAATATGCGGTCCGTCAGGGTGAAGCGCAAAACGCAGCGCCCGGCTGACCAAAACAGGAAGAACCGAAATATGTCCTTCTCCTGAAAACTCACAAAATTCTGCCCGTATGCCTTGTTCAGATAAAACGGCCAGCCGCTCGTAAAGCTCCCTCGCATTATCGTTCATCCGGCTTTTATGGTGCTGCTCCAATTCTCCTGCCGCAATCAAAAGATTGATAGGCTGATTGTTTTCCTTGAAGCGGGAGGCGAAATGGTCCGCTTTCTCGAGAATAAACGGTTTATTCCAATGTATGGACGGACTTCCCGCGATATAGGTTTGAAACGCACCCGGCTTTGTTAACAGCACCTGCAGCACGAACAGCCCGCCAAGTGAGTGACCAAAGATCGTTTGTCTGTTGCTGTCGATCTGGTAATCTCGTTCTATCTGCGGTTTTAGATCCTCCTCAATAAATCTGAAAAAGCCCTCTGCTCCGCCATGTTCCGGCCAATCTTTTCCGTCGGGCCTTTTTGGCAGCTTCGATTGAGCTGTCGGCATTGTAAAATCCCGGTGACGCGCTGAGGAGAACGGTTCTGCTGTCTCATAGCCAATGCCGACGATCACAGCAGGGATCACCCCGGTTTTTTCAGGACGGCGCCCCTGTATTCGAACGGCTTCCGCCATCGTTCCGAAGACAGAATTGGCATCCAGCAGATAAATAACCGGATAACCAGCGGGCGGCGGCGGCGTATTCGGTTTCGAGATAAAAATTTGATAGGCACGGTTTTCATTGCGTGAAGACATCATACGCACTTCCGTACCAGGAATGGTAAATGCGTTTTGTGTCCCGCCTTTCGCCCGATCTGTTTTCTCATTCATGCAGTACGACATTCCTCTCCTTAAACTAAATCACAATATATGATAATGATTTTCACTATCAACTAGACACCTCAAATAATAGGTTTTCTTCCAGAGAAAGTCAACTTTTTCCTAAATAAAAAAGGCACCTTCATCAAATAAGGTACCTGAAGACTATCAATATGGAAATGAAAACCTGATAAAGATGCATATTATCCTACTTGAAATAGAACCTTAATCCCATGTAAACCTTTGATTTTGCCAAGGATCGCCTCTCATGTGATAGCCGTTCTGCTCCCAAAAACCGGGGTGATTCTCTTTCGTAAATTGGATGCCGCGCAGCCACTTGGCGCTTTTCCAAAAATATAGATGCGGAAACACGCCCCGCAGCGGGAAGCCATGTTCAGGCGTTAAAGGGGCGCCATTATGCGCATAAGCCAAAAGTGAAGTTTCAGCCAAAAAATCAGCAAGCGGCAGATTGGTCGTCCAGCCCTCTTCCGCATGTAAAATGACGTAGCCCGCTTCTTCTTTTACACCCGCTTTTTCCGCTATATCACGAGCCCGCACGCCTTGCCATACATTATCAAGCCTTGACCAGCCAGTGACGCAATGGATGTCATTTTTCGATTCGTACTGAGGAAAGGCTTTGACATCTTCAAAGCTTAGCAGCATCGGATGGTCAACCAATCCGTATACTTGAAGATTCCATTTAGCCATATCCTCGTAATACGGTACATTTCCCGTATGAAGCACAGGAAATGAGGTTGTGACGTTTTGGTTTGGCGGGACTCTCCCAGATTGATCGGATTGTTTTGTTTTTCCGAAATACATACAGAACCCTCCTTTTTGTTAACCTTATTTTATTTTATGTTGACAATATTTCCGTTCTTTATTACTCTATGATTGTGTATGTAAACCTAAGGGGGAACAACAATGAAACAACATAAACTTCGTGCGGGCGATATGGCGCTGATCGGCATGTTCGCCGCACTTATGGCTGTCGGCGCCAACATTACATCAGTGGCACCCTTTTTACAAGTAGCCGGCATTCCGCTGTCAATGCAGCCGTTTTTCTGTCTCTTGGCAGCCATGCTTCTCGGCAGCAAACGAGCAGGTATTGCCATGATTGTATATGCACTTGTCGGATTGGCCGGAGCACCTGTGTTTGCTCAATTTTCGGCAGGCTTCGCACCGTTTGCGGGAAAAAGCGGCGGGTTTATTATCTCCTACATCCCTGCAGCATTTGCAGCTGGATGGTTCTTAGAACGCAAAATTCAGCCGAGTAAAATCCGATTTCTGACTGCTTCTCTTATTGGAACAGCCATCATGTATATCATCGGGACTACCTATATGTATCTTGCACTGAAGCTGTGGATTCATACGCCAGTGAGCTACGGCACGGCTTGGGGCTTTATGACTTGGTTTATGGTAAAAGACACGGCGATGGCTGTGGTACTGGCGTTTATCGCACCTGCGATCTACCGCTCAATTCATAAAGCAACTGGCTTTAACAGAAATCACATATCATCCACGTAAAAACCGTTCTATTGGACGGTTTTTTTATCATAACGAGAAAAGGCTCCCCAGTAAAGGGGAGCCTTTTTCCTATAAAACAAGCGCCGCAACCCAGCCAAAGATGATAAGCGGGATATTATAAAATAAAAATGTCGGCACACAAGTATCCCAAATGTGGTGATGCTGGCCGTCTGCACTTAAACCTGAAGTCGGCCCAAGTGTGCTGTCGCTGGCAGGTGAACCGGCATCGCCAAGCGCAGCAGCCGCTCCGATAATCGCAACCGTTGCCATCGGGCTGAATCCGAGCTGCATGCAAAGAGGCACAAAGATCGTTGTGATCACTGGAATCGTCGCAAAAGAAGATCCGATTCCCATTGTAATGAACAAGCCGACAATAAGCATCAGCAATGCGCCCACTAACTGACTGTGCCCCATAATGCCAGCTGCTGTTTTAACCAGTGACTCGACATCTCCGGTTTTGGTCAATACATTTGAAAATCCGGCTGCAACGAGCATGACAAAACCGATAAAGGCCATTAAAACCATTCCGTCAGTAATCAGTGAGTCCGCTTCATCACGCTTCATCACACCGCTGACAAACAGGATAATCAGACCTGCCAGCGCCCCCATAATCATCCCTTCTACTCCCAATGTCTGAGATAAGTAGAGCTGGACGCCGAGTGACACTGCGATGGCAAGCACCGCGATAGCCAGGCTTTTTTTCGTATATGGAGAAGCATTCGCACCAGATATTTCTTTTGTTTCGTATGTTTTCGGTTTACGAAATACGATGATTGATAAAATCAGACCTACAACCATACCCGCAACCGGGATCATTAAGGCGTAAGGAATATCACCGAGAGATACGTTTAATCCGGCATCCGCCATATTGTCCTTCAGCATCCCCTGGAAGATTTGGCCGAAACCAACCGGCACTAAAATATAAGGTGCCGTTAAACCGAATGTAATCACACACGCGATCAGACGGCGGTCCATTTCAAGTTCATTAAAGATTTTCAAAAGAGGCGGAATCAGCACCGGGATAAATGCGATGTGAACCGGAACCACGTTTTGCGAAAAACAAGATATGATTAAAATAATAAGCACAATCAGCACTTTGGACAGTGCTTTTTTGCGGGTGTCTTCTTTATTTCCGATTAATTTAACGGAGGCTTCCACCATTGCGTCCGGAAGACCTGTTTTCGTTAAAGCCGCAGCAAACGCGCCAAGCATGGCATAGCTGACTGCAACGGTAGCATTTCCGCCAAGCCCGTCCGTAAAAGCTTTAACCGTTTCGCCAAGCCCGAGACCGCCTGTTAACCCGCCGGCCAAGGCACCTATAATTAATGCGATAACAATATTAACACGCAGCATGCTTAAAACAAGCATAAGCAGCACTGCGATGACGACTGCATTCATGATAACCCTCCAAAAAATCCTTTAGTTTGCTAATGTAGTAGATAAATAAAGTACGAACGTATCTTATCATAACCGATGCACTTTAGTCAACTAAAGATTTCAGAAGAAAAAATCCCCGCTGCATTCCGCAGCAGGGATTTCACATTATTCGCTTTTATCTTCTTCCAATGTAAATCGTTCCGCAAGTGTGGCCAGTGTTCTGGCCATTACGCCGGTAGCCCCGGACGGCCCGAAGCAGGTTGCTTTATTGGAAGTAGCTGTGCCCGCAATATCAAGATGAACCCAAGGCGTTGTTTCAGCAAATTCACCAAGAAACGTTCCTGCCATAATCGCATGTCCTTCACGTCCCGGCGAATTGCTGAGATCCGCCATTTGGCTGCTTTTCACACGCTTTTTATCCTTCTCTGTTATCGGCAGCTGCCAGATCGCCTCGCCGCACTCTTGTGCAGCATCAGCTACCTGCTGATAAAAGCTTTGATCATTTGTCATAGCGCCAGTCGTTTCTGTTCCTAATGCCACAACGACGCCGCCGGTAAGCGTAGCCACATCAACAAGAACTGACGCGCCATGCTGTTTCGCGTATGTAATGCCATCTGCTAGTACAAGCCTTCCTTCAGCATCCGTATTGAGGATTTCAATTGTTTTTCCGCTTAATGATACGATGACATCATCAGGCTTCATCGCCCCGCCGGAGATCATATTATCGGTTGACGGAATAACAGCCAGCACGTTTTGCTCGGGACGAAGCTCTCCGATGGTTTCCATAGCACCGAGAACCGCAGCTGCTCCTCCCATATCAGATTTCATGCCGACAATTCCAGATTTCGTTTTAATGGAATAGCCGCCTGTGTCAAAGGTAATCCCTTTTCCGACAAGTCCGACGACGTCTTCCCAATCATTTTTGCCCTGGTACTTCAAAACAATCATTTTTGGGGGTTCGGTCGAGCCTTGGTTTACTGCAAGTATCCCGCCCATACCAATCTCTTCCATCTCTGATTTCTCTAATATCTCACACTCAAAATCATATTTCGCCGCAAGCTCTTCTGCATAAGAAGCGAGGTCAGTCGCTGTCAGCATGTTTCCCGGCATATTTACAAGCGTTCTAGCCGAATTTGCCCCTTGCCCGTATGCCTGGCCGACGCGAAGTCCCGCCTGCACTTCTTGTATATCTTCATCTGTGACGGCATACACAGCTTCAATTTGTTTGTCAGGCTCATTTGATTTGTGCTTATAATCCTGCACCTCATAGGACGCAAGCAGGCAGCTCTCAGCTAAAGCATGAGCGGCATCGGCTGGAGGTACGTCTTCCGAAATAAACGTGTCAAGCAGGACTGCTGCTTCTTGTTTTCGGTCATTGTGAATGGCTTGAAAAACATGGGCAAAACGTTCCTTCGCCTGTTCAAACGAATAATTTGCTTCTCTCCCCAGACCAACGAAATAAATCCGTTTCATACCCGCAGAAGATGGAGGGAATACTTTTGATACTTGATTCGGTTTCGAAGAGACATCACCATCTTTTAAAAGCTGTGTCAGATGGCCTTCCAGCATTTCATCAATTTCCAATGCTTTGCCTGTCAACTGGCTTTTTTGAAAAAGCCCGACCACAAGGGTTTCTGTATGCTCTAATTGCTGAACCGCATAAAACATGAGGCTTACACTCCTAACGTAATGGGTATTTGTAATGAACAATGGTATAATAGGAAAAACATTCTTTCCATTACACTTATTTTATCAAACAACAGTCTAAGACTTGCTTTTTTCTTTTGAAACACGAAGGATTTTTTAAATAGAAAGGATGTCGCCTATGGAACTTTTAACGAATTTCCCTTTATTATCAAGCCTGGCCGCGATTATTTTTGCTCAGGTCATCAAAGTGCCCATTCAGTTTATCGTGTCCAGAAAACTGGACTGGTCGCTGGTCACAAGCACAGGCGGCATGCCGAGCTCTCACTCCGCGGCGGTCACCGCACTTTCTACAGGCATCGCTTTGGATCATGGATTAGGCTCCTCTCTCTTTGCGGTTTCCGCCATTTTCGCCGTCATTACCATGTTTGACGCTACTGGTGTCAGACGTCACGCCGGTGAGCAGGCAACAGTCATCAATAAGCTTGTCATTGATTTTAACCACTTCGTAAATGAAGCAAAGGACTTCCCGAAGGCTGAAAATAAAGAAAAGCAAAAAAAGCTGAAAGAGCTTCTCGGACATCAGCCAATCGAGGTTTTTTTCGGAGGCTTAACAGGTATTTTACTAACATTGATACTCGCTTACTTTTTCATGTAAAAAACGCTCCAGCCATGGCTGGAGCGCTCAGATTGTTGACAAAATCCTAAAACGATTTAAGTTTTAGGATTTTGTCATCTTTTCAGCGTGATTGAAAACCCTTGAAGTCTAGGAAGGGCGAGCATCGGAGCACAGCGAATGTTCTAATTCGTGAGCACCGACGCACAGGCCTGACAACGAATGCGAGGGTTTGTCAACACGCTGAACGCTCCTGCTTCCGCTGGAGCGTTTTATTCTTTTACAGTTTTATATTGATTTCTGAACACCTGCAAAGATTTTGTTTCATTGAGCTTCTCAAGCTCATCCTCGGTGACCTTTCCCGTTCCCTTTTTAATCACATATACATCAAGGGTTTTTTTGCCCCACTCATTGTACACATCTTTGACGGTATCAAAGTACAGATCAAGGCGGTTTCCCTTAATAGCTGATCCTGTGTCGGCCACAACTCCGAGACCGTAGTTCGGAATGAATAAAATCGTGCCGATCGGAAAAACGGACGGATCAGCAGCAACCGTGGAGTACAAATCCCGTTTCACTTTCACACCTGAATATGTAAGCCCGTATAATGGATCGCCGGGCTTTTTTCCCGTCGATTCAACTCCTGCTGTGTAGCCTGTTGCTGTTACTCTTTGGACCGGATACTCGTCCCAGTCAAATGCTTCTTCTAACGGTTTTGTTTTATCCTTGTCCGCTGACATGGTTTGTGTTTTTTTCTGCTGCAATGCTTTTAATGTCAGTCCTGCATGCTTCAAGTGCTTTTCTTGATGTTCCTGCACCCATTTTGACAAGTCCTTCGCTTCGATTCCTGACACTGATAAAAATGTCGTGCCAAATGCAAGCAGAAATAAACAGGTCATCAGCAAACGTCTGATCATATTCAACATCATTCACCTCTCCTCCGAATCATTGTTCCCAATTGGAGAGAGCAATATTCAAAATGGCGAATGAACAGAAAGCACAAAAAAAGCTTTCTTTAGAAGAAAGCGGCATTTAAAACATTTGATATCCTCTTTTTCTGAGCATGTTGATCGCTATACCGGACACGATGGCGCCAGCCAAACCGCTGGCTAAAATCAGCACATCAGCAGCCGCTAATGATACGATACGATGAAACAGGCCGGCAAAGGATTCTCCCGGCGACTGGATATAGCTGACCAGCCTTTCCTTGCTAATAATGAAAAGGCATACAATCGGATAAATCACAGCCATAATCCAAGACATTCTCAGCAGCATGTTTAATAAGAAACCGATTCCAAAAAACAAGACAAAAAATAAAACAATTGAGATGATTACGACTGGCAGACTAATCAACCTATCCCACCCCCTGCGTTATTTTTAGTGTAACGCGGGGGCTCAAATAAAGTCAACGGCTGGAAAAAGAATGATTGTCTTTTCCTGTCCCCTGGCAAGACGGACAAGTTTCTGAACCACCGAGGATCAATTGAAAATACCCTTTCCCTGAGCAAAATGGGCATGCATGTGAAGCGGTTGTCGTTGCAGTTTTCATCTGATCATCACCCTTTTTCTTAATTTTCTGATAATATATCATATCATACTGTCAACAATAAAGTCAGATCATGTGACAAATCTTCTGATGTAAGCGGAAACATACTTGTTTTCCTCACGTTATCTTTTTATTTTAACGTTTTTTAATAAAGAAAACCCGCTTCCGCGGGTTTTTAGAAAAACTTGAACTTGCCTTTTTTTAGCGTCAGTCCGAGTCCGCCGATCAAAAACAGCGAGCGGTTATCGATGACTTTTTTCATAAACGAAGCCGGTGTGCCTTTCAGCTTTCTGCCATAAACGACCCCTACCGCGTTATGCTCGCCAAGAGAAGCCACCGTTCCTTTAATGTCCGGCTTGAATTCCTCAAGCTCTCCGCCTTTAATGAGCCTGCCAAGATTCTTAGCAACCGCTATTCCCTGCTGCATCGCAATTTGCGCCGTCGGCGGATACGGGCGCTCCGTATCTTCATTCATAAATAGCGAGCTGTCACCGAGAATGAAGACGTTGTCATGTCCGGGTGCGCGAAGGTCAGGATTGACTTTGACCCGGCCGCGCATATTTTCAAAACCGGCTTCCTCCACAATCGGATGGCCGCGGACACCTGCTGCCCATACAACGGTTTGCGATTTGATTTGCTCTGGTTCTTCATCTTTTTTGCCGACTCTGACTCCTTCCGGTGTACATTCTTGTACAGCCGTGCCGATCTTGAACTCAACTCCATTTTCCTCTAGATAATGTACGGCGTAATCAACAAGCTCAGGATCAAAGCCAGGCAAAACGGTCGGCGCTGCTTCTACACAAATAATGCGGACGAGACCCCTATCAACGTCATACTCCTTGCAGAGCTCAGGCACGCGGGCTGCCAGCTCACCGAGAAATTCAATTCCCGTAAATCCGGCTCCGCCTACAACGATCGTTAACCTGTCCGGCCGTTTTTCCGCTTCCGTATGATAAGTCGCAAACTGCAGCTCAATATGTTCCCGCAGTAGACGCGACGTGTTGATGTTGGCAATCGGAAACGCATATTCTTTCAAACCTTTAATACCGAACGTTTCGGGCACCGCGCCGAGTCCGATGACTAAATAATCGTACTGCAGCTCTCCATTCGCAAGCACAACTTTTTTCTCATCAGTTTTGATTGCCTTTACGGTATCCTGTACAAAATTGACCCGCGACTGGTTGATTACATCTTTTATCTGATAACGGCAGCGGTCATGATGGAGCGTACCCGCGCTCGCTTCATGCATCCATGTCGTTTCATAATGATAATTGTGTTTATTCACAAGCGTAATATCAGCATCATTCGGCCCGACAAACTTTATCAGCCTAGTTACCGTCATCAATCCGCCATATCCTGCACCTAAAATCACGATTTTGGGCTTATTCAATGCCATCACATCCACCTTCTCTTTTTTTGCTTTTGTTAGACTCATAATAAAAACATCATTTGTGTTAGCTTCAGCTTATTGGCGGGATTTTATGAAATATATTGAAAAGTTTTTTGTGAAGTCCTCACGCATAGCACTACTATCATATTTATCCGGCTGGCCCAGGAAACATTCAGAAAAAGATCAAATCATTTGGTTATCATCGTATCGGCCTGCGGAAATATTTTCAAGAATGGATGCGCACGCGATACACTCACGATTTTTTCTGCTGACTCGTCAATTTGAACGGCAATATGGTATAATTAATAACAATTTTCATTTAGGAGGCATTTTTCGTATGCGAGAGGATACAAAGGTTTATGATATTACAATTATAGGCGGGGGACCGGTCGGCTTATTCACCGCTTTTTACGGAGGCATGAGACAGGCTAGCGTCAAAATTATCGAAAGCCTGCCTCAGCTCGGCGGACAGCTTAGCGCCCTATACCCTGAGAAATATATATACGATGTAGCGGGATTCCCGAAAATCCGCGCACAAGAGCTTATCAATAACCTAAAAGAGCAAATGGCGAAATTCGACCAAACCATTTGTCTGGAGCAAGCGGTTGAATCTGTTGAAAAACAAGCGGACGGCGTGTTTAAGCTTGTGACAAATGAAGAAACTCACTATTCTAAAACAGTCATCATCACTGCAGGAAACGGCGCATTCAAACCGAGAAAGCTGGAACTTGAAAATGCCGAGCAGTATGAAGGCAAAAACCTTCACTACTTCGTTGACGATTTGCAAAAATTCGCCGGCAGACGCGTTGCGATCCTTGGCGGAGGAGATTCAGCGGTTGACTGGGCGCTTATGCTTGAGCCGATCGCAAAAGAAGTATCCATCATTCACCGCCGCGATAAGTTCCGCGCGCACGAGCACAGTGTGGAAAACCTTCATGCGTCGAAGGTTAATGTCCTGACACCATTCGTCCCTGCGGAGCTGATCGGGGAAGACAAAATTGAACAGCTTGTGCTTGAAGAAGTCAAAGGCGATCGCAAAGAGATTTTAGAAATCGATGACTTAATCGTCAACTACGGTTTCGTTTCATCTCTTGGCCCGATCAAAAACTGGGGTCTGGACATCGAGAAAAATTCTATTGTTGTCAAATCAACAATGGAAACAAACATCGAAGGCTTCTTTGCCGCAGGTGACATTTGCACATACGAAGGAAAAGTCAACCTGATCGCAAGCGGCTTCGGCGAGGCACCGACAGCAGTGAACAACGCCAAAGCTTACATGGATCCGAAAGCCCGCGTACAGCCTCTTCACTCAACAAGTCTTTTTGAAAATAAGTAATAAAAAAAGGAGTTTGTGTCAGCGACACAGCTCCTTTTTTATTTGAAGATATTTATATAATTCATCGCAGTTCCAATGACCAGCGCAATCACAAGTGCTGCGACGATCCAGATCATTGTCATGATAATGCGGTCTTGGATCTTTTGGGACTTCGGTGTTTTTCCTTCGTTTTGAGTCATTTGATTCGCTCCTTTCACATGTCCATCTCTTAAAGAAAGCCTGGTGCTGAACGACCAAGCTTTGCTGAACGTATATCATTCGCGTTTTAATCCGCTCTCTAAGACTTTTCGTTAAGACTATGATACCCAAACTCACCGAGCATGACAAGCTTCGACACTTGAACGTACATGCCAGCAAATAAAAACGTTTGACATCCTAAATAAAACAGAGTACATTATAGAAGGCGAACATTTCATATATTATTGTTTTAAATATTCGTTTTTAGGAGTGAGAACTATGGAAAACGTATTTGATTACGAAGATATTCAGCTAATTCCTGCAAAATGCATTGTAAACAGCCGTTCAGAATGTGATACATCCGTACGTTTAGGCGAACGTACATTTAAATTGCCCGTCGTTCCTGCCAATATGCAGACGATTATAGATGAAAAGCTAGCAATTCAATTAGCCGAAAATGGCTACTTTTATGTGATGCACCGATTTGAACCTGAAACACGAATTGATTTTATTAAAGATATGAACGCACGCGGATTATTCTCTTCTATCAGCGTGGGCGTCAAAGAAGAGGAATATGAATTTGTCTGCCAGCTGGCAGAAGAAAATCTGACTCCTGAATACGTGACAATAGACATTGCCCACGGGCACTCAAATGCTGTCATTGAAATGATTCAGCACCTAAAAAAACATTTGCCGGACAGCTTTGTTATTGCTGGCAATGTCGGAACGCCGGAAGCGGTCAGAGAACTTGAAAATGCGGGAGCGGATGCCACTAAGGTCGGCATCGGACCGGGAAAAGTCTGTATTACGAAAATCAAAACCGGCTTCGGCACAGGGGGCTGGCAATTAGCGGCACTGCGCTGGTGTGCCAAAGCTGCCAGCAAACCGATTATCGCGGATGGCGGCATCCGTACACATGGAGACATCGCAAAATCAATCAGATTCGGCGCAACGATGGTCATGATCGGTTCACTATTTGCCGGGCACGAAGAATCACCAGGCCAAACGATCGAAAAAGACGGAAAGCTCTACAAAGAGTACTTCGGCTCAGCCTCTGAATTCCAAAAAGGCGAAAAGAAAAATGTAGAAGGCAAGAAAATGCACGTGGCACATAAAGGCTCAATTAAGGATACGCTGATTGAAATGGAACAGGATCTGCAATCTTCTATTTCTTATGCAGGCGGAACGAAACTTGACGCCATCCGCAATGTGGATTATGTGATTGTGAAGAATTCGATTTTTAATGGGGATAAGTATTAAAAATAAAAAACGCCAAGTCAGCGGTTCTCCGCTTGAGTTGGCGTTTTCTGCTACTTCTTCAGCAAAGTAAGCTTATATTTGCTTTTTGAATTTATTTTCCATCAGTTCTGCCATTTGTTTTGCATTTGGATTTTCTTCATTTTGTAACTGTTCAATGATGTTCATATAATCCGTTTCATTTCGGTTCTGGCTTAATTTATATGCCGCTTGAATGTCTTCTACCTTAATCTTAAATCCAACGATACCTTTCAATTCACTTTCTAAGAGTTTTGGAGAAAGTTTATCCCATAAAACAGGATTTTCACGATGTTTTTCGTATTTCTCCAGCATCATTGTTAATTCTTCTACTAATTCATCTTTCTCTAGGATACTTGCTTTTCCATACATGTGAACAGCCTGATAATTCCACGTCGGAACATTTTCACGCGAATACCAGGAAGAAGAAATATAAGCGTGCGGTCCCTGGAACATGACAAGCACTTTTTCACAGGCTTCAAACGTTCTCCACTGAGAATTTCCATAAGCAAAATGCCCAGTAATATAGTAATGATCGCCTTTTTTATTGAATCCTAACGGCAAATGAGTGGCAATTGGTTTTCCTTGTTCTGTTGTGACAATCGTACCAAAGGAGTTTTCTTGTACAAAATTCCAAATTTCTTCCGCATTTGTGACCTTAAAATATTTTGGAATATACATCATCATCCATCCTTCGAAAAATATTATATGAGTGTTTTAGCCATGATTAAATCCGTTTGTTCTTCATCACCCATATAAAAAGAGTGGGCGCCGGTCTGAACAAACCCCATTTTCTTATAAAAAGCAATGGCATTTTCATTTTTTTCCCATACACCTAGCCAAATGTTCTTTTTATTACGTTCCAGCGCAATTTCTATAGCTTTATTCAGCAGATGTTTGCCAAGCCCATGTTTTTGAAAGCTGTTCTTTATATAAACCCTCTCGATTTCAAGTGATTCATCACCCATTTTTTCAGACTGAGCATCATCGGTGTTGACCTTTAAATATCCAGCGACTTCATGATTAAAATAAACAAAAAAGAACTGTGAAGACGTATTGGATAATTCCTTTTCCAACTGTTTAGCGTTAAATGCACTTTCCAAATAGGCTTTCATATTTTCAGGTGAATTCTGATCTTTAAATGTATCGTTGAATGTTTCAATACTAAGTTCTTGGAGTATTTTTAAATCTTCACGGCTGCACTTTTTTATATTTATCGTCATTTAAAAATGTCGCTCCTTTATATAATCAATAGTTTCTCGTGTTTACTAAATTTCCAGTCCTTTTCTATTTATAAATGGAAATACATTTTTCCTTTCTCTGTTGGAAAAAGTTTTTTTATAGTACAAAATGCTTTTGTTCGATCTACTAATCTCATTTCAGCTAACTTTTCTTGATACTCCTGGGTTTGCACTTGCTACCACTCCTTTTCACGAAGAATCTCTCTCACCATCAACTCCTCAAACGTGTATTTTGTTGTAAATGCAATAAAAGTACCATGCGTTAAATATAACTCAACTTTGTTGCATTTACAATAAAAATACAGATGAAGGAGGTCGAGTTAAAGTAAAATTTATCTGCTGAAACTCTCATAACTCTTGATCGTTCTGATTTTACGCCATAATAAAAAACGCTTTCCTTAACGATGGTTTATCGCTAAGAAAAGCGTCATGAACAATCTTACGGTTAATCGTGGAATGCAATCACGCAATCCTCCGAAACAGAAACAGGTGAGATGATCAATTCATATCTCGAAATATCGGATAGCGCCTAGCACTCTTCAGGCGTACCTGTATTCGTCGCTGTTCTAAAAGAAGAACCGCAGCCGCATGAAGCGATGGCGTTTGGATTGTCGATAGTGAAGCCGCCGCCGAGCATGGATTGCTTATAATCAATCACGGTACCGTTCATGATATCAAGGCTTTCCTTGTCAACAAGAACAGTAATGCCGTGCTGATCAAACATGCTGTCTGATTCGCCCTTTTCATGCTCAAAGCCCATGCCGTAAGAAAGGCCGCTGCAGCCGCCGCCTTTGACGCCGACACGCAGAAACGCATTTTCTTCTTCATGCTCTTTCATCATATCTTTTATATGCAAAGCTGCTGCTTCTGTAATTGTTACCGGGTTGCTCATCTTTGTGAACCTCCTTTTAAAAACCGGATGTTGTCTTTTATTATAAACATGATTGGTCCAATTCTCAAACAAGGTGTTTTACAAGAAATAGACACCCTCACAAACGGTCTCTGCCGGCCCTGTCATCATCACATGGCCGTTGTCTTTCCAGTTAATCACCAAATCTCCGCCTGCTAAATGCACCGTAATGTCCTGATTTCGTTTTGATACGCCGTTTAACACAGATGCGACGGCTGCTGCACAAGCTCCTGTCCCGCATGCCTGAGTTATGCCTGATCCCCGTTCCCAGACGCGGAAATGCAGTTCATGTTCATTCACGGTTTCGACGAATTCCACATTGACGCCTTCCGGAAATCTCGGATCTTTCTCAATCACCGGCCCCAGTGTCGTCAAGGGTGCCTGTTCAATGTCAGCGATCGGAAAAACGATATGGGGATTTCCCATTGAAACAGCAGTGCCTATTAGTTCAGCTTCACCAAATGTCATGGTTTCATTGATCGTGTGCTCTTCTCCGCCGCCAAGCATCGGGAGTTCGGCTTTTGTCAGGCGCGGTTCACCCATATCGACAGTGACCACATTTACTTTTCCGTTTTCAACTTGAACCTCCGCTTTCACAAGCCCGGAGAGGGTTTCAATCAGAAAAGATGTTTCCTTAACCAGCTTATGCTCATACGCATATTTTGCGACGCAGCGCAGGCCGTTGCCGCAGTTTTTCCCTTCAGACCCATCATTATTAAAAATGCGCATTTTGACAGGCGCTTGATCTGAAGGGCATATTAGGATCATTCCGTCGGAACCGATCCCTGTATAAACAGAAGAAACCTGAACTGCAATCTCAGACAGTTTTTCTTCCGGAAGCTGTTCTTCAAATTGATTCACATAAATATAGCTGTTTCCCAGGCCGTGCATTTTGGTAAATCGAAATGAGTTCATAGGTGCCTCCAACTTTTTTTCTTTTTCTTAGTATAAAAGCTATTATAAACGGACACAATACAATTATCCCCCGTTTTTCATACATAAAAGCTCCTTGCACTGTCGCAAGGAGCTTTTATTGTTTATATAAACATGCCGGCAATGGCTGCGCTAAGCAGATTGGCTAATGTTCCCGCAAGAACAGCCTTCAAGCCGAGGCGTGCGATATCCGAACGGCGGCTAGGTGCTAAACCGCCAAGCGTACCGAGCATAATTGCAATTGACGAAAAATTGGCGAATCCGCATAACGCGAAACTGATAATGGTAGCGGTTTTCTTAGAAAACTCGCCGATGTGCGGACCGAAGTTAGAATAAGCGACAAACTCATTCAGCACCAATTTTTGGCCGATATAGCTTCCCGCCTGCAACGCTTCATGCCATGGCACGCCAATCAAAAAGGCGATTGGGGAAAACACATAACCGAGAATGGATTCTAATGTGACGCCTTTTAAACCGACCAAGCCGAAAACTCCGCCGAGAATACCATTTACTACGGCGATTAATGCAACGAACGCAAGCAGCATCGCTCCAACGTTTAAGGCAATTTGCAGACCTGTTGACGCTCCCTTTGCAGCTGCGTCAATGACATTGGCAGCGCCTTCGCCTTCATCCATATTAAAATCGCTTTTTACGGTTTGCGGCTTTTCCGTTTCGGGAATAATCAGTTTACCAAAGACAAGACCCGCCGGAGCAGCCATAAAGCTGGCCGCAAGCAGGTATTCAATCGGAATGCCGAGAAGCGCGTACCCAAACAAGGTAGAACCCGCAACAGCCGATAGACCGCTCGTCATAATCGTGAATAATTCAGAGCGCGTCAGCCCGGCTATCAGGGGTTTGATCACTAACGGAGATTCTGATTGTCCTACAAAAATATTAGCAGCAGCCGCAAGAGATTCCGTTTGGCTTGTCCCAAGGAGCTTTGACAATCCGCCGCCAATGACACGGAATATGAGCTGCATAATTTTCAAATGATATAAAACTGCAATCAGTGCTGAGAAGAAAATGATAACAGGCAGTACACTTAATGCAAATGCCGGACTGTCGCCGACTTTCAGAAGCGGTCCAAAAATAAAGCTGATGCCTTCATTCGCATAATCAATCAGAAGCTGTACACGGCTTGAAAACCATAAAAAAACAGCGCGTCCCGCTTCCCATTTCAACACGATGTATCCAAACGCCACCTGTGTACATAAACCAACGATGACGGTTCTTATCTTAATATTGCTTTTCTTTTCTGAAAATAAAAACGCGATAGCAATGATCGCAACTGCGCCGAGCAGTCCCCACAGAACACTCATGAATACACCTACACCTCTTAAAATTTTATTTAAAAAAATATCTTTTATACGATAACAATAATATTTTTTGATGTCTACACATTTTTTAGTTCTTTTGGACGACAAAATAAAAAAGGGCCTGTCCCAGGCCCTTTTCTTTTAAAACATTGGATTTTCTTCAATAAATGTATATATATTCTCAACAAGCTCAGCAGGCGTTTCACCCATGACAACTTCTCCGTTTACAAGAGCGAAAAGCGACTCCATACATGTCCCGCAGTAGCTTAAACAGCCGTATTCAAGGACATCCAGGTTTGGATCCTTCTCCAAAATCGCCCGGGCTTCCTGAGAGCCGTGAGCCAGATTGCTGACACAAAATTCAATCATTGGATTCATGCGGTTTCACCTCACATATGTCCATTATCGCGAATTTTTCACCATTCGTCAAAGACAATGGATTGTTCAAAATTTATTATCGTAACATATCATTACTCCAATAACGTTTTACTAATTTGTACTTTCAGGCTAATTTGTAGGTTATTTTCAAACTATTATTGTGATTTTAGATCAAATTCGATATAATTCTAGATGTTATTTTACATAGTTCGTATTTTCTTCAATGTGTCTATCATACTCTTCGGATTAAAGGGGAATTCAAATGAAAAAATTGGTCTTGATCGGCGGAGGTTACGGGAACATGCGTGTTCTTCATCGCTTATTGCCAAACCAGCTGCCTGATGATGTTTCAATCACGTTAATTGACAGAAATCCTTATCACTGCTTGAAAACAGAATATTATGCCCTTGCCGCAGGCACAATTTCTGACCATCATATCAGAGTGTCATTCCCAGAGCACCCTCGCCTGGATGTCCAATATGGTGATATCTCATCAATTGATATTGCACAAAAACAAGTGCTGTTCCAAGATCGTGAACCGATTTCTTACGATGACGCTGTAATCGGGCTCGGCTGCGAGGATAAATATCACAACGTGCCGGGAGCGCCTGAATTCACCTACAGCATTCAAACCATCGACCAGTCCCGCGAAACCTATCAAAAGCTGAATAACCTGAGCGCTAATGCCACTGTCGCCATTGTCGGAGCGGGCTTAAGCGGCGTTGAGCTTGCAAGTGAACTGAGAGAAAGCCGTGATGACCTGAACATCATTCTGTTCGACCGCGGTAATCTCATTTTATCAAGCTTTCCCGAGCGTTTGAGCAAATATGTGCAAAATTGGTTCGAAGAGCACGGTGTCCGCATTATTAACAGGGCAAATATCACAAAAGTTGAAGAAGGCATTGTGTATAACCACGATGAACCGATTTCTGCAGACGCCATCGTGTGGACAGCCGGCATACAGCCGAACAAAGTCGTCAGAGACTTAGATGTGGAAAAGGACGCACAAGGGCGTATCGTATTAACGCCTCATCACAATCTTCCTGGTGATGAACATCTGTACGTTGTCGGCGATTGCGCCAGCCTCCCTCATGCACCGAGCGCCCAGCTGGCAGAGGCTCAAGCAGAGCAGATTGTCCAAATCTTGCAAAAACGCTGGAATGGAGAAGCCCTTCCAGAATCAATGCCGCAGTTTAAGCTGAAAGGCGTCCTCGGTTCACTCGGAAAAAAAGCCGGCTTCGGTCTTGTTGCTGACCGCCCGCTGATCGGCCGTGTTCCGCGCATGTTGAAATCCGGCTTGCTGTGGATGTACAAACATCATAACGGTTAATGATAGAGAAGAACCGCTGATCTTATCAGCGGTTTAAATGATTACAAACGGCTAAAACGGTTTTAGTTTTAGCCGTTTTCATCTTTTCAGCGTGTTTGAAAACCCTTGAAGTCTAGGAAAGGCGAGCATTGGAGCGGAGCGAATGTTTTAATTCGTGAGCACCAACTCACAGGCTTGACAACGAATGCGAGGGTTTGTCCACACGCTGGAACTGCTGATCATGTCAGCGGTTTTCTGTATACCCATGCTTCTCCATTTCCTCATAAACGTCTTTTAATTTCGGATTGCCTTCACCAACAATTTTGTCTTCTACAAGAACAAGCGGATAAAAATACTCGTCATTTCTGATTTTTTCCGCAAGCTCTTTTGCAAGTTCATTGTCAGGCGGCTCATAAATATCGATGTATTGCATCGCAAAAGGCTGATTTGGATATTTTCTTTTCAGCGCAGCCTCAAGCCACTCGTATGTATCCTTGGCCGTCGGCATATTGACACAGCTTGCACAAACGGTTTCTGCCCCGTACACGCTGAGCACGACAGGTTTTGTCACTGGAAACGCCTCCTTCCCCCTATGTATGTCCTTTCTTTCAGTATACAGAGCCAAAAGACGTTTTTATAGAAAAAAACCGTTTTTGTGTTCAAGTCTTAATGTGCTATAATAGGGAAAGCAACTTTGCAAACCAAACAATAGATTTTTATTGTTACACTGAATATAATGGTTTTATGATGACGAAAGGAGCGAATGTCATGACTGAAGTTGAAATGAAAGAACAGGTGCAGGAAGTACTGGACAAACTTCGTCCGTTTTTACTTCGTGACGGCGGTGACTGTGAGCTTGTAGACGTAGATGAAGGTATCGTTAAGCTTCGTCTTCTAGGCGCATGCGGCAGCTGCCCAAGTTCAACAATTACGCTGAAAGCCGGAATTGAACGCGCTCTTCTTGAAGAAGTGCCGGGTGTCGTTGAAGTAGAACAAGTCTTTTAATAAAGCAGCCAGGCTGATCGTTAATCAGCCTGGCTTTTTTATTAGAGATATTGATCAAACCATGAGCTTATATAATTCAGGCGCTTGATCCGCTGTACCGGGTGTCCGCTGCGTGACAAATTGTGCGACGCTTTCGGAAAACGGACAAGGATCGTTTCCTTGCCCATTTTTTTCAGAGCAATAAATAGCTGCTCCGCCTGCTCGATCGGGCACCGGTCATCTCGCTCGCCATGCAGAATCAAAAGCGGTGTCTCCACGTTTGCTGCGTATTTTAAAGGGGAACGGTCCCAGAGCTTTTCTGTGTCTGCAAACATGTCATGCTCTAGCTGCCAATCTGTAAAGAAATAGCCGATATCACTGACGCCATGAAAGCTGATCCAGTTTGAAATCGAGCGCTGGGTGACAGCGGCTTTAAAGCGGTTCGTCTGTCCAACGATCCAGTTGGTCATAAATCCTCCATAACTTCCGCCCGTGACACCGAGCCGCTTAGGATCAATCTGCGGATCTCGTTTGATAGCCTCATCCACAGCCTGCATCACATCCTCATAATCCTTTCCTCCATAATCTCCTCTGACGGCATTCACAAATTCCTGCCCGTAACCGTGGCTTCCTCTCGGATTGACATAAACCACTGCGTATCCTTTCGCCGCCAGCACTTGAAATTCATGAAAATATGTATGCCCGTACATCATGTGCGGACCGCCGTGTATGTTGAGAATAAGAGGATATGAGGTTTCACCTTCCGCCTGTGCAGGCTTCATCAGCCAGCCGTTCACCGTCACGCCGTCTTCTGTGACATATTGAATATCTTCAGGTATTGAAATCGTATGCTCGCCGACAAACTTGTCATTCGCGCCAGTCAGCCTTTTCTCTTCCTGCCCAAGCGGGAGGCTGTAAAGCTCGCTCGGTCTGTCCGGCTTTGTCACACTGGCAATAAAGTGTTGTTCGTCAGGTGAAATGGAAAAACTATTGATGTACTCTTTTTCGAGACGAATCGGATACACAAGGCCTTCAATCGAAATATAATAGATTCCCGTACTGCCTTGATCTGTGCCGATGACATAAAACCCTTGGCTGTCTTTCGTCCAAACCGGGCGCTGTTCGGCACCTCCGATCAGTGAATCTCCAATGAGCGCATCCGCTAAATGAACGTCAAGCATTTCAGTCAGACATGTAAGGTTGTCTTGTTCGATATCATAGAGCCACGCCTTTTCGAACGTTGCATTCTGATATTCCTTTTCATGTCCAAGCAAAG
Source organism: Bacillus sp. VA13 (assembly GCF_055710085.1). Classification (NCBI taxonomy): domain Bacteria; kingdom Bacillati; phylum Bacillota; class Bacilli; order Caryophanales; family Bacillaceae; genus Bacillus; species Bacillus sp. VA13. The sequence goes on along the minus strand of NZ_JBVQPP010000005.1, from coordinate 174,935 downwards.
CAAGATACCTTCCGTCCGGTGAAAATGAGCTTGGTCCGAATGAGCCGCGATGAGACGTAATCTGCTTGAGATCTCCAGTATCCAGCGACATCATGCAGACATCGTGCGGCTTGCTGGCATCGTCCGTTTCAGTCAAATTAGCTGAGAAAACAAGCGATTTGCCGTCAGGAGAAAAAGCAGGGTCGCCATGATCGGCTTTGTGATTTGTCAGCTGCTTCACCTTACCAGACTTCACGCTGACAAGCACAAGCTGGGCATACGTACCTCTCGTCAGCCCTTTGCCGTCCCGTTTATAGGCTAGACCTTGAACTTCAACAGGTTCAAAACTGTCCGGCTCCGTTTTTTCTCGGTCATCAATCCTTTCTCCCTCTCCCAAACTGACAGTGACAAGCACCGACTCGCCATACGGGGACCATATTGGCTTTGACACGCCATACGGGATATTAGTCAGTTTTCTTGCTTCCCCGCCTTCAGCACTTATGATATACAGCTGTGCTGCATCGCCTTCACGATCAGAAATAAAGGCAAGCGTGCGCCCGTCCGGAGACCATCTTGGGTCCGTGCACCGCTTTTCTCCGTGTGTCCAAGGAACAGACCTGCCTGTTTTCGTTTCATAGATCCATATATTTGATGTATACGAATCTTTCTCTTGATTCACTTGTGACTGGACATATGCGGCACGGATGCCATCTGGGGCGTATTGAGGATCGGTTACAGAGACAATCGCTGTGATGTCTTCTGCGGTTATCAGCTTTTTCATGTTCATCTCCTCCTTTTAACAACTATTTCGTTTTTCTAAATAAAAACTCCTTTATCTCCAGCAGAAAAAAAGCGCCCTCCGCTGATGCTGAGGGACGCTTGGCATGATCTATACACTTTTTACTTGGTATAAAGGATTTCGCTCTATTATACTTCCCTCTTTCGGAACGGTCAAAGCGTCGACTTCACAATGAGGGAAATGAAGCGCGAGCTGTTCTTTGAGCTTTTCTCCCTTTCCTTTTTCAGTCATAACAAGAATCGTCGGGCCTGCCCCGCTGAGAGCCGTTCCGTATGCGCCCTTCATCTCGGCGACGTGTTCTACTTTGGACAGCTCAGGCACAAGCATCGCCCGGTATGGCTGGTGGAACATATCCTTCTTCATGATTTTCCCGACGAGCGGCCAATCCTTAGACATGATCGCAGCAATGAGGATATTGCTGATGGCACTTGCCTTTACGGCATCGGCATATGGAAATTCCTTCGGAAGCACGTCTCTTGCGTCTCTTGTCAGCACTTCGTAAAAAGGAATGACAACGACAACATCAATGTCAGCATCCGGGACGCGGATCATTTGTGTCTCGTCATCTTCATGCAGGCCAATGACAAGTCCGCCAACGAGAGAAGCGCCCGCATTATCCGGGTGTCCTTCTTCAAGGCTGGCTACATGCAGCTTGTCCGCTTCAGAGAGCTTTAAGCCGCATAATTCATCAGCCAGTTCAACGGCCGCTACAATCGCCGCGGCGCTGCTGCCAAGGCCGCGTGCGAGCGGAATGTCGCTCCACACTTTCACATGGACAGGCGGCATTTCTTTACCGTATAAATCTGCTGTCCGTTTTGCCACTTGATAGATCAGATTATCTGTACCCGCCGGAATTCCGGCGACTGTTTCTGTTTCAGCTTCAAAAGACCACTTGTCGCTTTCAAAGACGGTCAGCTTCAAATATCTGCTGAGCGCCATTCCAACTGAATCGAAGCCGGGGCCTAGGTTAGCTGTGCTTCCGGGAACAGTGACAGTGAACAGCATGTCGGCTTCGTTCATACACGGGCCGCTCCTTTTACATATTCAAGGATGCTGTCTTCATTCGTCGGCAATGTGACCGGCTTGATTTCTGAAATGTCGACTGCTGTATTCGGATCTTTCAGCCCGTTTCCTGTTAACACTGCGACGACCTTGCTGCCTTTCGGAATTTCTCCGGATTTCACCTGTTTCAGAACGCCAGCAATGGAAGCGCAGGATCCCGGTTCTGCAAACACGCCTTCTTCACGGGCGATCAGCTGATACGCGTGAAGGATTTCATCATCAGTGACTTCGTCAATTTTCCCGTTGGATTCCTCAGCTGCCTTTACAGCTTTGTCCCAGCTAGCCGGGTTTCCGATACGAATGGCTGTTGCTATTGTTTCCGGATTTTCAATTACTTCATTGCGAACGATTGCCGCCGAGCCTTCCGCTTCAAATCCGCGCATTTTCGGAAGGCCTGTGCCGTTTTTCTCATGATATTCCTTGAAGCCCTTCCAATACGCTGAGATATTGCCTGCGTTTCCGACCGGGATCGCTAAAACATCCGGTGCTTCGCCCAGCTGCTCGCACACTTCAAAGGCAGCTGTTTTTTGGCCTTCAAGGCGGTAAGGGTTGACTGAGTTGACAAGAGCAATCGGTGATTTCTCACAGATGGAACGGACAATTTTAAGCGCATCGTCAAAGTTTCCGTCAATTGCTATAATATCGGCTCCATACATGACAGCTTGAGCAAGTTTTCCAAACGCAATTTTTCCGTTCGGGATGATGACGATGCATTTCATGTTAGCGCGGGCTGCATAAGCAGCCGCAGCAGCGGACGTGTTTCCTGTTGACGCGCACATAATCGTATCGTTGCCTTCTTCTTTTGCTTTCGCCACAGCCATAACCATTCCGCGGTCTTTGAATGATCCCGTAGGGTTGACACCTTCTGTTTTGACATGAAGCTCAATTCCGAGCTGCTCAGACAGCTTCGGCAGATGGATAAGAGGTGTATTTCCTTCATGTAAAGTAAGCGCCGGTGTTTGATCTGTTACAGGTAAAAAATCTTTATATTGATGGATAAGACCTTTCCACATTAGCTCCAACCGTTCCCTTCTACACGATATGTGCTTTTGACTTCTTGAACGACTTCCAAATCATTTAGGTTTTGCAGGATATCACTGAAATCAGCTTCTGATGTATGGTGTGTCACAATCACGATTTCTGCCAACTCATCATGGTCTTTAATCGGCAGCTGAAGGATTTTTTCAAAGCTCACGCCCCGTTCTGAGAACACAGACGTAATTTTCGAGAATGAACCGACCTCATCTTTTACATGAATTCTTAAAAATTGCTGTGCGTAAATGTCAGACGGCGACTTCATGTTTTTCTCATATTGCGGCCCAACAAAGCTGTTGCCGGTTACGCCGAGCCTCATATTTTTCATGACCGCGACAAGGTCAGAAACAACGGATGTCGCAGTCGGCATGCTCCCGGCTCCAGGCCCGTAGAACATCGTCTCACCGACAGCCTCTCCGTAAACGTAAACGGCGTTAAACTCATTATGCACAGCAGAAAGCGGATGGTGGTCAGGAAGAAGTGTCGGCTGAACACTGACTTCAATTTTGCTTCCGTCACGCTGTGCAATCCCAATCAGTTTCATCGTATAGCCGAGACGTTTGCTGAAGCTGATGTCCTCGTCTGTAATTTGGGAGATCCCCTTTACTTTGACGTCTTCCAAATCTACATTCATCGAGAAGCCGAGGCGCGCCAATATCGCCATTTTCCGTGCGGCGTCAAGCCCTTCCACGTCTGAAGTCGGATCTGCTTCGGCAAAGCCAAGATCTTGCGCTTCTTTGAGCACTTCCTCATATGGGCTTTTTTCTTTGATCATTTTTGTTAAGATAAAGTTCGTTGTTCCGTTCACGATCCCCATCATCTTTGTAATCCGGTCTGATGAGAGGCCTTCCTCTAACGTGCGCAGAATCGGAATCCCGCCGGCAACACTGGCTTCAAAGTAGATATCGCAGCCATTTTCCTTCGCTTCAGCAAGCAGCTCGGAACCGTACACAGCCATTAAATCCTTGTTTGCTGTGACAACATGCTTTTTCGATCTCAGCGCGTCGACCAAATATTGTTTTGTCTGCTCAACTCCGCCGATCACCTCGATGACGACATCAACATCTGGATCATCGATGACATCATACACTTCTGTCGTGAGCACTTCCTTCGGCAAATCTACTTCTCTCTTTTTCTCTAGATCTTTTACAAGCACTTTTTTTATCGTAATCGGACAGCCGACCTGATGCATCAGCTTATCCTGATGGTCTTGAATAATTTTAACGACACCGCTTCCGACGGTACCTAAACCTAAAAGCCCTACACGAATTGCTTTCAAAAAAACTCCACCTTTCTTTTAATTGTCCTCTTGAAAAAGACAATTGTTAACTCAACACAGACATATAAGTTACAAACATTATATAAGCCCACTCCTGTTTTGACAAGACAGTAATCGGCTGAATTTTATGAATGTAACCGCTTAACCCATTGATATGACAAGATTCTTTATTTTCTAATTATTTTTCCGCCTTTGCCGAGCCAGCTCACGCGGGGAACAAACGGTTTCTGCGCCCGCATGTTCATGAATTCCTGCGCCGTATTTAGAAATTGCTCATAGCGTTCGCACTCACTAAGAATGAAGTCAAGCTGCTCTTCATAATAATGCTTTTCTGATTCTGATGACATGTAGTAGCTCTCCACGATTTCAAAATAATGAAGCGGAAAGAGCAGACGGCTGTATAAAAGACGTTTTGAAAACGAAGATAGCGGCGTAACTTGCTCGTATTCCTGCAAAAAGTGAAAACCCTGCTGATGAAAATCTTGTCTATGATGCAAAAACGTATGCCTCATATATTCAGCCAAATCGCGTGAGGCGTGGTCAAATACCCAATCCGCAGGAATCCTGATCAGTGATTCGGGTGACCATGTATGCCTTTCCATCCGCTGATGGCATATCGTTCCTGAATCGGCGGCTTGAGGCTTGTCATCCAGCTCAGTGTCCACTAAATATTGTATCGCGTTTTCTGACAGTCCTAAATAATATGGAAATGATTCGATCATTTTTTTATCGAATGGCTCGTGAGGCGGGGTATGAACCTTTCGCTGCCAAAACACCTCCAGCTGATCAATGCGTTTTCCCCACAGATCCTTCCACTGGCCGATTCTTCCGGCTGCCTTCACTTCATACGGATACCCTCTGCCTTTTCGGTGAAATTCCGCCAGCTCCTGTCCAATGGAGAACGCACGGTTTGAAAAAGGGGGTGCCGCCTTCAGCAGAGCGTACGTTTTCCCCTCATGTTCAAACGTCAGCTCACCTTCTTTTGTAAAGATAAAAACCGAAACGTATGGGTCACTTTGTTCTTGTAAATACTGACTCATGTAATAAAGCTCTGCCAGTTCTGTCTCTGAGAATTGGGAAACGGGGACAATCAGAAAAAATGAATTCGGCGTCTGAAAGCATTGATATGTGTGCTGGTACATGGAAAGCTGCCTAATGTGAATACCGTATTTTTCTTTTATTGTACCTTTCACAATGATCACCTGCCTGTTGAATTAGGGCTCATCACATCGTAGTCATACACGTCCGGAATTATGAATACATATTTTAATCCGACGAAGGCGCAAGAAAAAGTCGTAAACATCTCAAACATTTTGTATAAACTAGTAAAAAAGATTGGGTGAAGCTGATGTCAGAAAACGAACAAATCAGTCAGATGGAAGCAAAAGCAAGAGCACGGATGAAGGAGCGCGGCGTTGAGGTATCAGACATTGCCGAGCTTGTCTTTTTTCTTCAGAAAAAATATCATCCGGATTTAAACATTGATGAATGCACGTTGAACGTCAATCGCGTTCTCGCAAAACGCGAGGTGCAAAATGCGATTTTAACGGGCATTGAATTGGATATTCTTGCTGAGCAGAAAAAACTGTCTGAGCCGCTGCAAACGATGCTGGAAACAGATGAAAGCCTATATGGGGTAGATGAAGTTCTGGCATTTTCCATCGTGAACATTTACGGATCAATCGGGTTTACGAACTACGGTTACATCGACAAAGAAAAACCCGGCATCCTTAAACATTTAAATGATAAATCAACCGGCGAATGCCATACCTTTTTAGATGACATCGTCGGCGCGATTTCCGCCGCGGCCTCAAGCAGGCTCGCACACCGCGCGCGGCATACAGAATAAGGGCACCCTTTTCGGGCGCCCTTTTTTAAATGTATGGAATCCATTCGGTCAGAGAGTCAATGGCGTGAGTCGGTTTTTCCATATCGTCTGTCATATGCTCTCTTTTCGTTACGCCTGTGTGAACGAGCAGCGTATCCATACCGGCGTTAATGCCGGCCATGATGTCCGTCGCATAGTTGTCGCCGACCATGAGTGTTTCGGACACATCCGTGCCAAGAACGCGCATCGCCTGCTCCATAATGATTGATTCCGGCTTGCCGATAAATACCGGCTGTACGCCTGTGGATACAGTTAATACAGATGTCAGTGAACCGTTTCCAGGCAGAAGGCCTCTTTCAGTCGGGATCGCAATATCTCCATTAGTGGAAATAAAGCGGGCACCATTTCTGATTGCCAGGCAGCCGACAGCAAATTTTTCGTATGTAATGGAACGGTCAATACCGACAACGACAAAATCCGCGTTTTCCCCGCCAAACGTCAGGCCATTTTCTTCAATTGCCTGGCGGATTCCTTCTTCCCCGATCACATACACAGACGCGTCTTTTTTCTGCTGAGCGATATGCTGGGCAGTCGCCATGCTGGTCGTGAAGACCTGCTCTTCTGTTGCGGGAATATCAAAAGACACGAGCTTGTCCGCCACCTGCTTCGGTGTGCGCGAAGAGTTGTTTGTCACGAAAAGATAAGGAACTCCGCGATCTTTCAGCATTCTGACAAATTCACACGCTTCCTCGATTTTTTCCGTGCCATTGTACATCGTTCCGTCTAAATCAATTAAATACCCTTTATATGTTTTCATTTCCAACACTCCTGTGGCTTTCCAGTTGTTATTTAAACGCAGAAACAGGGCCAAGCTCTGTTTCCAAGTAGCTTCTGATCCGTTGCGGGAAGTCTTGCAGAGCTGTCTGATGTGCCGTGATCAGCCTGTAAAGCTCGGCGCTGTCAGCGAGCAGGTACTGCTGAACTAATGTTTTGCGGTAGGCGATCAATTGCTTGAGCTCACTTCCCTCTTGTTCCGTGACAACTTTTTCATCAACAAGTATGTCCATAATGTCATCATAGCTGCCCGGGTCCCGCATAATAAAACCGTCAATCATGTCATTGCCTGTATCCAGGATGCATTCGATTAACAAATGGCCTATACGCTGAAGCGCCAGTCCCCCGATTTCAAACTGCCAGTCTGTTTGTGAGTTAAAAAGCGCCAGCTGGTGCTCATAGAACCTGAGTGTTTGCTCGATCTTGTTTCTGTCAACAAAATACATGACAGCATCCCCTTTGTGTATGTTTATTTTCTGATCCGTTTCAAGACAAAATACGCACAGCCGAAATTGCAGTATTCGTAAATGTATTCATCTAATGTGCTGATTTTCGTTTCGAAGGTTGCCTTTTGATTCTGGTCGTCAAAGAAGCCCTTGAGCCTGAGCTGACCGTATCCCCAGTCTCCCACAATATAATCGTATTTATTTAAAATATCGGAGTAACGGGCTTTAAAAGCCTCTTCATTGAAGCCGTCTTTAAAATTGTGCACCAATTCAAATTCGGCATTTTGAATAAGAATCATGATCTCACCTCTTTTTCACTCATTCCTATCATAATTCATTGCCCCGTCCCCATCAATTGCTAAAGAATAAATCATGCGATTTGGCTACCCTACACATGAGGAGGGATTTACAAATGAAACGAACTGCTGTCAGCCTCTGCCTGCTGACCGGGCTTTTATCCGGGTGCGGAGGCGCAGGATTGGACAATGCCGGGCAAAATGTCCGAAATCAGGCGCAGAATCAAACCAGACCCATTCATGTGTCTGACCGCAACGAGGCTTTTAACCGGCATGATGAGAACGAACAATTTGGCTATGTCCGCTATCAAAAAGAACAATTTGACGGCGAACAGCAGAAAACGCCGGTAATGAACCGGGAAGAAACCGCTCACATCATATCAAGTTTAACGGTTCAGCTCCCCCATATTCAAGATGCTGCAACATTGGTCACCGATCAAGAAGCGCTTGTCGTATACAAAACCGATTCTAAAAACCGCGGGCTGACCGCCGATCAGGTGAAAAAAACGGCTGCTTCTGTAATACCGCGATACTATCATGTGTATATTTCTGATAATCCAAACCATATGCAGTCGATCGAAAATTTCAGCAGTCTCGGCTCTGGTTCAAGGGATATCAGAGAAATCATGTCGGGGACGATTCAAGAAATGAAAACCTCCCCGCAAGGAAGCCCCGTCTCAGAGAATGAAAATGCCAACGGAGAAACCCGACAGGACATGAAAACCGATAGGAATGACAAAAACGCCAGATGATCTGGCGTTTTGGCATTATGCTTGTGCTTGGCGCTTTTTAGATGCTTCGTTCACTTGTTCATCCGCATGGTAAGAAGAACGGACAAGCGGGCCGGCTTCGCAGTGGCTGAAGCCTTTTTGCATCGCGATTTCCTTTAATTCTGCAAATTCATCAGGGTGATAGTACTTTTGAACTTTCAAATGTTTCTTCGTCGGCTGCAGATATTGGCCGATTGCCATAATATCCACGTTGTTTGCCAAGAGGTCGTCCATGACTTCAATAATTTCTTCCTTCGTTTCGCCGAGTCCGATCATGATGCTTGATTTTGTCGGAATGTCAGGTTGCATTTCTTTCGCACGGCGCAAAAATTCCAACGAACGGTCGTACGTCGCACGCGCGCGGACTCTTGGCGTCAGGCGGCGAACCGTTTCGATATTGTGATTCAGGATGTCTGGGCGTGTATCCATCAAGGTTTTCAGGTTATCATAGTTTCCGCCCATATCAGACGGCAGCACCTCAATTGTTGTGAACGGGCTTTTTCTGCGGATCGCACGGACAGTTTCCGCAAAAATGCCTGCCCCGCCGTCTTTCTGGTCGTCACGCGCAACAGCCGTAATGACCGCGTGTTTCAGATTCATAAGCGCGACAGAATCCGCTACGCGTTCCGGCTCTTGCAGATCTAGCTCAGTCGGAAGGCCCGTTTTGACAGCACAGAAACGGCATGCTCTTGTACAAACAGAACCTAAAATCATAAATGTAGCTGTACGTCTGACCGCCCAGCATTCATGAATATTCGGACATTTTGCTTCTTCGCATACGGTATGCAGGTTGTTTTCACGCATGAGTTTTTTGAGCCCTGTATAGTTTTCATTTGTGTTTAATTTGATTTTGAGCCATTCGGGCTTTCTGAGGTGTTCGTCTTTCTTTGCCAATTCCCATCATCTCCAATATCCAATATACTCAATTTCTGACACGAAACATTCTGAAAACGAGAAAGGTGCAGGTTTTATTTCTGCAACAAAAATAATGTTTTTCTAACTAAAGAAAGTCTTTTCTTTAGACACTTTAACATAGGAAAAATTTCTCGACAAGGGAAGATGATTACTGACATTTTTAAGCCGGCTTGCCGCAAACTATGTGTATTCAATATGAAAGGAGATTATTTTGTGAAAGTTTTGTTATCCGCTCTTCTTCTCCTTTTGTTTGCGTTTGAGCCTTCTGCGTCTGGAAAAAAGCTTTCAGATCCAGTGCTGTCGAAACGGATGGAATTATATCATAAAGTCGAGGCTGTGACGCAGATTCCTTGGTATGCGCTCGCCGCAGTAGACCAGTACGAGGAAAATGTGCGGAGTAACCGAAAAGATCTGCCTGACAAAGCGGGAATCATCAGCATCTATATACCGGATGAAATCTGGAGCGGGCCTGAAAACCCGAATCCGAAAGACGATGCACCGTTAAGCATCAAAGTATTTGATGGGATTGGGATGGATGGTGACGGAGACGGAAAAGCCGAGGTCAGCAATGATGAAGATATTTTGTATACATTCAGCCAATACTTGCTGTCGTATGGCACAGATGAGGACAACATCCGTATCGGGCTTTGGAATTATTACCGACGCGATCAGACAGTCGGGATCATATCTGAATTCATGAAGCTGTTTAAAGCTTACGGCCATATTGATCTGGGCGAGCATGCGTTTCCGCTTCCGATCAGAACCGATTACAGCTATCGCAGCACGTGGGGAGATGCCCGCGGCTTCGGAGGAAGACGGATTCATGAAGGCACGGATATCTTTGCCCATTATGGCCTTCCTGTCAAATCTACCTGTTACGGCATAGTTGAAATGAAGGGCTGGAACCGCTTCGGAGGATGGAGAATCGGCATCAGAGACATTAACAATACGTATCATTATTTTGCCCATCTCAATGGGTTTGCCAAAGGGATTAAAACAGGACAGATCGTTGAGCCCGGCCAAGTGATCGGATCAGTCGGCAGCTCCGGATACGGCCCGCCGGGAACAGCTGGAAAGTTCCCGCCGCATCTTCACTACGGCATGTACAAAGATAACGGAAAAACCGAATGGTCGTTTGATCCATACCCGCACTTGAGAGCGTGGGAGCGATATGAATACAAAAAAAAGAAATAACGAAAAGCCGCCTCTTCAACGGGCGGCTTATTTGCTGCTTTTTTCATTTTTCGATTTCGATTCGGCACTGTCCTCATCTTTACTGCTTGGGAGCTGGACAGAAGGCGTGACACCTGAGCCGCCGCTTCCGTTATAAAACTGGGGCACTTCGCCCTGCACTGCTTTAATCGATACAGGAACATTATTTGTGACGACAGCGGTTTTGCTTGCAAATGGAATGATGACCTTCACTTTAATTTCGACAAAGATGCTTATATCAATAAGTGCATTATTTATGCCATATGGCTTGATTTTGGTTTTGACATCTGTAAAAGCGTCACCGATTAAATTGAACCGGACTGGGATTTTCGGCCCTAGGTTTCCGAGGAGGCTGTTGCCGGTTACCTGTCCCAGCGGAATGTTGATCATAATATTTTCACTGGCGCCGCTGTGTCCGGAGTGGGTTTCCATCTCTTTTAGATGAGCCTGAAGCTGCTTTGTCACTTTTGTTTTGACACTATTTACAACCTGTGTATTAAAATCGATTGTCGTTAAGTTTCCGTTTTCATCAGAATTCATTTGAAACATATCTTTCATATTTTCACTGTCAGACATATAATCCTCAATCGAATCCTGGATCACCTCTGTCGCTATACGCTTCGTTTCCATCTCGCCGATGTCCATTAAAACAGGTTTGATCGAGCCATTGATCATCCAAAGGCTGACTGTTGTTGACAGGATAAAAAAGACAACTGACAGAAGCATCACGTACCGGAAAGGCAAAGGTCCTCTCTTGCGAAAAGGGCCGCGATATCTTGGCAAGAAAATCCCCCCTTACATATCACAATGTATGCTTGTAAGAGGGGACATAGTAATAGCCGGGCCAAATTTTTATTTCACCATTTTCAAAAGCGCTGCTCTGCCGCTCATGCCGGCATGAATGCCGATATCTTCCGCGGCGTACGTGACGGATTCTAAAGGTGCGTCTAACAACTGGTCAATGGTGCGTACACCAACTGCGCGCCCCGCCACAATGCCCCGCTCCTTTAATTTTTCATTCAGCAGCGCCACATCAAGCGCGCCGCACATAATGTATCCGTGCTCATTTGTGACAGCCATAAAATTCGTTTTTGGAAGCTTCACTGTCACAGCTGTAAAAGGCTGTCCTTCTATCATGATTGGTGTCAGATTTACCACGTCAACCACTCCCTTCATTCATCACTTTATGATGAAGGGCACAGCTTGTTGTGGGCTGACCTTCTTATTGCGCGAGCTTCCAAGCGAGCAGATCCCGCAAAAACTCCGGCATAAAATATTCTTTTTCTGCGGCGTCACGGATGATCGGAAACAGTCTGCCGAGGGTAAACATGTCAAGCACCGCAACAGAGTATTGTTTATGTTTTTCAATCTCTTCCCCGTTCAGCGTGATTCGTGTGACATGCGTGATTCCGTCATCCAGCCGTTTCGTTTCTACAGCAACACCCGCGTACACCATTTTTCCCATTACTTCTCCGCGGAAGCCGAGCCCTTTGATCCGGAGCTGCTCCATTTGTTCTGAAGCGGCATGGACAATGGTTTCTTTCAATTCTTCTCCCGTCAGTCGGACAGCCACTGGGTTGATCGGATGAGGGCAGATGCGGTGCAGATCCAGCTTCGTCACCGGACCCGCTTTCAGCGGACCGAGAATGACACCGGAATTCACCATACTGATGTCCGTCCCGCACCATTCCTTTAACGCGTACGCCAAAAGCAAAGGCAGCTCTGATTCTTCAAACCACTTCACCTCGGCATCTTGCGCAAGCTCCGCAACAGCATCGGACAGCTTATCCTCGGCTTCACGTTCTTTTTCTTTGAGAAACGCTTTTGTTTCTGCTGATTCTCCTGTCCATTCCGCCATGTTTTGCACAGACGCTGTTTTGCTGATGATGCTTCGCTGTATGCTGTCCACCGTGATTTCTACACAGCCCACATAATGCCCGTATTTCTCGGCGCTGGCAAGCAACACGCCGTTTACCACTTGTCCATCTTCAAGCAAATGATGGGTGTGCGATTCGAGGATTACATCAATCTCAGGTACCGCTTCAGCCATTGCCTGATCATCTAGAATGCCTAAATGTGACAGCAGAACGATGATATCAGCCTGCCCTTTCACTTCCTGAATGGTTGCTTTTATGCTTTCAAAAGCATCGGTTACTGTCCATCCCAGCTTGTCATAAACGGGATAATACGGCACAGTTACACCTAAAAAAGCAATGGACATACCGTTTTTCAATGTTTTGATATGGTAAGGAACCGCCCAGGACGGACGGCTTCCGTTTTTGTCATATAGATTAGAGACGATAACGGGAAATTCAGCATGATCATATAAGGCTGCGAGCTCATCATGCGGAAGCGTAATCCCTTCGTTATTGCCGATCACCGCTCCATCAATGTGAAGACGGTTTAAGAGATCGACATTCGCTTTTCCGAAAGTCGCCTCTGTCACGAATTGAAAACGATCAAGATGATCGCCAATATCAAAAACGAGCGTCTCTTCGCTGTCTGATTGATGCTCTTTTCTTTTCTGCTCGATATAATCTACAATTTTCGGCCAGTTTTCAAAATGGCTGTGCAAATCATTTGTATGATATAAGCGGAGCTTCTCCTTCATATTATCTCTCCCTAATCGTTCAGCTGAAAATGCCTTCATAAATGAGCTGGCAGCCGATCAAAATCAATACGATCCGCATGATCATTACGATCGTTTTCGTCTGCATTTTTCTGTTGATGGCGGCGCCAAGCTTTCCGCCGAACCAGGCGCCGGGCACAAGTGCGAGGGCATACAGCCAATTGACATGCCCGGAAATAACATGTGAAACAGACCCTGTCATAGAGGACAGGAAAATAATAAACATGGACGTTGCCACCGCAACCTTCGGCGGGAACAGGAATAACAGCATCATCGCCGGAACCATGAGCGATCCGCCGCCTATTCCGAAAAGCCCCCCTAAAAAGCCGACAACAAAGGCAATCGCAATGCCGATAGGCGCCTGATATGAGTACGTATAAGGCTCACCGGCATCATCCTGAAATGTCCGAATAATCCCTTTGTGCGCTTTGTTGATCGGCCGGGCTTTCGCTTTGAGCATTAAGGATAATGAAATAAGAATCATAAAAATGCCAAACCAAATGGAAAACGAGTTTGAATTGAACAGCTTTGACACGTAAGCCCCGATAATGCTGCCGGGACCTGAACCAATAAAGAAAATGAGCCCGCTCTTATAATCAACGGTTTTATATTTAATATAAGCCAAAGTTGAAGAAAGACCCGTAAAAATAATGACCAAAAGCGAAGTTCCAATTGCGACCTGCGGCGTCACATCCTGAAACAGCGGCGTCACTGTGCTTAGAAACATCAGAGACGGCACGATCACAATTCCGCCGCCAAGCCCAATCAGGCTTCCTACCGTACCTGCGATTAATCCCAGTACGACCAAAATCACCAACGACATCAATCAAAACCTCTTTTCTAAAATAAATCGAGCTGTCTCGGAGCAAGTCCGCTGTACTCGATATCAAGCAGTTCAAGCATCTGCTTGCCATTATCCGCGGCGTCTCCGCCGGAATTGTTGTTGAACAGGACAAAAACATCCTTAGATTGCTGCTGCAATTCATTCAGGTGCTGTTTCCAATCCGCCAGCTCCTGTTGATTGTAGCGGTATAAGTACCTGACCTCCCGCCAGTTTTTCCCGCCGTCAGGCTTCATCCAGCCCTGCTTGTTGCGTCCGTGAAACCTGACGAGCGTTTTGTTTTCATCGGTCGCGCGCAACACAGTCGGGACGCTGCCTTCCCCGATTTGCGGTTCATCACAGACACTGTGAATCCAGCCTTCCGCTTTCATAAATGAAAGCGTCTGCTCATAAAATGGCGGCGAGAACCAGGAACGGTTTCTGAATTCAAGCGCACATGGAATATCTCCCATTTGGTGCTTGCACCATCTCAAATAAGCGACATTCTCCTTCTTGCAGTCAAACCACGGCGGAAATTGAAACAGCACCATGGCAAGCTTATTGCTATGTAAATATGGCGTTAAAGACACCTTAAACGCGTCAAACATCTCCTCTTTTGAATCAAAGGGGATTTCTCCGCGCTGATGCCCTGTCATGCCCTGATACGCTTTCACGATAAATTGAAAGGTTTCCGGCGTTTCCTTCACCCACTTTTCATTATTTCGCGCCGGCTGAATTGCGTAAAAGCTCGCGTCTAATTCAACGATCGGAAAATGGGAGGAATAGGCCTGCAATTTTTTCTGGCTGGCCGTTTTCGGCGGATAGATGCTGTCATGATCCCCCCATCCCGTCAGTCCGATATAAATCACAATCATTCACCTCTCTCCCAGTTTATCACACGTGTTTTCAGGTTTCCTCGGAAATGCTGTTCATATGGCGGGAAAATGCTGAACGAAGATGCTGGTATTGTTCCTCATTCGTATCTAAAAACGCCTCTTCTCTTGAAGAAGGAATATGCTGATATTCAATCGGCGCCTGAAACTGTTCACTCGTAAAATCGTACATCACGCCATTGATGCTGTTATAAAAATGCCAGCTCTCACCGACTTTGGTTTTGAAAATGGCGCCGCCGAATTGATCTTGAATCACCAATGCCGTCACACCGCATTGTCCGCATGCCGGGCATTCTTCCGTCCATTTAGAGCTCGTATGGCGCAACCAAGATTGCTTTAGTATGTATGTGATATGTTCCATTGCCTCCGCCTCCTTTTAAAAAAGATACCACGTTGATTTCATTTTAAAAACAAGAACGGAGGAAATCAAAAAACCCGGCGGTAAAATCGCCGGGCTTACGAAGGAACGACCAGTGCTCCATCAATTTCGCTGACTTCTTCCCCATCATTGTACACGCACCGGCCTTTGCTGTAAGTGGCCAAAATGCTGCAGGGAAATGTATGTCCTTCGTAAATGCTTTTTTTATGCTTTGAAAACATCGATTCTTTTGTGACAGTGTACGGCTCCATGCTGACGAGCACAAAATCCGCATCACATCCCGCTTCAAGCCGCCCTTTTTGCTGAAGGCCGAATCGTCTCGCAGGGGCCGCTGCTGTCCATTCAGCGATGGTTTCAAACGGAATTTGATGCTCAAGCGCCAGTTCCAGCATTCCTAATAAAGTAAACTGTCCGCCGCTGATTCCGCCCCATGATAAAAACAGATTATCCTCCCGCTTTAAAGACGGACGACAAGGGGAATGGTCTGAGGAAACCATGTCAATGTGCCCCGCAATGAGCGCCTCGATCAGCGCTTCCTTCGATTGCTGTGACCGGAGCGGGGGCGCACATTTTGCGACAGAGCCCTTTTCCCGTAAATCGTCATGGCTGAACAAGACATAATGCGGGCATGTTTCAACCGAAACATCAAGCCCTTCCTGTCTCGCCTCTCTGATCAGCCGGACCGCTTTCGCCGTGCTGATATGGACAAAATGAACCGGACAGCCTGTCACCTTCGCATACTGGATCGTGCGATACACCGCTTCAGCTTCGGCTTCCTCCGGACGGGAGGCGGCGTACGCATCCGCATCCACTTTTCCTTTATTGGCCAAAACCATCTGCAGATAACTTGTGATTGCGTCGCTCTCCGCATGAAGAGCGAGGATTTTTCCTGCAGCCGCGATTTCTGTCATGCCTTTGAGCAAGGTACGTTCATCAACAGAGCGGAACTCGTCTGTGCCTGATTTTGATAAAAACGCTTTAAACCCGATCGCCCCCGCTTCAGCCATTGGGCGGATGTCATCGATATGACCTGGCACAAGCCCGCCCCATAGTGCAAAATCCACAGCTGATTTTCGCCTGCCGAGTTCGGCTTTTGCGAGAAGATGCTCTGCCGTCACGGTTGATGGAATGCAATTGAGCGGCATATCAAAATAGGTGGTGCAGCCGCCTGCTGCCATCATTTGCGAACCTGTTTCAAACCCCTCCCAGTCCTCTCTGCCCGGTTCATTGAAATGAACATGGCAGTCTATCGCACCTGGAAACACATATTGGCCTTCTGCCTGGATCATTGCTGCCCCGCTCGCTTCAATGTCTGAACCAATCTCGGTAATGACACCGTTTTGAACTGCAATATCAGCTTCTTTAACGCCATCTGGCGTAACTGCCTTCGCACCTTTTATCACCATATCGTAAGCCATATTGATCCTCCCATGTAAGGTTGACGATTTTTCATGTCAGTTTATGTAACACAACCAGTTCTATTTTCAACAGTTTACTGCTACTATGATCGTATTACATTAGCAAAACCGCTAGAATTCCTATTGAAAATTATTCATCTTAACCAATGTTTTTTATAGAAAAGGAGAATGCGCTATGAATATTTTTGATGTGATGAAAATACCGGCTTATGAAAACGCCAATTTAATCGCAGGAAAAGCAGGAGGAGAAAGAGAGGTTCAGCATGTCAATATGATGGACGCTCCGGATATCGCAGACTTTCTGCATAAGAATGAATTGCTCGTCACCACCGCGTATCACCTGAAGGATCACCCGCACCAGTTATCTGAGCTGATTCGGCAAATGGCAAAACGCGGCTGCGCGGGCCTCGGCATTAAAACAAAGCGCTACCTGGAGGATATCCCGAAAGAAATCATCGAGCTGGCCGATTCATACGCGTTTCCGATCATCGAGCTTCCAGAACACATCCGCCTCGGCGATATTGTGAATGCAACACTCAGCCACATTCTCGATATGCGTTCTAACGAGCTGCAGCAAGCCATTTACGCGCACAAAAAATTCACAAACCACATTATGAGCGGCAAGGGGCTGCAATCTCTCCTCAAAAAGGTGTCAGACCTCCTTCAGCTTCCCGTGCTGCTTCTTGACCAGCATGCCAAAATGCTTTCTGCGTCCCATCAGATTTCATTTGAGACCGAAAAGCTGAAAGGCACCCTGAATACCGTATCCGGGCCGTTTTTCACTTGTTTCTCTACGTTCTCAGATCGAAAAACGTATTCTGTCCTTCCTATTTATAATCACGAAAAAAACTGCGGCTACCTGCTGATACCCGACATGGTGCAGGCCGGAGACAAAGGATTGATTCTCACCATTGAACAAGCTGCAAACGTCATTTCCTTTGAACTGCTGAAGGAAAATGCGCTGAAGCAATTCGGCCGGCGGGCGCGCAATGAGTTTTTCAGCAATTTTATTGAGCGCTCATTTTCTTCAGACGACGAAATCAAAAACCGGGCAAAGGAATTTAAGCTGCGCTGGGATCAAAAATACATGTGCATTGCGGGAAAACTCGACCGGAATGACGAATCGATCAGCTTTACAGAAAATCAGCTCGCCTCCGATGGCGTATTCGAATTTCTTGAAGGCGAATTATCGGCCTTCCCGTTTCCGCCCCACCTCTTTATTAAAGGAAATGTCGGCATTATTCTGATCGAGGCGACAGACAGCTGGAGTGAAATGCACGCCTCGGTGATCAGCTTTTTAGAGCAGTTTCAAACACAGGTCAGAGCTCAATTTAAACGGACTGTGTCCTTTGGCATCAGCAACATATGCCAAAAGCTCATTGACGTTCCCGACGCGTTCACCGAAGCTTCAGACGCTCTGCAATCAGGGCATTTGTCAAGAAGCACGGAGTTTATTCAGGTGTATCATGCCAAAGATGTGCCTGAGCTTCTCCGCCTTCTCCCGGTTGAGGATTTGAAGAAATTTTACAACTCCACGCTTCAAAGCCTCGCTGAAAAACAGCAGGAGGATCAAAGCCTGCTTCATACGCTGTCCGTCTATTTAGAGACACACTGCCAAATTTCCGAGACGGCAAAGCGTCTGTACGTTCATCGCAATACCGTCATCTACCGCCTTGAAAAATGTGAGGAGCTGCTGGGCAAAAGCTTAAAAGATCCTGAGACGACGATGCGTTTGCGGCTTGCCTTACGGATGCAGCGGCTGATCAGCTAATGTTTGTCACATTTTCTTACAAACTGAATCGTTTTTCGTCACTTTCATCAATAACACCTGTCTTTTTCGGCTACAGTATCCAATGACACCCGGCAATCGGCACGCTATCATGTTACTAAAGTTCACATATAAAAGGAGGGACTATGGTGAAACAAAAATCGTTCGCGGTGTTCACTCTTGGCCTTCAGCATGTGCTGGCCATGTATGCAGGTGCGATTTTAGTGCCCCTGCTTGTCGGCAGGGCGCTGAATCTAACATCTGAACAGCTGTCTTACCTGTTGGCGATTGACCTGTTAACGTGCGGTGTGGCGACGCTTTTGCAAACCTTGCGCGGAGCATTCATCGGCATCGGGCTTCCCGTCATGCTCGGCAGTTCATTCGTGGCCGTCACCCCGATGATCGCAATCGGCGCGAACTACGGCGTTCACGCGATTTACGGTTCAATCATCGTGACAGGGTTATTTATCTTTCTGTTTGCACGTTTTTTCGGCAAGCTGACCGTGTTATTCCCTCCTGTCGTAACAGGTACCGTTGTCACCTTAATCGGCCTTTCACTTGTTCCGACAGGTGTGAAAAATATGGCTGGCGGCGAAAAAATAAACGGCAGCGCCAACCCCGAATACGGTTCGCTCGAAAACCTTCTTCTCTCTGTCGGCGTCCTTGTCCTGATCTTAGTCCTTAACCGCTTTCTCAAAGGGTTTGCCCGAACGCTGTCCGTTCTGGTTGGAATCGCTGCCGGGACAGCGGCAGCAGCCATCATGGGCAAGGTCAGCTTTTCTGCTGTCACTGAAGCCCCGCTCTTTCAAGTACCGAAGCTGTTTTACTTCGGAGCCCCTTCATTTGAAATCGGCCCGATCTTAACGATGCTGATCGTCGGAATCGTCATTATTGTCGAATCAACCGGCGTTTTCTACGCAATCGGAAAAATATGCGGCAGACCTTTAACCGAAAAAGACCTTGTCAAAGGCTATCGAGCGGAAGGAATCGCCATTCTTATCGGTGGACTGTTCAACGCCTTCCCCTATAACACCTTTGCGCAAAACGCCGGCTTACTACAGCTGACGAAAGTGAAAACAAGAAACATCGTCGTTACCGCCGGCTGTATCCTTGTCTGTCTCGGACTGGTTCCGAAGATTGCAGCCCTTGCTTCTGCCGTTCCTGCGGCTGTGCTTGGCGGCGCGACCGTAGTCATGTTCGGCATGGTGATTGCGTCAGGCGTCAAAATGCTCAGCACAGCGGATCTCAAAAATCAATATCACCTGCTGACCATCGCATGCTCAATCGCACTCGGCATCGGCGCAAGCACGGTGCCCGGGATTTTCGCTGAATTCCCCGCTCCGATCCGGATTCTGGTTAGTGACGGAACCATCACCGGAAGCCTGACCGCCATCTTTTTGAATCTATTTTTCAGTTTGCGCGGCAAAAAAGAAACAACCGCTCAGAAAACTGAACTTCCGGTATTAGACCATACACTCGCATTAGAAAAAGAGGTGTAAAAAAAATGAAGGAACAGCACAATGTCTTTCAGCTGATGATGCTCGGACTTCAGCACATGCTCGCCATGTATGCGGGAGCAATTCTCGTTCCGCTGATCGTCGGAGCGGCGATCGGGCTGAATCCGGGGCAGCTGACGTATTTAATTGCGATCGATTTGTTCATGTGCGGGGCCGCGACTCTTTTGCAGCTGTGGAAAAACCGATACTTCGGCATCGGCCTCCCTGTTGTGCTCGGATGTACGTTTACCGCGGTCGGCCCGATGATTTCCATCGGCAGCACATACGGTGTCTCAGCGATATATGGCGCCATTATCGCCGCAGGGCTGATTGTCGTCTTAGCCGCGGGCTTCTTCGGAAAGCTTGTCCGTTTTTTTCCGCCTGTCGTGACCGGTTCAGTCGTCATGATCATCGGCATCAGCCTGATTCCGACGGCAATGAATAACCTGGCCGGCGGTGAAGGAAGCAAAGACTTCGGCTCACTGGACAACGTACTCCTCGGGTTTGGCGTCACAGCTTTTATCTTATTGCTACTTTATTTCTTTAAAGGCTTTATACGCTCCATTGCGATTTTGCTCGGCCTTATCGCAGGAACAGCGGCTGCATTCTTTATGGGAAAAGTCGATTTTTCCGACGTCATAGAGGCGTCCTGGCTTCATGTTCCGTCTCTGTTTTATTTTGGCCCGCCAACCTTTGAGCTGCCGGCTGTTGTTACGATGCTCCTCGTTGCCATTGTCAGCCTGGTTGAATCGACAGGTGTTTACTTTGCTCTGGCCGATATCACAAACCGCAGGCTGTCGGAGAAGGATCTGGAAAAAGGCTACCGGGCGGAAGGGCTTGCGATTGTGCTTGGCGGCTTATTTAATGCGTTTCCCTATACAGCCTTCTCGCAAAATGTCGGTATCGTTCAGCTTTCAAAAATGAAAAGTGTCAATGTCATCGCCATCACAGGAATCATGCTCATGGCGATCGGACTGGTTCCAAAAGCCGCAGCATTGACAACAGTGATTCCAACCCCAGTTCTCGGCGGCGCGATGATTGTCATGTTCGGCATGGTCATTTCTTACGGGATCAAAATGCTTTCCAGCGTTGATTTCGATTCGCAAGGCAACCTACTGATTATCGCCTCTTCCGTCAGCTTAGGGCTCGGCGCCACAACAGTTCCCGCGTTGTTTTCATCTCTCCCGGGCTCGGCCACAGTCTTGGCTGAAAGCGGAATTGTGATCGGCAGTTTGACGGCAATTGCACTGCACGCTTTTTTTCAAACCAAACAGTCTAATGGCGCTGAAATAAAAACGTAAAGGAAGATGCCCATGTTCACAATGGATGACCTGAACCAAATGGACATACAAACACTGACAGACACGCTTGGATCTATTTTTGAACATTCTTCATGTATTGCGGAGAAAGCCGCGGCATTGCGCCCGTTTTCTTCCCTTTCTGACCTTCACCACAAAATGGCCGGCATTGTAAAAGCCGCGGACCGCCGGACACAGCTTGATTTAATCAACAAGCACCCCCGACTCGGAACAAAGAAAACAATGAGCGTTACCTCAGTAAGAGAGCAGCAAAACGCGGGGCTCAGCAAACTTGAACAAGAGGAATACGAGGAATTTCTCAAGCTGAATGAGCACTATTATGAACGCTTCGGCTTTCCTTTTATTTTAGCGGTAAAGGGAAAGACGAAACAGGACATTCACCAAGCCCTGCTGGAAAGGCTTGAGAACGAACGAGAAACGGAGTTCCAGCAGGCTCTTGAAGAAATTTACCGCATCGCCCGTTTTCGGCTGGTGGACATCATAACTGAAAAAGGAGAGACGCAAATGAAAAGAACCATGTCTTATGGCAAAGGAAATGTATTTGCATACCGAACGTTTTTAAAGCCGCTCACAGGAGTACGGCAAATCCCAGAGTCTTCTTTTACAGGGAGAGACAATACTGTTGTCGGCATTGATGTGACATGCGAAATTGGCGGAGATGCCTTTCTGCCATCATTTATAGACGGAGATAATACACTCGTCGTGGCTACAGACTCAATGAAAAACTTTATTCAGCGCCATCTCGCTTCCTATGAAGGGACGACAACCGAGGGATTCTTACACTATGTGGCTCACCGATTTTTAGATACCTATTCTCATATGGACACGATCACTTTGACAGGCGAAGACATTCCGTTTGAGGCGATGCCTGCATACGAGGAGCAAGAACTCGGCACAAGCCACCTCGTCTTTAGAAGATCACGCAATGAACGCGCCCGGTCTGTGCTGAAAGCGGAACGAACCGGGGATACAATAACGATCAAAGAGCAGTACAGCGAAATCATGGATCTTCAGCTCCTCAAGGTGAGCGGCAACTCCTTCGTTGGCTTTATCCGGGACGAATATACGACGCTCCCGGAGGACGGCAACCGCCCGCTGTTTGTCTATTTAAACATCAGCTGGCAGTATGAAAACACAGATGACGCACGTGCTACCGATCCCGCCCGCTACGTCGCGGCTGAGCAAGTTCGTGACTTGGCGAGCACCGTTTTTCACGAACTCGAAACCCCTTCAATTCAAAATTTAATCCATCATATCGGCTGCAGAATATTAACGAGATTCCCGCAGCTCACTGATGTCAGCTTCCAATCTCAAAACCACACATGGGATACAGTCGTTGAAGAGATCCCAGGGTCCAAAGGAAAAGTCTACACCGAACCGCGCCCGCCATTCGGTTTCCAGCGCTTTACCGTGACAAGAGAAGACGCCGAGAAAGAAAAACAAAAAGCCGCTGAAGCATTAGGGAGCCTGAAGGCCTGATGGGAAAGCTGACAACCCATATCTTAGATTTAACCTGCGGCAAACCCGCGGCGAACGTAAAAATTGAATTGAAGCGGCTGGGGGAAGAGGTCATCCTTGTTAAAGAGACATTCACCAACAATGACGGCCGAGTCGATGCTCCGTTGCTGGCAGGGGAAGAGCTGGTGTCTGGAGAGTATGTGATGGAATTTCATGCAGGAGACTATTTTGCGAGTCAAAAAGTGAACACGCCCGATAAGCCGTTTTTAACCATTGTCACCGTCCGTTTTCAGCTTGCAAATCCAGATGCGAATTATCATATCCCGCTTTTGCTGTCGCCTTTTGGTTATCAGGTGTATAGGGGGAGTTAAGGAGGAAGCTCGCCGGTGAGGCGGGCTTTAATATGTTTAGGCGGCTGGCAATACTGCATAAATAAAAACCTTCTCTACTTGAGAAGGTTCCTGGTTTGAAAACAGTAAGAAGCAGTATGAGTCATACTACATGTTTGATTTCTGTTAAGCTTTATCCTAACTGTTTAATAGTTTTTGATTATGCGTATTCTGTCTAGCCTTTAAACAAAATATTCATTTTTTCTTATTTAGACTTAAATCTATGTCGAAAATGATCGTTAGCCATATCTTATACTATCCTCACTGAAGGAGGTGGCAATATGGGTTACTCTAACGGTTATGGTAGCTCCTTTGCTTTGATTGTAGTGCTATTCATTCTATTAATCATTGTTGGAGCATCTTTCTTTGGAGGTTATCCAGAAGGCGTTCCAATTTAACAGTATGTTATAAACACCTCCCTGTTCGGGCTAGACGCCATAAGAAGTCTTTATGGCGTTTTGCTATGTTATTAACTAACGATGTGCTGACAAAGGTTCTGAACCAGGGAAATATAAACATCGTATTAGGTTCAATCGTTTTTGAGACATAAAAAAGACCCTCCGCGTTAGAAGGGATTATAGGAGTAATCTTTCTTCAGGTTTGAAGACGATCTGAAGCAATATGAAATGTGTTTTGGGTTTGGTTCTCTGGTAAGTTAACTATGAAACCACATCCACTAAAGTCAATGACAGCCCAAGAATTATGAACACACTTTTTTACGTTTGAAAACGGTCAGAAGCAATATGGATCATGCTATAAGCTGTTTCTCCGCTTCTCTATAATAGTAGATGGCTTTCATATATTGCTTTTGATCAAACTCATACATCCCTCGGAAAAACAGAGAATAATACGACAAAAGACCAGATATGCCTTTATTTGATGCCTCTATTTTTTCAAGCAGTTCATCAATAGTTGGCCTAATTCGTGTTGTAACTGGTTCCAAATAATCTAGCAAGAGCTGATGCCGGAATTTCATGAGAGAGAAGTAAATTAGTAAATACTATTGACGAATCATTTTATACCATTCATTGATCTTTACGTCAACTTTTGATGATGGCAATACCGGATTCACAAGATCCCTCCTCATATACCATTTTATGTAATATCCTAACATTTCCGATAATATGTATGTCCGCAAAAAAACCGCAAATTAATTTGCGGCAGATTCCATAAACACGCAACAGCTGTTATAGCTTAAAGAAAGAATGGCCTGTAATAAAACAAACCTAACACGATAACTGCCTCTATTATAGAAAGCGACAGTAGAAATGTTTGGTTTATTGTCGTTTTCACTAGCTTCTGTCCAATATAATTGATTAGATAAAAGATGATGAATAAAGTAACAACTGCAAAAATGATGCTCAACAACTTCATTCCTCCTTTTTATAAATATTACCATATTATAGTAGACAACCCATTATATGTAATGGTACCATTGTATTGTACTTTATCACGTGAAGAGGAGTTGAGCAATATGCGTTTTGGATCATTAAGTAAAAAAGTTTTGTTCTCGTCCCTTTTGCTTCCGGTTACTGCATTATCATTAGCCCTTAGCCCTGTTGACGTTAATGCCCAGACACCAAAAGAACCCGCTTACACTGAAAATACATTCACTATTCATAAGGCAAATCAAGCTCTTAGTGAGGCTAAAAAAGAAGTAAACAAGCAACTTGCATCTGGCAAAACAAATGTTGTAGTCAAAAAAGCACTGAATGTACAGGGTGACGGAATTGAACTAGGTGTCAATACTAAGACATCCGGTGAAGGCTCCATCAAAGCAGTACAACAGAAATCATATTCTGGCTACATCGCAAATACCTTTCCAGGGGCAGGATTTAAGCACTCTGTTAGTGGTAAATTCACTTATGAAAAAGGTAAAATTAAAGGAAACAGTTACGATGTCTATTTAACCGGACCACTTTACTCAAAATCTCACTCAACATCAGTTTCTAAATTAGATCCTAGTGTTTGGGAGATTAGGAGTTCCGGGACATTTAAAGCGTTGAAATATACCCCTTTTGAATATACTACAAGAGTAGTTATTGGCCTTTATGGTAGTGGGACATATAGAGTTTTGACTGCTAAAATTAATTAATACTAAACCCCTTTAAGGGGTTTTTTGAGTTACTAAGATTTATTAGGTAATATATCTCTTATCCACTGGTCTAATTGTTTCATTTTCATTTCACCCTCATAGGTCCTTTCTATGGTTCCATTAGGATTTATAAAGACGGACGTTGGAAGATTAAAAATTTCCCATGATCGGTACACTTCCCCTTGCTTGTCTAAAGCAATCGGAAATGATAAGTCGTAACTTTTTATAAAATTTTTCACAGTAATGTCAGATTCTTGAACATTAATTGCAACTATTTCAAACTTATCTTTCTTATAATGATTATATGCATCTTGCATGGCAGGCATTTCATTTTTGCACGGTTCACACCACGATCCCCAAAAATTAACAAGTACAGCCTTTCCTTTAAGTTGTTTTAATTCAATGGGTTCTCCATTAAATTGAGCTAGTTTAAAGTTTGCCGCCGGCTTGTTGACTTGTACGGCTTCCTCGCTGTTTGCTGCAAATAAGTTTTGATACAGTGCAAATCCAATTGCCGTAAAAAGGAGAAACAAAATTAACATTCTAAGCAATAATCTTTTTCTTTTTTTCATGTCCTCACCTCTATAATTTTATTAAATAGGAGCTGATTCAATGGAAAATGTGACTGTATGGTTAGCTTTTGGTGGAGGGTTATTATCATTTATCTCACCCTGCTGTCTCCCTTTATACCCCTCATTCATATCTTATATTACAGGGGTTTCTGTCAATGAGTTAAAAAATAGAAATTCTAAAACACTTAATAAAAATATTGCTATTCATGCAGCATCATTTTTATTAGGATTTTCAATCATTTTTTACATATTAGGATTCTCTGCTAGTTCAATTGGAAGATTTTTCACCGAGTACAAAGATCTTATTAGAATGCTTGGCGGAATTTTTGTGTGTACAATGGGGTTTTTTTTACTAGGCATTTTTCAACCAAAATTCATGATGCAGGAAAAAAGATTTACTTTTCGAAGAGGCAAAATTGGCGTATTAAATTCAATATTAGTTGGCATCATTTTTGCAGCAGGATGGACTCCATGTATTGGCCCGATTTTCGGAACGATCATGTACGCAAACTTTAACAACCCAAACACGATAGATACTTTTATTAACGTAACCGGATATTCGTTAGGTTTTGCCATCCCTTTCTTTCTAATGGCATTTTTCATCGGAAAGGCAAGAGTGTTTCTCAAATATTCAAACCTGCTACTAAAGATAGGTGGAGGTTTACTTGTTATTATCGGCGTACTCTTATACACCAATAAAATGATATGGATAAACATATGGTTTTCAAACCTTACGACTTTATTTCAAAGTTAATATTAAGACGCCAAGCTATTGGCGTCTTTTACTTTGCATTATCTCACAGTAAGTAGGCCTTGACCATAACAACCTTTTTGACCGCCATTTTTCCCACAATATAACCTTAGTGAATATTCTGCCGCACCAGGATTTTTATAAGTATAGTCATAGATGGATGGAGAACTGGTTAGGTTACTGGTCCAAGCTTTACCGTTTTTGAATACAGTCAACTTAATCGTTTTATTGTTGAAAGGGAAAACACGAACTTGTAAATTTTGACCTGCTTTAACTTTAATTCTCTTCGTAGAGTTTGAAGTTTGTGATTTTTGGAGAATAGTCTCCACTTGTGAAGCTGCCGAAGCTGACTCTTGATGCACCATAAATGAACTGAATAAAACTGCACAACCAATTACTACAGAACCTAAAAATTTCTTCATGACTCTAACACCCTTTCGATTTTTAATATAATTTTACAAGTATGTAAAATACTTGAATATGTATACTCTATCATTTTTAAACACCATTATTCCAGAGGATTCTGTATTTTCCACAAAATATACAATTCTTCTACAAGTTCATTGATCATATATTATTGTGTTACAGCCCAACTATTACCGTCCGAAGTATGTTCAGAAAATTCAAATAGCAATTCTAATTTGAGGCGAGTTACCAATAAGATGCATTAAAAGGAGTCAAAATAGATGATTCTATACTTTTTAAAGAGACGAGATTAGGAGAATTTCATGATGTAACCGGAAAGGGAACGTGGATCTATAGTATTTCTTGGACATAATATTTAAGAGGAAGAAGTTGAGTTTGAACTCACCTTCTGAAAGGTGGTTAAAAGATGAAAAATTGGTTTATTCTTGATGGAAATAAAAGCAAAAGAGGAAACATTGTTCCTACGATTTACCCTGACGAAGCTATAAACTTGAGATGGACATTACTATTGCCCAGAAAAATCTTATAGTAACCCTAAAAGGGAGCAACGCTCCCTTTTATTCATTATATTACAGAGTTTTCCGATTTATATGACCCATAAGTTTTTACAGTGCTATCCAACAACTCTTATACGATATGTATACCTTTCACTAACTTCTATAATGATTCAATAACTCCATAATAGTCGAGAAAGAAATAAGGGAATACCCTCTCGATCGTCTAACAGTATGAGAAATCAATTTTTACGTACGGCTTTTAAAAGTTGGACTCCCTTTTTCTACCATTCTATTCTTCTAGTCCTGCAAGCTGACCGCATAAATAATCCCGGTATACCCGCTCAAATTGCCTGCAACCTTTCTTCTATGCTTCACCTGTAGGGTGCGGGTTTTCTAAAAACAGCGTTTTGAGAGCAATCGTCATTCCTGGGGTGCAGCAGCATTTGAGATAGTGATTGATTATGCGTTCTCTCTTACACTTTTAGACAAAATATTCATTTTCTCTTTTTTAGACTTAAATCTATGTCGAAAATGATCGTTTGGCATATCTTATACTATCCTCACTAAAGGAGGTGGCAATATGGGTTACTCTAATGGTTATGGTAGCTCCTTCGCTTTAATCGTGGTGCTATTCATTTTGTTAATCATTGTTGGTACTTCTTTCTTTGGTGGTTTTTAAGCTTTAACTTTGCCTAGCACCTCCGTTTTATGAGCACCTCCCTGTTCGATAGACGCCATAAAAAATTTTTATGGCGTTTTGCTCGTTTATCTGACAAATGTTTCTTAATCAGAGAAATATAAACATTTGCTACAAATCTGCATCTTTAAAATATCCACAGTGTTCACCCTAATATAACCGCTTTGAAAATCTTTGTTCCCACTGGGTGAGTCCACAACGCTCCAGCAAGAGACCGGCAATTGATCCTTCGGCTGCTCTTTACATATATGACAATTCGAAAATAAATTGATTAGACTAATAAGCCCGGCTTTTAAAAACCGGACTCCCTTTTCCCGCAGCTCAACTCTTTTCTAATCCTGCAAGCAGACCGCATAATCCCGCCATACCCGGTGCAGCGGCACAAATTCCCCGCCAGCCCTTCTTCTATTTCTTCATCTGTGGGATGCGGGTTTTCCTCGAACAGCGCTTTGAGGGCAATCGTCATGCCAGGGGTACAGTAGCCGCATTGGAAGCCCCCTTCTTCCAGGAAAGCGGTTTGGCAGATATCCAGTTCTTCTTTTTGAAGTCCCTCGATGGTTGTAATGGAATGGCCGTCCACTTGATAAGCCATGGTCATGCACGCATTGGCCAGCTTTCCGTCGATTAGGATGGAGCACGCTCCGCAGCGGCCGATTCCGCAGGACACCTTTGTCCCGGTCAGCTGAAATTCCATTCTAAGCAGGTCACTCAGACGTGTCGTAGGAACGGCTGCAACCTCCCGCTCCTGCCCATTCACGGTCATTCGGAACTGTTCCTTTTTTACAGGAAATGGTCCAGCTTCTTTTACGTCCATTGCTTCATCCCCTTTCTGTCTATCTCGTCAAGCAGCTCTTCTCTTGAAATCGGCAGCTTGTTTATCCAGCATCCGACCGCATCGTGCACTGCCTTTACAATCGCTGGGGTGATGGCAATCGTTCCGATTTCGCCTACACCGCGCGGGCCGTGGGAATCGCCTTCCATCAGCTCTTCTAACGCAGTCAGCTTCATTTCGGGAACATCCTTCACGCCGGGAATGATATACTGATCGAGATTTTCCGCCGCATAACGGCCGTCCGTCATTTTAGCCTCCTCCATCAGCGTATAGCCGAGTGCCATAACAGCGCCGCCTTCGATTTGCCCTCGATAGCCCTGCGGACTGACAACCGGCCCTGCCGCAATAGCGTGCTCACAATCTATCAATTTGACATCGCCTGTTAATAGATCAACCTCCACCTCAACAGCCGCCGCGCCAAATGAGTAGAGAAAATGGCCGCCTACCACAGGATCAGGCGTTGTCGGAAAATCGAATGCTGTTTCCTCTACCAAAGGGCCTTCTTCAGCCAGCTCTATATACGTCACCACGAGCTTCTTTGAGTTTTGGTCACGCAAGCCCTCGGCACCAAGAATAAGGTTTTCCGCTGAACAGCCGCTCCATTCTGCCGCCCGTTTTTTCAGCTGAGAAAGAAACGGCTTCTTCAAACGCCGGATCGCGTGCCATACCATGCTTGTGCCGCGGGATGCTGTGGATGAGCCTGATTTTGGTACTATTGCGGTATCCCCAATGACAATGGAAATATCCTCCGCAGCACAGCCCAGCTCCTCGGTGACAATATGTTCGATTGCTGCTATAATACCCTGTCCGCATTCTTCAAATCCGAACGAAGCCGTAATTTTGCCGTCACTTGAAAGGGACAAACGGCCTCCTGCCGCATCCATTCGTCCATACCCCAGCCCGCCGCCGTGCATTGTGATTGCCGCTCCCGTGCCTCTCCGTATACACCCGGAGTTCTGGTGTTTTCTTGTAAGAATGGGAGATTCAGAAATGGCATTCAACACCTGCGCCGCTCCGTCAGTCGGTGCAATCCGGTGCTCAAGCGGCCCCAAGTCATGCGGTTTTCTGATATTTTTTCTTCTCAGCTCCAGCGGGCCGATGCCGAGCATGCCGCTGAGACGATCTAGATGGGTTTCGAGGGCAAATGTGATTTGGTTGCCGCCAAAGCCCCGAAATTCACCCGCCACCCCGTTGTTCGTAAACACAGATATCCCTTCAGTCCGGATATTTGGAATACGGTAAGGCCCCGCGGCGTGCTCGACAGAAAAGTCAAGAACAGCCGGTCCGAGTGTAGCGTAAGCGCCTGTGTCCGCCACAATTTTCACATCATGAGCCAAAAGTTTCCCCGCATGATCCGCACCCGTTTTTATCGTAATCTTCATCGGATGGCGTTTAATGCCAGAACGTACAGATTCCTTTCTGGTCTGATGAATTTTGACGGGAA
The DNA here is from genome assembly GCF_055710085.1 of Bacillus sp. VA13. Classification (NCBI taxonomy): domain Bacteria; kingdom Bacillati; phylum Bacillota; class Bacilli; order Caryophanales; family Bacillaceae; genus Bacillus; species Bacillus sp. VA13. The sequence continues at coordinate 144,597 of NZ_JBVQPP010000005.1, read as the reverse complement.
GTCCGCTTTTCAGTGCTAAAAGAGCGGCATACGGCTGGATATTCAGCTCATCCTTCCCGCCGAACGAGCCGCCCATCGGACTCGACACAACCCTGATCTTTTCTTCAGAAATGTCAAAAATACGGGCAAGCTGGAAACGGTCTTTATAGCCATGCTGCGTTCCTGCATACATCGTAAAGCCACCATTGTCTTCAGGAACGGCTACGCCTCCTTCCGTTTCCATATACGTATGCATCTGCCGCGGCAGCTCGTAGGTTTCTTCAAGGATCGTGCCAGATGCTTGAAATCCTTCTTCAACATCGCCGTGTGAAAAACATGCGCGATGCAGGATATTCCCGTCCTCGTGCAGTTTTTGCGCGTCCGGCCGAAGCGCTTTTTCTGGTGAATCAATGACCTCCAGTTCTTTATACTCAATACGAATCAGCTCCAGCGCCGCTTCCGCGATTTCCTCCGTTTCCGCAGCAACTGCGGCGACCGCATCTCCGACGTACCGTACCCTATCCGTACATAAAACCGGCTGATCAGGGATGACAATGCCAAATCGGTTTAAACCGGGAACGTCTTTATGAGTGACAACTGCCCGCACACCTTCCATTTCTTCAGCTTTCATGGTGCAAATCGACACGATCTCCGCATGAGGATAAGCGCTTCTCAGCACTTTGCCATACAGCATTCCTGGAAAGCTGAGATCGGTCATATATTTCAGTTCCCCTGTGACCTTTCCTCTTCCATCCGGCCTGATTCTTGACGGTTTGTTGATCATCATTTATTCCCCTCCCTCAGCCATCAGCTCTGCCATGATGACGTTGGCAGCGGCTTTTTTTCTGTATGCCGCTGACATAAAAGCATCTGCGGCAAACGGCAGCTCACGGATAAGCGTTTCGTAAAGCTCGTGCGGATTCCACCCTGACGCCATCCATATCGCTTCGCTTTCCATTAATCTTTCCGGTGTAATATCGGCATGGCCAGCGGCGAGGCTAATGCCGCCGTCTTTCAAAAAACGTCCAGCTATAACCGCAACAGCTCCAGTAAAAGCCTGGCGCCTCCCAAGCTTGCGGTAAAACACTCGCTCTCCCTCCGCACGAGGGATGATGACACGCGTAACGATGGCAGTTTCAAAGTCTTCATCTATGAGCCAATCGCCAAGCGGTAGCCTCATCAGCTCCTTTTGGTACACGATAAGCTCAGCATCAAGCACAAGCAGGAGGGGAAGCAAATCCCCGATTTTACTCGCGATGTTGCCGCCAAGCGTGGCCCGGCTGCGGATTCCGGGTGCAGCAACAGCGGAAGCAGCTTCGCTGAAACAACCAAGCGCACTTTTAATTAGGGAGTTCTTTCTGCATTCACTCAGTGTTGTAAGCGCCCCGATCGACAGGTGGGTGTCACTGGCGCTGATTCCTCTCATCTCGTTGATTCCTTCAAGACTGACGAGATGCTGTTTCGGAAGAATCCCTTTGTCCCACTGAAGCTGAAGCAGCGTGCTGCCCGAGACGGCACACACATCTGGTGCAAGCTGCTCCAAAAGTGAGTAGGCTTCATCTAGCGCTGCCGGCCTCCATAATTGAATATTCATCCTTGCTTTTGTCACTTGGCCATTCAAACCATCAACCTCCTCACCATGTCGTATTCCTCCGGTGTATCAATGTCTTTCAACTCCGAGCTTGCCTTTGCCTCCAAAACGGCTCCTGTTCCGAGCTGCCCGCTTTTCAAAAGACTGCGAGCCCCCTCATCTCCCTTTAACTCCTTTACATAAGGAAAACAAGCCGATGAGAAATAGATTGGCGGGGCGAACGCGCCTAAAGACGAAGACACGGCAAATGACTCAGGAGCCATTGCCACAAGGGCATTGAGATGATTGACGGAAAGCTGCGGCTGGTCGGCTAATAAAATGACAACCCCGTCCGCTCCCATGCTTTCTGCTTTTCTCACCCCGCTGCTGACTGAATGCCCTTGCCCTTTTTCAGCTTCTTGACAAACGTGCAGGCTCCAGCGTTTTCGAAAAGGCGGCGCGTGATATGGCGCCCCCATCCACTCATGGGAAGCACGTTCAGTTCTCTCGATGATCAGCACGTGATCAAGGCGGGACAAGAGAGCGGTTTTCAAAGAAAGCGACCCAATGGTTTCTCCCTTTAACGGCAAAGCCAGCTTGTTTTGCCCCATCCTTTTGCTTTTGCCGGCAGCGAGAAACACTCCGATCATATAGGGGCTTCTCATACAACCGCCAGCCGTTTTCTTGTTTGAATGATTTCCGCGACAACGCTGACGGCAATTTCCTCGGGGCCTTCCGCACCGATCTTCAGCCCGACCGGACTGTAAAAGTGAGCCGGTGGCTGTTTTTCATTCAGCAGCCGCTTCGTACGGTTTGCCGAACCCAACAGTCCGATATAATGAAGATTTTGAGAAAATAAGAAGTCGATGATCGCTTGATCGTGCTGAAAATGGTGGGTTGCCACAACAGCTGCATCATGCGGGTAAAACTGAAATTCACTCAGCATTTGTTCCGGAAAAGCAGTGATCAGCCGATCCGCTTTTGGGAATAGAGAGGATGTGCAATAAGCGGGGCGCCAATCTGTCACGATAACAGAAAACCCTGTATCAGCCGCCAAATTGGCAAGCGGCACAATATCCGGCCCTGCTCCAAACAGAATGAGACGCGGCTTCGGTTCAATTCGCCGAATAAACATGTTGGTTGATGAATCAAAATGCGGTAAATGAAGCGTTGAAGCGGTACGTTGAATGTCTTGCGGAGGCGCGTCCGGCCAGTTCCCAAATTGCCCGTTCTCCGACAGAAATATATAACGGGAGGAGTCGAGCTGCGTAACGGCTGTGACAGCTTTGCCTGAATGAAGGCAGTCCCTCACTCTTTCATAGTGCCGTCTTTTTTCCTGAGTGATTCGCTCCGCATGAATATGAATTATGCCGTTGCATCCGGCTCCCATTCCCCAGGAAAGATCGTCCTCCGCCCGCATGTCATATGGAATCAGCACTGACGTCAGCTGATCGCCCAGTTCACTAATTCTGTGGAACAAATCTTCTTCCACACACCCGCCGCTCAGCAATCCGACCCGTTCGCCATTTTTCTTAAAGAGCATAGAAGCGCCTGCTTTTCGATACGATGAGCCTTCCACTTGAACAATTGTCGCAAGCACAGCCTCATCCTGATCTTCCAGGAGCGCATCTAACACCATGTGCAAATTTCCCAATGCTGCATCCCCCTCTCAAAAATCGCTGTAAGAAACAACAAGTTCAGCATGGTTTTATAGGTAACTTGTATAAAGAATAGATGATGGAAGGAGAAATGACTCATGCTTCGTCAGAAAATGCAACACAGAGAAAGAGGATTTGTAAAAAGAGTCAAACAAAGAAAAACAGATTGGAGAAAAAGCGAAATCAAATCACTAAAAAAGCTTGCGGCGTTCCGCAAGCTTTTCTTTATACCGCTGCCTGGCGGCCAGCGTTTTCATACACATCAAGGGCTGCCTGGAGGGCTTTTCCTGCTTCGATCCCTGCGCCATGTCTCAGCAGTACAGCCTCTAACCCGGCAAGCACGAACAGCACGTTTTCTTTCCTGCAGCTGTAGCCCATCGTGCCAATTCTCCAGATCTTTCCCGCCAGCGGGCCGAATGAGCTGGCGATTTCGATGCCGAATTGCGCCAACAGCATGTGGCGGACAGACTCGCCGTCAATGCCGCCGGGGATTTCTACACAAGTGACAACATGCATTTTACAGCTGTCATCTCCAAACAGCTTCAGCCCCATTGCCCTAATCCCAGCTGCTAATGCGGTCTCATGGTGGCGATGCCGCTCAAAACGGGCTTCAAGACCTTCTTCAAGCACCAGCCTGACACCCTCACGCAAGGCGTACAGCATCGTCGTCGCTTCTGTATGATGATTGAGCCGTCTTTCGCTCCAATAATCCTCAAGCTGGCTCAAATCAAAATAATTGCTTGTGATTGGCCGGTTTCCCGAAAGCGTTGTCCTGTCAGCTTGTGTCGCAATCCCGCGCTCCACCTTTTTACGCGCCGCAATCACATCCGCCACCCGCTCATTATATGTAATCGGCGCCATTCCCGATGGAACAGACAAGCACTTTTGTGTGCCGCCGATAGCCGCGTCAATCTTCCAATCATCGACTTTAACATCGCAGCCGCCAATCGTCGCAACTGCATCGACAATAAACAATGCATCCTCGGCTCGGCAGGCTTCGCCGATGGCTTTTAGCGGGTGAATCCGCCCTGTCGATGTTTCCCCATGCACCATTGCCACAATTTTCGGCTTCACTTTTTTCATTTCCCGTATGATGTCATCTGGGTCAAAAACCGTTCCCCATTCACACTCAAGCGTATGAACATTCGCCCCATACCGCTCGGCAATTTCAGTCAGCAAATAACCGAAGCGGCCATAAATTGGAATAAGCACATCATCTTCCGGCTCAATCACACTCGCCAGCACCGCTTCGATTCCCGCCCGTGAAGTACCGTCAATCGGATATGCCCAGCGGTTTTTCGTTTGGAACAGCTCCCGAAGCATCTCCATTGTTTCATTCATGATACCGGTAAACGCTGGATCAAATTGCCCAACAATCGGGGTACTCATCACTCTTAATACACGCGGATCAACCTCAACAGGCCCCGGCGTCATAATCGTTCTTAACGGGGTACATAATTCTTTTCTGCCTGACACAGCCATTCCTCCTTTATCAATAAGCCAGTTTGTATAATAAATCAGTCAATGCGCGGACGCCGATCTCAAGCTGTCTGGCTGAAGTATATTCCTTCGGAGAGTGGCTGATGCCGCCGCGGCTTGGCACAAACAGCATACAAGCCGGATAGCACCTTCCGATCATTTGTGCATCATGCCCTGCTCCGCTCACCATTTCTTCACAGCTGATCCCGTTTTCTGCCGCTGTTTCAAAAGCCGCAGCCTTCAGCCTTTCATCCATCGGCACAGGCTCTATCCGCATATATTCATCGATCATGGCGCGAATTCCTTTTTGATGGCAAATGCCGTTGATCAAAGCAGCCATATCTTCATGAAATTGCTCCAGCACGTGCTGATGCTGATGGCGAATATCGATTGAAAACTGCACGCGGCCCGGTATGACATTGGCTACATTGGGCTCTGCCGTTATTTTTCCGCATGTCAGACGAAGCTCATCCGGCTGCTCTTCCGACCGCAGCAGCAGTTCATGAATGATGCGGCTGCTGGTTGCAAGCGGGTCCTTGCGCCATTTCATGGAGGTGGTTCCCGCGTGATTGCATTCCCCCTCCAGCGTGACGAGATATCGCCTCTGCCCCGCAATACTTGTCACAATGCCGAGATCCCGTCCTGACATTTCCAATGTCTTCCCCTGTTCAATATGAAGCTCAACAAAAGCACTGATATCTGTCCTATACGCTGACTGAAACACGCCTTTGCCAAAGCCGTTCTCATACATCGCAGATTGCAGTGAAACTCCTGATTCGTCTCTCGGTTCTCCCGCATCCTGTACTGAAAAAACGCCTGTCATATTCCCCGATCCCCAATAGGTCATCGGGAAACGGCTCCCCTCCTCCTCACATAAGGAGACCGCTTCGAGTGTTTTTTTCGGCGCTCCGTACGTTTCTTTGAGCTGATTTATCGCGAGCATCGCCGCTAGAACGCCATAGGCGCCGTCATACTTTCCCCCATTGATGACAGTATCGATATGTGAACCGGTTACAATCACTTCATCCGGAGACTGGGTGCCCGAAAGCCTTCCAAAAACATTGCCGACATCGTCGAATCTTGTTTCAAGCCCGAATGAAGACATTTCCGTTTTGACTGCGAGCTGCGCGTCCATCCACTCTTTTGTATACAAAAGCCTCGTTACGCCGCCGTCCGCAGATGCGCCGTATTGGGCGAGCCATTCAATATAATCTGTGATGCTGTTTTTGACTGATAGCTTCTGCTTTTCCATGTACTCCCCCCTCTGGCCGTTATGGTGACTTCATTATAGAAGGAGGAACTCGATAGTTCATTGACAGAATAACCAAAAAAACGTTTATTTTTTAGTCACAGTATCTATCCAGCACCATAGCAAACAGAAACCTCCCTACCTCGCAGTGCCATTTTCATTAAAGTCAAAAGAAAACACAGTAAGGGAGAGAGCCAAAATGCAACAATGGATTAAAGAAACAGCAAGAGGAAAGGGGGCAAAACACCTTTCATATGAACAAGCCAAGCTTGCGGGAGAAGCGATGTTTTCCGGCAAAGCAAGCGATGTACAAATCGCGGCATTTCTGGTCGCAGAACGGATCAAAACAGAAACGTCGGACGAAGCAGCAGTGGATCAAACAATGAGCCCGGCCGGACAGGCAGAAAAAATCAAGACGATTCTCAGCGGCAGCGAGGAAGCCGGATTAGACTATGAAAGAAAGCAAGTCATCATGAATGCGGGACTGCGTTACTATTTATTCGGACATACCACATCAATTGAAGAAGGAACAGACCTTGCCAAATCTCAGCTGAAGCAAAAACGGGGCCTAAAGATATTGGAACAGTGGATATCCGCCCCCTCCAAAGGAACTAATTTACAATTTTAATGAAAAATATACAAAATGACACTTCTATCCTTGATTTCATTTTTAGATAATAGACATGATCTGATAAAAGGAGGGCAAGTGATGACAAAAAGAACAAGGTTTCTGCCGCTCGTCTGTGTATTACTGATTTCCGGATGGTTTGCGCCCGCCGCATCAGCAAGCCCGCAAACCGCATTGAGCCTGAATGACCGATTAGCATCTTCCCCTTCAGGAACCGTGGGCCTTCTCTCATTAGCCGCTCCCGCTGCACCCTACACTGACACAGATACCTATTATGAAGGGGCTGAAGGAAAAACAGGAGAATCGCTAAAAAGCGCCCTGCACCGCATCGTCAGCGGACACACGATGCTGTCCTACAGCGAAGTATGGAACGCGTTGAAAGAAACCGATGAAGATCCGGCAAACCCGAATAACGTCATCCTGCTCTATACGAATGAATCGCGGTCGAAAAACCTGAACGGCGGCAATGTCGGCGATTGGAACCGCGAGCATGTCTGGGCGAAATCTCATGGCAATTTTGGTACAAGCAAGGGACCTGGCACCGACATTCACCATTTGCGCCCGGCTGACGTTCAAGTCAACAGCGCCAGAGGAAATATGGATTTTGACAACGGCGGCACTGAATATGCAAAAGCGCCAGGAAATTATTATGATGGAGATTCATGGGAGCCTCGCGATGATGTAAAAGGCGATGTGGCGCGCATGCTGTTTTACATGGCTGTCCGTTACGAAGGTGATGACGGCTACCCTGACCTTGAGCTTAATGATAAAACAGGCAACGGCTCAGCCCCTTATCACGGAAAACAATCTGTCCTGCTTGAATGGAATAGGCAGGACCCGGTTGATGACCGCGAGAGAAAAAGAAATGAAATCATTTATGAGAAATATCAGCATAACCGCAATCCATTTATTGACCACCCTGAATGGGCTGACGACATTTGGCCGTAAGAAAAAGGTGCTCCTGTTTAGGAGCACCTTTTCTAATACACAGCCTCTTCTGTCTCCGCATCGAAAAAGACGGCGTGATCCATTTTCACTGCCAGCTGGATCGAATCGCCTGCGGCGATTCGCGTGTTTCCGTCCAGGCGGACCTTGAGCCGCTCGCCCCCAGACGTGACATGTACAATTTGCTCTGATCCCAGATTTTCATTCACTTCCACCTTCGCTTTAAACACTGAATCAAACAGCTGATCATTTTCAGTCATATGTGTGATATGCTCCGGCCGGACGCCGGCAATCATCTGCTCGCCGGCATATCCCTTTTCTTTAAGCCGCTTCGCTTTTTCTTCAGGAATATGAAGCCGGATCGAAGGGTTTGTGAAAAACAGCTCGCCATGGTGCTCTTCAATGGCGCCTGTCAGAAAGTTCATTCCGGGGGAGCCGATGAAGCCTGCGACAAACAGATTTGCCGGGTAATGATAAATGTCATGAGGTTTCGCCACCTGCTGGATTTCCCCATCATTCATCACGACAATCCGATCGCCCATTGTCATCGCTTCCGTCTGGTCATGCGTGACATAAATGATGGTTGCCTCTAAACGCTGGTGCAGCTTGCTGATTTCTGTCCGCATCGTCACTCTCAGTTTTGCATCCAGATTGGAAAGCGGCTCGTCCATTAAAAAGACCTTCGGCTCCCTTACGATCGATCTGCCAAGCGCCACCCGTTGCCGCTGTCCGCCAGAGAGCGCCTTCGGTTTTCTCTTCAGCAAATGTTCAATCTCTAAAATTCTAGCTGCCGCATGAACCCGCTCAGCAATTTCCTGTTTCGCCATCTTCCTAAGTTTTAATCCGAACGCCATATTATCAAATACCGTCATATGCGGATAAAGCGCATAGTTTTGGAATACCATCGCAATATCACGTTCTTTCGGCGGGAGATCATTGACCCGTTCCCCATCGATGAGGAGGTTTCCTTCAGAGATGCTTTCCAGCCCCGCCACCATACGCAGCGTTGTCGATTTTCCGCATCCTGACGGCCCCACCAGCACCAAAAGCTCCTTATCCTTTACATCTAAATCAAAGTCCTTCACCGTTAATTGGGAGTGATATGATTTTTTGACATGTTCAAATGATAATGCAGCCATCAGAAATTCCCCCTATCTTTTGATCTGTTATTTCGTCACTGGAAACAACTTGGTCTTTCTGTTATTTTTAGAGTAATCGATTCCTATTTTTGCTATATTTCTAAAATAAAAAATGTAAATTTGTATTATAACGTCATAATACATTATAATATGAATAATAGGTTAAAAGGAGGCTACCCTTTGTTAAACAACGGAAGTTCTACACCTTTATACATTCAGCTAAAACAAATCATCACTGATGACATCAAAAAGGGCGTGTATTCCCCAACCGCCAAGCTGCCTACTGAAAACGAGCTTTGCAGCAAGTATAATGTCAGCCGCATTACCGTCAGGAAAGCCATTCTCGATTTAGTTGAAGAAGGCTATCTGATCCGGCAGCAAGGAAAGGGAACGTTCGTTAAAAGCCCTAAATTAAAACGAGAGCTGATTGCAGTAAACGGCTACTCGGAATTTATGGAATCAACCGGCAAAAAACCGAAGCATCAGGTGTTGTCCCATGAGGTCATTCCGGCGGCAAAACCCATTGCCGAAAAGCTGCAAATCAATCCCGAGAGCCCTGTCGTTGAATTAAAACGGATTTTATATAACGATGATCAGCCGCTCACCTTTGAAGTGACACATTATCCGCTGGATTTGTTTCCCGGCATTGATACCTTTATTGCTGACGGCGTATCCATGCATGATATTTTGCGACAGCAATACCAAGTTGTGCCCACACACAATACGAAGCTATTAAATGTTGTATATGCCCAGCAGGAGGAAAGCAAATACCTGGATTGCGATATAGGGGATGCGCTATTTGAAATCGATAAAACGGCTTTTACATCAAACGACCAGCCAATCTACTGCTCATTGTTTTTGATGCACACAAACCGTGTTACTTTTACCATCAACAGCCCCTACACATAACAGGCATAAAAAACGAGACACTGCTTATAGTATTCTCGTTTTTTCACTGCTTCCCCCATCCTCCAAGCGAAAAGGATGGCCATAGCCGAAAGCCCCGTACACGCCGCATGTTTTTGCAGCCGTTTCCGCCGCTTGGCGCAAAGCATGTGTCATATCCTGCTTCTCGCAAAAAGCAGTCAAGAAACCCGCTATAAATGAATCTCCCGCTCCAAGTGTATCTATTATATCAGTTTCCACAATCGGCTGATGATAGATTCGATCACCCGCAGACAAGATCGCCCCTTGGCCCCCGCGGGTCATACATACAACTTTCGCTCCATACTTATGAGCTTTTTCAGCAAGCTCTCCGCACTCTGACTCACTCAAATCGCTGCCTGAAAAAAACGCATACGTCACATAAGGACAGACCTTCCTCAAATAATTATCCTCCCGATTGGTTGAAAAATCAAAGGAGACCGGGATCAGGCTGCACAGCTGCGGAAGGTCGTTCTCAAGTCTGCTGTACACGCTGGTATGCAGCAGATCATGCCCGCTGATAAAGGATACATCTTTCTCCTGAAACACAAGCCGGAGCCGGGACTGAATGCCGCCTTTATTTGATCTGACAAAAATACGGTCCCCCTGTTCATCAAGGGTGACAATCGCCATTCCGTTTTCTCCGTGCGCCTGGCGAATATAATCCGCATTGACCTTCTCCAATTTCAGTACGTTCAAAAGATGTGCCGCGGCTTCGTCATTGCCGACGATTCCGATATAGGAAGCCTCGTGCCCTAGCCGTCTGGCAAGCACTGCGACGTTTAAGGCATTTCCTCCCGGGTAGAACGTTTCTTGGTCCTGATAGTAATCTACAACGTTATCTCCAACCGCAATCAATTTCATTGTGCTTCCTCCTTTATCCTTTTACACTTCCGCTTGCAATCCCGCGGACAAAATATTTCTGCATAAATAAAAATAGAATAATAATCGGCGCAGCCGAAATCGTTAATCCCGCCAGCAGGACGCCCCAGTCTGTCTGCAGTGCGTCTCTGAACTGCATCAGCCCGGCTGGAATGGTCCGCAAACTCTCATCATCTATGAAAATAATCGCAAACATAAACTCATTCCACGTATGGTAAGCCGTCAAAATGCCGGATGTCACCAAAATCGGCACGCCCATTGGTAAGAAAATTCTGAAAAATACTCCAAAACTCGTACAGCCATCTAAATAAGCCGCCTCCTCCAATTCTTTGGAAATAGAGAGAAAATAAGAGCGGATCAAAATGATGGTGAACGGGATCCGGTAAGCAGCATACGGCAGGATTAACGCCCAATACGTATTGTAAAGGCCCAGCGACTGAATAATAGAATAAAGCGGCACAAGACTGACCTGCGGCGTCAGCATCAAACCGCCAAGACAAAGCACCAAAAAGAATCCTTTTCCTTTAAACTCAAACCGGGAAAGGCCGTACGCCGCCCATGCACTGATAAAGACGGTGATCACACACGTAAGCGACGTGACGATGACACTGTTCATAAAATAAGAAGAAATCCCCTGATTCCAGGCGGACACAAAATTTTCCGGATGCCACGAAGACGGCAGCGACCAGCTATGTTCAAAAATATCGTCCGAGTTTTTAAAGGCGCTCATCACCATCCATAGAAGCGGATAGGCGATCGCAATCAGATAAAGAAACAGAAAAACCCACACAGACGTTTCTCCGATGTACCATTTTCGTCTAGGCTTTCTTTTCATCTCAATGTGCCGGTCAGGCACAGGCTCCAATCTGAACGAATCTGTCTTCTTCTGAGGCAGCATCTGTTACTCCTCCTTTCCAGTTTTAAAGAACTTCATTTGCATGAGCGACAATGCGAGCGTAATGATTAACACAACGGTGGCTATCGCTGAGGCATAGCCCATCATATCCTTTGTAAAGGCGCTTTTATATAAAAACGTGCTTAAAACTTCTGAAGCGTTTCCCGGCCCGCCGCCTGTCAATATGTACGGTTCATTAAATACCGTAAAGGCGCCGGTCAGCGTCATGACCACCGCAACAAAAGACATCTCTTTCGTCTGGGGAACGGTAATATGAAAAAACTGCTGAATTTTCCCCGCGCCGTCAAGCCGGGCCGCTTCATACAGTTCATCCGGTATTTTTTGAATCGACACAATGTACAGCATCGCAATATAACCGACAGATTGCCATTGAGACACAAAAATAACAGAAAGCATAGCCGTGCTGTCCTCCCCGAGCCAGGCTCTCGTCAGCTGATCAAGACCGACCGCCTGAAGCAACTGATTCAAAAGCCCCGTCTCAGGGTTGTAAATAAAATCAAACAAAAGCGCGATCACCGTCATTGAGATGACAACCGGCAAAAAGAAAACAGTACGAAAAAACGGCGACCATTTTCTGACCAGCTTATCCTCAAGCACCGCCGCCAAAATCAAACCGCCAAATACCTGGCATACAATTGAGATCACTGCGTAAAGCACATTATTGGTAAGTGCCTGATAGAAGACAGGATCATGAAATAATTCAACATAGTTTTTCAATCCGATAAACGTTTTTTCCGGAGAAAAAGAGCTCCACTGAAACAGGCTGAGGAAGACATTCTCAAAAATCGGGATATAAACAAAAAGTAAAAAAACGAGAGCGGGCACCAAAAACAAATAGGGGATTATTTTATTCTGATTGACCAAGGATATCTCATCTCCTTTATAAAAAGAAAAGGTGCGAAGTTTCACCTTTTCTTTGATTTATTCAGCTGACGCTCTCACTTGCTTCGCTGCTTTTTGAACAGCTTTCATCACCTGCTCCGGTGTCATGTCGCCGCCAAGCATTTGCTGGACGCTCGTTAAGTACGCATCTGCGATTTCAACATCGACATCCATATCAAACCATGGAACCATTGATTTGGCATCAACAATTTGCTGAACCGCTTCACGCTGAATGGCTGTAGAATTTTCTTCGGTAGCCGTTCCTTGCACCGCGCTGTATTTCCCGACATCTTTGACGAGCTTTTCACCCATTTTTTTCGACGTCAGAAACTGCAAAAATTCCATCGCTTCCTTCGGATGTTTTGTTTTTGAGGCAATCATGAACCCTTCCGGCGCTCCCGTTAACGCTTCTGATGATCCTTTTTGCCCGCTGATTTCAGGGAATGGGAACATCCCCAGATTCACCGGTTCAACCAGCTTGATTTCCGCTGTTTCTGCATATATCATCGCCGACTTTCCGCTCTTAAATTGCTGTCTTACATATTCGTGGTCGACGGAGTTTACATGTTTATTGAAGTAAGGCATCAGCTCCTGAAGCTTTTCAAGTGCTTTTACATAGCCTTCATCAGTAAATTCACCCGTTTTGGCGTTATAGTCCTTTTCCCGTGTTTTTTCATCGACCATCCGCTGATTGAGCGTGCCGATATAGTGCGAGATTGTCCAAGTCGCCTTTGTTCCGAAGCTAATTGGTGTGTAGCCATTTTCTTTCAGCTTCTTTGACACATCGATTAATTCATCCCATGTCTTCGGAGGATCAAGGTTCAGCTTTTTAAAAATGTCTTTATTATAAAAGAATGATTTAGCGTCCATTTGCCATGGCACGCCATATTGCTTGTTTTCATAAGTAAATGGTGTAACTTGCGATTGAACGAGCTGTGATGACCAATCTGTATCACTTTCGTAGTAGGACGAAAGATCAAGTGCCTTATTGCCTCTGATGAATTTAAAAGCAAACTCGTCACTCCAAGAGAAGTAAATGTCAGGAGGGCTGGTGGTTCCCAGCATGACCTTAATTTTATCTTTATAAGAGTCGTTCAAAACGGCTTCAATTTGAATGTCGATATCCGGATGTTCTTTTTCAAATTCCTTAACAACCTCTTCAAAATAACTTTTTTCCGGCTCCTTCGGCCATCTGTGGAAAAATTTCAATGTCACCTTTCCGTCCGATGAACTGCCCTGGCTCGAACAGCCCGCAATGGTGAGCATACTGACAGCTGCAATGATCAAAAACAACAACATTTTCTTCAAAGGGTTGGCCTCCTCTGGACATTAGACTATAATGTTATATAACATTATAGTCTAATGCATAATGGTTCCTCAGTTTCAGATCAATACTCAACTTTCCACATGTATCTTCTATGAGATAAAGGATGATTTCTCGCCTCTGCCAGCTCATCCGCATAGCTTCTCAGTACACGGTTGAGAACGAGCGGAGCAAGGTAGCCTTTAACTGAATCGTCAATTGCAGTGAAGTCGTAAGATGCGGCATCAAGCACTGTGAGCTTTTTGCCATACTTTTTCGAGAAGGTAAGCGCCCGCTCTTCAAGAGGTCTAGTTTCATCTAAACCGAGCAGGATGATAAACGGCACGGATTCATCAATAATTTCAAACGGTCCGTGAAAATATTCTCCGGCATGAATGGCGTGGGAATGAATCCATTGCATTTCCATGAGAATGCAGATGCTGTAGGAGTAAGCGACACCGTAGTTTGCACCGCTTGCCATTGTATAAATAATGCTTTCTTTTTCATGAGCTTTTGCGAATTGCTGTGCGTTGTCACCTTCCTGCTTAAGGGCTTCTTCATACACAGCCTGCAATTGATCTAAACCTTCAATTGCTTGTTCAAATTTCGTATTGTTTTCTAATACTTGCAGGGTGCCGAAAACGATTTGATACAGAACGCCATAGTTCGTATTGATCGCAAGCGCCTCGTCACCCCAATCGTACTGGGCAACATATTGTGCTTCCTGCGCTAAAGGAGACTCTGGTTTATACGTCATCGCAATCGTAAGTGCGCCTTTGCCCCTTGCAAACGCAGCAGCTTTGACTGTTTCCGGGGTATTTCCCGAATGCGAGCACAAAATAACAAGAGACTTTTCACCAAGCTGAACAGGGTTGCGCTGAATAAATTCATTAGAGCTGTAAAGGTCGGAGTTGATTGATTTTGACTCCCTGTCAAACACATATTTACTCGGATACATAATGGCCGAAGACCCTCCGCATGCGACAAAGAATACATGGTCAATGGTTTTCCCTTTCAAATCCTGCAAGAAAGCTTGAACCTCACGATTTACTTTTGCTGTGGCCTGACTCAAATCCTTCACTCCTCATTTTTATTATATAACGTTATATAACATTATATATTGTTATATTAAAGTCCACGGCTATGATTGTCAATATTATTTTCTGAAATTTCTCAATAATTTACTCAGATGATAGAAAGGTCTATCTGCGGAAAAATGCCCAAATCAAAAGCCAGAACTTCACATAAGCTCTGGCTTCGCTGTTCAATCCGCAGACTGACTTCTTATTTAAAAAATACCTTGTCTATATTGTACTTCGAGTGCTGTGTATTGATGATATATGTTTCGTAAATTTCTCTTTCCATTGGATCTTCAACTACACATACTTCAATTTTATATACTTCGTCTCTGTGATGTTTGATCGGTGAGACAGTATCTTCAAAATGCTTCTTAATTCTCTGTCTTAACTTTCTAGCTTTACCGACAAACAGCAGCTCGTCATGAATGTTATAAAACATGAAGATGCCGCCTTTATCCCTTGGTATCTGGTGAAAGTCGATGAATCCGTAAATCGCCTTTATTTTCGGCTCGTTACCATTAGCTGACTGCTGTCGTTCGGTGATGGTGACATTCGGTGCAGGTATATCAATTTTTATCAAAATCAGTTCACGTCCTCTTTTTCATTAAAGGTAAATGCTAACACAGACAGAAAAGAAAAGCTAGAACAGCTTTACTATATTTGTTTGTTATGCTTTTACTTATTATGCAACGCTCCGGCTAGATCATAAGGGCTAAGGTCGATTTCTGTCTGTTTTCCGAGAACTAGCTTTGCGAGCTCTGATCCCAAGAACGGCCCCATCGTTAATCCCGAAGCGCCTAAACCGTTAGCGGCAAAAAGGCCTTGAACGTCCGGTACAGCGCCAACAACCGGCAAAAACCCTGGTGTAAACGGCCTGAAGCCCACTCTTGTTTCAATGGCAGCAGCATCAGCAAGACCCGGTGCTGACGCTAGCGCTTTACTCAATACTTCGTGCTGGCCTCCGGCTGTCACACGCAGATCATCTAGATCGGCATCGTTTTCGTGTGTGGCGCCAGCTACAATTCTGCCGTTATCAAACGAAAGAATGTACTGATCGTTCGGCGGCATCACAACCGGCCACGATCCTGTATCCGGTTTCGTCATTTCAAAATGCATAATCTGCGCTTTCTGAAAGGACACTTGAAAATGAATGCCAAGAGGTTTCATGACCTCATTGGCCCATGCCCCCGCTGTCACAATTACCGCGTCAGCCGTAAACTGCTGTGTGTCTGTTTGTACACCGGTGACCATTCCATTTTCAAAAAGCAAGGACGCATTTCCTTTGATGATCTTTGCGCCGCGTTTCTCTGCAGCGCTTAAAAGGGACCCGCACAGCGCTCTTCCGTTCACACGGGCGGCACCGCTGATATGAACTGATTCATAACCGTCAGCTAAAATCGGAAACAGCTTTTTCGTTTCACTTGCGGACAAGCGGGTAATGTCGCCGATCTCCGGCGCATCCTCCCGTCTCTTATACGCCCGCTCCTCCATCTTATCAAGCTTTGCCGCATCAGTATGAATGCTGATGGCACCGACACGCTTATATCCTGTATCCGTTTCTCCGTCTTCCTCCAATTGATGGATTAAATCCGTATAGTACCGTGCTCCTCCCTTGGCAAGCTGATACCAATCCTGATTGCGGCGCTGCGAAAGCCAAGGACAGACAATCCCTGCTGCCGCATCAGTCGCTTGACCAGGTTCCTTCCGGTCAATCACCATGACCCGGGCACCCAATTTGACAAGATGATAAGCCGTCGACGCGCCAAGAATCCCTGCACCGACGATGATGTACGATTTCATATGCAAACACCTTTTCTTTTATAATGTCTATTCATTTTACCAAATAGAGTGCTTCCCTTCGACCTTTAGCCCCAATGTGAAAAAACCGCGAAGTTCGTCCAATCTCTTCACTCTCCTATCGAATATCCTATCACTATCAATAGAGAAAGGATGATACCATGAGCGAAAATCGTCATGAAAATGAAGAAAACCAAAAGCGCAATGTATCAGTTGCTAAAGTTGAAAACAGCGGCAATGCAAAAGTCGTAGTCAACGTGAATACAGATCAGGATCAGGCACAGGCACAGTCTCAAGACGGAGAAGAGTAATGAACGAGAATATCATTCCTATCAACAGACATACTCAAGAGATGCCTAACAATGGATCTATGATCGAAAACAGCGGCAACTCAGAGGTCCATATCGATATCCACATTGATACAATGCCGATCGCCTTTGCCATTTTATGCTCTGCATTAGCCGCAAAACAGATGTCAAAAGAGGAATTTGACACGGCTTATACTCGTTTACAAGAGATGAATAGGGAACATAACAGCAATACATCTGTAAAACAAATCATCAATCAGGAGATCGAAGAATAAGAAACCGCGGCCCCTCGGGCAGCGGTTTTTCTTCTGCATACAAAAAGGACGCGATTAAAAATAGACACGTCCTTTTTTATGAAAAAATTCACTTAATTAATTGTGAATAAAACAGTTTTATCTTTGGATGAAAACCACTTCACTGAACTTAAACTCGCATCGGTTACTTCTGTACAATTTGAATAAGGTTGCCGCAAGTATCGTCGAAGACAGCTATTGTGACTTCGCCCATTTTTGTCGGTTCCATAGTAAACTTCACGCCTTTTTCCCTTAATCGTTTGTACTCTTTTTGAATATCTGCAACGCCAAACATTGTTGCTGGGAAGCCTTCAGCGAATATCTTCTTTTGATACTCCCTGGCGGCAGGATGTTCATTCGGTTCGAGTAAAAGCTCGGTTCCCTCTTGATCATCTTGAGAAACAAGCGTTATCCACCTAAATTTCCCCATAGGAACGTCTTCCTTTTTTACAAACCCCAGTTTTTCTGTATAAAACTCCAGTGCCTTGTCTTGATCTTGTACGAATATACTGGTAACAATGATTTTCATACTGTTTTTCCCTCCTTTGATATGAATGACGCATGTTACTGTGCTAACAATCTGGCTACAAGCAAAACAACCCACACATTTGTCAGAAGTCCTGTTCTGATTTTATAAAATTATTCTACCCATCCTTTGAGCAAATTTTTAAGGGGTTCGTTGTTGAATATAAGTACTCGATATTTTCCCTTTCGTTTTGATTTTACGAGCTCTGCATCTTCCAGGACAGAAAGATGCTTAGCTATCGCCTGTCGCGTAATGGAGAGGTTGTGCTTCGTAATGAGACGTACCGTAAGTTCATACAACGTCAGCTCGTTTCGTTCGGATAGTTCGTCTAATATAAGCCGACGAGTCGAATCGCCGAGTGCTTTGAATATAGCGTCTTTGTCCCAATTCATATATCGAGTATAAGCAACTACATGGTTGCGTGTCAAGTATAAGCAACTGTATGGTTGCTTGATAAAGGAACCGTATCATGCAGCCGTTAAAGTCACATAATAGTCGTTTGAATCTTATAGAAAAGTTTATTTGTGCAAGCAGGAGATATTGTCCCGATTGTATAGACATCATGTGGTCATTATCGCAACAAGAACAAATTTATCCTGATTTTTCATTAGACTTCAATATTTTTCAGGATAGGCTTTTGACAAAAGAATCGCAAGTCTGACATATGTATTTTCGATTAGGATATTTAACCATCAAAAAAATAGTGGATACTTAACTTGATATCACTGAAAAAATAAAAGAAGACGAACTTCAAAAGTTCGTCTTCTACACACGAAATCGGCACGCCGACAATTTTACAATTTATAATAATCCCTTAAACCCTTGATAAACAAAGGTTTTCATCATTAACCAATAGAACCTTCCATTTCGAACTTAATCAAACGGTTCATTTCAACTGCGTATTCCATTGGAAGCTCTTTTGTGAATGGCTCGATGAAGCCCATTACGATCATTTCAGTCGCTTCTTCTTCAGAAATACCGCGGCTCATCAAGTAGAAGAGCTGCTCTTCAGATACTTTAGACACTTTCGCTTCGTGCTCCAATGAAATGTTATCATTTAAGATTTCATTGTAAGGAATTGTGTCTGAAGTTGATTTGTTATCCATAATGAGCGTATCGCACTCGATGTTAGAGCGGGCGCCTTCCGCTTTGCGTCCGAAGTGGACGATGCCGCGGTATGTTACTTTTCCGCCTTGTTTTGAAATCGATTTTGATACGATTGTGGATGATGTGTTTGGTGCAAGGTGAATCATTTTCGCACCTGCATCCTGATGCTGGCCTTTACCCGCAAGAGCGATAGAAAGCGTCATACCGCGCGCGCCTTCGCCTTTTAGGATACAAGCCGGATATTTCATTGTCAGTTTAGAACCGATGTTGCCGTCGATCCACTCCATTGTTGCGTTTTCTTCACAGACTGTACGCTTCGTTACTAGGTTGTAAACGTTGTTCGCCCAGTTTTGGATCGTTGTATAACGGCAGTAGCCGCCTTTTTTCACGATGATCTCAACAACTGCACTGTGAAGTGAGTTTGTTGTGTAAACAGGCGCAGTACAGCCTTCAACATAATGAACGCTTGCTTCTTCGTCAACGATGATCAGTGTACGTTCGAACTGACCCATGTTTTCAGAGTTGATACGGAAGTAAGCTTGAAGCGGTGTTTCAACCTTCACGCCTTTAGGGACGTAGATGAAAGATCCGCCGGACCAAACAGCTGAGTTAAGCGCCGCAAACTTGTTATCAGTCGGCGGGATCACTTTTGCCCAATGCTCACGGAAAATATCTTCATTCTCTTTCAGCGCGCTGTCAGTGTCTTTAAAGACGATGCCTTGCGCTTCAAGATCTTCTTTCATGTTGTGGTATACAACCTCAGATTCGTACTGAGCAGAAACACCCGCAAGGTATTTTTGTTCAGCTTCAGGAATACCGAGCTTGTCGAATGTTTGCTTAATTTCTTCAGGAACTTCATCCCAAGAACGCTCTGAACGCTCAGACGGTTTTACGTAGTACGTAATTTCGTCAAAGTTCAGTGAGTTTAAATCTCCGCCCCATTGAGGCATCGGCATGTTGTAGAAATGCTCAAGTGATTTCAAGCGGAAATCAAGCATCCATTGAGGCTCTTCTTTCATCCGAGAAATTTCTTCTACGATTTCTTTTGTCAATCCGCGCTCTGAACGGAAAATGGAAACGTCCTTGTCGTGAAAACCATACTTGTATTCACCAATATCAGGCATTTTTTTAGCCATCCATTTTCACTCCAATCCTTTTAATTGCCGCCTTCTTCTTTTGCGACTCCTTTTTCAAGTGCTTTCCATGACAGGGTTGCACATTTGATACGGGCCGGGAATTTTGAAACGCCTTGAAGGGCTTCAATGTCCCCGAGATCTATAGAATCATCATATTCTTTCCCTTGCATCATATCCGAGAAAATCTTAGACATGGAAAGGGCTGTTTCAATATCTTTTCCTTTAATCGCCTGAGTCATCATCGAAGCGGATGCCATTGAAATGGAACAGCCTTCCCCTTCAAATTTCGCATCTTCCACGATGTCTCCGTCAAGCTTCATTGTCAGTCTGATTCGGTCGCCGCATGTCGGATTGTTCATATCCACGACGATGCTGTCATTCAAAACCCCTTTGTTGCGCGGGTTTTTGTAATGATCCATAATCACCTGTCTGTACAATGTATCTAAGTTTGCATTAAAAGACATTTGTAAAATACTCCTTTGTCTTTTGAAGAGCTTCCACAAGCTTATCAATCTCTTCCTCTGTATTATACAGATAAAAGCTTGCTCTTGCAGTAGCAGTTACATCCAGCCATTTCATCAGCGGCTGCGCGCAATGATGGCCGGCTCTGACAGCGATCCCTTCCGCATCAAGCACGGTTGCCACATCGTGAGGATGAACTTCATCAAGATTAAATGTGACAAGTCCGGCACGCTCTTCCGGTCCGTAAACTGTTACGCCGTCAAGCTGGTTGAAGCGTTCAAGTGCATAAGCTGCAAGCTTGTGCTCGTGGCGGGAGATTTCATCACGACCAATTTCTTCGAGAAAATCAATTGCGGCACCGAGACCGATTGCTCCTGCAATAATCGGCGTACCCGCTTCGAATTTCCACGGAAGCTCTTTCCAAGTTGATTCATAAAGCCCGACAAAGTCGATCATTTCACCGCCGAATTCGGCAGGCTCCATGTTTTCCAGCAGGGCTTTCTTTCCGTACAGCACACCAATACCGGTAGGGCCGCACATTTTATGGGAAGAAAGCGCAAAGAAGTCGCAATCGAGATCCTGCACGTCAATTTTCATGTGAGGCGTGCTTTGCGCACCGTCCACCACAATAACAGCACCATTGTCATGAGCGATTTTCGCCATGTCTTTAATCGGGTTGATCGTGCCGAGGACGTTAGATACATGAGACACCGCAACAATTTTTGTGTTGCTTGTGACCGTTTCTCTGACGTCTTCTAAAGAGATCGTTCCGTCTTCCTGCAGCGGAATATATTTTAATGTGGCGCCAGTCGCTTTGACAGCCTGCTGCCACGGAATGATATTCGCATGATGCTCCATGTAGGTGATAACCACTTCATCACCCGGTTTCAGGTTGGCGCGCGCATAGCTTAACGCCACCATATTCAGTGATGTGGTCGTGCCTTTTGTGAAAATAATCTCAGCCATTGACTTCGCGTTAATAAACTTGCGGACTTTTTCACGCGCTCCTTCATAACCGTCTGTCGCTCTGGTTCCAAGTGTATGGACGCCCCGGTGAACATTGGAATTGTATTGGTTATAATACTTATCCAGTGTTTCAATGACAGCACGCGGCTTCTGAGAAGTCGCCGCGCTGTCGAGATAAACGAGATCATGTCCGTTCACTTGCTGATGAAGGATCGGGAACTGTTCACGAATATCTGTGATATTCATTACTTCACTTTCCTTTCGATAACAGAAACTAATTGTTTCTTAACGCCTTCAATCGGAAGTTCGTTTACTACCGGCGCAAGGAATCCGTAGATGACTAAGCGTTCTGCTTCTTCTTTCGCAATTCCGCGGCTCATCAGGTAGTAAAGCTGAATAGGGTCTACACGGCCGACAGATGCCGCATGTCCTGCAGTTACATCGTCTTCGTCAATTAAAAGAATAGGGTTTGCGTCTCCGCGTGCTTTTTCACTAAGCATCAGCACACGTGATTCTTGTTCCGCATTCGCTTTAGAAGCGCCATGTTCGATTTTGCCGATTCCGTTAAAGATAGAAGAAGCAGAATCCTTCATCACACCGTGCTTCAAGATATATCCTTCTGAAGCTTTACCGAAATGGATGATTTGTGTTGTAAAGTTCTCTGTTTGCTCTCCTCTTCCGACAACAACCGTTTTCGTATCGCCGTATGTGCCGTCACCGTAAAGGTTTGTTGTGTTTTCGGAAATCGTGTCACCATCGTTCATCAGGCCGAGAGCCCACTCGATTTTGCTGTCGCGTCCGCGAGCAGCACCGCGGCGGTTCACATATGTTGTCACACCGCTAGACAGATTATCCACCGCACCGTATGTCACGCTGGCATTATCACCTGTGATGACCTCACTGATAATATTGAAGACTGCGTCTTTCGGGTTTACAGTGCTGATGTAGTTTTCTACATACGTTACAGAACTGTGGTCTTCAGCCACAATCAGTACGTGGTTGAAGAGAGCCGTATCATTGCTTTCGTGGACATAAACAGCCTGAACCGGCGTCTCCACCTGAACATTTTTCGGAACATAAAGGAATGCTCCTCCGTTAACAAGAGCTGCGTGAAGTGCAGTTAATTTATGCTCGTCAACCTTCACGCCGTCCTTCATAAAGTATTTCTCCACCAAATCGCTGTGCTCGCGTGCGGCAGTCAGAATATCAGTGAAGATGACACCTTTGTCTTTCAATTCTTGAGAAAGAGAAAGGTATGCCGGCGTCTGGTCACGCTGTACATATAATGTTTTATCTTCGTTTTCAACATCGATCAGCGCTTTTACTTCATCAGTCAAATCTTCCAATGAAGAAAGCGGTTCGTTATCAACTGTATGCTTCGCGAAATTCGTGAAGTTCCAGTTTGTGATTTTTGTTTTATCAGGCTTCGGCATCGGCAGATCCTCAGCTTGTTCAAGAGCCTGTAAGCGCAGGTCTTTCAGCCAGGCAGGTTCTTGATGCTTTTCGGAAAAGCTTTTGAGATACTCCTGATCTACGGATAGTTTTGTACCTAGTGTCATGTTAATCCCCCTAACGCTTACGCTTCTTGACCTACAGTTTCGTCTTCAATACCAAGTTCTTGTTTGATCCAGTCATAACCTTCTGCTTCAAGACGCTGTGCAAGCTCTGCACCGCCGGATTTTACAACACGGCCTTGCATCATAACGTGAACAACATCTGGAGTGATGTAGTTTAACAGGCGCTGATAGTGAGTGATCATCAGGCAGCCGAAGTTTTCGCTGCGCATTTTGTTGATTCCTTTAGATACAACTTTCAGTGCATCAATATCAAGACCTGAGTCGATTTCATCAAGGATGGCGATTTTCGGTTCAATCATCATTAATTGAAGGATTTCGTTGCGTTTTTTCTCCCCGCCTGAGAAGCCTTCGTTAAGGTAGCGCTGGGCCATTTCAGGGTCCATTTCAAGGAACTCCATGTTTTCGTCCATTTTGCGGATGAATTTCATAAGAGAAATTTCATCGCCTTCTTCTCTGCGCGCGTTGATTGCTGAGCGAAGGAAGTCGGCATTTGTCACACCGCTGATTTCACTTGGGTACTGCATCGCAAGGAATAAACCTGCCTGCGCACGCTCGTCCACTTCCATCTCCAGTACATCTTTGCCGTCAAGCGTGATGCTTCCTTTTGTTACTTCATATTTAGGATGCCCCATAATAGCAGCTGACAAAGTGGATTTACCTGTTCCGTTCGGTCCCATTACGGCGTGGAACTCTCCGCCTTTTATTTCAAGGTTTACACCCTTTAAGATCTCTTTCCCTTCGATTTCAACGTGAAGATCTTTGATCGTTAATGTTGAAGCAGCCATATCTATACCTCCAAAAATATATAATCATTATTCTCATTTTATTCTCATTCTAATTTTATAACAAATGAAAAGTAAATACAACTTTTTATCGTGCCTTGCACATTCCTCAAGTTTAACAAAGATCTGCACTTTATTAAAGCGATTGAAAAAGAAAAAGAGTGGATTCCCACCCTTTTTTAAAAGATTGATTTTCTCAATAACCTCCCGCAGAAATCCGCTTGCTCTTTTCATAATCAAGCTCTCTCTGCCGCTCTACTTTCATTCTTGTTTCCAGCCGGCGTCCGTATTCCTCGTATCCAATTCCGTGAGACAGAAGCATTGCTTTTTCCATTTCTGACGTATAATCGAGGTCCAGTCTATCCTGGCTGCTGCAAATAATGAATCAATCCCTTCATATATTTGCTTCTATTGTATCAACGCTGCAATGGATACCGCAAAAAGGATATGGCTTGAAATAACGGCAGATGAGACGAAGGCATCCTTTTAGATCAAATGAGAATGGTTTTTCGGAATATTCCTTCTCTTAATGCGTGGTGTTTCCAAATTCCTCTATGCACTGCTGGACAACTGTCACGCCTTGGCTGAGAGCCGCGCCGCCTCCAAATGCCGCCGCCACACTGACGGCTTCGAGAATATTTTCTTCTGTCGCTCCCTCATCAAGACAGCCTTTTGTGTGATAGATCATGCAATATTCATCCTGGGCATTGATGGCGATTCCGAGGGCGATCAGCTGTTTTTCTCTTTCAGTCAGAGAATTGCCGGCAAAGCATTGTTCAGTAAACTCGTTAAACTTTCTTCCCATCAGCGGCATCTTTTGTTCAAATGTGCCTAAACCTAATTTATACTGTTTTAGCGCGTCCTGCATGCTTCCTCTGTCTTGATTCAAAGAAAATCCCTCCATCTGTTTAACATTCCTTTTTATTATGAACAGCTTTTAGGAAAATACCCGAAAAAAACCCCGGATTTCTCATCCGGGGTTTCAGTCTTATTCAGATACAGGAAGCACAGCTCCGTCGTATTTTTTCTCGATGAAGTCTTTGATCTTTTTAGAGTGAAGAACTTCCATTAGCGCTTTGATTTTTGCAGAATCTTCTTCGCCTTTTCTTACCGCAATGATGTTAGCGTATGGGTTGTTTTTCGTTGATTCTACTTCAATCGCGTCTTTTTTAGGATTTAATTTATTTTGGATCGCATAGTTTACATTGATGAAGACCGCGTCTCCTTCTTTGTTATCATATGCTTTTGCCGTTAATTCAGGCGCTACTTTTTTGAATTCAAGGTTTTTCGGGTTTTTCTTAATGTCTTTCAATGTTGCGTCAACTGTTTCCACTTTAGAATCAAGTGTGATTAATCCTGCGTTTTCAAGCATTGCAAGCATACGGCCTTGTTCAGCGACGTTGTTTGTCAGGATAATTGTCGCACCGTTTGGAAGGTCTTTCAGTGATTTGTATTTTTTAGAGTAAATACCAAATGGCTCTAAGTGAACAGCTCCGGCATTCACAAGTTTGTAATCTGTGTTTTCTTTCATTTCTTGCTCAAGGTAAGGAATGTGCTGGAAGTAGTTCGCATCCACTTCTTTATCAGCTAAAGCTTTGTTGTACATCTTGTAATCACTAAGCACTTTCACTTTCAGCGTGTAGCCTTTTTCTTTCAACAATGGTTCAGCTTCTTTTAAAATTTCCGCATGCGGTGTTTTTGTCGCTGCAACCACAATTTCTTTCTTGCCGGATTCAGCGCCGTTATTTGAACCGCAGGCAGCCATAACCCCTGCAAACACAAGCAGTAATGCACCCAAAAATAGCTTTTTCAATGTAAATCCTCCCTTATCGTTTGTCTATAATATTTGTTATTACATCACCGATGATTTGAATAATAAAGACGATGATTAAAATAAACACAGTAGCAACGAAGGTAACATCAGCATTATTAGACTGATATCCTTCTACGTACGCAAGGTTTCCAAGGCCGCCTGAACCGATGGCTCCGGCAATTGCCGTTGAGCCAATCAAAGCGATGGCCGTAACCGTGATCCCAGAAATAAGAGCCGGCATAGACTCCGGAAGCAGCACTTTGAAAATAATCGTAGACGTTTTAGCGCCCATTGATTTAGCGGCTTCTATCACACCTTTATCAACCTCGCGCAATGCGATTTCAGCAAGGCGCGCGTAAAACGGTGCCGAACCGATCACCAGCGCCGGCAATGCGGCGTTAGGCCCTAAGATCGTGCCGACTAAGAACTTCGTAAACCCTAACAGTAAAATAATTAAAATAAGGAATGGAATCGATCTGAATATGTTGACAATGGCCGCAATCACAGAGTTGACCGCTTTATTTTGCCAAAGGCTCCCTTTGCTTGTCAGGAAAAGCAGCAAGCCGAGGATCACCCCGATGACAAAAGCAAACAATAAAGAGATCAGCGTCATATAAAGTGTTTCATATGTCGCGTTCCACAACTCAGTTAAATCAACGTTCGGAAAGTATTTTTCAAACATTCGTGATCACCTCTGCTTTCACCTGTTTGTCATTAATGAACCGGATCACGTTTTGCACTTCTTCCTCGTCTCCATCAATATGGATGAACAGTGAACCGTAAGCTCCATCCTTCGTCTGAGAGATTTTCCCTTGCAGAATATTGACGCTGACATTGAAGTTTCTGATCATCTCTGTAATCAGAGGCTGTTCAGCAGAATCACCGACAAATGTGAGCTGAACCATTTTTCCTGATGCTGTTTCATCAAGAAGGTGCTGTAGCGTTTCTTTCGTTTCTTCCGGCTCTGTCACCTGCTGAACAAATCGTTTTGTCATGTCTTCCTTCGGATTTTTGAAGACATCGAGAACTTCGCCTTCTTCCACAACCTTTCCGTTTTCCATGACAGCGACTCTGTTGCAGATTTTGCGGATGACATGCATTTCGTGTGTGATCAGCACAATCGTCAAACCGAGTCTTTCATTAATATCGGACAATAGATCCAAAATTGAATCTGTCGTTTGCGGATCTAATGCTGATGTCGCTTCATCGCAAAGGAGAACCTTCGGATTGTTTGCAAGCGCTCTGGCGATTCCGACACGCTGCTTTTGCCCGCCGCTCAGCTGAGACGGATAAGATTTTTCTTTTCCTTCTAAACCTACCAGTTTAATCAGTTCATCGGCGCGCTTGATCCGTTCGCTCTTTTTCACCCCGGCAATTTCTAAAGGAAACATGATATTGTCTCTAACGGTCCGCGACCAAAGCAAATTGAAATGCTGGAAAATCATGCTGATTTCATGGCGTGCATTTCTTAAAGCGCGTCCGTTCACTTCATTAATCTTGGTTCCCGCCACTTCCACGGTTCCTGAGGTTGGTTTCTCAAGGCCGTTCAGCAGACGGATTAAGGAACTTTTACCAGCTCCGCTATATCCTATAATTCCAAAAATCTCACCTTTTTTAATGGAAAGCGAGACATTTTGGACAGCATTGACATCTCCGTGTTTCGACTTATAAACTTTTGAAACATCTTGAAGATTGATCAAAGCAATCACCTGCCTTAACACTATTCTAAGAAATCTTCCGGGTTTTTCTGCAAAAGAAAAGCCTTTCTGCACACTTGAGCAGAAAGGCTTATATAAAATGCCTTTCTCTCATCTTTCAAAGCTGAACGCTTCGTGTGAATTGGCACCATTTCAACAGCGTTGATGGTTGCCGGGCTTCATAGGGCACTTCCCTCCACCTCTCTTGATAAGAGAAATATATAGTCTTTTTCGTCCGGAAATTCTTAATGTAGAATAGCATGGCGAATGATTAAATGTCAATAAAATAAATGATGTCAACTTTTACTATTATAATAATTACCTATTTTTTAATTCTTTAAAATCCTCTGAAAAAATCCGTTCGTCAGCCAGAGTATGGCTTCTAGTTTTAACAGGGCCCTGAATGACCCCTTTACTTTGAGGCTTCCGCTCTGAATAAGGTGCTGAAGGGAAATGTCTCCGTGCAATAAGTCAATAATTTCTGTTTGGTTTCCGTAAAAGGTCAGGTTGGACGTTTGGGGCGAAGAAATTTTTTTCATTTCTCCCTGTTCGTTTATTGAGACGGTTAAGGCTTCTGTTTCTCCTTGGAAGGTAATGAGCAATGTCGAAGCGTTCAAAAGGGGTTTTAAAAACAGATGCTGATACTCATCTTCTAAAACTTCCGCTTTCTCCATATGTACAACCTCCTATTTGTTGGTCATACATACACATTTCTCTTTCTGGCGCAAGAACCCCTTTATAAAACGAACGACAATTTCATTGGATTGTGCAGAGAAATATGTCATAAATGGGATGCGGAAGATGATTTTTGTTTGATCAGCTCATATAAATAAGAAACAGAGTGAAACGCATATCCTCTTTCGACCACTTTTCCGCCTTTAAACAGCAGAAAACAAGGGACGCTTTCAATTTGATATGCTTTTGCGAATGTCGGAGAGTAATTGACATTGTTTTTATAGAAGGCGACATCAGGCAGCATTTCTTTCACCACTGTCAGCATTTTGCTTGCAAGCTGGCAGGTGCCGCAAAACGGAGTATATAAATAAAGGAGATACACATCATCTTCAATGTGCTCAAGCTCATATTCTTGGAGTTCTTTCATGCTATACACCTCGGGATTTTCTTTCAAGAAAAATAGTATGGACATTCAAATTCGCACGCAGCAATACAGAGGCGACATGGTGCCTGGGTGCAGCCGCTACTTCCTTATAGGCTCTGTCGATATGGAGATGGCAGGCTTCGTTAAATTCTCTTTTCAGCTGTTTTCTTAATTTCTCGCCTGATTCATCAGCATCAACTAATATATAGACGTCTTTATCGTAAAGCTCGTCAGCCAATTCCTCAAGCTTCAGCTGGCTGATTGTTCCATTTGTGCAGATAATGCGCACTGGTTCATTCAGGACGCTTTCGATTTTCTCTTTATCTGTTTTCCCTTCGACAATCATAACCTTTTCCAGCTCATCCATCTTCATCTTCTTCACCTGCCGCGTCATATTTGAAACGTTCAGATTGTAAAAGAAGGCAGTGAAATTCACCGCCAACATTAACACCAGCCGTTTTCGTAGTCACAATCCACGTATTTTTCGTCGTTTCCTGAGACCACATCAGCTGTCTTATAAAATTTCTCATTTTCAAAGGAATAACCGGACTTAAGCTCATATTCATTCATGCTTGTCATTTGGCCGATCATCTCATTTTCATGATATAACGAGAGCCGGCCATTTTGAAAGCGGCCTGTCACATCATTGGTGACATCGAGCTTTTGTTTGCTGAAAGCCATATTGGACACCTCCCATAACGTTAGCGTGTCCAATTGCCTTTACAGCTATCCTGTTTTAGTCTTCTTGTGTCATCTCTTCGTATTGCTCTGCTGTCATCAGTTTTTCAATTTCAGAAGCGTCAGACGGCTCAACGACGATCATCCATGCTTTTTCGTACGGAGATTCGTTGACGAATTCCGGACTGTCATCAAGATCTTCGTTTACTTCCACAACAGTTCCGTTAATCGGTGCATAAAGCTCAGATACCGTTTTAACGGATTCAACACTGCCAAATGGCTCGTCCGCTTTGATTTCAGCGCCGACTTCAGGAAGTTCGACAAACACGATGTCGCCTAGCTCAGACTGGGCAAAATGCGTAATTCCGATTCTAGCTTTTTCTCCTTCAACTTTTACCCACTCGTGTTCTTCTGAGTAACGCAAATCTTTAGGTATGCTCAATTGAATCCCTCCATTTTTTACAGCACTACAATAAGAAGATAACATACTTTTCAAAAAAAATTTACATTAAGCCCAGTTTTCTTCAAATTGGTCTTCTTTAAATCCGACTGTCACTTTTTCGCCGTCTGTTGTAAGCGGGCGTTTGATCAGCATTCCGTCTGAAGCCAGCAGTTCAAGCTGCTCGTCCTCCGACATGTGATACAGCTTTTCCTTGAGATTCAGCTCGCGGTATTTCATGCCGCTCGTGTTGAAAAATTTCTTGAGATCCAGCCCGCTTTTTTCATAAAGCGCTTTTAGTTCTTCTTTGCTTGGAGGCTGCTCTGCAATATGTATTTCGTTTATTTCTTTCCCATGCTCTTCAAGCCATTTCTTTGCTTTGCGGCACGTTCCGCATTTAGGGTACCAGTAAAAAGTTAACGACATCTTCTTCCCCCTCAATAAAATAATCGAGGTTATTTTAACACAGTTTGTTTTAAAAACCTAAAACAGTGCTTCTTAAAAAAGCTCCGCGCATGCGGAGCTCTTGGCCAATCAGACAATATATTTTTCAGCCTCAAAAACGCCCGCTGCCGCTTCACGTTTTTTCTGAATGACGTTTTTAGGTGTTACGCGCGTGAGCTTGCGCAGAGCGGAAAGCATCATGCGGAGTGAATCTCCTTCTTCCATTGCGATGAGGGATTCCTTCGCGTGCGCTTCAATTTCATTAAAGGCTTCTTGAACGAAAATTTCTGTATACAGCACCTTTTGCGCCGCTTTTTCTTCGCCTTGCGCGGCAATGGCCTTTTCCGTTCTGAGCACGGCTGATTCCATTGCATACACATTGCTGACGATATCCGCGACGTTGACGAGAATTTCTTGTTCGCGATCGATGGCTTTTCCGTATTTTTGCGCGGCGAGACCGGCAGCGAACAGCGCGATTTTTTTGGCTTGCTTAACGATATATTTCTCCTGCTCTAACACGCCGCTGCCAGGCTCTTCAGGCATAAGCATCATGAGTTCTTCCTGCAGCAATTGCGCTTTTTCAAATAGAGGCAGTTCGCCTTTGAGCGCTTTTTTCAGGAAGGTGCTTGGCACGATTAACCGGTTGATTTCGTTTGTGCCTTCAAAAATCCGATTGATCCTTGAATCCCTGTAGGCTCTTTCTACTTCGTACTCCTGCATAAAACCGTAGCCTCCATGAATCTGCACGCCTTCATCTACGATATAATCAAGCGTTTCAGAGCCAAATACCTTATTCAGAGAGCATTCGATGGCATATTCGGCAATTGACTTGGCAATTTGCCGGCCGTCCTTGAGATCTTCGGCTGTAAACTGGCTCATATTGTCTTCAAACAGCCCAACAGTTCTGTACACAGAGCTTTCCATCGCGTACAGCCTTGATGCCATTGTCGCAATTTTTTCCTGGGTCAGCGAAAAGCTAGCAATCGGCGTTTTAAATTGGCGCCGCTGATTTGCGTATGCCGCAGACAGCTCGATTACCCGCTTAGATGCACCGATTGTGCCAACCGCCAGCTTGTAGCGGCCGATGTTTAAAATATTAAAGGCGATGACATGCCCTTTGCCGATTTCTCCAAGCAGGTTTTCTTTTGGCACTTCAGCCTGATCTAAAATAAGCGTTCTTGTCGATGATCCTTTGATTCCCATTTTCTTTTCTTCCGGACCCGTGGATACACCCGGGAAATTTTTTTCCACAATAAAGGCCGAGAACTTTTCGCCATCCACTTTAGCGTAAACAACAAATACATCAGCAAAGGCAGAGTTGGTAATCCACTGTTTTTCCCCGGTTAACACGTAATGCGTTCCTGCTTCATTTAGCACGGCTGTTGTTTTTGCTCCAAGCGCATCAGACCCAGAGCCCGGCTCAGTCAGTGCATAAGCAGCGATCTTTTCGCCTGAAGCGAGTCCTGGCAAATATGTTTTCTTTTGCTCTTCTGATCCGAAAAAGACGATCGGCAAGGACCCGATGCCGACATGCGCCCCATAAGAAAGAGAAAAGCTTCCCGCACGCGAAAATTTTTCAGTGATGAGTGCCGAGCTGATTTTATCAAGACCGAGCCCTCCGTATTCCTCAGGCACATCAGCGCCAAGCAGCCCAAGTTCGCCCGCTTTCTTCAACAGCCTGACGGAATGCTCGAATTGATGGTTTTCGATGTCATCTATATGAGGGAGAACATCCTGCTCAATGTAGTCCTCAGTTGTTTTCGCAATCATTTTATGCTCGTCAGTGAAATCTTCCGGTGTATACATTTGATCGTATGGAACATCCTCGATTAAGAAACCGCCGCCTTTTTGTACTTCAGCCGCTTTTTTTGCCATTTGTTTTTCCCCCTTTAGCATAATTCAAATACACCGGCCGCTCCCATCCCGCCGCCGATACACATTGTAACGACTCCAAATTGCTCGTTTCTCCGTTTCATTTCATGAATCAGTGAGAGTGTAAGCTTTGTACCCGTACAACCAAGCGGATGTCCAAGCGCGATTGCGCCCCCGTTGACATTCACTTTTTCTTCATCAATTCCCAGTTCCCTTATCACTTGAATAGCCTGTGATGCAAAAGCTTCGTTCAGTTCAAACAAGCCGATGTCCTGCAGTTGAAGCCCGGCAAGCTTCAAGGCACGCGGAATGGCTTCCACCGGTCCGATGCCCATCACTTCCGGCGGCACACCGCCTACTGCAAAGGAGCGGAATTTCACAAGCGGCGCTAAGCCCAGTGCATCAGCTTTTTCTCGGTCCATCAGCATAACTGCCGCCGCTCCGTCACTCGTCTGCGAGGAATTGCCCGCAGTAACCGTTCCGTCAACGGAAAAAGCGGGTCGCAATGTCGCTAAGATGTCTGTCGTCGTTTGCGGGCGAACGCCTTCATCCTGAGAAAACACAAACTGTTTTTCCTGAGGCTTATGGTTTTCTCCGATTTCTGTCACCGTCACTTCGACGGGAACAATCTCATCTTTAAATTTCCCCTCTGCAAGAGCTTTGGCCGCGTTCTGGTGGCTGCGAACGGCAAACGCATCCTGGTCCTCGCGGGAGACGCCGTATTTTTTCGCGACCTGCTCGGCTGTGTGGCCCATGCTCATGTAATATTCCGGCGCCTTTTCTGCCAATGCGAGGTTCGGACGGGTCACATGCCCCATCATCGGAACCTGAGACATGGATTCTGCTCCGCCGGCGATCGCTGTATCATAGGCGCCGAGCATAATTTTTTCTGCCGCATATGCGATGGACTGAAGACCTGAAGAGCAGTAGCGATTGACTGTAATTGCCGGGACCGTGTACGGCAGTCCCGCAAGCGCGCCAATATTTCTCGCCATATTTAGCCCCTGTTCCGCTTCAGGTGTTGCACAGCCGATAATCAAATCGTCAATATTGCCTTCGTAGCCGCCTGCCCGTTTCAGTGTTTCTTTTACGCAAATCGCTCCCAAATCATCCGGACGAACGGTGGCCAACGATCCTTTTTTTGCTTTCCCAACCGGTGTTCTTGCACCTGACACTATGACTGCCTCTTTCATAAGCTCCCTCCTAATTCCGTAAAGGTTTACCTTTCACAAGCATATGCTGCATTCTCGCTTGAGATTTCGCCTCTCCTGCCAAACTCAAAAACGCTTCTCTCTCGATCTCCAATAAATACTCTTCATCAACCTCTGTACCGAACGGCACTTTTCCGCCGGCAATGACATAAGCGAGTTTTTTCGCGATCTTGAAATCATGCTCTGATATATAGCCGGACAGCTTCATTTGCTCAGCGCCAAGCAAGAGTGCCGCATAACCGGTTTCTCCCGCCACCTTAACCTTTTCTTTTACAGGCGGCCGCCAGCCGGTATCGTATAAAGATGCGGCCAGCTGTTTTGCATCGTAAAGCAGGTGGTCCTGATTCATGCTGATGTGATCTGTTTCTTTTAAGATGTTCATCTCACGAGCCTCTTGGGCGGAAGCGGATACTTTCGCCATCGCAATCGTTTCAAATGTTTTCATTGCCGCATTCATCGGATCAAGACCGCGGCGAAGATGGTTGATGTACAGCTCTTTGTTTCCACCTCCGCCAGGGATGAGGCCGACGCCGGATTCCACAAGCCCCATATAGGCTTCGCTTGCTGCTTGAATACGAGCCGCCGGCAGACACACTTCCGTTCCTCCGCCGAGCGTCATGCCAAATGGCGCGGCGACAACCGGTTTCGCACTGTATTTGATCTTCATCATCGTCTCTTGGAAACGGCGTATCACGAAATCAACTTCCAAAAAGTTGTCATCCTGGACTTCCATTAAGATCATGCCAAGATTCGCGCCGACGCAGAAATTTTTTCCTTGGTTGCCGATGACAAGGCCTTTGTAGTTCCGCTCTGTTTCCTCTAACGCTTTGTTGATCATTTGAATGATATCGAGGCCGATCGCATTGCTTTTCGAATGGAATTCAAGAAGGGCCACATCATCTCCAAGGTCAATCAAGCTTGCTCCGTTATTTTTTGCAATCACGCCTTTTGTTTCTTTAAGTGCTTGTAAATGAATCCGTTTTTTGTTTTCTTTCACGGCTCTATATTCGCCGCGGTCATAATAAAATACCGTTCCGTTCTCTTTGATGTAGAAGGTTTCATTCCCTTTGTCCAGCATGTCTTTGATCCAGCCAGGCATATCTGCTCCAAGCTGCTCAAACTTTTCTGCCGACTGCCTGAGGCCGATGGCATCCCACATTTCAAACGGGCCCAGCTCCCAGCCGAATCCCCACTTCATTGCTTGGTCAATCGCATGAATATCATCAGCAATCTCACCAAGCAGTTCGGCTGAGTAAAGCAGGGTTTGAGATGTGATATTCCACAGCAGCCTGCCGGCTCTGTCGTCTGAGTAAATAAGCGCTTTCATTTTCGCTTTTGTCCCTTTTGCCTGTTTTGCCGCTTCAAGTGCCGGTGATTTCATTTTTGTCCGCTCGCCATAAGTAAGCGTCACTGGGTCAAGCTCATAAATCGTTTTTCCTTCTTTTTTATAAAAGCCTTGTCCTGCCTTGCTTCCGATCCACCCTTTTTCCAGCATATCGTTCATGAAAACTGGCAGGCGGAACACTTCTTTCTCGTCTCCATCCGCTTTGTCATACACATTTCGGGCGACGTGGGCAAATGTATCGAGTCCGACAACATCAAGCGTTCTGAAGGTCGCGCTTTTCGGTCTGCCGATTAGCGGGCCTGTGATCGAATCAACTTCCCCAACCTGATAGCCGCCTTTCAGCATTTCTTGGACTGTGACGAGAAGTCCATATGTTCCGATGCGGTTTGCGATAAAGTTCGGTGTGTCCTTTGCTGTAACAACGCCTTTGCCGAGGACATTTTCACCGAAGACTGTCATAAACTTTAAAATATCAGGATCAGTTTCCTTAATCGGAATGATCTCCAGCAGCTTTAAATAGCGGGCGGGATTAAAAAAGTGCGTTCCAAGAAAATGGGTTTTAAAATCATCCGACCGGCCTTCAGCCATTTCCTGCACTGATATGCCGGAGGTGTTGCTTGAGACAATGCTCCCAGGCTTCCGGTGTTCATCCACAAGTGCGAAAATTTGCTTTTTAACTTCAAGGTTTTCGACAACGACTTCAATAATCCAATCTGCTTCTTTGAGCTTTGCTGCATCATCCTCCAGATTGCCTGGTGTGATATAGGAGGTATTTTTTGCTGATGTGAGGGGAGCGGGCTTTTGTTTCAGCAGTTTTTTCACCGCCTGCCGGCTCAGCCTGCTGCGCACCTCCGGACTGTCTTTCGTCAGTCCCCTTTTTTCCTCTTCCTTTGTCAAATCGTTCGGCACAATATCAAGCAGCAGGACAGGAATTCCGATGTTAGCCAAATGCGCCGCAATCCCGGAACCCATTACCCCCGATCCTAAAACGGCTGCCTTCCGAATGTGTTTGTGCATGAGATATCCCCCTTGAACATTGAATGAATAGTCATTCATTTTTTGACCAAAAAAAAATGAAACCCGTTTCTTCTTTCATCTTAAAAGATTTCCGGTTCGACTTCAATAGCTAATTTGTTATTTTTTTGTATGAAGCTTATAAAAGACGGGCAACTTAAGCCCGGAGGTGAAGGGAATGGTGCGAGAGAAAAAAAATCCGTCTTCAGCGGCAGTCAGCGCGGCGAGCGTAAAGGGAGATGCCGGTCCGACTCAGCATTACGGCGGCGGAAAACGGACAAGTCAAAATCAGCAGTATAAAAAACATAACATGGAACAATCATAATGCAGCTGCTTCCCGCGGCTGCTTTTACTTTTTCAAGATCCCTTTTAACACAAACGCTGCATTGGCGGGCCGTTCGGCAATTCTTCTCATAAAGTAGCTGAACCAGTCCGTTCCATATGGGACATACACACGCATTCTGTACCCTTCCTTGGCGAGTTCCTTCTGCCGCTCCGGCCTGATGCCGTAAAGCATTTGAAACTCAAATTGTGACGCTGGGATATGATGTTCAGCAACGAGCTGTTTCGTAAACGCAATGATGTCATCGTCATGTGTAGCGACAGCCGTGTAGTTCCCACTTAACAGCTGCAGCTTTATTAGGCTCTGAAAATGAAGGTCTGTTCCTTTTTTGTCTGGAAACGCTACAGCCGCAGATTCTTTATAAGCGCCTTTCACAAGTCTGAGATTCGGCTTTAAGTCGCGCATATTTCTGATATCTTCTGCCGCCCGGTACAGATACGCCTGAATCACCGTGCCGAGCATCTCAAATTCCTGTTTGCATTGCCTGTAGATAGCGAGTGTCTGTTCATAATGAGAATAGTCTTCCATATCAATGGTCACAGCAACACCATATTGCTTCGCAGCGGATAGAATGGCACGCAAATGAGATAGGGCAAGTTCTTCTGAAAGATCGAGCCCGATCGAGGTCAGCTTTAATGAAAGCTCTGAGTCCAATTGATGTTTGGCAATGGCTTGAATGGCCTTCTTGCATTCCTCTGCGACTTGATCTGCTTCTTTTTCTGAAGCGGCATACTCGCCTAAATAATCAATTGTTGCGCATAAACCGGATCTGTTTAGCCTTTTGACGGTCTTAACCGCCGACTCAATTGTATCGCCGGCAACAAACCTTCGTGCCCCAAGCCGCGTTCCGTATGCTTTGGCGAACTTGGTAAGTGTTTTATTTTGAGATAAGAATAAAAACACATGTCTCAACATCCGACTCCCTCCTGCCTTCATCTTCAAAACACCTGTATATAACTCCCAGCCTGAAGGAAACTATAAAATGAACAGAAATCAAAGGAGGATCACAATGGAAAATCAGCAGCAATCTCAAATGCCGCCTTCCGTTATTTCGACAAAGGATCATTTGTATCTGAATGACATGCTGAACTGGAATTTGCTCGCGATGAAAAAAGCGCATTTCATGGCGCAGCAGTGCCAGGATCAATCGTTAAAACAAGAACTCGACCGCGTCGGACACATGCATCATGATCACTATCAAAGAATATTAAAGCACCTGCAGCCAGGCCAGCAGCAGTCCGGCTACATCCAATAAGGAGGCGCCAGAATGAATCAGCAAAATCAGAAAATCAGCAATCCGCAGACACCTGTACCGACAACTTCGGAAATGAATGACAGAGATTTCGTCAATGAGTTGCTGACAACAGAAAAATACATGACAACAGCTTATTGCACAGCCCTGCACGAATTCAGCCACGAGTCTCTTTATCAGGATATTCAATCCATTTTTGATGAGTCACAAAAAGCGCAAAGAAAACTGTATGACCTCATGTTCCAATATGGATGGTATTCTGTTGAAGCGGAGGATGCCCAAAAGCTGCAGCAATCCTATCAAAAATTCCAGCAGACCATTCAGCAGCAGTCTCCATATCAGCAGTAACAACATCAGCAAAAAGGATACGATGTTCTTCCGGGCATCTATCCTTTTTTTGTGCGTAAAATCAGTTGACTTTTCATTAACACTTATTTATATTTAATAAGCATTAACTATTTTGTTATTAAAATATATATACAGTGTATGTAACAGAGGGGAAATGAATATGAAGAGTGCGGATCAGTTAATGTCCGATATCCAATTATCGCTTCAGGCGCTCTTTCAAAAGATACAGCCTGAAATGCTAGAAAGCATGGAAAAACAAGGTATCACTCCAGCGCAGCTGTTTGTGCTGGCCAGCTTAAAGAAACACGGCAGCCTCAAGATTTCTGAAATTGCCGAGCGTATGGAGGTTAAGCCAAGCGCGGTGACGCTAATGGCTGATCGCCTTGAACAAAAAAATCTTATCGCCAGAACACACAACACAAAAGACAGGCGAGTGATTGATCTCAGTCTTACTGATGAAGGAGACAGAAAATTCGAGGAGGTTTTGGCGGGCAGAAAAGCCATTATGGCGCGATACCTTTCCTTCTTGACGGAGGAGGAAATGCTTCAGGCGGCGCATATTACAGAAAAGCTCGCAAAGGCTGCAGCGGAAACTGATGAAAAGCAAAACATGAAAGAAGGAAACGGATGAAATGAGTAATGAAGGCAAACAATCAAAACGAACGTTATTAATAACAGGCTTAATTATTGCCATGTTTTTTTCAGCTCTTGACGGTACCATTGTCGGAACGGCCATGCCGAAAATTGTCGGTGATCTGGGCGGTTTGAGCATGATGACCTGGCTGACAACTGCATATTTGTTAACATCAACAACCATTGTTCCAATTGCCGGTAAACTGGCCGATTTATTGGGACGCCGCATTGTCTATGTATCAGGTTTGATTATTTTTATGGCAGCTTCTGCTTTGTGCGGGATGGCCAACAATATGACAGAATTGATTATCTTCCGAGGACTGCAGGGAATCGGTGGGGGCATTATGATGCCGATGGCGATGATTGTCATCGGTGACTTGTTCACAGGAAAACAGCGTGCTAAATTCCAAGGGGTCTTTGGCGCGATTTACGGGCTAGCTTCAGTGATTGGGCCGCAAATCGGCGGCTGGATTGTAGACTCACTAAACTGGAAATGGGTTTTCTATATTAACCTTCCAGTCGGCATTATTGCGGTTATTTTTATTGCCAGAGGATTGCAGGGCCGTCAGCAGACTGGTCCGATCAACTTCGATATCGCTGGTATTTTCACGATGATTGTCGGGGTTGTCAGCCTCCTTCTCGCCCTAAGCTTTGGCGGAAAAGATTATGCGTGGGGCTCATGGCAGATTCTTGGCTTGTTCGCACTCGCGCTGATCGGCATTGTCAGCTTTATTATCGTAGAATCAAAAGCAAAAGAGCCAATCCTGCCAATGTATTTATTTAAAAACAGAACGTTTACATTTTTAAACCTGATCGGCTTCTTTATGAGTATCGGAATGTTTGGTGCCATTACGTTTGTTCCTTTCTTTATGCAGGGAATTGTCGGAGTCAGCGCGTCTGAATCAGGTACAATTATGACACCGATGATGATCTCTATGATTATTACAAGTATTATCGGCGGCCAGCTTGTTTACAAAGTCGGCATTAAACCGCAAATTATTACAGGCATGATAGTTATGGCCGGAGGATTCCTGCTGTTAACGACTTTGGACCTTGATACGAGTAAGCTTGTTGCTACATCGTATATGGCAATTATTGGTCTAGGAATGGGTCTGGTTATGCCGATTCTGACACTAGCTTTACAGGAAAGCTTTTCGAAGGAGGAGCTTGGGGTTGTCACCTCTTCCAGCCAATTCTTCCGTTCGATCGGAGGAACATTCGGCATTACCATGCTGGGAGCCGTAATGAATGCAAGATCAGGAAGTTTATTAACAGATAAACTGGTGCCGTACTTAGACTCACTTCCGGCACAGGCAAGCTCATTTGCCTCCCAGCTAAAGGGTATGATTGATACAAATCCGCAAGGGCTGCTGCAATCACTGTTCAGCCCGGACGCAATCAAACAAATCCCTGCGGCTTTCTCATCCCATATTATGCCGATATTAAAAACATCGTTGATGGATTCACTCCACAGCGTGTTTTATACAGGCCTGATCTTTATCGCCGTCGGAGCCGTATTTACATTGTTCTTAAAACCTATCAAGCTATCAAATAAGAAAACGGGAGAACAAGTAAAGGAGAAAGCGGCACAAGCCGTTGAATCACCTTCCCATTAATAGAGTGCCCCGCGGATACCAATCCGCGGGGTTTTGTTATTCGATCATCTGAGCCCTTCCATTTCCGAAGGACCAATCCTCATCCTGATTTCCGGCCAGCATAATAAACACATCTTCTTTTCTTACGCCAAGCTGGGAATGAATCCGGCTTGCGATTGAGTGGTAAAGGGCTTTTTTCTGTTCAGTTGTTCTTGACTGTTTCAAGGTAAAATGAATGTATATCAGTTCATTGGTCCGCTCGACCTGCAGATAAGACGGATCATAAAAAAATTCACTATTTTCATATTGCCTGATGACTTGAAAGTAGTCATCTTCCGGCACATTAATTTCTTCGATCATCGATTGGTGAATGGTCCTGCTTAGTTTTTGAAGCCACGCTTCACTTCTTCCCGCCCGTAAATGAATCTGTACAAATGGCATCCCCCGCATCTCCTCTCTTTACAGCGTCTGTCCGCTGTCAATTGTGATGATTTGGCCTGTGAGTGATTCCTGTTCAACAAGCGAACAAATCAATTTGGCGACTTCATCCGGTTCAGCGATACGCTGTAACAGCAAAGTGCCGATCATGCTTTTCATTTTTTCTTCCCGGCCAGCCCACCATCTCGTTGCGACAGCTCCCGGTGCTACACCGCTCACCCTGATTTCGGGCGCTAAGGCGTGGGCCAATGATTTCGTTAAACCGTGCACCGCCGATTTTGACACTGCATAAGGCATAGATGAACCCGCCCCGGTTAACCCTGCGATGCTGCCGACATTTACGATCGCTCCAGCCTTGCTTTTTTTCATGAACGGAACCACTGCCCGCGCGCAGAAAAACATCCCTTTCACATTGACAGCGTATAACTCATCCCAGATGTCTTCTGTCGCAGCTTCAAGATCATCCATTGGAATGTGCCGTGTAATGCTGGCATTATTGACTAAAACATCAATCGTGCCGTATGTTTTCACGATTGATTGAACCATGTCCTGCACTTCGCTGTTTTTTGATACATCCGCTTGGATGGCGAAGGCTCGCCCGCCAGCTTTTTTAATCATATCCACTGTTTCCTGCGCTTCGGATTGTGAACGTGAATAATTCACCGCAACAATCGCTCCGCGTTTTGCCAATTCCATACTGGCTGCTCGTCCGATTCCTGTGCCGCCCCCTGTTACGAGAGCAATTTTGTTCATTACATTCATCGCCGCCACTCCTCGCAGTTAATTAACATATCTTGCTGATTCCATTGTAATCCAGGTCAGGTGTTACGTATAATGATTGTTAAAGATACTTGCTATCACTCAGATTGATAGCAAGCGAACGGAGGAGTTCAAAATGGAAAGTGGAGATTTACGTGTGTTTCAAATGGTAGCCCGTGAAGGCTCCATTACGAAAGCAGCCCTGCAGCTTGGCTATGTGCAATCGAATGTCACAGCCAGAATTCAGCAATTGGAAGCTGAGCTGGGCACCATCCTGTTTTTGCGCCACAATCGGGGTATGACACTTTCTGCAAGCGGAAAACTGCTGCTCAACTACGCAAATAAAATTATCGGCCTGCTGGATGAAGCGTCTAAAGCGCTCTTATCTACTGTAGAGCCAAGCGGACCGCTTATGATCGGCTCCACTCAGACAACAGCCGCGGTAAGGCTTCCGAAACTTCTGGCTTCTTATTATGAAGAACACCCAAACGTCCAGTTGTCTTTAACAACAGGACATACACAATTCCTCCTTGATAAAGTTCTCCGGTATGAATTAGATGGCGCATTTATCGGATGCGAATGCAATCATCCTGAGCTCGAATCCTACCCTGCATTTGAGGAAGAACCAGTAGTTGTTTCAGCTGCCTCCATATCCGATGCAGAGGAAGCCATCAAAAAGCCGATTCTCGTTTACAGCACAGGCTGTTCCTATCGAGAGACACTTGAAAAATGGCTGCGAACTGTCGGTGTCACACAGCCGGTCATTATGGAATTTGGTACGCTTGAAGCGATTATCGGTGGGGTTACAGCAGGTCTTGGCATCTCGTTGCTGCCGAGAACGGTTGTACAGAAACACGAGGCTGAAGGGTCGATTCGATT
This sequence comes from Bacillus sp. VA13, assembly GCF_055710085.1. Taxonomy (NCBI): domain Bacteria; kingdom Bacillati; phylum Bacillota; class Bacilli; order Caryophanales; family Bacillaceae; genus Bacillus; species Bacillus sp. VA13. The sequence goes on along the minus strand of NZ_JBVQPP010000005.1, from coordinate 103,151 downwards.
GTACCCGCTGCCCGAAGCTCTCAGACAGATGAAAACAGAATTTATTGTCCGAAAGGATTCGTTTATCAGCAGCGCGCTGCGGACCTTTATGGATTCCTTTGCGCCAGATAAAACGCCAGAATCACAAAAAAGCAGACTGCTATAATTGGCAGACTGCTTTTTTAGCTATTGTTTGTTTCGATGCGCTTCATTTAATTCCTTAATATGCTGAATGATATCTTTAATGCCCTGCTTCGCGTCAGGATATGTCGCATTCCAATGTTTAGCGAGCGGCGGCATGCTTTTGGCTATATGCGTGTACAAAATCCATTGCTTCACTTCTTCTTTTAGCTCATTGTTTGTGTCACCAAGCAGAAGCTCAGTATACTTCTCCAGCAATCCATCCAGCTGCTCCTGAAGTTTTTGTTCCATTTTCCATCTTCCTTTCGAAAAAACAGCAAGGAGCTTTCTCAAGTGAAAGCTCCTTTCGCTGGCGTTATTTATCCATGTGATGTGAAAGCCGCTTCCTGGACAATGCATCTGCCCCTGCCATGAGGAATGCAAAGAGGCGTTCCGAACAGCGGGTCCTGTGTGACCTGACAGTTCATAGAAAACACATTTTGCACAAGATCACAAGTGATGACCTCTTCCGGACGGCCTTCAGCATAAATCTGTTTATCTTTTATGGCCACAAGATGATGCGCATAGCGGCATGCCAAGTTTAAGTCATGGAGAACCATGACAATCGTCCGCTCTTCCTTTTCATTCAGCTCAAACAGCAAATCAAGAATTTCAATTTGGTGCGTCATGTCTAAATACGTCGTCGGCTCGTCTAAAAGGATAATGTCAGTCTCCTGTGCAAGCGTCATCGCGATCCAAGCCCGCTGGCGCTGTCCGCCTGACAAAGAATCGACGGCGCGGTCAGCCATGTCCTCAAGCTTTGTTGCTTTAAGCGCTCGCTCAACTGCTTCCTCATCCTCTTTTGACCATTGTTTCAGCCAATTTTGATAAGGATATCTTCCTTGCTTCACCAGCTGATGTACTGTCAGCCCCTCTGGAGCCGAAGGACCCTGCGGCAGGATTGCGAGCTCTTTTGCGACTTCCTTTGTCGGAAGCTTGGCAATCGCTCTTCCTTCCAGCAGCACTGAACCGCCTCTCGGCTTCATCAATCGCGCTAATGAACGTAAAAGTGTCGATTTTCCGCAGCCGTTGCTGCCAATAAATACGGTAATTTCACCTTTGGGAATTGTTAAATTCAACTCATCAATAATAACGGCATCCCCGTATCCTAAGCTCAGCGTTTCTGTAGAAATTGCACTCATACCCATAACCGCTCCTTTTTGCTGGCTTTTTAGCAGCACTATGTATTGCACGTTTTCTATATACATGCGTTTTAAGTCAATTGTCATCAATGCAAGTGATTCGATATTCAGCCATTTGATATGGTCATATATCCCTCATTGTAGCAGAAAACAATGACTTTGAAAATCATTTTCAATTAGTTTTTTGGACATAATTGGCGTTTATGGGGTATTTAGCACAAGGTTATTTCTTAATTTCTCTGACTGAGCCGTTCTTCAGCTTCAGCTTTAAGTTGATATGATCATAATGGCTGTCCAGATTAAATGCTGCCAGTACACTGTGGATCACTTCTGTTTCTGCCATTTGGTCTGTCACGGAAAGCTCGCTCAGGATCATTTTCATCTCATCTAGTGCTTCTTCTCCCTCCTGTTTGACGCCGGAGAGCTTATCCTGTATTTCCGCTGTTTCCTGAGTCCCATTTTTTGTATATATACTTTCATAACGATTATGCTCACCATCTCCGTAGCTCACGCGAAGCGAGAAATTGCTGTAAGGAACGGACTTTTGCTGGGTGACGGCTGTATTTTCTCCTTCTGCCTGCTGCTGATCTTCATTGAGACGGCAGCCCGCAATCAGAACCACTGCGAGACAAACAGCCCCGGCTGCTCTGATCAAACGCATATGTTTCCCCCCTGTAGGATTCCATTTATTTTAGGTATATCCAGAGAATGAAATCCTCATTCAGAGGAGAATTGAAAAAGCCGGGGCGTGTATAACGCCACGGCTTCAGCGTGTCGACAAATGCTCGCCCTCCTAGACTTCAAGGGTTTTCATTCACGCTCAAAAGATTCAGTCAGTTGCAAAAAGTCTTTCGCGTCACGCACGGCTAGCTTGATGGCATTCTCCCAGAAATCGCGCTTCGTGATATCAGCACTCAAATGCTTCATCGCCAACTCTTCCACAGTCATAGAAGCCGTATCCTGCAATAGTGCGATATACTTCTCTTCAAACCCGTTTTTTTCTTCAAGCGCCAGTGCGTAAATGCCCAGAGAAAACAGATAGCCGAACGTATAAGGGAAATTGTAAAATGGCACCCTCGTGATATGGAAGTGCAGCTTTGATGCCCAAAAGAGCGGATGGTACTCTCCTAACGAATTGCAGTATGCCTCTTTTTGCGCCTCTTCCATCAGCTCATTCAAACGGCCGGCCGGGACGACTCCCCGCTTTCGTTCTTCGTAAAATCTCGTTTCGAATAAGAACCTTGCATGTATATTCATGAAGAACGCAACGCTTCTTTGCACTTTATCCTCAAGAAGGACAAGCTTTTCTTCCTTCGTCTCCGCTTGCTGGACAGTCGCGTCCGCCACAATCATCTCTGCGAACGTCGAGGCCGTTTCCGCGACGTTCATAGCGTAGGAACGGTTTAACGGCCTGACGTTGAGCATCGATTCCTGATGGAACGCGTGTCCGAGCTCATGTGCAAGCGTTGAGACATTTGAGGCACTTCCCGAAAACGTCATGAAAATCCGCGATTCTCCGCTGTCCGGAAAGCTCGTGCAAAAGCCGCCGACTCTTTTTCCGCTCCTGTTTTCCGCTTCAATCCAGCGGTCCCGAAACGCTTTTTCTGTGAAAGAGGACAGCTTTTTGCCAAACGTTGAAAACTGGCTGACAATGACATTTGCAGCTTCATCATATGAATAGACCTTTCCATCAGAACCAATTGGGGCCTCAACATCGTACCAGCTAAGCTTTTCAAGGCCGAGCATGGATGCTTTCCGGTTCAAAAACTGAACGAACGGCTGCTTGTTTTCAGTGATGACCTGCCACATCGTATCCAGTGTTTCTTTTTTCATTCTGTTGATCTGCAGCGGCTCCTTCAGGACATTCTCCCAGCCGCGCGCTTTATAGGTTTCAAGCCGGAACCCCGCCAAATGATTGAGCGTGTTGCTGAAAATATCCTGTTTGCTTTCCCAAGCTTGATGCAAACGTTCATATATTGTTTTTCTGACAGCGCGGTCTTGATGGTCCATCACATTTTCAGCCTGACCGACAGACAATTGCTTGTTCACACCGTTTTCCTCATACGGTATTGTCATTTTTCCGACAACCATATTGTATAAGTCACTCCAAGCATGATATCCGTCCACCGCAAGGTTTCCAATCAGTTTTTCTTTACCCGGGCTGAGCTTTTCGGCAACCCTCTGTCTTCTTTCATTTAATATGTACGATACATCGCGTAACCCCGGCTTTGTTAATAATTCATTCCACACGTTTTGTTCAATGGCCACCAGTTTATGATCTAATGTGACGAGGGATGATTGAAAATCTGCGGAAAGCCGATTCATGAGTGACTGATGCTCAGTAGCCTTTTGATCACTGATATTCTGGGCCTGAAGGCAAGCAACAAAAGCGCCGGCCTGCTGAAGCTTGACAGATGTCTGTTCGAATAAATCAAGCAAAGCAATCAGTCCTTCAGCATCTTCAGGCGATTCAGGCACCTGAAACGCCTCAGTCATGTCTTGAAAGGCACTCAGACTTTGTGACAGCTTCTCGATATATTTCTTGAATTCTTCTGATTGGCTCCCGCCCTTAAAAAATGAATCAAGATCCCATCTTTGGTCTACCCCTTGCAACGCCATAATACAAAACCCCTTTCCTTCTTTCGTTTTATTATAGAACAATTCTGAATTATTGTATAAAAATTTCTTTTATAGGCGTCATTTTCCGTTCATGATTGTACAATAGCTGTAGCAGTTAAATAGGAGGTATATCATGAATAAAAAAATCGCGATCGTAACAGGAGCGTCAAAAGGCTTTGGTCAGCTGGCAGCCGTAAAGCTCGCCAAGTCATTTTTCGTGATTGCTACAACAAGACAGCCTGAGAAAGCTGAACAGCTTCGGGAATTGGCCGCAGCACACAATGTGGCTGATTCTATTCACATTACCGCTCTCGACGTCACAGATGAGCAATCCATAGCCTCATTCGGAAAAGCCATTAGCGCTTACGGTCCTATTGATCTTCTCGTCAACAACGCCGGAACGGCTTACGGAGGATTTGTCGAGGATGTGCCGATGGAACATTTCAGACAACAATTTGAAACGAATGTCTTCGGAGTGATCCATGTGACAAAAACCGTTCTGCCTTACATAAGAAAGCATAGCGGAGCAAAGATTATAAACGTGAGCAGCATCAGCGGTCTGACCGGATTCCCTGCGATGTCGCCTTATGCATCTTCCAAGCATGCATTGGAGGGTTTTTCTGAGAGCCTGCGTGTGGAGCTGCTTCCGTTCGGTATCCAAACCGCTTTGATCGAGCCAGGCTCATACAAGACATCGATCTGGTCCACATCATTATCAAATTATATGTCGGTGCCTGCTGACGATTCAGCTTATCATCAATACTATAAAAAGATCCTTTCCTACGTTGAAAAAAACGCAGATGAAAGCGGAGATCCCCAAGAGGTTGCCGACCTCATTTATCAATTGGCAACAAAACAGCACGTAAAGAAATTGCGATACCCGATCGGAAAAGGCATCAAGCTTACCTTGTTATTCCGATCGCTTTTTCCCTGGTCTGCGTGGGAATCTATCCTGAAGAAAAAACTATTCAGTTCATCTAAATTATAATTATTATAATTTAGTATTGATTTTTAATTAATACGTGGTATAATTAAATTAACAGATCACAAGGAGGACGTAACTTATGAAAACTGAAAACGCAAAAACAAATCAAACATTAGTTGAGAATTCAATGAACACACAATTATCAAACTGGTTCCTTTTATACTCTAAGCTCCACCGTTTCCATTGGTATGTAAAAGGGCCGCATTTCTTTACATTGCATGAGAAATTTGAAGAACTGTATGACCATGCGGCTGAAACAGTCGATACCATTGCTGAACGCCTGCTGGCGATCGGCGGACAGCCTGTTGCCACATTGAAAGAATACACTGAGCATGCGTCTATCACAGACGGCGGAAACGAAACATCAGCGTCAGAAATGGTACAAGCATTGGTAAACGACTACAAACAAATCAGCAGCGAATCTAAATTCGTGATCGGCCTGGCTGAAGAAAATCAAGATAATGCGACAGCGGACTTGTTTGTCGGATTAATTGATGAAGTTGAAAAACAAGTGTGGATGCTTTCCGCTTATTTAGGATAAAAAAAGCTGAACCCTTTTCGGGTTCAGCTTTTTGATTACCGCTTAGCTTGAGCTGCTTTCTGTCTGCTTGGTCAGTGTCACGTTTAGCGTTTTCGTTTTTCCGTTCCGCAGCACTTGAATTGTCGTTTTATCTCCGACTTTCAAGTCTTTGTATAGGATCTGACGAATATCCGCGCTGCTTTCCACGTCTTTACCGTTTAGTTTGACAATGACATCCTCAGATTTGATGCCGGCTTTTGCCGCAGGTGAATTTCCTTGAACTCCTTTTACATAAACACCTTTTCCTAATTGATCTCCAAACATGCCGAGTGTATTTTCCTGATACGTTTCAGGAACTTGAGACATATCAATCATTTGCACGCCTAAAAACGGACGGTCTACCTTCCCGTTTTCCAGCAGCTGGTCAACAATGGGTTCGACATCATTGCTTGGGATCGCAAATCCAAGTGACTCCACGCCGCTTTCGCTCACCTTCAAACTGTTGATGCCGATGACCTGGCCGCTTGCATTGATTAACGGGCCTCCGCTGTTCCCCGGGTTGATCGCTGCGTCAGTTTGCAGCACGTTCATTTCCACCGTACCTTGTGTTGTATCCACATCAATCGTCCGGTTCAGTCCGCTGATGATGCCTTGTGTCACCGTACCGGAAAACTGCTGTCCGAGCGGATTTCCAATAGCGATGACCTTTTCGCCTGTGCGCAGCTGTGAAGAGTCACCGAAGCTCGCCACTTTTTTGACGTTCTTGCTGCTGATTTCCAGAACAGCCAAATCCGTTATCGTATCGCTGCCGACCAGCTTGGCAGTCTCCGTTTCTCCGTTGTAAAGCGTGACAGTCAATTTATTTGCGCCTTCAACGACATGGTTGTTTGTAATGATATACGCTTTATTGCTGTCTTTTTTGAAAATGACGCCTGACCCCGTTCCGCTTTCACTTTCTGAGCTGGAGCCGCCTCCCGTGCCGAATGTGTTATTTTGCGAGGTTTGGATATTTGAGATTCCCACAATCGTCGGCTCTAAATCCTCCACCATATCAGCGACGTTTGAAGCGTTCGTTATCGGTGTCGTTTTAAAATTACCTGACTGCACCTGTTTATTTGCAGAAACGGCCTCGGTCGCCTGATCTTGGTCTGATGGCAGATAAGGCGCGATGCCGAGCATCAGGCCCCCGCCGATAATCCCGCCTAAAATCGGGCTAAGCCATGCGGCTCTCCGTTTCTTTTCTTTTTTCACAGCCGTTTCTGTCTTTTCCATTTCTAAAGAAGAAGCTGTTTCTTGTTTTCCCGCTTCATACGAAACCGGCTCGTCAAGCAATTCCTGTTCGGGATGTTCAATCAGCTGCCGGTTTTCTGTATTCTGATGTTCTGTATGTGAAGATTCTGTTTGATGTTGATCGTTTTGGTCATCACGTCGATAATCCATGTTCTTACACTCCTTTAACGGTTTTTCATTTATCGTTACATATTCATCGCATGTACAAGTTCAATTGTCCCAATAATGAGGAGAAAAGCAAAGCATCAAAATAGAATATGTTTGATCATCCTACATCTTCCTCGCTCTTTTTCTCTTCCTTTCTTCCCTTATACATATCATAAACAAACATTGTGGGATAAAAATGAAAAGAATATGTGAAATTATGAAAATTGCCTGCCGTATGTTAAAACTAGTTTATAATGACGTTGAAAGGATGTGAAGAGCCTTGTCATACACCATTTATCTAGTTGAAGATGAGGATAACCTGAATGAACTGCTGACGAAGTATTTAGAGAATGAGGGCTGGAACATTACATCTTTTACGAAAGGTGAAGACGCCAGAAAGAAAATGACGCCGTCTCCCCACCTGTGGATTCTCGATATCATGCTGCCGGATACCGACGGCTATACATTAATAAAAGAAATCAAAGCGAAAGATCCTGACGTACCGGTCATTTTTATTTCCGCCCGTGATGCAGATATTGACAGAGTGCTTGGCTTAGAGCTTGGCAGCAATGACTACATTTCAAAGCCGTTTCTGCCGCGGGAGCTGATCATACGTGTGCAAAAACTGCTGCAGCTCGTTTATAAGGAAGCTCCGCCTGTACAAAAAAATGAAATCGCCGTCTCCTCGTATCGGGTCGCTGAAGACGCTCGCGAGGTCTATGATGAAAACGGAAATATCATCAATTTGACGTCGAAGGAATTTGATCTGCTGCTATTATTTATCCATCATAAAGGACATCCATACTCACGTGAGGATATTCTCGTAAAAGTATGGGGGCATGACTACTTCGGAACAGACCGGGTCGTTGATGACCTCGTCCGGAGACTGCGCAAAAAGATGCCTGAATTGAAGGTGGAGACGATTTACGGGTTCGGCTACAGGATGATGACATCATGAAAAACAAGCCGCTCTCGTTTCAAATATGGGTTGTCATATCCGGCATTCTGTTAGGGATATCCCTTTTACTGCTTGTGTTATTTTCAAACACACTGCGCGATTTCTTCACCAATGAAACGTATACGACGATTGAAAATGAGCAGCATGTTCTGACGGAATACCGCCTGCCGGGTTCAATTGAACGGCGCTATTACAGCGAAGAAGCCACGGCACCGACAACCGTTCGATCCGTACAGCACGTGCTTCTGCCTGAAAATGAAGATGCTTCTTCAGACAGGGATTTAAGCATTCTCTCGTCTTCGTTTATCCATAAAGTGTACAAGCTGGCCGATAAACAGGAGGCCAAAAAGAAACGGTATAGCGCCGACGTCAATGGAGAGAAAGTGTTTTTTGTCATTAAAAAGGGGCTTTCCGTCAATGGGCAATCAGCTATGATGCTCTCTTACGCGCTTGATTCTTATCGGGACGATCTGGCCTATACCCTGTTCAAACAGCTTCTGTTTATTATAGCTGTTGTCATTTTATTAAGCTGGATTCCGGCCATTTGGCTTGCGAAGTATTTATCAAGGCCTCTCGTGTCATTTGAAAAGCACGTCAAACGGATTTCCGAACAGGATTGGGATGACCCAGTGATAGTGGATCGGAAAGATGAGATCGGCAAATTGGGCCATACCATCGAAGAGATGCGCCAAAAGCTTGTGCAAAAGGACGAAACAGAAAGAACCCTATTGCAAAATATCTCTCACGATTTGAAAACGCCGGTTATGGTCATCAGAGGCTATACGCAATCGATTAAAGACGGAATTTTCCCTAAAGGAGATCTTGAAAATACAGTAGATGTCATTGAAGGCGAAGCTCTTAAGCTGGAGAAGAAAATAAAGGATTTATTATATTTAACGAAGCTGGATTATTTAGCGAAGCAAAAAGTGCAGCACGACATGTTCAGTATCGTAGAAGTGACAGAAGAAGTCATCGAAAGACTGAAGTGGGCGCGGAAAGAATTATTGTGGGAAATTGATGTAGAAGAAGACATTCTGATGCCGGGCGATCCGGAGCAATGGAACAAACTCCTTGAAAATATTCTGGAAAATCAAATCCGCTATGCTGAGACAAAGATAGAAATCAGCATGAAACAAGATGATCGGAATATTGTGATCACCATTAAAAATGACGGACCGCATATTGAAGATGAGATGCTCTCCAGCCTCTATGAGCCTTTTAATAAAGGGAAGAAAGGCGAATTCGGCATTGGTCTAAGCATCGTAAAACGAATTTTAACTCTTCATAAGGCGTCTATCTCAATTGAAAATGACAAAACGGGTGTAACATACCGCATAGCAGTGCCAAAATAGACTGTAGATGTTTTTGCAGTCTATTTTTTTATGTGAAAGAATAGCCGTTAAAATCTCTATAATTTGTTTTGAGCGGCTGTTTGCATTGATGAACCCATTTTTTCTCTGACAAGGTCTGCTTCGGATATTTGACTTTCTCCACTTTAATTCCTCTGTTTCGCAAGCGGCTGATCATTTCGTCCAATTCTCTCATTCTAGATTCACCCTTTCGCTTGAGCTTTGACCATTCGGTCATCTCAATTTATAATATAAATAATACATGATAAAAAAACAAGTTACAATAAGGTTAATTTTATAACAGAAGGTGTGACTATATGGTCATATCCTGTGCAGGCCTCCGGGCTCCGAAAGGGTGGAACCATTGAAGGAAAAAGAAAAGCTGATTATTGAAACAGCCTTAAAACTATTTGCCCAAAAAGGATACAACTCAACATCAGTTCAGGAAATCGCAAAAGAATGCAAAATATCTAAAGGCGCTTTTTATATTTATTTTCCTTCGAAAGAAGCGCTTCTTCTGTCTATGCTGAACTACTATTATGATAAAACGTTTACCCGAATTTTAAATATTAAAACGAAGGGCGACAGCCCCAGAACGGCTTACCGCAAACAGCTGAGCGTGCTCTATGAAAACATCCTTGAACACAAGGATTTTATCGGCATGCAGATGAAGGAAGGTTCTCTGCCTTACACGGAGGAAGTGGAGCAATGCGCCAAAAAAATCCGCCAGTCCTCACTTCAATTTCATATCGACAGCCTGCTGAACATTTACGGAAAAAAAGCGGAACCGTATACTGCAGAGCTTTGTTTTTTAATAGAGGGCATCAGCCAGATTTACCTGGAATGCATGATTTTGTTCGGCTATAATGTGAAGCCGGATCAATTAGCCGATATCATTATTAATAGAATTGATGATATGGTAAAAGGCATGTCTGAACGAAACGATAAGCCTTTCATCACATTGGAAGAGGCAAGCTCTTTATTTGGGCCTCTTACGCACGGACGGCCTGATCCGCTGACTGAATCGATTGTGAAAAGCCTTCGTGACAAAATTAACAGCTTAAACACAAACTCCTCTCTTGAATTATCGGAGAGCTTGGACATACTTGAAGCAGAAATGAAGAAAAAAACACCGAAGCTGGCGATCATAAAAGGAATGATCCATAACCTGACGGAGTCTGAAGCTCTCGCCAAAGATGCGGAGCAGCTTAAATATCTATTAAAACAGCAACATATTTAGAAGAACGGCTGCTTAAAAAGCAGCCGTTTTTCTTTCTCTTACGCCTTTGGTTTTACCATATCTTCCGGCTTAACCATTTCGTTAAATTGCTCCTCTGTCAGCAATTCAAGCTTCAAAGCCGCTTCTTTCAGCGTCAATCCCTCTTTATGGGCGAGCTTGGCGATTTTCGCCGCGTTTTCATATCCAATATGCGGGTTCAGCGCCGTAACAAGCATTAATGAATTTGACAGGTTTTCTTGGATGGTTTCTTTGTCAGGCTCAATACCGACAGCACATTTATCATGGAATGAATTCATGCCGTCACTCAGCAGCTGCACAGATTGCAGGAAGTTGTAAATGATAACAGGCTTAAACACGTTCAGTTCAAAGTTCCCCTGACTCGCCGCAAAGCCGATTGTCGCATCGTTCCCCATGATTTGCGCTGCGATCATTGTCAATGCTTCACTTTGTGTCGGGTTGACTTTACCAGGCATAATGGAGCTGCCCGGCTCATTTTCAGGAATGACGATCTCCCCGATGCCGCAACGAGGCCCGCTTGCAAGCCATCTGACATCGTTCGCGATTTTCATTAAGTCAGCCGCAAGCGCTTTTAATGCGCCATGCGCATAAGTGATTTCATCATGGCTTGTCAGCGCGTGGAATTTATTCGGCGAGCTGCTGAACGTTTGGCCGGTCAGTTTTGTGATCTCTTCTGAGACAAGCTCTCCAAACTCTGGATGAGCGTTGATCCCCGTTCCGACAGCCGTTCCACCGATTGCAAGCGCACGCATTTTATCTGTCGCTTCCAATATCATTTCCTTCGAACGGTCCAGCATGTAAACCCATCCGCTGATTTCCTGTCCAAGCGTCAGAGGCGTAGCATCCTGAAGGTGCGTGCGTCCGATTTTGACAATATCATTGTATGCTTTCGCTTTTTCATCCAATGTATTGCGAAGCTGGTCAAGCGCAGGCACTAGCTGCTCGTAAACAGCCAAAACAGCGGCAACATGCATCGCAGTCGGGAATGTGTCGTTTGAGCTTTGGCTGCGGTTCACATCATCATTTGGATGAATCGTTTGATCTGAGTTCTTTTCTTTTAATAAAGCAGTCGCGCGGTTGGCTACCACTTCGTTCATGTTCATATTGCTTTGTGTGCCGCTTCCGGTCTGCCATACGACAAGCGGGAAGTTGTCATCGTATTTGCCTTTGAGCACATCATCACAAACCGCTGCAATCGCTTCCGCTTTTTCTGCATCCAGATTGCCAAGGCGTTTATTAGCGAGAGCTGTGCTTCGTTTTAATATTGCAAACGCCTTCACAACACGCATCGGCATTTTTTCAGAACCGATCTTAAAGTTCTCCTTGCTTCGCTGTGTTTGGGCGCCCCAAAATTTATCAGCAGGAACTTTTACTTCTCCCATGGTGTCTCGTTCAATTCTGTATTCCATTTATGTATCCCTCCATAACGGTTGCTTCAATAGATCATAATTCGCCAGTGGTACAAAAAATCCTTTTTATTTTTCGATCTTGGCAGATTTTAATTTTAATTCAAGATATACGCGGGAATCCTTTGAATATTTGTACTTCGGATTCGTCCTGCCGTACTCCTTTGATGTATAAGAGACGTCATAATGCTTTTCAAATGATTTGATGAGCTGTTCTATTTCTTCTTGTTTTCCAGCAAGCCTTACCTGTGCCACTTTGTATCCTCCGCTTTCATAAAAAACTTACACCATAAAATACTCTAACACAGTATATCATTTTTTTAACAGGAAAAGATAACCTCTACTAAGGTTTTGGATAAGAGGTGACCTTGTTGGAACAAACAGAGTTTAAGGAATATATACACGATAATTTAGCATTGGTGCTTCCAAAATTAAAAGAAAACGATGATCTGGTGAAAAATAAAAAAATGCTCTCCAACGGTCTTGTTTTTTACTATCTCTATTTTAGTGAACTGAATGATCAGAAGAAGGTTGCAGAATCGATTAAAACCTTAATCAAAGATGAAGAGACCCTCACGCTTGACCAAGTCAAAAAACGCCTTGACCAGCTTGACGCAAGACCCGTTGAAACAGCAGAAAAAACGGTCGAGGAGATTCTCAGCGGAAATTGTGCTGTATTTGTCAACGGTTTGGACAAAGCCTACATCCTGTCCACAGAAAAGAAAAAAACAAGAAGCCTGGCAGAGCCGACAACAGAAAAAGTGGTTCGCGGACCAAAAGTTGCGTTTGTAGAGGATATCGATACAAATATGGCTCTGATTAGACAACGGACCCCCCATCCAAAACTCATTACAAAAAAAATCATGATCGGCAAAAACAAGCTGAAGTCGGCGGCCATTATGTACATTGAGGGCAAAGCAAAAAAGTCCGTCATAAAAGAAGTAAAAGCGCGGCTTAAAAATGTTCAACTCGAGGATATCCAGGACAGCGGAACGCTTGAGGAGCTCATTGAAGATAATAAATATTCGCCGTTTCCGCAGATTCAAAATACGGAAAGACCCGATAAGGTATCGTCGGCCCTGTTTAACGGCCGTGTGGCGATTTTGGTCGACAGTTCACCATTTGTGCTGCTGGTGCCGGTTTCTCTCGGTGTCCTGATGCAGTCCCCGGATGACTACTATGAACGCTGGATTTCAGCATCTCTTATCCGGTCGCTGCGGTTTGCTTCTATCTTCATTACCTTGTTTTTGTCATCGATTTATATTGCACTCGTTTCCTTCCATCAGGGGCTGCTGCCGACCGCGCTCGCCGTCACGATTTCGGCAAACAGGGAAAACGTGCCGTTTCCGCCGATATTTGAAGCCCTGCTGATGGAAGTAACCATCGAGCTGCTCAGAGAAGCCGGGCTGCGTCTTCCAAACCCGCTCGGCCAGACAATCGGGCTCGTTGGTGGCGTTGTCATCGGACAGGCGGCTGTAGAGGCGAATCTCGTCAGTTCGATTATGGTCATCGTTGTCAGCGTCATTGCCCTTGCATCCTTTACCGTTCCTCAATACGGAATGGGTCTGTCTTTTCGGGTCCTGCGTTTTATTTCGATGTTTTCCGCTGCTATTCTTGGGCTGTACGGGATTATTTTGTTTATGCTTGTCATTTATACGCACTTAACGAGACAAACGAGCTTTGGATCTCCTTATTTTTCGCCAAACGGATTCTTCAGCCTGAAAAACAAGGAGGATTCCATTATCCGTCTCCCAATTAAAAACAAACCAAAAGAGGCGAATAATCCAAATGAGCCAAAAACAGACTCCACTAAAACTTAATACCTTTCAAGGTATATCTATTGTTGCAAATACGATGCTTGGGGCCGGTCTTTTAACATTGCCGCGAGCGCTGACCAGTAAGGCTAATACTCCTGACGGCTGGATCGTGCTGATATTAGAAGGTATCATTTTTATCTTTTTTATTTATTTAAACACGCTCATTCAGAAGAAACATCAATACCCCTCTCTGTTTGAGTATTTGCAGGAAGGGCTTGGTAAATGGATCGGTAGCATTCTCGGCCTTTTGGTCAGCTGCTATTTTATCGGAGTGGCCAGCTTTGAAACCAGGGCAATGGCTGAAATGGTAAAGTTTTTCCTGCTGGAGAGGACGCCGATTCAGATCATTATTTTAACGTTTATATGCTGTGGCATCTATTTAATTGTTGGGGGGTTAAGTGATGTATCGCGGCTGTTTCCCTTTTATTTAATGATAACGATTATTATTTTGCTTGTTGTATTTGGGATCAGTTTTAAAATTTTTGACATCAATAATTTGCGCCCTGTTTTAGGTGAGGGCCTTGGACCCGTTGCAAACTCCCTTACTGTCGTTTCCATCTCTTTTTTAGGAATGGAAGTGATGCTGTTTCTTCCTGAACATATGAAGAAAAAGAAATACACATTCAGATACGCGGCTGTCGGCTTTTCGATCCCGATTATTTTATATATCCTGACGTATATCATCGTTGTTGGGGCTTTGACCGCTCCTGAGGTAAAAACGCTGATCTGGCCGACGATTTCTCTCTTTCAGTCCTTTGAGCTCAAAGGAATATTCATTGAAAGGTTTGAATCGTTTTTACTGGTCGTCTGGATCATTCAATTTTTTACAACTTTTGTCATTTACGGGTATTTTGCCGCTAACGGGCTGAAGAAGACGTTTGGATTATCGACTAAAAAAAGCATGGTGATCATCGGTGCGGCTGTCTATTATTTTTCTTTATGGCCGGATGACTCTAATCAGGTCATGATGTACAGCGATTATCTCGGATACATTTTCGTCTGCCTGTTTCTGCTTCCCTTCATTCTCTTTTTCATTGTCGCTCTCAAAAGGAGGATTACAGCAAAATGAAAATCCGGATTTTATGTATGTTCATATGCACCCTATTACTGGCCGGATGCTGGGACAGCCGGAATATTGAGGAATTAAGCTTGGTGATCGGAGTAGGTCTAGACAAGCCTGATGATAAAAATTTAGAACTGACACAGCAGATTCTCGTCCCGAAAAAAATCAGCTCCAAGGAAGGCTCTTCATCTGACCCGACACAGCTTGCTATCACAAAGGGGGAAACTGTCCATCAAATGATGAGAACATCTGCATTAAAACATAACCCTACGTTTTCACAGCATTTGCGTCTCATTCTGCTTTCCAAGAGCGTGATTGCGGATCATATTGGAATGGACGCGATCATTAACCAGTTTGTCAGAGACAACGGAACAAGGAGGAGTTCGTACGTCTTTGTCACCGATGGCAGAACTAAGGATATATTTAAAATGAATGATCAAGGCGAGCCCGCATCCAATGTAATTTATGATCTGACAGAGAATAATGCGGTAACGATCAGAATGATGGAACCTGTTACATTGGGGGAGATCTCAGAACACTTGACCTCTGACGATTCGTTCCTCATCCCTCATGTCGGTAAGGAAAACGGCAAACTCGCAATAAACGGTGCTGCTATCATCAAAAATAAATTATGGGACCGGAATTTAACACCGGTTGAGGTTCAAAATATCAACTTATTTACAGGCACTGTCGAGGGAGGCGTCATTGATATGAGGCATAATGGCAATCTTTTTTCTTATGAAGTGTACTCCAGCAATCGCAAGATCAAGACAGACTACAAGGACGGAACGTTCAAATTCACCGTCACACGCAATATTGAAGGCCGTTTATCAGAGGACTGGAATCCGAATGAAGATTCATTTAAGGATTCATATATCAAAGATATTGAAAAGACAGTCGAAAAACGATTACACAAAACAGTAACAGCATTTATTACAGGCAAACTGCAGAAAGATATCAAAGCAGATGTCACCGGGCTGGGAAACGAGGTCAGAATTCATTATCCTCAAAAGTGGAAAAAGATTGCAAGAAAATGGGATGATGATTATTTCAGCAATGCGGAAATAGACTACCGGGTCAATGTGGTTGTCAGAGACTTCGGGACGAAAGGCGCAAACAAATAGCAGACGCCTATTTCACGAGGTGATTTCGGTGTGCGTACACCGCCGCCTGCGTCCGGTCACTGACATCCAGTTTTGATAAAATATTGGTGATATGGGTTTTGACTGTTTTAATGGTGATAAACAGTTCCTCGCCTATTTCTTTGTTTGTTTTTCCTTCTGCGATCAGGCAGAGAATTTCGAGCTCCCGTTTCGTAAGTGATTCATGCGGGAGCGCGTTTTCACCTGTGTGGCGCAGCCGGAATAATACTTTTCCCGCCACTTTTGATTCGAGCTTTGGCTCTCCCTTGCTTGCGGCGCGGATGGCATCGGCGATTTCCGCAGCTTTTGAGGTTTTCAATAGATAGCTGAGCGCACCAGCTTCAATGACCGGATACACTTTGTCATCATCAATGAAGCTTGTGAGCACTATAATTTTCGGATCTGGAAGCTCCCGGCAAATTTGCTTTGTGGCTTCAATGCCATCCATGCCCTCCATGACAAGATCCATTAAAATGACATCTGGCGACAGTTCCGCAGCAAGCCGCACGCCTTCGCTGCCGTCAGACGCTTCGCCGATGACTTCAATATCGGGCTGTGCCTCCAAAAAAGCCGCGAGCCCCATTCTGACCATTTCATGATCATCAATCAATAATACTCGAATCACGTTCGTTCTCTCCTTTTTCTTCCGGGAAAATCGGAACCTTCACTTCGATTTGTGTGCCTTTTCCTTCTACTGAAATCACTTCGGCGACCCCACCGATTTCGCTTGCACGTTCTTTCATAGAGTTCAAGCCGTATGAGGATGCTTTCACCTGATCATTTTTAAAGCCTTTTCCATTATCAATCACCTTTAGCCGGAGCTGATTGTTCTTTACGCCCAGAATCACGGATACTTTTGAGGCTTTTGAATGTCTAAATACATTCGAAAGGGCCTCCTGAACGATCCTGAACAAATGATCTTCCATCCCCTTAGATATCGGCGTGTCCTGAATATCCCACTCAATATCAAGCGGCTGTTTCTTCCGGAACTCGTCCAAAAGCTCCGTAAGCCCCTCTTTCAGTCCTTTTCCTTCAAGGGTAACAGGCCTTAAATGGAGCAGCAGCGCCCTCATTTCATTTTGGGCTTCACCTGCCATATGCTCGACCAGCTGGATCCGCTTGACCGTTTTATCATCAGCATCCTTGACATGTTCCAACACAGCTGATGTCATCATTGATATTGCAAAGAGCTGTTGGCTGACTGCATCATGAAGATCTCTTGCCAATCGCTGGCGTTCTTCTGAGATGACTGACTTCTTCATTTGCGCCTGCCATTCCGCACGTTCATTTGAAAGTTTTTGCAAGGAAGCGACTTGAAGCTCCACGCGCTTCGCCATTTCATTCAGCTGATCGGCGGCCAGGCCGATTTCATCATCTCCAAGCGGGGGTATTCGATAAGCGAAATTACCGTTTTCAAAGATTAAAATCGATTCGACTAATGTATCAACCCTTGTCTTCAGCCGGTTGCCGTACATATACCCTGAGGCAAAACCAACCGTCACACTGATCAGAAGCAATATCAGGATAAACGGAATTCCGAACCAGCTTGATGACAGCAAAACAAGCGGATCGAGCCGATAATAAAACATCATAAAGGAAATCAAACAGGCAAAAAGGAGCAGGCTGATTCCCGTTGTCATGCGGATGGCGCGCCACTGAAGGCTGGCAAGCAGTTTTTTTCTCATACGTACTTCACATCCACATCACCGATAAATAAGGAAACGGACACTTTGACTCGGCGCTTTGACTCGCTGAAATCGGATGACGCGGCATATACCTTCGTGCTTAATCCGCTTTTCTTCGAGCCAATCAGATTGATATCTCCGATAAAAACAGCCGAGCTGACAGCCACTTCAAGGTCTGATGGCACATAAATATCAACGTTTCCAATGACTCCGCTAATGACGATTGTACTTTCTCCCTCGGGAATCATCGCTTTAGACAAGTCGATTTTGATATCACCGATAAAACCAGAGACATTTAAATCATTCAGGTCAAACGGCTGCTTCATCATTTGCAGCTCTCCGATAAAAAAGCTGCGCATGTCAGGATGTTTCTCATCTTTTGGCGGCTCATGCCGTTCTTTTTTAGTGAGATCGATCCGTTTTTCATTCGATTCAAATATTGGCTTTCCTTTGACAAGCCTGTAGCCGGCGTAAATCAGAAATGCGGCAAACGCATAGCCGAATAAATTAAAGGTGATGCTGAAGAGGTTTTTCAAGAATAGAAATGCGGCAAAGATGTACATGACGGAACCGAGCCAATCACGGGAATATCTTTTCAAGAAATAGCCGGCAATCAGAAAAAAGAGCGGCCAAAACAGCAGATCGCCTATTCCGATAATTTGCAAAAACATGCTGACGCCGAATAAAGCAATGATAAATCCGAGAAGCTGTTTTTTTGTCATTCCTGGTGTCCGCCTCCTTTCTTCTGCCTGGTGCTACCGTATCGTTAGATCCCCGCTGTCCGTTTTGATATCGATTTGATGCCGGCCGCTTCCTTGCAAGCCTGTGATTTGATGATGTTCTTTATGTGCTGTATCAGCAAATGAATACGGCGAACTAACCTCTCCGCTCGTTGATTTTGCGTTGACTGTAAAGCTGCCATTTTGGGGAAGGCTCAAATCCGCATCACCGCTTGTCAGTGTGACAGATAAAGGACCCGTTACCTTTTTCGATGCAGCATCTAGGTTTCCTGAAGTCATCCTTACATCAAGAGAGCCTGATACATCAGCCAGATTTGCGTCTCCTGAAGCTAAGTCAATGCCGGTTGTTTTGGAGATGGTGTTTGAAATGGTAACATCTCCGGATGACCCCTTTACTTTCAGGTCTTTAAGGCGGACGTCCGTCACTCTCATATTTCCGCTCGCAGATACTGCGTTCAGCCCGGAAAGCACAAGATGATGATTCCCGTCCACTGACACGTCACCACTTGAGGTTCGCACCGTCAGATGCCCTTTATACTCATATGGAATCCGGACAATAAGGGAAGAGCGATTAAACCCATTCAAAAATTGAAATTCTTTTTCCTTTGTGGTCAGCTCCAGTTTTCTTCTGTTTTCAGTAACAAATAACTTTCCTGAGTCTCCTGAAATGCCTGCCGATATGTCATTTCGCTCTTCTGCTATGATCTGGACATCCTTGTTATCTGACTCAATGACTACGCTGTCGATGTCTCGCGGCGATGCGCTGGCTGAATCGGCTTCTGTGCCGTTTACGAAACCCAAGCCTGCAGCAAACACGTCTTTTACGACGACGGCGAAAAATATAAGAATACCGGCAGTGATCAACAGTTTGCCCAGCATTTTTTTCATTCGATTTCATCCTTCTCATTCATTCTATTATAAAGGAAAAGCCTGTGAATTGATACGTGCGGAAGGGAAGGACTTGACCGCAAATCCTTCCCCGTTCCGCTTATTCATTTGCTGCATGTGATGTCTGATCTGTTTTTTGCAGTGAGAGCGCCCGCATTTTTTCAATCTCCGCTTCCACATCGTCTGCAAATTCTTTGCGCGTGAGTTCTGTGCCGGCTTCCGCTGACTTTGAATAATTCGCGCGGATTTCCATTTCTTCAATACGGTTTTCAATACGCAAAAATTCACGATACGCGCTTTCGCTGTCAATTTTGTCAAATGTCGTATTCATATGCTCTTTTGCTTTCGCGGCATTTGCCCGGGCAATCAGCGCCTGCTTTTTATCCTTTACGTCCTGTAGCTTTGTTTCAAGTGCAGCCAGCTGTTCTTTCAGATCAGCCAGCTGACTGTTCGCTTGTTCATAGGACGTTTTATGTTCAGCCGCCTTCTCTTCTAAATACTTCATTTCAGTCAGCGCCTTTTTCGCCAGCTCTTCTTCGCCTGCGTCAAATGCGAGCTGTGCCTGATTTTGGCGTTTTCCAGCCATTTCAGCTGCTTCTTCATATTTTTTCTTAAATTGATAGGCAATCGTGTGCTGTTTCACAATTGTTTGTTTTGCTTTTGCAATGTCGCTTTCCATATCACGGACATATTGATTCAGCATCACCTTTGGGTTCTCCATTTTATCAAGACCTTCATGAACTGACGCAACAAACATGTCTCTCATTCTTTTTAATACCATACCTGATTCCTCCTAATATGCTGATATTATTTTTTCTTCAAAAATTCTTCCCATTCGTCATCAAAGTGAGATTGGTAGGCAGCCGAAGCCGGTTCAGGATCAAAAGATGACACACCGTTATCAGCTGATCCGTTTTTCATGAGCTTCCAGCCGTAATACACCATAGCGGCCGCCAGCGCAATTCCGACGACAAACGGAAGTGAACAGATGAGCATGATCGCTCCGATACCGCCCAAGATGATTCCTGTGATCGTTTTCCCTGCGGCAAATCTTTTCATTCCTGCGTATGTCATCAAGCTCCCTATGGCGAGCGGGATGATAAAGCCGAAGCTTCCTCCTCCAAAAAAGACGGAGATCCCAAATACAATTAATAAGAATCCGCCTATTGTTTTCTTGTTTATCTTCATGCAGATCCTCCTTTCGTTTTCCTTGTCTTCATCTTAAACAAATTGGCAATTGCGCAAAACGAATCAGAGATTGATTTTTATATAAGACCGGAGTCGTATCTCGTGCCGGACCTATGGACACAAAAAAACACCATGCACGAGGCATGGCGTTTAAGATTGTTGACAAAATTCTAAAACGGTTTATAGTTTTAGGATTTTGTCATCCTTTCAGCGTGATTGAAAACCCTTGAAGTTTAGGAAAGGCGAGCATCGGAGCACAGCGAATGTTGGAATTCGCGAGCACCGAAGCGCAGGCTTGACAACGAATGTGAGGGTTTGTCTACACGCTGAAACACCATGCACGGGGCATGGCGTTTCAAAACCCTTTACAGATGAACACTTGCTTCCCTTTCTTTGATCAGGTCGGACCGTTCTGCTTTAGCCAGCTTTGTGAACAGCAAAATGCCAATACCCGCAATAATTTCGACAACCCCTCCGACAGCGATCACAGTTCCTGAGCCAAAAGCGTTTGCAGCATACCCGCAAATGACAGCTCCGGCAGGTATGGAAATATTAGAGATCATATGTATAACGGCATATACCTGCGGCTGATCCTCACTATCCACAGAGGTCTGGATAATCGTGTACTCTGGAACATTAACAGCACTGACTGCGGCGCCAAAGGTAAACGCAGCGAGAAAGACGAGCGGCAAAAAGGTATTCATACCGGTAATAAAGAAAGCGAATCCTTCAATAATGCCGGCAGTTACGAATAACAGGCCGTATCTGTTTACTTTGACTTTCGCCAGCACAAATCCCAATAAAAACGCGCCTGCGGCGGTGGTGGCCTTTAAAAGCGAGTAAACGATCGGCTGGCCATTTAAATCTTCCGCAACGTAAACTGCTGAGAGCGCTTCCCAAGGGGCAGCCGCGAAATTCATAAAGATACAATAAATGGCGAGTGGATATAAAATTTGATGTCTTCTCACGAGCGTAAAACCGCGTTTCAGTCTGCCGGTATATGTGCCTCTCTGCGTAACGACAGCAGACTCTGATTGGGATTCAACCGCAGTGTACTTAATAAAAAGGACGAGAAAACCAGAAACCAAATAGAGAAAAAGTGCGATAAGCATTGTATAAGAAGGGCTGATAAATGTAAGAAAAGCGCCGCATAACGTGACAGCTCCGAGCCGGACAATTTGAGCGGAGGATTGCAGCACGGCGTTTGCTTTTTGAATGCCCTGTTCATTTACGATTTGGGGAATTAAAGCTATGGAGGCGGGATTGTAGGCAGCCCCTGTAGCAGAATGGACAATCATAAGTGTCATGACAAACCACAGCGGAGAGAAGCCCGCAAAATGACAAAGAGGAATAATCAAGACAATCGCAGCCCTTGTCAGATCTGAAAAGTACATCCAAAATTTCAGCGTATTCTGTTTCATGAAAGGACCCGTCACAGGCGCCAGCACAGCTTCCGGCAAAAAAGTAACAGCAATCAATAAAGCAGTGCCGATCGCACCTTTACCGTCATAAATTAAAAACCATAATATCGAATTAAATGCGAACATATCGCCGGATATCTTGACTATTCTTGAGAAAAAAAGATAATTGAAATTTCTCTTCCAGATGCTATCACTTTCAATTAAATTCACCATCTATCAGAGCCCCCCACTGCCTATTTTTTACATCTATTTGTTACAATATCTCATTTTCCCACTTTTCAGTCAATAATTCATAAGGTTCATTTTTTGTCGTAAAATGGGAGATTGACAGAATGAAAAACAAAAAAGCCGGCATGTAGAGAACACGCCGGCTTTCATTTTCTTTTTTTATGATTCGCTGCTGTTTTAGTCCCGAAACACAATAGCACTTCTTTCATATTCCACGTCTCCAATGCCGCTTCTCACATTCACAACCCGTGCGGCAGCAAAGAAATAATCGGAAAGACGATTGAGATAACGCAGCACTGTTTCATGAATCTCCTCCGATTTCATCAGCGCCACCACTCGGCGTTCCGCCCGCCTTGTTATGGCGCGCGCCGCATGGAGAAGCGAAGCACCCTTCGAGCCGCCTGGAAGAATAAATTTCTTTAGTTCCGGCGCTTCTGATGTATAGGCATCAATGCGCGTTTCTAAAAAGGAAACGGATTCTTCCGTTAGTTTATAGTCTTTTCTTTCTGTGACAATTGCCAGATCGCCTCCGCAGTCAAACAGCTCATGCTGGATGATCAGCAGCTCGGCTGTCAAATCTTCAAAGCCGGGCTGCCCGGAAAGCTCTGCCAAAGCTAGCCCGACAAAGCTATTCAGCTCGTCAATCGTGCCGTAACTTTCAATGCGGAGGCTGTCCTTGTCCGTTCTGCCTCCGACTAAGCTCGTTTGTCCCTTATCGCCTGTTTTGGTATATAGTTTCATTTTGTTCTCCTCCCTTTATCACTTGTCCCTATAGTATACCCTGTTTTAACAGCGGCATAGAGCTGTTACATCTGTTTCATTTTGAAACATAAAGTCCTTGCATCATCATTACAAAAAAGTATTGTTGAATAAAGAAACACTAGCTTTTATAATTTAAATGTAAACGCTTTATTCAAAGAAGGTGGGATGGGGATGGAATTTTACAAAAAAACGGCCATTATCACCGGTGCAAGCCGCGGCATCGGCAGAGCCATTGCGGAGACGCTTGCGGATAAAGGAGCAAATGTCGTCATCAATGGGACAAACGAAGAATTGCTCAAGTCCATGTGCACAGAATTGAATACTGAGAGAAAGTGCGCTTCTTATGTTGCTGGTGATGCAAGTTTGCCAGAAACAGCCTCGCTTCTCATAGCTGAGGCAAAACAGCAGTTTGGGCAGATCGATATTTTGGTCAACAATGCCGGCATCAATTTGCGCAAAACAACTGTTGATACGTCGCTTGAAGAGTGGAAAAGAGTGATAGATTTGAATTTAACCGGTATTTTCCTCATGTGTCAGGCCGTCATCCCAGAAATGACCGCGCAGGGCGGCGGAAAAATCGTAAACATGAGCTCAACTACCAGCAAAACACCGCATCACAACGCCTCTCCTGCTTATGGTGCATCGAAAGCAGGCATCAACTATTTAACGATGCATTTGGCAAAGGAGCTTGCTGCACACCGCATTCATGTCAACGCTGTCTGCCCGGGACCGATTGAAACGGATATGAGCAAGCAGTGGAGCGAGGAGTATCGTGCAGCAGTCGTCGAACGGATTCCGCTGAAAATGATCGGCTCACCCGAGCATGTCGCAAACGTTGTCGCCTTCCTAGCCTCTGACAAATCTGACTTTATGACGGGCGAAACGATTAATATTAACGGCGGCACCTACATGAACTAAAAAAAGAGCTATTTTATGAGACGACTCTTAAATTTGAGGATTCTCATGAGGCTGAGGCATGAGTCCGGTATGGAATCGGACTCATGCCGTTTTGTCTTATTCGTTTTTGATTGTAGTCTCACTTTCGTTTATGCAGATAAGATCGCCTTGATCTTATCTGCACTTAAAAATGCGCTAAAAGAAAAGCACCTCCAAATTTGAAATTTGGAGGTGCTCGTTTATGATAGAAGGCTCTTCTTTTTATGCATGCCGATTACGCGTTCCAGACAGCATGATTGCCTGTCTCACCGCTTCTTCTAAACTCGCGGGATCGGCTTTGCCTGTTCCTGCAATATCAAAAGCTGTTCCGTGGTCAACACTCGTACGGATAATTGGCAGGCCGACTGTAATGTTCACCCCGGCTTCAAGACCGAGCACCTTAATCGGTCCGTGTCCCTGATCATGATACATCGCCACCACCATATCAAAATCGCCTCTCACTGCTCTAAAGAATAGCGTGTCAGCAGGCAGCGGGCCGAATGCCTGTATACCTTCACTTTGCGCGCGTTCAACGGCAGGGACAATTTTCTCTTCTTCTTCTCCATGTCCAAACAAACCATTCTCACCGGCGTGAGGGTTAATACCGCATACCGCGATTTTAGGCTGTGGTATGCCTGAGCGAATGAGCGTATCATGCGCCAATTGTATTGTCGTGTATACCCGTTTCGCATCAATGAGATGAATGGCGTCAAGCAGACCGACATGGGTTGTGACATGCACCACCTTCAGGTTCGGTGCAGCCAGCATCATCGCATAGTCCTTTGTTTGCGTCAATTCCGCTAAAATTTCGGTATGGCCCGGGTACATGTGCCCCGCCTTATGGAGGGCTTCTTTATTTAAAGGCGCTGTACAAATGCCGTCAATCTGATTCTCGTTGGCAAGGGCAATCGCCTTTTCAAGATAGCGGAACGCTGCGTTTCCCGCTTCAGCCGATACTTCTCCCACTCTCAGTTCATCGGTTAGCAACTGAAGGTCCAGGCAAGGAATGACGCCGGGCTTTACATCTGCCGCCTCTTCCGGTTCGTTGATTTTTACAATGTCTGCATCTGAGCCAATGAACGTCTTTGCTCTGCTTAAAATGCTGTAATCCCCAATGACAAACAATGTCCCGTTTTCATGCAAATTGGTTTGCTCAAATGCCTTGATGATAATTTCCGGGCCGACACCGGCCGCATCCCCCATCGTCAACGCAATGATTGGTTTTGCCATCTGTCTTCCTCCTCTACATTTCTCAGCACCTCAACGGCTCTTAGAACAGAATCGGTTTGACCATATGCGCCCGCCTTTGTCACCGCATATATATCTGCGTTGAGCAGCTTGCCGAGCGGTATCCCCGCTTCAATTTCACCCAGCAGTTGAATGCCGTCTGCGCCAAGCTCGTTGCAAATCGCGCGCGCAGTGTCTCCTCCTGTCAACACAAGGCGTTTTAATCCTGTCAACTTGACGATTTCACTCGTGACTGCACCAAGAAATAGTGAGAGCTTTTCGCCTACAGCCTGCCGGTCAAGCCCTTGTTTTCTCCCAAGAGCGATGATGCGCTGTACGGTTTCCGGCTTCGCATCAGTATAAAGCAGAACATCTTTCCCTTGATGAACCACCACTTGATCGATCGCGCGCTTATGCTCCCATGCTTCACATCCATTCAATACGTTCAGCGGATTGATGCGCACGTCAAGGAGGTCACGCTGCTCTCTTACATATGCTAGCTGTCTATTTGTTGTGTTCGATGCACTGCCAGATACGATCATTACCGGTTCATTCCGCTTGCCTGTCTGCAATGCCCTCTTTCTGACATGCTGGGCAAGTGCACCGGCCAGTCCGGCAGCGCCGACCCATAAAACGGACTGCCCGCTGTTCATAAACACTTGCACGATGCGGCGCAGATCCTCATTTGTTTCTGCATCGCAGACAAACCATTCATGTCCTTGGGTTTTCCACGCTTTAAGGTCTTGTTGTATTTGCTCATCAGGTTTGTGAAGCTGTTTGATGCCTATCGTTTTTGGCTGTATATTCGTCTGCCCGAAAAGCAAATCAGCGATCCGCGATTCGGCAACCGGTGTTTTCGGATCAACGGCTGCTTCAGTTTCATGAACAGGCAGGCCATTGACATAATGCATGCCATCCACAGTAATCCGCCTCGCATCAGGAAAAGCAGGGGCGATGACTGCTACATCAAAACGCCCCAGATCCATCAGCGCCTTGATTTCGATCCCGATGTTTCCCCTTAATGTGGAGTCAATTTTCTTTAAAAAAAGGTGTGATTCAAGGCGGGCGAACGGATGCGATGCTGAACTGACTTCTTTGTAAGCCTCGCTCGGCGACACACCGCGCGTGTCCGTATCTAAAATCATGACATCTTCTTTTATATCCCCTGGATTTGCACCAGACCGGTCAAAAAGAACAGCGGCGCTCATTCCTGCTTTAACAAACTGAACGCCTGTGTCATTAGCACCCGTTAAATCGTCGGCGACAATCAATATTTTTTGGCTGATGTTTGCTCCTTTTTTGCATCGTATGTTTGTCATATCGACACCTCGGTCTCATGCTATTCTTTTAGTTTTCTCCACAAGGTGGTGCGGTTGATATTCAATCGCTTCGCTGCTTTGGATTGGTTCATATTCTCCTCTTGCAGCACCGCTTGAATGATGCGCCGTTCGATGTCCTCAAGCGTCCCTTCAGTATAGCCCTTTAAGCTCTCTTCCTTTTTCTCATTGGACAGACGGTCAAGCTGCGGCGCGGCTTCAGCCAATGTGATATATCCGCTTTTCACCGTCAGCGCAAGTTCCTCAAGTACTCGCTTAAACTGCCGAACATTCTCCCGAAATGTCCGATTGCGAAACGCGTCCATCACCTCAGGCGCAAGTCCGACCACTTGTGTGCCATAAACTGAATTAAATTCAGCAATAAACAGTCTGCTCATGTCCTCCATGTCTTCCACCCGCTCTGACAACGACGGGACATAAAGCGTCAATCCTTGTAAACAACTGTATAAATCAGGGTCAAATCGCCCTGCTTTCATTTCTTCACATAAATCGGCAGAGGAAGAGGCGAGCCAGCGTATTTGCTGATCCGGCTTCATCCATTGCAAGGCGAGATCATGCTGGACTTCAAGCGGCAGATGCTCGACATGCCGAAGAAAAATCGTCCCGTTTTGAACAGCCGGAAGGGCCTTCAGCAATGAGGTCTCTTTCACCTTGCTGCAATGAATGGTCATAAACGTATGCTGCCGCCGAGGGCTCATTTGATGAATCGCTAAGGCGAGGTCTGATTTCCCCGTTCCTTCCTCTCCGTACAGCAAAATAGGTTTATGCGTCTGGCTGAATGCCTGCGCTTGCTGAACGGTGTCCCTCATAGAACTGCTTTGTTGTGTAAATGATGAGAATGGATGCAATGAATGGACGGGCGCCGCAAACGACCATACAGGATGGTTACGATCATCGCGTGATGACGACGATTGTTCAATGGCAATCAACAACTCTCCTTTTGAAAGAAAGGAACCTTTCATATGCCAGACAACTTCTCCTGTTTCTAATTGAAAATACCCGCTTAGTTTGCCTTCTCTTATTGACTGTACGGCAAAAGCCAGCTCATCCCACCATTCATTGACAGCGGCGGCGGGTGCTATAGGCTCAAGAAGACCTTCTTTCATCCAATTTTTTACCATTTTGTTTACAAAGCGGACCCGGCTGTTATCATCAATGACGAGCATCCCTTTTTCTTCCTGATCAATCATGTCTCTAAACATCCGCTGCTCCTCGGATGCCTCCTTAAAGAGCCGGTACATTTGCTTTGCAGTGTGAAACGCTTCCTTAACCGATTCACGGCCGGACGTGATCAGCATGCTTTGCATGCCTAGCTCCTTTGCCGCTTTATCAGTAATCACATCTCCTAATACGATTTGTGTCCCCTGCTGTTGAATGTCCCTCAGCAGATCCCATACTTCCATTTCTTCTTTAATCGTATATAAATCAACTTCTATTCCAAAAAGCTCGCTGATGGTGCGAACCCCCTGGGTAATATTCTCAAAGCCAACGACGGCTGCTTTCCCTTGATAATCTTTAATGAGTGTCAACGCCCGCAGCAGATCATACCCGGAAACAGGGATATCTACGACAGGGATGCGCACGTGTTTTTGAATGAGCGAGGCTGTACCGCCGCGGCTCATCATGATATCGATCCCCTGTGATACCGCTTGCTCTGCAATCGCGACGCCGGAGCGCAAATCGCCGACCTCCAACTGAAATTGAATATCTTGTTCTTCCTTCGCGAGCTCTGTCAATAAATCCCCTAAACCTTTATATGGCGCAATGCCAAGCACTTTAATTTTCATGAAAATGGACCCCCTCTTTCATTCTCCCTCAGGTCAATGAGACAGTGAGGGAGTCCGTTCAAACATTGGGACAGCCCCTCGAACTTAAATTATAAATGATGCGATATAGGGATACAATTCATTCTGTCCAGTGCGGTGCGCCCGTTCAAACGGCTTTATTCTTGATCGGCCGAGGCCCACATTTGCGGTACGCGTACATATTTAATTGCCTGACGGTAATACGTAAAGGCAATATGCAGGTCGCCGTCTTTCCCCTGCTTGATCGATGGATAAGAAAACTCGCGGTTGAGCTTGTCTTTTGAGTTGTTCGTCATCGCATACCCGTCGCCGACTTCAATATTTCTTTTGACAGGCCATGTGACACCGCCATCATGTGAAAGCGCCAGTGTCATCGGCGCCCTCGGCGCTCCCCAGAAGGCTGGACGCGCTTCTGTGTCTACACCTGTTCTTGTATCATCCTCATCCTCAATTTCATCGTATAGAGATGCTCTTCTTTCGGTCGTTTCATTCGCTTTCATATGATTGTATACGAGAGCGAGCGTCCCATCTTGAAGCGCTGTAAATTGAATGGAAGAGTTGTTGTTCGGCAGCTCCGTCGGCTCAGGCTCTGACCAGGTGCGGCCGTTGTCAATAGAGCGGCTCGCATAAATCGAGTCTGCAAAACGGCTCCTAAACAGCGCAAGCAATGTCCCGTCATGCAGTTTTTCAATATTCATATGAACACAGCCCATGCTGCCCGGCACCTTCACTTCCTCCCACGTCTTGCCTTTATCAGATGAAATTTTCACCGCGCTGATGTCACGGTTTCCAGTCCATTTCACATCCGCCAAGGTGATGCAGTAAAAGACGGGAAGCAGCCAATCGCCGTTATCCAGGACAACGAGCGGCTGGCGGATAAAGGTGCCGGCTTCGCCAAACAATGTGTCAATGCCGCTCCATGTATGGCCTCTGTCATCCGATGTCCGGTATCTGACAATAGCTGTATCCTGATTACCGGACACCTGTGCCGTATACATGAGCCAGAGCCGGCCGGACGGCTCTTGGAAAAGCACAGGGTTTTGTTCGGAACGGGAAGGATCATCCGACAGCTTTTCTATCTGTGTCCACTCACTGCTCCCTTTTGCAAGCCTTGACATGTAAATCGATATATCCGCAATGCCTTCCTGCGTACCCCCAAACCAGACACACAATAGATCACCATTGTCCAGCTCCAGCAAGTTGGCTGCATGGTTTTGCGGACAGTCTGTCGGCAAAAAAGCATCCTTTCTGGCCTCATCTGTTTCATTTTTTCTAATGCGCCCATCTATCAGCAAGGAAACTTCACTTTGTTTCATTACAATTCCTCCTTTACATTTGACTCTTTTTTCGCAGGCGAGCTGATCAGACGGTCTAATACGAGCACAACAAACGGAACAATGATGGCAATGTACATGTTATCAATGCCAAACGGATTGTCTAACAAATACCAGACCGTTGTCGCCATTCCGGAAAGCACCAGGCCTATGGTTGCCCCGCGGTTTGAATTAAAGTATGGCAAATAAAAACCCATCGCCGCCACAACGGCAATTGATGTACGAAGCGCCCTCGTAAAGAAAGAAAGCGTTAACAATTCTGGCGCCAATGCAACACCGAGCAACGGAATAAAACCGATGATAATGGATGCATATCTCGTAACTTTCATGCGCTGTTCCGGTGTCGGTTTTGCTTTAGGCACATAAAAGTCATCCATAATCAAAGTTGTTGTCGCAAGCGCAACAGTCGAGACGCCGACGAAAATGGACGCCACAAGCGATGTTGCCACAATGGCGCTCAGCACGGGATTCATTTGTTGCATAAATACCGGGAATGCATAGATGGCATCAATGTCCGGGTACAAATACCGTGCGGCAACGCCGATGACTCCAATGGCAATCGCAAGCGGCAGACAAAGCAGTGCCGCATACAGCGTCGATCTCTTTGCCTCTTTCTCACTTTTCGATGAGGTAATGGCCTGAATAATAAACTGCGTTGCAAAAATCGCCCCCATATTGCCGATAAACCAAGCACCGATTGTCCCCCATCCGATACTGCCGTCCCATGTGAAGAAATGCTCGGGCAATTGCTGCGTCATCGGCTCCCAGCCTTTTGTCAAATAGAGTGCAACCCCTAATGTAATTAGAACCCCCACATATTTAACAAGAGAATGCAGAATCGTCACCCAGGCAACGCCCTTCATTCCTCCGAATGTAAAATAAAAGGTGCTGACAATCGCTGTAATGATGGCACACGTCATGAGCGGAAGACCTAAAATAGACGAAATCGCCGCCGATCCGCTTAAATAGTTCCCTAGATTCACTAGTAAAAGAGCCACAATCATAATAGTAGAAACGACAAGTTTGGTCGATCGGCCAAACTTGTCACTAATAATACCGGAAATCGTATATTGGCCTGTTTTATAAAATTTCCCTACTAAGAAGTAGGAAAAAATAAAAAACGCAATAGAGACCGTTACAATCGACCATGAAGCTGCCAAACCATGTGTATAAGCTGATTCAGCGGTCCCAATTGTCGATTTGGTGCCGATAAATTCACTCATTAGCAGAATGCCGACAACAATGGCCGGCAGTGTTTTGGCGGCATTGTTGAATTCCGCACTGGATTTACTGCGAAAGCGCATCGTCAGCCACGTCGTAAAAAGAATGTAAACCACAATCACTGCCAAAATAAATGTTATGACCGAACCGCTTAAGACATCCACCCAAACTCCCCCTTTGTTTGCAAGCCTCCTACAGGCTCATGGTGAAAACAAGTACAGATCCCAATGACCTACACCTCAAGCAATTTCAAATAGACAGCTTCAATTTCCGCAACAGACATCGGCTTTGGATTGTTGTCCATGAGCCGTTTGACGTCGGCTGCCGCCTCAGCAAGCGTCGGCACATCCTCTTTTGATACTCCGAATGCCTTTAAATTTTGCGGAATATTTAAATTGGCGGTCCACTCTTCAATTTTCTGTATGACCCGCTCTGCTTGGCTGGCCTTCGAACCTTTTTGCTCGATTCCAATTACACCAGCGACATCCGAAAGGCGGTCAGTCACATGATCCGCATTAAAGGCCGTTACATGCGGAAGCAACATGGAATTGGCCACACCGTGAGACATTTTGTATTTCCCCCCAAGCGGGTAAGCCATCGCATGAACCGCCGCTGTCCCTGCGCTTGTCAAAGCCATTCCGCCATACATGGCGCCAATAAGCATTTTTTCTCTCGCTTCTAGTTTATCTCCATGGTGATAAGCCTCCTGAATACTGGAGGAAATCAGTCTCATAGATTCAAGCGCAAACATGTCACTGAATGGATTTGCTTTGTTGGAAATATAGGATTCGAGCGCGTGTGTAAATGCATCCATTCCGGTTGCGGCCGTGATCGCCTTTGGAAGACCAGTCGTCAAAACCGGATCTAAAATCACAAGTGATGGCAACAGATAGGGACTGACCATACCAATCTTTAATTCTTTCTCAGGGAATGTCACGATCGCATTCGGCGTCACCTCCGACCCTGTTCCAGATGTTGTCGGAATCAGCACAAGCGGAACACCGGGCTTTTCAACGAGATTCGTGCCAACCAACTCGGAAATCGGTTTTTTATTTGTTTTCAGAACAGAGAGGATTTTAGCCGCATCAA
Source organism: Bacillus sp. VA13 (assembly GCF_055710085.1). Taxonomy (NCBI): domain Bacteria; kingdom Bacillati; phylum Bacillota; class Bacilli; order Caryophanales; family Bacillaceae; genus Bacillus; species Bacillus sp. VA13. The sequence goes on along the minus strand of NZ_JBVQPP010000005.1, from coordinate 71,435 downwards.
GCACACTGCCTCCTCCAATTCCTAGAATTGCGTCATGGCTTCCTGCAGAAAAAAGCTGAAAAACCTCTTCGATATTTTGTTCCGTCGGCTCCGGCTGTATGTCCGTATTGATTTCACTTGAGATGCCTTTTTCAGCCAGCACCTCTTTGATTTGGTCTGCATAACCGAGAGAAACGATCGACGGCTGAGTTAAAATAAACACCGAACGGATCTGATTCCATCCGCTTGTCTGATCCAAATGATCACCAAGGAAATTGAGTGAATGTGCGCCAGCCTCAATTCGGGCGGCCGTTTGAAAATGATAAAGCGTCTTCATATCCTCACTGCTCCTTTGCCAGTTTTGTTTCAATTCCGTAGCCTTCCAGCATCTTTTTCACTTTTTGCAAACCCTCTCCTGACAGCTCTGCAATTGGATGTTTAGGCGGTCCGACGTCGATTCCGGCAAGCTCCGTTGCTTTTTTTAGCGGCGCTGGCAGTGAACCGAGTGAAAAAGTGGCACGAAGCGGGTCTAGCTGCTTTTGATACTGCTCGCTCTCTTCAATGTTTCCTTGTTTATAAGATTCATAGATTGAAACAACGGTCTGCGGAAGCACATTTGCTGTTGCAGCCACAGCCCCTGTTCCTCCCGCCTTCAATGTGTCTAAAATCAATGAATCGGTTCCTGCCAGAACGGAAAAGGACTGGTCTTTTGTACGCTCAAGATACGCCTTAATATTGTCGAAGCTGCCGCTGCTGTCTTTAATGCCGATGATGTTCGGCAATGCCGCCAGCCTTTCAACGGTTTCAGGCTCAAGTGATACACCTGTTCTCGACGGAATGTTATAGAGCAGGACAGGAAGCGCGACATTTTCAGATATCGTGCGGAAATGCTGATACAATTCCTCCTGCGAAGGTGCGACAAAGTATGGCGTAATGATCGAAAGAACATCAGCTCCAATATCCGCCATTTGGTTAGATAAGGAAATGGTTGCCTCAGTACTGTTTTCTCCTGCTCCGATAAAAACAGGCACACGTTTATTAACCGCTTTCACGACAGTTTCCGCAATTTGAAGCTTTTCCTCTTGCGAGAATAAATGAAATTCGCCATTTGTCCCTAAAGCAAAAATGCCATGGACACCTGAATCAATTAAATGATTCACCAGCTTTTCGGCTACACCTGGATGAAAGTCCTGTTCTTTTGTAATCGGTGTCAGTATGGCTGGAATAATCCCCTCTACTTTCAAATGATTCCGCTCCCATCTGTTGCATTTTTAAACAATCATATATAATAAAACGCTTTCATGTAATAATTATAAATCTATACTGATTCATTTAGCAACATATTTTTCGTATTTAGGATAAAAAAATGACGTCTCACCCTCATCTGATGCGTTTTAAAACAATAAAAAAACCTGTCCAAAGACAGGTCGAATTAATTTTTTAAAGCTTTCACACAAGCCGCTGTTTGATCTTGTATTTGTGTCAATAAAATGGTTTGATCCGGTAACCGGCCGGAGTGAGTGGCCGCGATGAGCACATCACTGCAGAAAACACGGTGCTGAGCTGCAGCTTTTGCTGTAGCGCTTATCACCTTCACAAATTGACCATCGTGCAAACAGCCGCTGACTACCACCCACATGATGAAACGCCCCTTCGCATCTTTCATTCCGATGATGCAGAGATCATTGCTTTCCGACACAATATGACAGGCAGCCAATTTACAATCATGTTGGATAAACAGCGCTTCTTGTTCAACGGTTGACAAGTCATGCGGCCATCCAGAGTTGTTTCCGCTGTCGAAAACAAGTTTTCGTCTCCAAGCAAAGCCCTCTTCAGAGGACAGAACGCGCATCGGGCGGTCTGCTGAAAATGTGATGCCACGCGGCAAGTATTGTTCAATTCGTTCTTTTAGAAAGAGGGGCTCGGCTTTCTCCGGGATGGTTTTCGCCTTGATCGTAAATTGCGGATTTGCACGTTCTGGATGGTCCAGCGCTGTGATGTCAGTATGATACACCCGCTCAATACGGTCGGCGCAGAGGGCAGCTTCCGGGCGGTCAAGCACTTCTGCTTTTCCATCTTTTAATAACAGCAAACGATCACAGTATAAACTCGCAATATTCACATCATGAAACACCCCAATGACTGCGAGTTTTGACGCGACCGTTTCTTGTTTCATTAAATCTAGCAGACTTTTTTGAAATGACAAATCGAGAAAACTTGTCGGTTCATCAAGCAACAAATATCGGGGTTCCTGGGCAAGTGCCTGCGCCACATATACCCGCTGCTGCTCTCCGCCGCTCAGCTCATGAATGGATTTTTTGGCAAAGCGGAGGATGTCTGTCTGCTTCATCACCCTTTTTACGATATCGTGGTCTTCCCCTGTGAGCTGCCGAAAAAGACCTGATTGATAAGCGTAGCGGCCAAACTGTACCGTTTCCTCCACCGTAAAGGAAAAGGCCTGCTCCGTTTTCTGAGGAAGGGCCGCTACTTTGCGGGCGAGCTCCTTCGTTTTGTACGACCCGACTGAACGGCATTCAAGCAGCACTTCCCCGCTTCGAGGCGTGATGCTTCCCGACAGCATTTTCAACAAGGTGGTTTTTCCGCTGCCGTTCGGACCAAGGATTCCTAAAAATTCACCCGGTTTTACTGCAAAGCTGATGTCCTGTAAGACATCCTTTCTTCCATAGCCGCCGGACACTCTGATGACATCAATCATGAACTCGCCCTCCCCGGTAACGCCGAATCAATATAAACCCGAAAACTGGTGCTCCTACCAGTGCAGTAATAATGCCGATCGGCAGCTCCGACGGCTCAATGATGGTTCTTGACAAAAGATCTGACAGCACAAGGAACGAAGCGCCATTCAGCATCGAGAGCGGCAGAAGATGCCGGTGATCCGTAATAGACAGAAGCCGGATAAAATGCGGAATGACGAGACCAACAAATCCAATGGTTCCAGATACCGCAACCGCACTGCCAGTTAAAATAGCTCCCGCCAACAGAACGACATATTTACTCCGCTTCACATTCACACCGAGCAGCCTCGCTTTTTCCTCGCCATAAGTCATCACATTTAGTTCTCTGCCGCTGATCAAAAGCGCGGCAGCGCCCGCAGCAAAAAAGGGCAGAAACAGTGCAACATAGCCCCAGCCCCTCATTGATACGCTGCCGAGCAGCCAGTGGACGATCGGTTTTAAATCATCGCCGGACAATGCGATCATGAGAGAAGTAAGCGCACCCAAAAACGAACTGAAGATGATCCCTGTTAAAATCAATGCAGACAGGGTCAATGAAGGGTGAACAAGCCGCGCAAAGAACAAAACCAAAAAAATCACGACAACAGCCGCTCCAACGCTTAAAAACGGCAGTGTAAAACTTCCGATCACCGGCAACTCAATCCCGAAAAACAATGTGACCACTGCACCGACAGCAGCGCCTGACGATATGCCGAGCGTATACGGATCTGCGAGCGGGTTTTTCAAGAGCCCCTGAAAACCGGCTCCCGCAGCAGCCAACCCCGCGCCGACAAGAGCGGCCAATATCACCCTCGGCAGCCTAATTTTCATGATGATGTTCCCCTCTATCGGATCAAGATTTAGCCCTTGAATGCCAAACGATTCTCCCAAAAAAACCTTGATAATAGCAGGAATGGGAATCTCCAAAGACCCGATAGAGATTCCCAAAAGAACAGATACCGACAAAAACATCAGGCTGAGGGCATATGCCACAAAGCGTTTATTTTTTAAAAACATCAGGGTAAATATGTTCAGCAAGCTCTTCGACCCCTTTAATCAATCGCGGTCCCGGACGGGTCACGAGGTCAGGGTCCACGTCGTATACTTCGTGATGTCTGATGGCTTTTACACCGCTCCAGCCGCTTCGTTTTTTTATTTCGCTGACAGCAGATTCACCGTTTGTCGTCACAATCGCATCGGGGTTCAGCTTTACGATCGCTTCTTCGGTCATCTTAGCCCAGCCTTTCTGAGCGGAAGCGGCATTTTCCGCATGGATCGCTTCAAGCATTTCATCCATAAAGGTGCCTTTCCCGGTCGTATAAATGTCCGGAGCCGGAGACACTTCGACAAATACTTTCTTTTGATCGGCAATAGATATGCCGGTGGCCTTTTCTTTTATAGCAGCCAAGTCTGTTTTCATTCTTTTTACGAGCTGATCGGCTTTTTTCTCTGCCCCGGCAGATTCTCCGATCATTTCGATTGATTTGTACACCTCGGAAAATGATTGTGCATCATTGACAGTCAGTACAGTAATGCCCGCGTCCTTCAGCTGTTTGATGGCATCCGCTGACGCTGACATGGAAGACTCATGGGCAAGAACAAGATCCGGCTTTAGAGAAATGACTTTCTCAACGTTTACATTCATGTCTCCGACCTTCTCAACCTTTTTGACTTCCTTTGGATATGTATCGTTCGTGGTGACACCGACCACTTTGTCACCGAGTCCGAGAGCGTATGTGATTTCTGTGTTGCTCGGCATTAATGAAACAATCTTTTTCGGCTCCTTTTTGATGGTCACATCTTGATTTGACGCATCATCAATGGTGACAGGGAACACTTCTGTCTTTTGTTTTGCCTTGGAATCCTTCTGATCCGCAGTATTGCCGCAGCCTGCCATCATAACGGCAGCCAGCAGAAGCGCAGTCCATATTCCGGCTAGTTTTTTCATAACCTTTCCTCCTAAGTGAACTAAAAAAAGCATCTCTACGATGGTAAAGATGCTGTAAACAACACAAAAAAGCCTATTGTTTACACATCATCTGTCCTCGCAGACTTCGTGCTGATCAAATAGGCAGGTATCCTGGCTCTTGACGCTATGGCCAATTACAGTGGCGGGACCGCACCGGCTTTTACCGGTTTCCCTATTAAGCCGGCTGTTGTTCACGGACCGGCACCTATTTGACATTCGTATCCTTTTTTCGGAGTAATTATACTATATGACTGACAGGCTTGTATATGCGCCCTGAATGACTTTTCCCCCGGTATATGTATGGAAGCAAAATCCTCGTAAACACTAATTTTGTTCTTGTATACTTAATACCATCATCTATAAAAAGGAATGATTCTTATGGATTTAAAGCTAAAAGACAAACTCGTCTTAATCACCGGCTCGACTTCCGGCATCGGGAAAGCCGCAGCAAAAAGCTTTCTGCAAGAGGGAGCGGCAGTAATTGTTAACGGACGCAAACAGGAGACTGTCGATCGCACGATTGAAGAGCTTTCTGGATACGGAACGGTGCACGGCGTGGCAGCCGATTTGTCAAAAACAGATGAAGCAGCGGCTTTTATTGAAAAAGTAAATGAAATCGGTGATATCGATATCCTTGTCAACAACCTTGGCTTCTTCGAGGTAAAAGACTTTGCAGATGTGACAGATGAGGAGTGGAATCAATATTTTGAAGTGAACGTGATGAGCGCGGTTCGGACAAGCCGTCACTTCCTTCCAAAAATGCTTGCCAAAAACAGCGGCCGCATTTTAAATATCGCAAGTGAAGCAGGCATCAAACCGCTTCCAACAATGATTCCATACTCCATGACAAAAACGGCGCTGATCAGCCTTTCAAGAGGGATGGCTGAAATGACGAAAGGCACGAATGTGACAGTCAACTCAGTGCTTCCGGGACCTACTTGGACAGAGGGCGTGGCATCCTATATGGAAGGTGCCGCAAAAGCAGCCGGCCAGGATACAGATACATTCATCAAAGACTATTTTAAAGTTAATGAGCCGACTTCTCTTATTCAGCGATACGCGACAGCAGAAGAAGTCGCCAACACGATCGTATTCCTCGCATCTGACGCCGCATCCGCCATCAACGGCACGGCACAGCGTGTGGAAGGCGGCATTATCCGTTCTCTGTAATATACAAAAAACGCATCCGTGTTTCGGATGCGTTTTTTTATACATCTCCAGCGAATGGAACCGGCTGATAGCCGCCTGTTTCCAATTTTGCTGAAAACAATCCTCCCGCGTGAGGCTGCTCGTATCTTTCTGTTTCTGTCATTTGTTCCGTTGCCGTTGTGATGTAAAGGGTTTTTAAGTCTCTGCCTCCGAACGCGCAGCACGTGACATATTTAGCCGGCACGCTGATTGAATCGATTTCTTTTTTCTGAAACGGGTCAATGTGTACCACGCGGCTGCCGCCAAACAGCGCCACCCACAGCATGCCATTTTGGTCGATTGTCATGCCGTCCGGCAATCCTTCTGATTGATCAAAACGATAGACGGGTTCTGGATTTGAGACATCTCCGCTTTCAGGATCATACCTGTAGCGCACAATTTCCTGTGTCGGCGTGTCGATGTAATACATCAAATTCCGCTCGCGATCCCAATCCAAACCGTTCGAGGTGGAGACTTGATCTTTCATTTTGATAAGTCTGCCGTCTGGATCCAAACGGTATAACGAAGCCTGTTTTTGTTCGCCTTCCATGCTCGTCGTCCCCGCCCAAAGTCTTCCGTACGGGTCACATTTCGCGTCATTAAAACGCAGGCTCTCATCCATATCCTTCGGCTGTTTGATCTTTTCCAAGCTGTCATCCTGAACATGATACAGGTAGAACCCGTCCTTCATCGTCATAATCAGCTCATCCTTTGTATATTTCGCAAGCGCGGTCACAAAGGACTTGAATTTGATCGACCGGTTGATTTTTTCTTCAGGATCGAAGATGTGGAGCTCGCTCCCTAAGATATCGACCCAATATAAGCGGCCGTTTTCTTCATCCCATAACGGGCCTTCACCAATCACTGCCCGAGTGTCTGCTTCCAATACTGCGTCCATGTGTTACACCTCTTTAGCTTCAGTCTATATATTGTTATTCCCGGCAAAAAGGTGTCCAAACCACATGTTTATTGTTTTTTGAAAAGGATGGTAATGACCGTTCCAATGTTCATTCTGCTGTTTACATGAATCGTCCCGTTATGCAGGTGGACAAGCTCCTTGGCAATGGCGAGCCCGAGGCCCGTTCCGGCAGATGGATCTTTTGTGTTCGTCCCTCTGTAGTAACGGTTAAATAAATGGGTAATCGTTTCTTCATCCATTCCTTTCCCATTGTCCTTAACCTTCAACGAAATATGATTTTTTGTTTGTTCCAGAATGACCTGAATTTCTGTTTCTTTGTCGTTGTGCTTGACGGCATTCCCAAGCAGATTTTCTAATATGCGCCTGAACCATGCTTCATCAAGCGCAAATTCAATATGCTCTTCTTTGGATACAAAGGAGATATCATACCCTTCAGAAAACGGATTTTTCTTGAAATCCTCAATGACATTTTTAAAAAACGGGATCAGGTTTGTGTGCTTTCTCTCAATTGGAAGAGCATCATTTTTCAGCCGATACGTTAAATTTAAGTCTTCAATCAGCTTGGACATGTATTCGGATTTTTCTCTGACAACCTGTCCCATTTCTTTCACTTCTTCCGGCGACCAATCATACTGCTTCGACTCAAGCATCATGCTGTAACCGTAAATACTGCTGAGCGGTGTTTTTAAGTCATGCGACAAACCGGCAATCCATTCTTCTCTTGTCGCCTGGATTTTTTCTCTGTTTCTTTTATCCCGTCTCAGCGTTTCAGTCAACTGATCCATTGATTCAAATATCTCACCGAAGAAGCGGTACGGCTGTTTGATTTTCCCCTTTTTGTTTTTGCTGACAGGAAGGCCTTTCCGGTTTTTCGGTTCCTCAAGCTTCCCTTTTGATAGATTGACCAGCCATTTAATCGTGTGAAAAATCGGCAGCCCGAACCGGAACATATACCAAACGGTCATCCAAATGATATACAGGAACAGGACACCCATAATCAGGAACATCGCCTTTAGCACAACCTTCAGAAACGATTTATTAAACTCCTGATCGGTTACATAGACAGGGTTTGGCACCGTAGCGACCATCCATCTGTCTTTATTGAGGATCTTAACGGAAATTTCCCGTTTATAGTTCCAAGGTTTAGAGCTGTATTTGAGCAGCTCCAGCTGGTTCATCGTTTTTCTTTCACTTTTTGTGCTGTTAATGCTGTCGAGAATGTTTCCATCGCTGTCTAATAAGTAAATGGCTCCTTTTTCCCGCTTAATATAGTCGATGGTGCTGGACTGATAATGTGCTAGAGAATCTATCTTTTGTTCGCGCTTTTCAACGGAAGTCAACAGCTGTTCGCTCTTTGATTTCCAGCCGGACAATAGAAGATACGACTTATCTTCAATATTGATGGCCCAATAATTCAGCTTATAGTTATTAAGCTTTTTGGTTTTATAAATAGACAAGAGCTCTTTCTTGGTATAGGTGCCGGGCACGTCTTTCGGCACGCTGTAGGAATAATCGGTTTTCCCATCGGAATCAATGATTTGCATCCAGCCATGCTGTTTATCGACAGATTTCTTCAGAAAATTATCGACTTCCCATGTCCCGTTTTCGTTTACATCGAGATATGCCTCAAGTGTGTCGGTGGTTGCCTTTGTCAGCCCAGAATTCGATTCCGCATCGCTAAATCGAGCGTCTAAATAGAAAAATGAAGCGACAAGCATAACCGTAAGTAGCAGGATCACAATCAGCATCTGCCCAAAAAAGTGAAACAAAAACTTCCATCTTAATCTCATGACCGCTTGCCTTCAGGATTCGGGATAAAACGGTAGCCGAGACCGCGAACGGTTACGATATACTCCGGATTGCTCGGATCGCGCTCAATTTTTTCCCGAAGCTTGCGAATATGAACCATAACGGTGTTGTTGTCGCCGTAAGAAGGATAGCCCCAAACTTTTTCATAAATTTGATCTTTGGAAAGCACCACATTGGGGTGTTCACAAAAATACTGCAAAAGCTGCAAAAGCTGGGCTGAACAAGCGACGGTTTCCCCGCCTACAATCAGCTCGGCATTTTGCGGAGAAAATGTAAAATAATCATATGTATAGGTTTGATTTGAATTCGTTTCTTTCGATTGATATGTCCGCTTGAGGTGCGCCCTGATCCGCGCCGCTAATTCCAGTGGATTAAATGGTTTTGTGATATAGTCATCAGCCCCAACCGCAAAGCCGGACAATTTATCCGCGTCGGATGATCTTGCCGTCAGGAAAAAAATCGGAGCGTCTGAATACTCTCTGATCAGCGTGCAGGCTTCAAAACCGGACATTCCGCCCATCATGACATCAAGCACAATCAAATCAACCTTATTGGCCTTCACAACCGGAATCGCTTCTTCTGCGCTTGCCGCATCCAGTAAATTTCGATAACCTTCTTTTTCGAGAACGCGTTTGATCATGTCCACAATCGCTTTCTCATCGTCTACGATTAAAATTGACGCATTTTCCACTTTTATGTTCCTTTCTGTCACTGTTTTTTTCATCTTATCATTATATCGTTTATTTTTGGTACATTTTTGAATGGGAAGAGTCTTGCCGGGCAGAAACAAATAGAAAACGGGAACGTGGCAGTTCCCGTTTTTCGTATTTTCAGATGATAAATGGTTATGAGTTCTCGTCTACCATATACAAAATAAACTCCCAAAACCCTGGAACGTCCTGGCACAAAAGCATATCAGCCTTTTCAAACATTTTGATCTTCAGCTCTTGCTCTAAATCTTCTCTTTCTTGATAGGACGTATTGCAGAGTTTTTTTCTGATCATCGGTGAAAAGCATTCAATCAGATGTTCAATGTCAAATTTATCGTCTTTTTGGTTCTTTTGTTCAAACTGGCCGTTCACAGCTTACTTTCCCCCTTTTTTTGCGCCGCTAGCTGTTTTCTGATATTCTCAAGCCCTTTTTTATGGATGTTGGAGATGTTTTGCCGGGACTCTCCTAGTGAATCGGCAATCTCTTGCATCGTGGCACCATGAAGATAGACTTTCGTCAGCACGCTTTTTTGTTTGTCAGTCAGCTTCTGGATCGCTTGGTAGAGCTGATAATCCTGAACATGCTGGCTCAAATCATCCTGCATATCTAAAAATGCTTCAAACGCATCGCTTCCAGTTTCGGAAGGAAGTCGTTCTCCTGCATCCGGATGATCGACCGTCAGCGGATACCGTTTTTGGTTTTTGCGAACCCGCTTATCAAAATCAATAGAAAAGATCCGAATCATTGAATTCATATACTTGACGATGCGGATTTCCTTATAAAATTGCTTAAATTGCTCGTCCAATGATTTTGCATCTTTTTCGTTCGGGCTTTCCATTACGTTTTTGAACAAACGGTAATGCTGAGGATTGCTCAAAAAATGCTTCACGATGGGATGCTTCATTATCTCCTTACATTTTGACCGTAAAAGACCTTGATAGTCCATCAAACCGCCTCCCTACTAAATTAAATGAAGGAAAGCAAAAAAAAGTAAACTACTACTTTCAGACTAGCGCTTGTCTTAAATACTCCAGCCGCAGTTTACGTTTTCTTGGATTTCCTTCACTTACATACATGACTGCAAAAAAAGAAGGGAGGTATTTTCCTATGGATCAGGTTTTTATAGAGGAAGTCGTGAAACAGATCGGCAATCTGGGGTTTCCTGCGTTAATTGCAATGTACCTGCTGACCCGATTTGAAAAAAAGTTTGATCAGCTTATCGAACTGATGACAGAGTTGAAAGATCAGAAAGCAAAAAATTAATTTTCAATCGAAGTTGACTTTTCACTGTTTTTTTTCACTTAACAAGGCAGAAGGGAAAACGAAAGGCCTTTCACCTTCTCTTTCTGCTATCACATTTAAATTTCAAGGAGGAAACATTTCATGAAAAAACAAAATGACATTCCACAGCCAATTAGAGGAGACGAAGGAGCAACAGTAAAAATTCCGCGCAATATTGAAAGAGACCGCCAAAATCCGGACATGCTTGTTCCGCCGGAGACTGATAATGGTACCGTAAGCAATATGAAGTTTTCGTTCTCTGATACTCATAACCGCTTAGAAAAAGGCGGATATGCCCGTGAAGTGACAGTACGGGAGCTGCCAATTTCAGAAAACCTTGCATCTGTAAATATGCGGCTGAAGCCAGGTGCCATTCGCGAGCTGCATTGGCATAAAGAAGCAGAGTGGGCTTATATGATTTACGGAAGTGCAAGAGTCACAATTGTGGATGAAAAAGGGCGCAGCTTTATTGATGATGTTGGCGAAGGAGATCTTTGGTACTTCCCGTCAGGCCTGCCGCACTCCATTCAAGCGCTGGATGAAGGAGCCGAGTTCCTGCTCGTGTTTGACGATGGCTCATTCTCTGAAAACAGCACGTTCCAGCTGACAGACTGGCTTGCCCACACGCCTAAAGAAGTCATTGCTGCGAACTTTGGCGTAACACAAGAAGATATTGCTAATTTGCCAGGGGAAGAGAAATATATTTTTGAAGAACCAGTCCCAGGATGTTTGAAAGATGACATTGTAGAAGGACCGAACGGCGAAGCGCCTTATCCGTTTACTTACCGCCTTCTTGAACAGAAGCCAATTGAATCAGAGGGAGGAAAAGTATACATTGCAGATTCAACAAACTTCAAAGTGTCTAAAACGATTGCATCTGCGCTCGTAACAGTGGAACCCGGCGCCATGAGAGAGCTGCATTGGCATCCGAATACTCACGAATGGCAATACTACATCTCCGGCAAAGCAAGAATGACCGTTTTTGCTTCTGACGGCCATGCCAGAACATTTAACTACCAAGCCGGTGATGTCGGATATGTTCCATTTGCAATGGGTCATTACGTTGAAAACATCGGGGACGAACCGCTTGTCTTTTTAGAAATCTTTAAAGACGATCATTATGCCGATGTATCTTTAAACCAATGGCTTGCAATGCTTCCTGAAACATTAGTTCAACAGCATCTTGATTTAGGAAAAGACTTTACTGATATTCTTTCAAAAGAAAAGCATCCGGTTGTGAAAAAGAAAAGCAGTAAATAAAAAACGACCAGCTTGCAGAGAGCAATCGTTCTCTGCAAGCCTTTATAAGGAGATGTACCAGTGAAATATCAAATTTCTTCCAAACGCTTATTGCGGCTCTTTATAAAGTACTTGCTGGCCGCGACAGCAGTAGTGTTCACCTATTTTGCCGTCATGTTTATATTGTTTTCTTTAGCAGGAACGAGCTACCGTTCAGTAGCTCATGTCCTGCTTTTTGCCGTGTTATTTCTTGTCCTTGGGCTATTCTTAGAACCATTTGAACGCCTGATGGTACATAGTTTTACTTTTTTCAAGACAGACAAACGCTTATTCATTCTCCTTGCTGGCATCGTACAGCTGCTGTTTTTGTGGATGACTGCTCATACAACAGACGAAATGATCAGCGACATCTGGCTGTCCACCACAGAAGAAATGATCGTCGCAGCCGTTTTTCTTATTTTAGATAAATGCAATTCGGCCATTCCCAGCTAAAAAAAGAACGCATTCCAAATGGATGCGTTCTTTTTATTCATAGCGAAGCGCGTCTACAGGCTGAAGCTTAGATGCCTTGATGGACGGAAGCAAGCCGAAAATAATGCCGACTGCCATTGAAAAGATGAGTGCTCCGACAACAGCCGGAACGGAGACGATAAAAGGCATCGGAAAAACGACCGTCAGCAGCTTAGCGATGCCGAAGCCCGCCAGCACACCGAGTATTCCGCCAATGCTTGTCAGCACGACAGCCTCAGTTAAAAACTGAAATAAAATCACACGCCGCTTAGCCCCGAGCGCTTTCTTAATCCCGATTTCCCTCGTGCGCTCCGTGACGGAAACGAGCATAATGTTCATGACGCCAATACCGCCTACCAAAAGTGAAATACTGGCGATTCCGCCAAGCAGCAATGCAAATGACTGATTAAAGGACTCCACTTCCTGCGCGATCTCCTGAAGATCCATCACACTGTACTCTGCTTTTTCCAACTCAGCTTCAGACAGTCCCTGATTTAAAAGATCCGCAGCCATTACACCGGCTTCTTGAATATGCTCAGAAGAATCAGCCTGCACGGCAATCTGCGTTGGCGCATCAAAGCCTTCAATGAGCGGCCACACTTTTTTCGGCACGTACAAAACCGGGTTCGCGTAGTCGCCTTCAAACATGCTTTCCTGCTGATCTTTTTCTTTAAAAACACCAGCAACCCTAAACGGCACACCATTCATCTCAATGTTTTGATGCAGAGCGTCTCCGTCTGGAAACAGTTCATCTCTGGCAGCTTCATTGATCATCACCACTTGGTGTGTGCTGTTTAGTTCGTTTTCCGTCAGCTTTCTCCCTTCGGTTATACGGATTGGGAACATATCAAAGTAATCACCGTCGACTCCGTACACTTGGGGGTACGAAACGTTTGTTAAATGAAAAACGCTCGCGCCTTCAGACAAGTAATATAAGGATAATCCTTTGACCATAGGATCAGATTTGATCGCCTTTACTGTTTCCTCTGCTACAGGCGGCGCGGACGTATAGGAAACTTGGTAGCCTCCGCCCTCCTCTTCTCCGCCCGACGGCTGGTAGACAACATTGATCGCGTTATTTCCCATGCCGATCATGCTCTGCTTTAATTGTTCGCTTTGGCCTTTTAGCATCGAAACAATTGCAATGATTGCCGCTATGCCGATAATGACCCCAAGCATTGTCAGTATGGATCTTAATTTATGAGAGAAAATGGATTGAAAGGAGATTCGAATATGTTCAAGCATGGCTGATATCCCCTCTCTCATCTAATACCAATTCTCCATCCCTGATAAAAACCGTTCTGTCAGCTTTTCTGGCGACGTCCGGGTCATGGGTAATCATAATAATTGTCTTGCCTTCCTGATGCAGTTCAGAAAACAGCGACAAAATTTGTTCGCTTGATTTGGTATCAAGCGCCCCGGTCGGTTCATCAGCTAAAATAAACCTCGGCTGATTGACAAGGGCCCTCGCTATCGCCACCCGCTGCTTTTGCCCGCCGGACAGCTTCGGAGGCTTGTAGGCGACTCTGTCTTTTAAACCGACCTTTTCCAGCGCTTCATAGGCTCTTTGCCTTCTTTCTTTTTTCTTCACTTTATTATAGATCATGGGCAGTTCGACATTTTGCAACGCGGTGAGACGCGGCAGCAGATGAAAGGTTTGAAACACAAACCCGATTGATTCGTTGCGGATTTCGGCTAAGGCACCGTCTTTCCCTTTCAATATATCTATCTGGTCAAGCGTATAGGTTCCGGAGGTTGGCCTGTCCAAACAGCCTATGATATTCATTAACGTCGACTTTCCAGAACCGGAAGGCCCCATAATCGCCAGAAACTCACCAGCCTGGACAGTCAGATTGATATGTTTCAAGATTGGAACTTCTTCTTTTCCCAGCTTGTACGATTTCGAAATATTATTCAGTGTCAGCATTGACTGTAACCTGCTTTCCTTCCTTGACTGCGGGGTCAGGATAGATTACATAATCTTCCGGCGTCAGGCCGCTCTTGACTTCCACCATATCATTTTCATCAGTTTCCCCGATTTCAACAGGCTGTTTGACCGCTTTCTGCTTCTCATCAGCTTTCCACACGTACGGTTCGCCGTCATCCTGAATGACCATGTCAGACGGCAGCTTGATCTTATCCGCATCAGCCTCATCACTCATCACTTCGATGTTGACATGATAGCCGACTTCGAGACCTTTATGGCTATCTAATAAAATTGAGAAAGGATAGTTAGAGGATTGAGGGTTCATTTCTTCTTCAGCAAAACTTTCTGATTCCTCACCCTCGCCTGCTCCTGCTGGAAGCTTGCCGATCGAGGTGACCTTTCCTTTCCACTCGCCTTCACCGCCTGTTTTCAGCGTGACTCTGACTTTGCTGCCTTTTTTGATTGTGTCCATTAACAGCTCATTGATTTGGCTTTTGACTAGATATTTGCCCGTCGAAACAATCTGGATATACGGACCTGCTGCCTGGTCACCTGTTGCTCCGTCAGCGATATCCTGATTGACGCTTTGAACGATCCCATCATGCTTGCTTGTAATGACATTGGAACCTTTGTTTTTCGTCAGGGCAGCCAGCTCTTTTTGATGCTGCTTCAGCTCAAGCTGGCTTGTTTTTAATTCGAAATTGGCCTGATCAAGCTCATCTTGAAGCTGGGATTTCTCTTCCTTTCCGGCCGATTTCAGCTGCTTTTCCGTTTCCGTTATTGTTTTTTGTAAACGGCCGATTTGCAGGTTGGTCATTTCAATTTGCAAATTGGCTTGCTCAACTTCGTCAGAATGATCCTCACCCTCATACTCAAAAAGTTTATCGCCCTTTTTGACCTGATCGCCTTCTTTGACGTATGTTTTTTTAATGTTGCCTTTTTCTGAATCTATGTATACTTTCTGCTGTTTCTCAGGTTCTACCTTTCCAGAAAACGTTTGGCCTGATTCTGATTCTCCTCCCATGTATACCGCTACCGATTCAGCATAGGGCTCCGATGATACGGCAATTTGGTTCATGTGGGTAAAAAAGTAAAAACCGCCGGCACCGATCCCAGCTAATACAAGCACACCGGCACATATCGCACCGCCAATAAGCCATTTTTTCTTCTTGGACACAACGATCTCCTCTTTCTGTAAACTATGTAATATTTTCGAAACATTCTAACCAATATTATCTATTAATTCAAAAAGACTTGCAATCTTTTTATTGAAATGATGGGATCAAATAGAAAAATTGTATTTTCACGGCCGAAAATAAAAAAATCCCGGCTCTGAACCGGGATTTTTCTTACACAGAAACAAGCGCTTTTTCATTTTTAATCAGATCATAGGTCAAGCATACAGGTTTATTTGTACGGGGATCAGTCACGATTTCGGCATCAATCTGAAATACCTGCTTCAAAATGTCCGGTGTCATGACCTCCAGTGCGGTGCCTTCCTTGATGACCGTGCCTTTTTTGAGCGCGATCATATAATGAGAAAAACGGGCTGCGTGGTTAAGATCATGAATGACCATTAAAATCGTCCGCCCCTGCTCTTTGTTGAGTCTGTCAAGCAGCTGAAGAATTTCAAGCTGGTGTGCGAGATCAAGATACGTTGTAGGTTCATCCAGCAGCAGCAATTCAGTCCCTTGTGCAAGCGCCATGGCAATCCACACGCGCTGACGCTGTCCGCCTGACAGTGCCTCAATCGGCCTTTCAGCAAATTCAGCCATGCCTGTTTCTTCAAGCGCCCATTTGATAATCCGGCGGTCTTCATCATTTAATCTGCCGAATCCTGACTGATGCGGAAACCTGCCGTACGATACCAATTCATACACCGTTAAACCGCTCGGCGCTTCAGGTGTCTGCGGCAGAATCGCCATATCTTTCGCAATGTCCTTTGTAGACATTTTATGAATCGCTTTGCCGTTTAAATAGACGGTCCCTGCATGTGAACGCATAATTCTGGACATTGTTTTTAATATCGTTGATTTCCCGCAGCCGTTCGGGCCGATTAGGGTGGTAATTTTCCCTTTAGGAATCGATATATTTAACTCTTCTACAATCACCCTGTCGCCATAACCGATTCCAAGCTGATCTGTTGATAATGAATTCATATTCGGCCCCCTCCTCTAATTCGCTTTCATCAATAAATAAATAAAGTAAGGCGCACCTAACACGGAAATGACAAGTCCAACCGGAATTTCTGACGGTGCCAATACATTTCTCGCCAGCGTATCTGCGAGCAAAAACAGAAATGCGCCGATGAAGGCGGAGACCGGTATCAGCGTCTGGTGACGGGGACCGGTAAGCCTTCTTGCCACGTGGGGCGCGATCAATCCGAGAAACGCAATGCCCCCTGCAGCTGCCACGCATGAAGCGGCAAGTGTGACCGCTGCCAGAAGAAGAATCCGTCTTTCCCTTTCCACAGCAGTGCCCAGCCCGGTCGCTAATTGGTCTCCAAGCTGTAAAATGTTCAAATAGCGTGCCTTATATAAAGTAAACGGAAGCAAGATCACAATCCAAGGGAGAATCGCCCAGATCATATTCCAGTTCGCCCCCCATATCGAGCCGGATATCCAAACCGCGGCTTGCATAAAATCATGAGGGTCCATCTTGAGCTGAAAAATCAGCAACAGGGCGTTAAATCCGGCATTCACACCAATGCCGACTAAAATCAGGCGAATCGGGGTCACGCCTTTTTTCCAAGCCAGAAGATAAATGAGAAACGCGGCGAGGATCGCACCCGCCAACGCACTGAACGGCAGCATAAATGTACCGAAAAAGCTGAGGTCTGAAGCTGACTCTTGAAAAAAGTAAATAAAAAGCACAACAGCAAGAGAGCCGCCGGCGTTAATTCCGAGAATACCGGGCTCAGCCAGATCATTTTGAGACACGCTTTGCAAAATGGCTCCAGCAACAGCGATTCCTGCCCCAACGAGCAAGGAAAGGATGATCCGGGGAAGCCTGAACTCAAATAAAACAAGCTCGTCACGCGCCGTTCCTTGGCCGAAAAAGACCTGAAGCGTTTTAAGCGGTGCAATTTTGATGACGCCCAAATTTAGACTGATAAAAAATACCAGCACGATGAGCAGAAAGGTCACAGCCATCACAAAGAATGGCTTTTTCGTTTTTGTTTTCATTACAGCCCTCTCCTTTCACGGCGTGCCAAATAAAAGAAAAAGGGAACGCCGATTAGAGAAGTCAGCGCGCCGACAGGCGTTTCAAAGGGCGCATTTACGAGTCTTGCCGCAATGTCAGCAAACACAAGCAAAACAGCGCCGAGCACTGCCGAGCAAGGAATAATCCACCTATAATCTACACCGACCAAAAACCGGGTAATATGCGGAATGATCAGTCCGATAAATGCGATGGTGCCAGCTATGGAAACCGCAGCTCCCGTCAAAATCACAACGACAAGCATGCCAACCAGTTTTACCGCTGATGTATATTGTCCAAGCCCTTTCGCCAGCTCATCACCGAGACTTAACACTGTCACAGACCGGGCGATGATAAACGCCAGCGTTAAACCGACAGCCCCTGCGAGAAGCAAAAGCTGGACACCTGACCATTTCACGCCCGCTACTCCGCCTGCGTACCAAAAACTGATATCCTGAGCGACATCAAAGCGGATTGCAATGGCGGTTGAAATGCCCGTAAAGAAATAAGTAACAGCCGTTCCCGCGAGAGCAAGTTTTACAGGCGTAAGTCCGCCCCTTGAAAACATGCCGATACCCATTACCGTCGATGCCCCCAGCCCCGCTCCTGCAAAGGACCATAGCACAAGCCCCATAGCAGAAAGTCCGGGGAAAAAGGCAAACGCAATCGAAACGGCAAACGCGGAGCCCGATGTAACGCCCATAATCGAAGGCTCTGCCAAAGGGTTTCTCGTCATCCCCTGCATGATCGCTCCCGACACTGCTAGCAATGCGCCGACAAGTGCGGCAGCAGCCGTTCTTGGCAGCCGAAGATCGTGTATAATTTGGTGGGACGTCTCTGTCGGCTGAAAATGAAAGATGGCGTCCCACACAGTGCGCAAATGAATATCCGCTGCACCGAGAGATATGGATAAAAGCGCGCCAAGGCATAGTAAGCATATCCCTGCAATAAGGACAATGACCGCGCCATATGACCTTGACGTCCATTGGATTTCTTCTGATGTGGTCTGTCTATTTTTCTTTTGACTCAACAGCCGTACTTCCTTTCCGATACTGATAATGATTATCAATTGCTGTTCCAGTATATCACTTTTTTCCGCTGAT
Source organism: Bacillus sp. VA13 (assembly GCF_055710085.1). Lineage (NCBI taxonomy): Bacteria > Bacillati > Bacillota > Bacilli > Caryophanales > Bacillaceae > Bacillus > Bacillus sp. VA13. The sequence continues at coordinate 52,864 of NZ_JBVQPP010000005.1, read as the reverse complement.
TTAATAGAGCGTTTTAAACAAAAATGAGAATATAATTGCAAAAATATCGTGTCAACTGGCTCTTGCGATGGTATAATCACATTGATAATGATTCTCTTTATCACCTATTTTCCAGAAAGAAGGTATGAGATATGACCCATATCTATAAGAAACTCGGAGCCGCATTTTTTGCCATGCTATTAATTGCAGCGCTGGCAGCCTGCGGAAATAACTCAGAAAGCAAAGGCTCTTCCTCTGATTCAAAAGACGAAGAAACCATTACATACAAGGCTGAAAACGGAAATGTGAAAATTCCTAAACATCCTAAACGGGTGGTTGTCATGGCTGACGGCTACTACGGCTACTTCAAAACACTGGGCATCAACGTCGTCGGTGCGCCTGAGAATGTATTTAAAAACCCTTACTACAAAGGAAAAACCGATGGTGTCACAAACATCGGAGACGGCACGTCCATTGAAAAAGTCATTGATTTGAATCCTGACTTGATTATTGTCTGGACAACGCAAGGCGCTGATATTAAAAAGCTTGAGAAAATCGCGCCGACTGTCGCGGTAAAATACGATAAGCTCGACAATATCGAACAGCTGAAAGAATTCGCAAAAATGACGGGAACTGAAGATAAAGCGGAAAAATGGCTGGCTGAGTGGGATAACAAAGTTGCGGCAGCTAAAACAAAAATCAAAAAAGCCGTCGGTGACAAAACAATTTCCATTATGCAAACGAATGGAAAAGACATTTACGTATTCGGTAAAGATTTTGGAAGAGGCGGAAGCATTATTTACAAAGATCTCGGCCTGCAGGCTACAAAGCTGACAAAAGAAAAAGCCATTGACCAGGGTCCTGGATATACAAGTATTTCATTAGAGAAGCTCCCTGACTTCGCCGGAGATTATATTTTCGCAGGACCATGGCAATCAGGCGGTGATGATGGCGGCGTTTTTGACAGCTCCATATGGAAGAACCTAAGCGCCGTTAAAAATGACCATGTCTATAAGATTGACCCAATTGGCTTCTATTTTACAGACCCGATTTCATTAGAGGGCCAGCTGAAGTTTATTACGGAAAGCTTAACAAAATAAACAAAAGAGCCGCCTGCCTGCGGCTCTTTTTCCATCCATTAAAAGGAGCGGCTCATTTTGAACCATATCGGATATTTTCTTGCGTCATATTTAGCTGCATGATCATCGCGATCAGTTTTTTTAACAGGCTCTATATCGGAAAACCTTTTTATCATGTGCTCTTGGTATTCATCATAGTGTTAGTCGTGTTTAGTTTTCTGGAGAGACTGAAAAAACGGTTTTTGCATATGCGATTATCCGCAAAGGTTTTTCTCTCTATTTCAGCTTTCCTGTCAGCTATTTTAACGATCGGATTACTAACAGGAGAAATTGCATTTCGATAAAAAAGACACCTGAAAATCAGGTGTCTTTTGTTTATGCTTGTTTTTCTTTCTGGAACTTTTTAACCACAAATGGATAAACGATCAACCCGACAAAGAATAAACCGATGCCGAGAATAAATGTCGTTAAATCCGCTGTGCCTGTTACAATCACAAACAATGAGTATACGCACGCTAAAATCGCAATCAATCCGTCTTTTACGCGGGAGCCTTTTAGCTGGTCATATGTTTCACCTTTGATGACAAGCTTCAAGCTGTAAATCGCTGATACCAAATACGGAATTAAATACGCAAGTGTTGCCGCTGTCGTTAAAAACGTAAATGCGTCACTTATTGTCCGGGAAATAACAGAGAAAATGAAGACCTGTGACATCACATTTGTAATAATCAGCGCATTAATCGGACTTCCCTTTTTATTCGTTTTCGCAAAGAATGCCGGAAAATCTCCTGCTTTAGCAGCTTGGTAAGGAACCTCAGAGCCAAGCAAAATCCATCCGAGCATCGTTCCGAATAAGCAAAGAATCGCCAATAGGGCCATGATCACGCTTCCCGCGTTCCCGACAATCGCATACAGCACATCAACGAACGGTTTTTCAGAGCCGACAAGCTTATCATGCGGCAGAACGCCCATCGTAATTAAAGTCACAATAATATAAATGCTCAATGCAATCAGCAATCCGGTAATTGTCGCACGTTTTACATCACGCTGAGAACGCGCGCGTCCGGACAGAATAACCGCTGATTCAATTCCGACAAACGCCCAAAGAGTAGAAATTGCGGCGTTGTGAACCTGGCCGCCAATTCCGATGCTTGTGCCGTTTTCGCCTTGAATTGGAAAATAAAAATGATCGAATAATGTCGTTTGAAATACAAACAATCCGGCAACGATAAAGAAGACAAAACCTAATACTTTCGAAAACGTTGTGATAAAGTTTAATTTACTTGCACCGTTAATGCTTGAAACAAGAATCGTGTGCGTTCCCCATAACAAAATTGTACATACAGCAAACGTCAGCAATTGGCCGAGTGTCACCTCTTGCCCGCCGATTGAAAACATTTCACGTTTATCAACCAAGACCGGGAAGAACGAAGTCAAGTAACCGGCAAGACTTGTAATAATCGCCACGTTACTGATCCAGCTCGCCACCCAGTAGCCCCACACCATTGTGAATCCGGCAGCGTTCCCTTTCTTCGGATCAGAAAACAGCGCTCTCGCATAACTTTGCGGTCCCGCTGTCAGCTCAGGCTTGCGAATGGACAAGTGCCCGAAGACAAGCGCAATCATTAGCACGCCGGCACCCGTCAAAAGCCAGGCGGACGTAGCGCCAAGCGGACTTGCGATCGTAGCAAGCGAACTCGGCAGGGAGAAAATTCCTGATCCAACCATATTTCCAACGACAAACGCCGTTAATAACCAAAAACCCCATTTTTTCGTCTGTTCCATTCCAGTACCTCCAATGATTCTTTGTACGGACCAGACCCCGAGATCATATAAACGCAAAAAAAGCCTGAACAAAAGTCCATGCTTAAAGAAACACACACCCTTGATCTCCGGATAGCCCTCCGCGAAAAAGCACGCGGCAGTCCTGCACTTATTCAGATACAGTCCCAGCATAGAGAAGGATCGGCTTTCTCCACACTTCGGCGCTGATGCCTTTTACACATGTTTAACAGCTCCTGTCAGCCTAGCATGTGTGACTCATCATCCGCGCAACCTCTACCTCACTGAGAAAGAGTGAGGATTTAAATATTCAGTTACTCCCAGAAGGTTATCAAAGAAAGGATGATCTGTCAAAGGGAACAGATGGAAAATACGGATAGAGACAAGCCCTATCCGCACTGTGGTTTATCGATTATTTTTCTTTTTTTGCACAGCTTCTTGAAGCGGATCATCTTTTAGAGCTGAACCGGCATCTTCAAGAGCTCCCTGGATTACGTTTTTTTCTTTATCAGAACGTTTTCCTTTATCTTTATTAAAGAAACCCATTCGTATCACCTCTTTATAGAAAATAGGTACATGTTTAAGATGCCTTTTTCCTTGAGAAATTATGCGGGAAATTTTTTATCGTACAAAGTCCTGTTGATCAAACATACATTCTCTTGATATATTTGTAATTCAGAGATTTTTTGCAAAAGATAAAAGGAGAAGCGGGAAATGACAGGAAAAACACACATCATGGGAGGCATCGCTTCTTGTACGGCAGTGGCTTATTATTATGGATTTGATCCAGTGCTTATGGCTGCGTCAGGCGCGGTTGGGGCATTGATACCCGATATCTGCCACACGCAAAGCAAAATCGGGAGAAGATTTCCTATTTTATCGAAAGTGGTCAGCTCCGTTTTTGGCCACCGAACCTTTACGCACAGCCTGCTGTTTCTGCTCATCATGTTTTTTATCACAGGCACATATATTCCAGATAAAAACATATCAACCGGACTGATGATCGGAATGGCGAGCCATTTGATTCTTGACGCTTGGACGGTGAACGGAATCAAATTATTATTCCCTTCAACGATCCGCGTGCGGCTCCCACTATATATGAAGACAGGCAGTTTTTCCGAGCAGCTCGTGTTAGCCGGGCTGACAATTGCTTCATGTTACTACTTTTATATGCTGTTTCATGGACGCATGTTTTAAACGTGAGTGCTGACACTTGTCTGAACGGGCTGTTTTTAGTAGGTTTTACATAAGAAGCATTTCATGCAGATGATCAAGAAAACGTGAGGAGTCATATTAATGAAAGGAACCTTTTTTCACAATCAGCGGTTTTTATGTATTTCGATCGTATTCATGTGGATCAAAACGTATGCGATCTATAAACTCGGCTTTGATTTGCAGATCGATTCTCTGTTGGAGGAGCTGATGTTGCTGATCAACCCGCTCAGCTTTATCCTTCCTTTATTCGGGATCGGCCTGCTTCTGAAAGAAAATAAGCAGCGGGTCTTTTTGCTGATTGCCAATTTGGTTCTGACTGTAATCTTGATTTCCAACACGATTTTTTACGGCTTTTATATCGATTTTATTACCATCCCGGTTTTGTTTCAGGCCAGTAACATGAGCGATATGGGCAGCAGTGTAAAAGAACTGTTCAACCCTCTGTTTATCGCCCTGTTTGCGGATTTGGTTTTTCTTCTGCTGCTTGCCCGAAAAGAGAAACACTCGCAGACAAAAGCCGCATCCCGCACGGTCAAACGGTACTATGCAGCTTCCTGCGGCATGATTTTATGCACCCTGGCACTTGCAGAAGTACAGCAGCCGAGGCTTTTGGCACATTCCTTTGACCGGGAAATGCTCGTCAAAAGCATCGGTCTGTTTCAATTTCATATCTACGATACGATATCTCAGACTGTGAATATAAGCGCGAAAGCATTTGCAGATGAAGACAGCATGACTGCCATTAAAAACTACACAGAGGCTGATTACAGCAAGCCTGACCAAAGCAAGTTTGGGCTGGCAAAGGGGCGCAACGTCATCTTTGTGACGCTTGAATCGACCCAAAGCTTTGTTCTGAATGAAAAGGTAAATGGAAAAGAAATTACCCCGTTTATGAATGATTTCATCAAAAAAAGCTATTACTTTGATCATTTCTATCAGCAAACCGAACAAGGCAAAACATCTGATTCAGAATTCATCGTCGCTAACTCGCTGTATCCTTCCCTTAGCGGCGCCGTCTTTTTCACGAAAAGCGACCATCAATTTCATACGATGTACAAATCGCTGAAACAACATGATTATTATTCAGCCGTCTTTCACGCCAATCATAAAACATTTTGGAACCGAAATGTGATGTACGATACATTTGGGATTGACCGCTTTTTTGATGTTGATGACTTCCATGTCACTCCCGGAACATCAACAAGCTGGGGCTTAAAGGATAAGGAATTTTTAGAGCAGTCAGCCGGAAAGCTGAAAAGCCTGCCGCAGCCGTTCTACAGCAGTTTCATCACATTAACGAATCATTTTCCGTTTGAGATTGATGAAAAGGATCAGCTGATTGATGAATACGATTCAAGCAGCGACCTGCTAAACCGTTATGTGACAACGGTTCGCTATGAAGATGAGGCATTGAAGCATTTTATCAAAAAACTGAAGAACGAGGGCTTATACGAAAATTCGATGATCGTGTTTATGGGAGATCATTACGGGATTTCAGAAGCCCATAACGATGCGATGGCTGAGTTTTTAGGGAAAGATGAAATCACGCCGTATGACAACGTTCAGCTCCAGCGGGTACCGTTTATTATACATATCCCGGGAATTACCGATCAAAAGCCGGAAACCATCTCTGACGCCGGAGGGCAGGTCGACGTCAGGCCGACACTGATGCATTTGCTAGGCATTGAAACAAAGGGCGATATTCAATTCGGCAACGATTTGCTGTCAGATGACCGCACCCCATTCGCCGTGCTGAGAAACGGCAGTTTTATAACGAACGACTATGTATACACGAAAAACACGTGCTACAGCCAAAAAACAGGTGAAGCGCTGGAAGATCAGAATGAGTGCCTCCCTTATAAGGAGAAAGCAAACGAAGAGCTGTCTTTCTCTGATAAAATCTTAAACGGCGACCTGCTCCGTTTTTATGAATAAAAAATCCCTCTGTACAGAGGGATTTTTTACGTTTCAAACATTACTTTACCGGTCAGCTTTGTGTGATAGCCGTTTAAATGAGACAGATTCGCCTTATATTCCTCAGAATTCAAGATCTCCATCACTGCCTTCAGCAGCTGCTCATGTTTTTTCAAAACGACGATATCATATTGTTCGTCGATAAGCGGGATAAAATCAACACTGCCCATATGTGCCGCGTGCTGCGCCCCGATTCCTGCGTCAGCCTGTCCGCTTGAGACTTGTGAAGCGACAGCGTAATGATCGGTCACGATTTCGCCGTATCCCTTTACATCAGCCGGATTCACACCAAGCAAGCCAAGCTGTTCATTAAGGAGCACCCTTGCGCCCGAACCCTTTTCCCTGTTGATAATCCGGATATCGGTCCTTTTCAAGTCTTCCCAGCCTTGAATGTTTTTCGGATTCCCTTTTTGAACATACAGTCCTGCTTTGCGGAGAACGACATTGATCAGACAAAACGGTTCACCTGACAAAATCCGTTTCACATAAGGCGCGTTATACTGGCTGGTTTCTGCATCGTACAAATGGAGGCTGACAATGTCACACTTTCCTTGATACATATCAATCAGGCTGTTTAAGCTTCCTTTGTATTTGCGGAGCGGCGTCTCCTGAATGGCATTCTCCAAATGCTTACTGAGCATATCCATCGAAATGTCCTGTCCGCTGATCATGACATTCGGTCTGCCGTCCGGCTCAGCCTCCTGCACCTGTTTCAGCGCTTCTGTTGCAGCGATGGGCTGAGACATTCTCATATTCGTTTTATATTGCTTTAAATCTTCTTCATCCACACGCATCTGCCTTCCGACACGGTAAGCAGGCAGCACGCCTTTTTTAATCAAATCATAAACGGTCAGCTTTGATACCTTCAGCAGACCTGCAACTTCTTCTATCGTATAGGAAGAGGTTTCATTCATCATCATCACTCTCCTATTTTATTATACCTTTTCGTCGAATGTAAAAAAACCCACATAAACCAAACATAATCAGTTATAATTAGTTATATCTAATGATAAGGGGTGCAATCATGTTTAAGAAGTATTCTATTTTAATCGCAGCCTTAACCGCTTTTCTGCTTGCAGCAGGCTGTTCTTCAAACCAGTCTTCAACGGACAGCGAGAAAAAAGTTACGTTAACCATCTCAGCTGCCGCCAGTGTACAGGATGCACTTGAGGAAATCCAAAAGAATTACGAAAAAGAACATCAAAACATTACAATCCAAGATAACTATGGCTCATCCGGCGCCTTGCAAAAACAGATTTCTCAAGGAGCAGGAGCTGACCTGTTCTTCTCAGCTGCTGAGGATAAATTTCAAAAGCTGGTGGATGATGGGGATATCGCCAAAAAAGACAGCACTGATTTAGTCGGCAATGAAATTGTGCTGGTCGTGCCGAAAAACGGCGATTCGCCTGTGACTCGCTTCAGCAATCTGGCTGATTCAGAAAAAATCGCCCTCGGAACGCCGGAATCCGTGCCGGCAGGAGCTTACGGGAAAGAATCACTGACAAAGCTGTCTCTATGGGACAAAGTGAAGGATAAGATCGTATACGGAAAAGACGTTCGCCAAGTTCTTTCTTATGTTGAAACAGGCAATGTAGACGCAGGCGTTGTTTATAAAACAGACGCTCTGATCTCAAAAAAGGCTAAAATCATTGACGAGGCAAAAGCAGATACACACAGCCCGATTGTCTATCCGTTAGGAATTGTAAAAGATACAAAACACCGTAAGGAAGCGAAGGAATTTTACGAGTACCTGCAATCTGATGAAGCAATGAAAGTATTTGAGAAATATGGTTTTACTGCTGAGTAGCATAAGCGCTTCAGAGTTTTTCACACCTGTTTTGCTTTCCTTTCAGGTGGCGGCAGTTGCCGGAATTGTTGTCATTATTCTCGGAACACTGGCTGGAGCATGGATGTCGCGGGCATCATTTTTCGGAAAAACGGCGCTCGAAACATTTTTTATGCTTCCGCTCGTTCTTCCGCCTACTGTTGTCGGTTTTATCTTGATCGTCATTTTCGGAAAGCACAGTTTTATCGGTCAAGCCATCGAGTGGGTCTTTCAGCAGCCTGTCATTTTCACCTGGTGGGCCGCTGTAATCGCCTCGGCGGTTGTAGCCTTTCCGCTCATGTATCAATCCGCCAAAACCGGATTTGCTGACATTGATCCCGATATACAGGGCGCGGCAATGCTAGACGGCGCAAGCAGATGGAAGGTATTTATCCATATTTCAGTCCCGCTCGCCTATCCTTCATTGCTGACCGGAAGCATCCTCAGCCTTGCGCGGGCGCTCGGAGAATTTGGCGCAACACTCATGTTTGCAGGGAACATCCCCGATGTTACGCAAACACTGCCGACGGCCATTTATGTCGCATTGGATTCCGGCAACAATACCCTAGCCTGGGCGTGGGTCGTCTGTATTGTCGTCATTTCCTTTTTGATGCTGTTTTTCATTCAACAGAAAAAAACACACTAAAAAAACTCCCCGTGACGGGGAGTTTTTCATTAGAACAGGAGCTCATCGGGATTTGGACCGACACGCTCATCTTTGTTTAACGCGTCAATTTTGTCCATGTCTTCCTGAGACAATTCGAAATCAAAAATATCAGCGTTTTCGATGATACGGTGTTCTTTGATGGATTTTGGAATTGTTACCACTTCATGCTGCAGATCCCAGCGCAAAATGACTTGAGCCACAGATTTATTGTGTTTTTCAGCAATCTGTGCAAGCACTTCGTTATCCAAAAGCTGTCCCTGCATGAGCGGAGACCACGCTTCCAACTGAATGCCTTGCGCTTTGCAGTAATCTCTTAATTCTTTCTGCGTCAAACGAGGGTGAAATTCTACTTGGTTCACCATCGGTTTGATTTCTGCGTCTTTCAGCAGTTCTTCTAAATGATGAACTTGGAAGTTGCTGACACCAATTGCGCGGATTTTGCCGTCTTTATACAGCTTTTCAAGCGCACGCCATGTATCTTTATATTTATCCTTGCCAGGCCAGTGGATCAAATATAGATCTAAGTAATCAAGCTGAAGTCTTTCCAAGCTTTTTTCAAAGGCAGCAAGCGTTGTTTCGTAGCCTTGATCTTCATTCCATACTTTTGATGTAATAAAGAGCTCTTCTCTTGCCACACCGGATTCCTTGATCCCGATGCCAACGCCTTCTTCATTTTTGTAGACAGCTGCTGTATCAATGCTGCGGTAGCCGTTTTTAATCGCCGCTTTCACTGATTCAGTCGCTTCACTTCCATTTTCTACTTTAAAAACACCAAGACCGAACCAAGGCATTTCCACTCCGTTATGTAACTTTACAGTATCTTTTAAACTTGTTGGCACTTGAACATCCACCCTTTCACTGAAATGTAAGCGTCTATATTATCTCACATTCCTCTCAGCCGATACCAATAATACGCTTAAGAGCCTCTTTTTGCTTCTTTTTTCACAGCACAGGCAAACCCAAACACTATTTTTTTCCTATTTTAACAATATTGAGATTATCAATACATTTAGCAGGGTATGCGTGTAGTGTAACCACATAAAAACAAAGGAGGAAACAACTTGAAACGGATTCGTATCCCAATGACACTTGCTCTTGGTGCCGCTTTGACAATTGCCCCTTTGTCCTTTGCTTCCGCTGAAGAAACCCCCGCTCCGAAGATCTCGCAGACAACAACAGCCGAAGCAACTGCGGCTGAGGTCGGTTTAAATGTAAACCTTGATGTGCTTGGCATTGCCAATCAGATTGCCGATGCCATCAAATCCTCACAGAACCGGGATGGATTTGTGAAAAACCTCATGGAGTCTTCCTTCTACGCATCCGGCCAAAAATATAACGTCATGGTATTTAATTTAAGCCAGGAGTATGAAGATCACTTGAACGGTGTACAATTTTACGGTTCAGCCGTTTACGACGGCATTACGTACGGCATTTGGGTATTTGAAGACGGAACCTTTACAAACGAAGGTGATGGCGGCTGGATCAACTGGGCCTTCAGAGGCTGGTTCGACCGGGATGGCAGCACTGTCGAATTCCATCGCCCTTAATATAGAAAAAAGCTGGCGTTAGACGCCAGCTTTTTTGCTGTATTTATTCGCCGCCTTCAAGCATGGCGGCTTCCACATCATTAATGTATTGGCGAAGCTCATGGGAGATGTCCCGGGAAATTTCCCGCTCCTCGAAGAGCGTTTGAATTTCATTTCTGATCGCCTGCACAGCCTTCAGCTTCACTTCCAGCTTCTGATTTTCAAAATGAGCGCTTGATTTCAGCTCATGATGGCTGTGCTCCAGCCTGAAAATTAATTGTTTATAAAACGTAATGACAGATAAAAACACTTCTTTATGTTCTTCCGTCTTATGTTTTTCCAAGTATTCTATCGCTGCTTTTGCTGTTTTCACTCTCGTTGCCCGTATCAATCCCGCTTCATTTAAAATCGACATCTCCGGCTTTTTATGTTCACCGAAGAAAATCCAATACATCAGCCGCTTGAGCCTTGTTTTTGATAATCCGACTTTAAATGGGTTGCCATACAAAATTTCTAATTCGTTAAACCGTTCTTGCAGCACATTTGCCGTTTCTTCTGGGATATCTCCCCGCTCCAGCATTTTCACCAGTGCCTCTTGCTCAGCGTTAACCCCTTGCGCACGGACTTTTCGCTCTTGCTTTTTGATCCGATTAGATGATGTATACTGCTGAAAACGAAGATTTTTCATTTTCTCATTGTATTCAGCTATAACCGCAAGAGAGGCTGTTTTGTTTGTATCGTTCATGTCCTCTTTAATCGTTCGGAGAGCTGTTTTAATCAATTTGCGCCTTGCCGTCAGCAGCTTTTCATTTCGTTTCTCATCCTCTTCTTCTTTTTCAGTCAGAAGCGGGAGTACAACAGTGGCAATGACAAGTGTGCATAAAATGACGCCGGCTGCTAAAAAAAGAATCAGATTTCTTTCCGGGAACGGTGTGCCGTCCTCCAGAAAATACGGAATGGAGAAAGAACCCGCAAGCGTTACAGCTCCGCGCACACCGGAAATCGAAAGTAACAGCGTTGAACGAAGACCCGGTTTATAGATGTTCTGATCCCTATTAAAGAACCATTTGCCATTCCAGAAGAACAGCACCCACAGAAATCTGAGAAGCATTAACGTAAATGTGATCACAAGGATATAGCTGATCACCTTCAAGTTGCTGATTGCGGTGTCGTTAAAGATGACAGAAATGACGTCCGGAATCTGCGTCCCGAGAATAACGAAGACAAGACCGTTCAAAATAAATAAAATAATGTTCCACGTACTTGAGGAGACGATTTGCAGTTTGACCATCGTTGATTCCAGACGATCCTGTTCAACCGCATGGGTAATGCCTCCCGCTACAACGGCTAAAATGCCGGAAACGCCGATTTCTTCCGCTGCCAAATAAATCACAAACGGCGTCAGAATTTGAATCAGCATATGCATCGTGACATCCTGCATACCAAGGCGGCGCAAGAATAGGCGAAAACGAATAATCAAAAACGAAATGACAACCCCGCACAGCAATCCCCCGAGAGAAATAAATACAAAGCTGACAGCCGCTTGTGCTAATGAAAATGCACCGGTCACTGCAGCTGCAATCGCAAACTTGAAGGCCACCAGACCTGATGCGTCATTCATCAGCCCTTCCCCTTCAAGCAATCGAAGAATCCCTTTTGGCATTTTCACTCTTCCTGATAATGCGCTGACAGCGACAACATCAGTCGGTGAAAGAATGGCCGCAAGTCCAAAAGCCGCTGCCAGCGGAATATCAGGAATCATCCAGTGAATCGTGTAGCCTCCTACAATCACAGTCGCAAATACAAGGCCGAGTGCTAGCAATAAAATTGGAGCTCGTAAATTCCAAAGCTCTGCCCGCGGCGTTCTCTTCCCATCATTAAATAGAAGAGGCGCAATAAACAAAACAAAAAACAATTCGGTGCTTAATTCAAAATGAAGCCCCTGTGGAAATGAGGCCGCAAGAATCCCTAGCGCCACCTGAATAAGAGGCACTGGAATAAATGGAATAAACCGGTTCACGATATTGGATATCGCAATAATCGTTAATAAAACGAGAACAACTAAAAATATGTCCAAATGCATGACCTCCTTCGTCTGTTGTGTTTCGTGCATGATGACTCGATGTCTGATTGTCTATAAGAGGCTGAGGATAGGATGGCCTTGCATCCATTATGTGATTTCGCAGGAGTTCTCTCCACACTTGTCTTCTTTTATAGTACCCTTTTTAGGGTATTATTTCTCATGAAATGCTCATAGTGAACTTTTTTGCAGCAGAGCAAATTCTAGAAAAAAAGAGACAGGGAGTTATCCCCTATCTCTCGTCTTTCTTTATCAATCATGAAAATTTGTGCCGTCAGTCGTTGCATTAATGATGCCTGCGCGGATGACAAAATCACCGAAGTGCTCGCCTTCCTCACGTTCTTTCGCATAACGGGAAAGAAGGTCGCGCAGCTCGCTTAAAATGTCTTCTTCACCGATGTTTTCACGGTACATTTTGCTTAAACGGCTTCCGTCAAATGCAGCGCCAAGATACATATTATATTTGCCCGGCGCCTTTCCGATAAATCCGATCTCACCAAGCGCATGGCGTGCACAGCCGTTAGGGCAGCCTGTCATGCGAATGGTGATTTCCTGATCACGAAGGCCGTTTTCGTCAATAATCTCTTCAACCTTATCTAAAAGGGTCGGCAAATAACGTTCTGCTTCAGCCATTGCCAATCCGCAGGTCGGAAGAGCGACGCACGCCATAGAGCTGCGGCGGAGCGCTGAATGATGCTTGCCATCAGTGAGTCCGTATTGCTCGATTAACGCACTAATTTCATCTTTTTTATCGCTTGAAACGTTCGCAATAATCAAGTTCTGATTGGATGTCAGACGAAACTCGCCTGTATGAACCTTGGCGATTTCCCGCAAGCCTGTCATCAGCTTATAATCATCGTAATCCGTTACACGGCCGCCTTCGACAAACAGTGTAAAATGCCATTTATCCTCAATGCCTTCCACCCAGCCGTAACGGTCGCCGTTATGGTCGAAGTGATACGGCTTCGCTTCTTCCAAGCTCCAGCCAAGACGGTTTTCCAATTCTTCTATTACGGTTTCTAAACCGAGGCGATCAACCGTGTATTTGAACCGCGCATTTTTGCGGACAGAACGGTTTCCGTAATCGCGCTGAATCGTAATCGTTTTTTCAGCAACGTCATACATTTGCTCAGGACGGCAGAACCCAATCACCTTGGCTAATTGCGGATATGTCGCTGTGTCACCGTGCGTCATTCCCATACCGCCGCCGATCGCCACGTTAAAACCAATCAGTTTGCCCTCTTCAACAATCGCAATGAATCCCAGATCTTGTGAAAAGACGTCAATATCATTAGACGGCGGAACTGCAATACCGATTTTAAATTTCCGCGGCAGATAGAGCGGTCCGTACATTGGCTCAACTTCTTCCTCAGGCGTGCCGGCCACTCTTTCCTCATCTAGCCAAATTTCATGATATGCTCTCGTCCGCGGCAGCAGATCATCACTTAATGTTTTAGACCACTCGTATACCTCAGAGTGGATTTCAGACTGATAAGGATTCGATGCGCACATGACGTTGCGGTTTACGTCTCCGCAGGCTGCGATCGTATCCAAAAGAGCTGAGTGGATCGTCTGAATGGTTTTCTTCATGTTCCATTTCAGAATCCCATGCATTTGGAACGTTTCACGTGTCGTCAGTTTTAATGTGCCGTTCCCGTATTTCTGAGAAAGGTCATCCATGACAAGCCATTGCTCAGGCGTTGAAACGCCTCCTGGCATACGCACGCGCAGCATAAACTGATATGCAGGCTCCAGCTTTTGCTTTTGGCGTTCGTTGCGGAGGTCACGGTCATCCTGCAAATAACTGCCGTGGTGTTTCATCAGGCGGTTGTCATCATCCGGAATTCCGGCACTGATCCGATCCAGCATGACTTCTTTCAGTGTGCCGCGCAAATAATCACTTTCTCTTTTAATGCGTTCAACATCACTTGGAGAGCCGTCCGGTGCTTTTAAGATTTTGGTCACCATGTTGAAAAACTCCTTTCAAGTCAAATCAATATACATCACGCTGATAGCGTTTTTGCTGCTGCATATCGGCAAGATAAGCTTCCGCTTCATCGCGGCTCATATTGCCTTCTTTCTCGATAATTTCAACCAATGTGTTATGGACGTCATGCGCCATGTGCTTTTCATCGCCGCAAATGTAAACAACCGCGCCTTCTCGAAGCCATTCGAACAATTCTGCGCTCTGCTCAAGCATGCGATGCTGCACATATACTTTTTCTTCCGTATCACGTGAGAACGCCACATCCATTTTTGTCAGCACACCGTCTTTGAGCCAATTTTGCCACTCTGTCTGGTAAAGGAAATCTGTCACAAAGTGCTGATCGCCAAAGAACATCCATGCTTTTCCTTCCGCTCCCGTCTCCTCACGCTCCTGCATAAAGGAACGGAACGGAGCAACGCCTGTCCCAGGGCCGACCATGATAATCGGTGTTTCAGGATCTTTCGGAAGCTTAAAGTTTTGATTATGCTGGACATAAACCGGCAGTGTATCTCCCGGCTGCAGACGCTCCGCGCATAAAATTGAGCAGACGCCTTTTCGTTCACGGCCATGCGCATCGTAGCGGACTGCACCGATCGTTAAATGCACTTCATCCGGATTAGCTGATAAACTGCTCGCAATCGAATAGAGGCGGGCCGGCATTTTTCGCAGAATCGAAACAAACTCCTGCGCCGATACACTGAACGGGCCATAATCACGAACGAGATCAAGCAAATCGCGCCCTTCAAGATACGCTTTTACATTATCCTCATTTCCTGGGGCTAAAAGCTCTCTAAGCTTATCGCTCCCAGACAGCTGGGCTGCCTGTTCAAGAAGCGGTTTTGTGAGAACGGTAATCTCATAGTGAGAAATCAGCGCTTCTTTCAGCGGGCGGACATCACCTTGCTTATTAAGCGTCACAATTTCTTCGGGGTCCCAATTCATTTCCTTAAGCAGCAGCTCGACAAGCTCCGGATCGTTTTCCGGATAGACGCCGAGGCTGTCACCAGGCTCATAAGTCAGGCCAGATCCTTCAAGAGACAGCTCCACATGGCGTGTTTCTTTATTTGATCCGCGGCCGTTCAAATTTAAATTTTCTAACACTTCAGCCCGAAACGGGTTTGTTCTTGAATACGCAGATTCAACTGTTTGAGGCACTGCTGCCGGCGCAGGCGCGGCACTTCCGCCCTCAGCTTCACTTAAGCCATCAAAAACGCTTTCCAGCCATTCAGCTGCCGGCTCATCATAGTCAAGATCGCAATCAACGCGCGGAGAAATCCGTTTTCCGCCGAGTTCTTCTAAGCGCTGATCAAATTCTTTCCCTGTCTGGCAGAAAAACTCGTACGAGCTGTCACCAAGCGCCAAAACAGAAAAACGAAGATCTTCAAGCTTAGGCGCCCGTCTACCATGCAGAAATTCGTGAAACGACAGTGCGTTATCTGGCGGATCGCCTTCACCGTGCGTACTGACGACGATCAAAAGATTGTTTACTTTCTTCAGCTGATTCGGCTTAAAATCGCTCATGGATGAGACGGTTACTTGAAAACCGCGCTGCTCAAGCTGCTTGCCGGCATTTTCTGCAAGACCCTGTGCGTTTCCCGTCTGTGAACCGTAAAGAACGGTCACTTCTTTTGAAACGGCTGGTGCCGCCACTTCCGCAGACACAGCAGCCCCCGGCGCCTCCGCTGTTTCTTGGGCGGAAACAGCTTGCGCGGATAAATATCCGCTCAGCCAGATTTTCTGAGATTCGGTCAAGGTTGGCAGAAGGCGGTTAAGGAGCTCTGCCTGCTCCTGATTAAACGGACTGTTCATTACCTGAAGTTGCAACGTATCCACCTCACAAAGTTATAAACTGATCGAAAATTGCATCTAATTGAACTTTACCGGAATACTAGGCTTAAGTAAAATATATTTACATGATGATAACTATTAGGAATCCTAATGATAAAACCGCTTTGTTTCATTATAAATAGAAAAAGAGAAGGACTCCCTTCTCTTCATTCAGCCTTCTGATATAAATGAGGCGGCACAGCTGTTACAAACGGACTGGCTTCACCTGTATAAAATACCGTCAGCATATGCATTGCTCGGGTGCAGGCAGTGTATAACAGCCTGCGGTCGTGCTCTGTTTGATAATGTTCTTCTGATGCATCATAGACAAGCACTGCGTCAAACTCAATTCCCTTCGCTAAATATACTGGAATGACACAAACTCCCTTTTGGAATGTTTGATTTTCTTTATGAATCAGACGAACATCTATATATTCGCTCATGTGAGCGTGCGCCTGTATGCATTGCTGCGCAGTCTTGCAAATGACGGCTATCGTTTCGTGCCCTTGCTTCTTGAGACGGTCAATTTCTTTCGTGAGTTTTTGACAAAGGTCCTCATGTCCTTCGGTTTTGAAAACGAGAGGCATTTCCCCGTTTCTGTTAAAAGGCTCAATATCCGCTCCGTCCTGAAGCATCGCTTTTGTTAACTCGACAATCTGCTTTGTCGATCTGTACGTTCTCTTTAAACGAACATATTCAGCCGGGTCACCTTCAAAGCACGCATCCATACGCTTTACGCCATGTATGGAGTGGGCGTAGATGGACTGATTGATATCACCGAGCACCGTCATGCTGGCAGATGGAAAAATACTTCTCATGTAAGCCATCTGAAACGGTGAATAGTCCTGAGCTTCGTCGATAAAAAGATGTTTGATCTTCGTATTTTTCTTTCTGCCTTCAATCAGATCCTGCATATAAAGAAACGGTGCCGCATCCTCATAGAGCAATTTATTTTCCGCGAATGCCGATCGGGTCAGCTCTCCTATCGCTGCCGTCTCCTCATGCTGACATTTCCCTCCCCAGCCAGAAAACAATTGCAGATACAGCTGTGTAACATCAAGAAACGCAAAGAGTCTGACCGCCTGTTTGAACGGTTTGAAGGCCTTTTTCACAATGATGGCGGCAAGCAGCTGTTGCTCTCTTTGATAATCGTTAAAAGTACTCTCACTGAACTGTTTCCTTTCCTGCAGTTTTTTGTACACGTCCAAGTAATCCTCTTTGTCGAGCAGCTCAGCTTCCTGAACGACCCAATCCTTACGCCGTTCCTTTTTCTCAAGCTTGTTCAGCTCACTCAGCAGCCACCTCGCCGTTAGCTCCATTCGGTTTGGAATGGACTGGCCTTGATCCAGTGAGTAAAAATAGGATTGAATCTGTTCCTTTGTGATCAGTTTTTGCCCGCGGAAGATGATATTTTTAAAAATCATCCCTTCAGACGACAGCCGGCTGACGTATTCATCAATGAATTGCTGAAAAGATAAGCCCGCCTTCCATGTAATTCCCGCAAGCCTTGAAGGAAAACCGTCATCCTTTGTTTCGGTCAGGCAATATTCAAGCTGGTCAAAGGGGCTTTCACATTGAAACTTGCGGCCAAGCCGATGCTCGATATATTCCTGAAACGTCGCCTGCTCCATATTCTCTTCTCCTAACTCAGGCAAAACTGAGGAGACATAGCTGTTAAATAAGAAGTTAGGAGAAAATAAAACGATTTGTCCGGCATCAATGACGCCGCGGTGCCTGTATAACAAATAAGCGACACGCTGAAGCGCTGCCGATGTTTTTCCGCTCCCGGCCGCTCCCTGCACGATCAGGAATTTGCTTTTTTCATTACGGATAATCTGATTTTGTTCTTTCTGAATCGTAGACACGATGTTTTTCATTTGAGTATCAGACTGATGGCTTAATACCTCTTGCAGCATTTCATCGCCAATCGTCATATCAGTATTAAACATCGCCTTAAGAGCGCCGTTTTTAATGATAAACTGGCGTTTCAGCACCATTTCCCCTTCTATCGTTTCGCCGGGCACTTCGTACTCCGCTTTTCCTGGGGAATAATTGTAGTACATACTTGATATTGGCGCCCTCCAGTCATAGATTACAAATTGTTCCTCCTTCTCATCCATACAAGAAGCTAAACCGATATAAATTCGCTCTGCCCGCTCCTCGCCGTTTTCAATAAAATCAATCCGCCCGAAATAAGGCGATGCTTTTAATCGATGAATTCGTTTGAGCTGCTGATCCATACGCCGATGATTCCGTTCCCGATCAGACAGCAGCTCTGCCTGCTGCTTAATGCTTGCCATCGTTTCAACCGCTTCATGGGCATCATCAAGATTAACCGTAACATCCTCCCAAAAGCTTTTTCTTAATCCGATAATGTCATGCTTTAACCCGCCTGCAGACGTTTCGAGAAACCGCTCTTTTTTGCCGAGCTCCTGCAGCACCTCATCTATTCTTGACTGCTCTTCCTTCCATTCCTTATCTTGCTGATTCATGAACGGCACCTCCAGAAAATAGTTGACAAACACAGATGAAATACTGTAAAATATAATTGGATACATATATAAAATATATGATGAAAATAGGCAAATACAATTCATCTTAGCACATTCACCCAATATCAATCAAGGTTTGGGTTATTTATATGCAAAAAAACCGATTTCAAATTGAAATCGGTTTTTTTGATGTTAGTTATCTAAACGAAAAGGACGGTTTGGCAGCTTCCAATTAAACATATAAGAACAAACGCGGCAAACAACGAGCACGAAAAACAGGACGTACAAGCCAAATGAGTTTCCCAGCCAACCCAAGCCGACGATTAAACCGCCGAGAGCCGCCCAGACTGCATAAATTTCTGCTTTCAGCACAAGCGGTTTGCGTCCGGCAAGAAGATCACGGATGATTCCGCCGCCGCTTCCCGTCAGCACCGCAGCCACGATGACAGCACTAAGCGGATGGCCCATTTTGACGGCATACAGTGCACCTTGGATGGCGAAGGCTGCGAGACCGATCGCATCTGATAAATTTCCCCACTTATTCCAATGCTTCAGCAGCAGCTTCGGGAACAGAAATACAATCGTAATGGATAAGAGCGCGATTTGAAAGTATGCTCCCTGCTCCCATAGTGCTGACACCGGAACACCGATCAGCAAATTGCGGATCGCTCCGCCTCCAAAAGCTGTGACAATCCCTAATATATAAACTCCTAAAATATCATATTCCTCTTCCATCGCAACAATTGCGCCGCTGACTGCAAACGCAATGATGCCTATCACACTGAGCAGCTCCCAAGCCATTCTGATGACTCCCTTTATGTTTGTTAAATTTTCTGACGACCTCTAGATTTTATAATCGCTCCAGCGTAAAAGCAATAACATTTTTATGAGAAAAAAAGATAAATTTAGAGGGAATACCGCTATTGCTGATGGACATGAGTTTGCGAAATTAAAAAAGCGCCCGGCATACGCGGGCGCTTTTTTGTTATTCAGATTTTTCGCCTTTCAGCAGACACATAAATACAATAATCAGGATAAAAGCAATCAGGGCCAGGAATGGAATGGTAATAAAACCAAACCAGTTAATATATTGGCCTGAGCACGGCACACCGCTTACACACGGCTTAATGCCGGTAAAGCCGGGCACTTTTTGCTCTAAGTAGTGCATGATCGAAATAAATGCTCCGATAATCGCCATCGGGAGCACATATTTTTTCACGCGTGTATCCCCTTGAAAGGTGGCAATGCCTAAAATCAGAACGAGCGGATACATGAGGATACGCTGGTACCAGCACAGTTCACATGGAATGAACTTTCTGATTTCACTGAAATACAGGCTGCCCAGCATAGCGACAAGAGCCACAACCCAGGAAGCATATAAAAATACAATTCTATTTTTCATATGATTACTTCCCTTTCAGCTCTTTTTCTATCGTTTCTTTGATTTCATTATAATCCGCAAAATTTTTGATCACTTTATCATTTACGTAAATCGTCGGTGTTGCGTTTACGTTCATTTTTTGATTTAGGTCAGAATCCTTTTCCACTTGAGAAGCGAATGTTTCCTTATCAAGATTGTCCTTGAGCGTCTCAGGTTTTACCTTTGTGGTGCTTTTTGCAAGATCACCGAGAACGGCTGGGGTCACCCATTCCTGTTCTGTGTCCGGCTGTTTTTCGAACAGCTTTTCATGGAATGCCCAGAAAGAGTCAGGATCTTCTTTCCATACTTCTTCTGATGCAAGAGCCGCTAATCTCGAACCTTTTCCATGGAACATGACGTTCACGAAGGAAAATTTCACGTCGCCCTTATCAATAAAGTCTTTTTGTATTTTTGGAAAGATGTCACTGTTAAACACCTTGCAAGACGGACATTTGTAATCTCCGAATTCTACTACAGTTACCGGCGCATCATCCTTGCCAAGCACAGGCTGGCCTTTGATAGACGGCTGTCCGGAAACCGCTTCATTGCCTTGTTCCGTTTTGTTATTAATGATGACAATGGCTGCTAGCAAGACAACAACCACTACCGTAAGGATGACCGCGAATTTCGCAGAAGACTGCTGTTTCTTTTTCACTCCGACACCTCATCGTTTTAAAATTAAAAAAAGAAGCGGATCGCAATAGACCCACTTCTTTATTTTAACAAGACAAGTGCCTATAAGAAAACCCCGAAAAAATGAATTCTCTCCGACAATTTATCTGTTTTCGAGACGCATGACGCGCATCGCGTTTGCCACAGCGAGCAGTGTAACGCCGACATCTGAGAAAACCGCTTCCCACATGGTTGCAATTCCAAATGCTCCAAGAATGAGAAAGATCGCTTTCACACCTAAAGCAAAGCCGATGTTTTGCCACACGATTCGCCGTGTCCGTTTCGCAATCCGAATCGCTTCTGCTATTTTTGACGGCTGATCTGTCATCAGCACGACGTCTGCGGCTTCTACCGCGGCGTCTGAGCCAAGGCCGCCCATGGCCGCTCCGATATCTGCGCGCGCAAGCACCGGCGTATCATTGATGCCGTCACCAACAAAAATGAGTTTTTCATTTGGCGAAAGCTTGGCTTCTAATGCTTCGACCCGTGCGACTTTAACCTGCGGCAGCAGCTCCGCATATACCTCGTCGATGCCAAGCTGTTTTCCGACGGCTTCTCCCGTTTGTTTCGAATCACCTGTCAGCATAACTGTCTGTTTGATTCCAAACGATTTCAGATCAGCAATCGCCTGTGCTGCATCTTCTTTTACTTCATCCGCTATGATGATTGCTCCGGCATAGCGTTGATCAACAGCAATGTGTACGATTGTTCCGGCATATTCATCCGGGACGCTCTCAATCTGTTCTCTTTCCATGAGCTTTTTATTTCCAGCAAGGATTTCTGTTCCGTTTACTTTTGCAACAATGCCGTGGCCGGATATTTCCTCATATGACTCTATTGCGTCAGAGGAGAGCATTTTCCCGTAAGCTTTACGCACAGATTCGGCAATCGGATGCTGGGAATGAAGCTCAGCATATGCCGCCGCTTCAAGTAAACTTTCCTTTGTAAATCCTTCAGCAGGTTTGATTTCTGTCACTTCAAAGCTGCCTTTTGTTAATGTTCCTGTTTTATCAAACACAGCATATTTGACTTGATTCAAGGCTTCTAAATAATTGCTTCCCTTCACAAGTACTCCGGCCTTTGAGGCTGCTCCGATTCCGCCGAAGAAACCAAGAGGAATAGAGACAACAAGCGCACATGGACAAGAAATCACTAAGAAAATAAGTGCGCGGTACACCCAATCAGAAAGTGCGGCGCCAGGAAGAACAAGCGGCGGGACAAAGGCCAGCAATACCGCGATGATTACAACAGCAGGTGTATAATACTTAGCAAACTTCGTGATAAAGTTTTCTGTCCGGGCTTTACGGCTGCTCGCATTCTGAACCAAGTCTAATATTTTTGATACTGCAGACTCTTGGTAGCCCTTTGTGACTTCAATATGCAGAACGCCGTTTTGATTGATGAAGCCTGACATCACATCTTGTCCTTCTGCAGCTTTTCTCGGAACGGACTCACCTGTCAAAGCAGACGTATCAACCATCGCTGATCCCTGCACGACCTTACCGTCAAGGGGTATGCTTTCTCCCGGATTGACTACAATGATGTCTCCTGTTTTTACGTCCTCCGGAGAAACCTGTTCGATGCCGTTCTCTGTTTTGACATTGGCGTAATCAGGCCGGATGTCCATTAACGCACTGATTGATTTTCTGGACCGGCTGACAGCGGCTCCTTGAAAAAGCTCACCGATTTGATAAAACAGCATAACTGCGACGCCTTCAGGGTATTGCTGAATCAGAAAAGCGCCGATCGTGGCAAGAGCCATTAAGAAATGCTCATCAAATACCTGACCGTGGCTGATGTTTTTGACCGCACGGATGATAATGTCACCGCCAATGATCAAATAGGCAGCGAGAAAAAGGAAAAATTCGATTGTTCCGGAATGAACCAAATATGCCGCTGCCCCGAGAATGACAGCCGCTGCCATTCTGATCAGCATATTGATCATTCGATTACGATAGCCGTCATCAGCTGATTTCTTTTTATGCTTTTGACGAACCGTTACATGCGGATCGATTGATTTTACTTTTTTCTCCACTTTATTGGTGACCCATTGCTCTTCTTTCCCATCGGCTGAGACAGTTAAGGTGCTTGCCGCAAAATTTACCGCGCATCCGTCAATGCCTTTTATGCCTTTGACTCCATTTTCGATTTTTTGAGCACAATTGCTGCAATCCAAACCGTCCAGAACGTATTCCTGTTTCACTAGTCTCACCTTACCTTCCGATTTAGGATTCCCTCTTCAAAGCGTATCAATGAGTGTTGGTATTGTTTTTATATATGAGCACATACTCATATATCGGTTACATCTATTATATGTCGTTTTCCAAGAAAGTGTCAATGTAAAACAAAAACCGGCATATAGCCGGTTTTTATTTTACTTTCTGCAGACGCAGCGCATTCAGAACAACGGAAACGGAACTAAACGCCATTGCTGCTCCCGCTATCCATGGCGCTAAAAATCCGAGCGCCGCGATTGGGATGCCGAGGCTGTTATAGCCAAGCGCCCAGAATAAGTTTTGTTTAATGTTTTTCATTGTCAGTCTGCTCATGTGGATTGCGTCGGCAATGCTGTTCAGGTCGCCGCGAATCAACGTAATGTCTGCTGTTTCCATAGCAATGTCCGTGCCTGTTCCAATCGCCATGCCGATATCGGCAGTGGCAAGCGCCGGCGCATCGTTAATTCCATCGCCTACCATGGCCGTCTGGCGGCCTTCTTTTTGCAAGCGGGAAATTTCTGCTGCCTTTTGTTCAGGAAGGACTTCCGCAATGACACTCGTAATCCCCGCTTCCCTGGCGATGGCTTCAGCGGTTCTGCGGTTGTCTCCTGTCATCATGATGACATCCAGGCCCAACTCTTTCAGACGGGCTACTGCCGCCCGTGACGTGTCTTTTATCGTATCGGCAACCGCTACAAGGCCCGCGGCTTCACCATCAATGGAGACAAGCATAACTGTTTTCCCTTCTGCCTCAAGTTCTTCCATTTGGGCAAGAAGGGCTCCATGCTCAACCTGTTCGCTCTCCATTAACTTTCTTGTGCCAACGAGAATGGTTTTTCCTCCGGCTTCAGCCAAAATGCCTGCGCCGATTTTTGCTTCAAAGCGGGTCATCTTCGGTATCTCAAGCCCTTTTTCTTTCACGCCGGCAACAATCGCTTCACCGAGCGGATGCTCCGATCCCATTTCAGCTGCCGCCGCAAATTGAAGCAGATCTGTTTCTTCAAAACGGCCGAACGGAATGGCATCTGTCAGTCGCGGCTTCCCGTTTGTCACAGTTCCGGTTTTATCGAGAACAATCGTATCGAGATGATGTGCTTTTTCTAAATGCTCGCCGCCCTTAAAAAGAATCCCGAATTCAGCAGCGCGCCCAGATCCAGCCATAATGCTCGTCGGAGTGGCAAGGCCCAAGGCGCACGGGCAGGCAATGACGAGAACGGCAATAAACTTACTGATCGCTTCGGCAAAATCGCCGGGAGCCGCCCAAAGATACCAAATGAGGAAAGTGAGAACGGCAATCCCTAATACGATGGGTACAAAAATGCCGGAAATCTGATCAGCGAGACGCTGGATCGGCGCTTTTGATCCTTGTGCTTCCTCGACAATTTTGATGATATGAGAAAGTGCCGTATCCTTTCCAACGTTGACAGCTTTGATTTTCAGGAAGCCGTTTGAGTTGACGGTTGCACCTGTCACGCTGTCACCTGGATTTTTGTCAACAGGAAGACTTTCTCCTGTAATCATGGATTCATCTACTGCCGAGCGGCCTTCAACTACTTCTCCGTCGACAGGAATTCGTTCGCCCGGTTTGACGTAAACAATGTCATTGACAAGCACTTCATCAATTGGAATGATTTGCTCCTGTCCGTCTCTTACGACAGTCGCTGTTTTCGCTTGAAGCTTCATCAACTTCTTAATGGCATCCGAAGAACGGCCCTTTGCTTTTGTTTCAAACAGCTTGCCTAATAAAATCAACGTCAGCAAAATTGCGCTTGTTTCATAGTAAAGACCATCTGTATGCCCATGGGAACCAACGCTTTGAATCGTAAGATAAAGACTGTAAGCGTAAGCAGCCGACGTTCCAAGCGCAACCAATACATCCATATTGGCGCTCTTATTTCTGAGCGCCTTATACGCCCCCGCATAAAACGGCCAGCCGATCAGAAACTGGACTGGTGTCGCCAGCGCAAACTGCATCCACGGATTGAGGAAAATATCCGGCACCCAAATGAACGATGTAAACGTAAAATGGCTCACCATCGCCCAAAGCAATGGGAATGACAGAACCGCTGAAAAAATCAGTCTCGCCGTTTGCTTCCGTTCTTCTTTCTTTTTAGAAGCTGCTGCTTCACGTTCCTCATCGCCCTTGGGCTGAAGCTTATATCCCAGCTTATCTACCACTTCTTTGAAATCGGTGACAGACGTTTCTTTTGGATTGTACTCGATTGTAACGGTTTCTAGAGCGAAGTTTACAGGAGCATTGGTGACGCCTTCTATTTTGTTAAGCCGCTTTTCAATCCGATTTGCGCAGGCCGCACAGGTCATGCCTTCAATATCGAATTCAGCTTTTTCTGTTATAACGTGATAGCCCAGCTTTTCAATTTTTTCCTGAATCGCTGCAGCCCCTGTTTCAGCAGGATCGAAGATGACATTTGACGTTTCGGTTGCCAGATTGACATTGGCATCTGTGACACCCGGCATCCGCTTGAGGCCTTTTTCAATTCTGGATGCACATGCCGCACAGGTCATCCCAGATACCTGCATCGCGATTTCCTTTTGTTCACTCAACATACTCACTCCTTTATATACACCCGGGGGGTATATAAAAATGAAAGAAATATCGCGCCTTCATAAAGGCGCGATACCTTGAATCAATCGGCTACATCATAGCCTTGATCTTCTATCGCATCCGTAATGTCTTTGACTGATACTTTGTCAGCATCAAACGAAACATCGACTTTTCCCGCTTCTAGGTTGACATGAACAGCACTGACGCCATCCAGTTCTCCCACGCTCGTTTCCACTGCTTTGACGCAGTGCTGACAAGACATTCCTTCAACTTGCAATGTTTTTTGTTCCATATGAATTCCTCCTGTTTATTCTTTCTGTTTTCATCCTACCATACCCCCGTAGGGTATTACAATAAAAAAAGACTTTATGATTTTGTGAACTTTTTAAATACGTCCAAAAGCTCAGAAATGGCCTGTTCCCCGTCTCCACTTTTGATTGCATCTGCTACACAATGATGGGCGTGGTCCTCAAGCAAGTGAAGCGCCACATTTTTCATTGCCGCCTGAACAGCCGAAATCTGCACAAGAATATCTACACAATATCTATCGTTTTCCACCATATTTTGAATGCCTCTGACTTGGCCCTCTATCCGCTTCAGCCGGTTTGTGATTTGATCCTTTTCTTTCGAGCTTTTATGGTTTAATGCTTTATGTTCGTTATGTTTCTCCATACGTACACCTCTGTTCCTTATATTAATTCCCATTATACTGATTGTCCAAACTGTTGTCTAAGCATGCCGCGGCAAAAAATGAATCAGTTAGGTTTTACCATTTAATCAGGAGGGTATATACTTCTTGTGAAAACGCTTTTAAAGGGGAGAAGAAAAGTGGATACGATAAAGGTTGGAATATTAGGATACGGACTTTCTGGTTCTGTGTTTCACGCACCGCTGCTTGCTGTTCTGGATGAGTATCACATCAGCAAAGTCATGACATCGCGGACAGAAGAAGTGATACGGGATTTCCCGGATGCTGAAGTTGTGCATGAGCTTGAGGAAATCACAAATGACCCGGCCATTGAGCTTGTCATTATCACCACCCCGAGCGGCCTTCATTACGAGCATGCTATGGCATGCATACAGGCCGGAAAACATGTTGTGATGGAAAAACCGATGACAGCAACGGCCGAAGAGGGGGAGAAATTAAAGAAGGCTGCTGATGAAAAAGGTGTATTGTTAAGTGTTTATCATAATCGGCGCTGGGATAACGACTTTTTAACGATTAAAAAGCTGATCGCTGACGGATCGCTTGAAGATATCAATACATATCAAGTCTCCTATGACCGCTACAGACCTGAGGTTCAAGCACGGTGGCGGGAAAAAGAAGGCGTTGCCACTGGTACACTGTATGATCTCGGCTCCCACGTCATTGACCAAGCCCTGCATTTGTTCGGGATGCCTAAAGCCGTTACTGCAAACGTGATGGCCCAGCGTGAAAATGCCGAAACAGTTGACTATTTTCATTTAACTCTAGATTACGGCAAGCTCCAAGCCATTCTATACGGAGGATCGATCGTTCCGGCAAACGGCCCTCGTTATCAAATCCACGGACAGCATTCCAGTTTTATAAAATACGGAATCGACGGACAGGAAGACGCACTCAGAGCGGGCAGAAAACCGGAGGATGACAGCTGGGGCGCGGATGATCCGGAGTATTATGGACAGCTGACAACCGTTCATGGCACGGATAAAAAAACAGAAACCATCCCATCAGTAAATGGCTCCTACCTTACCTATTACCGCAAAATAGCGGAAAGCATACGGGAAGGCGCAGCGCTGCCAGTCACCGCTGAAGAAGGTATTGATGTCATCCGCATCATTGAAGCCGCGATGAAAAGCAGTGAAGAGAAACGAACCATTATGCTGGAGCACTAAATAAAAGCCTCCCCATTAATTAGGGGAGGCTTTTTCATTAAAATGTTTTTCCTGCTTCTTTTGCACGCGCAATCGCGTCTTCTTTAATTTGCTGTGCTTTATCAGGCTCCGCATTATGTCCCTCTACGAAAATGCCATCGAAGGATGGTACACCGAAGAAGTTCATCATGATGCCGATGTAGCGGTGGCCCATTTCCATTTCAGCCGCAGGACCCTCAGAATAGTAACCGCCGCGTGCTTGGATATGAATCGCTTTTTTATCAGTTAACAATCCGACAGGGCCTTGTTCAGTGTATTTGAATGATTTTCCTGCAACTGCAACAGAATCAAGATACGCTTTCATTACTGGCGGGAATGAGAAGTTCCATAAAGGAGTAACGAATACGTACTTATCGGCAGATACAAATTGATCGCTAAGCTCTCCCAGACGGCCGACTTTTGCTTTTTCGCTTTCAGAAAGCTCTTCAAAGCCTGTTCCTGATTGAAGCTTGCCCCAGCCGCTGAATACATCTGCGTCAATGTGCGGGATGTCTTCATTGTACAAATCAATATGTACAACTTCATCATTTGGATTCGCTTCTTTGTAAGATTCAATGAATGCTTTACCTGTTGCCATACTGTAAGAAGTTGCTTCATCATGCGGGTGAGCAGTGATATACAATACTTTTGCCATTTTAACCAGCCCTTTCGTTTTTAAAAATCACACATCAATTATTATCATACAGATGCACTGCCATTATTCTTTCTCTCTTACGCTTTATTATAGAGACAACAAAAATTACTTTCAAGTAAAATATCTCGAATTAAAGATTATTTAACTCTTCCAAACTGTTCACTTTTCAAAAGCGGTCCGCAAGCCGGAATACAGTGCAGAGAGCTCCTTGCTGATCCGCGGATAATAAGGAACATTCGGTACTTGTATGTCCGCAGGCATCCTTTTCATCAAAGCGGATTGTTCAGCCTGTTCAAAAAATGCCCTTAGCTGCTTCATCTCTTCTTCAGAAAACGGAGCAGGCGGTCGATGATGGGCTTGTGCCGAAAGCAAATAATACCCTAAGTGCTGAGCACCGGAAATGGCAGGCCAAAGCGCATCCGCATGAGTATTGGGAAATTCCCCAAGCGCCTTGTCATACGCATCCCGAAGCCTGACCAGGCTCACCCTTAACTTGTGTTCATCTGCTTTCTGCCCGGTTAACAGTTTCTCCATAAAAAGCCCTTCCATCCGGATTACGTCCCGCATCAGTTCAGGCAGCCGCTTCGTTGAAAACCGCCTCCACAAAAGCATCGTTCCCAATAGTCCGATCACGCTGCCAACAGCTACATCCGTCAGCCTCGCTATCATAAAATAACCGACGTCCGCGCCGCCATGCATGCTTTCTGTAATGACAAGCGCATTTGCGGTCAAAAAAGGCACGGCCAGCGCATAATTGCGGACAATCAGCATCTCAAGAAGACATTGCAGCGCTGCAATACATAACGCAATATAAACACCGCCCGGTTTAACAAACAGGATTGCGCCTGCCAGCCCCACACCGATCACAGTTCCGGCCGAACGCTGAATGGCCCTGTGAAGCGTAAAGACAACAGTAGTGCCAAGCATGACCGCTGCTGCCGAAAGCGGAATCCAATAGGAGCGTGCAAAACCGAATGTAAGGGCAAACATATCGGCGGCAAACAGCACAATCCCGTACTTTAACGACCGTATCAAAACGGGAGACTGCCAGTCAAAGGCATTTCTCAAAAAGTAGAAAGAGGATGGCAGGCGGCTCGGTTCCCCGTCCAGCTGCTTATCAAACCGCCCTAAAGCGATATGCAAAGCCTCATTGATTTCTCCAAACAGCTTCCGGCTTGGCTCTGATTCATTCTCGTTAATCTGAAATGCACTGGAAACACGGGCATGCCCAAGCATATCTCCGGTTTGGCGGAGTGTCTTTTCAATCTGTGCCTTCTCTCCGTCTGGCGTTTCAGCTGAAAAATGAATGATGGCAAGGAATATGTTGTCAGCTTTTTCGAGCAGGCGGAAAAATCGTTCATCATGCTGTGATTTTTTCCGCCTGTTCCCCTTGCCGAGAACCGTTTGACGAGCTGTTCTGAGCATGAGCACCGTCTGATGCTGCGCGTTATGGAATCCTGATGTCCCAACGGCCGAAAGACATGCTGCCAGCTGATGATATGTTTTTTGCAGCACTGCTTCCTCCGGTCCATGTTTGTTCCTTAACCTCCCGATTAAGGCGATGCTCATGGCGAAAATGCCGCCGAGAAACGTCAATCCCGCTCTGAACAGCGCTTGTGAAGGGTCGGCCGGCAGCCCTGAGCTAACTAAAAAAGCAAGGACAAAAAACATCGGCGCAGGGCCTTGTATACCGAGCGCGCTAAAAATAAACATCGCCGCTGTACCGATCAGCGCCAGAACAGCCGCCATCATCCAAACCGTATCGGACAAAAGTGTGCCTAATCCAAATGAAAGGGCGATCCCAATGGAAACCAAGAGCAGCTTCAAAGCGCGCTTTTTATACGATTCACCGCCCGCATATAAATAAACAAAGCCCCCGATGCTTGCAGTTAAACCGTAATCCGTGTGACCCGCCAATGCGCCGATCAGCACAGGAAACCCCGAAGCGATGCCTGATCCGATTGCCTTTTTCCATGGAAAGGGATGTGCATGAATGCGAAAGGCATCTTTCACGATGCTTGGCATGGTTCTTTGATTGTTCTCAGCAGTCTTGTTCATATGACAAAATCCTTTTCAATGAATGTGTAGAACTCTTCCCGTTTATCCGCTATAGTATGCCCAAAAAACGTTAAAAAAGCAGAGACCGTACCGTCTCTGCCTGTCTTACATCAATTTATTCGCAATATCCTGAATTGGCTTGATCCAGTTGCTGTACGTCAGCTCGGCCGCTTTTTTTCGATCCTTCTCCTTACATGCCTGAATGATTTGTTCATGCTCTTCAATCGAATTTTGCGGCGATTTGAAAAAAAGATATTCGAGCCGAAGAATATGCATATGAAGAACAGATGTGAAATTGCGGATATATTCATTATCGGCCGCATCAATCATGACATCATGAAACGTTTTATCAAGCCCAAGCACTTCATAGATTTCATTTCGGTCAATAGCCGCCTTCATTTGCTGATTGATCGCCGCCATCTCCTCCAAGTGGGATGACTGAATGTTTTCAATAGCCAGTTCGGCAGCGGTGGATTGCAGAGCCGCCATTGGCGGATACACCTTGAAAACATCGTTTTTTTCAATTTGTGAAATTCTTGTTTCTTTCCCCGGTGACATTTCAACAAAGCCTTGTACTGCCAATAATTGCAGAGCTTCTCTGACTGGCGTTCTGCTGACGCCAAGCGCTTTCGCTAACTTGTCGTCATTGATTTTTTCTCCAGGAGCAAGAATGCCTTCCACGATCCATTTTTGAATTTGTTCCAATGCAATCGTTTTAGCTGTCTGCCTGACAGGCTTCGGGGTATTTGACGGGATTGGCATAAAAGCATCACCTCTGAATATTGGTTTGTTTTTTTAACGTCGCCGATTTGCCGGCACTCTTCTTTTGCGATAAAACAAAAATCATTACCAAAATACATGCTGCTCCTGCCGCTTGATATAATCCAAAGGACACACCGAGCCACAGAATGGAGGATGCCACTGCCGCAACCGGCTCAGAGCACCCAAGCATGCTCGCTTCTTGCGGAAATAAGTATTTCAAGCTTGTCAAATACATATAAAAACCCAATAGCGTTCCGAAAATGACAATAAAACCGACTGATACGTTCTCAGAAATCGTCCATCCCTGTGCATCAACGTCCCATGGGGGATGGATAAAGCTCATGCCAATGCCTCCGATCAGCATTCCCCAGCCAATCACGAGAGCAGATCCCCATTTTTTCAAGAGAGAACTGGAGTACAGCGTATAAAAGGCAAGAGCCGCAGCAGAAAGCAAGCCCCATATGACAGACAAAGGCGAGACAGTTAAATTATTAATACTTCCATTGGTCAGCAATAAAAAAGTGCCTCCCATAGCCAGCACAAGTGCGCAAATATCTGCAGACTGAAAGGAATTCTTCCGTGTCACAAGCATAAACAGCACAATCATCACGGGTGCCAAGTACTGAAGAAGCGTAGCTACAGCTGCATTTCCAGTTCCGATTGAAGCTAAAAATGTATACTGAACGCCCAGCATGCCGACAATCCCGAAAACAATCAGCTGGATAGCCGATTTTTGATCTTTCCATATCTCCCACACAGCACGTCTGTTTTTACCGGCAGATATGATCATCAGCAGAAGCAAGCCAGATAAAAGCAAACGCACGGTGACAAGCCACTCTACCGACACATCACTTGTTTCAAACAAATGCTGGGCAACAGTTCCCGATAATCCCCAAAAAGCAGCTCCAACAATGACCATAAAAAATCCGTACATCCGTTGTTTTTGAGTCGCCAACGTACATCCTCCTGACAGGTAATATGCAATATATTACATATTATATCGTTTCACTTTTCAGAAAACAAAGGTTTTTTACAAACATAAAAACAGTGCCTGTCAGCACTGCTTTGTTGCATTACTCTCCTTTAAGAGAAGATGAATAAAAAATAAAGGATAAATTAACAGATATCCGTTAAACAGCCACCAAACAAGATCAAAGTCCCTGCTGAATGTCCAGAATGAAATCGCCTGAAGGCCTGAACAACAGGTCAGCACAAGTGAAATCAGCGCCATCAGCTTCCAGTCAGCACGATTCACCCGATGTAAGTACAAGCTGTACAACCCTGTTAAAGAGATTAAGATATCCAGTGGAAAAAAAGACCAGTTCCAGGCGATCATAAACGGATGGTCATGATGTTTAAAAGCCCAGCTTTCCGGTATCAGTGAAAACCCGGCTGACAGCCAGTACAAGATAAAACCGATATCAGTCACGAGAAAAAACGGTTTCATATATCTCATTTGTACTGCCCGCTTTTATGTACCGGCTCAGACACCGCAGCATGCTCGATCAGATTTAAAGACACAACACCGGCAATAATCAATCCAATTGAAATGAGTTTCATGACACTAACATGTTCTTGAAAAAACAAAAAACCAACGACTGTAATCAGGACAATCCCCATCCCTGACCATACAGCATAAGCAACAGATACATCAATGGATTTTAGTGTAAGCGTCAGAAAGAAAAGACTGCCGCCATAAAAGAAAATCAACAGCACGCTGGGAGTAAGCTTTG
Organism: Bacillus sp. VA13; assembly: GCF_055710085.1. NCBI lineage: Bacteria > Bacillati > Bacillota > Bacilli > Caryophanales > Bacillaceae > Bacillus > Bacillus sp. VA13. Next base: position 20,456 of record NZ_JBVQPP010000005.1, on the reverse strand, counting down.
TAAAACCTGACGATAGCTTCATGCTGACCGTTCCGGCAACTTCAAACAGAATCGCTAAGCATAGAAACACCCAATTCACGTCGCATCAGCCTCCTCATCAGCTGTTATGCCGTTAAACAATACATCTACAATTGATTCAAGAACCTCTCCTGTCGTGAATTGATGTTTGAGCGGATATTCAGGGTCATACACTTGGTTGATGCTTCCTATATACATATGAACAAACAAGTCCGGATTGATGTTTCTGATTCTTTTTTGCTGTTTGCACTCGTTTAATAACTCTAGGACAACCGTCCATTCTTCCTTAATAAACGTATCTAATGTAAGCCACGCTTCGTAATGGTATTTCTTCAGTTCACTTAATAATCCCATGTTCAGCAGTTCCATTCCCTGCGGAAGACCGATCAGCATTTTTTTCACTTTTTCAAGCACATCTAAACTTTCATTCTCATAAATGTCTCTTTCCATTTGCTTCATCTCTGCGATAAATTGCTCGACAACCGCTTCCGCAAGTTTGTCTTTTGATGAATAATGCGCATAGAGCGTCCGCTTGCTCGTTCCCAGCGCTGCCGCCAAATCATTCATCGTAAATGAAAATCCTTTCTGCCGGATCAGCCGGATGGTTTCCTCAAGAATTCTTTTTTCCAAATCAATCCCCTCGCTTCCGGTACTAAAAAAACTATGTTGGTACCAAAATTATACGACAGCAATTTATGGAAATCAACATCATATAAAAAAACCTCTCCAAAAGGAGAGGTTTAAAAGACACTGCGGACCAAACCGCCGTCCACCCGAAGTGCCGCGCCATTGATCGCAGAGGAAAGCGGACTGCTTAAAAATGTAACGAAGTGGGCGATTTCTTCCGGACGGATCAGTCTTTGAATAATGGATGTCGGCCGGTTTTCTTTCATAAAACGTGCCTCAGCCTCTTTAACAGTCAGGTTTTCACCAGGATACAGCGAATTCAGCATTGTTTCCACACCCTCTGTTAAGGTAGAGCCCGGCATGACGGTGTTGACCGTGACATTCGTACCGGTTGCCAGCTCCGCCAAACTGCGGGAAATGGACAACTGCATCGTTTTTGTCGCACTGTAATGGGCCATTTCCTGTGACGGCATAATCGCCGCTTCACTGGCAATGAAAATCACACGCCCTTCTTTTTTCTCTATCATGTTGTGCAAATATTTGCGTGTCAGCCTTACCCCGCTCATAATGTTCACTTCAAAAAAACGAAACCATTCATCATCAGGAATATCAAAGTACTCCGCCGGTTCAAAAATCCCTAAATTGTTGACCAAAATATCAACCTCTGGATATGCCTGAAACAGCTCATTACAGCCTTCTTCTGTTCCCAAATCATATGCAGCCGGATAAAGGACCGCTTCAGAATGTTGTGTTTTCAATTCTTCTATCGTCTGATTCACTTTCTCTTCCCGGCGTCCGTTAATGATCACCGCCGCGCCTTCTTCAGCTAACGAAGAGGCAATGGCTTTCCCGATCCCCGATGTCGAACCGGTCACCAGTGCGGTTTTTCCTTGTAAATTCAGCTTCATTTTTCATCCCTCCGTTTTTGATTCCTCTTATTTATTGACAGAAATCTGATTGGTCTAAACATCTGCTCTGCAATCAGTATGAAACAGCTGGGATTGAAATGGAAGTACGCACTTTTTGGTGCCTGTGATCTGGAGAAAAAATAAAGCAGAACCCCTTAAGAGGTTCTGCTTTATTGTCAGTATGTATGGAGACGGTGGGAGTCGAACCCACGTCCAGAAACATCGATTACTTAAGCGTCTACGAGCGTAGCCTACATATTTATGGTTTCACTCATCTTCTTGCCTGCGGGCGGGCCTTCCGAGAGCTAGTCTGTTCATCTCTTCTTACGTTCTCAGACGGGAACGCAAGCGTAGCCTACTTGGATGTGCTCTTCACAGACACATAGGCAATGTCAGGAAGAGCTCGCTGCGCTTATTAGGCAGCTAATGCTACGTTTTGGTTAAAACTGTTAGTTTTGCCAGTTATATTTAGTGCGTGTTTACGAGATCGCCTCTCGGCTCGCAGCTCAAGCTCGATCCATCCCTGTCGAATCCGTAACGTCCCCTTGTTATAAGGGAAATACGGGAGAAAATATCAAGCTCTCACTCAAACTGGCTATAGTCTTATTATAACATGATCACGTCTCTTTTCAATTGTCAAATCCTTCAAAAGAAAAGCGTTATGATTTGTTCGTGAACACAGTATAGCACAGGCCTGATTTTTGAATCAAGCACTATGCCTTTAGAAGCCTTTTTGACTGTCTCTGAACGCTCTTTCGATTTCACGCTTCGCGTCCTTGCGCTTCAGGTCTTCCCGTTTGTCATAGTTCTTCTTCCCTTTTCCAAGGCCGAGAAGCACTTTGGCAAAGCCGTTTTTCAAATACAGCTTCAGCGGAACGAGAGAATAGCCTTTTTCTTTTGTTAATCCGATCAGCTTATTAATCTCCTTGCGGTGCATTAACAGCTTTCTCGTCCGGAGCGGATCGTGGTTATAGCGGTTTCCCTGCTCATACGGGCTGACGTGCATATTGTGGAGAAACACTTCTCCCCGTTCGATTTTGGCGAAGGAATCCTTAAGGTTTACGCGGCCGGCGCGAATCGATTTAATTTCGGTTCCTTGCAGAACGATGCCTGTTTCATAGGTTTCTTCTATAAAATAATCGTGATTGGCTTTCTTATTTTGAGATAATACTTTTCCTGACCCTTTTGGCATGCCAGAACCCCCTCTCTCTAAGGAAAAACTGTCCACCTTTTGCGATACGCTCTATTTTACCAAATGACACGTACTGCTACAATGAAAAGCTGTTTCCGAAAGAAAGCAAATAGAGCGCTGCGGCCCTATTTGCTGGTTGAGCTGCTATTTCTTCTTTTTCCGTTTCTGTTTCGGCGCGTTTTGAAAGCCGCGTTTTTTCTTTTTCTTCTTCGGCTTAGTGAACCACTCCCCTTTTTCCTCAGACGGAGCTGGAGAAACAGGTGTATTGGTGCTTTGGACGCGTTTTCTGGCAGGTTTTCCGCGTTTTCGGCTCCGGCTGCTGTCCAGTTCTCTCGGACGCCGCGGAGAGCCCTTCATGCCGACAATTTCAAAGTCGATGTTGCGCTCGTCTTTGTTGACATCGACGACCTTGACTGTGATTTCATCCCCGATGCGGAAGACGTTGCCTGTCCGCTCGCCAATCATCGCAAAATGCTGTTCGTCAAAGCGGTAGTAGTCATCCGTCATAAAGCTGACGTGGACGAGTCCTTCGATTGTATTCGGCAGCTCGACGAACATTCCGAAGTTTGTCACAGAGCTGATCATGCCGTCAAACTCTTCACCGATTTTATCAAGCATGTATTCCGCTTTTTTCAGATCATCCGTTTCACGCTCGGCGTCAACTGCACGGCGCTCCATCGTTGATGTATGTTCGGCGATATCCGGCAGGCGTTCAGCCCACTTTTCCTGTGTCGCTTCATCGACCTTGCCGTTGATTAAATACGTTCTGATCAGACGGTGGACGATTAAGTCCGGGTAACGGCGGATCGGCGATGTGAAATGAGTATAGAATTCCGTTGACAGGCCAAAGTGCCCCAAGCTCTGCGGGTCGTATTTCGCCTGTTTCATCGAACGGAGCATGACAGTGGATATAACTGTTTCTTCAGGTCTGTCACGCACAGCGTCCAGAATGCTTTGAAGCGCGCGCGGATGAATATCTCCTGCGGTTCCTTTCACCACATAGCCAAAGGTCGTTACGAACTCTAAAAACTTTTGCAGCTTTTCAGCATTCGGCTCTTCGTGAATCCGGTATATAAACGGTACGTTCATCCAATGGAAATGCTCCGCTACCGTTTCATTCGCCACAAGCATAAATTCTTCAATCAGCTTCTCGGCGACTGAACGTTCTCTGATGACAACGTCTTTAACCGCGCCTTCATCATCGACAAGCACTTTGGCTTCTTTGAAATCAAAATCAACGGCGCCGCGGTTCATCCGCTTATCGCGCAGAATTTGAGCCAGACGCTCCATGTCTTTGAACATTGGAACAAGAGGCTCGTATTTTTGTTTCAGCTCCTCATCATCGTCAACAAGAATTTTATTCACATCTGAATACGTCATTCTTTCCGTTGTTTTGATGACACTTTGGAAGATCTCGTGCTCTGTTACCTGTCCCTGACTGTTAATTGTCATTTCACAAGAAAGTGTTAGGCGGTCAACCTTTGGATTTAAGGAACAAATGCCGTTTGACAGTCTGTGCGGAATCATTGGGATGACACGGTCAACCAAATACACACTCGTCCCTCTTTCGAGCGCTTCTTTGTCAATCGGCGAGTTTTCGGTTACGTAATGGCTGACATCCGCAATGTGAACGCCAAGCTTGTAGCTTCCGTCATCAAGCTTCGTCACGGTAACTGCATCATCCAAATCCTTCGCGTCCGCACCATCAATGGTGACAATCACCTGGTTACGGAGATCACGGCGGTCTTTCAGATCTTTTTCATCAATTGTGTCAGGCGTACTTGATGCCTGTTCCATCGCATCAGCAGGAAATTCTCCCGGCAGGCCGTGCTTATGAATGACCGATAAAATATCAATCCCCGGATCATTTTTGTGGCCGAGAATGGTTTCAATCTCGCCCTCTGCGTTCATGCGGCCTTCAGGATAGCTCGTCAGCTTGACAACAACCTTATGCCCTTCCGCAGCTCCGTTTTTCCCGTTTTTCGGGATAAAGATGTCACTCGTGATTTTTTTGTCGTCCGGAATGACAAAGCCGAAGTTTTTTGTTTCAGTATACGTACCGACAACCCGCTGAATCGCTCTTTCTAAAATGCGGATGACGGTTCCTTCCTGTCTGGAGCCGCTTGACTGTGAATTCAGACGAACCATAACGATATCGCCGTTCATTGCCGTATTGAGCTCATTAGGCGGAATAAACACATCGCTTAACGACGTATCCTCAGGCAGTAAAAAGGCAAATCCTTTTGCATGTGCTGAAATCTTACCTTTTATTAAATTCATCTTCTCCGGAATGCCGTAGCGGTCGCTTCTCGTCCGTACGATAAGCCCTTTTTCTTCCAAGGCGACTAACGCTTTGACGAGTTCTTTAAACTCCTCAGCTTCCGTAATATTTAACATCTCCTCAAGTTCCTGAACAGTCAGAGGCTTGTATGCCTCTTCCTTCATAAACGAGAGAAGCTTATCCATAAATGCTTCTTTTTCCATTATCCAACCTCCTGTTGATTACCAATCGAGCTTCTCTAAAAATTCATACACATCCTGATGGACGAGGTCACGTTCTTTGTCTAGCGTAATGACATGGCCAGATTCCTCGTACCATTTCAGCTGTTTATCATCAGTTTCCACTTCGTTGTAAATAATATTGGCGCTTTCAGTATTAATCATGTGATCATGACGTGCCTGCACCACAAATGTCGGTGAATAAATCATATCGACATTGTTCCGCACATCGGCAATTAAGTCTTGCAGCGCCTTAAGAGTGTTCATCGGCGTTTTTTCGAAATCCTTCATTTCCTCTTCAATTTGCTCCGGGTTTTTCCCCTCGAATTTTTTGTAATTGCGAGCGTATGAAAGGACGCCCTGATACATGACCTCTTCACTCTTAATATGCATCGGTGCGCACATTGGAACAATTCCCTTTATGGGTACAGTGTAACCCAATTTCAGCGAAAAAACCCCGCCAAGCGACAGTCCGCAGGCAGCAATGCTCTCATAGCCTTCAGATTTTAAGTATTCATAGCCATCCATCACGTTTTTCCACCAGTCTTCAGGCCCCGTATGTACTAGTTCTTCAGGGGGCACGCCGTGTCCTTCATATTGAGGCGCGTGGCACGTATAGCCCCGTTCATTCAAGTAACGCCCCAGCATTCTTACATCCGCTGTATTTCCTGTAAAGCCATGCAGCAAAAGCACCGCTTTGTCTCCGCCTTTAAATGTAAATGGTTTTGGTGTCACAACTTTCATGCTCATGTCTCCCTTTCTATCTGCACGATCATTTTAGTTTTCCACAGTTTGATCAGAAAAAAACGCTCTGAATATCACCAGAAACGTGAAAAAGGCCTGACTTCACATCAGACCTTATACAAACATTGCCCTATAGGATATAAGCAAGCGCAATCGTTAACACGAAAAACAAGACTGCCAGCACAACCGTGATGCGGTGCAAAATCAAATCAAGACCTCTTGCTTTTTGTTTCCCGAAGAGCTGCTCCGCTCCGCCTGAAATCGCACCAGATAATCCGGCGCTTTTACTGGATTGAAGCAAAACGACAATAATAAGTGCAATGCTGACGATAACCAATAAGGTAATCAAAACCGCGTGCATCCCTCACACCTCCAGACTCACTGGCCTACATTACTTCTATTTTACATGAAAAGGGTTGGCATGTCACGCTGTATCAGACGCCAAAAGGCGGGATAAGACGTATTATCTTGGTTACCCTATTCATATGAAAAGGTCAAAAGGAGAAAAACAATGCCCCTTATCAGCATAGCCAGCAGAAAACATCTTTATTATGAGGAATATGGACAGGGAATTCCTATCATTTTTATCCATCCGCCGGGCATGGGACGCAAGGTTTTTTATTATCAGCGCCTTCTCTCCGAGCATTTCAGGGTGATTTTTCCCGATTTAAGCGGCCACGGCGACAGTGATCACGCGGATCAGCCCGCCTCTATTTCTTATTACGCAAACGAGATCGTGCAATTCATAGACGCTCTGCACATTGATAAGGCTGTGTTATTTGGGTATTCCGCAGGCGGCTTAATTGCGCAGCATATCGGCTTTACCCGCCCGGACAAAGTATCTCATCTTGTTCTGTCCGGCGCTTACCCCGCTGTTCATAACGTAATCGGAGAGAAGATTCACAAGACGGGGATGTATCTGCTCGAGAAAAACGCCGGTTTGCTCATCAAAATCCTTGCTGTCAGCCACACAAAAAACAAAGAACTTCGAAACCTATTAACAGGCCATATGAAAAAAGCGGACCTTGCCCATTGGCATCAATATTATCAGGATTCGCTCCGCTACAACTGCATTGAACAGCTGCCTCATTTACACATGCCAATGCTGTTTATGTATGGCGGCCTTCGGGACTGGACCTTCTCAGCCTCAGGCTATTACCGCAAAGCTTGCAGCCATGCCGAATTTTTCAGATTGGAATATCAGGGGCATCAGCTGCCGACAAAACAATATAAAACATGCAACGAACTGGTGACAGGGTTTGTGTTGACACATCATTCATAGGGATAGAAAACGCTTGGTCTCCTTGCGTTTTCTGCTGTTTATTGACTTTTGTCAATAAAATCATAGTAAAAAAGATCCTCAAATTTCAAATTAAAATAGTGAAGCATTTTACCGATCACAAGCTGCCCCGGCCGTCTTTCTCCATTCAGCACGCGGCTCAGTGTGGCGGGTGAGACTCCGATTTCCAGCGCAAGCTGATTAAGGGAATAATCGTTATTGACCATATACTGCAATACATAATCACGTCTAATCTGTATCTTTTCTACTGGCACTTTCCTCACCTTCCATTCCTGGAAAACTTTTTTCTATACTTTTACATTACGGCTTATGTTAACTTTTGTCAATACTTTTCCAGCCTACCTATTCCCTTTAGTCAATAAACATACTAAAATATGAGTAACAGTGAGGGACGGGGTGAGATACATGGAAAGCTTCGGCGAACAATTGCGGGCATTGCGTGAAGAGAGAAAATTAACAGTCAACCAGCTGGCGACTTATTCAGGCGTCAGCGCAGCCGGCATCTCCAGAATCGAAAACGGCAAACGGGGCGTTCCCAAACCTGCCACCATAAAAAAACTGGCGGAAGCTTTAAAAATTCCTTATGAAGGGCTTATGTATAAGGCTGGTTACATCGAAGAAGTGCATGAAGCCAGGGCTCCTTATGAAACGAAGTGCAAGCTGCTTGAAAAAGCGGAGGCCTATGATCTGAAAAACCTTGCTCTTCTTGAGAACGAAAAGTGGCAATATCTCAATAAAGAAGATTTGCTCATGCTGGATCATTATTTTTCGTTTATTTCAGACGAAGCCAAAAAACGGTCTGCTGATGACTAACTCTTGATAGAAATGTGAGGCGATCACCATGTCACCGTTCGGACAGCAATTACGAGAGCTGCGCCGCGCCCGCAAACTGACAGTGAATCAGCTTGCGGTGTACTCAGGCATCAGCTCAGCCACCATTTCAAAAATTGAAAACGGCAAGCGGGGCACGCCAAAACCTGCCACTATCAAAAAATTGGCGGCCGTACTGAAAGTTCCCTACGAAAACCTGATGGCTGCCGCAGGCCATATTCGGGCCTTTCCAGAAGAAATCCGCGAAGCTTCGGAAAGCTATCAGTCCATATATGAAATTTACCAAACGGCTGTCACTCGAGGAGCGGAGCACCTCCCGATTTTCAATAGCCAAAAATGGGGATATCTCTCAAAGCAGGATATTGAAAATCTCAGCAAATACTTCGATTTTTTAGCCTCGGAAGCAAAAAAACGAACCTCTTCTTCATAATCCCCTGTATCTCTTTCTGCATTTTATCAATCACGCTTGCATACCTTCCCTCGTTATTTGCGTTATAATAGTGTCAGACGAGGTGAAAAGTATGAACCAATCAGAAATGTGTCCTAGATTTGAAAAAGCAGTCGACATCTTGAGTAAACGCTGGGTCGCTTTGATCGTATTTCAGCTCTTGAACGGGTCGCAGCGATTTAGCGAAATTGAAGCAGCACTTCCAAATCTAAGCGGCAGAGTTCTGTCAGAACGGCTGAAAGAACTTGAGCTTGAAGGAGTGGTGAAGCGGGATGTCATCCCTGAAACTCCGGTTCGCATCGAATATTCATTGACCGATAAAGGAAAGGCGTTAGCCCCCATTTTGGGTGAGATTTCTAAATGGGCGACGGATTGGATTGACCCTTCCTTTCTTGACTAATTGCTAAAACGGTTCTGATCTCAAAGGCGAGAAAAGAGCCGTTTTTTATTTTTCATTTTCCAGGTAAAAAAACGATTTCTCAGCCGATATATAGTACATCCACACACATTACGATTTTAAAGGAGACCACTTATATGCGACTGACGATTTCCCGCAAATTCAGCCTGGTATTTTTGACACTGATCCTGATCAATTTACTTGTCGGCGGAATAGGCGCTTTTAATATGCAGCATATCATTCAAAAGACAGATGAAATCAACACAAAATGGATTGACGGCATCAAAGAAATTACATCGATTAATTATTTGACCGAGCATCTCTCTTCTAAAGAAAAGGATTTTCTGATTTTCACAGACAAAAGCAAAATGGATACGCTTGATCAAGAAATGAATCAGATCCTTGAAGACATCAATCAAAAGCTTGATAGCTACGAAAAAACGATTTCCAATGATAAAGAACAGAAACTGTTCGAGGAGCTTCAAAATGAAGTGAATACCTATGCTGATATTCATGCGCAAATTATAGAAAGCGGCCGCACGAATGACATGGACAAAGCAAGAGGTTTATTGGTACAGACTGAGGCCAGCTTTGAGAATATGAAAAAATCAGTCACTCATCTCGTTGACTTTAATAAAGAAGGCAGCAACACAGCGGTAAAAGAAACGAAGGATGTATACCATAAAGGGCTCATTTACACGGCTTCGCTTGTGGCAGCTTCGATCATTATCAGCATTTTCATCTGGCTTTATATCACGCGAAACATTGTAAAGCCTATCATTCGTATGAAGGAATCTGCCAATCATATTGCCGAGGGAGATCTGTCGAGTGACATAAAGCCGCTCAATTCAAAAGACGAGCTGGGTGATCTGAACGAAGCGCTGCAAAAAATGGTAGGCAATCTGAGAGATATTGTCGGATACTCCAAAGAAATATCAAGCCGGGTGCTTTCTTCTTCACAAGTGCTGGCAACTGCAACGAATGAAACAAGATCCGGCAGCAAACATATTACCGAGACGATGAACGAAATGGCTGAGGGCTCTGAACAGCAGGCCCAAGACGCGGTGACAATTGCCGAATCAATGAATGAGTTTACAGAAAGCATTGATAAAGCCTATAATCACGGCATCACAATCAGCGATACGTCTCAAAACGTTCTCGAACTCGCAGTGAGCGGAAACGAAAATATGGATACGTCATTACAGCAAATGAAAACCATCCATCATATCGTTCAGGAAGCCGTGCATAAAGTGAGATCACTGGAACAGCATTCTCAGGATATCAACAAGCTCGTTCAGGTCATCAACGGCATTGCCGAGCAAACGAATTTGCTGTCACTTAACGCTGCGATTGAAGCTGCCCGCGCAGGAGAAAGCGGCAAAGGCTTCGCTGTTGTGGCAGAGGAGGTCAGAAAGCTGGCTGACGGCGTTTCTGATTCCGTGCAGGATATTACCCGGATTGTCAACGGCACACAGCAGGAAATCTACACCGTTATTGAATACTTGGAAAGCAGCTTTACAGAAGTCGAAAAAGGAACGGAAAACCTGACAGACACCGGACAAGCTATGCAGCATATCAAACACTCCGTCACTCATGTTGCAGACAGCATTAAGGAAGTAACGGATGGCCTGAAACAGTTAACAAACCAATCGATTACCATCAATCAATCGATTGAAAATATCGCTTCTGTATCTGAAGAGTCGGCCGCTGGCATTGAAGAAACATTTTCAATTACCGAGCAATCCGCCCATTCCATGGATCAAGTGCTCCAGAATGCCGAAGAGCTTGAGCAGCTGGCGAAAGAGCTTAATGAGAAGATGAATCAGTTTACCATTTAAAAATAACCCACGTCCAGATAGGACGTGGGCTTTATTCGTTTCATAAGGGTATTTTTACTCGAACCTCTGCTCCACCCGCTATAGTGTTCCCAAGAGTAAGTTCTCCATTATGTAGATTCACTGCATTTTTTGCAAAAGTCAATCCCATTCCATAATGACCTTTAGAATGACGGCTCTTGTCATCCATATAAAAAAGTTCTGTGGCTTTTTTTAATCCCATTTCCGAAAATCCATTTCCCGTGTCTTTTACAAAAAAATAAAATATCTCAGAATCGCATTCTGCATGTACCGAGACAGTGCCGCCTTCCGGTGTATAATCAACTGCGTTTGTTAAGATATTCAATAATGCCCTATGTAACAATTGCCAGTCTATTTTCGCTTCTTTCATTAGATTTTCTTTTTTGAGCGAAATGTTTATATTTTTATTTCCTTTATAGGCGGATATATCTTTCAGTAGGGTTTCTGTCAACTTATCTACAGATGCTTTCTCCAAATGAACAGTTAAGGCATCCTCCGTTTTCGAAAGATGAATCAGCTGATAAATATATTGTTCAATCTGATTTCCTGCTCCAAGAATATACTTTGTATACTCAGCTTGTTCCTCGTTTTGTATTGACAAGCTGAGTAATTCAGCATTCCCCTTAATAATGGTAATCGGAATCTTGATATCATGTGCCAAAGCACCTATTTGTTCTTTCTTGTTTTTTTCTAAACGCCACTGTGCCTCAAGTGAGGACTGGAGGGCATCTCTCATTTCAATCAAGGAGTCAATCACATCATCGAATTCCTTAATATGTGTAAATTCGGGAGTGAATTGCAAATTTTGCTCTTTTATATATCGAGTGATTAAGTTCAATGTCTCAAAATGTTTTCTTAATCTATTCGCAAAGTAAGTTGTTATAATAGAGATAACTATAATGAGCAAGATAATCAATATACAAATACTCGTTAATTCATAATTAGGAAGGTATTTTCTTAGTAAAGGCGAAGTGAAATCTGCACGCAATGAATATTGCAAAACACAATATTCATCGTTTCTTTCTATAACCAAATATCCTTTTTGCTTATAATTGACATACGGTTTTTTTTCAATCTTCTTTTTTACAAGCTGCAAATCTTTTTCTTTAATATTTCCAGCTGTTTTTTGTTTTGTTTCTTTATCAAGGATGGCATATGACATTGTATCAGGAATCATATCAGCAGTTACTTTGTCGATGCTTTCCAGCTTCACCGCCAGTTTTTCTGCTTCTCGTTCGTTATAATTCGCTGGGTGTGAGAAACCTGTATTCATTGCGATCGTATTCATAAATAAATATAGCAGAGCAAGTATGACCAAACTAATACATAGAGTCACCATATACTTTATCAGTTCTCTAAGAAGTGTTTTCTGCCCCTTAAAACCTATTCCCATTTGTATCCAACGCCCCATACCGTTTTAATGGGGTCTGCATTATGCTCTTTACATTTTTTTCGAATCGTTCGAATAAATTCAGTAATTGTTGAATACAAGGCATTCCCCTCTAATCCATATATCTCCTCATAAATTTGTTCTCTTGAAAAAGTTCTCCCTTTATGTTGAGCTAAAAATTCACAGATTTTATATTCATTTTTTGTTAGGTTGAGTTTGTTGTGATTAATAAATACTTCTTTACTATCAAAATGAAATAAAAAACCGGAGATAACTCTCTTCGATTGATGTTTATCTCTCCGTTCTCTTCTTAAGTGAGCATTAACTCGGGCACTAAGCTCTCTAACGCCGAACGGCTTAGTAATATAATCATCTCCGCCGGTAATGAGGCCTTTTACTATCGCTTCCTCTTCCGTTTTAGCTGTGAGGAATAAAATTGGACAATCAACCAAAGGCCGTATCTGTTTACATAACTCAAAACCGTCAATATCCGGCATCATAACATCAAGCAAAATTAAATCATACCCTTGAAATAAATCAGGCGGCTGGCCTTTAACACGATCTAAAGTGTCAACTTGATGCTGATCACGGCGCAAAATATTTTGTATCAGTACAAGAATATCTTTTTCATCATCGATAGCAAGGATTTTTGCCATTTCCCGGCCCCCTCATACTATTCAAACGTTTTTCTGCCTTCCCATATACTAAACCATATAAGACTGGCAATGATTGTACATATTATACCAAAAACCATAATCAATTCCCCTGAATTCATTTCATGCATTAACAAAGGATTATCACCTTGATTTACTTCTTTAAAGTGAAGTACTCCATTTAAACCTGACAATCGAATCCCCCAAGCCCACGGGTTAAATTTCCACATTATATCCCCTAATCCAGTGTTCATTAGAGCTGTCATGAGCAGGCCGGCTCCTCCTATCAGGACAGAAGCCCCCATTCCAAACATACAGCTGATAAAAAAGTAAATACAATACAGGACTACACTGCCCGCAACTAGCCAGGCACCACCCATTATAAAAATACCGTAAGACAAATCCGGCACTTTTAAAATAAACTTTAATCCTATTATATAGATGAATAGCGCTAAACCAATAGAGCACAACCCCATGAAAAGCAGCATTAACATTTTACTCACATAAGCAATGACTTTCGGAGATGTGCTCCCTAGTAACACTTGAAATTTCCCTGCCTGTTCTTCTAAGGATGCAGTCATTCCGCATAGCACCCCGATGAGCAGCGGCAATGCTACTGCAACAGCTTCCATAAAAGATTTATACAAGTGAAATTGGCTTTGATCTCTCCCATAAAAATACAAGATCAATACACATGAACAAACTATAGGAATAATAAAATGCAGCCACATAAAGGAGGTGTGCTTGCTTTTCTGGAAATCAGCTTGTAAACACCTCAAAAGCAATCTCACCTTACATCGCCCCCTGCTTTTTTGTTCTGTAATCGATTGAAGGGGCAAATGAACGGCTGTTTAAAAATGACAGTATCAAAAATAATAGAATAGAAATCAATATAGCAGGAGGGACGACCAGCCAACTCAACAAAGGATCATTTTTTTCAAGCAACAGGCCGTTAGGATGAATACCAATAGTTGGACTCATCATTCGAATTGGCCAGCTCCAAGGAATAAACCACCAAAAGGAACGAGATGCCGGCATAATGCCCAGAACGAAGGTTCCTATAAGATTTAACATTACCGCTATTGTAAGCCCCCACTTTTTGGCCACAAATAAACAGAGTGGAATTTGCCAAAGACTTGTCATCCAAAGTAACAAACTCGCGGCAATTGTAGAAAGCGTAATAATGGCAAAATCAGCTATGACGAATCCCATGAGTAACATAAAAACTAAAAATACAATCTGAGATAATAGCGAATAAAACATGATAATTATAATCTTTGCATACCATAATCTCCCTAAATCTATAGGTAATGAATACGTACCATTATAATTAGAAGCCTTTTTTTCTTTTTGATGAGATAAAGAACAAAATAAAGCAATCATCACCGGCATAAATATAATAGACCACCAGTTAAAAGTACCGGATACAAAAAATTGAATGTTCATTAAAAAAGAAAAACCTATATTAAGAAGAGGTACAAAGATAATCATTTTTCTGGAAAACGTCCTCTTAAACTTCAGGTTTTCGGCTTTTATATAATTCATCATCTATCTACACCTTCTTTTTCACGGCTTGACTTTACAACTTCCATAAACAAGTGCTCTAAATCATCAGCCTTGTTTATTTCACCCTGATACCCAAGGTGACCGCCGATAATAATCCCAATATGATCTGCTATTTGCTCGACTTCTGAAAGAATGTGGCTAGATAAAATCACCGTTATTCCTTCCTGAGGAAATGAGCGAATTAGGTCCCTAAGCTCCTGTATACCTATTGGATCTAGCCCGTTTGTAGGTTCATCAAGAATTAATAATTTAGGATGATTTAATAAGGCGATTGCAATTCCAAGCCGCTGCCTCATTCCCATCGAAAACTGCCCTGCTCTTTTCTTTCCAGCATGCTCCATATCCACAGTCTTTAGCACACTGTGAATGCGATCTTCAGAAAGACCGAGCAGCGTGGCATGGACTTTCACATTTTCAAATGCAGTTAAATTATCGTAAAGTGGTGGAGTTTCTATTAACGATCCGATATTTTGTAAATCAGATCGTTTCCATTTATGTCCGTCGAAGAAAACCTCACCAGAAGTCTTCCGTAAAATTCCTGTTAAAATTTTAAGTGTTGTCGATTTTCCAGCTCCATTTGGTCCCAGCAGACCATAAATGCTGTTTTTTTGAACAGTTAATGAAACATCTGAAACAGCTGTTTCTTTGCCAAACTTTTTTGTAAGGCTTTTGGTTTCTAATAGGACTGTACTCATGTCACTCTCTCCCTTATTCCTTTTCATTCTTTATTAAAACCGCTCGATAATACTCACGATTAAACTCAACAATGATTTCATTTTTGGCATCAGGATCCTCGTTTGTACTGTAAACCTTCCCATAGCGTAATGGTTTTTTCTCTCTGATTTCATCCGGGTCATTAGAGATATACGGTTCTTTCAGTTCTTCTTCCGACCATCTCTTTCCATCACCATCTACAAAGAAAGTTTGGCCTATTGCCCCTATTACTTTTCCTTTTTTGTCTTCATCAACTTTATCTTTCAGCTGATAAAGTTTATCGTCATAGACCACTTGATCGAGTTTTCCCTTATCAATCAGGCTCTCCATTGTTTCAGATGTATCGTTTTCATTATCATCAGTAAAATGCATTGTTTTTTTTGTTTCTTCAACAACTTTATCTTTAAACTTTATTAATGATTGACAAGCAGATAACATAAATAAAACAATAAAACAGCCTAAAATGTATATACATCTTTTCAACATACACCCCTCCACTTATTACATTTCTATAAAAATAGAGTTCTTTTATCTACATGACAGAACTTCACTTTCTGAATGATGATCATTGTAAAATACTTTTATCAGAATTTAATCAAAATACATTAGCAGGTAAATAAGCGATAAAAAAAGAGTGCAATTGGTGACACTTCCACACATTAAAATCAATCTCATTTTTTGATCACCGTTGTTTAGATAAATAAGGGCAGGGAATGCACTAATGCCAGAGTCCGACAATTTAAAATACATTTGCAGATCCCCTCAATTTTTTCATCAAGATTATTTATTAAGCCTCATAAAAAAAGGACTCTTTTCCCTCTCAGAAAAGAATCCATTTTGCTTAACTCTATACACTTATTAACTTTTTTCTATTTTTTTGTTTCACTGGATTCAACAACCTTTCAATCCAGGCCATTATCAGATCTGCTCCTATGGCCATCACCGCAGTCGGGATCGCGCCAGCGAGAATAATCGCAGTTCCGTTTGTCGCATTTGAGCCACGGACGATCATATCCCCGAGCCCCCCGGCGCCGACAAATGTACCGATTGCTGTAATCCCGATGGCAATGACGAGAGCCGTGCGCAAGCCTGCCATAATAACAGAAAGCGCGAGCGGAAGCTCAACCATCCGGAGCACCTGGAATTTCGTCATGCCCATTGCGTTTCCCGATTCTAAGTAGGCGTGTTCAATGCTGACAATGCCTGTATACGTGTTTCGGATAATCGGCAGGAGGGAATACAGAAATAATGATACAATCACGGTGTTTGCGCCGAGCCCCATGACAAGCATTAAAACGGCCAGCATCGCGAGCGCAGGGATTGTCTGGATGACATTTGTTACGGCGAACACCCAGGCTGATAAGCGGCGATAATGCGCAATGAGGATTCCGACCGGAACCCCGACGACAGCAGCAAACAATACGCCGTAAACCGACATGAGAAAGTGGCGGCCGAATTCATCCATGACGTAGCTGCCGTTTTGCGCGTAATATGTCATTAACTGATCAAGCACGTTCATTGGCTTCGTCCTCCTTTCACGATTCGAAGTAGTGGTGTTTTTCTAAATATTCCTTGGCAACGACAGACGGTTCTTTTAGATTGCCGTCGACTTCATAGTTAAGCTCCTGCATTGTGGCTGTGTCGATTTTCCCGATCATTTTCTGGATGGTGCCTTCAAGCTCAGGATGTTCTTTGAGCACTTGTTCCGGAACAACCGGAGAGCAATCGTACGGCGGGAAAAATTGCTTATCATCCTTTAGCATTTTGAGAACATAGGACTTGATTCTTCCATCAGTCGAATACGCGAGGACAATGTCCATTTTTCCGCTTTTTACCGCATCATACACAAGCCCGATCTGCATTGGATACGTGCCGCCGAATGTCATGCCGTAGGTTTTTGTAAAATCTTGATAGCCGTTTCCCTTGAGCTTCATCCAATAGTTATCGACACCCAGCTTTAATTGCGGTGCCCATTTTTTCACATCTGATACGTTTTCTAAATGATATTGATCCGCCAGCTCCTTGCTGACCGTAAAGGCATACGTATTATCAAACCCGTAGGAGTCATACCATTTTAAATCATATCTTTTTTTAAACTCCCGCTGTGTTAGCGCCAGCGCTTTCTCCGGATCTTTCTCAGGTTCCATTCGCAGCGTTCCTGGCAGCGCGTCTCCCGTATATCTTGTGGCCGCAATGTCGATTTCCCCGTTCATTAAGGCTTGCTGCTGTACCGCGTTGGAGCCGAGATTTTTAATGGTTGTTGTTTTAAGATCAGTATGGTGTTCGATCAGCTGGCCAAGCATGCTGGCGATGATTTCTGATTCGCTCATGCTTTGCGCGCCGATTTTAATGGTCTGGTCTGAAGCGGCGCTGAGCCCCGGAAGCGAACAGCCGCTCAACGTCAGCATTGCTGCGAGCGTTAACCCGATCATCCATTTGAGATATTTTCTTTTCATGAGCCGCCTCCTTATGAAACTTCCTTCAATCTCTGCATGCCGGCAGGTGTCAGTTTTCGTTCAGTCACTGCCAGCACATAATCAATCACAATTGCCAATATTGTAACGGGCACCGCGCCCCCGATGATATATTCCGGCTGATATAAATTCAGTCCGATAAAAATATAATCACCCAATCCGCCTCCTCCGATAAAGGAAGCAAGCGTAGCCCAGCCGATTAAGTAAATCGTCGATGTTCTGATTCCCGCCATAATGACAGGTGCGGCAAGCGGCAGCTCCACCAGGCGGACTTGTTCAGCCGGCGTCATTCCGATGCCTTTGCCAGACTCGAGCAGATTTTTGTTGACACCGCGAATGCCGGTATACGTGTTGCGCAGAATCGGCAGAACGGAGTAGAAAAACAATGCCACAATAGCTGGAACCTTCCCGACACCCAGTAGCGGAATAAAGAAGGCGAGAATCGCCAGACTCGGCAGCGTTTGAATGATATTGACGATGCCGATAATGGTGCCGGCTCCCTTTTTCATTCTAGTAAGGACAACCCCGAGGGGAACGGCAACGAGCACGCCTAAGATAACAGCAATGAGCGATATCGTGATATGCTCAAATGTTTTATAAAGGAGTTCGCCCCCGTTGGTTTGCAAAAATTGAATAATTTGATGCATGACTTATCGCCTCCCTATGACAATACCGCGAGCTGCTTTTCTTCTCCCCAGAGGGAGTCATACACAATGTCGACCAGACTTGCTCTAGTCACAATTCCGATTAAGCGCCGATTTTCATCTACAACAGGGACATATTTGACACCCCGTTTTAAAATTTTGCGGACCGTGTCGCGCAGCAATGTGCCGCCCAATACTGTGTAAAGATCTTCATGCAGAACCTCTCCTACGAGATTGGCTTTTTTCCTGCATTGATCAATGATTTCAACATCCACATAGCCTTGGAGAACGTGCTCGTCATCAACGACAAGCAATGAATCGACACGCTCCTGCCTCATCAGCTGAATCGCTTCAGAAAGCGTTTTATCCGCGGTAATCGTTACAGGCTGCGTGTTCATAATCTGGTCAACCCGTTCCACATCCGGGCTGGATGACTGAATCAGCCGCTCCTTGCCGATAAATTCCTCAACAAATTCGTCTGCCGGTTTTCTCAAAATATCATCGGGCGTTCCAACTTGAACGATTTCTCCCGCTTTTAAAATCACAATCCGGTCTGCCAGCTTAATCGCTTCATCCATATCGTGGGTAACAAATACGATGGTTTTATGTAAGGTTTTTTGCAGTTTTTTAAATTCTTCCTGAAGGGAATCCCTCGTAATCGGGTCGAGTGCCCCAAACGGTTCATCCATTAAGATAAGCGGCGGCTCCGCGGCAAGTGCCCGTAATACACCAATTCGCTGCTGCTGTCCCCCGCTTAATTCATGAGGGTAACGGTCTAAATATTCTGGCCCCATATCGACCAATTTCAGAAGCTCACGCGCCCGTTCTTTCCGCTGCTGCTCCGGCCATTTCAGCAGTTTAGGGACAAGAGAAATGTTCTGCTGAATGGTCATATGGGGAAACAGGCCGATCTGCTGAATGACATAGCCGATCTTACGCCTAAGCTCTACAGAGTCCTGTTCCATGATGTTTTCGCCGTCAATGAAAATCTTGCCGGCGGAAGGCTCAATTAATCGGTTAATCATTTTCATTGTTGTCGTTTTCCCGCAGCCGCTCGGACCGATAAAACAGATAAATTCGCCTTTTGCAATCTTAAGATTCACGTTGTTCACGGCTTTTTTGCCGCCCTTGTATGTTTTCGAGACATTTTCTAATGTCAGCAAACATCGCACCTCCAAAATTAAGTTTATTCAATTCGTTCAGTTTATATTTAATTTTTCAGACAATTGAATGCTTCCCATTATAGAATAAAGTTTATAAAATAAAAAGTTTACAATTTGTTCATATTGTTTATAAAGTATGTGTAAGCGCTGATTTACCCGCATTGACCTGTGATGATCTCCTTATTGCTCCAATTTCCTGCCAAATTCTCTTGTTGCAGCATTTCCGCCGTATCAAAAATGTGGTATATTGACATCGGAATTGTTAGCTGAAAGGATTGAAACC
Organism: Bacillus sp. VA13; assembly: GCF_055710085.1. Taxonomy (NCBI): domain Bacteria; kingdom Bacillati; phylum Bacillota; class Bacilli; order Caryophanales; family Bacillaceae; genus Bacillus; species Bacillus sp. VA13. The sequence continues at coordinate 749 of NZ_JBVQPP010000005.1, read as the reverse complement.
GTTGGAGAAAGATCCGTTAACGATCATTGAACAAGCTGAGGACCATTTAATAGAAAGAATCGCAGAAAACATGCATGCATTTGGAATGCCCTCTACCGTCGGACGTGTGCTGGGCATTATTTATATGAATCGAAAACCGATGACGCTGACCGAATTGTCTGAAGCGACCGGCATGAGCAAAACACGCATGAGCCAGGTTGTGCGGGAAATGCTAGATGCCAACATTGCCGAAAAAGTGTTCGAAAAGGGCGTGAGAAAAGATTTATATGAGGTTGAGCAGGACTACTACCAAACGTTTATCACGCTGTTTACAGCCACTTGGAGCAAAGTCGTCAGCAAAAACAAAATGATGCATAAAAAACTCAATCGGGAACTGCTCAGCGTCTTGGATGAAGAGCTTACCCCTGAAGCGGAAGAAAAAGTGAATGAGCTTCTGAAGGAATTAAAAGAATGGCTCGATTATTATAATTGGCTCGGGCGATTGATTGAGTTTTTTGAAAGCGAAGAGATTTTTAAATATGTGCCGAAGCCGTAAAAAAACGCCCTGTCATTGGGACTGACCCCATAAGATGAGACAAATAAAAACACCTTCAAGTTTGAAAACGGATGATTGTTATCCGAAATTAGACTTGGAGGTGTTTTTTCTATGGGGACAAGAGTGAGTTATCCGGTTGAAGTGAAACAGCAGGCTGTAGAAATGAGATTGGCAGGCGTGCCTATGAAAGAGATCATGCAGAAATTGAATATTA
>NZ_JBVQPP010000004.1:0-463789 GCF_055710085.1 Bacillus sp. VA13 | reverse complement strand
AAGGCATTTGTTTGGTGGCGATAGCGAAGAGGTCACACCCGTTCCCATACCGAACACGGAAGTTAAGCTCTTCAGCGCCGATGGTAGTCGGGGGTTTCCCCCTGTGAGAGTAGGACGCCGCCAAGCATGGTAAAACCCAGCTCATTGAGCTGGGTTTTTTTGTTTTATATCTGTACTGATTTGCGTTCTTCAGTATTCATTTTATCGAGCTTTCTGCTTTTCAAGTTCTCTAATATTTTTAATACTAATACAATCCCCAGCATGATCAACATGAGAGTCGTAAATAACCAAAATGCTGTTTGTACGGGGAACTCATCTAGACTCCACCCGACTGCTATTGGCAGGATAGAACCGCCTAATCCATTGGCAGCGAGCAGCATGCTTGTCGTTTGTTCTGTTTTTCCAGGGTAGAATTGATTGGTGATAATTAAAGCAATGGCAAACATACCAGCCATAAATAACCCTAAGAAGAAACACAGAACAAACCCTGCAAAAGCCGTATTACTAATTGCTAAAATACAAAGTGAGATGAGGCCGCCGATATTAATCAGCCTGAGATAACGATGATAGGTTAGTTTTTCGGAAACCGGCCCAGTCAGTAAACGCCCAATGATCATACCGATCCAATATATTGTTACCGTTATTGTTGCTAAGGAGTTAGAGATCTCCCACTTCTCCGCGAAGATGGAAGGGATAAAGTGAACAATTGATACTTCACTTCCTCCATAAAAAAAGAAGTAAGCAGCTGCTAAAGAAATAAACAGTAAGCCATGTTTTCGAAAGCTTATAGGTGCTTGTTGTTTTCCATTGCCCGAAGTGTTTGTTTGACGGATGAGCAAATCGTCTAAACTGCCAAAACTCAGTCGGCTCCAAACAAGCATCAAAAGAAATGAACTTAGTCCCAAAACAAGAAAGGCTAATGTCCATACATAATTGCTGATTAAAAAACCAGATAGCAATGGCATGAAAAGGGCTCCTAAACCGTATGCTACTTCCATCTTACTCATGGCGATTGCTTGTTTTTCTTTAATTGCTGTTAGGATAATTGTTCCTACACAAGATTCAACCAGTCCGGCTCCAAGTCCAGCCATACTGACAAGAAGAAAGAGCAACGGCCACGGAGGGAGGAAATAAATAAACAACTCGCAGCTGATCATGGCTAATCCTATAACAACTACTTTTCTTCGTCCCATTCTCTTCACAGCATAAGGCATCCCTAGTACACCGATTAAAAACCCCATAAATTGCGAAAATACTAATACTCCGCCGTTACTGTAGCTTTGGGCGTAATGGGAAAGCAATTCCGGGAGGACAGCTCCAAGTATAACGAGAGTAAAGGCGATCGATCCGTAAGATAAACATCCAATCCACAGTAAACGAGTTTTCATTCATTAATCTCCTTTGATAAAAATAGTACTCCTCTAGAATTTACATGATAGGACTGGTAGTAAAAATAAGCTATTTATGTTGTTTGTTTTTAGTTTTTTACATTAAATCCATTTATTTCTATGATAACATACGAAGTTTGAATTAAAACCCCTAATGCAAACGTTAACAAATAGTTAACAAATTTTACTATTTATCTAGTTGACATTAATTTCTAGAATTTATACGATGATTAACGAGTTTTACATATTTTATTGAATAGGGGTGTTGTTAGTGGGGACTAAAGAAATTACGAATCCAGACAGTTTGTATTACAAAGTAGATGACGTTGTCATGGAAAGAGGTGAAGGCATCTATTTGTACGATTCAGAGGGCAATGAGTATATTGATTGTGCCTCTGCTACTTTCAACTTGAATTTGGGTTATACCAATAAGGAAGTTATTGATACAGTCAAAGAACAGGCTGACCAGCTTATACACGTCACTTCTTCCTACCAAACCAATGCCGTTAATAAACTAGCTGAAAAACTTGTAGAAATCTCCCCCGACAATCTCACTAAAGTTCACCCTAAAGTCAGCAGTGGCTCTGCCGCAAATGAAGGAGCTATTAAAATGGCTCAGAATTATTCTGGAAAAACAGATGTCATTTCTTTATTCCGAAGCCATCTTGGCCAAACGTATATGATGTCTGCGTTATCCGGGAATTCATTTCGAAGAGAGCCGTTCCCCCCTCAGTTTTCTTTTGGCTTGCAGGTGCCTGACCCCTATTGCAACCGTTGTTTTTACAATCAGAAACCAGATTCATGCGGAATGCTTTGTGTAGAAAGAATTAATGATTTTATCGAATATGCGAGTAACGGAAAAATTGCTGCGATGATTATTGAACCGATCTCCGGTAACGGAGGGAATATCGTTCCGCCTAAGGAGTACTTTAAGCAATTACGAAAGCTCTGTGATGAGCATGATATCGCACTTATTTTTGATGAAATTCAAACTGGATTCGGCAGGACAGGCAAGATGTTTGCCGCTGATTACTTTGATGTGAAACCGAGTATGATGACTGTCGCGAAAGGGTTGGGCGGCACGGGATTCCAGGTTGCAGCCACCCTGACAGAGGAAAAATACACGGGATTAGCCGGCCACAATCACTCATTTACTTATGGCTCGAATGTGATGGCTTCTGCAGCTGCTTGTAAGACAATCGAAATTATGCAGAGGCCGGGCTTCTTAGAAAATGTAACAATTGTCGGGAAGTACATTATGGATTCCTTAGAGCATATGAAGAAAGAATTTACATTTATTGCTGACGTCAGAGGCGTAGGTTTGATGATCGGTGTTGAAATTGTAAAAGAGAATAATGAGCCTGATGTAGAGCTGACCAATTATATTGCCAAGCGGGCTATGGATTATGGATTAATTTTACGGACTTCCCGTTACGGATTCGGAAATGTATTTAAAATCCGTCCGCCTCTCACGATTACGCTAAGTGAGGCTGAGGTGCTTTGTTTTAAACTTCGTAAGCTATTGGAGGATATCAAGTGAAAGAATATATTATAGAGCTCGGAAAATTTGTTTATGAAGAAGTGAAGGGACAGAAAGGAACACTGAAAAACCGGTTAGTTAATGGATATTCCCCCGGTGGTGATGCACAGTTTAACATTGATGCCGCTGCTGAGAACGCTGTACTGGAATATGTGAAAAGCAAAGAGGAGTCAGTCGCGTTTTATACTGAAGATGGCGGTCTGAAGATATTTGGAGACAACCCTCAATATATTTTGATCGTTGATCCGATTGATGGCACCCGTCCGGCAGCTGCGGGACTTGAAATGTCTTGTATTTCTATCGCATTAGCAGGATACAAGCCTGATGCAAAAATTAAGGATATTGAATTTGCTTTTCTGCTGGAGCTGAAAACAGGTGCCTATATGTACGCGGATGTTTATTCTGAGGGAATCTATTATGAGGGCTATCGCGGCACCCTGCCGAATCTAAGCAAAGTAAGAGACATTAAACATATGTTCTGGAGCCTTGAGTTTAATGGGCACCCCGCGCACCTGATGATTAATGCGTACGGTCATTTGATTGATCAGTCAGCCAATAATGGCGGCGTATTTGTTTTCAATAGCGCTTCTTATTCTATCTCCAGAATTATTACAGGGCAGATGGATGCCTATGTGGATATCGGTAATCGTTTATTAAAGGATGATCCTGCACTGCTGAAAGATTTTCAGGATGTGGGGAATGGACAGGTTCTGCATCTGTTTCCTTATGATATTGCCGCAAGTGTGTTTTTGGCGAAAAAAGCAGGAGTTGTCATTACTGATGCGTATGGAAAGTCCTTGGATGATACACTTCTGACGGATCTTAGCTACAATAACCAGCAGTCATGCATTGCTGCGTCAACGAAGGAGTTGCATCAAAAACTGCTGGATCAAATTCGCTGGGACAGAAAGGAAGAGACATATGAAAGCGTTGGTCTGGACTCCTAATGATCGGCTTGAATTGCAAGAAGTAGAAGAACCTCAAATCAAAAAAATGAACGATGTGAAAGTTAGAATATACGGGACAGGCATCTGCGGAACGGATTTAAATGTTCTAAAAGGAAAGATGCATGCGACTCACAATATGATCCTGGGTCACGAATCTGTTGGAGTAGTGACAGAAACGGGGCCTGAGGTTAAAAACGTTAAGCCTGGTGATCGCGTGGTGATCGATCCGACTCAGTTTTGTGGGAAGTGTTATTATTGCCGGAAAGGTTTAACTTGTTATTGTGAGACGTTTGAAGACTGGCAGCTGGGATTAGGGTCGCATGGCACTTTTGCCGATTATTACGTAGGCGAGGACCGTTTTATGTATAAAATCCCGGACGATATGGAATGGGAGCGAGCCACTTTAATTGAGCCGCTTTCCTGTGTATTAAATGTGATAGAGCGGGCTGCAATAAAACCTGACGATTCTGTATTGGTGTTAGGGTCGGGGCCGATCGGGCTGCTTGTTCAAATGATGGTGAAAAAACTATCAAGGCTGACCGTTGCGACTGAGGTTGGTGATTACCGAACTGAAGCAGCAGGCCTGATATCCGATTATGTTTATCATCCGCAGGATTTAACGGTGGACGAGGTCAGACGCATTAATCAAGGGAGAAAATTTGATGTGGTTTTTGACGCGATCGGCAATCAGCTTGATTGGGCGTATCCATTAATAGACAAGGGCGGAAGGCTTGTGCCCATGGGATTTGATGATACGTATGAGATGAAAATCAGGCCTTTTCAGCTGCTTTCTAATGGCGTAACGATCGTTGGAACCGGAGAGGCTCGCCAAATTATGGAGGATGCGGTATCATGTGCCGCGGACATGCCTCAGCTTTCTGAACTGATTACGGTGAAAGCCCCGCTTGAGAACTATGAGGCTGCCATCCAGGAATTGATGGGCATAGATCCGTTGTCAAATGAGAGAAAAGATATTACTGCAGTTAAAACGATTCTTGTTTCTCATCCGGATATGATATAATGTAGCGATGGCTCAAACTTAGTTTGAGCCATTATTTTCTTCAACATTCATCTTGCGTATTTGATCAAAATTTAATATGATACTCTTTGTATAATAACTCCTTGCCTCAATACAATATACTCAACGTTTCCCCTTTTTCTCCGATCGTTTTCCTTTTCATTTTCTCCCATAAAATAAAGATAGCTCCCAATACATCAGATACGGTGCGGATTTATTTTTTAAAAAGGAGTCGTTATATTTGAATAATAGTTTTACATTAAAGCAGCAATGGTTCGGGAATATCCGAAAAGACATTCTTGCTGGCATTTTAGTTGCGTTAGCATTAATACCTGAAGCAATTGGCTTTTCTATTATAGCCGGTGTTGATCCGATGGTCGGTCTTTATGCGTCATTTTGTATAGCCATTATTATTTCTATTTTTGGCGGCAGACCAGGCATGATTTCAGCTGCGACTGGCTCAATGGCGGTCGTTATGGTGTCGCTGGTTGCTGATCATGGGCTTCAGTATTTATTTGCGGCTACGATTTTGACAGGAATTATTCAGGTGATTTTAGGTATCAGTAAAATTGCAAGATTAATGAAATTCATCCCGCGTTCTGTGATGATCGGGTTTGTGAATGCGCTGGCGATCCTTATCTTCTCTGCGCAGCTTCCTCAGTTTGAAGGTGCTTCTTGGAGCATGTATGCGATGCTTGCCGGGTCGTTGGTTATTATTTATGTGCTGCCGAGGTTTACGACTGCGGTTCCGTCTCCGCTTGTCGCGATTATTGTGATGACGATTATTGCGGTCACTTTCCATGTGGATGTGCGGACGGTCGGGGATATGGGCAATATCTCTAGTTCATTGCCTCATTTCTTAATCCCTGATGTTCCGTTTACCTTTGAAACGCTGCAAATCATTTTTCCTTATTCGATTGCTTTAGCGTTTGTTGGATTGCTGGAATCTTTGCTGACAGCACAGATTATTGATGAAATGACGGATACAGACAGTGACAAAAATAAAGAGAGCCGCGGGCAGGGAATTGCGAATATCGTGACTGGGTTCTTTGGCGGTATGGCTGGCTGCGCTATGATTGGACAATCTGTCATTAATACAAAAGCGGGCGGACGCGGACGCTTGTCAGCATTTGTTGCCGGTGCTTTTCTGATGTTTTTAATTGCGGTGTTAAGTCATGTCGTAGTGAAGATTCCGATGGCTGCGTTAGTGGCTGTTATGGTTATGGTTTCTGTCGGCACATTTGATTGGACTTCTTTAAAAGGCCTCAAAAAAGCGCCGCTCACAGACTCGATTGTCATGGTTGTGACTGTGATGACGGTTGTTGTAACGGATGATTTATCTAAAGGCGTATTCGTCGGAGTTCTCTTAAGTGCCGTGTTCTTTGTGGCAAAAATCTCTAAGTTGAAAATTGTTTCTCATGCAGAGGATCAAAAGCTGAGAACGTATCAAGTGAAGGGACAAATCTTTTTTGCGTCAGTGACTGATCTTATGAATGCATTTATTTATCAAGAGGATATTGAGCGAGTCGTGATTGACTTAACTGAGGCCCACGTATGGGATGATTCAGGAGCGGCAGCGCTTGATAAGATTGTTGCGAAGTTTAAAGAACAGGGCATTGAAGCTGAATTAAAAGGTTTAAACAATGCGAGTAAATCTCTTATGAAACAGATGGCATAGTAGAGAAGCCCAGATTAACGTGATCTGGGCTTTTTTATATAACATACGGTTGAACAGCATTGATATAATAGAGAGAACAGAATTTTTAAATAGGGGACTTGCATATGATGCTTCAGAAGCTGAACCGTATATTGGGGAGGGTGATGCCGCTTTTAACGCCAACTAGTGTGGTGCTGGGTGTGCTGCTGTCTCAGTTTTTAAATGGATATGAAAGCGCTGTGCCTTGGATCTTTGCTTTTATTACGTTTGCAGGCAGTTTGAGCGCTAACTTTCAATCTTTGAGACATGCATTGTCTCATCCTCTCCCTATGATTCTTGCATTATTTGTTCTTCATATTTTTATGCCGCTTTTTGCTTGGGGCAGCGGCCACCTTATCTTTAAAGGCGATCCTTTGACTATCACTGGCCTAACATTGGCTGTTGTGATTCCTACTGGGATTACAAGCTTGATTTGGGCAGCGATGTACAAAGGGAATGTGGGTTTGACGCTTTCGATTATTTTAGTTGATACGGTGCTGTCGCCGTTGATCGTTCCGCTGAGCCTTTCATTGCTCGCCGGCGCTCAGGTTCATATGGATGTGTGGGGAATGATGAAGGGGCTGATTGTGATGGTTGTGATTCCTTCTTTCCTGGGTATGCTGTTTAACCAGATGTCATCTCCAGAAAGAACTGCATCTGTGAGTAGTGCGCTGTCTCCTTTTTCAAAGCTTTGCCTGATGGCAGTGATTGCAATTAACAGTTCTGCGATTGCCCCTTATTTCAAAGCCGTTGATTTGAGATTCGTAGGAATAGCGGCGACGGTTTTCTTTATCGCGTTAACAGGCTATGCCGCTGCTTGGCTGATCGGAAAAATGATGAAAAGGCGCCAGGAGGAAATTGTATCTCTTATTTTTACAGGAGGCATGAGAAATATCAGTGCCGGCGCAGTTCTTGCCGTTACGTTCTTTCCGTCTCAGGTTGCCGTTCCGGTAGTGATCGGCATGCTGTTTCAGCAGATACTGGCTGCTTTGTTTGGCTATATGCTGAATCGTTTTGAATTAAAACCTGTATTGCAGAAAGCATGAAAAAACCGCTCAATTCTATGAGCGGTTTTTTCCGTATAGCCATTCGAGCGCGATGATGAACTGTTGGCAGAAGTACTTGCGGTGGTGCACCGCCCCTTTTTCAATTGAAAGACATAGCTGATCTTCAGTGAAGCCTTTTTCTTTTAAGCTTTGATGCACTTGCTTTGTATTCTGCAGCATATGTCGCTGAATGGATTGTTTTTCACGGCCTTCTTCACTGCCGACAGACATAAAAACACATGCAGTGCTGGGCTCTAAAGAAGATAAATGAATGGTTTCCAGTGCGTTCTCATACCAGTAGGAGCCTGAGATAGAGCCTATTTTTCCAAAAACAGACGGATACTTTAATAAGGAAAACAATGAAATGAGGCCGCCTAATGAGGCACCTATCATTCCTCTTAATTGCGGTTCCCTGGTGACGTTCCAATTTTCTTCGATAAACGGAATGAACCGGTTTGTTATGTCAGACAGATAGTCATATCCTATGCCTCCGAAGTCCGGGAACCGATCACTGAGTGATGCAGCCGGCCAAGGGGTGTATTCATCCAGCCGGTTTTCGGATTCTATACCAATCAGTACGAGCTCAGGGAGCCTTCGCTGTTGGAATGTGCTTTCTAATAATTCGATTTGGTCTTGAAACAAAGAACTGCCATCTTGCACGTAAACAGCAGGAAATCTCCTGCTGTCTGGGCTGTAGGAAGGAGGGAGGTACAGCGTGAACTTCCTTTTGCCGGCTTTATGCTCTGAAAGAGATCCGTTCAAGCATTCTCCCCCTTTTTTTGCTTGAAAAGCAGATATAAGAAATAAGGAACACCGAGGATCGCTAATATGATGCCTGCGGGCACTTCCGCGGGCTGGAAAAACAGTTTTCCGGCAAAGTCTGCGCTTATCACAAGCAGCATGCCGATTAAACCGCTCAGTGGCAGGATGTCACGGTGTTCGACACCAGCCAGTCTCCGTGAAATATGGGGAGCGATTAAGCCGACAAACGCCATGCTGCCTGCTACGGAGACACATGCGCTGATGATTGCTACGCAAGCGACGAGCAGGATGGTTTTTTCTTTATTTGATGAAATACCCAGGCTTCTGACTGTATCTTCATCAAAACGAATGGTGTCGAGCAAGCGGGATTTTGCGATAAGAATGGGTATAAACAGCAGCATCCATGGGAGAACGGCTGTGATATACGTCCAGTTGGCAGACCAGATGCTTCCGTTTTTCCACACCATGGCCATTTGATAGTCTTGCGGGTCCATTTTTAATGATAAAAACAAAGACAGGGCGCTGAATCCTGAATTGATTGCGATTCCTACCAGAATAATTCTTCCTGAATCTAAATTGCCTCTGTGCCATGCAAATATGTATATCAGGATCGCCGCAATCAGTCCGCCTATCAATCCGAAGATCGGCATTCCCATCGCCGCAGCTATGGATGTTACTTCTTTCTGGCCTTGGAACAATAGCATAAACGCGACAATCCCGGCTCCCGCTCCTGCGTTAATTCCGAGAATTCCCGGGTCCGCAAGTCCGTTACGTGTGATGGCTTGGATGACGGCGCCTGCAATGCCAAGACCGAGTCCGATAATAGCCGCCATGACAACCCGCGGCAGTCTTAAATCGAACAGCAAAATTTCATACTGCGGATTCGGATCAATCTGAAAAAGAGTGGAGAGCAGCTCAGCCGGACGAACAGAAAATGATCCGCTCGTTAAGCTGAAATAGCTGACAACGAGAATCAAAGCGATGAACACGGCATATTTTTTAGCCATTTTGCTCCCCTCCTTTTCGTTTGATCAAATAAAGGAAGAAAGGCACGCCGATAATGGATGTCACGACTTCAATCGGTGTTTCAAACGGGTAATTGATAAATCTGCTTGCCAGATCACAAAGGGTTAAAAAGACTCCGCCCAAGATGCAGGAACACGGAATCAGCCTGCTGTAATCAGAGCCGACGAGAAATCGCGTGATATGCGGAACAACCAATCCGACAAACGCAATTTTTCCGGCCAGCGCTACTGCACTGCCGGTTAAAATGATGACTGAAAGCATCGCCATGATTTTAATGGTCTTTTTCTTTTGCCCCAGACTTTTAGAAATGTCGTCGCCTAATGATACAGCGGTCACCTTTTTGCTGAGAGAAATGGCCATTACAATGCCAATTAGGAAAAACGGAGCGGCTAGCTTCAGGAAATCCGGACTCATTTGGTGAAGTCTGGCGCTGTACCAGAAACTGAGATCCTGTGAAATTTGAAAATATATCGACATGGCCGCTGATAAACTGCTGAGCAGCATGCTTGTGACTGTGCCGATGATGGCAAGCTGTACGGGGGAAAACCCGTTAGGCATCATGGCGGCAAGGCTGAATACTAACACAGCTCCTAATGCTGAGCCGATAAAAGAGTAAATGATCATTTCAAACGAAGACGATTGCGGGAGCAGAACCATACAAAGCGTGATGATAAACGCGGAACCATCCGAAACGCCCATAATGGAGGGCGAAGCTAAATAATTGCGCGTAATGCCTTGCATAAGCGCTCCAGAAACAGCAAGGGCTGCCCCTATGAGCAGAGCGCCGGCAGCCCTTGGAATCCGGGAATGCCATATAATTTGATGGTCTGTGTTTCCCGGATCAAAATGAATAAGAGATGTAAAAACAATATCTGTGCTTAGATGCTTTGCGCCATATAGGATCGAAAGCAGCAGCGACAGTGCAATAGCAAATGGAGAAGTAATCAATATGATACGTGTCCACTGTTTTGAATACATACAAAAACCTACTCTGAATTAGTTTTGTGTCAATTTTTCAGCAGCCGCTTTCAGGAAGCGGACTTTGCTCCAAGCTGTGCCGCCTTGTGCGAGAGGATCCACTGAGTTGACGTACACATGATCTTCCTTGACTGCTTTAAGGCTTTTCCAGATTGGATTTTTCTCTAAATCTTTTAAGGCATCAGGTTTGTCTGCATTTTCATCATCAGAAAATTGGACAAAGATATGGTCCGGATTCATTTCACTTAATTTTTCTAATGAAATCAGCTCTTGTGCTTTTGCAGCTTTTACTTCGTCCGGCGCTTTAAGGCCTAAATCACCATATAGTGTGGAGTTGAAGTACACCTGTTCAGGGTAAATGTAAATGTTGCCTTGTCTGATTCTGATGACAAGCGCTTTTGAATCTTTTGCTTTTTCGTTGATTTTTGTTTTTGTTTCTTTTAGATCCTGTTCATAGTCTGCAATGATTTTTTTCGCCTTTTTCTCTTTTCCAGTCAGCTGCGCAAGCAGCATCATGTTTTCCTTCCAGTTTGAAGAGATATGAGAAACTGGGATTGTCGTGCCGGCTGTGCTGATTTTTTGCAGCGTTTTTTCCGGAAACTTTGTTGAAGCAAGGATTACATCTGGCTTCATTTCAAGAATCTTTTCAATGTTTGGCTCCATTTTTTCTCCGGTTGCTTCGGCTTTATCAGTGATGTCTTTGAACATATCAGGGAATTTGCCGGAGAATGAAATCGCGCCTTGCGGATGAACGTCAAGCAGTTTCGCGTCTTCCATTGATTCTACGCTTCCCGTAATGGCAATTTTGTCTGTCGGTACAGTTACTTCATATGTTTTATCCAGGTATTCAATTTTCTTCTTCTCAGACGCTGTGCCGCTTGCCTTGCTGGCAGTCGAATCATTTTTGCTGCCGCAAGCTGCCGCCGTCAGCGCAAGAAGCAAGATTAATAAGGTAAGAGATATCTTTTTCATCTATAGAGCCTCCTGTTCAATTGATAACTATTATCAATTGGAATTATAGAGAATGAACAGATATAACACCATGGACAAATTCCAAATTTATCATGGACAATCACCGGATAGTAAAGAAATGGTTTGCTGAACGATCCGTTCGTGCCCGCAAGCTGAGTATTCATTCCAAGGGTCAAGGGATAGAAGATAAACACGGTTATTCCGTACCGCGCTTAGGTTTTGCCACGCCTCTGTCTGTAGCAATTGCTGGTAATAAGCAATGGTTTCAGGCTCTTTAAATAGAAAAAGCATTATGCAGTCAGCTTGGTAATTTGCGATATTTTCTAACGAAATGGCTTGATCTGAAGACGTGTCTTCCGTTTTTGCCGAACAAAATCCTAAATCTCCGAAGAAGACTTCTTGGACGCTTCGAGTATGTGCCAGATAGAAGTTTTGCTTATGCAGCCTCAGAAAGAGAAAACGCCGCTCTTGGGTGTGCTGAAGTGTTTTTTTGGCGGCCGCCGCCTGCTGGTCATAAGCTGTGAGCCACTTTTCTGCTTCAGACTCTTCCTTTAAGAATGAGGCAGTTTGCAGAAAGTGAGTTCTCCAGCTTTCTTCTGAAGGAAGGTAAATGACTTCTGCGATGCGATTCAGGCCATTTTGTTCTTCTGGTGAAATAGAATCCATGCTGAAAATCACATCTGGTTCAGTCTGAGATAACGTGTTCAGGTTTTCTTCCCACTTTTCATTAAACCGGTATGCGCTGAGCTGGACGGGTATATCTGTCGAATAATGCTGATAGTAGTAGGACGTCCATTTTGGATGCAGCGCGGCCGCAAACGGTATGTGATTCAGAGGGATGAGATGGCCCATTGTGCCCCTTCCGTATGCAGCAATTTTTTTTCGGCGTTTTTTCATATAGCTTGTAGGTGAACAGCCTGTATGCTTTTTAAAGATTCTGCTGAAATAAAATTCATCTTGATAGCCTGTTTGGTGGGCAATTTCCTTCAATTTGCAGTTAGATCTTGCCATGAGCCGTTTTGCTCGGGTGATTCGCGTTTTTGTGATGAACTCTGTTACGCTCTGACCTGTCCATTTTTTAAAACTTTCGCTGTAGTGTTTAGCGCTGATTCCTGCCATTTGCGACAGCTGAGCAAGTGTAATTTTTGTATCGGCATGGGTTTCGATGTATTGTTTTGTTTTTTCGATTGCTGAATGTGTATCCGTCTGTTCAGATAAACTGGCAGTAAAGAGGTCATAAATCAGGCTTTGTACTTCAATCACACATTTTAGCTGAGAAAGTTGAGACGATTCATTCCATAGCACTGCAAGCTCTTGAAGCCGGACTGCAAGATTTTCTATATGTGAAATATTCACAAGCTTCAGTTTGGCTAATTCCGTTTCTGTACAAGGTGTTAAGATATCTTGCCCGGTTTCCTTGACATAGCTTTGAAGCCTGATCAGACAGGCATCTATATGATGACCTTCGGCTGCAGGCGTAAAGCCAAAGGTCTCGTTAGGCGGACAAACATAAAGTGTCTTTTTTTGCAGAGGGCTGATGTTTGTTCCGATTGAAATATGGCCGTTTCCTTTTAAATGAAAGATCAGCACGAATGAATCGGCTAATTGCTGCTCTGAGAAGAGATCACTTGATTTTTTTAGATATTCAATTTGTATGGGATGATAAATCACTGTATGTTGCAAGAGTAGACCACCTTTTCAGAAACATTTAATTGATAATCATTTTCAATAAAATTGTACCAAATAAATGAAAGTTTTCCTATATAAAGCGGGTGGGTTTTTGTCATGAAAAAAACCCTTACTCAGATATAAAAGTAAGGGTCTTTTGTTCGGTAAGAAAATGTTACACGTGTAACATACGATGCTTACGTCTTAATAGATAAGATATTTCTTTCTTGTTTTGCTGAATTGTTGGAGTGGTTTTTCATAGCTATCTATGATGTCTTCAATAGATGTACCGTTTTCTATTTTTGTCCTGATCCAGCCGTTGCCTGCCAGTTTATCAAATGAACCTGTTGATAGGAACTCAAAATGTTCAGGATAGAGGTCGTGTATTGTTTTAATGAGTGACAGTCCTGTTTTAACCGCTTCAAACTTTTCTCTGTCTGTCACATAGAGCTGCACACCGTGGCAAAGCGTTCCTTGATGTTTAGAAAATGTCGGCGTAAAGGAAGCTGCCCTGAATGTCACGCCCGGCAGATTGAGGCTGTTTAATGTTTCTTCAAGCTCTGTACTTTTGATAAAGGGAGCCCCAATCAATTCGAATGGCTTTGTTGTACCTCGCCCTTCGGATAGATTTGTTCCTTCAATCAGCCCGGTTGCAGGATAAACAAATGTGCTCTCCACCGTCGGCATGTTAGGTGAAGGGAGGACGAAAGGCAGTCGGGTATCGTTAAAATCCATTTTTCGTTTCCAGTGTTTCATTTTCACCACTTTCAGATCGGCATCGATGTCAAATTCCTTGTTGAACAGTAAAGCCAATTCGCCTATGGTCATTCCATGCTTTAACGGAATGGGATACAGTCCGACAAATGAGGCGTATTCAGGTTCTAAGACTGGTCCTTCAATATGACTCCCGCCTTGAGGATTCGGGCGGTCCAGCACCATAAAAGGAATGCCGTTTTCTTTAGCGGCTTCCATTGCGTATGCCATTGTATAAATGTACGTGTAGTAACGGGTCCCGACATCCTGAATGTCAAACATAAGAACATCGACATTTTTCAGCATCTCTGGAGTCGGTTTCTTCGTTTTTCCGTAAAGGCTATATACGGGAATCCCGGTTTTTTCATCAATGTAAGAGCCGACTTCGTCTCCCGCCTGAGCGTCGCCGCGGACGCCGTGTTCAGGACCGAATAAAGCTGTTAGTTTGATATCAGGGTTCTCGTAAAGAATATCGACACTGCTTTTCAGAGATGCGTTTACGCCGGTTGGATTGGTGATCAATCCGATTCGTTTTCCCTTGAGCTGTTTTTTATAATCCGGGAAAAGCGTGTCTATGCCGGTCTGGACTTTAGGTTTTTTAGCCGTTTGATTTTTAGAATCGGGTGATGCTGAGGCAGCTGTTATCGTTCCAATCATCATGAGCCCTGTGAGAAAAGCGAATATTGTTTTTCTCATGTGTCCCTCCTTATTAGAGCGGTTTTCCCGTTTTGATATTTAATCCGTAGCCATATGGATAAAGGATGTCTCCCGGTTTCGTGACTGACGGAATGTCAACTGGAAGTGTGCCTTTGGGTTTTGCCTGGCCGAATATCGCCATAACTCCGGCGGGAATATTTGGTTGTAGATAACGGCCATTCGCGTATCCTTTAAAGCCATAGACAGCAATGAGTGCCTTAGCTTCTTCAAAATTGGCGGCATCATATGGGTTGCGAAGGCTCATTAAGACAAATGGTTTGTTGTGCTGCAGTGCGGCTTTCATCACAGCTCTCGGAAATACGGTGGCCCACTTGCTTGAATCTGATATGGTATCGTCGATGACACCGTCGTTGACGACAGGGTCATTTTTCACGACATAGGAGCCGGTAATGATATAATCAGCCTCTTTTACTTGTTTTTCATGCTCGGCATTAAATACTTGGTTGGCAAAATTCATTTTGCTGAGGGACACGGGTTTGATTTTCTTTCGCTTGACGAGATCGCGAATGGTTTGTTCAATTGAAGCAATTTGTTCTTCGTAGGGCGCGACAATTAAGATTCGGCTGTCTTTTTTAGACTTGAACGGCAAGGTGTGCTGTTCATTTTTTAATACCGTCACTGCTTTTTCAGCTATTTTTTTCTCCGCTTTCAGGTGACGCTTGCTTCCTACGATTTTCTGGGCTTTGGCTATTTTTTCTTTTATGCTGTCGTCGTTTCGATCTGGATACATACCGCGTTTTATTTTCAGGGAAATGATTCTTTCAACCGATTTGTTGATTTGATGTTCAGGAATGTCTCCGTTTTTCACTGCTTCTTTTAAAGCTTGAATAACACGTGCGTATTTCTGTTCTTCTTTCAGAGAAGTAACTGAGGCAGGCATTAATGCAATATCGACACCGGCTTTTATAGCCATGACTACAGCCTCTTCCTGGCCGAAATGATCTGCGATTGCTTTCATATTGAGAGCATCAGTAATGATGACGCCATTAAAGCCCATTTCCTGACGAAGAAGACCTGTCATCACTTTTTTCGAGAGTGTAGCCGGCACCAGAATGTCCGATCCATCGAGTTTGCTTTTGTATGTGGTGTCGTCAAAGGCAGGAAATTGAACGTGTGCTGTCATCACCATATCAGCACCGTCATCGATTGCTCTTTGAAAAGGATAGAGCTCGACCTCACGAAGCCGTTCTTGGCTATGGGAAACAAGCGGCAATCCGTAATGGCTGTCAACGTCAGTGTCTCCATGTCCCGGGAAATGTTTGAGGGCAGAGGCGATATCTTGCCGCTGCAAACCCTTCATCGTATATAAACCGAGTCGTGCTGTCAGTTCTCGATTAGAGCTGAATGACCGTACGCCGATTACCGGATTATCAGGATTATTATTAATGTCCATTACAGGGCTAAAATCTGTATTAATGCCTAAGGCAGAGAGCTCCTTTCCAATAAGGGTGCCGGTCTGATAGGCATTGATTCTGCTTCTGGCTGCGCCTAGCGCCATATTCCCTGGGAAATTAGTGCCCTCCCCTAATCTCGTTACGATGCCGCCTTCCTGATCAATACTCAGCATGAGCGGGATTTTAGGGCTCGCCTTTTGGTAAGCGTCTGTCAGCTGTACAGTTTGCCTCGTTGTCTTTACATTTTCTGCAAAAAGGATGACGCCGCCGAATTGATACTTCTTGATAAGGTCGGCGACTTCCTCATTCATTTCTGTAAGGGCTTGCGGAGAGGACTCGCCTTCCTTTTGCCAATTTCTGAAATCTGGCATCAGCATCTGGCCGAGTTTTTCATCTAACGTCATGCGATTGACAATCTGCTTGGCGTCGGCTGAGCCGCTGGATGAAGCGGCTTTTGTCTGACTGGTGCCAAAAAAACATGAAAGAAAGAGAACGGCTGAAAGGATAAGCGGAAATACAGGTTTCATATAAACTTCCTCCTATCGTCGAATCATTCATTCCATCGCTTCATAGATCGCGGTAATGACGCTCCCATAACTGCCTGTTGGAAATTGATCCCCCTCAAACACATTTGGATTTTCCTCTGGATCAGCAACTGGTGAATGCTTTTTGTTTGTTAATAAGGCAATGCCTAAATTGTATGTTGGATCAATGATAGTAACTGTCCCTGTCCAGCCGGTATGTCCGTAAGCATTTTCGCTGGCATAAGGGCCAAACATCCATTCCATGCTTTTACTTCCGTTTCGACGCCAGCCAAGAGCGAATGTCGGATCTGTTGCTGAAGGTGCTGTAAATAGGTCGGTTGTTTTCTGATCAAATAAAGAAACGTTTCGGTATGATCCTTTGTTTAACATGACCTGCAGCAGAATGGCCATATCATCTGCATTTGAGAACAATCCGGCATGGCCAGACACGCCATCCATTGAGTAAAACGCTTTTTCGTCATGCACTTCTCCTTGCAGCGTGTTTGTACGGATGCTAGGGAAATGAATAACGCCGTCCCGTGTATTGCCCATACGTTCAGTAGCTGCGAACTGCTTTGGTTTAAAGCCTTTTTGCAGCGGATTGTACAAGGTATGCTTCAGCTTCAACGGCTTGTAGAGCTCTTGCTCCGCGTAGACATCAAGCGGTTTGCCTGTGAGTTTTTCGACAATACAGCCGAGGAGCATATATCCAATGTCACTGTACACGTGTTTTGTTCCTGTTTGATAATCGAGCGGAATTTTCGTTAAATATTCAATCGTTTTGTCCCGCTCCTGAGAATAGTACATCCCGGCTTTTTCCGGCGTGTAAAAGTAAAAGCTTGAGGGGAGTCCTGATTGGTGCTGGAGGACATCAATGACTCGAATCTTGTCTTTTCCTTTAATAAGGTCTCCCGGCTGATCCTTGAAATCTGGCAAATATGCAGAAACCTTTTCATGGACATCGAGTTTTCCTTGGCTGACTAAGCGCTGCAATGCAAAATTAGTTGCGTACATTTTTGTATTTGAGGCCAAGTCAAACATCGTGCGGGTTTTCATTTTTGCCGGACGGCTCAGCAGTTCTGATCCTTCGTACTTTTTACTGTAGCCGTATGCTTCTTTTTTTATGATGCGGCCATCCCTCACGACGACAAGAACGGCGCCTGGAAATCCTGCTGCAATATCCCGTTCTATCATCTGATCAACCTTCCTTAGTTTCTTCGACGAGAATTGTGCAGTTTCTGCATTTATGGTTTTCGGCTCAACCAAGTTGTCTGCTGTTTGCGCGAAGGTTTCGTTTGGCGTCAATATAGATAGGGTGAAAATGGCACTGAATAAGAACAGTATCTTTGTTTTCACTGGCTTGCTCCTTTCCGTGCTTCTATCCGTTTACTATCCCAGAAACAGAAACCATTTAATCGAACTGGGAAGCCATTTCTTCTTTATATCCGAATGCATAGGTCAATAAAAAGCCGGCCGCATAGGAAATAAAGAGTCCGATGATATATAGGATGATTTGCGAAGACAGGACGAGAAAGGAAAGCGGCAGCCCGGAAACACCAATGGCAATGGTGGCTACCTGAAAATAAGCTTGAAAGGCGCCGCCGATTCCAGCACCTAAGCACGCTGTTAAAAACGGACGGCCAAGTGGCAGCGTGACTCCGAAAATAAGCGGTTCACCAATACCAAGCAGCCCCGACGGAAGCCCACCGGCGATTGCTTTCCTCAATGTTGATTTTTTCGTTTTCACAAAGATGGCAAAGGCGGCGCCTACCTGTCCCGCGCCTCCCATAGCCAAAATAGGAAGCAGAGGATCATTGCCGATTGAATTGATCAGTTCCATGTGCACAGGCGTCAAGCCTTGATGCAGTCCGGTCACGACGAGAGGTAGGAAGGTAGCGCCCAGAATAAAGCCTGCAGCGATGCCGCCGATGTCCAGGATGGACAGAAGGCCGGATGTAATAGCATCAGAAATGAAGCCGCCTAAAGGCATAAATATGACATACGTTACGATTCCGGTGATTAACAGTGAAACGGTTGGGGTGACAATGATATCAAGTGATTGAGGAATAAAACGGCGGATAAATTGTTCGGTGTAAGCAATGAATATGGCTGCGAAAAGAACTCCGATCAGACCTCCCCTGCCCGGAAGAAGCTGTTCCCCGAATAAACTGATCTTTGCGATCTCCGGATTCGTAATCAAGATCCCCGCCAGAGCTCCAAGAGCGGGTGTCCCGCCAAATTCTTTCGATGCATTAATGCCGACGAGAATGCCGAGATAAGTGAACAATCCTGATCCGATGACTGTCAGGATAACAGCGGTTTGTGATTCTGCAGAGAGCCAGCCGGCTTGAATGATTGCTTTGGTAATCCCAGTGATTAAACCGGAAGCGACGAGTGCGGGAATAAGAGGGATAAAGATGCTGGCAATTTTACGTAAGAAAAGTTTAAAAGGAGTGGCGTTTTTTCGGTTTATGTCGGCTTTCTTTTTGGCCGCAGCTTCTTTGACGTCGACACCTTCTTCTGCTGACACGAGCTTTGAGAAAGCGGCTGTGACATGGTTGACGACTCCTGTGCCGAGGATGATTTGTATGGTTTCAGCTTCGACGACCCCCAATACGCCGTCAAGCTCTCTTAAAGCCTGAGCATCTGCTTTGCTTTCATCGTAAGGCGTAATACGCAGGCGTGTCATGCAATGCGTATACGAGGAAATATTGGATTTTCCTCCGCATAGTTCAAGGATTTTCTTTGCGAGATGATCGTAGTTATTTTCTTTGCTCATCAAAACCCCTCCTCTTCCAGATGCCTTATTTTTTTCTCATAGATTGTATGGCTGCTCTCGTTTTATCGATATAGCCGGTTGTTTCTTCATACTGCTCAGCCGCCATGCCTAAAAACAAAACATCAATCATAAAAAGCTGGGCGAGGCGGGAGGAAGTGGCTGCACTTCGAATCAGGGCTTCGTTGGAGTGCGCTGTGTACAACGGGACATCAGCCAGCGCGGAGACGGATGTCTGGCTGAATTGTGTCAGACTGATCGTTGTGATGCCTTTTTCCTTAGCCATCGTGAGCAGTTCAATGATTTCCTGCGTCTCTCCCGAAAACGAAATAGCGAATACGATGTCATCCTTATCTGCATTTGCGATTAATGATGCCACAAGATGAGTGTCTGTGAACGCGGTTGCTTGTTTATGAATGCGAAGCCACTTTTGCTGGGCGTCCTTGGCGACAATGCCGGAAGCCCCGACCCCGATAAAATGCACGGTTTGAGCTTTGAGAAGCAGAGAAACCGCTCGTTCAAGCTCTTTGTAGTCCATCAGGTCTGAAGTATCCTGAATGGCTTGAATGGCATTGCCGGCCGCTTTTTCAGAAATGGAGGACAGCGGTTCGTGAGGCGCAATGTCCCGATAGCCTTGTACAGCTGGCTTTGCCAGATCGCCTGCCACTCTCATTTTTAAATCTTGAAATCCCTTTAGTCCGAGTGATTTGCAGAGCCTGATGACGGCAGCGTCACTTGAATTGGCTAAGGCACTGATTTCACTGACAGTGCTTTCTATAGCTTTGTGGGGATGAGTTAGGATGTAATCTGCAAGTTTACGCTCGGATGGAGGGAGCTTGTGCTTCATTGATTGGATGATCGCTAAACCGCCTGTTGCCATTCTTGGTCTCTCCTTATCTTGAATGGTAATTTTCGATTGCTTTGTCTATAAAACCGTTTGTTTCATCAAGCAATGTTTTAGCTTGTTCCTGATCTGTGCTTGTTTTGAGCATGACGATTGCTGTTTTGACGTGATGATTGGCTTGTTCCAGAGTGTGTCTGGCTGTGTCGTATGAAGCGTTTGTGAGGCTTTGGATGATGCTGATGGCCCGTTCTTTTAGTTTTTTGTTGCTGACATTGACGTCTACCATCAAGTTTTCGTAAACCTTGCCGATTTTGACCATGACTGCCGTGGATATCATGTTTAGAATCATTTTATGAGCAGTTGCGGCTTTCATACGTGTTGATCCTGTAATGGCCTCAGGTCCGACGACAACCTCGATGCTGTGATCCGCCGCCTTGCTGATGGCGGAATTTTCATTACAGGTAAGGGCGATGGTGTGGGCTCCGACTTTACGGGCGTATGTTAGGGCGCCTGCGGCATAAGGTGTACGGCCGCTTGCTGCGATGGCAATGACGGTGTCGTTTGAAGTGAGTTGTATGTTTTTTAAATCTTCGGCTCCTGCTTTTTCACTGTCTTCAATGCCCTCTGCTGCCTGCAAAAATGCTTTAGGCCCGCCAGCCATGATTCCGATAACCTGATCTGGGCTTACGCTGTAGGTGGGAGGACATTCAACAGCATCCATGACACCGAGTCTGCCGCTTGTACCGGCGCCTGTGTATATAAGCCGGCCTCCATTTTGAAACGAGTCGTAGGCGCAGTCTACAGCTGTTTTGATATCGGGGAGAACCTGCTGAACGGCGGCTGCGACTTTCAAATCTTCGTTGTTGATCATTTTGAGGATGCCGAGTGTGTTTGCTTTGTGGATTTCAGCTGTTTGGCTATTGCGTGATTCCGTTGTAAGACGGTGAAGGTTTAATGATTTTGACATGAGGAGGCCCCCTGTTTAAAAATAATATATTTTAATATTCAGTATATTCATTTCTGTTATGATATTTCAACTATGTTTTAAAATTTTTGAAATTTTATTTCACCCAAGACTATAAGAAGTAATGAAGGATCAGCTGCTCTCCAAGCGGTCCGATTCTTCGCCGTCCTTTATCAAGGAACCCGCTTTTCATATAAAGGTGCTTTGCGCGTGTGTTGAGATGATTGACGGCCAAAATAATTTCATCGCACCATGGAAAATAACCGCTCACAAAAGAGGGAAGCTGAAGCATTGCTTTTTTTGCATAGCCTTTTCCGTGATGCACTGCGTGTAAGGACAGAGAGCTGAGCAGTAAAGCGAATGGATTGTTAGAATACGGAGCAAGCGTTTCTTTTGATGTATGTAAAATGAAAAAACCGACAGGCAAATCGTCTTTTAAGATGACAACCGGATACCGGTCCCGTATGCTCAGGGCCTGAGTCAGCACCTCTTTGGGGAGAGAGGTAAAGCGTTTTTCATCGTTTTTTAGAGTAAATGATTGGAGCTCCGGCAAATGTTCAGGCTTATAGAAGGATAAAGAAATGTCTTGAGTCATGTGGTTGCCCTCCTTACAATATGTCGTCTAACTGGTTTTCCGAAATGACATGGTAGCCCGCTCGTTTTAACAGTGCGGCGGTCACTCCGCTGCCGGCGATTTTTTGGCCGGAGAATGTGCCGTTATAGATAAAACTGCTTCCGCACGACGGACTGTTTTCTTTTAATATGACGGCAGAGGCATTGATTTCTTTTGCGTAAGCTAATGTTTTAGCGGCGCCTTCCATATATAATTCTGTTACATCTTCTCCTGAAGCTGTCACGATTTTTGCGGTTCCATTGAGAACATCCTCGCCGGTGCCTCCGATGATTTCTGCAGGTTCACGAGGAGTTGAAAAGCCGCCGAGAAGCTCAGGACAAGCCATGACTGCTTCATTTTCATCGATGAGTTTTCTGATTTTCTCTGATGCGGCGTGAGAGCCGTTATATCTGCATTCAATGCCGCCAAGGCAAGAGCTGACTAGTATCATATTGGTTTCTCCTCTCTTGATTCGCTTGTCTCTATCATAAAAGAAATGATAAATGTTGGGAGGCTTTTTCAGTTAAAAAAGGAGTTAAAAAGTTTGAAAATAAAAAATTTAATTTTTCTCTTTACAAAGGGGGTGTAACCTGTATATAATAACTTTTGTCAGCTCGACGAGAACACAAACGGCCCGTTGGTCAAGCGGTTAAGACACCGCCCTTTCACGGCGGTAACACGGGTTCGAATCCCGTACGGGTCACCATTTGGAGGATTAGCTCAGCTGGGAGAGCATCTGCCTTACAAGCAGAGGGTCGGCGGTTCGAGCCCGTCATCCTCCACCATCTTGCCGGTGTAGCTCAATTGGTAGAGCAACTGACTTGTAATCAGTAGGTTGGGGGTTCAAGTCCTCTTGCCGGCACTCTTTTCTTACATTAATATGGAGGGGTAGCGAAGTGGCTAAACGCGGCGGACTGTAAATCCGCTCCCTCAGGGTTCGGCAGTTCGAATCTGCCCCCCTCCACCATTATTGGGCTATAGCCAAGCGGTAAGGCAACGGACTTTGACTCCGTCATGCGTTGGTTCGAATCCAGCTAGCCCAGTCACAGACACCTTTGACCAAAAGGTGTCTTTTTTTCTTTTTAAAATCATTCCAACTTCTAACTGTTCAGTCTGTATAATAATTTTAAAAAAATGTTAAGGTAGTTTATTCACGAATTACCATCTACACCCTGCCAAAAATTTGATAAACTTATTTTATAAAAAAATTGAAACCTTTTGAAACGAAGCTCGTATACATACAGACCGGTGAAGGCAGAGGTTAGATAAATATGGAAATGATGATTAAAAAGAGAATTAAACAAGTCAAAAAAGGCGACCAAGATGCATTTGCGGACATCGTAGATATTTACAAGGATAAAATTTATCAGCTTTGCTACCGTATGCTTGGCAATGTGCATGAGGCAGAGGATATTGCACAGGAGGCTTTCATCAGAGCGTACGTTAATATCGACAGTTTTGATATTAACCGGAAATTTTCAACTTGGCTTTATCGAATTGCGACCAATTTGACTATTGACCGCATTCGCAAAAAGAAGCCGGATTATTACCTCGATGCAGAGGTGGCTGGTACGGAAGGCTTGACCATGTATTCACAAATCGCCGCAGATGGGGTTTTGCCTGAAGATGCAGTTGTGTCGCTGGAGCTCTCAAACACGATTCAGCAGAAAATTTTAAAGCTTCCTGACAAATACAGAACAGTTATCGTATTAAAGTATATTGACGAACTCTCATTAATTGAAATCGGCGAGATTCTGAACATTCCTGTGGGGACTGTGAAAACGCGGATTCACAGAGGCAGAGAGGCTCTCAGAAAACAATTAAGGGATCTTTAAGTGGGGTGATGAAATGAGCTGTCCTGAACAAATTGTGCAGCTTATGCATATGCATCTTGATGGAGATATCCTTCCAAAAGATGAACACGTATTAAATGAACATCTGGAGACATGCGAGAAATGCAGAAAGCATTTTTATGAGATGGAAAAATCTATAGCGCTCGTCCGGAGCACATCGCATGTCCAAGCCCCCGCGGATTTTACCGCTAATGTCATGGCAAAATTGCCTAAGGAGAAAAAAAGAGCTTCTGTGAAAAGATGGTTCAGAACCCATCCCGTTATCGCAGCTGCTGCGGTATTCATCATTTTGATGGGCGGAGGATTTTTTAACAGCTGGCATAATGACCAAAATTTCAGCGTGTCCAAGCAACCGAATCTTGTGGTGCATAACCACACTGTGATCGTGCCAGAAGGTGAGACGGTCAAAGGCGATGTGACTGTCAAAAACGGCAAGCTGATCATTAAAGGCAAAATAGACGGGGATGTAACTGTCGTAAACGGCGAAAAGTATATGGCCTCTGCTGGACAAGTCACCGGTCAGATTGAAGAAATCAATCAATTATTCGATTGGACATGGTACAAGATGAAGTCTGCGGGGAAAAGTGTAGTCAATGCATTAAATCCGAAAGGAAAAGAGTAAAGCGCGTCAGTCGCTTTGCTCTTTTTTTACGGGCTGAGAGGGCTGGCACATTTCACTTGCCAAATCGAAATGTGGTATAATGGGCTCGCTATGTAAAGTACATATGCGTAACACGTACAACACAAAATACGAAATGACTGAAATCTTGGAGGACGAGGAAATGGCTTTTGAGGATATCCCTTTTTTGCAGTACCTCGGCAATGCCGTTGATATTCTCCTTGTTTGGTATGTGATATATAAATTGATTATGGTGATACGCGGCACGAAAGCGGTTCAGCTGTTAAAAGGAATTGTAGTGATCGTGCTTGTTCGTATGGCCAGCCAATATTTGGGCCTCAGCACGCTTCAATGGCTGATGGACCAAGCGATAACATGGGGATTTTTAGCAATTATTATTATTTTTCAGCCTGAGCTGAGAAGAGCGCTTGAACAGCTTGGCCGCGGCCGCTTTTTTTCAAGGAGCGGCACGCCTGTGGAGGAAGCGCAGCAGAAAACAATTGAGGCCATCACAAAAGCAATCAATTATATGGCGAAACGCCGTATAGGCGCCCTGCTGACCATTGAGCGGGATACCGGAATGGGAGATTATATTGAGACTGGCATACCTTTGAATGCCAAAGTCAGCTCTGAGCTGTTGATCAATATTTTTATTCCAAACACTCCGCTTCATGATGGTGCAGTGATTATGAAGAATAATGAAATAGCCGCGGCCGCCTGTTATCTGCCGCTTTCAGAAAGCCCGTTTATTTCAAAAGAACTGGGGACGCGGCATAGAGCGGCTGTCGGCATCAGTGAAGTAACAGACAGTTTGACGATTATTGTGTCTGAAGAGACCGGCGGCGTCAGTGTGGCGAAGAACGGAGACCTTCACAGAGAGCTGACGGAAGAAGCGCTGAAAGAAATGCTTGAAGCCGAGTTTAAGAAAAACACCAGAGACACTTCTTCTAATCGCTGGTATTGGAGGGGCAAGAAAAATGGATAAATTCTTAAACAACCGCTGGGCTGTGAAAATTATTGCTCTGCTTTTCGCGCTCTTGCTTTATGTGGCGGTTAACAGCAATCAAGCACCGACTCCGAAAAAACCGGGTGAATCTTTCTTTCCGACATCAACAATTGATGAAGCAACACTGACCGATATTCCGGTCAAAGCGTATTATGATGATGAAAATTACGTCGTGACAGGTGTTCCGCAAACGGTTAATGTCACGATAAAAGGCTCGACAAGCGCCGTGAAAAAGGCTAGACAGACCAAGAACTTTGAAATATATGCCGACATGGAAAATTTAAAAACCGGCACACATAAGGTGGAGCTAAAGGCCAAAAACGTGTCAGACGGGCTGACAATCTCAATCAACCCGTCTGTTACGACAGTGACCATTCAAGAACGGACGACCAAAAGCTTTCCTGTAGAAGTGGAGTACTACAATAAAAGCAAGATGAAAAAAGGCTATTCTCCGGAGCAGCCGATTGTCAGTCCGAAAAATGTGCAGATTACCGGATCTAAAAATGTGATTGATAATATTTCTCTTGTAAAAGCTTCAGTGAATTTGGAAAACGCAGATGAAACGATTGAAAAGGAAGCGAAAGTGACTGTCTATGATAAAGACGGAAACGCGCTTCCTGTCGACGTAGAGCCTTCGGTCATCAAGATTACCGTTCCGGTAACAAGCCCGAGTAAAAAAGTGCCCTTTAAAATTGAACGGACAGGAAGCCTTCCTGACGGTGTCAGCATAGCGAACATTGAATCAAGTCCCAGTGAGGTAACGGTTTACGGCTCACAGGATGTGTTGGATTCTCTTGAATTTATTGACGGCGTCAGCTTAGATTTAAGCAAAATTAACAAGGATTCCGATATCGAGGCAGATATTCCGCTTCCTGACGGCGTCAAAAAAATCTCGCCGTCAAAGGTGACTTTGCATATAGAAGTAGATAGTGAAGCGGATCAGAAGTTTGAGAATGTCTCTATTAAGACTGTAGGGCTGAGCAGCTCGCAAAACATTGAATTTCTAGATCCTGAATCGCAAGCGATAGACGTGACGGCTAAAGGCTCTCCCGCCAATATAAAAAAACTGGAGAAATCAGATATTGAATTGTATGTGAATGTTTCAGATTTAGATGACGGGGAGCATAGCGTGAAGCTTGAAGTCAACGGGCCTCAGAATGTAACCTGGTCCTTGGGGCAGAAAAACGCCAAAATCAAGCTGACATCTAAAAAAAGCAATACATCAACTAATGACAACAGCAGCAATACATCAGGAAACCAGGATGACACAGATAAGCAAACGAATGATCAAAAGAACAACCAGCAAGAAGATACAACGAACACTGATAAAAACAGCAATGATCAAAAACAAGACGAAAATAAAGATCAAAACCAAGATCAGGATGAGGACGAATCCACTGCGGATTCACAATCCACATCAGAATAAAAAAGGAGCGATTATAAAATGGGCAAGTATTTTGGAACAGACGGTGTAAGAGGTGTCGCCAATAGTGAGCTTACACCTGAGCTGGCCTTCAAAGTCGGACGTTTCGGCGGATATGTGCTGACAAAAGACAAACAACGTCCGAAAGTGCTGATAGGCCGCGATACACGCATCTCCGGCCATATGCTGGAGGGAGCCCTTGTCGCCGGACTTTTATCCATTGGCGCAGAAGTCATGCGCCTGGGTGTCATTTCTACACCTGGTGTATCTTATTTAACAAAAGCGATGGATGCAGAGGCAGGCGTCATGATTTCTGCTTCTCACAACCCAGTGCAGGATAACGGCATCAAGTTTTTCGGGGGAGACGGATTTAAGCTTTCTGACGAACAGGAGGCTGAAATTGAGCGCCTGATGGACGAACCGGAAGATAGGCTGCCAAGGCCGGTCGGAGCCGATCTCGGTCTTGTAAACGACTATTTTGAAGGCGGGCAAAAATATCTGCAATTCTTAAAACAGACTGCTGATGAAGATTTCACAGGCATTCATGTGGCACTGGACTGCGCACATGGTGCAACGTCGTCCTTGGCGACACACCTGTTTGCTGATTTAGATGCCGATGTTTCAACAATGGGGACTTCCCCGAACGGATTAAACATTAATGACGGCGTCGGATCGACTCATCCTGAAGCGCTCAGCGCGTTTGTCAAAGAGAAAAACGCCGATCTCGGTCTTGCGTTTGACGGTGATGGCGACCGCCTGATTGCTGTCGATGAAAAAGGAAATATCGTTGACGGCGACCAAATCATGTACATATGCTCAAAACACCTGAAATCAGAGGGCCGTTTAAAGGATGATACAGTGGTTTCTACTGTAATGAGCAACCTTGGCTTCTATAAGGCGCTTGAAAAAGAAGGCATCAAAAGCGTGCAAACGGCTGTCGGTGACCGTTACGTAGTAGAAGCGATGAAAAAAGACGGCTACAATGTCGGCGGTGAGCAGTCAGGACATCTTATTTTCCTTGATTACAACACGACAGGGGACGGATTATTGTCTGCTATTATGCTGATGAACACATTGAAAGCGACAGGCAAGCCGTTGTCAGAGCTTGCAGCTGAAATGCAGAAGTTCCCGCAGCTGTTAGTCAATGTGAGAGTAACTGATAAATATAAAGTCGAAGAGAACGAAAAAGTAAAAGCTGTTATTTCTGAAGTTGAAAAAGAAATGAACGGCGACGGCCGGATTTTGGTCCGCCCTTCAGGCACTGAACCGCTAGTCCGTGTTATGGCTGAAGCGAAGACGAAAGAACTGTGCGATGAGTATGTCAATCGCATTGTTGAAGTCGTCCGGTCAGAAATGGGATTAGAGTAACGAAGCCTATGATCAGAGAGTGAACAAGACAAGCGAGGCTTACATATGATAATTGTGAAACATGAGGCAAAGTTGTTTAAAAAACAATTGACCGTTCATGGCACATGCTGTAAAATCAAGCTTGTCTTGTTCTTATTTTCTCTGAGGAAGAAAAGACGGGATTATTGTTTCATCTATAATTATAGCGCCCGAACTAAGCGCCCGAAAAAAGGCTTAGTTGACGAGGATGGAGGTTATCGAATTTTCGGCGGATGCCTCCCGGCTGATTATGCAGATCACAGCCGTAAGGATTTCTTCAAACCAAGGGGGTAACTCCTTGAACAAAGAGAAATCACATGATCTTCCAAAAACATGTAGGAGGGGACGATTGAAAGTCCCCTTGAAATTTGACTTTCTTCGTCTCCTTTTACAATCTTAGGAGGAAGAAAAATATGTGTGGAATCGTAGGTTATATCGGTCAGCTTGATGCGAAGGAAATTTTACTGAAAGGGTTAGAAAAGCTTGAGTACCGCGGATATGATTCTGCTGGTATCGCTGTTGCCAACGAACAGGGAATCCATGTGTTCAAAGAAAAAGGACGCATTGCGGATCTTCGTGAAGTTGTGGATGCCAATATAGAAGCGAAAGCTGGAATTGGCCATACTCGCTGGGCAACACACGGCGAACCAAGCTATCTAAACGCTCACCCGCATCAAAGCGCACTGGGCCGCTTTACACTTGTTCATAACGGCGTGATCGAGAACTATGTTCAGCTGAAACAAGAGTATTTACAAGATGTAGAGCTCAAAAGTGACACCGATACAGAGGTAGTCGTTCAAGTAATCGAGCAATTTGTCAACGGAGGTCTTGATACAGAAGAAGCGTTCCGCAAAACACTTACACTGTTAAAAGGCTCTTATGCAATTGCTTTATTCGACAACGAAAACAGAGAAACGATTTTTGTAGCGAAAAACAAAAGCCCTCTATTAGTCGGTCTTGGAGATACATTCAATGTCGTAGCATCTGATGCGATGGCAATGCTTCAAGTAACCAATGAATACGTAGAGCTGATGGATAAGGAAATGGTCATCGTCACTGATGATCAAGTTGTCATCAAAAACCTTGATGGTGACGTGATTTCACGTGCTTCTTATATTGCTGAGCTGGATGCCAGCGATATCGAAAAAGGTACGTACCCTCACTACATGTTGAAAGAAACGGATGAGCAGCCTGTTGTCATGCGCAAAATCATCCAAACGTATCAAGATGAAAACGGCAAACTGTCTGTGCCTGGCGATATCGCTGCCGCTGTAGCGGAAGCGGACCGCATCTATATCATTGGCTGCGGAACAAGCTACCATGCAGGACTTGTCGGTAAACAATATATTGAAATGTGGGCAAACGTGCCGGTTGAAGTGCATGTAGCGAGTGAATTCTCTTACAACATGCCGCTTCTGTCTAAGAAACCGCTCTTTATTTTCCTTTCACAAAGCGGAGAAACAGCAGACAGCCGTGCAGTTCTTGTTCAAGTCAAAGCACTTGGACACAAAGCACTGACAATCACAAACGTACCGGGATCAACGCTTTCTCGTGAAGCTGACTACACGTTGCTGCTTCATGCAGGCCCTGAAATTGCTGTTGCTTCAACGAAAGCATACACTGCACAAATCGCTGTTCTTGCTGTTCTTGCATCTGTAGCTGCTGACAAAAACGGCATTGATATCGGATTTGACCTCGTCAAAGAACTCGGTATCGCTGCGAACGCAATGGAAGCCCTTTGCGACCAGAAAGACGAAATGGAAATGATCGCCCGTGAATACCTGACTGTATCCAGAAACGCTTTCTTCATTGGCCGCGGCCTTGACTACTTCGTATGTGTCGAAGGCGCACTGAAGCTGAAAGAGATTTCTTACATTCAGGCAGAAGGCTTTGCCGGCGGAGAACTGAAGCACGGCACCATTGCCTTGATCGAACAAGGTACACCAGTATTTGCACTGGCAACACAAGAGCACGTAAACCTAAGCATCCGCGGAAACGTTAAAGAAGTTGCCGCTCGCGGAGCAAACACATGCATCATCTCACTGAAAGGCCTAGACGATGCGGATGACAGATTCGTACTACCGGAAGTAAACCCAGCGCTTGCTCCGTTGGTATCTGTTGTTCCATTGCAGCTGATCGCTTACTATGCTGCACTGCATCGCGGCTGTGATGTTGATAAACCGCGTAACCTTGCGAAGAGTGTTACTGTGGAATAATAAATGTTTAACCCCTTTGGATATTTTTTAACTAATAATAAAGTTGATTAAATAAGAAAGTCTAATATCCGTTTGCTTATAATTAAAATAAGTGAACGGATGTTTTTGTTTTTCAGGAGTGAGGGCAGTGAAAATCACGGTATAAAATTTAGAATTTTCTAATATCGATAAACGTTTGACACACTTATTTCAAGAACAAATTATTGATTCTATGAAAAAATATTATGGTAGAGAAAGTTGCAAATAGTTTTAGAAGAGTATGGGTTAAGATAGTGCATCTCACTATATTCAATATTTCCTCCGGTAACTAGAGATAAAGAGTGCGTCCTTTGTGGTGGGGCAACAATGGTAAAACCAACAAATCATGTACTACATATATAAATTTACATTAGGATATTGTATAAAGTGTGGGCATGAGGATGTTTTAACATTTACATAAATACTTTCCGTGTTCAATATATGGACTTTTTCATAGATCAGTTGCTAATAGTACGAAAAGGTATCAAGTAGGTGAAATAGCTAGGGTATAAACTGAAAATTCTTTGATAACTCCATGTGAGAGCCATAGTCAAAGTGCGATAGCTCAAGAACGGAAACTTTAGCATTATGTTGGAATACAGAACGTGAACATTATTTCTTATCAGATTTAAAATTTAAATATATTTTTGTTTATGTGATTGGGATGATAAGGTAAATTTAATGGGAGTTTTGTTTTTTTATCAAGACAATTAATTGCCAATTTTATATAATTGGATTATATAATTATTGAGAGGTAATGTGAATTGGCTAACATCATATATTTTTCAACAGTAAAGAATAAACTTAGAAATTTAATTAAAAATGAAAATGTTAATTTACCTAGGGGGTTTCTAAATAATTTATTAATATTTCTTTCTACTGCTTGTAATTATGAAGAGGAAGAGACTAAAATTCGTCCGAGAATTTTATTAGGAACAGCTATAAAATCATTTAAAAAATTTGTACCCAATAACTATGTCTTGAAGATTGCTGAAGGGAAAAGAGGGGGGAAAGACTTAAGTAAAATATTAAAGTCTATAGTGCCTTTCTGCAATAATGGTTGGATAGCGTATATTGATACAATGCCTATGGAAGCTGATGGGATAGAATATGGAATATTGAGATCCTTTAGTGGTCCAAAAGGATTATCATTTACAGAAATTATCTTTGAGGATACAGGGAATGATGTTCCATATGATAATGATTCAGGATTAATAGATATTGAAGTTTTGAGTAATTTTGAAATTAAATTCTTAGGGCTCAAAGGAAGCGAATTAAATATTGATTTTAGGCTGATAAGCGAAGAAAAAAACGAGGCATATAATGAATTAGTAGAAATGGCTACAGATATAACAAGCGATATTGTGAATAAAAGGATGGTCTATGATTCTAATAAGGTAATACTGAAATTATTGAAGACAGCCTCTCAAAAGATTCATGGGACAATCTGTTTAGTTGTTAAAGAAGGAATAGTTTTTCCTAATGAAATTCTTTCTGACGGAATATGGTTTGAAGAGCCAATAGACTTAGTTGAGGCGGCACAAGAGTCAATTGATGAAATAAGAGATATTTATTTAAGTGAGAAGTTTTACGGATTATCAGGTTTATTTATAGAGATGTTAAACATGGATGGAATAACAGTAATAAATACTAAAGGTCAACTTCTTGGTTATAATGCTTTTCTTAAATCATCGGATACTCAAAAAAAAATAGCTGGGGGAGCTAGAAAAAGAGCTGCCCAAGCGCTAATGGATTCGAGAGATGAACGAATTCGAGGAGTATACTTTCAGTCTCAAGATGGAAGTTCACTTTATAACAGGAGGACATCTAATGAGCAATGAATTAGAAGTGTGGAACTCACCTAATGGGGTGAATCTACCAGCAAATATATCAGAAGTACAAGATTTAATTCATTATAATAAGAGACTTTCGCCTAGAGAAGTCAGTCAAGTACAAAAAGCATATGATAATGAGCTGTATGATATGGCAGCAGAATATGTTTGGACTAGAGCAATAAATGTTCTGAAAGAAAGAGTATTATCATTGGGTGAAGACTTTGTATTGGAAATGCTAGGAAGATCTGAAACAGATTCATCCGAAATATCTGAAATTGACACCATAAATTTAGCTGCAGATTTAGGCTTTATTAATAAAATTGCTAAGATAAAATTCACACAGGTTAGTGAGGTGATTCATTATCATTCATCAAGAGATGCGGAAGAAGAAATGGATATTGTTGAAGTACAAAGAAGTATAAAGGCTTGTATGCAATACGTGTTAGGATTTGAAGAAAATGATTTTCAGTTTTCATTTAACGACTTTAGAAACACTCTGAAACAAGTTCTAATTAAAGAAACCGATGACTTATTTAAGGCGTTAATAAATAGTCCGTACTTTTATAAAAGAACAACATTAAGGACTTTCTTAAATCTTTCAAAGTCGAGCAAAGGTGGAGAGCTTGATAACGTATTAGCAAATATGTCTCTAATTATTCCAAAGATTTGGGATGATTTACTTTCAGATGATAGATATCCTATTGGGATAGCTTATTCAGAAGCAGTTAACCAAGGAGATAGGAAATTAGTTACTGCAATAAAAAATATTTTAATGAGAGTAAATGGATTTGATTATGTCCCAGAAAACTTACGCTCTTTATCTTTTATTGAGTATGCTAAAAAGCTGAGGGATACTCATTTTGCCTTTGATAATTTTTATAATGAACCAGCAGCAGCTAGAGTATTAGCTTCTATGGGAACTTCTATTCCAACTCCAGCCTTAGGAGTATGTATATCAGCTGTACTGCTATCAAAATTAGGAAATAATTATGGAGTATCAAGGGATGCACAAATTTATGTAGATGGAATTTTAAAGGGTTTAACCCCAGAAAGATGGCAATATTATTTGAATAATGTTTTACCAGGAGATGAAGATATATTAATAAAATTATCTACAAATGGTAAACCAGTAATGAGATGGTGTGAATTAGTAAAAGAATATAAGCTAAATCAATTAGAATATAAAACGACAATTATTAAAAAATTCATTGATGCTAGTTACAAAGAACGTTCTATTGAGGTAGTAAATGCTGCAAAGAAAATGTATGGGAAAATTAGATGATATGGATCTAATTGAGAAACATTTTTCTTAGAAGTTTGGATGAAGTGTTTAGAATTGTTGATAAATTAAATAAATAACTTTATTATTTCCGCACATATTTAGCCAAAGGAGTTTTTTATAAAAGGTCTATCATCCGTTCTTTTAGTGAACGGATGAACGGATGTTTTTTCACAGGTGATTTTGTATGGATCTCATTTAACTATGATAAGCACAGGTGCCTTACAGTAAAGCGCAGTAACGAAACATTTATTAAGGATTTAATACGACATTCTCCGTATTACAAAGGCTTCCAATGGACTATAATATGAGTTTTTGTTGACAATGTTTAAAATTTAGCATATCTTATACTTAACTTAATAATCGGCGCAGATGTTTTTTCTTTTGTTAAAATAATTAGGTCTTTAGCATTCTTTTAATATTTAATTTTTAATCTTGATTGGATGAAAAAGTATCCTAATATAAAAAAGAAGAGTAACATAAGTCGATTTATTTTATAATCAAGGGACTAAATAAAAGTTTTAACGATGATTTCTTTAGAAAAAAGTTAAAACATAGCATAAAGTAAAATGACCAATAATAAGGTAGCTCTTCAAAAAACTTCGCAGAAGTTAGTTGAAGTGAAGCCGACAATTTTCAAGATTCAATGATCTAAAATCATCATTGAAATTTTGAAGTTGTCGGTTTTTTTGTTGGGAAAAAATAGAGATACTTAAAATTTGTATTAAATTATAGAAAAATAGGATCTGGTTTAAAGGTCTTTTGAGCAATAACGACATTTAAAAAGGGAGAATTTGAAATGTTAGTTTCACTGAATTTGTCATCATTGTTAACATTATTTTTTATTATGCTGATTGCTTCTGGGATAAGTGGATTATTGTTTTTACATCCACGCGTACCCTTGAGTTTTGTTCGCATTCATATTGGGATCTTGGCTTTACCACCGTTGGTTTCCTTAGTGATTCTTGCCAATAGGAGTGTGAATGGAAATATTGGCCCTTGGCACTTAGATTCCTTAGCTTGGTTAATGACTTTCTTTGTTTTGGCAATTGGTCTCATCATTCAGCGTTTTTCTGTACGGTACTTAATGGGTGATCGATCTTATCGCAAATATTTTACGCTTTTTACTTTCACTACAGGTGCTGCTTCACTTGCATGGTTAAGTGGTGATCTCCGCTTGATGGTTATATTTTGGGGAGCAACTCTTGCCGGTTTAACCTTACTTATAAGATTAAACAGTGCTTGGCAAGTGGCTAGTGAAGCAGCCAAGGTTTCTGGCCGATTATTTTTGTTAAGTTGGTTTTCTTTGTTTTTGGCGATAATGTGGCTTTTTTATGCCACAGGTCAATGGCAGTTATCATCGGTTTTAACAAATGAAAGTTTAGCTGAGCTGGGGGAATGGAAGAGAACAGGGATTCAGCTATTGATTGTATTAGCAGTAATCATTCCCGCAGCTCAATGGCCATTCCAGAGATGGTTAATTGAGTCTATTGTTGCTCCAACTCCTGTTTCTGCGATTATGCACGCAGGTTTAGTAAATGCAGGCGGGATTATACTAGCTCGATTTTCACCTCTATTTAATGGTGGTATAGCTTCGATTATTTTACTTCTGCTTGCTAGCATCTCTGTATTGATTGGAACTGGTATTAGTTTAGTCCAGGTTGACTATAAACGCCAGTTAGTAGGCTCCACGATTGGACAAATGGGGTTTATGCTCATTCAGTGTGCATTAGGAGCCTATATAGCAGCCATTATTCATCTTATTTTACATGGTTTATTCAAAGCTACGTTGTTTTTACAAGCTGGTTCAGCAGTAGGGCGTCATGAAGGATTGGCTCGTGCTAATAAAGGAACATCCTATTTATGGATCATGGCTGGTTGGATTTTATCCTTAGCTATAGGTGTTGCTTTTTGGCTCGTTGCTCCTGGAGAAGGGTATCAATTCATTAGTGCGCTAATTTTAGGGTGGTCATTGTCCGTTTCTTGGACTCAGCTCGTAGCTTTTGGTGAGGGAAGAATTGGCCGAATTGCTGGCTTAACATTTTTAGGAGGAGCAGCCTTTGTATATTTTATCATTCATAACCTCTTCTATAAGTGGCTGCATACAACCGTTTTTCAAAGTGTTCAACCTCCAATGCCAGCTGTCATGATTGTCGTATGTCTCTTGCTATTTGGCAGTGCTTTAGGTACGTGGGTTGCTCGTCATCGTTCTTCCGTTTTTTTCGCGGTACTCTATCTTTGGTTAGTTCGATTAGGTGAAGCAAAACCAAAGTCAGTAGAGAGTCACCCAGACTACCTTAAACAATATATATCATAAGGAGCTAATCTGAGATGGGCATTACATCCGTATTAACGAAAGAAAATGTAAAAAAGAAAGATACAGATATTGATGTTCAAGAAAGGGATCTTAACGTTTTCATTGAATCTGCCAGCCGAGTGATTGCACCACTTTGGCCTATTTCTACATTTGCTGCACGTAATCCGTGGATGGGACTTGAAAACCAACCTTTTGATCAGGTTGCAAGTTGGTTGAAAAATACTCGTGATGTTGATATATATCCTAGTGCGTCTATGATCCGTTCAGCAAAGAATAAAGGTGAGATAGATGAAGATTTTGTAAAAATGGGGCTGCAGCGTTGGCTTGATTCACATTCCTTTAACATCCCGCGGGACGTGGCAGAACGATTTTGTCATGCTGGATTAAAATTAGAACCACTGCCTTCCACCCTTTTATCATCACATCAGCTGGAGAAATTGGTGAATGAATGTAGTGGACTGAAGACGGATCATATCGAGAATTTTTTTATGCAACCAATAAGTTCGTATATAGAGAATCAAGACGGAGAAAGGTTAGTTAATATACTTGATCATCATGTTATCAAGTGGTGTAAATTATATCTGGATGACTCTCAAGCAGGTTGGACAATGCCTAATCGTGAGGAAGGTTTCTATCGTGCCTGGCAGCATCTCATTCAATATGATCCAGCACTTAGTAAAAAGCAGCGTAAAAGATTAAAAGATTGGCCACAAGAGGCGCATTTGGCTTTACAAGAAGCCTTATTCGCACTAGAAATCCCAGAATCAAAAATCCAGACTTATCTTGAAGGTCATTTACTTTCCTTACCTGGATGGGCAGGGATGATGCTTTGGCGCTCCCAACAATCGAGCCATGAACATGCACTCCTAACAGAATATTTAGCGGTTCGAATATCCATGGAGTGGGCTCTGATAAAGCCATATTTGCCTTTGACAAATGAACCATCTGAGAAAAAAATTTCGATTGCTCCCCTTATAGCAGCTTGGATTCATTGGGGTGGGCATACATTAGAGGAATGGTCTCAGATGCCGGCCAGTGAACAAAATGAATATTTATCATTTGCCTACAGCTTTGATGAGAAACTTCGCAGGAAACTTTGGCTAGAAGCTTGGGAACAAACACACACAGATCGATTAAGTCAAAAGATCGTCTCGAAACAACGTGAAACCAACGATAAAAAATCTGCATTAGCTCAATTAGCATTCTGCATCGATGTCCGATCAGAACCTTTTCGTCGTCAACTAGAAAAAGAAGGCCCGTTTGAAACGATTGGTATTGCTGGTTTCTTCGGGGTGCCGATTGCAACTTGTGAACTTGGCAGTAAACATAGTCATGCCTCCTTGCCGGTCATACAAAAACCACAAAATAAAATAAAAGAGTTCGTAGATGACGAGGTACTCGAAAAATACAACCAACGCAAGCAAGCAGTTCATTCCGTAAGCCATACATTTAAAACGATGAAACAAAATGTACTTACGAGCTTGCTTCTACCTGAGTTAAGTGGACCTTGGCTTAGTCTGCAAATGGTAGCACGCAGCTTTGTACCAAGAAAAACGGATCGTTTCATTCGTCATCTCCGTGAGACTTGGTTACGTAAACCTGATACAAAACTCTCGCTTCATCATGATTATGACACAGAGGCAAAAATACCTGTGGGTTTTACTGAAGAAGAAAAAGTGAACTATGCTCGGCAAGCACTAAAAATGATGGGATTAACAGAGAATTTTGCACCCTTAGTCGTGATTTGCGGGCATGGTAGTCAAAGTACCAATAATCCTTATGCTGCGGCTCTTGATTGTGGTGCCTGCGGTGGAGCGGCCGGTGGATTCAATGCAAGAGTTTTAGCTGCTTTATGTAATCTTTCAGAGGTAAGAGAAGCTCTTTTAACTGAAGGAATTAAAATCCCTGAAGATACGGTTTTTGCTGCCGCTGAACATAATACAACGGTGGATGAATTACATTGGCTTTATGTACCAGAACTTTCCGAAACTGCACAGGAAGCATTTGACC
The DNA here is from genome assembly GCF_055710085.1 of Bacillus sp. VA13. NCBI lineage: Bacteria > Bacillati > Bacillota > Bacilli > Caryophanales > Bacillaceae > Bacillus > Bacillus sp. VA13. Next base: position 426,201 of record NZ_JBVQPP010000004.1, on the reverse strand, counting down.
GTATCGAAGCTATTATGCCGAAAGTGAGGCATAACGTAAATGCAGAACGTCTAGCCCAATTACCGAATTTCCAATCGAAACTTAAAAATCCGAAGGCAGAGGCACACCGATTTGCGGGAGATTGGAGTGAGATACGTCCGGAATGGGGATTGGCTCGTAATGCCGCTTTTATTATCGGCCAACGTGAACTAACTAAGGATTGTGATTTGGAAGGTAGAGCCTTTCTTCATAATTATGATTGGAAGCAGGATGAAAGCGGTGAACTCCTAGCAAATATTATTGCAGGGCCTGGAACTGTGGCCCAGTGGATTAATTTACAATATTACGCATCAACGGTAGCACCTCATTATTATGGCAGCGGAAATAAAGCAACTCAAACCGTTACTGCAGGTCTCGGAGTTATGCAAGGGAATGCAAGTGACTTGTTAGCAGGACTGCCTTGGCAATCCGTCATGCAATCAGACCATGAGGCTTATCATTCTCCTCTACGTTTGTTGATCGTCATCCAAGCACCTAGAGAACATGTAGAACGATTATTAAATAAAGACTCAGTATTTCTGCAAAAAGTTCAAAATGGATGGGTTCGACTGGCTAGTGTTGATCCAGAAGGACGGTGGGAAAACTGGTAACTGCTAAAATAATCATCTCAAATGGATTTGTTACTCAATCAAAAAATGAACACATAAGAAGAGGTGGGCTATATGAATGTAGATAAAAATAAAAAAGTATTATTTTTGACGGACATGGAAAACGGGCTGGAGCCCATTCTACAAGAAGTGACTCATACTCCAGCAGAAAATATGTTGACGATACAAAGCTATGGTGCCGATATCTCACATCCTTACGGAGAAATCATGAGGTCTGTTATTATTGCAATTTATCAGGAAGATGTTGAGGAGGTTTTTGTTGTAGGAACAAAAGATAAGAGAACTTCCACAGATCATGTACGAACTCAACTTGAAACAATGAAAGATAAACTACAAACATTGGATTATCTTTTTCAAAATTGCAGGCCTGAATTTTCAGGCGGTACATTCGATAAATGGCTAAATGGAAATGAAAATAGCAGTGACGCTATTGAAAAAAGTGTTGATATCATTCGTCATCATCCATTAGTGCCGTCATATGTTAAAGTTCGAGGTTTAATCGTTAATCAAAAGGATGGACAATCCTCAATTGAGGAGGTCCCTGCTATTAAAACAGCGTCAAGCGTTACCTGATCATTGCTTGTCATGATGAAATGATAGATGTGCACCCATGTATTGAAAAAAGCAGTTCTAAGGAGAATGTATGGACTCTAATTTAACTGATTTTGTAATGAAAACAATAGAGGAAATGAATCCGTTTGATCGTGAAAATATAGAATGTATGAAAAAAGTAATTAGAAAAGCAATTGATTTTTATCATTTAAAATCGTATGAAGAAGTTGAGGAAACTCATGTAGGAAGCGTTCGATTTTTGCATGTACACTCTATGATGGAAGAAAATATGTTATCCAAAATTGTAGTGGTCACAAGAAACGGTAAAACTGATTTGGATATTGAAGGTGTATATGAAGGACATGTTGTAAGAGAATATTAATGAGACGAAATAACAATAGAAGATGCCAATTTTTTTGCCAGGAGATGTTTTATATATGAAAAAGTCGAAGGGTTCTTTTGAATCAGAGATCAGTAAGTCCATTACTCAATGGGAGAAGGATTATCTTGGGCGTGGGTCTGTATCTGTTAAGACTGATATACTGCGGGATATGATCATCGTTAATTTAAAAGGAATTTTAACACCAGCTGAATATGCAGTTTGTGGATCTAAAGAGGGTATGTTATCTATCAAACAAACTCGTTCGGAGTTAGTTGAATCAGGTATAGAAGGTCTTAAGGATATTATCCTAACGATAACTGGAGAAGAAGTGAAAAGTTTTCATACTGATTTAAGCTCTCGGACAGGTGAACGAGTGATGGTATTTAAATTGTGTAATGATCTAGAGAAAAATTTGGAAAAGATCTTATAATATAAAAAAAGTGAAATGTTTATGAACACTACTATTCAAGCCTGATAGAGGGCTGAAACATTCTGGTTATTCATATGTTGTAATATTTTACTTTTTTAAACAAGACGGAATTTATTGTGAATTGAATATTACCTGCCGCTTCTTTTGTTTTACAGTTATGGCATCATTGATGATTTTTTATTCATAACCTAAGCGGACGTGAAGAGATATCAATTAATAATACACTGTCTTGTTATTCCTGTCGAAAGATCTAACATCCGTCTTTGTTACGAGCGGATGTTTTTTTACATCTATTTAAAATACATGAATTTGATGCTGGTGATTAGTCACTTGAACATATTAAATTCATTTTAACTGAAAAACATCCTTGTCACCTGCCGGGTTCTCCCAATAGTTTAATGACATGATTATGAGACCAATTTCGTAAAGCTTGATGATAAATTTAAGCGGGGAACAAAATTGATATGCTGTCTTCAGTTTCATTTAACGGAATTAGTCAGAGATAAACCTTTAATTATGTATATCCAAAAAACGTATTGACGTATCGTAATTTAACGATATAATAATCGTATGGAACCAATTGAAGTATTCAAAGCCTTATCAAATGAATCAAGGCTGCAAATTTTGCAATGGCTGAAGGAACCGGATCGTCATTTTGCGCCCCATGAAGGGATTGATATGAACACAATCGGGGTATGTGTCAGTCAAATAACAGACAAATTGAAAATGACGCAATCGACAGCTTCTCAATATCTTACCATCCTTTTAAGAGCCGGCTTGATTAAGGCGGAGCGTATTGGAAAGTACACATATTACAAAAGAGATGAAGAAGCCATTGGGAAACTTGCTGACCTTCTTAAAACAGAGATATAAAAATAAACATCAAAAGATGTTTATTTTTACACCATACATATCGACATATTGCGATGTGTTTATTTTTTATAATAACATATCGATAATTCGTGATATGTTTATTAATAATTAAGGAGTGAACGTTTATGTCTAACACTTGGAAAATTTATATTTTAGCCATTGTCAGTTTTTTAGTTGGAACTTCAGAGTACATCATTTCCGGAATTTTGGATCACATTGCTCATACACTAGGGATAACCTTGGCTGCCGCGGGCCAGCTCATTACAATTTTTTCACTTGTATATGCTCTTTCCACACCCGTACTTATGGCGTTGACAGCAAGTATGGATAGACGCAGATTGATGATGTATGCCCTCGGTTTGTTTGTGTTTGGCAATGTCCTGGCTTTTGTACTTCCTGGTTATGGGTGGTTTATTGCTGCTCGGATCATTATGGCGATGGGAGCAGGTGTGGTTGTTGTCACCGCATTAACGATTGCCGCTAAGATTGCATCGGAAGGGAAGCAGGGCAGTGCCATCGCTACGGTCGTGATGGGATTTACCGCTTCTTTAATCATTGGTGTTCCGCTTGGAAGAATGATAGCAGTAGCATTAGGCTGGAAGTCTGTATTTGGTGCAATTGCTTTGTTGGGATTGATCGCAATGGCCGTTATATTCTTTACTCTTCCGCATACTGAAGGAGATAAACCTGTACCTTTGCTTCAACAGCTTGCTCTTTTCAAAAAACGGAAAGTGGCGATGGGATTATCAATCACTTTCTTCTGGCTCGGGGGATATTCTGTTGCTTATACCTATTTGTCACCGTATCTCTTGAACATCTCAGGTATAAACGGCAAGCTGCTTAGCGGTGTTTTGCTTATATTTGGAATTGCCAGTTTGGTTGGATCGAAGTTTGGGGGATATAGCACCGATAAATGGGGAGTTCCCTTTACACTCATTGGCGGGATGACATTGCATATCGTCACACTGATTCTGCTGTCATTTGTCACCCATTCCTATATCGGAGTGTTGGTGATTCTGATATTATGGTCGTTTGCCGCATGGTCTACCGGTCCGACACAGCAATTTCACCTGGCTACAATAGAACCGGAAATGTCAGGTGTTTTGCTTAGCATTAATCAGTCAATGATGCAATTAGCCATGGCAGTCGGAGCAGGAATAGGAGGGGTTTTTGTAGAAAACGTATCATTGGGCTCGATTACCTGGATTGGTGCATTAGGGGTTATGATTGCAATTATTGCATCATTGATGATTTTTCATTCACAACCGAAACAGACGCTAAAAGATATCAATCAATAACACACTGCGTTGTTTTACTTCATAAAATTCAATGGGTTCATTTTAAAAAATCTAACATCCGCTCGTAAATACAAGCGGGTGTTTTTTTACAAGCTGTTCAAAGTCCATCCATATGCCTTCCAAGGGCAGACATCGTTCTGTATGTGTCGAAGGCGCACTAAGCTGAAAGAGATTTCTTAAGGCTTTGCTGGCGAGAGGTGAAGCACGGCACGATTGCCTTCATCGAACACTGGCAACACAAGAGCACGTAAACCTAAGCATCCGGGGAAATGGCAGAGAAGTTGCCGCTCGCGGAGCAAACACTTGCACCATCTCACTGAAAGGCCTAGACGATGCGGATGACAGATTTGTATTGCCGGAAGTAAATCCAGCACACAGCAGATGCGAGATTACATTTAAAATGGCAGCCGAGTTTCTTATAGTAGTAGGACTGATACTAACTGATAAACTAGTTAACACTAGTATATGATGTCAAAATGGTCAGTTTGTTAGGCGTTTTATTAGCTCCTTACAGGAATATTTACAGTGTTTGTGGTATTTATACGTTAATTGGAAGTTAATGCGCTTACTGATATATCTTTGTGGGAAATATGCTGAGTGTCTGTTATCAAACGAGAGAGGGGCTCTTTTATGAAATCAAATGGGGATGAATTGTCGCTGTCTGTTCAGAATTTAGCGAACACAAATGAGATCACGATTGTTCAAGCGATAGGGGAGTTAAAGAAATCAGGAAAAGATGCAATACCTGTTTTGGTTGAGGCCTTAAAAGAGGAAGGCTCTTTGCGTAATATCGCTGCGGCTGTTTTAGGTGAGTTTGGGAAAGATGCGGGTGAAGCGGCGGAGGAGCTGTCATGTTTATTAAAAAGTCATGCAGAAGATACAAGAATGGCTGCGGCCATTTCACTCATGAGAATTGGGAAGCCTAGTCTGCCGTTTGTCATCAAAATCGCTCAAGAAAGTGAAGGGCAATCAAGCTTTTGGGCATCCTGGTGTATTGCATGGATCGATCCGTCTTGCATTGAACCGAAGATGTATGAATGCCTAAAACGCGAGCATGAACATCCTTCAGGAATGGTTGCTCCGTTTGCAGCTGAAGAGGCATTAGGAAAGCTGATTGCTTTTCAGCTTAAAGATAAGGAGGATTGAAAGTAGGATAGTAGGTGTTGTAGTTTTGTATCGATAAGCTGTAAAAATGAGAATGAGGAACTGTTATTCCTATTTAGTTCCCGTGAAATTAGGGGAAATGAAAGGACGATAGAAATTCTTATTGGAGGTTGGCAGCCTTTTCTAAGTGAAAGATATGGAGAGAATTTCGAGGCTGCCGCTTATTTTTATTCTTATTTTTCCTGAAAAAGTTTAATCTTTCACTGACAGGACAATACATTCCTTAATGAGTTCCCACCTATCAAGAGCATTTATGGTGAATTCTGATGCGATCACTACGACTAGATCTTTCTCCGGAACACAGCAAATCACATTCCCGGCATCGCCTAGTGCTGAGTATGAGAAAACGCCATCCTCATCACGAAGCCACCATAGATAACCGTAGTTATTGGCGTTCAGCGCTGTTGATTCGTCAATCCATGATGCGGGAACAATCTGCTGATTGTCCCAACAGCCGCGGTTTATATACAAAAGACCAAAACGCGCCATATCCCGCGGAGTCAGCGTAAGCCCCCATCCTCCGGTTGAGTTTCCATCCGGGTCGTTCACCCACCCCCTCACATGTTTACCGAATAAATCGTCAAAGCCGAATGATTTCATTTCATAATTCGGGATTTCTTTCATGCCACTTGGTTTAAACAAGTGTTCGTTGGCAAATTCGCGGGCGTTTTTGCCTGTGCTGCGGGTGACGATGGCTGACAGCAGATGCGCGCCTGCGGTGGAGTATTTAAATGTGCCGATTGTGCCTTCTTGACCCAGCATATTCAGCGTATAGGTGATCCAATCAGGCTGCATGCACATCTTGTCGAGTGGTTCGTGCCAGTCTTCAAATGGATAGGGAGCTGTCATCGTGAGAAGGTGGCGTATGGTGATATCTTGTATTTGTTTATTAGGAGGACCCGGGACATATTCCGGGAAAAAGTCGAGTGCGTTTTGGTCGACACTTTTGATGTATCCTCCATGTATCGCAATTCCAATGAGAGCCGATAAGATACTTTTGGTTACTGATGCTACATGATGCGTATCAGTCGGTCCATAGCCATGATAATAGCGCTCATAAGCGATGTGTCCATTTTTCACAACTACAATAGCGTTAATATTGCTGTATCGGGACTTTATTTCAGGGTCAAGCTCAGACAGTTTTTTGGCGTCCATCCCCAAGGCTTGCGGGTCTGCAGTTGGCCAGTCGTTTCTTTTCATGACAGTTACCTCTCTTTTTTCTTGATTGGAAAATACACTTCAGTCACGATATCCTCTGGCACACCAGCTTGCTGGTGATCGGTTACATACACTTCATACGGTGATTGGGCCAAATCATAGCCTTCATCATCGACCCATTCCCTCAGCTTAGCGTATACCGAGGTCAATTCTGCATATGGGCCCTTTAAAACAGACTTTGCGCAAAGGCTGCCGTGCAGATATCTTGTCTCCCTTACCGTCTCCTCTATTGGAATCGCAAACTCTGTATCATTGCCGGCAGGGTTGTACTCAGGGCTGTGATAAATGGTCATGGGCGTGCCGAGCAAGGTAAGTTTATCAACGGCAATTCTTTCATATAGCCAACTAAAATACTTCTCATACCCTAAGGCGTAGTCATCACTGCTCATCATTTGGCGTATATAAAGGATGTTCATTGGCTGGGTTTCGGAAAGCTCTACTTCTATATCGTCAAGCCACGACATCATTGATTTACCCATATCTGCACGCAGAATGTCTTGGTTCAATTGTGTAAGCGTATATTCATAAGCATGGATCTTTGCCTGTACTTCTTTTCTTTTTCTCTGAAGTCCGAAAATTAGTTTTTCTTCTGCCTGGTTCTCTTCTACATTGATCATGGTTTTAATTTCTTCCAGAGAAAAATGATACGACTTTAAACGGTTAATCAAGAGCATTTCCTTCAGCTGCCTGATAGAATAATATCGATATCCATTTTCAGGATTAATGTCTTCGGGGTGAATGAGCCCGATTTCATCATAGTATCGCAGTGTTTTTGTTGATACTTTGCATATCTTTGAAAATTCACCGATCGATAGCAAGCGATCACCTCCATGCTCCAAATGTACACCTTTCCGTAAGGGCAAAGTCAAATGTTAAAATAAAATCTTTCCAAAGTTAATCAGAAATTTATTTTCATATCGTATCCTTTCCGTATCACGTGAAAGGAGCATCATATGAAAACATTATGGAAAGTCTTAAAAGTCTTTTTTGGCAGCTTGGCTGCTTTGGTTTTACTTGTATCCGTCTCCGTTTTTATTTACCACCATTATCAATTAAATAAGGAAGCAGCACTGTTAAAAGGCAAAGGCACAGTAGTCGATGTTGATGGTAAAAAGATAAATGTATATGAAGAGGGAAGCGGGAAGGATACGTATGTGTTTATGTCCGGTTCGGGGATCGCTGCGCCTGCTTATGAGATGAAAGGTTTGTACAGCAAGTTTTCAAAAGAAAATAAGATTGCTGTTGTTGATCGGGCTGGTTATGGATACAGTGATGTGTCTCACGATGACAGAGATATTGATACGGTACTGGAACAGACGAGGAAAGCGCTTATGAAAAGCGGAAATAAGCCTCCTTATATTTTAATGTCTCATTCCATATCCGGGATTGAAGCCATTTATTGGGCTCAGAAATATCCTAAGGAAATCAAGGCCATTATTGCGATGGACATTGGATTGCCCCAGCAGTATGTCACGTATAAATTGAGCAGGATCGACAGACTGAAAGTGAGAGGGTTCCACCTGTTAACCTCGATTGGTTTTCATCGGTTTATGCCTTCTGCTGTATATAATCCTGAGGTGATTCGGCAGTCGTTTTTAACTGATGAAGAAAAAGAAATCTATAAAGCCATTAACTTTAAGCAATTTTTTAATGCAGATATGGAGCATGAGCTTTTACAGTCTTACCAAAATGGCAGCAAATCTGTGAATCTGCCGGCGCCAAAAGAAACTCCCGTCTTGATTTTAGATGCGGTCTCTGACCAAAATAGAAATTCAAAGTATGCCATACAAAACCGAAAAGATTATGAAGCGTTTGCGGCTCAATTCAATACAGCCGAAATAAAGGAACTAAGGGGAACACACAGTATTTATTTATATCAGCCTGATCAAATATATAAACTTTCCATGGAGTTTATGAGAAAGGTTCGCTAGGATGAAGGGTTATCATATTTTAATCGTGGAAGATGATGTGACGATTGGTGATCTACTGCAAAAGATTTTGCAGCGTGAGGGATATCATGTGATGTGGAAAACAGATGGAGCGGATGTGCTTTCGGTGATTCAGAAGGTGGATTTGGTCATTATGGATGTGATGCTGCCGGGTGAAGACGGATATCAAATGTCTGCTAAAATCAAAAAGCTGGGGCTGCGCATTCCGGTCATTTTTCTCTCGGCCCGCAATGATATGGACAGCAAGCTCCAAGGTTTGCAGATCGGTGAGGATTATATGGTAAAGCCTTTTGACCCGCGAGAGCTGCTATTAAGAATGCAGAATATGCTTGAGCATCATTATGGCACTTTTACGCAAATCAAACATTTGTATATTGATGCGGAAACCAAAAAAGTGTTCAATGAAAGCCTGCATGATGAGGTGCTGTTTACTGCGATTGAGCGGAAAATTTTCTTTTATTTATATGAAAATAAAGACAGCACCCTGACAAAGGAACATTTCTTTGAATATCTGTGGCAGCTCGAAGACAGAAACCCGAATATCGTCAATGTGCACATTAAAAAAATCAGAGGCAAAATCAAGGATCAAGCGGGTGAGATTATTGAAAATATATACGGAGAAGGGTATCGGCTGAATACCGTTGTGAAGAAATGAAGCTAAAGACAAAATATCAGTTGTTATTGTTTACAGCCGTCATTAGTGTTCCGGTACTGTTGCTGGCGGTTAGCATTTTGATGTCGGTGATTTATGACAGGATGTTTAAACCGATGAATCATGGTATGCCTTTTCACAGGTCGTTTGCGTATCCCGCAATGATCGTTGTATTTTTGCTATCACTCTTATTGTTAGCTTTTTTATTTTCAAAGTCGATTCATTCTCTGCTGCATAAAATCAATCTGTTAAATCAAACCATTCGACACCTGGCGAGTGATCAAAAGGTGCCAGATAAAATAGAAGTGAAACGTGCTGATGAAATCGGGGAACTGATCAAGTCGTTCAATTTGTTAATTGAACGAACGACATACCGTGAACTGGAACTAAGGCAGCAGGAGGAAATTAAAAAGGAGCTTTTGCAAAAACTGCGGCATGACATTAATACACCTTTAACCGCTCTCAGGCTGCAGTTATTTTATTTGGATGGCCAATGTCATGATCAGGCCGTATTTGTATCATTGTATCAGCAAATCCACTATATCGCGGAATTAACAAATGAATTCAATCTATATTCCGCTGAGACGTTAGAAAGTTCTTATATCATAAATGAAGAAGTGAGTCTAAACGAGCTGTTAGAAACAGCAGTTAAAAAGTGGGATTATTTATACAGTATGAATGGGATTGGGCTGCACTATAAGCCGGCAGATCAAGATGTGATATGGATGAGCAACCGGTTATGGATGCAAAGGCTGTTCGATAATATTTTTCAAAACACGTTAAAGCATTCAAAAGCTAAAAAAATGGAAGTCACGATTGAACATGGGACTGTTTCTATTTGCGATGACGGTATTGGATTTGATCGGAATGAGAACAGTGAGGGGCTTGGATTAAAGATTATTGATGATATATGCAGGCTGCTTGCGATTACTTATGAGTTGCAGACAAATGAGAATGGAACGAGGTTCTTGCTTTCAAAAGAGTGACCCCGCTGATGTTTTTCTTTCTCCTATAAACTCTATATAATAGGAAGAAAGAAATGGGGTGATCAGCGTATGTTTAAAAAAATCATTAAAACGATCAAGCACCTCTCAAGCAGCTCGAGTGATCGCTATCGCAAACACCGGCATTACAGCAGCAGCCGGGGCCGGCATTACCGAAGCTACAGCAGCAGCTCAGGCAAAAGAAGACATTACGACCGTTATGGCGGCAGTCATCGCTACAAGCGCCGGAGCTACAGCAGCAGTTAATCTCAAAAAAGTTCTTGTTCCGTCTTGGGACAAGGGTTTTTTTATGTGACTGATTGAATCGCGCGGTTCAGGTCTTCGCGAATCAAAGCGGTGTGCTGGTACTCTTCATCGATGCCCAATAATTTTTTCAGCAGCAAGGTTACTTCTTTCGTCAGCGTTAATTCCTCCAGCCAAGTGCCGTTTTTCTTCTTTTTTCCTTTATATTGAGAGTACAGCAGGAATAACAGTGTTTCTCCGAGATCGAAGAAGTCATCCTGTTTCCTCACCTTTACTTCCTCCGTTTCTTCAGGAGTCAATTGCTTTGCAAGGCCGAAATCGATGAGGCAGAGCCTGCCGTTATTGATGATCATATTAGGCGTTCTGATGTCACTGTGAAAAATCAGGCGTTCATGCAGGTATTCTACAATCTCAAGCAGCTGTGAAATCAGCTGTAACGCCATAAGCTCTGTAAACGGCTGTTTTCGAAAAAATAATAATTCTTCTATATTATTTCCCTCAACCAGCTGCATGACATAATAAGCCTGTCCGTCTATGATGAAATCTTCTATGAAGGCCGGGATTTGCGGGTGGTGAATACTTTTGAGCAGTTTTATTTCCTGCTGGAACCGGACTCTTTCTTTTTCCTTTTTCGCTTTTGTCGGCCGGAGCTGTTTTAAGACATAAGATGTTTGAGTATGGACATCGGTGCACAAATAAACCAAGCCATAGCCGCCCATTCCGAGGCATTCTTCGATTCTGTATTGATGATTTAGGATAACGCCGTCCTTTAGAGGGCGGTCAAAAAGTAGCTTTTTGAGCTGTTTTAATGCCATGTCTGCACTTCCCTTGGTTGTACTGATTACAGTTTATCAAAACAATTGTATTCTAGGCTAAAAATAAAAAAGAGCCGGCTCATGGAATTTGAACCAGCTCAGTATGAATTAAAACTGCTTTGTGACATCGTATTCATAATCTATTTTTGCTTTTACATTACTCATCGTCGATCTAGCAGTCGCTAATGTATTATATTTAAAACTCCATACCTTAGCGACACTGAGTTGATCTGACAATGATATATCATAAGACCCTGACGTCGAGCTATTCACAAGTGCACGGCGCCATTCGTTATTTTCACTCGTCATGATGAAGTGGCGTGTATTTCCCTGGCTTGGTGTTTGAGTGGCGGTTGTTTGGACTCTAGTTACAATGGCATCGCGCGGTATTCCAGATTGGTTTGTTAAATCAACCTTGATCACACTGGAGTCAGAACCTGAGGGGCTAAGGGTAGTATTTCCTTTATTTTCAGCAACGCCGCTGAATTGGAACGTTCCGCTGCCGGATTTGATTCGGTCTTCAATTGAAAGTGTGAAATACATGTTCCCGGTATAGGTGCCGCGTGACACTTTCACATAGAAGGTATCCGTCGTGTTTTGGGCGTCAGCATTGGCATAAATAAAAGAAGAGAACGTATTAGGATTAATCACTTCTGTGCCTTGTGAAACAGGTGCTCTGTTCTTATCGTAAATTTCAATTTTCATCCCTGTGTACGCGCTCTGGTATGTACTTCTCACGTATACTTTTTCTCCCTTATAAGCTGTAAAAGTGAAATAGGCTTCATCTTGTCCGGCTTCCAGTATCGTTGTATCGATATTCTTATATTTCCAATATCCGATTGGTGCTGCGGTATCAAATGAATTGTTTCCTGTAATAGCAGTGACTCCGGCAGCTGATGCCGAATAAGTAAAGGTGAATAAGACAGCCAGCATAATAACGAATGGAAAGAGCCATTTTTTCATCATGTAAACAACCTCCTTTTATTTCCATCATACATAATAACGTTTTAAGTGTAAATAAATGTTTTTTGAGGTTAATATATACATTGGCGTTGCCGATAAAAAGAGTAAGAGAGAATTGTTCAGGAGGGAACCCAATGCGTCTGAATCGGCAATTTATCCGTACCCAGCTGATGGCACAGAACATATTGAATAGGAATGCGGCTGTTACACGCGAGAATACGTCTGAAAATACAGCAGCGGTGCTGGAAAAGGCATACAGCAGGCTTGAGTCACGATCTTCAAATGAGGGAATCAAACAGTTCAATTATTCTAAAACCAGCGTGGCGGGAAACAGCGGGACTTTCAGCAAAGTGTATCAATCTGCGAATGATCGAACAGTGATAGATACAGGGGAGGAAACAGTGATTCAATCCAAGAACCCCTATGTATCTGAGAGTGATATCAGAATCAAAATACTAGATGAAAAATACAGCAGGATGAATGCGATTAACAAAACGAAGTCTGATCCATTAGGCTATATAAAGGATAAGTACCAAAATGCAAAGTCTCCTTATTACAGAAGTGATCTGTCAGCTGCAGAAAGACAGGCTGCTTACGATAATGAAACAGAATGGCTATTCAAAGGTAAGGCCCAAAACTATAATCTGCAGGATGCCGCATTTCGCAATGTCACGTTTAATGGGGAAGTGGAGGCTGAGAATGCTAAGGTGTATCAGCGAAGCCAGGTTAACCAGCAGCTGCAAGTGCTGTTGAACCGAAACCATATTCACATTCCGCAGGGGACAGAGCTGACGTTTACGATTACGCCGATTGACTATAAGGTACAGGTGAGCGGGACAGGCGATCAGGCACTGATTGAGCAAATTGAGCAAGTGCTGCAATCTGGAGACAACAGCAAAGAGCTATTTTTACATATCATGAAAAGCCTAAGCAGTGATTCAACACAATTTTCCGAAGAGGCATATCAAAAGTATCAAGCTGCTCGTGAGATGTATGAAGTCACAGGCTATCATTTGAAGGATTTAGAAGTGATTGATGGGCGGTACGTAACGCCTGATGGACGTGACTTATTAGACGTATATAAAGAAGAGCTTGAAAAAGATCCTGTGCAAAAACAAACGGCTTCTTATGCTATATCCCACTATCGTTCAGAGCTCAGTAAAATGGCGAAAGCCGGGTATGATGCCATTCCGGATTTTATCCTATCAATTGATTACAGCAATGGATCTCTGAGAGATGTGGGGCAAAGCAAGAGCTATGGCACCGGAGATACCGATTGGCTTAAGACATTAAGGCACCAAACGGGTGTGAGTGATTAGAAAGCTGTTCATTGTGAACAGCTTATTTTTTATGAGAATTTAAGGTAGAAATATGTTATTCATATTTAAATCATTTCATTATATTTATATAAAATATTTTAAGCGAAGTTTTAATTAAAAACTCTGAATAATGTGTTTGCCTGAAAAAAACAATTGTATTTTCTAGAGAAATTTATTATGATGAAATAAGTAATTTTGGAGATTATATAACAATTCTAAGTTTGAATTTTCTGATTGTTATAACTGATTGGTGAGAAAGATGTGGAGGCAAGCAGGCCTGCTGTTTTCTCATTTTCGAGTATTTTGTAAGAGGGGGAAGAGGAATGGCAAATAAAGAATTAAAGAGGGGCCTGGGCGCGCGTCATATTCAGATGATCGCCTTGGGCGGTACGATCGGTGTCGGCTTGTTTATGGGCTCAGCCAGCACCATTTCATGGACTGGCCCGTCTGTCCTTCTGGCTTATGCAATATGCGGAATTTTTATCTTTTTTATTATGCGTGCGATGGGTGAAATGCTGTATGTCGAACCGAGTACGGGTTCTTTTGCGACATTCGGCCATCAATATATTCATCCGCTGGCAGGTTATATGACAGCATGGAGCAACTGGTTCCAGTGGATTATCGTCGGCATGTCAGAAATTATCGCTGTCGGTTCATATATGAAGTATTGGTTCCCGGATTTGCCTGCTTGGATACCTGGTATCGTGGCAATGGTGATTCTTGGTGCGGCGAACTTAATTTCTGTTAAGTCGTTTGGCGAGTTTGAATTTTGGTTTGCGATGATTAAAATCGTGACGATTATCTTGATGATTATTGCGGGATTCGGGATTATTTTCTTCGGGTTTGGCAACGGCGGAGATGCGATCGGCTTGTCGAATCTGTGGTCTCATGGAGGATTCTTTGCAGGCGGTTTCTCTGGATTCTTCTTTGCGCTGTCTCTCGTCATTGCGGCCTATCAAGGGGTTGAGCTGATCGGGATTACAGCCGGTGAAGCGAAGGACCCGCAAAACACGCTAAGAAGTGCGATTCAAAGTATTATCTGGCGTATTTTGATTTTCTACATTGGCGCTATTTTTGTAATCGTGACCGTGTATCCTTGGGATGAGCTCAACTCACTCGGAAGTCCGTTCGTGTCTACGTTCTCGAAAATCGGAATTACGGCAGCGGCCGGCATTATTAACTTTGTCGTCATTACTGCGGCAATGTCCGGCTGTAACAGCGGTATTTTCAGTGCAGGACGCATGCTTTATACACTGGGTGTAAATGGACAAGCACCGAAATTCTTTAAGAAGATTTCACGCAATGGTGTGCCGTTGTATGGGACAATTGCGGTGCTGATCGGTTTGGCTGTCGGTGTTGTGCTGAACTATATCGCGCCTCCGAAGATCTTTGTCTATGTATACAGTGCAAGTGTGCTGCCGGGCATGATTCCTTGGTTTATCATTTTGATCAGCCACATCGGATTCAGAAAAGCGAAGGGCGATGCATTAGATAAACATCCATTCAAAATGCCGTTTGCACCTTTCACAAACTATGTGACGATTGCTTTCTTGCTGATGGTTCTGGTCGGTATGTGGTTTAATGATGATACTCGTATCTCTCTGATTGTAGGCGTGATTTTCTTAGCGCTTGTGGTCATTAGTTATTATGTGTTTGGGATTGGCAAACGTACGCAGGCCAATTTGACCAAAAGCGGCCGAGCGGCTGAATAACCATAGAAAAAGAG
Source organism: Bacillus sp. VA13 (assembly GCF_055710085.1). NCBI lineage: Bacteria > Bacillati > Bacillota > Bacilli > Caryophanales > Bacillaceae > Bacillus > Bacillus sp. VA13. The sequence continues at coordinate 410,966 of NZ_JBVQPP010000004.1, read as the reverse complement.
ACATTCACGGATGTCTCTTTTTTTATTTTTCGTGTATGGATTTTCCCCATTTTAGCAAGCTATAGGATAAAGATAGCAGAAGGAAAGGTGTGCATAAAATGGATGTTACACTCGGTTATTTGCGCGAATCACTTTCAAATCATCTTGAAAATGAAGTCTGCCAGCAGATTTGCAAGAAGATGCTGGCGAAGCGGTATGTGAATGAAGAGGAATTTGTAAAAGACTTAGATGACAATGAAATGTCTTTTTTGAACCATGTATTAGAAAAAGAAATTAAGTATGCGCAGAATGAACAGGATCAAAAACGGGCCAAGGAATTAAACGAGGTGTATGAATTACTGCTTTGAAAGGCGGGGAAGAAATGGGAGCAATTGAACGAAGCGGATATACATTTCAGCCGGAGTTTAGCGTCGTCCGACAAAATGGAGCCATCCATGTGTACCATCACGGAGAGTTTGTGGAAGAAATCGAATTTGAATTTAATGGGGAATATCCCGATCATGATTTGATTGAAGAGCTTGTGAATCATTATTGTTTCGAGCATGACATTTAGAGCCCTGCCTTGGGCTCCTTCATTTATGATGTGATCAGGCCATACTTTTTCAGGATATCCACTGTGATGTTTTTGGCTTTTGTACCGGAATCATCGACATTGGTGACAAAAATATACGAGCCATGCTCTGTTTTGATGAATCCGACAAACCAGCCTAATCCCATATCTGTCAGGCGGGTTCCGGTTTTTCCGTAGAGCGTGTAGTGCTCTCCTTCCTCTTGAATCATCATGCGCTTGACGGTTTTCATCACCGATTTGTCAAATGGAAGCTCCTCTTTTACAAGCTTCTCCAAAAAGGCCTCTTGTTCCAGCGGAGATATTGTCAGCGAGCTTTGCAGCCAAAACTGGTCGATCCCCCCGCTGATATCCTTATTGCCGTATGACAGAGTATGAAGCCATGTTTTCATCCTTTCATCACCGATATCTCTTGCTAATGCTTGATAATACCAGATGGCGGATTCCCGCATGGCCGAGCCTAGCGTATGGTCGCGTTCCATGATTCGAATTCGCGCTTGACCCCGTCCCACCGTTTGACATCGTATTCATCCCGAACAGCTTTTACCTGTAACCCGATTAAGGCGTTCACGACTTTAAAGGTGGACTGCGGAGTTTGTCTTTTGTTTGCCCGTTCTCTGTTGTAGACAAAGGTCTTGTCCTTTTGCACATCGTGAAGAATGAAGGTTCCGTCCGTATCCTTGAATTCGTCATCGACATTCATTTGGCCGACATTCAGATGTTTCTCATGGGCAGACGATGATGCCTGAACGGAAAAGCCGCCGACCCCTGCAATACTCAACACAAGCACAACATATATCCATTTCTTCATTTTGTTCCCCCTTTGTTTTGATCAACTACCTTTTCTCTATTTCTTTTGTTCTTCCTTTGAAAAATAAGAAAAAAGCGCTTAAATTTGGTTTTGTAAACAAATACTGTTACTGGGTTTATATTCGGAAGATAATGTGAAAATAGAGGGTAAAAAGGAAGGCAGGGTAATCATATGAATGAGCAGATTCCACATGACAAAAGTCTTGATAACAGCCTGACGCTGATGCAGGAAGGATATTTGTTTATTAAAAACAGAACAGAGCGCTATCACTCAGACCTGTTTCAGGCCCGTTTATTGGGAAAAACCTTTATTTGCATGACCGGTGCTGAGGCAGCGAAGCTGTTTTATGATACGGAGCGGTTTCAGCGGCAGAATGCTTTGCCGAAGCGGGTGCAGAAAACGCTGTTTGGCGTAAATGCGATTCAGACGATGGATGGCGACGCGCATATCCATCGGAAGCTGCTTTTTCTGTCATTAATGACACCGCCGCATCAAAAGCGTTTGGCTGAGCTGATGACAGAGGAGTGGGAAGCGGCAGTCACGAGATGGGAGAAGGCGGATCAGGTTGTGTTATTTGAGGAAGCAAAAGAAATCCTATGCAGGGTGGCGTGCTATTGGGCTGGCGTTCCGCTGAAGGAAACGGAAGTCAAAGAGAGAGCGGATGACTTCATTGATATGGTCGACGCGTTCGGTGCTGTGGGGCCGCGGCATTGGAAGGGAAGAAGAGCAAGGCCGCGTGCGGAAGAGTGGATTGAAAGAATGATTGAAGATGTTCGTGCCGGCTTGCTGAAAATACCTGCCGGAACAGCACTGCATGAAATGGCGTTTCACACACAAGAAGATGGCAACCAGCTGGATTCCCGGATGGCCGCCATTGAGCTGATTAATGTCCTGCGGCCTATCGTCGCCATTTCTTACTTTCTTGTGTTTTCAGCTTTGGCGCTTCATAAGCATCCGAAGTATAAGGAATGGCTGCGTTCTGGAAGCAGCCGGGAAAGAGAAATGTTTGTGCAGGAGGTTCGCAGATATTATCCGTTCGGCCCGTTTTTAGGGGCGCTTGTTAAAAAGGATTTTGAATGGAATAACTGTGAGTTTAAGAAGGGCACATCGGTACTGCTTGATGTATATGGAACGAATCACGACCCTCGTTTATGGGACAACCCTGATGAATTTCGGCCTGAACGATTTGAGGAGCGGGAGGAAAATCCGTTTGATTTGATTCCTCAAGGTGGCGGTCACGCGGAGAAAGGGCATCGCTGTCCAGGGGAAGGCATTACTATTGAAGTCATGAAAGCAAGCCTGGATTTTCTCGTCAAACAGATTGAATACGACGTTCCGGAACAATCGCTGCATTACAGTCTCGCGAGAATGCCGTCATTGCCTGAAAGCGGTTTTGTGATGAGCGGAATCAGACGGAAAAGTTAAATATAAAAGCTCTCTTCCTTATCGAAGAGAGCTTTTTCATTACTTCTTTTTTTCATCGTAATATTGGACGGGATACATAGAACCTTCGGATACCATTTTGTTGTCCTCAATATCTTGCGGGTGCGGATGTCCTGCTTTATCGACTGGGAACGTTTCCATATCCGGCTGTTTGGTCATTTTCATTTTCATGCTGTGAATGAATTCTCTAGCTTTTTGGCGATTTGACGGGTCTTTTAATAGATAAGAAGTGATGCCGACGGTTGAAACAGCGAGACCTGAAAGTAACAGTTTTTGTTTCATGGTGATACTCCTTTCTATTTTAAGAGTAGTGTTTCCTGTATCATTCCCGTTTTGGGTATGGCTAAACCTTTGCCAATTTTCTTAGGGAAACCGTTCAGCGGCTGTGCCTGCTATTCTTTGGGCAGGTATACTGAAAGCTCTGTGGGAAAGAATAACTGTGATGAGAAAACCTTGCGCTATCACGCAAGGTTTTTTGTAGTCGATTGGTCATGTTCATCGCAAAAATGTTACACCAATGTAAACGTTTAATAGGACCATAAGGCTTATTGTTAAGTTATTGTAAATTAAGCGGATGTTTTATTTACAATCATCTGAACTTGAAACATAATCGAAGAGAGTTTGCTGAATAATGTCTAAACAGAGGTGAACATGTTGGCGATTGACATACAAACATTACTGTTCGAATTTCTCGGGGGTCTCGGTATTTTCCTGATTGGGATTAAGTTCATGGGAGACGGACTTCAGAAATCGGCTGGAGATAGATTAAGAAATATTTTAGACCGTTTTACAAGCAATCCGCTAATGGGCGTATTGGCGGGGATTATTGTGACGGTTTTGATTCAGAGCAGTTCCGGAACCACGGTTATCACCGTTGGGCTTGTCAGTGCGGGCTTTATGACGCTTCGCCAGGCCATTGGCGTCATTATGGGAGCCAATATTGGAACAACGGTTACCGCGTTTATTATCGGAATCGACATAGGGGCCTATGCGTTGCCGATTATTGCTGTCGGCGGATTTTTACTGTTTTTCTTTAAACATAAAAATGTACAAAACGCGGGTCAGATAGTGTTTGGGTTCGGGGCTCTGTTTTATGGGCTGGAGTTAATGAGCGGCGGCATGAAACCGCTCCGTTCACTTGAGGCCTTTCATGATTTAACGGTTAGTATGAGCTCCAATCCGGTTCTAGGTGTTGTCATTGGGACTTTGTTTACGGTTCTCGTGCAAAGCTCCAGCGCCACGATTGGTATCCTGCAAGGTTTATTTTCAGATGGTCTGATTGATATTAACGGTGCGCTGCCGGTGTTATTCGGTGACAATATCGGAACGACGATCACCGCGGTTCTTGCGTCTTTAGGTGCATCTGTTGCAGCGAGACGTGCTGCGGCCACTCATGTGCTGTTTAACCTTATCGGGACAACGATTTTCCTGATTTTGCTTAAACCATTCACAGCATTGATCTTATCGCTTCAGACATCGATTGGGCTTGATCCGAAGATGACGATTGCATTCGCACACGGAATCTTTAATACGACCAATACGATTATACAGCTTCCTTTTGTCGGGATATTGGCTTTGATCGTAACAAAACTGATTCCGGGCAAGGATTCAATGGTCGAATACAAGTCGCATCTTGATCCGATTTTTATCGAGCAATCCCCATCTATTGCTCTTGGACAAGCAAAAGAAGAAGTGCTGCAAATGGGGAATTTTGCGGTGCAGGGGCTGGAAGTTACAAAACAGTTTTTAGTGACAAAACAGCCAAAATACGCGGCAAATGCTTATCAGATAGAGGATGCGGTTAACAATCTTGATCGGAAAATTACCGATTATTTGATCGAGCTTTCTTCAAGTTCTCTTTCAGAGCACGAGTCTGAGGAGCATCATATGCTGATGGATACCGTCAGAGACATTGAAAGAATCGGCGACCACTTCGAAAATGTAATTGAACTGATTGAATATCAGCAGGCGCATCGTGTGGTTATCACTGAATCTGCCATGGCGGATTTAACGGAAATGATGGATTTGACGATTTCTACTGTGAAAGCGTCCATGGAAGCATTGCACCACAATGATGTGAAGATAGCTGAGCAAGTCATTGAAAAAGAAGATGAAATTGACAAAATGGAACGGAAGCTTCGCAAAAAGCATATTATCCGTCTGAATGAGGGGCTGTGCACCGGACAAGCGGGCATCGTCTTTGTCGATATGATCAGCAACCTTGAGCGTATCGGCGATCATGCGGTGAATATTGCAGAAGCTGTTATTGGTGAAAATCGATAAGAAAAAGCTGAGAATCCTAAGATTCTCAGCTTTTTTTGTAGTCTTTTTTAACGTGCTGGAAGACATCGGGGTAGTTTGTAAACACTCCTGTCACTCCCCAGTCAAGCAGGCGGCGCATATCTGCTTCTGTATTGACCGTGTAAGGATGAAGCAGGAGGCCGTGACTGCGGATCATGCGGACGTTTTCTTGATTTAAGGCTTTATAACTCGGTCCCGCACCGACAGCGTATGTTTTGATGTCCTCTAGGCCAGCATCTGTCATGGACGCCATTTGTTTGGCATCCAGTAATTGTACGGTAGGCAGGTTTGGCTGTAATTGATGGACTTTTACCAGGCTTTCTTTGCTGAACGATTGAATGATCACTTGGCCGCGGTTAGCGTGTTTGCCCAGTAATTTATGCTTCTGCAATGAAGCGAGCAGTTTTTCTTCCATACCTGGATAAGTGTCGGGCGATTTTGTTTCAATGTAGTAGTTCGCGTGTTTTCCAAAACGGTCTAATACTTCGTCTAATGTAGGAACTGTAAGACCGGCGTACCGTGGTTTTGCTTTTTCCGGATAGGCTTCATTAAACCATGAACCGGCGTCAAGTTTCTTAATGTCTGCGAGCGTATGGTCTTTCACCCAGCCTGTTCCGTTTGTGGTACGGTCCAGTTTTTCATCGTGCATGACAATCAATATGCCGTCTTTTGTCATTTGCAGATCCAATTCAATATAATCTGCTTTCACTTTCTGAGCGGTTTCGTAAGACAGGATCGTATGTTCAGGCACATATCCGGAAGCCCCTCTATGCGCAACCGTCAGGATACGGTCAGGTGACAGCAGGTTTCCTTTTGACGCTGCCGACACTGGTGTTACCATAAATGAGAGTAAGCCCAGCGACAGAAGAACCAAGGCTAGTATTCTATTTTTTCGCATGATTTCTCCTCCTTATAGATAAACAGTACCTGTCTTTCATATTAAAAAAATGATGTAAACGGCGTGTTAGAAAATGATTAATCTTTTATGTTTCTTTCTTAAACGTGCTCCGCCCGTTTTCCTGTATTCCACGTCAGAGCCAAGAAGACGATAGCAAGAATGCAGGAAGAAATCAGCATGATAAAGCCGCCGTTCCAATCAAACTGGTCAACGACAAAGCCCATAATGGCGTTTGCGAAGGCAGATCCGCCAATGTATCCGAAAAATCCGGTCAAACCGGCTGCGGTTCCTGCCGCTTTTTTCGGCGCGAGATCAATTGCTTGCAGGCCGATCAGCATAACAGGTCCGTAGATTAAGAAGCCAATGCTGATCAGGGCGATGTTGTCTACGAGCGGATGGCCCGCGGGATTCAGCCAATACACCAATACGGCAATGAATACGCCCGCCATAAACAAGACGCCTGCCGGTGCCCGGCGGCTTTTGAAGAATCGGTCACTGATCCAACCGCACAGGATCGTTCCCGGTATGCCGGCGTATTCGTAGAGAAAATACGACCAGCGCGAATCTTCAGGAGAAAAGCCTTTTGCTTCTGTTAAGTAAGTAGGCGCCCAGTCAACCACGCCGTACCGCACGAAATAAACAAATACATTGGCAAACGCGATGTACCAAAGAAATTTATTGTTCAGCACATATTGAAAAAGAATTTCTTTTGTTGTTAATTCTTTTTCCTGATTTTTAAAAGCGTGTTTTGGATAGTCATTCCGATACTCTTCAATTGGCGGGAGTCCGCAGGATTGAGGCGTATCGCGAACCAATAAAACAATCAAAAATGAAATGATAATGGCGATGATGGCAGGGAAGAAAAACACGCTTTTCCAGGTCACGAACATCGCGATGCCAAGAGTAACAAGCGGTGCAAGAATCCCGCCACCTATGTTATGGGCGACATTCCAGATCGACATTTTGGTGCCCCGTTCACTAATGGAAAACCAATGGGCCATCGTCCTTCCGCATGGCGGCCAGCCCATTCCTTGAAACCATCCGTTGATAAACATAAAGATAAACATGATGGTGACGCTCGAAGTCACCCAAGGCATTGAAACAAATAGGATATTAACAATTGCTGATAAAAATAGGCCTGTCGCGAGAAAATACCTCGGATTACAGCGGTCAGACACCATGCCCATGATGAATTTGCTGAAGCCGTATGCAATGGACACAGCGGCCAGCACCAATCCCAGTTCCGTTTTTGAAAACCCTTGTTCCTGCAGATAAGGAATGGCGAAGGCAAAGTTTTTCCGCAGCAGGTAGTAGCCTGCATAGCCAATGAAAATACCAATGAATACTTGCAGCCTGAGCCGTTTGTAAGCCGCATCCATCTTTGAATCGTCCAGTCTCTCAATGTGAGGAGCCGGTTTAAATGTATTAAGCATCAAAATCATCCCCCTTTGCTGTTAGTGCTGGATGTGTGGCGTGCCTCCTTTCTGAAAAACAAAAAGAGCCAGAAAACACCCCTTGTCAAAAAGGGGTTTGATTCCTGGCTCTCCTCATCTCCATCCAAGCTATTAACTTATCATGATAGCGCTTTCTTAAATTATCATAGTCCGGAGTGAATGTAAACGGGTAATTTTCAAATTGGATCTTGAAAAAAGTGAATATTATCCTTTTCATATTGCAGTTATGTTTTTTTACGAGCCGCATAAAAATCTGGAGGGAGGCTGTTGCAGGTGGATGAATTAGATATCGCATTTGGTATTTTGCCTTTAGGGATTATATTGTTATCGGTAGCCGGGACTTGTGTTTGTAAAAACGTGTATCTGATGCCGGTGCTTAGTTTGATCATTTCGCTAGTGTTCACTTTTACCATTTTTAACGAATCATTCTTAGGATGGGCTGTTATCTATAGCTTGGTTTCACTGGCTTTATCCTCTATCACATTGATTGTGATCAGGAAAAGGAAAGCATCAGGAAAATAAAAATGCCCCACTTTCCAACATATCGTTGACTAAGGCAACTATCATTGATTATAATTGGCTTAATCAACGATATAAGAAAGTGGGGATGAGTTTGAAAACCAGTGAATCAACTGTCGGATTAAAATTCAGAAAGTTCAATCGATTTTACACAAATGTCCTTGGCTTCCTTAATGAGCACATTTACGACAGCCCGTTTTCCTTAACAGAAACACGGATTTTATTTGAGATTTATAATACGCCTAATTGTACGGCAAAAGCCCTTCAGGATAAGCTAGGGCTTGATCGGGGATATGTCAGCAGGATTTTGAAGCAGTTTGAAAAAGAAGATTTGATCTATAAACAGAAGAGCAAAGATGACGCTCGCCACCATTATATTTATGTCACGGAAACGGGGAAAACGATTTATAAAAAGCTGGAGGAGAAAGCCAACGAACAAGTAGAACTGATGCTGAAGGAAATTGACCAAAAGGATCAGCACAAGCTTGCGGAGGCGATGGCAGAAATTGAGGCGATCCTTTCACAGTCGCTTTCTTCCAGAACGTCAGACATATCGATTAGAGATTATTTTCTTTCGGATGATCTTCAGCTTCTCATTGAAAAACAGAGACACTTTTATGAGGAGGCTCATGGCTGGGACGACACGTTTTTAGCTTATCTTCATGAGACATTTGATGCTGAAATCGAAAAAATATGGATTGCAGAAAGCGGAGGGAAATTTGCCGGCTCTGTCGGGTTGGTCAAACATGATGAAAAGACAGTGCAGCTCAGATGGTTTCTTGTTGATGCCGCTTTTCGAGGAAGGGGGCTCGGCACTCAATTGCTGGAGCATCTGGTTGCATACTGCCGGGACATGAGATTTGAACGCATTTTTCTTTGGACGGTGAGCACCATGGCTGAGGCCCGTCCGCTCTACGAAAAATTTGGATTCAGGGTAAGTGAAGTGAAAAAAGAAGCGCCATTATGGGGACAGCGTCTGACAGAAGAACGGTGGGATCTGGAGTTGTCATGAAAAGACTGCACTATGCTTGGATCATCGTTTCCATCACCTTTTTGATCTTATTGGCCGTTCAGGGGGTGCGCCTGTCGTTTGGTGCATTTGTGGAGCCATGGGAACGGCAGTTTTCAATGGATAGAGGCACCATCTCGCTGATTTCAACGATAAGCTTTATTGTCTACGGCATATCACAGCCGGTGATTGGGCGGCTTGTGGACAAATGGGGTGCTCGGGCTGTTTTGTCATGGAGTTCGTTACTGACAGGAGTCTGCATTTTCTTAACATGCTTTGTCACCTCGCCTTGGCAGCTGTTTCTGCTTTACGGGCTGGGCGTCTCGCTTGGAGTGGGCGGAGCATCGAATGTGGCAGCAAGTGTGTTGGTTGTCAATTGGTTCAGCAAAAAGAGGGGACTAGCCTTTGGAATCATGGAAGCAGGCTTTGGGGCTGGGCAAATGCTTCTCGTTCCCGGCTCACTCATGCTGATTCATTGGTTTAGCTGGAAGCTGACGGTGGTGGTGTTGGGCTTGCTGTTAATCGTGATTGTCTTTCCAGCTGCACTGCTGATGCTGCGGAACAATCCTTCAGAAAAGAATGCAGAGCCGATCGGCGGGCTGGCTGCTGTGGAAAAAGAAACAGCGCCTAATACAACTGCTCTTTCAGTGACCGGAATGTTTCGGATGAGGCAATTCTGGTTTTTGATTTTGCCGTTTTTGATCTGCGGATTTACGACCGTGGGGCTGATGGATACCCATTTGATTCCCTTTTCTCACGATCACGGCTTTTCAACGACAGTCACAAGTGCCGCTGTCAGTCTGCTTGCCGGCTTTAATATCGCTGGCATCTTACTGTCTGGAATTGTAGCGGACCGGTGGAGCAGCCGGAAAATCCTGTGCTTTTTATATGCGGTACGCGCGCTGTCGATCGTGATTCTGATTTACAGCCACGAGCCCTACTTGCTTTTAGCCTTTGCGATTCTGTTTGGATTAGTGGACTTCGCCACGGTAGCGCCGACTCAAATGCTCGCTACCCAGTACTTTCAAAACTACTCGATCGGCCTCATGATCGGCTGGCTGTCGCTTGCCCATCAAATCGGATCGGCACTCGGCGCGTATGTGCCTGGCGTCATCTATACTGTAACGGGTGAGTATACAATGGCTTTTTATGTGTCGATTGGAATGCTCGTGCTGGCGAGTGTGATGAATGTGTTGCTGAGGGAGCCCGCAGCGGCCACGCGTGACAGTGTGGCTGTGATAGAGAAGGGATGAGGGCAGAGATTGAGCATCTCTGATTTCGGGATTATTCAGAGATGCTTTTTTTGTATTTTTGTTCTAATACGAAGTCAATCATTCCGACAATGCGGGCGTTTTCTGATTTTTGTTTGAAGTTTTGAGAGATTTGAATGGTTTTAGGATTTTTAAAACAAGATGCCAGCCAGATAAATCCGACAACAACAAAAAATAACCTAGCAAGTAAACTCCCTGCGTGGGGTAATTCATTCGTTGTAAAATATAAAAATAAAGTAACTAAAGTGCCATAGATCACAGTTTTTATACTATGTATAAGAGTCAGCTGGGGCTCGCTAAAGAAAACTTTTAGCTGATTCAACATGATGGAATCCTGTTTGTTTAGGAAAATCAGGAGTTCTTTATCGTTTTCCTTGTACTGTGTAATTGTTTCAGCTGTTTTTAAGGTTTCTTTAAATGTTTGTTGATTTAGAGTCATCAGTATCCTCCTTAAAAGTAAAGCACTACATGAGAAATGATATAGACCCATGTAGTGCTGATATATTATTTATTTGCAGAAGGGAATAAAGCTAAAAACGCACTTATAAAAGCTACGGCTCCTCCTACTGCTAAGGTTTCAGGTATAGCTGTTATCAAGGCAGCGATCCCTAATACAGCAGCCACTCCAAATGTTATATGAGCAAGAGTAGATTCCCAATCTGGTGAGTATACTTCCTCAGTATCTGGTAAAGTAAAGTGCTTCTGTTTTATTTTAAACGTAATCGTAGTCGTAAGTCCAGTTGTAGTACTGTCACCTACTGGAATATCAGGGGTATAGATTTTAATTTGAATGTTTAACGATTCAGCAGTTGGATTAATATAAATCTCCAAATATCCATTGCGCACTGATAAGCTGAGACTGTTTAAAAGGTTTTGATAAGAGTCGATTTGTGACGCAGTGAGAGACGTTTGGGTGTCGCCTAATAAGCCTGTGATATAGGCACCTGGTTTACCATTTGTAATGGTAATTGTGTTTGGTGAACCTTCACTTGGTATGGTTGCCAGTAGTGAAGTGGATAGAATGATATCCAACTCAGGTGATGTAAAAATGGTTTCTGTCGTATCAAATTCAAACATCGCGTTTGCAAGATTTGATAGATTTTCTAAAGCCGGAATGGTAGATAAAATGTCTGTCAGTGTACGCAGTCTTGCATCATATACCGGATCAGACGGCGGATTCACGTGGCTTACGCCTGAGTCTCTTCCTGAAAAGCCGTCTTTATCAATCCCGATGCTTCCAGAGCCGCTTCCGATTGTTCCTTCATAAAATTGATCAAAGGCCCAGTTGTTTGGCATCGGATAGCCGAGATTGCCGCTAAATCCAGTTGACATATTTGCCACAAAACTATATTTTGTCAGTCCTGCTTCTGAAGTACGGATACAAATGTTTCTGGGTCCGTAAACTCCAATTTCATATTTAGGTGCGGTTGAAAATGTCTGCATTTTTGTAAACGCTGACTTGATCTCTTGAAAATAAGGGATGATTTTATCGGTTACTTCATAATCGTATGCATCAAAGTCGACGGCAAAATAAATGGTCGTGCCTGACGGGAATCCTAATCTTCGAGCCGCTGAAGCAGCACTGTATGCATCTCTTGTGCCTTGGTCTTTTACAAAATAAGAAGATTCATAACCGCCGTCTTGATAAATTGGAAAGACCTTTAATCCGGCATCAAGAATAACTGCAAGTTCTTTAGATGTCAGGGCTTTTGATGTGAGGCCATTGCTTGTCCGCACATTTCCGGTCAAATATCTGCCAACCGTTTTATAACCGCTATTCCGCAGTGTTTGAGCTTTTTCTGCCGTTATAATAGTAGCGGTGTCACAAGCTGAAGCGGCGCGTGTTGTGTCTCCTGAGCTTGATAATAAAGCTTTAATGGTCGGCATATCTGCATAACCTGTTTGCGGCAGGCACATGAACTCTTGAAATGCTTTAACGGCTGAAACAACACCGACACCATATTTGCCGTCAAACTCACCAGGGTCGAATGATTTTCCATTGCAATAAAGGGCGTACTGAACAATTAAAACAAAGCCTGTTCTTGAATCGCCGGGAGTTAAAGTAGGGCATAAACTTGTTGTGCCGTTTCCGAAAAATCCATTAGCAACACTTGTGCTCATGCCTTCTTCTTTTTGTAGGGCATAAATAAGAGCTTTGTTTGTATCGCGGCCATATAGCCCGTCACAAGGCATTAACCCGATGTAGTCATTGTAGTCCCGGTTTAAGTTTTGTTGAATCTGGCGGATTCTTGAATCGCCCCCAGACACCAGCTTAAAAGCGCTCATGTCCAATAAGGCTTTCATAATCAACGTGGTGACTATCCCATCCTGTGTTGTCAGTCCGGCAGCTTTCTGAAATTCCTTCACCGCATTTTCTGTTTTTTCATAAAAGACGCCTGTAAAACCGCCGGGATTAAAGCCTTTGCACCATAAAGCCCCCTGTAAAATAAAATTCATGTTGCTTGGTTCTGAATCTGGAGCTTGGCGTTTAAGAGGCTTAAATAAGCGCTGTGTTGTCGGCCCGAAGTTATCAGCTGGTTCTGAGATACCCAGTTCAATTTGAAGAGCCCGAGTCAGACCGTAGATCGTATCCCACCCAGTTTTCCCGCTCTCTTCTACTGGGTTATACCCATGTTTGCCGCTGTACGTATCGTTCAGCCATTGCTGTGTGATTAAGACCATTTCATCAACCATTTCGATTCCTCCTTTATTAGATCGCGTTCATTTATAGGTGGCAAACGTATGACAAAATAAAAAATGGATGCCGTTAAGCATCCATATTACTTCCGTTCCCCATCAGCTTCGCTTTCGGTTTCAGCTCTGAAATGTAGAGGCCTAGAAGCGTAAGTGCACCTCCTAGAAGAGCGATCCATGTCATGTTTTCGTGCAGGATCAGGATGGAGGCTGTGATTGTGATGACCGGGACCATGTAAATATACGCGCTAGATTTTACGGCACCGAGCACACCGACTGAGTAATTCCATGTTGCGAAACACAGGGCGGAAGCACCGATGCCGAGGAAGAGCATGTTGAGTACATTTGAAGCGGATGAAAATCGGCTCAGGTCAAAATGGAAGTCGAACAAAAATAAAGGGGGAACCATAAACAACAAACCGTATAAAAACACTCTCTGTGTCAGCTCGATGATGTGATAATCGTAAGCGCTTAATTTTTTCATGAAAATCGAGTAGCCTCCGAACACGAGAGCGGCCCCGACTGCCATGATGTCTCCGAACGGATTCAGACGCAGTACGACATTGCCGTTGAACGTAATCAATAAAAGCCCGATCAGTGCTGCCCCAAATCCAATGAAAAAAGTCAGCCGCAGTTTTTCGCCTTCAAGCAGAAAATGGGCCAGCACCGCAGTGATCATCGGAATAACGGATACGATCATGCCGACATTGGATGCATATGTATAGGTGAGAGCTATATTTTCTAATAGAAAGTATAAGGTTACGCCAAATAAACCTGCCCCGGCAAATAACAGCTCCTGCCGCCAATTTTTGAACGGAATTATTTTGGGACGTACGAGAATAAGCGCAATAAAGCCAAACAAAAACCGATAAAATAATATTTCCATTGGAGTGAAGTCATCCAGAAGAACCTTTGTCGAAATAAAGGTCGTCCCCCAAATCAGAATGGTCACAATGGCTGCGATATGCCCGGAAGTTTCTCTTTGTATGCTCATCTTTGAAGCTCCTTTTCAAAAATCTTCATGTATTGCTTCGGTGTCAGCCCCACCTGCCGTTTGAAAAACTTTGTCATATGGCTCTGATCGCTGAATCCTGTCTGAAATGCCGCATCAATCGGTCTAACCCCTTGTTCCAGGAGTTTTTTCGCTTGATTAATCCGGATTGTCTCCAGGTAGCTATTAGGGGTAATTCCTTTTTGTTTTGTAAATGAACGCAATAAATGATACTTGCTCCAGCCTGTTAGTTCACTCAAATCGTTGAGCGTAACGTTCTCGGCATAATGCTCTTCTAAAAATTCGCAAACCATTTTGACTTCGTCGGACGGTTCGGGAATGCTGCTGAGGAATGTGACGTCAGAATAATGGCGGATCAGCTCTTCAAGAAGATGAAGAAACAGCTCCTCTTTGCGCAAAGCCTGTTTTTCCTTGGATATCAAAATATGCAATTCCTGCAGGCTGGTTGTCAGCTCGTGGCGGAATAACACATGCTGGGAGAAATATGGGAGATGCCCGGCACCAGTAATCTCTTTCACCGCCTTCTCCATGACATCCGGCATCACATTGATACACCGATAATCAAGCGTCCGCCCGTCAATCTGCTCACAGCTATGCGTGTCACGGGGGTTAAAGAGGAGAAGATCACCTGGATTGATGATATATTCTTGATCCTGACAGGCCAGATACCGCTGTCCTTTTTCAATAAAGCCAATCACATAATAATCGTGAAAGTGATTCGGGAATTTTTGCATAATCCCTTTGAAACGGTAGGCTTCTATATTAAGGTGCGGATCAAGCTGCAGTGTTCGGGTTTCGTTTTGCATGGGATGCCTCCTGTCGGTGTGGTGTCTTGGGTTAAGTGTAGCATGATTTTTGGGGATTTCTTGTATGATGTTGCTGTTTGGAATAGAGAAAGCAGACCGTTATTGGTCTACTTTCGTTTAAGAATTTAAAAAATTTCATTCTTCAATAATAATTTTATCTATTTTAATAAAAATTTATTTTTCGAATATTTCAGTTATAATGGTTGGGAAACAGATAGGAGGGGCAAAGATGTATCAATCAAAGAAGGTTTTGTTGTTAGGTTCAGGTGAGTTAGGAAAAGAGGTAGTGATTGAAGCCCAGCGTCTTGGGGTACAGACGGTGGCAGTTGACAGTTACGAGCATGCTCCGGCGATGCAGGTCGCGCATAACAGTTATGTCGTTGATATGCTGGACCGCGAGCAGATCAGAACCATCATTGAGAAAGAAAAGCCGGATTTGATTGTGCCTGAGGTTGAGGCGATTGCGACAGATGAATTGCTGAAGCTTGAAGAGGAAGGATTTCACGTCATCCCGAATGCGCGTGCGGCAAAGCTGACGATGGATCGGGAAGGCATCAGACGGCTTGCGGCGGAAACGCTCGGACTTGCGACGGCTGGCTATGAATTTGCGAATACATATGATGAATTTATACAAGCGGCAGCTCAGATTGGTTTTCCTTGTGTCGTTAAACCATTGATGAGTTCTTCTGGAAAAGGCCAAAGCGTGTGCCGCTCTGAAGCGGATTTAGAGAGCTGCTGGGAGACGGCGATGGAAGGCGGGCGTGTGAAAAACGGACGCGTAATCGTTGAGGAGTTTATCCCATTCGAATCAGAAATTACGCTCTTAACCGTACGTGCGGTGAATGGCACGACATTTTGCGAGCCGATCGGTCATGTGCAAAAGGACGGAGACTATATCGAATCATGGCAGCCGCATCATATGACGGAGCAGCAAATGGAAGAAGCCAAGCATATTGCAAAAACCATTACCGATGAGCTTGGCGGGTACGGCCTGTTTGGCGTGGAACTGTTCCTTGCGAAGGATAAAGTGTATTTCAGTGAGGTGTCTCCTCGTCCGCATGATACGGGTCTTGTCACGTTGGTGACGCAAAATTTGTCGGAATTCGCGCTGCATGTCCGGGCGATTCTCGGCTTTCCGATTACAGAAATCACACAGCTATCTCCTGGCGCCAGCCGTCCCCTCAAAGCACCGGAAGAATTAGCGGATTACACTGTTGGAGGACTGGAAAACGCACTGGAAGTTCCAAAGACACAAGTTCGCGTCTTTGGTAAACCGATAACGAAAGCCGGACGCCGTATGGCGGTTGCGCTTTCTGCGGCGGATACAGTTGAAACAGCAAGAGAGAATGCAAAGAAAGCATTGGATCAGCTATCTATAAAATAGAGTTTAAGTGGGCCTTGTCTTGACAAGGCCTGTTTTTTTCATTCCCGATAAAAGTTTTATCATAAGAAACGGAAACGTGATTATAATGTAAAAGTCTTCCATCTGTTAGGGTGGTTGACACAAAAGGAGGGAGATGACAAAATGAAATTAGTTCCAACATTCAGAAAACGATGGTTCTCTTACTTAACGGTTTTGTGCTTGGTATTGGCAGCGGCGGTATCTTTTGGCGTACCGGCAAAAGCGGCAGAGAACCCGCAAATTTCTGTATCGAATACCGGTAAAGAAGCTGATGCCACGAAAAACCAAACGTCAAAAGAAGAACAGGTTTCCGCCCCTTATGAGGGAACCGGGAAAACAAGTAAATCGCTTTACGGCCAAACGGAACTGGAAAAAAACATTCAAACCTTACAGCCTTCAAGTATCATCGGAACCGATGAACGCACCAGAATCTCCAGTACAACGTCTTTTCCTTACAGAGCAACTGTTCAACTGTCAATCAAGTATCCCAACACCTCAAGCACTTATGGATGTACCGGATTTTTAGTCAATCCGAATACAGTCGTAACGGCTGGACATTGTGTGTACAGCCAGGATCACGGATGGGCTTCGTCGATAACCGCTGCACCAGGGCGCAATGATTCCTCATATCCTTACGGAACTTATTCAGGCACGATGTTTTACTCCGTCAAAGGATGGACGGAAAGCAAAAACACCAATTATGATTACGGAGCTGTTAAATTAAACGGTTCTCCGGGAAACACGGTTGGCTGGTACGGCTATAGGACAACAAACAGCAGCAGTCCCGTGGGCCTTTCCTCGTCAGTGACAGGATACCCGTGTGACAAGGTATTTGGCACGATGTGGTCTGATACAAAGCCGATTCGCTCTGCTGAAACGTATAAGCTGACCTATACAACCGATACGTACGGCTGCCAAAGCGGCTCGCCTGTGTATCGAAACTACAGTGATACAGGGCAGACAGCTATTGCGATTCACACGAACGGGGGATCGTCATATAACTTGGGAACAAGGGTGACGAACGATGTATTCAACAATATTCAATATTGGGCAAATCAATAAATACAGCAAACTAGCTATTTTCATGTCTATTTTGTTTTTATGCGGATGCAGTTCACAGACGCATTCTGCTCAGAAAGAAACGGCTATTCCTGTCACTCTTCATGTGGAGGATGCCAAGGGGCTGCCCGTCGAAGCGGTTCAAGTGACGATTGTCAAAGCACCGGTCTCAGACCAGGAGCCGAGTACAGAGATTGGCGAGATACTCGGTAAAACAGATAAAAACGGAGACATCAAATGGGATACAGGCAAAAAAGGTGACTACTCAGTCGCATTGACGAAGGGGGAAACATCAGTAACCCATCACATCTCAATAACAGAGGATAAAAAAGATAAGATCATTCCTTTAGTTTTCAAAGAATAGGCGGTTTTCCTGATTTTAAGGGAAATTGCCTTTTTTTATTTTTACAGGAAGACAAGATATATACTGGAAATTTATAATATGAGATAATAAGAAATAGGTATTTTTTCTTACGAGACAAAAGGGGCATTATCCTTTATTTTATATCAATCAAACCCGGAGGAAAAAGAAGAAGATGACACAAGATTCGATGCAGCTTGCCGCGGCTGAAAGCGGCCTTCGCTTTTACCAGGCATATGATCAAAGCCTTTCTTTGTGGCCGATTGAGTCGGAAGCATTATATGTTTCTACTCGTTTTGGAAAAACACATATTATTGCAAGTGGGCCAAAGGACGCACCTTCGCTCATTTTGCTTCACGGGGGCCTCTTCAGCTCTGCTATGTGGTATCCGAATATCGCGGAGTGGAGCAGTCAATATCGTACATATGCGGTCGATATAATAGGAGACAAAAATAAAAGTATCCCATCAGCTGCTTTGGATACGAGAGCTGATTGCGCAGAATGGCTGAAAGACGTCTTTGATTCTCTTAGACTTGAGACGGCACACCTGGCAGGCCTTTCGCTTGGCGGATCCCATATCGTGAATTTCTTGCTCCAAGCGCCTGAAAGAGTAGAGCGGGCGGTTGTTATGAGTCCCGCTGAAGCATTTATTTCATTTCATCCGGATGTCTATAAATACGCTGCAGGGCTTACAGGATCAAGAGGAGCTAATGCATATATTAAGTGGATTACAGATAGCCGTTATGATCTGCATCCTGTGCTGCAAAGACAAATTGTAACGGGCGTGGAATGGCAGGATGAACAAAGAAGCCTGAAGCCGACAGCAAATGGCTTTCCGTACGTGTTCACAGACCGGGAATTAAAATCGATAACGGTCCCGATACTTCTGATGTTCGGTGAGTACGAGGTCATGTACCATCAGCAAATGGCTTTAGAACGGGCTTCAGTATTGGTGCCGGGAATTCAGGCTGAAATCGTAAAGAACGCAGGACATCTGTTATCTCTGGAGCAGCCAGAGTACGTCAATCAACGCGTCTTGTCCTTTTTAAGCGGGGAATAATATAGTAAGAAACATGAAAAGATTGGCATTCATTGTTCAAAAGGTAACAAATGTTGTATAATAATAGAATTTGAGTGCTGCTTTTTTGGGGGCATTCTATGTTATCATGCTTAGTAGAGAAAATTTTTCCTGTAACGCTATTCGATCCATATCGTCGAATGAGATAGATGGTTTTACAATTGGAGGTTTGGTTACACTGTGAATTATATCCCCTGTATGATTACGATAGGAAACTTTACTTGCGGACTGCTGGCGATTCATTCCTTGTTATATCACAACATTCATTCAGCAGTGCTATTCATTTTTACCGGCATGTTTCTCGATTTCTTTGACGGGATGGCAGCACGTAAGCTGAATGCCGTTTCTGATATGGGAAAAGAACTGGATTCATTTGCTGATCTGGTGACATTTGGTGTGGCTCCTTCTATGCTTGCGTACAGTGTCTCATTATACGCCCTTCCGTTTATCGGGATTTTATGCGCATTGACGTACAGCATTTGCGGAATGCTTCGCCTCTCTAAATTTAACATTGAGCAAAGCAAGCTCCCGACCTTTATCGGAATGCCGATTCCATTTGCGGGCATGTGTCTCGTGATTCTAAGCTTTGTCTATAACCCGATCCTGCTGGCAATCGGCACTTGCGGACTTTCATATTTAATGGTGAGTAAAATAAAATTCCCTCACTTTAAAAAACATGCGGCAGAAAACCTGGAGTCTGAGAGATGGAATTAGTTCAGCAGCTCATAGCGGATTACGGTTATATCGCTATTTTTTTGATGCTGGTTCTAGGGATTGTTGGACTGCCGATTCCAGATGAAGTAATGATGACCGTTGTTGGTTACTTCACGCATACTGACGTGCTGAATTATGAGCTTTCGGTTTTGATCAGCTTTGTCGGGGCTTTGTTAGGTATGCTGATCAGCTACATGATCGGCAGAAAAGCCGGGCGCCCGTTTATCGACAAGTACGGCAAGTGGGTCGGATTAAAAGAAAAGAGAATGATGAAAGTAGAAAAATGGATGAATAAATACGGCCCATATTCTCTTATTTTTGGTTATTTCATTCCCGGCGTCAGACATGTAACGTGTTATTTTTCGGGAATCGGCAAAATGAACTTAAAAACGTATATTACGTTTGCGGCAATCGGCGCCTTTTTATGGTGCTTTATTTTTATTACAATCGGAAGGGTTATAGGGATTATTCATGTTTAATACGGCTGTAAAGATTCTGTATCGATCATTGATAGAGCTGACGAATCATCGTCTGTCATCCTATCTGATTAAAGGATTTTGTGAGTCTAAAATCAGCAAACCGGTCATTCCGCTTTTCTCAAAACATTTTCGGCTGAATTGGGATGATGTGGACGGTACGGCCGCTGATTACGGTTCGCTGTCCGAATTGTTCATTCGACAGATTAATCTGGAGCGCCGCCCGGTGTCAAAAGAGGCTCATGCGGTAGTCAGCCCTGTTGACGGGGTGGTTCAGACAGTGGGAAAAATCAACCCGAATCAAACCTTTACGGTAAAGGGAAAAGATTACTCATTCGCTGAGCTGACCGGCTGTAAAAGCGCAGACCATCAATACAACGGCGGATACTTTGTGGTGCTGTATTTAAGCCCGCGGCATTACCACCGTTTCCATTCCCCGATCAGCTGTAGGTACCAAAAGCTGGCCGAGCTTGGAAATCGCTCATATCCGGTAAATCAATTAGGGTTAAAATACGGAAAAGATGTGCTGTCGAAAAATTACCGGTTTGTGTACGAGCTGAATGGCGGTACTCGAAATGTCCTGATGATTCCTGTCGGCGCGATGAATATTAATTCTATCGTACAGACGAGTACACGGGACGAGCTGGAGATCGGCGAGGAGCTTGGATACTTTTCATTCGGCTCAACCGTCATTTTGATTTTTGAAAAAGACGCGTTCCAGCCGTCCGCCAATTTAACAGAAGGCCAGGAAGTCCAAGTCGGAGAACTGATAGGTTACGAAGAATAAAAAGAGGAGCTTGCATAAACTGCAGCGCCTCTTTTTTTGAAGAAAGGTGAAACTCATGGAGAAACAAATCATCAGCTGGATCACAGATTATCAGAACACCGGAGATGAAGCCGTCCTGCGGCAAGTGCGGGAAGCGTGCTGGCCAATTGTTGAAGCGGTTCTGCAAGAAAAGGCAACAGATGAAGAGCAAGCGAGTGATTTGCGCGAGAAAGGAATCGAGCGTTTTCCGTTCATCATCAGCAAATACCAAGCGGATGTGCAGCTTCCGGTTGAAACATTTTTACGAAATACGTATCGGTTTTACTTTCATCAGGTGATGAGGGGATCCAGCTAAAGCTTCTTTCAATAGAGAAGCTTTTTTTGTTGGTGAAAAAAGGAAACTTTTTCTGTATCAATCTCGTAACTACTAGAGAACTTTGCAGAAAAGGAGAGATAGAATTGAAACGAATGATAGTGAAAACGGCTCTGCCGCTGCTGATTGTCTGTCTGGTGTTTACTTCTTTTTCAGCCTCCGCCCGAGCTGCTTCTGAAGAAAAACATTGGAATCGCTGGATTGAACGACATGCACATCCGCTGGATGCTTCCGATGCTTCAAACAAAGACCTTCGATTTTTGAAGAAGGTGCTGAAAGGAAAACGAATCGTTCAGTTAGGAGAAACTACACATGGCGCTGGCGAAATCAATGCAACAAAGGTCAGAATGATCAAATACCTCCACGAAGAACTGGGATACGATGTATTGGCCTTTGAGTCTGGCTTTCCTGATACAAATGCATCCTACCTTAACATGGATCAATTAACCTCTAAGGGCACGATGAAAAACTCCATTTACGCCGTTTGGCACACAGAAGATGTCGTTGAACTGTTTGATTACATGAAAGAGCAAAAAGAGAAAGGTGATCCGCTTATCCTTACTGGATTTGATATTCAAAGCATGAAGAATTCATTCAATGATGCTGCAAACCAATGGGTAAAAGCGGTGGACCCTGAAAAAGCAGAGCTGCTCTCCCAATCAGAAAATGACTTTTCAACATTGGTGACTAACAGCAACACGTTTGATGAATTTACGCAAAAGAAAGAAGCGCTTGTGAAAAACTATCAGGAGCTGATCAAGTTCGCTGAAACACATGCTTCAGAGTTAAAAGCCCACCTCCCGAAAGAGCCGAAAGCTTATGAGATGTTTATGCATTCCCTTCAGCTGAGAATTGACGTAATGGAAATGTATATGCTGGAAGAAATGAAAGAAAAACTAGAGGATTATCCGGAGAATATTGAGGATTTTTCATTTTTTATGAGAGACCGCATGATGGCTGAACAATTTCAGTGGGTTGCGGAAACCCTTTATCCGAAAAAGAAGATCATTGTCTGGGGCCACAATTACCATCTTCGCAAACAGAATACCAAAATGATAAAGGACTGGATACAGCTAAACGGCCCTAACATGGGGGATTATTTGCCGGAGCGGCTGAAAAAACAAACATATACGATTGGCATTTATGCTTACTCAGGTACGAGTCTGGATAGCTCCGATAATAAGACGGTTACGCCGGTCACAAGCCCGCCGCCGTCTGGAAGTCTCGAAGCTTTGCTGAAAACTGCGGACCATCCAGCTGTCTTTGTTGATTTTCTCCATACAAAAAACAAGAAAGGCACTTCGTGGATGTATACCCCGCGGACAGCATTGTATTGGGGGTTCATGGAGGAGCAGATGATCCTAAAGGAACAATATGACGGTGTCATTTGGCTGGAGCATATCACGCCATCAGTCATTATCAAGTGAGCAGTGTCCTCCTGTTATACTACAGGGGTCAGTTCAACTTATTATCTGATAGTTTTCAGACAACTATCTTCATTAGTAAGTTAATGGAAAATACCATTGATTATTAATAAACCCTTGTGCCGCGTGGGTTTGTAAGAGCTTGGATATTTTTATCAGTCTGTGCGGATATGTTCATCTTTGCGGCATTTTCCTGTATGATATAGTAAGAGTGTGCATAGCAACTAACTATAATTGAACAGGGTGTTTAAATCATGGAAAAACAATACAGAGTATTACTTTACTATAAATATGTTCCGATTGAAGATCCAGAGGCGTTTAGAGAGCAGCATCTGGCTTTTTGTAAGGAGCTTGGTTTGCTAGGCCGTATCCTTGTTTCTTCTGAAGGAATTAACGGTACGGTATCAGGTACGGTTGAGCAGACTGAAAAATATATGGAAACAATGAAAGCTGACCCTCGTTTTGCGGACATGGTATTTAAAATTGATGAAGCAGAAGACCATGCGTTCAAAAAAATCTTTGTCCGTCATAAAAAAGAGCTTGTAACGCTTCGTCTTGAAGATGATGTGGATCCGAACGAAACAACAGGTCAGCATTTGAAGCCTGCAGAATTTTATGAGAAAATGCAGGATCCAAACACAATTGTAATCGACGCGCGTAATGATTACGAGTATGACCTTGGCCATTTCAGAGGAGCAGTCCGTCCTGACATCGAGGCCTTCCGTGAATTGCCTGAATGGATCGAAGAACACAAAGACATGCTTGAAGGCAAACAGATTTTAACGTACTGCACAGGCGGCGTGCGTTGTGAAAAATTCTCAGGCTGGCTGGTGAAGCAAGGCTTTGAAGATGTAGCACAGCTTGACGGCGGAATCGTGACATACGGAAAAGATCCTGAGGTTCAAGGCAAGCTGTGGGACGGCCAATGCTACGTCTTCGATGAAAGAATCAGCGTGCCTGTCAACCGTGTCGAGCATGTGATTGTCGGAAAAGACTACTTTACAGGTGAACCGTGTGAGCGTTATGTGAACTGCGCAAATCCATCTTGCAACAAAAAAATGATATGCACACCGGAAAATGAGTATAAATATATGCGCAGCTGCAGCCACGAATGCCGCACGAACCCAAGAAACCTGTATGTTTCAGAGCACAATATGACAGAAGAAGAAGTGAACGCAAGACTGGCAGCGATTGAAAAAGAAGAGCACGCTGCTGCTGAATAATCGAAAGAACACCTCGGGAATGAGGTGTTCTTTTTTTTATACGCTTTCGGTTTGTCCGTTTGCAGAGGCCCATTCTTTTTCGCGGAAGGCCTTTTCCCATTTTGACACCACGATGCAGGCCATCGCATGCCCCGGTACGTTCACACCCGTTCTCGCCATGTCCATGACACGGTCAACGCCCGCAATAATGGCGACGCCTTCAGCAGGAAGCCCTACAGCATTGGCTGTTGCCAGAAGAACAACAAGCGAGCCGGACGGAACAGCTGCAATGCCTTTACTTGTCATGACAAGCACAAGCATCATCAGCAGCTGCTGAGACAATGTCATGTCTACATGAAAGGCCTGTGCCAGAAAAATACAGGAAACCGATAAATATAAGCTGGAGCCGTCACAGTTCAGTGACAAGCCGGAGGGAACGACAAATGATACCACTCGTTTCGGGCAGCCGTATTTCTCCATTCTGTCCATCAGCTGGGGGAGAATGGTTTCGGTGCTGGTGGTGGAAAATGCGATCAAAAACAGATCCCATATCATTTTTAACACTTCGAAATACTTAATATGAAAGATGAGACCGACAAGCGGAAAGAGGACAAAGAGGATCAGGAACAGACCAAGGAATACCGTGCCAACCAGTTTAAACATAGGGAGGAGGAGTTCGATGCCATATTGGCCTACAGAGGCTGCCATCAGGGCTAACACGCCAATAGGAGCAGTCACCATAACGATTTGCGTGAGTTTGAACATAATTTGAGCGGTGGATTCAAAGAAATTCATCACTGGTTCAGAGGCTTTGCCAATGCCGGCCGCGGCGACACCAAACAAAATCGCAAAGAAAATAACGGCAAGCAAATCATTTCTGGCCATGACATCAATAATGTTTGTAGGAATAATATCGAGGATCATTTGTTTGAAATCAATAACTTTGTCTGTGTAGCCGGAAAGTTCATTGATATCTTTTTTCGCCAAATGGGAGAGGTCAAGCCCGACACCCGGTTTTAAGACATTCGCTAATACAAGTCCAAGCCCCAATACCAATGTGGTAATCACTTCAAACCAAATGATTGTCTTGATGCCGAGACTGCCCATTTTTTTCATGCTTCCGCTTCCTGCAGCTCCGATGACAATGGTAGAAAACACAATCGGCACGACAATCATTTTAATTAAACGAATAAACCCATCTCCGACAGGCCTCAGCGCCATCCCGAAATCAGGAAAAAAATGGCCGACCACTGCGCCAATAGCCAAAGCGATTAAAATTTGGAACGCGATCAATTTTCTCAAATGAATCCCCCTTTTCATGATGATAGGATGAGGCATATTCATATCATTCGTAAATCAAATGAAAACACCTTATTTCAAATTTTATTTTGATAGCGCTTTCATTATGTTGGCGAAAAAGTCCCCCGCATCAGGGGGGACTTTCTTACTTCATTTGAATGTGCTTCATATCTTCTTCAGATACATTTGTGAAAATAACCGGTGTCACAGCGGATGCGGCATGCTGCTTGATGTAATCGAGATCAAATGTAAGAAGCAGTTCGCCTTGTTTGACGGCTTGTCCGCTCGTCACATGTGCTTCAAAGCCTTCCCCGCTCAATTTGACGGTATCAATGCCGACATGAATCAGAATTTCGGTGCCTCCGGCGCTCATAAAGCCGATGGCGTGCTTCGTCGGGAAAATGGAGACGATTTCGCCGTCCGCAGGGGCGACGACTTTTCCTTCTGATGGATCAATCGCAAACCCCTCGCCCATCATTTTTTCTGAAAAGACTTGATCAGGCACGTCCGTCAGAGAGACCGTTTCTCCCTTGAGCGGATAAATAAAGGTCTCACCGGAAGCAGGCTTCTGCTGTTTATCAGTCTCTGTTTCAAGCGTGGCGGCTGTGTCGGGGACGCCTCCGGCCATGATCGTTTTGATGTCGTCTTTTAAGGCATCGGATTTTGTTCCGAATATCGCCTGGAAGTTGTTGTTGACTTCCAGCACACCTACTGCACCAAGCCGTTTTAATTCATCCTTGCTGACTTGGCTCGGCTGATGAACGGTCACGCGAAGTCTTGTAATACACGCATCCAGGTTGGCGATATTTTGCTGTCCGCCCAAGGCCTGCAGCACGTGAAAGGCAAGCTGGTCTTTTGCGACAGGAGCTTTTGCCTCAGTCTGATCGGCTTCATCTGTTTCACGGCCGGGTGTTTTCAAGTTCCATTTCAAAATCGCAAATCGGAACAAATAATAATAAATGAATGCAAACACGATCCCGACAGGAATGACAACCCAGCCGTTTGTCGACAGCCCGTAGTTCAAGACGTAGTCAATGCCGCCGCCTGAGAACGTATAGCCGTGGCGGACATGGAATAAATCACAAACGACAAAGATGACGCCGGCGAGAATAGAGTTAATTAAATAAAGCACGGGCGCAACGAACAAGAAAGAAAACTCAACCGGCTCTGTAATGCCTGTCAGCATAGATGTGAGCGCCGCAGAAATCATCACGCCGGAGATCATTTTCTTCTTTGCTGGACGCGCGGTATGGATAATGGCAAGAGCAATTGCCGGCAGACAGAAAATCATGTAAGGGAAATCTCCCATCATAAAGCGCCCAGCTGTCGGGTCTCCTGCGAAAAACCTTGTCAGGTCGCCGGTTACGGTGCTGCCTGTTGTCGGGTCTGTGTATTCTCCCATCATAAAATAGAAAGGTGTATAAAAAATATGATGCAGGCCAAAAGGAATCAGCAAACGATAGATCGTTGCATAGAAGAACAGACCGACCGTTGAATCGGCAATTAAGCTGCTGGCAGCGTTAATTCCGTTTTGGATCAGCGGCCAAACAAATGAGAAAATCACGCCGATTACCAATGAACTGATGGAAGTAATAATCGGGACAAACCGTTTGCCTGAGAAAAATCCAAGGACCGGATGCAGCTCGATGGATGAAAAACGCTTATATAAATATGCGGCAAGAAGCCCGATGATGATGCCTCCGAATACCCCCATATCAATGAGGTGCTCAGCTCCTTCATACGGAGGCTGAAGGCCGAGTAATTTTCCCATGTTGTCGAGGGTGACGGTCAAAATTAAATATCCGATGACAGCGGCAAGTCCGGCTACACCTTCGCCGCCGGCTAAACCGATCGCGACCCCCACGGCGAAAATCAGCGGCAGGTTATCGAATACAACGCCGCCGGCATCCTTTATAATAGGGATGTTCAGTAAATCCTTGTCACCGAAACGGAGCAAAAGACCGGCTGCCGGCAGGACGGCAACCGGAGTCATCAACGCGCGGCCAAGCTGCTGCAGAATTTGAAATGCCTTTTTAAACATGACAGTCTCCTTTTATTGTTTTATGAGTATGATGTATTCTTTAATTTTTGAGCTGCTTTTTGATCGGCGATAACGGTTACATGATTGTGTTTTTGAAGAATTGAGGCTGGTACATCTGTCGTGACAGGGCCTTCAGCCATCTTTTGAATGGCATCTGCTTTTTCCTCGCCGCTGGCTAAAAGCACAATATGTTTGCTGAATTCCATGATGGTTTTAATGCCCATAGAAATCGCGAGTCTCGGCACCAGCACAGGATCACCGCCGAAGAATCTGGCATTTGCCTGTATCGTGCTTTCTGACAGCTTCACAACTCGTGTCCGATCCTCAAAATCAGATCCCGGTTCATTAAAACCGATGTGGCCATTGGCGCCGATGCCGAGAATTTGAGCATCAATGCCTCCCGCCTGACGAATGAGATCCTCGTATACCTTGCATTCAGCCTCGAGCTGCGGATTGTCTCCTTGCGGGATATGGATATGGCCAGGCTGCATATTAATATGCTGAAAAAGATGCTCATGCATAAAATGGTTATAACTTTGCGGATGAGATGGAGAGAGACCAGCGTATTCATCCAAATTAAATGTAGTAACCTTTGAAAAATCGATTTCACCTGCCTGATAGTCTGAAATCAGCTGCTTGTATAAGCCGACCGGCGTGCTTCCTGTTGCCAGGCCGAGAACGGCATCTTTCTTAGCCTGTACCTGTTCTTTAATAATGTTAGCGCTTAACTTACAGAGTTCTTCATAGTGCTCGGCGATCAGAATCTTCATGTGACACCCCCTCAAAGAGATAGACAAGCACCATATTTGTTATGTCAATTTATGATACTTGTCATTACGAATTTAGCACCACCGTTATCAAACTGTCAATATTAATTTCTGAAAATTTGTTATAAAAGAAGGATACAAATCTTTCATATTGGGCTGGCAAATGGTATTATGGTCTCAATCAAAAAGAACGGTTTGCATACAGAATGGGGAGAATGAAATGACAGCTTTATATTCTGTTATCAAGTTTAAAATCATTGAATTAATTAAGTCGGGCAAGTATCAGGCGAATGATCAGCTGCCGACGGAGAGCGAATTTTGCGAACAATATGATGTCAGCAGAACAACTGTGAGACTGGCCCTGCAGCAGCTTGAGCTTGAGGGATATATTAAGAGAATTCAAGGAAAAGGAACATTTGTATCGGCAGCAAAAATACAAACGCCGATTCCGCATAAGATTACGAGCTTTGCAGAACAAATGAGGGGCCTGCGTTCTGAATCAAAAGTGCTTGAGCTTGTGGTGATTCCGGCTGATCACTCCATTGCCGAGCTTTTGAAAATGAAAGAGAATGAACCTGTCAACAAGCTTGTCAGGGTCAGATACGCCGAGGGGGAGCCCTTGCAATATCATACCTCATATATTCCCTGGAAGGCTGCACCGGGGCTGGCACAGGAGGAATGCACCGGCTCGCTGTTTGAATTGTTAAGGACAAAATACAATATTGAAATCAGCAGAGGCACGGAATCAATCGAGCCAATTTTAACCGATGAAACGATCAGCGGCCACTTGTTAACCAATGTCGGAGCGCCGGCGTTTTTATCAGAATCCCTTACCTATGATAAAAATGAAGAAGTGGTGGAATATGCGCAAATTATTACGCGGGGAGACCGAACGAAATTCACCGTAGAACAGTCATATCATTCATAAAGCAATGTGTTATAAGAAAGGAATGATGCTTCTATGTTTCTATTGACGAATGGAAAGGCGCTGTGGGGGGCTGTGATTGCTGCATTCATCCTTTCAATCGTGTTTTACCCTTTTCTTCCGGCTGAGATGCCGATTCATTATGATGGAACGAACAGTCCGGATCGGACGGTTAACAAGCTGGTGGGGACTATGATGCTGCCTGTTTTGATGGTGGTGTTTGCATGGGCGCGGAAGATCAATTGGCAATTTGTGTTCGCAGTGTATATTTTGCTGATTTGCCATATTGTCGTCCTGTATTTAGCAGTCTAAATTCAGACAGCCGGAATGAATCTGGCTGTTTTTCTTTAATTTCAGCTTCATCTGACAATGAATGTGGTGTATAATAGCTGATGATCCTAAAGAATATTCTGAAATTTATAGGTGTGGAGCGGCGTATGATAAAAGGAGAGGCTGTATACTTTTTGCAGCTTTAAAAAGACTGAATATTTAAACAATTATATTGTGAAAGGTGTGCTGATCAGATTGAATAAGCTTATCGAACGAGAAAAAATTGCATTTCATAAGGAAAAGCCCGACCCGTCATCCTTGGAATTCGGGAAATATTTTACAGATTATATGTTTGTGATGGATTATGAAGAGGGAATAGGCTGGCACCACCCGAGAATTGCACCGTACGCGCCGCTTACACTTGATCCGTCTTCATCTGTTTTTCATTACGGCCAGGCCGTCTTTGAAGGATTAAAAGCGTACAGAACAGAAGATGGCAGAGTGCTGCTGTTCCGGCCGGATCAAAATATCAAAAGGCTGAACAGATCGTGTGAACGCATGAGTATGCCACCTTTAGATGAAGAGCTGGTGCTTGAGGCATTGACGCAATTAGTTGAGCTGGAAAAAGATTGGGTTCCAAAGGAAAAGGGAACGTCACTGTATATTCGTCCGTTTGTCATCGCCACAGAACCGAGTCTCGGTGTGAAGGCATCAAAAAGCTATACATTTATGATCGTGCTTTCTCCTGTCGGCTCCTACTATGGCGATCAGCTGAAGCCGGTTAGAATCTACGTCGAAGATGAGTACGTGCGGGCGGTGAACGGCGGAGTCGGAAGTGCAAAAACGTCCGGAAATTACGCGGCCAGCCTTCAGGCGCAGCGGAAAGCGAATGAGCTGGGCTATGACCAGGTGCTGTGGCTGGACGCCATTGAAAAGAAATACGTGGAAGAAGTAGGGAGCATGAACATCTTTTTCGTCATTAACGGTGAAGCTGTCACACCGGCTTTAAGCGGAAGTATTTTAAGCGGAATTACACGTGCGTCTGCGATTGAACTGATTCGCAGCTGGGGCATTCCGGTACGAGAAGAGAGAGTTTCAATTGATGAGATTTATGCGGCTTCTGCACGCGGGGAATTGACAGAGGTCTTCGGCACGGGCACGGCAGCAGTCGTTACGCCTGTCGGTGAACTCAATATTCATGGAAAAACGGTGATTGTAGGCGACGGGCAAATCGGGGATATCTCGAAAAAGCTGTATGAAACGATAACAAATATTCAGCTTGGTAAAGTAAAAGGGCCGTTCAACTGGACGGTGGAAGTTTGAAGATCGAAAAAGAACCTGCTCGGAGGCAGGTTCTTTTTATTTTGAATGAGTGATATCAGCAGTCGGCTGGCTTTTGCGGTTTTTCGCATAATACACTGCATAACAGATGGCCATAAACGGAATGCCGCAATACAGTGCGATTCTTTGATTCGGATCAAAGGCTATGCCGATGACGGAAGCCAGGCATAACAGGAACGCGGCAATCGGCACGAACGGATACAAAGGGGTCCGGTATGTCAAATCGGCGACCTTGTTTCCCGCTTCGACATAACGTTTTCTGAACATGAATTGAGAAGCGGCGATTCCCATCCACACGACAACGACAGCAAAACCGGAAATCGACACGAGCACAACGTATACAGTGTCTGGCGCGATTACGCTGGATAGCAATGACAGAATGCCGCCGATCATACTGAATACCAGCGCGTTAAACGGGGTTCCTTTTGACGTCAGCTTTGCAAATGTCGGATGAAGCGTTTTTTCTTTTGATAAAGACCACAGCATCCGGGAAGAAGCGTAAAGACCGGAATTAGCAGCTGACAGGATCGCTGTTAGGATGACAAAGTTCATGATATCGGCTGCATACGGTACACCGACTCTGTCAAAGACAGCGACAAACGGGCTTTTGATAACGCCTGCATCTTGAATCGGAATCAGCCCTGAAAGCACAAAAATCGTTCCGACAAAAAAGAGTGAAAGACGCCAGACCGTTGTTTTAATCGCTTTTGGTATCGTCTTGTCGGGATCAACGCTTTCTCCGGCTGCGATTCCGATCAGTTCAGTTCCCGAGAAGGCAAAATTGACGGACAGCATTGTCATCAAAATCGGGACAAATCCATTTGGAAAGAGCCCGCCTTCCGCTGTGAAGTTGGACAGCATCGGAGCGGCTTCTCCGCCTTGAATCGGGATGATGCCGAACATGGCAGAGCCGCCTAAAAGAATAAACAATATAATGGCTAATACTTTAATGCTGGAAAACCAAAATTCTGATTCAGCGAAAAACTTGACTGAAAATGCGTTCAGCAAGAAAATGAACAGCGCGAAGACGGCACTCCACATCCAAACAGACGTATGGGGGAACCAGCGCTGCATTAACAGGCCGGCTGCAGTGAATTCTGACCCCAATGCCACGGTCCATGTCAGCCAGTACAGCCAAGCGACCGTAAACCCTGTGCCCGGACCTATGTATTTGGCTGCATAGGTGTGAAAGGCGCCCGTGACAGGCATGGCCACTGACAGCTCACCGAGGCACAGCATGACCAAATAGACAATTCCGGCGCCGACTAAGTAGGCGAGTATCGTTCCCGCCGGGCCTGCCTGCTGAATGGTATAGCCAGAGCTTAAAAACAGCCCGGTTCCGATGACGCCCCCTAAGGAAAGCATAAAGAGGTGCCGGCTTTTCATACTTCTCTGAAAGTTTGTCTCATTCTTGTTGTGAGCAGATTTCATCTTTTTCCAACTTTCTATCGGCGATTTATTTCCTTCCTAATAAAAAATCTCATGTCAGCGAGTGACACGAGACTCCGGCGAACCGGCTTTTAGATAGAATATACAAACAATTCCGATAAGTCAAGTTGTTTTTAAAGAGCGCGCCCAAGCCGCAATTTCTTTGATATCTTCGGGTTTTGTCCGGCAGCAGCCGCCAATCAGCTTCGCGCCTTTTTCATGCCACATGCGGGCGCTTTGTCCGTAAGGTTCTGCGCATGCTGCGCCGTTCCACGTTTTTGTCTCCGGATCATATTGCTCGCCAGAATTCGGGTAGGCGATGATCGGTTTTGATGTGTGCTTTTTTAACTCTTCTATTAAAGAAGGGATATGCTGAAGCGGTGTGCAGTTGATGCCGAGCGCTGCAATTTGGCGGTGCTCATCGAGCCATGACGCGCAGCCAGCGGCAGGTGTTCCGTCACTGATATGCAGGCCGTCTATGGCACTGAAGCTGATCCACGCATACGTTTCAGGAAATTCCTTCAACAGCCGCACAATCGCTTTTGCTTCGGTCAGACACGGAATCGTCTCGCATGCCAAAACATCAGCTCCGGCTTCGATCAGCGCTTTCATGCGGGGGCGATGAAATTCAACAAGTTCATCCTCTGAGATTCCGTAGTGACCGCGATACTCAGACCCGTCTGCAAGATATGCGCCATAAGGGCCTATAGAAGCCGCAATGATTGGTTTTGGCCGATTCAGACGGTTCTCTTCAAGTGCCCAAAATTCATCACGTGCTTCAGCTGCGATGCTGACGGACATCTCGATGAGCCGGCGTGCTTTCGCTTCGCTCAGCCCGCGTGCGGCAAAGCCTTCAAACGTAGACTGGTAGCTGGCGGTGATCGCACAGTCAGCGCCTGCCGCGAAATAATCAGTATGAACTTGTTTAATCAGGTCCGGCTCTTCCATCAGGATTTTTGCCGACCAAAGACTGTCGTTCAAATCACAGCCCTTGCGTTCCAGCTCGGTCGCCATGGCGCCGTCTAGCACAATAAGCGGGTATGTATCTAGTATGTGTTGGATAGGATTCATAGAATGTACCGATGCCTTCTTTCAGATTTTTTTGAAAAAGATATGAAAATCGTAATGGAGGCTTACGTGTTTGTCAATAAACGCAAAAGGGAAAGGTGCTCAGCCCGTATGTCTGAACACCCTTTTTTTACGATATTTGTTTGTTGTGTGTGTCAGCCTGTGTCTCAGAAAGCGGCCAGCATTCAATGCCATTGTGGTTTTTGAGCACACTTTTATAAAAAACCGGATCTTTGCCTGCTTTTTTCTGGCGTGTATAGTCTTGCAGTGCCGCAAAAACGACCTTTGATAATAAGAAAATCGCAATTAAATTCACGACGACCATCAAGCCCATGAACAAATCAGCCAGATCCCAGACGAGCTGGACTTTGGCAACACAGCCAAACACAATCATA
The DNA here is from genome assembly GCF_055710085.1 of Bacillus sp. VA13. NCBI lineage: Bacteria > Bacillati > Bacillota > Bacilli > Caryophanales > Bacillaceae > Bacillus > Bacillus sp. VA13. Next base: position 377,791 of record NZ_JBVQPP010000004.1, on the reverse strand, counting down.
GCCAGTACGCCGATACGGTAGATAAAAATTAGTTTTTTGCTTTTGTTCAAAAAGCCGATATTGGTTTCGCCATAATAATAGTTTCCGATTAAAGCACAGAATCCGAATAACAAAATCAGAATAGCGAGAAAGCCTGATGCCCACGATCCGACATGGGAGCTGAGAGAGGCTTGTGTCAACGCGATTCCGCTTAGTCCCGGAGTATGGTAGGCATCCGAAAACAGGATGATAAAGGCGGTGCTTGTACAAATGACTAGTGTATCTGACAGCACACCAAGCGCTTGAATCAGTCCCTGTTTGACAGGATGGCTTGTCGTTGCGGTGGCAGCGGCATTCGGTGCGCTTCCCATTCCTGCTTCGTTTGAAAAGATTCCACGTCTGACACCCTGCATTAACGCTGCACCCAAAGCGCCGCCGGCGGCCTGGTCAACACCAAATGCATTTTTCACGATAAGTGCAATCACGTCCGGCAGCTGCGTAATGTTGGTGAAAATCACGAAAAACGCAACTCCGATATACAGGACAGCCAATACGACGACAATGGATTCAGCCAGCTTCGCAATGCGCTTTACACCGCCGAAAATGATCGTGCCGAACACAGCAATTAAAATGAGTCCCAAAGTCAGGCGGTTTGTACCGAACGCATTTTCAAAGGCGAGACTGACTGTATTTGATTGGACCGAGTTAAAGACAATACCGAACGACAAGGTAATTAGCACAGCGAAAAGCGCGCCCATCCACCTTTTGTTCAGCCCTTTTTCCATATAATAAGCCGGCCCGCCGCGGAAGCCGTTTGCATCTTTTACTTTATAAATCTGTGCCAGTGTGCTTTCCACAAAGCTTGATGCTGATCCGATAATGGCGATAATCCACATCCAGAAGATTGCACCTGGCCCGCCGAGTGCAATGGCGATGGCAATGCCCGTAATATTTCCCGTTCCGACACGGGCCGCCATGCTGATGCAAAAGGCTTGAAACGGAGAAATGGTGTTTTTCGACCGGGAAGCAGCACCTTCTCTTAACACTCTCACCATTTCTTTCAGCATGCGAACCTGTAAAAACTTAAGCCTGAACGTAAAATAGATTCCCAGAGAAAGGAGCAATACAATTAATAGCTTTGACCATAAAAGATCATTTGCGATACCGACGATATGTTCCAGGATTTGCTGCATACAATCACCTCTTTTTTATGTTTAAAAAATGCTGAGCTCCCACTCTTGCGCCATATGTTTCAGCAGCATACCGCCAGTGAGGCTGTTGCCGTATTCGTCAATGGCAGGCCCGTAAATGCCGATACCGCATCCGGATTGAAAAGGCTGTTCTCTTCTGGCGCTTGGAGGAACGAGAGCCATGATGCCGCCGGAGACGCCGCTTTTGGCCGGCACGCCGACAAACGCCGCATATTTGCCTGAAGCGTTGTACATGCCGCACGTCAGCATTAACGCCTTGGCCAACTTTGCCACGTCCTTTGGAATCACTTGCTGACGGCGAATCGGATGATAGCCGTCATGGGCAAGGATCATGCCGATCAATGCAATGTCTTCAGTGGTGCTCTCCATAGCGCATTGCTTCAAGTACACCTCAAGTGTTTCTTCTACTTCAGCTTCTAAAAAGTTTGTTTCTTTTAAATAGTAGGCCAGCGCTCTGTTGCGGTGGGCGGTTTCCCATTCAGAACGGAACACTTCCTCATGAATTCGCGGCCGTTTTCCTATCAAGGTTTCCATCACCGAGTAAAGAAACTCGAGCTTTTCGTATGCCGATTCTCCGGGAAGAATCGAAGCGATGGTGAGGGCACCCGCGTTGATCATGGGGTTAAACGGCTTTCCCGGCTTGTTGATTTCGAGCCGAATGATTGAATTAAAGGCGTCACCTGTCGGCTCGACATCTACACGGTCCAGCACATAGGGAATGCCGCGGCTCATGCAGGCGGCGATAAAGCTGATCACTTTTGAAATGCTTTGCAGGGTAAAAGGGACGTTCCAATCGCCGGCATGTATCATCGTTCCGTCAGGCTCCAATATACAAATGCCAAGCTGTGAGTCATTGACTTTTCCTAAAGCGGGGATATAGTTTGCACTTTGTCCATTGGCGGCAAAGGGGCGATAGTGCTCCACCCAATCATGCAGTTGAGACGCCGGATCTATTTCTATTTGGTGCTCTTTTATCAATTCTTTCATCAAATTCCTCCTCACTGTTTTTCTTCTTTAAGGACTGAGGTTTATCAAAACGAAGGCTGAAGGGGCATTAAACGCTTTCATAAAAGCGGAAGGTATATTTACTGTATAATGGCGACTACAGAATCATACAAAATACGACAAAAACATTTTGAAAATAAGCCGTAAGATTTATAAAAACCTCATGTTCTGGGTCAAAAGAAATTTGCAGGTTTTCTGCCATTTCCCCAAAATAGAAGCAAGGATGTGATCATCATAAAACTGGAACGTTTCTTTGAAAAAGACGGATATATACTGGCTCTCATGCTGATTACGGTGCCGCTGGCCGGTGAACTGAAATTTTATCCCCTCAATGAAGAATTCCGGGTCAGCTTTGGCGCACCGGTTTTTTTCTTCTTTTTATCGTTGCTGCGGCATGTGCCCGCTGTGCTGCCGGGTTTTCTGACTGGAGCGGCTGTTTTCGTCTTTCGCGTCTTGCTGGAATTATGGGGCGGGGGACACAGTGGACTGACTCCGATTCTGTATGACCAAGCGTCTGGCTTTTTCTTTTATATGACTTACGCCTGTCTGTTTTCTGTATTAAAGGCTAATCGTTTCCGCGAGCGGCCGGTTATGCTCGGTTTTATCGGCTTTATGATTGAAATTGTGTCAGATTGTGTCGAGCTGGCTGTGCAGTTTCTCATTTTTCATACGGTTGTCACGCCTGAGAAAATCACGGATATCGCAGTGATTGCGATTTCTCACACATTTATCGTCATGAGCTTTTATACTGTGCTGAAGCTGTATGAAACGCAGTCTAGAGAAAAACAGACAAGACAACAGCATGAGCACATGCTGATGATCGTTTCCAATTTATATGAAGAAACGGTGCATTTAAAAAAGACATTGAAAACGACAGAGAAAGTGACGAACGATTCGTATCAGCTCTATCGGGAAGTGAAGGGCAAGGATGATCAGCTCAGCGGAAGAATCCTGAGGCTGGCCGGAGAAATTCATGAAGTGAAAAAGGACAACCAGCGGATATTCGCAGGGCTTTCAAAACTGATTTCTAATGAGAGCTTAAGAGATTATATGAGGGCTTCTGATTTGCTGCAGCTTGTGATTCGAATGAATGAAAAGTACGCTGAAGCACTGGAAAAGCAGATTGATTTTCACTGCTCGATAGAGGGAGAACATGACGAATATCACGTATTTATCGTGCTTTCGATCATTAATAATCTAACGGCAAATGCGGTAGAGGCCCTGGGAGAAGAGGGGTTGATCAGCCTGAGGCTCCGTAGGCCAAATGAGAGTATGGTAGAATTCCAGGTGGAAGACAATGGTCCCGGTATTTCTGAAAAAATAGGAGACATAGTGTTTGACCCGGGCTTTACTTCAAAATATGACGAATTTGGCACGCCTTCTACGGGAATCGGACTTTCCTACGTGAAGGAAATAGTGACTGAACTAGATGGGGATATTACGTTTGATAATCAGCAGCGGGGAGTGGTGTTTGCCATCAGGCTGCCTGTCCGGCATTTGATTCAGAAAGGATGAACCGAAAGCTATGCGTTTTTTTATCGCTGATGATGACCGTGCAGTACGGTCAATTTTAAGGCAGATCATTGAAGATGAGGATCTCGGGGAAGCTGTTGGTGAAGCGGACGACGGGAGCCAGGTAGAAGGGCATTTGCTGCATTTCAAGCAGATTGATATTTTATTAATCGATCTGTTAATGCCCGGAAGAGACGGCATTGAGACGATTCGCCAGCTCCAGCATACGTACTCCGGCAAAATCGTGATGATCTCTCAAGTGGAAGCGAAGGAAATGGTCGGGGAAGCGTACTCGCTCGGCATCGAATATTTTATCCATAAGCCAATTAACCGCATTGAAATTGTCACGGTCCTTCAAAAGGTGAAGGAGCGGATCGAGCTTGAGCAATCGATTGGGGCTATTCAGCACTCTCTAAGCCGGCTTGTCAATCGAACTGAACAGAAAGCACGTCCTCAGCAGCAAAGTGACAGCGGCTTAAAAGAAGCAGGAACATTCCTGTTGTCTGAGCTGGGCATGATGGGGGAAGGCGGCGCACATGATCTCATGGCGGTGCTGCAGTATTTAGCAGAACATGAGCAATCTGAGCCGTACGAAAAACATATCCCTTCGCTCAAACAGATCTTCACCCAAGTAGCGGAACGGAAGCTGGGGGCAGGGGCATCCGAAACGGAAGTCAATCGAGAAATGAAAGCCTCGGAGCAGCGCATCCGCAGAGCGATTATCCATTCACTGCACCATTTTGCTTCATTGGGCACAACTGATTTTTCTAATCCGAAATTTGAAACCTATGCATCGAAATTCTTTGATTTTCCGGTTGTCAGCCTGAAAATGAAAGAACTCCAATCCAAGGATGCAAAACCTCTCGCCCCTGCAAGAGTAAATATGAAAAAATTCATCCACGTGTTCTTTTTGGAAGCGAAGCTTTTGCACGAGACGATGAAACAAAGAAGGATGTAACCCAAAACAGCCGGCTGTTCCGGCTGTTTTTTTGTTGTGCCGGAACCACGGCGGGACAGCGATTTCCTGTTTTTTTATAAAATAACAGAAAATAAAGTTATTGACTTATTGTTTATTTGTCTTACAATTAAACAAAAGGATGTAGGGAAGGAGCGGATGTGAAACCAAAAAACAATAAAAGCGCTTTCAGTCAGGGGCTGTATACACAAATAACAGGAGGTTATGTTGATGAGCCGTATTAGAAAAGCACCCGCTGGAATTTTAGGTTTTCCGGTTGCACCTTTTAACACACAAGGAAAACTGGAGGAAGAAGCTCTTTTTCAAAATATCGAGTTTTTGCTGGAAGAAGGCTTGGAAGCGATTTTTATCGCTTGCGGGTCTGGTGAATTTCAATCTCTCAGCCAGAAAGAATACGAGCAAATGGTGGAAATCGCAATCTCTGCAGCCGGAGGAAAGGTGCCGGTTTACACGGGGGTGGGCGGCAACCTCAGCACAGCGCTTGAATGGGCGCAGCTGTCGGAGAAAAAAGGCGCCGACGGCTACTTGATCCTGCCTCCGTATTTGGTGCATGGCGAACAGGAGGGGCTGTATCAGTATGCGAAAACGATTATTGAAAGCACCGATCTGAATGCGATTCTTTATCAGCGCGATAATGCCGTTCTCTCTGTTGAACAGATCAAGCGGCTGACCGAGTTTGAACAGCTTGTCGGTGTGAAGGACGGGGTGGGGAATATGGATTTGAATATTAACCTCGTCTATACGCTCGGCGACCGTTTAGGGTGGCTTAACGGAATGCCGATGGCTGAAGTGACGATGCCGGCTTACCTGCCGATCGGGTTTCACTCCTATTCTTCAGCGATTTCAAATTATATCCCGCATATTTCCCGGATGTTCTATGATGCATTGAAAAACAGAGATGACGAGCTGGTGAAGGAGCTCTATCAGCATGTGATTCTTCCGATCAACGACATTCGCAAACAACGAAAAGGTTATGCCGTATCTTTGATTAAAGCGGGCATGGAGATCATGGGATTGAATGTGAGAAACACAGCCAGACCGCCTGTCGGCCCAGTTGAAAAAGATCATTATCAGCAATTGGAAGCGATTTTAAAGCAGGCGGCTGACCGTTTTCCGAAAAAAGCCGCGACGGTTTGATGAACAGAAAAAATATGAAAGGGGCAATGGGCATGTCTGTGATCACGGAACAAAACACGTATCTCAACTTTATTAATGGAGAGTGGGTTAAGTCTCAATCAGGCGATATGGTCAAGGTCGAAAACCCTGCGGATGTGAATGATATTGTCGGCTATGTACAGAATTCAACAGCTGATGATGTGGAACGGGCAGTCGCCGCCGCCAATGAAGCCAAAACGGTTTGGAGAAAGCTGACGGGTGCCGAGCGGGGCCAATACTTATACAAAACGGCGGATATTATGGAGCAGCGCTTGGAGGAAATCGCCGCCTGCGCGACGCGTGAGATGGGAAAAACACTGCCGGAAGCGAAAGGGGAAACAGCTCGCGGAATTGCGATTCTGCGCTATTACGCCGGAGAGGGCATGCGCAAAACGGGTGACGTCATTCCATCTACTGACAAAGATGCGCTCATGTTCACCACCCGTGTTCCGCTCGGTGTGGTTGGCGTGATTTCTCCGTGGAATTTCCCGGTGGCGATTCCGATTTGGAAAATGGCCCCGGCATTGGTGTACGGCAATACCGTTGTCATCAAACCGGCGACTGAAACAGCCGTTACATGCGCGAAGATCATTGCCTGCTTTGAAGAAGCGGGGCTCCCAGCAGGAGTCATCAATTTGGTGACAGGCCCGGGTTCTGTTGTCGGGCAGGGACTTGCTGAGCATGAAGGTGTAAACGCCATTACGTTTACCGGTTCAAATCAAGTCGGGAAAATCATTGGGCAAACCGCTTTAGCGAGAGGAGCCAAATATCAGCTGGAAATGGGCGGCAAAAACCCAGTCATCGTAGCTGATGACGCTGACCTTGAAGCTGCAGCAGAGGCTGTTATTACGGGTGCCTTCCGTTCAACCGGCCAGAAGTGCACTGCGACAAGCCGCGTCATCGTGCAAAGCGGAATTTACGACCGTTTTAAAGAAAAACTGCTCCAGCGCACAAAGGATATTACGATCGGAGACAGCTTAAAAGAGGATGTCTGGATGGGGCCAATTGCCAGCAAGAATCAGCTGGATAACTGCCTGTCGTACATTGAGAAAGGCAAACAGGAGGGCGCTTCCCTTTTGATTGGAGGAGAAAAGCTGGAGGACGGAAAGTATCAAAACGGCTATTATGTTCAGCCTGCCATTTTTGACAATGTGACATCTGAGATGACGATTGCCCAAGAAGAAATTTTCGGTCCGGTGATCGCCCTGATCAAGGTTGATTCGATGGAGGAGGCACTGGACATCGCCAATGATGTGAAGTTCGGCTTAAGCGCATCCATTTTCACGCAAAACATCGGCCGAATGCTTTCATTCGTTGATGAAATTGACGCCGGGCTTGTCCGGATTAACGCGGAAAGCGCAGGTGTTGAGCTTCAGGCGCCTTTTGGCGGCATGAAGCAGTCGAGCTCGCACTCCCGCGAACAGGGTGAGGCAGCGAAAGACTTTTTCACGGCGATCAAAACCGTTTTTGTGAAGCCGTAATGATGCTGGAAAGAGGCGGACGTCTCTTTCCCAGCTTTATCACAGCCAGCATATGATTCTCTACTTTGAAAAGGAGAAGATACTATGAAAAAAGACTATGCGAATGTTTCGCCGGCGGACAAAAAAACGTCTGTGCGCTGGTTCATCGTGTTTATGCTGTTTCTTGTGACCTCTATTAACTACGCGGATCGGGCGACGCTTTCCATCACCGGAGATTCCGTCCAGCATGATTTGGGATTGGACTCGGTCGCCATGGGATATGTCTTTTCTGCTTTTGGCTGGGCCTATGTCATCGGGCAGCTTCCGGGCGGCTGGCTGCTGGACCGGTTTGGTTCAAAGACTGTCATTGCGTTAAGCATCTTTTTCTGGTCGTTTTTTACGCTGCTGCAAGGGGCGATTGGTTTTTTCTCCGCCGGCACAGCGATTATCCTGCTGTTTGCACTGCGTTTTCTGGTCGGCTTGTCCGAAGCGCCTTCATTTCCCGGAAACGGCAGAGTTGTTGCCTCATGGTTCCCAAGCTCCGAGCGCGGGACAGCTTCAGCCTTTTTTAATTCAGCTCAATACTTCGCAATCGTCATTTTTTCTCCTTTAATGGGCTGGCTCACCCACTCTTTCGGTTGGCATTCTGTCTTTGTTGTCATGGGTGCCGCGGGTATTCTTCTGGCTGTTATCTGGCTAAAAACGGTGTATGAACCGAAAAAACATCCAAAGGTCAATGAAGCCGAGCTTGCGTACATCGAACAGGGCGGCGGGCTGATTTCCATGGATGACAACAAAAGCAAGAAAGAAACAGAATCGAACTGGCCGTATATCAAGCAGCTGTTAACGAACCGCATGCTGATTGGCGTGTACATCGCGCAATATTGCATTACGACTCTCACGTATTTCTTTCTCACATGGTTTCCGGTATATTTGGTTCAGGCCCGCGGCATGTCTATTCTTGAAGCTGGGTTTGTCGCTTCTCTTCCGGCGCTGTGCGGATTTGCCGGCGGCGTGCTTGGGGGCATTGTGTCAGACATCTTACTCAAAAAAGGCCGTTCGCTGACCTTTGCAAGAAAAGCGCCGATCATTGTCGGCATGCTGCTGTCTTGCAGTATGATCATCTGCAACTACACGGATTCAGCGTGGCTCGTCGTTGTCATTATGTCACTTGCGTTTTTCGGAAAAGGCTTCGGCGCATTGGGATGGGCTGTCGTGTCGGACACGTCTCCGAAAGAGTGTGCAGGGTTAAGCGGCGGTTTGTTCAACACGTTCGGAAATATTGCCTCGATTACAACACCGATTATTATCGGCTACATCGTGAATGCCACAGGATCTTTTAATGGCGCGCTCGTGTTTGTCGGCGCTAACGCGGTTGCGGCGATCCTCAGCTATTTGCTGCTGGTCGGGCCGATCAAACGGGTCGTGTTAAAGAAACAAGAGCAGGACCCCGATCAATCATTGCCTGTCTAACATTTATGAAAGCGCTTTATAAGAGGAGGAAAATAGATGAGTTCACCAATACAAGAGCAGGTTCAAAAAGAAAAGAGATCGAATATTCCCTCAATTTGTGAGATGAAGGTGATCCCTGTTGCGGGACATGACAGCATGCTGCTGAATCTGAGCGGCGCGCATAGCCCATTTTTCACCCGGAATATCGTGATCTTAACTGACAGCAGCGGAAATCAGGGTGTCGGCGAGGTGCCTGGCGGAGAACAGATACGCCGCACACTCGAGCTGGCAGAGCCGCTTGTTGTCGGAAAATCCATTGGTGCGTACCAGTCGATATTGCAAACGGTCAGAAAGCAGTTTGCCGATCAGGACAGGGGAGGACGCGGCATACAGACGTTTGACTTGCGCACCACGGTACATGCCGTCACAGCGCTGGAAGCGGCTTTGTTAGATTTGCTTGGAAAGTTTCTTCAGGAACCGGTCGCGGCTTTGCTTGGCGAAGGGAAGCAGCGTGATGAAGTGAAAATGCTCGGCTACCTCTTTTACATCGGCGATCGAAAGCAGACGACCCTGCCGTATCAAAGCGATGAGCAGTCAGATTGTGGGTGGTTCCGTCTCCGCCATGAGGAAGCACTGACCCCAGAGGCCATTGTACGTCTTGCTGAATCCGCGCAGGAGAGCTACGGCTTTCAGGATTTTAAGCTGAAAGGCGGGGTGCTGCGGGGAGAGGATGAAATCGAAGCTGTCACCGCATTAGCGAAACGTTTTCCGGAGGCAAGGATCACTCTTGATCCGAACGGGGCATGGTCATTAGAGGAAGCTATTGCATTATGCAAAGGTAAGCATGATGTGCTCGCGTATGCGGAAGATCCGTGCGGGGATGAGAACGGCTACTCCGCCCGAGAAGTAATGGCTGAATTCCGCCGCGCGACAGGCCTTCCAACTGCGACAAATATGATTGCGACCGACTGGCGGGAAATGGGTCACGCGATCCAGCTTCATGCGGTGGATATTCCGCTGGCTGATCCGCATTTTTGGACGATGCAGGGTTCGGTGCGGGTTGCGCAAATGTGCCATGATTGGGGTTTGACATGGGGCTCCCACTCCAACAACCACTTTGATATCTCCCTTGCGATGTTTACCCATGTGGCAGCAGCGGCTCCGGGACGCATCACGGCGATTGATACCCATTGGATCTGGCAGGACGGGCAGCGTTTAACGAAACAGCCTTTTGAGATTTCTGAGGGTTGTGTCAAGGTGCCGAATAAGCCCGGTCTTGGTATTGACATTGATATGGAACAAGTGGAAAAAGCCCATGAACTCTATCGAAAAATGAATTTAGGCGCGCGGAATGATGCGGTCCCTATGCAGTTTCTGATCAGCAACTGGGAGTTCGACCGGAAACGCCCGTGTCTTGTGAGATAAGTTTGATTGTAAATATTGTCATATCAACTATTTTGTCTTACAATTGAACAACTGAAGGGAGAGTTGTTCGTGTACGAAGGTTTAGAAGATCTGAAAGTCGATACAGTCAATCGGAAAACATTAGCCAAGCAGGTCATTGAACGGATTGTCCATTTATTGTCGAGCGGACAGTTAAAGGCCGGAGACAAATTGCCGACAGAAATGGAACTGATGGACATTTTGCATGTCAGCAGGCCGGTGCTTCGGGAGGCGCTGAGTTCACTTGAAACACTAGGCGTCATTACGAGAAAAACCCGCGGCGGCACGTATTTCAACGATAAAATCGGCATGCAGCCATTTTCCGTCATGCTTGCCTTGGCCACTGATAATCTTCCGGCTATCATTGAAGCGCGGATGGCGTTAGAACTCGGACTTGTGACGATTGCCGCGGAAAAAATCAATGAGGATGAGCTTCAGCGTTTGCAGAAGACAATCGACGACATCGCCAACAGCACTGACAATCTTTATGGTGAAGCGGATAAAGAGTTCCATCGAATTATTGCGTTAAGCGCCAATAACCCCGTTGTTGAAGGGATGATTCAGTCTCTCTTAATCACCCATGCGAAAATTGACAGCCAGATTCCGTACAGGGAGAGAGATGTAACGGTCGAATATCACAAAAAAATCTACGACGCTCTTGCCAAAAGAGACCCTTACAAAGCGCATTACCACATGTATGAGCATCTGAAATTTGTCCGTGACAAAATTCTGAAAGGCATGGATGAGAAATAATTGTAGAGAAGCCGCAGTTGAACCGAAAGAGCTGCGGTTTTTTTGAACCGATTTAGAAAACGCTTACTATGATATGAGGAGTGATTTTTATATGGCGATGAACCTCAGGCAGAACCAAGCGCCCCTTTACATCAAAGTGAATGAAAAAGATAACACGGCGATTATTGTTAATGACGGAGGACTGCCAAAGGGCACTGTTTTTTCATGCGGGCTTGTACTTGAAGAGGATGTCCCTCAAGGCCATAAGGTGGCCTTAACCGACCTGAATCAAGGAGATGAAATCGTGCGTTACGGGGAGGTGATCGGATTTGCCGATGAGACGATCAAACGCGGGAGCTGGATAAGGGAAGCCCTCGTAAGAATGCCCGCTCCTCCGGCTTTAGACGATCTTCCTCTCGCAAACAGAGTGCCCAAATCGCTGCCGCCTCTTGAAGGCTACACGTTTGAAGGGTATCGAAATGCGGACGGTAGTGCGGGGACGAAAAATATCCTCGGTATCACCACAAGTGTTCAATGTGTCGTTGGCGTTTTGGATTATGCAGTCAAACGGATAAAAGAAGAGCTGCTGCCGAAATATCCAAATGTCGATGATGTTGTACCACTGCATCATCAATACGGATGCGGTGTGGCGATCAATGCGCCGGATGCTGTCATTCCGATCCGCACGATTCAAAATCTGGCGAAGCATCCGAACTTTGGCGGGGAAGTGATGGTGATCGGATTAGGATGTGAAAAGCTCCTCCCGACAAGAATTGCCTCTGAGAATCAGGATGACACTCTATCACTTCAGGATCACCAAGGTTTTGCGGCAATGATTCAATCCATTTTGGAAATGGCGGAGGAACGGTTAATCAGGTTGAACAGCAGAACCCGTGTGACCTGCCCTGTTTCTGATCTTGTCATTGGTCTGCAATGCGGCGGCAGTGATGCGTTTTCAGGCGTGACGGCAAACCCTGCGGTGGGGTATGCAGCTGATTTATTGGTTCGCGCAGGTGCGACGGTTTTATTTTCTGAAGTGACAGAGGTGCGGGATGCGATTCATTTATTAACGCCGCGGGCTGTGAGTGAAGAGGTCGGACATTCGCTGATCGAAGAGATGAAGTGGTATGACAGCTATCTCCGGCGGGGGGAAGCGGACCGAAGCGCGAACCCGTCACCAGGCAATAAAAAAGGCGGGTTATCCAATGTGGTGGAAAAAGCGTTAGGCTCGGTAGCGAAATCAGGCACAAGCCCCATCTCCGGCGTGCTCGGCCCAGGTGAAAAGGCGGAGCAAAAAGGCCTGCTGTTCGCGGCGACACCGGCAAGCGATTTCGTGTGCGGTACCCTTCAGCTGGCGGCAGGCATGAATCTGCAGGTTTTTACGACAGGAAGGGGAACACCGTACGGCCTGGCCGCTGCCCCGGTACTGAAAGTATCGACACGGCATTCATTATCAGAGCATTGGGCGGATTTAATCGATATTAATGCCGGGCGAATCGCGACAGGTGAGGCAAGTATTGAAGACGTAGGCTGGGAGATATTCAGGACGATTTTGGATGTGGCAAGCGGCCGCAAACAAACGTGGGCTGACCGTTGGGGCCTTCACAATGATTTGTGCTTGTTTAATCCTGCCCCAGTGACTTGATTTATTGTTCTAGCAGATTGAAATTGGAATATGATGTAAAATGATAATCAACATACAAAGAACGGAGGGGTTCCAGCACGGAGGGGTTCCAGCATGGCATTCATGAGATTCCGATTGACACGAATTCAATAGTGAGCGACTCTCGCCTGAGTGCAGAGAATCGGGATGAATCTGCCTATGTATGAGCCCTTATATTGTCAAAAAAAGAGGGAGGCGATGCTGCCCTCTTTTTTGTGCCTTCAAAACATCCCTTCACTCTATGACAGGCAGAGTATGAGAAAGGGGAAAAGAGATGACAAACCAGAACGAGAAAAAGCTTATCACTGAAATTGTCGGACTCGCACGTAACCAAGGTTTGGCGGTTCACTCCGAAAACGCGCAATTGAATGAGACTGGAATGGATTTTCAAGTTGTATTTGCCGAGGACGATACAGGTATGTCATGGGTGCTGCGAAAACCTCGGCGAAGTGATGTTGTGGATAGAGCAGCTTCAGAAGGCAGAACGCTTGCCTTTCTCCGCGCGAATCTTACAGCTGATGTGCCGGATTGGAACATTCACACACCGGAATTGATCGCTTACCCAATGTTGGAAGGAACGCCAGCCGCTGGGATTGATTTGGAACAGAAACAGTATGTATGGAATATGAATCATCAGCCGCCATCAGACGGCTTTGTTCATACACTTGCCGAGATACTGGCAGAATTACATGGCATGGATCAAACATCTGCCGGCCAATCCGGAATAGAAGTGATTATGCCAGAGAATTTCAGGAAAATGACAGCTGAATCGATGGTTGATGTAAAGAATAAGCTAGGCGTATCTAAGCAGCTGTGGGAAAGATGGCAAACGTGGATAAATGATGATGCATACTGGCCGGGTTTCTCCGCGCTGATACACGGCGATCTCCACCCGCCGCATATTTTGATTGGCCAAAACGAACATGTAACAGGTCTTCTGGATTGGACAGAAGCCAAAGTCGCCGATCCCGCAAAAGATTTTATCTTTTTTCAAATGCTGTTCGGGGAAGAGGAAACCGCCCGTTTGCTTGAATACTATGATCGAGCAGGCGGCCGCATATGGGCGAAAATGCAGGAACACATCTCAGAGATGCAGGCGGCATACCCGCTGGAAGTTGCCAAGTTTGCTCTGCAGACACAGCAGGAGGGGCACATCAAAATGGCGCTGGAAGCACTTGGCGTAAAATCGGATTAAGAATTGACTTCTTTAAATGAACCGAGTATTATAATTTTTACTAACAAAAGAACGGATCAACAATCGTGAGGAAGAGTAAGTACGCAGCAGTGTGGAGGTTCAGAGAGTCGGTGGCAGGTGTGAACCGGCCCTCCCCTGATGCCGAATGGGCTTCTGAATTGCTTTGCTGAACGGATAGTAGGCGAAGCCGGGATTCTCTCCCCGTTACCAAGAGAGGAGTATCGAAACGGATGTTTTCTGTACTGAGAGTGAACAGCTGTATAGCTGTTAATAAAGGTGGTACCGCGAGACCCTCGTCCTTTGTATAGGACGGGGGTTTTTTGTGTTTCTTAAAGGAGGTGACGGCCAATGGATGATGGCTGGTGGTGCATAACAGATCAATAGGAAAGGAGAATTCAAATGGTCATAGCAACTGATGATTTAGAGGTCGCGTGTCCTGAATGTGATAGAACAGGAGAAAGCGAAGGGAAACCTTGTCCGGCATGCGGCGGGAAGGGTGTTATTCTGACTGCTCAAGGAAATACGCTTCTGCATTTTATACAAAAGCATTTGAACAAGTAAAGGAGAAAAGCTGAGCTGAGATGAGAGTAGAAGAGCAGAGTAAGATTCACAAAGCCGCAGCAGGTACGGTTTTTTTGCTGATCGGAACGGCCTGTTTTGCGTCTAAATCGATTTGGATTAAATGGGCATATGAAAAGGGTGCTGGGCCAGGCGCGGTATTGTTATACAGGCAGCTGTTTGCTGTTCCGCTGTTTTGGCTGATTTTTTGGTTATACCGTCCTCCAATGCCAGACGGTATGAAAAAAGGAGACCGATGGAGAGCGTGTGTCGCGGGAGTGTTTTGTTTTTTTCTGTCTCCCTTGCTTGATTTTATCGGGCTGAACCATGTATCCGCAATGGTTGAACGTATATTGCTGATGAGCTATCCGTTGTTTGTATTCGGATTCACCGCGTGTCGTGACCGGAAAATGGGTTCAATTCAGGACCTTTTCGCAGTGCTGGCGGTCATGTTCGGTCTTTTCCTTGCGCTGGGTGGCTGGAATGCTGAGCTTTTTCAGATGAATAGGATTGGAGCTATATTTATTTTGTTGTCCTCGGCCGTCTATGCTGGTTTTCTTGTCCTTACCGGGCATCTCGTCCATCAAATCGGCGGCATCCGTCTCAATGCATATGGGATGACAGCAGCCGGAGCGGCCATGATGCTTTACACAGGCATAAAGGCGGCGGTCGGCATGAATACGCCAATGGCAGCATATTCGCTTGATGTGTACGGTTTGTTTGTGTTAATCGCAGTCGTCTCCACTGTGATTCCATTTGTGCTGATGCTTGAGGGCATAAAACGAATCGGGGCACTGCGAGCCGCCGCCATTTCAATGGCAGGGCCTGTCCTGACGATTTTCTTTGGAGCTTTATTTCTCGGCGAGCGGCTCCAGCTTATTCAAGCCATTGGATGTGCCGCCGTATTCATTGTCATAACGGGCATGGAATATAGAAAACTGAAATCAGGAAAAAATGAATAATTTTTGTAAAACACACACGTTTTTCAATTACAATAAGTGTAATCACGTGTGTGTTTTTTGATTTTACAAAGGTTAGGTGAGAAGATGCAGCGCATATTGCTTGTGGAGGACGACCATTCAATCAGTGAAATGGTGGATCATTATTTAACAAAAGAAGGCTTTGAGATGGTGCATGCTTTCGACGGAGAAGAAGGTATCCGGCTGTTTAAGCAGGATTCATACGATTTGATTCTCCTTGATATCATGCTCCCGAAGCTGAACGGCATGGATTTTCTGAAAATCATCCGGGAACAAAGCAATATTCCGGTTTTGATGATTTCAGCAAAAGACGGGGATGTGGACAAGGCATTGGGACTGGGGTTTGGGGCGGATGATTATATCGCCAAACCGTTTTCAATGATTGAGCTGACAGCCAGGGTAAAAGCCGCGATACGACGGGCGACGCAATATTCGGCGGAGGAACCGGCTGAGAATAAGGTGGTCCGGATTCATCAGCTTACGATAGATATAGACAATGTCTCGGTTTTGAAAAACGGAGAACCGCTTCAGCTGACGTCAACAGAATGGCAGCTGCTGTGCCTATTTGCGGCAAATCCTAAAAAAGTGTTTACGAAAGAACAAATCTACCGTTCCGTGTGGAATGAAGAGTACTTTGGCGATCAAAACATCATTAACGTACATATGCGGCGGCTTAGAGAAAAGATTGAAGATGATCCCTCTTCACCTCAATATATTAAAACGTTATGGGGCATCGGTTATAAATTAGGAGAGTTTTAGAATGGCAGTGTTATGGATGGCCGCTGTCATTGTTTTGGTGTGTCTGAATGTGATTCAATTCATGATGAAAAAGAAGCGGGACAGGAATCTGGCATACACGGCAGAACAGCTTGGCGCCATGCTCAATCGGGATTCGGCAGGGCAAATTTTGCTTCATACAGACAATCAGGCACTCAAAGACTTGCTTGTCAACATCAATCTACTCGTTGAGAATCGTCAGCAGCTCAGCGCCCAGTTTGCCAAAACAGAGCAATCCATGAAGCGGATGCTGACCAATATGTCGCACGATCTTAAAACGCCGTTAACGGTCATTCTCGGTTATATCGAAACCATTCAAAGTGACCCGGACATGCCGGACGAAGAGCGGGAAAGATTGCTGGGGAAGCTCCGCCAGAAAACAAATGAACTCATTCAGATGATCAACTCCTTTTTTGATTTGGCCAAATTAGAATCTGAAGATAAAGACATTCCAATCGCTAAAATACATATGAACGACATATGCAAACGAAATATCCTGCACTATTATGACGCTGTTCAGTCAAAAGGCTTTCAAGCTGCCATCGATATCCCGGATACGCCGGTGTATGCGCAGGCGAATGAAGAGGCACTGGACAGAATCCTGCAAAACCTATTATCCAATGCGATTCAATATGGCGCGGCCGGCAAGTTTATCGGCATGACGCTGTCCTATGATGAGACGAACATTGCCGTCACTGTATGGGATCGGGGAAAAGGGATCAGTGAAACCGATCAGCAGCGTGTGTTTGAGAGGCTGTACACACTTGAAGAATCAAGAAATAAAGCATTTCAAGGAAGCGGTCTCGGTTTAACCATCACGAAACGGCTTACAGAAAAAATGGGAGGCGCCATCTCCGTTCAAAGCAAGCCGTACGAACGGACTGCATTTACGATTACATTGAAACGAATGACATATTAACAAACGTAAGAGTTTCTTAAGATTTGAGAAATAAAAATGACAGGGCTCGCCGCTACAATAGGAAACAGGAAAAGAGAGGGAAGGAGAAACAAAGTTGGCTTATATCGTACAAACAAACGGACTGACCAAAACGTATCAGGGTAAAGAAGTTGTCTCCAATGTCAGCATGCATATTAAAAAAGGCGAAATTTATGGCTTTCTCGGCCCAAACGGAGCGGGTAAAACAACCATTATGAAAATGCTGACGAGCCTTGTCAAACCGACAAGCGGTGAAATCAGCATCCTAGGGAACAAGCTCACCCACACGTCATACGAGGTGCTGGGGAACATTGGCAGCATGATTGAATATCCGATTTTTTATGAAAACCTGTCAGCTGCAGAAAATTTAGATCTGCATTGTGAATACATGGGATACCACAATAAAAAAGCCATTCAAGAAGTGCTGGATATGGTGAATTTAAAACAAATCGACAAGAAGCCCGTCAAAACATTTTCGCTCGGGATGAAGCAGCGCCTTGGGATTGCGCGTGCGATCCTCACGAAGCCTGATCTGCTTATTTTGGATGAGCCGGTGAATGGTCTTGACCCTATCGGCATCAAAAAGATCAGGCAATTGTTTCAAGTGCTGAGCAAAGAGTACGGGATGACGCTGCTGATCTCAAGCCACTTGCTGAGTGAAATCGAACAAATTGCGGACACGATTGGCGTCATTCGGGACGGCAGGCTGCTTGAAGAAGTGTCAATGGAAGATGTAAGAGGCCAGAACACTGAATACATCGAGCTTGTCACACCGAATCAGACAAGGGCCTGCTTTGTGCTGGAGAAGGAACTGCATGTAACTAACTTTAAAATCTTAAATGAGAAAACGATTCGAATTTACGAGGCTGAAGTCTCTCAGTCTGCCATATCCAAAGCGTTGATTTTGAATGATGTAGACATTGAATCAATGAACAAAAAGTATACGTCGCTGGAGGATTATTTTATCAACTTGATCAACGGCAATAGCATCGGTGCGTAAAGGAGGAGAGACACGTTGATGAATTTGATCAGAATCGAATTAAGAAAAATGAAGATGGGCTGGTATGTCAGAGGTGCCCTCATTGCCAACTTGATCATCATGGGCTTTTTGTGGCTGATCTGCTATTCCGAAAAAGCCGAAAGCGGGGTTTCGTTCCAAAGCACGGAGGAAGCGTTTCTCATCATCGGCACTTTCGTCAGAGCGGTATTTATCGTTTTTGGCGCAGTGCTGATCGCAAAACTGGTGATTTCGGAATATAAAAACAAAACCATTCTTGTGATGTTCACGTACCCAATCAGCCGGAAAAAGCTGCTCACTGCTAAGCTCATGATCGCGGGCGGACTGACGTTTATCACGATTTTACTATCAAATATATTCATAGCCGCCGGTTTCTTTTGGCTGAACTCGATCTACCATTTCATACCGGGAGAGCTTACTTCCGAGATCATTTCTCAGCAGGCCATAAAAATGGCGGTTTTCGCTTTTGGCGCCGCTGGAACCAGTTTAGTTCCCATCTTTTTTGGGATGCGTAAACACTCGGTTCCGGCAACCATCATTTCGTCTGTAGTGATTGTTATGCTCATCAGTTCAACAAGCCCGGGTTTCTCCATTTCGTCTGTTGTTTATATCCCATTATCTTTGGCGGCTTTCGGTTTAGTTTTTTCCTATATGGCGATCAGGAACGCAGACAAGCAGGATGCGTAAACAAAGGCGCCCATTATTCATAAAAGGCCGATGCTGCCAGCACCGGCCTTTCTACTATGAATCTGTTCTTGTTTCAAGATAATGCTTCTTGCCAATCTCTTTGCTCATCATATAGAAGTGGAAGCAATATTCACCGATTGCCATGGCGATCGCGCCGAATAAAGCCGCCAATGCTACTTCACCGCCAGTCATCCCCATAGAAAGCGGCATGCCCATCAGCCAAATGACGAGAAAGGCCAGACCGAAATCAGCTAAAGTCGCAATCATATTATTCCATCTCGGCAATACATAAAGATCGCCCAGCAAATAAGAAATAACCCCTAACACAATCGTCATTAAGAGCGTATCACCAAACGTGAAACCAAAGCCCAGACCAAGCACTAGATACAACACAATAATCGTCATAATACCTTTAATCGCGAGCGCTTTCACATGTGTCATTCCAAAGTACCTCCTTCTGTGATTCGATTTGTTATGTATGATTCCTCAAATGCAGAAAGTTAAACCTTATATTGTGTTTTTACAGTCCATGTAAAGGGAGTGAATCGTTTGTATGAAAGGAGAGGTGTTCACAGTGATGCTGCTATTTATGCTTTGCGGAGGCGGCTGCAAACCTGTTGAAGAACCGGCATCATCTGCTCAATCACCTGCTTCATCTGATTCTGCAAAAAACAAAGCTTACGACATTCATGAGGGTTTTATTGACGCTGAGCGTATATTCGGAACCGAATTGTTTCAAAACATGTCAGATAAAGACGGATTAACGGACAATCTGCTGATCTCCCCATATAGCTTGCAGCAAATGCTGATAATGACTGCAAATGGAGCGGAGGGAGATACATTAAAAGAAATCAAAGCTGCTTTATATTTGTCGGGCCTTCGTGACAGCATGATAAATGAGTCATCGCTCGCGCTCATGAAAAGGTTTGAATCTTTGTCTGAAGGTGATCTGCTGACTGCCAATGCTGTATGGACAAGGCTTGAGGCAAAGCCTGGCTTTAAACAAACGATTAAACAATTCTTCTCAGGCAGTGTCTTTAAAATGGATGCCAATATTCAGACCGCAAAGAACTTGATCAATCAGTGGACGGCTCACCAAACGAAAGGGCATATTGACGACATCGCAGATCATCTTTCGCCGGAAGCTGTTTCCCTTTTGGTAAACACCGTCTATTTTCAAGAAAAGTGGGCGCTGCCGTTTGACCAGCATGTGACCGCTGAGGAGCATTTTTTTCTGCCTGACGGATCGGCCAAAAAACTGCTGATGATGAAGCAGACTGCACGCCTTGCTTATTTAGAAAATGAATTGTTCCAAGCAGTCAAGCTTCCATATGAAGATCAACAACTTTCTTTTACTTTATTTCTGCCGAAGAAAAAGCCGGCTTCTTTCATGTCTCTTTTTACAAATCAAAACATAAAAGCATGGGACAGCGCATTTCAGCCAAAAACAGTGAAGCTGAGCATGCCCCGTTTTACACTGAAAGGGCAGTATAACGTAAAACGCGCTCTTTACGATATGGGGATGAAACCCTTCTTTTCCGGTGCTGACTTTTCCAGAATGTTTACTGAAGGCCGAGGTGTTTCAATCGATGATGTAAATCACCACACATTTATCAAGGTGGATGAATCAGGAACCGAGGCTGCGGCTGCCTCGTCAGCGGAAATCGTTGAGTCCGCTCTCGCGCCAGACGCTACCTTGACGGCCGACCGCCCATTTTTCTTTGTCATCACAGATGAACAAACAAAGAGCCTTTTGTTTTTAGGTTTTGTCGCAAATCCGAATGAATAAATTTAAAAACTTCTCCTGTCCCTCCGTCATCACTTTTGAAGTCATGAAATATGATGAAAGGAGATCAAGGGGGAGGTGACGTGATGGCGGTCGTAAAAGCAACGAGTGCGGATGTCGATTTGATGGCAAGGCTGCTCAGAGCGGAAGCGGAAGGCGAAGGCAAGCAGGGGATGCTGCTTGTCGGCAACGTAGGAATTAATCGGCTGCGGGCGAATTGCTCAGATTTTAAAGGCCTCCGCACCATCAGGCAGATGATTTATCAGCCGCACGCGTTTGAGGCTGTGACTCATGGATATTTTTATCAAAGGGCGCGAGATAGTGAGCGTGCCCTTGCACGCCGGTCGATTAATGGTGAAAGGCGCTGGCCTGCAAAATTTAGTTTGTGGTACTTCAGGCCGGAGGGAGACTGTCCATCCCAGTGGTATAACCAGCCGTTTGTGGCCAGATACAAGTCACACTGTTTTTATCAGCCGACGGCTGAAACGTGTGAAAATGTATATAACACATTTTAGAGACAGGACGCCGTTCAAATTGAACGGTGTTTTTCTTTGAAAAGAGATGCAATGAAAAATATTCCTGTGAGATAATCTTAGAAAAAAGAGCTGACGGAGATGACAGAATGGCAACAATCGACCTGCAAAAGAAAAGCGTAAAGATCGTACTGGAGAAAAAGCAATTAACGAAGGTGACGGCTCGTGTCGGCCTGGTGCTTGATATTACGGGTTCAATGAGAACGCTCTACAAAAACGGAACGGTTCAAAACGTGGTGGAGCGGATTTTGGCTGTGGCTGATCAATTTGATGACAACGGCTTGCTGGATATATGGGTGTATGATAACGAATTCTCCCGATTAAAGCCAGTTTCTGAAAAAGATTTTTCGGGCTATGTCGATCGTGAAATTTTGAATAATGACCGCTTGCATAAATTCGGCAGAAATGATGAGCCGCCGGTCATGAAAGACGTGCTGCGTAAATATATTGTGGAGGAACCGAGCTCATATCCCGCTTTCGTCGTTTTTATCAATGACGGAGGCTGTAAAAAGTCGATCAAACCGATCATTAGAGCTTCCTCTGATAAACCGGTGTTTTGGCAGTTTGTCGGCGTTGGAAACGGAAACTTCGATTTTCTCAATAAACTGGATACGTTAGAAGGACGTGCTGTTGATAACACGAGCTTCCTGCATATCGAAGAGATTGACCGCATTTCTGATGATGAGCTTTATGACGCTCTGCTAACTGAATTTCCATTTTGGCTAAAAGAAGCGAAGGAAAAAGGGATTGTAAGAGAACAAGAGCCTCCTGCTGAAAAGCCGAAAAAGAAGGGCTTTTTCAGCAGATTATTTTCGAAATAACTGATACGGCACTGAGTCATTCTGCGAAATGGCTCGGTGTTTTTGTTTTTTTAAGATCGTGTGAAGAAAAATAGTCCGAATGGGCGGCTTGCAAACGACAGGATATGCAGAAAACGCGCCATTTAGCCAGCTTTCGGCACGTTTCAGCGTCAGGCTTATGAGTGAAGACCTGTTTCTGATGTTCAGCGCTTACAATCGGTTCACACTTCTTCACAGCCATTTAACAATGATTTTCTATAATGGAGGCGATCAATGAGAAGAGAGGGGATCTTGAATGGCATACGACAGTCGTTTTGATGAATGGGTACAGAAACTGAAAGAGGAAAGCTTTCAAAACAATACGTTTGACCGCCGCAAATTTATTCAAGGAGCGGGGAAGATTGCAGGACTTTCTCTTGGACTGACCATTGCTCAGTCAGTTGGTGCATTTGAAGTAAATGCCGCGCCTAAGTTCTCGAGCTATCCGTTTACGTTAGGGGTTGCGTCTGGAGATCCGCTTTCTGACAGTGTCGTGCTGTGGACGCGCTTGGCACCAGATCCGCTGAACGGCGGGGGAATGCCGAATCAGGCGGTGCCTGTCAAATGGGAAGTCGCAAAGGATGAGCATTTCCGCAAGATTGTGAGAAAGGGCACTGAAATGGCCAAACCTAATCTCGCTCACTCAGTTCACGTGGAAGCGGACGGGCTTGAGCCGAACAAAGTGTACTATTACCGTTTCAAAACCGGACATGAACTAAGCCCTGTCGGAAAAACAAAAACGCTGCCTGCCCCTGGCGCCAATGTGCCGCAAATGACCTTTGGATTCGCTTCCTGCCAGCAATATGAGCATGGATATTATACGGCCTACAAACATATGGCGAAGGAAAAGCTTGATCTTGTCTTCCATCTCGGTGATTACATATATGAATACGGTCCAAATGAATATGTATCAAAAACAGGCAATGTCCGCACGCACAACAGCGCAGAAATCATTACGCTGCAAGACTATCGGAACCGACATGCCCAATACCGTTCTGACGCCAATCTAAAAGCTGCACATGCGGCGTTCCCTTGGGTTGTGACGTGGGATGACCATGAAGTCGAAAACAACTATGCCAATAAAATACCGGAAAAAGGACAATCGATTGAAGCATTTGTACTCCGCCGCGCGGCTGCTTACCAGGCGTACTATGAACATATGCCGCTCCGCATCTCCTCTCTGCCGAATGGTCCGGATATGCAGCTGTACCGGCACTTTACGTATGGGAACCTGGCGTCCTTCAATGTCCTTGATACACGCCAGTACAGGGACGACCAAGCCAATAACGACGGCAATAAGCCACCTTCTGATGAATCGCGCAATCCAAATCGGACCCTGTTAGGAAAAGAACAGGAACAGTGGCTTTTCAGCAATTTGAGCAACTCGACAGCCCACTGGAATGTGCTGGCACAGCAGATTTTCTTTGCGAAGTGGAATTTCGGGACAAGCGCAAGCCCGATCTACAGCATGGATTCGTGGGACGGCTACCCTGCTCAGCGCGAACGGGTTGTCAATTTCATTAAAAGTAAAAATCTGAATAACGTTGTCGTGCTGACAGGAGATGTACACGCAAGCTGGGCATCGAATTTGCATGTCGACTTTGAGAAGACAAGTTCAAAAATTTTCGGGGCTGAATTTGTCGGCACCTCGATCACTTCTGGAGGAAACGGCGCGGATAAGCGGGCGGATACAGACCAAATTTTAAAGGAAAATCCGCATATCAAGTTCTTTAACGATTATCGCGGATATGTCCGCTGTACAGTGACGCCTCACCAGTGGAAAGCCGATTACCGGGTGATGCCGTTTGTGACAGAGCCGGGCGCAGCCATTTCAACACGGGCTTCATTCGTTTACCAAAAGGACCAAACTGGACTGAGAAAGGTATCATCCACAACGATCCAAGGCGGGGTGAAGCAATCCGATGAGGTCGAAGAGGATCGTTTCTTTGCACACAACAAAGCCCACGAAAAACAAATGATTAAGAAACGGGCAAAAATCACGAATTAAGGAGTGAAAAAACATGTTTTCAAACATTGGTATACCGGGCTTGATTCTGATCTTTGTCATCGCCCTCATTATTTTTGGCCCTTCAAAGCTGCCGGAAATCGGGCGTGCCGCCGGACGGACCCTGCTTGAATTTAAAAGCGCCACAAAATCACTAGTGTCTGGTGATGAAAAAGAAGAAAAATCAGCTGAGCTGACAGCGGTAAAGCAGGACAAAAACGCGGGCTGAGTGCTGATGAGGCAGACACCGGGTCTGCCTCTTTTTTATGAAAGGGAGGGCTTTTTTGAATGGATAAAAAAGAAACTCATTTGATCGGGCATTTAGAAGAGCTTCGCCGCCGGATTATCGTGACTCTCGCGGCATTTCTTCTATTTCTCATCACGGCTTTTTTGTTCGTGCAGGACATTTATGACTGGCTGATCAGGGATTTGGACGGAAAGCTGGCTGTGCTTGGCCCGAGTGAAATCCTCTGGGTGTATATGATGCTTGCCGGCATTTGTGCCATTGCGGCTTCCATCCCTGTTGCCGCGTACCAGTTGTGGCGTTTCGTTGCCCCGGCGCTCACGAAAACGGAGCGCAAGGTGACGCTCATGTACATACCCGGGTTATTTGCATTGTTTTTGGCGGGTATCTCTTTCGGATACTTTGTCTTGTTTCCGATCGTGCTCAGCTTTTTGACTCATTTGTCTTCCGGCCATTTTGAAACAATGTTTACGGCTGACCGATATTTCAGGTTTATGGTGAATTTGAGCCTGCCGTTTGGCTTTCTGTTTGAAATGCCTTTAGTGGTGATGTTTTTAACAAGGCTGGGTGTCCTAAATCCCTATCGGCTGGCCAAAGCGAGAAAGCTGTCCTATTTTTTGCTGATCGTCGTGTCTGTATTGATTACACCGCCTGATTTCATTTCTGATTTTCTCGTCATGATCCCGCTGCTTGTCCTGTTTGAAGTAAGTGTCACCCTATCGGCGTTTGTCTACAAAAAGAGACTGACAAGCGAAACGGCGGCCGCTTAGTGCAGCGTACCGCCCGGTGACTTCAAATCCTCATCATATTGTGCGGCCGTAACAGCGGCGATTCTCAATGCTCGGACAATCGTGTCCAGGCTGAGGCTCGGCGCTGTTTTGTCGATTGTTTGCTCTGGAATGAAAGGGATATGAATAAACCCGCCGCGAATGTGCGGGGATGTCCGGCTAATGTGATCCATTAACCCGTAGAACAAATAGTTGCATACAAATGTACCCGCTGTATAAGAAACCGCAGCTGGAATCCCGTTTTCCTTCATCTTCGCAGTCATTCGTTTCACGGGAAGTCCCGTCCAGTAAGCGGCGGGCCCTCTTGGAGAAATCTCTTCATCAATCGGCTGATGTCCTTCATTATCGGGGATGCGCGCGTCTGCAAGATTGATTGCCACCCGTTCCGGGGTGATCTGCATCCGCCCTCCGGCTTGGCCGACACAGATCACGATATCCGGCTGATGCTTCTGAATGGCTTTCCGCAGCGTGTCCAGAGCGGTTCTAAAGACAGTGGGAATTTGTTCTGCTGTGATGATTGCTTCATCCGTCTCTAAGCCATTCAGCTGTTTCGCCGCTTCCCATGACGGATTGACGGTTTCTTTGTCAAAAGGGTCAAAGCCTGTGATCAGCACTTTTTTTCTCATCTTCCCATCTCCTTTTTACTTTTATTCTATTGTTTATTCTTGGGTTTTTCATCAAAATAATGAAAAGGAGTGAATCACAATGGAGCATTTGCCGCAGAAGTATCGCCAGCTATTCCCAACCGTGCAGACACATACGATGCTTGCCAGCTGTTCTCAGAGCGCGTTGGCAGAGCCTGTATCAAGGGCGATCAAAGACTATCATGACAGCCTGCTGCATATGGGGACGAACTGGCATGAAGCAATCGAAAAAACAGAGAGTGCGAGAAATGAGTTTGCAAAGCTGATAGGGGCTGAACCGGATGAAATTGCGATTGTGCCGTCAGTTTCTGATGCGCTGGTTTCCGCAGCATCGTCCTTATCTGTTTTTGGAAAGAAGCATGTTGTGTATACAGAGATGGATTTTCCGTCGGTATCTCATGTTTGGCAGGCACAATCCGATTATACCGTATCCGTCATTCCATCAATAGACGGTGAGCTGCCGCTCGAACAATATGAAACATATATTATGGATGAAACAGTGCTGACATGTGTTCCGCACGTTCACTATCGTGACGGCTTTGTTCAGGATGTAAAAGCAATCGCTGAGATTACTCAGAGAAAGGGTTCTTTGTTATTTGTGGATGCTTATCAATCAGCGGGGCACATTCCCATTGATGTAAAAGCGTGGGGTGTTGATATGCTGGCGGCAGGCACCCGAAAGTATTTGCTTGGCATACCGGGAATGGCGTTTCTTTATGTGAGAAAGGAGCTGGCGGATGCACTGAAGCCGAAAACATCAGCTTGGTTCGGCTGGGAGAGCGGGTTTGAAGCGGCTTATGCGAAAGGCGCGCGCCGATTTCAAACAGGCACTCCTGCTTTTATCAGCGTATACGCAGCGGCAGCGGCTTTATCACTGCTGAATCATATCGGGGTTTCTCATATCCGGGATCATGTGAAAACGATCTGTGCCGATGCATGTCAATATGCTGCTGAAAAAGGCCTGCAGCTGGCGGCGGCACCATCGGGAGAGCAGCCGGGCATGGTTGCGATCCGGGATGAGCGGGCATTGGAAACAGCGGCGCTGCTGAAGAAGAAAAAAGTGATTTGCGCGCCGCGGGACGCTGTCATCCGTCTCGCTCCTCATTTTTATAACACGAAGGATGAATTGCGTCATGCGATTGATGAAATCGCGGCAAAAACGATCCACATGTAAACATAAAAAAGCCCCTGATTTGAAGATCAGGGGTTTTTCATATTAATGATCGACTTTAACACGCTTCAAAAAGAACGCGCCAATTAGTCCGATAACAGCAACAATCATTGCAAACACAAACGCGTGCTGCACGCCCGCTGTCAAAGCCTGCGGGATGACTGCCGGATCGGCAGGGTTTTTGACTGTGCTCATATAATCATGCTGGCCTGCAGCCATAATGCTGACCGCAACCGCTGTTCCGATAGCGCCCGCCATTTGCTGCAGTGTGTTCATGATGGCGGTGCCGTCTGGATAAAACTCGCGAGGCAGCTGGTTTAAACCATTTGTCTGCGCAGGCATCATAATCATAGAGATCCCGATCATCAAGCAGGTGTGCAGGATGATAATCAGCACAGCCGTAGAAGTGGTCGTGATGTTTGAGAAGAGCCAAAGGACAACAGTAACAATCACAAATCCCGGAATAACAAGCCATTTCGGTCCGTATTTGTCGAACAGACGGCCTGTAACGGGGGACATAAATCCGTTTAAAATGCCGCCCGGCAAGAGAATAAGACCAGAAGCAAATGCCGTCAGGACTAAGCCGCCTTGCAGATACATCGGCAGAAGCAGCATAGATGACAGGATGACCATCATGCAAATGAACACCATAATAACACCCAAAATAAACATCGGGTATTTGAACGCACGCAGGTTCATCATCGGCTGCTTCATCGTCAGCTGGCGGATTGAAAATAGGATAAGACCGACAACCCCGACAATCAGTGAGACGATCACAGTCGGACTGGACCATCCGCCGGAGCCTTCACCCGCGTTGCTGAATCCGAACACAATGCCGCCAAAGCCAATCGTCGACAGAATGATAGATAATACATCGATTTTCGGCTTTGTAATGTCAGATACATTTTGCATGTATGCCATACCGAAAACAAGTGCCAGCACAAGGAACGGAAGAGAGATCCAGAAAATCCAGTGCCAGTTGAGATGCTCCAGAACCAACCCGGAGAATGTCGGGCCGATGGCGGGCGCGAACATAATGACAAGCCCGATCGTTCCCATCGCCGCGCCCCGTTTATGAGGCGGGAAAATCACCAAGATCGTATTAAACATCAGAGGCAGTAAAAGACCCGTTCCGAGTGCTTGAACGACCCTCGCTGCTAATAAAAACGGGAAGCTCGGCGCAAGCGCCGCAATCAAGGTGCCTAAAATTGAAAAGATAAGTGACACGGTAAAAAGCTGTCTTGTTGTGAACCACTGCAATAGCAGTCCTGATACAGGAACGAGGATACCGAGCACAAGCAGGTAGCCCGTCGTTAACCATTGAACGGTTGCTGCTGTAATGTTCAATTCCTTCATAAGATCGGTTAAAGCGATATTCAGCGCTGTTTCACTGAACATGCCGATAAAACCGGCCAACAGCAAGGAAATCATAATCGGCATCACTTTGTATTGCTGAGATGCTTTAGCTGCTGTTTCCAAAAATCATTTCCCCTCTCTATTCGAACGTAAGTATGTCTTATTTTTATCTCTTCAGCAGGTCAGGAATGCAGTTGGAGATATGAAGGAGCGGTGTGCTGTTTTTTGCCGTCAAAGATAAAAGAATACCGCCTTCAATCATGGCGTTAATCACAGTGCTGACTTCCTTAGCATGGCTCTCGCTGCAGCCTGCAAGCCGCAGTTTTTCCTCATACACAGAGGCCCACTCTTTGTAGGCTTCATGGCAGGCTTCCCGCAACGGTTCGCTTTCCAATGACGTCTCAGCCGCAAGCAAGCCGACAGGCATGCCTTCAATGTCTTCCGTACATGAAAATTGGCAGGAGAGCTCCTTCAAAAAGGCTTGAATGCCTTCCGCTGGATCGGTACAGGCTTCCATGCAGTCCGTGATTTTCTGCCGGATATATTCCTTCATCTCATTCACCGCTTCGATCGCCAGCTGTTCTTTACCGCCGGGAAAGTGGTAATAAAGAGAGCCTTTAGGCGCGCCGCTTTCCTTAATAATCTGGTTCAGCCCCGTGCCGTAATATCCCTGCAGCTGAAATAGCCTGGTTGCAGCTGAAAGGATTTTCTCACGGGAATCTCCATAACTCATAACATTCCCACCTTACTGAATTGCAATCAAAATATAGTGACTGGTCTATTATCTTGATTCGACCATCAATTGTCAAGAAAAATTCGTTGTATGAAAAGACAAAAAAAGTATATTACAACGAAAAAAGCCGAGAGAAAAGCTAACGCACATTTTGACTGAATAAATAAAATGTTCGATCATTAGACATCATAAGGATGTAAGGAGAGAAACAGATGAAAAAACAAAGACTGCTCGTACTCACTCTTTTTACCGCACTATTATTTCTTGCCTTTACCGGATGCTCACAATCTCCTGAAACAAAAGAATCCTCGATAGAAAAGTTGCAGACACAAAAAGTCTCTTCGGCTTCCGTCTCTGAGAAAAAGGATCTGCCAAACATTAAAATTTTAGCGACAGGAGGCACGATTGCAGGGGCCGATAAATCGAAAACCTCAACTACTGAATATAAAGCAGGTGTCGTCGGCGTTGAATCACTGATCGAGGCAGTTCCGGAGATGAAGGACATTGCGAACGTCAGCGGCGAGCAGATTGTCAACGTCGGCAGCACAAACATTGATAATAAAATATTGCTGAAGCTGGCGAAACGCATAAACAAATTGCTCGCTTCAGATGATGTAGACGGAATCATCGTGACCCATGGAACCGACACATTGGAAGAAACAGCTTATTTTTTGAACCTCACTGTGAAAAGCGATAAGCCGGTAGTTGTCGTCGGTTCTATGAGACCGTCCACAGCCATCAGCGCTGATGGGCCGTCTAACTTGTACAATGCAGTTAAAGTGGCAAGCGCACCTGGGGCAAAAGGAAAAGGAGCGCTCGTCGTTCTTAACGACCGCATTGCATCAGCCCGCTATGTTACCAAAACAAACACAACCGCAACGGATACATTTAAATCAGAAGAAATGGGATACGTCGGAACGATTGCTGATGATATTTATTTTAATAATGAAATCACCCTCAAGCATACGAAGGATACAGAATTCTCAGTTTCTCATCTTAATCAGCTGCCGCAAGTAGACATTATCTACGGGTACCAAAATGACGGAAGCTACCTGTTTGACGCGGCTGTGAAAGCCGGAGCAAAAGGGATTGTGTACGCTGGTTCAGGAAACGGGTCTTTATCTGACGCAGCCGAAAAAGGAGCGGTCAGCGCAGCTAAAAAAGGCGTCACTGTGGTGCGCTCAACCCGTACGGGAAATGGTGTCGTGACACCAAACCAAGACTATGCGGAAAAAGATTTGCTGGCATCGAACTCTTTAAACCCCCAAAAAGCACGGATATTGCTGATGCTTGCGCTCACCAAAACAGACAATCCTCAAAAAATCCAAGCTTATTTCAATGAGTATTAAAGAAAAGAAGGCGAAAAGGCCTTCTTTTTTTAGGTATTTCAGGCTCAAAAGACAGCAAAATTTCCTCTGAACCTTAAAATCTCTTTAAAAATAAGCCAAAATTACCCTTTACTTAATTAATTTGGTAACGTAATATAATTGAAGAATTTGTTACAAAAAAAGGAGGATATTATGAAATTTGTAAAAAGTAAGTTCATTGCACTTGTAACAATTTTGTTGCTGTCAGTCACATCGCTGTTTGCGATGCAGCCGTCAGCAAAAGCTGCTGAACACAACCCAGTTGTTATGGTTCACGGTATTGGAGGAGCGTCATACAATTTTGCGGGAATTAAGAGCTATCTCGTATCTCAGGGCTGGTCGCGGGACAAGCTGTATGCAGTTGATTTTTGGGACAAGACAGGCACGAATTATAACAATGGTCCGGTATTATCACGATTTGTGCAAAAGGTTTTAGATGAAACAGGTGCGAAAAAAGTGGACATTGTCGCTCACAGCATGGGTGGCGCGAACACACTTTACTACATAAAAAATCTGGACGGCGGAAATAAAATTGAAAACGTCGTAACGCTTGGCGGAGCGAACCGTTTGGTGACAAGCAAGGCGCTTCCAGGTACAGATCCAAATCAAAAGATTTTATACACATCCGTTTACAGCAGTGCCGATATGATTGTCATGAATTATTTATCAAGATTAGACGGTGCTAAAAACGTTCAAATTCATGGTGTTGGGCACATCGGTTTATTGATGAACAGCCAAGTCAACAGCCTGATTAAAGAAGGATTGAACGGCGGAGGCCAAAATACGAACTAACGAGAAACATAACCTTGAAGAATTCTATTCTTCAAGGTTATTCTGCTTTCAGCACAATTGTTTTCGCAGCCATATCATGAACGGCTTGTTTTTTCTTCGTAAATGCGGCTGTCAAATAGATCAAACGAGAGAACACGTGCACCCACGCTATCATGTAACGGACAATGGCCTGTGGGAGGGATATTTTTTCGTATGTTTCGTCTCTCACGATTTGCAGCCCGATGATTTTTTTGCCCAGTGTACCTCTCCAATTTGTCAGTGGCATCAGCAAAGGATACACAAGCAGCATCAATATGGCCACAATAATGACGCCGGCGGACCCGTCACCCAACGTAAATCCGGCTGCGAAAATTACTGCTGCGGCAATGATCACATCAAGTACTAGAGCGCAAGCGCGCAGCATAAAACCAGCTAGTTCCAACATATACACTCCTTAAAATTTTAGATAAATACCTAATAATTGTAAAAAAGAAGGGCCTTAAGTGGGAATAGGTTATAAGCCTTAAATCACAAAAGTTGGTGAAAATGTCATAGGCAAATTGGCATAATCAGCCAGCTTACCATATTACCAAATTCTTTTTTAGCCCGAAACCAAGCCCTCAGAAGTTATTTTTGTTAAAATAGAAAAGTTACAACAGAATTCGGAGGGTTTATTGTGGGAAAAGTGAAACGAAATGCCCCTTGCCCATGCGGCAGCGGCAAGAAATATAAAAAATGCTGCGGAAGCAAAGTTGTCGACTTCCCGACAGAACTAGCGGCAAAAGAAGCAAAACAAATTCAGGAAGACTTAGTGGAGTATGCCTTCACAGTACATAGAGAAAGCATTTCAAGCTTTATCAACCAGCATGATTTTCTTTCTGCTATGGACAGACAGACGAAAGACATCAGCGTATTTAACTTAGGGATCTGGGGAATCTTCTTCCATCCGCTTGCTGGTGAAAAGACAATCTTCGAAGAGTACCTTCAGAAAAAAGGCGATTCGATCACTCGTCCGAAAACGCGTGAGATCGTTGAATCATGGAAAAGCATGACGCCTGCTTTATTGTTGCTGCAAGACCTGAAGGAAGGTGTCATTCACTTTGAGGATGTTATTACGACAAAACAATTCGAAGTGGAAATGGACGCCAACAATCAAGACCTCCCGCCAGTGGGAAGCCTGATTCTCGGATATCCAATCCACGAAGCAGAAAAAGCAGAATTCTTCATGCAGTTCACGATCTTCCCGGTGAAGAGAACGGAAGCGCTGATCAGCAAGGTGAAGAAATATGCGGATGCCGCTGTGAAGAATGGCAAAACGCCGGAAGACTTCATGAAGCAGGAATTCAACAACGTTCTGTTCGCGCTGTTAGCGGAGAAAGATGAAGAGCCGCAAGCAGAGGCAGCGGAAGAAAGCAGTATTGAGTGGGCAAACGACATGGAGAAAGAAACAGCTGCGGCTATCGAAGAAGGCATGAGCGGAGATGAGTATCCGACTGAATTGATTCCGGCTGTCATTGACATCTGGAAAACATTCTGTGAGAAAAAATCACCTGTCATCAGAAAGCCGGAAGCTTTTGCGGCGGCAGTTGAATATTATGTGAATGCGATTTCTCTTAACGGCGCGTCCGTTTCTCAAGCCAAACTGGCGAAAAAATACGGCGTAAGCGCATCAACGATTTCCAGCCGTTACAAAGAAATTGAAAGCACGCTGCAAGACGAAGCAGATCGTTTTGCACAAGCACTATCCTCATAATGAAAAAAACCTTGAAAAGCCGGGCTTTTCAAGGTTTTTTTATTTCTGAAACGGAATTTTGATTTCTAACCGGAAGACGGGGTCGCGGTAGGTAAAATCCAGCCTTCCAAAAGCGCTCTTCACCAGTTTTTGAATAATATACGTGCCCATGCCTTCATGAGCGCCGCTTTTTGTTGAACGGCCAAACGATTGATACAGTGTATCGAGCACTTTTGGGTCCATGCCGGGCGTGCTGTTTTCACAAATCAGCACATAAAGCCCGCTGCGCAGCGAAGTTTCCAGCTTAATCTCCGCTTTTTCTCGGGCCTCAGCCGCGCTGTCGAGCGCATTTTCTAATATGTTGCCGACCAAGCTGACCTGATCAGCGGGTGAAAACGGAAGTGAAGAAAGCGGTGTATGCATATGCAGCGAAACCTTCACATCTGAAGTATGTGCTTTTTCAAGAAAATCATAAAGCACTCCTGCAACGTACGCATTCTCTCCCTTCAAAAAACGGTCATATTGACTGTACTGATCCGCCCAGTTTTGAATATATGCTTGTGTATCTGCCTTTGACTGTGCTGAATGGATCACTGTTATATGCTTCATTGTATCGTGATTCCGGCTTCTAACGTCCATCAGCATTCGATTGGCGTGCTGTTCAGCTTGAGCCAGCTTATCAATTTGATCAGAGAGCCTTGCCTGCAAGGCAGACTG
Source organism: Bacillus sp. VA13 (assembly GCF_055710085.1). Classification (NCBI taxonomy): domain Bacteria; kingdom Bacillati; phylum Bacillota; class Bacilli; order Caryophanales; family Bacillaceae; genus Bacillus; species Bacillus sp. VA13. The sequence goes on along the minus strand of NZ_JBVQPP010000004.1, from coordinate 344,365 downwards.
TCCGATACGGAGCCGTTCACACGCTGCAAATATCAAGATCGCAAACAATGCCGGCAGTATGTCAGAGCCAACCAGCACCGCCGCCGCTGATATCACTTGAATCACGGCAATCCATGCACAAAGCTGGAGGGAACAGCGGTCCCACACCCGCTTCGTCTTCCATAGGTACAGCCCTGCTGCTGCCGCGCCTAAAGCAGCGGCCAGCAAAGAGACAGCTGTACTGTGCCAAAGAGCAGCAGCCCCCTGATAAAATATGAAACTAAATAAAAACAGACAAAGACATTGAAAAAGGGTAATCACGTTCCGAACTCCTCAAAAATAGTAGTTTTGAAAAAAATCAAGCTGCTGCTTGGTGATCATCGCTTTTTTAGGCGTTCCCTCAAAGGAAACCGTAAACGAATGCTTTGTATAAGCGGAAAAATGCTTTATGTAATGAATGTTGATAATAAAGGAACGGTGCGAACGGAGAAAATCCTTCTCAGGCAGGTCGCCTTTAATATCATTTAATGTTTGATACGTCTGCACCTCTTCGGCGGTTGTCACAATCGTCGTCGAACGTCCCGTCCGTTCTGCGAAAATGATATCCTTCTTTTGCAGCACGTGCATTTCAGATTTTTGCTTAATCAATATCCGCCCATTCAAACTCGTTTCCGTTTTCTTTCTCAAATAACGGTCGAAGGCAGCGTTCAGCCGGTCGGCATGGTACGGCTTCATAATATAATCATGGACATTCAGGTCAAAGGCGTGAACGGCATATCCGCCGTTGCCGGTGACGAAAATCACGTCCACATCAAGCGAATGGGATCTGATCAAATCAGCAAGCTCGTAACCAGACATATGAGGCATCTCGATATCGGCAAGCAGCAGATCAATGTCACCGTTCTTCACCCGGCTGTAGGCTTCCTCCGCTGAATCGGTGGAAAAGACAATTTCGACATCCTGCATTCTGGACACGATCGCTTCCAATTTCTCTAAATCTACTCGATAATCATCGACAAGTCCGACTTTTACCATTATCATTCCCCTAGTTACATAGAATCATCTTTATTCTATCCCATTTCGCGACATAAAAAGAATTCTTCGCGACAACTTTATCCAACAAATCCAGCATTTCGTATATAGTCATTACTAGAAATAACGAAAAGGGAGATTGTGACATGATTACACTGACCGATTGCAGCCGCAGGTTTCATGATAAGAAAAAAGTAGTCAAAGCTGTGCGAGATGTAAGCTTAACAATTCAAAAAGGAGAAGTCGTCGGCATTCTCGGAGAAAATGGTGCCGGCAAAACCACGATGCTTAGAATGATTGCTGCCTTGCTTGAACCGTCAGAGGGCGCAATCAGAGTTGCCGGCTTTGACACGGTCAAGCAGCCGGCTGAGGTCAAAAAAAGAATCGGCGTCTTATTCGGAGGAGAAACCGGGCTTTACGACAGGATGACCGCTAAAGAAAATCTGCAATATTTCGGCCGGCTGTATGGGCTAAACCGCCACGAGATCAAAGCAAGAATAGAAGATTTATCGAAACGGTTCGGGATGCGCGATTATATGAACCGGAGAGTGGGCGGGTTTTCGAAAGGCATGAGGCAGAAAGTCGCCATTGCCAGAGCGCTGATTCACGATCCGGACATCATTTTATTTGATGAGCCGACAACTGGGCTTGATATTACGTCAAGCAACATCTTCCGCGAATTCATCCAGCAGCTGAAAAGAGAACAAAAAACGATTCTTTTCTCCAGCCACATTATGGAGGAAGTGCAGGCGCTCTGTGACAGTGTCATCATGATTCACAGCGGAGAGGTGATTTACCGAGGGGCGCTTGAATCACTATACGAGAGCGAGCGCAGTGAGGATTTGAATTACATCTTTATGTCTAAGCTTGTCAGGGGGATTTCTTAAATGCTGAGCCATATTTATAAAAAAGAAATGATCGACGCTTTGCGAGACAGAAAAACGATATTACTCACAATCTTAGTGCCGATGATTATGATGCTTGGGCTTGTATTCTTTTATGAAAGCATGCTGTCCGACAAAGGGGAGCAGTACACGCTGGCAGTCGGCCATTCGCTGCCGCCCGCACTGGAAAGCAAGCTTAATGGGATTGACGAAATCAGCGTAAAAACATTTGCAAAGCCTGAAGAGGCAGTTGATGAAGGAAAAGCAGATGCCTATCTGAACGTCCCGAAAGAGTTCGACTCATATGTCAACAGCATGACACCTTTTAAGGTTGATGTTTACGGCAATTCAATCGATCAAGGGTCATCAAATGCTATGCAGCTTGTGCAGTCTGCCTTAGATCAGTACAAAAATAAAATTGTGCAGGAACGTTTAACAAATAAGCACATTGATCAATCGGTAATCCAGCCGTTTACGATTCAGCAAAAGGAAGCGGCTGAGGAGAAAGGGGCCTCCGCTATTATGCTTTCTGCCATTCTGCCCATGCTGATTCTGACATCCATTGTTTCCGGCGCAATGCCGATTGCTCTTGATATCATGGCCGGGGAAAAGGACCGGAAATCAATCGAGGCGCTGCTGTTGACGCCAGTCAGCAGAAACAAAGTGCTGGTCGGCAAGTGGCTTGCGGTTTCTACTTTTGGAGTTGCTTCGGGTGTATTGGCTTTGGTGTTTTTGATTTTGTCCACCGTGTTATTTACCGAGAATTTAAAAACGGCCTTCCAGCTGGGAGATCATATGTGGAGTGTAATCGGCGCTTCAGCCTTAATCATCGTGCTTTCTGCATTGCTGATCTCTGCGATGGAGCTTTTCATCAGCATTATTTCCAGCTCGGTAAAAGAAGCGCAAAGTTATATGTCTTTCATCGTCTTTCTGCCTATGCTCCCGATGTTTTTCATCCTCAGCAAGGCACCGAATCAATTTGACTTTTCGTACTTTCTCATCCCGTTTTTGAACCTGCATGCGTTATTTAAACAGCTTTTATTCGGGATGGTTGAGCCGGCTGCCATTTTGTACACGTCAGGAACCATCGCCGTGCTCATCGCCATTTTCTTTTTACTGGCCAGAGCCTGTTTCTTGAAAGACAAATGGGTCCTGCCAAAATAAACTTGCAAAAGGAGAAATACACTTTCTCCTTTTTGTATATCCTGAAAAAAGAAGGAAAATAGAAAAAGGATATCTAATACAGAAAGTGACCCTGCACTATTTTTCATCAAAATTGGTTTCAAAGGAGAAGGAACAATGGATCAAACACGTACACTTGGCAAGACGAAGCTGCAGGTGAAGCGGATCGGGTTCGGCGCGAATGCGGTCGGCGGGCATAATCTATTTCCGAATCTGAATGATGAAACAGGGAAAGATTTGGTGCGCACGGCATTGGATGGCGGCGTGAACTTTATTGATACCGCCTTTATATACGGACTGGGGCGTTCTGAGGAATTAATCGGCGAAGTTGTGCAAGAACGAGGCGTGCGGAATGAGCTCATTATTGCCACCAAAGGGGCTCATAAAGAAGTGAACGGCAGTATTGAATTAGACAACAGCCGGGAGTTTCTTCGCGGCGAGGTGGAAAAGAGCCTGAAGCGGCTGAAAACAGATTACATTGATTTGTATTATGTTCATTTCCCGGATGGGAAAACGCCTCTCGCTGAAGTGGCGGGCACGCTGAAGGAGCTGAAGGATGAGGGTAAAATCAAAGCGATCGGCGCTTCGAACCTCGATTATCAGCAATTGCAGGAATTTAATGCCGACGGTTATTTGGAGGTCTTCCAAGCTGAATACTCTCTCATTCAGCGTGATGCCGAGAAGGAGCTGCTTCCGTACTGTGAAAAACACGGCATTTCCTTTATTCCTTATTTTCCGCTCGCGTCCGGGCTGCTGACAGGAAAATTCACGAAAGACACGGCCTTTGATGACTTCAGAAAGGATAAGCCGCAATTTCAGGGAGAAGCGTTTATTCACAATCTCAAAAAAGTAAATAAGCTGAAAGCGGTAGCGGAGGAAAAACAAGCGGAGACGGCACATGTCGCCTTGGCGTGGCTGTTAACAAGACCGGCGATAGACGCTATCATTCCAGGCGCTAAACGTCCTGAACAATTGAAAGATAACCTGAAAACCTTGAACATTGAATTAACCGAAGATGAAGTGAACTTCATCAGCGGAATCTTCACATAAAAAAGGAAATAGCTTGGAGGCTATTTCCTTTTGGTGTTTTATTCTTTGATGAATGCTTCGACTAATTCTGCTGCTCTGTAATCGTCCATATCAAGCTGCCATTGGTCGATGTCATTTTTCTTCATTTTCACTTCAACCGTTTTTTCAGATGAAGCTGGTCCGAGCTTCTTGAATTCTTCAGGATAGACTTGAAGCGCATATTTCACAGCATCCTCATAGCTGGCGCCAGAATTTTTGCTGTAGTAGTCTTTCACTCTGTCTTCGATTCGGTCTGAGAGTGAAGATGCATCTACCGGTTTAATTGTGGCTTCAACAATCGCTTCGTCTTTTGAGATCGAAGTTGTTTTCGCCTGGATGGAAGAGTTTTTGCTTAATCCCTCTTTAATGCCGTTCACGATATTATCAAGCGCTTTGCTGTCGGCATATGTGCTGGAAAGGCCCGAAGCTGAGAGATAGCCGTCTTTCGCTGATTCGTTGAAATCACTTACAATTTTATTTTTGTTGTCCCCGGTGATTTTTTCGAAATCAGCGTTGTCTTTACCGAAAAGAAGGACATCAACATAAGCTGATAATGCTTTTGCAGAGTCTTGGAGCTGGTCTGCTGTCGCAAGGATCTTTTTGTCTTTTCCGTCAATTTTGAAAGTAACTGATTTTGGCTTTTTATCACCATAAGATTCCGGCGTATAGTTAAGCTCGTATTTCTCGCCTTTATCTACAACATAGAAGAGGCTACCTTCAACCGATTTGTCAGCGTTAATCGTGCTGCTGCGCAGCTTTTCGTTATAATCCTCGGGATCTGTGTCAGACATCTTAGTATCATCTTGATACAAAGTGAAATCCATACTGTCTACATTCAGCGGTTCTTTTCCTGTGTTTTTCACAGCGACATTGACTTTTAACACAAGCTGGTCATCTGAAGTGGATTTATCATATTTGGACGGCAGTGTATAAGAGACATCCTTGATTTTGACTTGAGCTATATCTGAGCTTTTTTCTGTTTCTGAATTTTTCTTCTCCGCGCTTGTTTTGCTTCCGGAACAAGCAGCTGTAAACATCATCAGCAGAAGAATTAGGAAAACAGCGTACGTTTTTTTCTGAAACATTCATTTTTCCTCCTCAAATGGTTTAGGAAAGGGGAGTCTTTTGTCTTTGAGAAATAGATCTTTTTGAATGGATTAGCATCATATAACCAAAAAAATCAGTTCTTTTCTCACGGTTTTCACCGGATTTTCTGGAAACTCCGCCCTTCTTTGTCATGAATGGACCTATAAAAAGTTACAACGGATTTAATTTTAAGATTATTAGCTTTTATATTGAATAGGTTCATCATACTATTTTTGGTGAAAAATGTTCTGGAAAAACTGGTAAACTCAGAAATTTGTGTATTTTAGACTACTACTTTTTGATTAGTTGAAGGGGACATAAGAACGATGAAAGGGGCCATCTTGGTGAAGAAAGAGGGACTGAAACAAAAAGCACTGGAAATCGGCCGGGTGCCGACACACTTAAAACTGGAAATTGAAGATTATGGCGATGATGAGAAAAGCGCACATTTTTGTTGGACAGATCCTCAGGATGAACACATCGGCATTATCGTGGAACTTGGGCCGGACGGACAGCTGAAATCTCTTTCCCGAGATATTGAGCCTGAAAGCGGAGAAAGGCTGTCTGAGGAGAAATTAGAAGATATCATGCGCCAATTTGTAGAGACTCATTTTCCCGGGGCGCTGTCTGTCTTTGTGCGTGAAGAAAATGACCGTACATCCGACGATAAAGTGAGATTTTCATATGTTCAAATGGAGGACGGTCTTCCTCTTCCCATGAGCGGATTTATGGGTGAAGTTTCCTTATCAGGTGAGATCATTTACTTTCGCTATTACGGCAAAGCGGGCAGCATCATCAAGCCAAAGCGGGTCGCTGATGAAGAAGAGGCATTTGCCTTCATCAAGAAGGACGTGGAGTTCAACCTTTTGTTTGAGGTTCTCCATCGTTCTGTTTACAAAAACGGGGACGATCAGCCGCATTTGATGTATGAGCCTGAATGCAGGGCCGTTACCGTGCCTGCCGATTTGGTGAAAGAAGAACAATCATTTGATGATGACGATGACAGGGAGCCGGAAAGCTTTCCTCTCCCTTTATTCGAAGGCATTCACGAAAAGGCTGATCTTGGCAGTATGATCGGAATCGAAAAAGGGTTTGTCAAAGAGCGGGAAGCGGATTTGGGAGACGGGAGAATAAGGACCGTTTGGCGGAATCCGGATGATCCCGTGTATCAGCCGGCAGATAAAAGCATGGACAGCTGGTTTAGAGGACGGGTTCATCAAGTGCTGAAAACCATTCATAACAAAGAAACCGGAAAACTCGAAGGCGTCATGTCATTTATGGAGAAAAAAGGGCCGTTGACAGTAACTGAGGCAGAGTGCGAAAAAATTGCGCTTCGTTTTCTGTTTGCTTTATTCCCGAATGCCGATCAATATTTTAAGATCAAATATGACGAACCCGATGAAGAAGAAAACGCAGTCGCTGGTTTTACATTTGAAACTCACTGTCACGGGGTTCCGCTCCGGTTTGGGCAGATCAGAATCTGCGTCAGCCGCCAGACAGGGCATATCACCGTTTATATGGCACCGGATATTGACCCGAAGGAGCTGGAAGCCATTCATCCCGTTCCGGCCATTTCAGCAGAACAAGCCAAGTCTATCTTTTGGCAGCATTTTAAAGTTGAGCTTGGTTGGGAGAGAGAATACCGCGATGATGAAGAACAGGGCTACCGGCTCGTCTATAAGCCGGTGTATCCGCGTTTTATCGAAGCCCATACAGGAGAGCCCGTTTTCAGTTCATGGTAAGATAGCCAAAAGTCACACAAATGCCGCGGATATATAAGGTGAGATGTGATGAAAGTAACAGGAAGAATATCAGAAAACAACGACAATAATAGAAAAGGACCTTTCTTCACTTTAAATGAAGAAAGGTCTTTTTATATAATAAACAGGATTCTCTTTGTCGTAGACTCTTTGAAAGGATGACTTCATTGGTTAATAAACAGCTGAAAAAGAAGGCGCAAGAGATCGGGAATGTACCTCCGCATTATGAGCTTGAGATAGAAGATTACGACCAAAAGCAAAAGAAGAAGAGGCAGGCATACTTCATCTGGAAGGACCCTGAAGATCCGGAAAAGCACATTACAGTTGAACTCCGACATGACGGCGCTTTGCTCACCTTTTCAACAACCGTCCGCTCCGAGACAGACAAAAAACTTCCAGATGCCGAGTTGAAGCTGATGGCTCTTCAGTTTGCTGCTGCCAACCATCCCGGCACATTTATGAAATTTCACTTTCAAGGTAAGGAAGAACGGGGACTGCATATCCGTTTTATCTATACCAAAATGGAACTGGGGCTTCCGCTTCCCAATTCAGGCTTTTTAATTGATATGACACGCAGCGGACAGATTGTCCATTTCTTATATTACGGAGAAGGGCATAAAGCCGAAGTGCCAAAGGAATTTGTAGCAAAAGAGAAGGTTGTGTCCCATTACTTAAATACAATGTCTTTGCAGCTGATGTACGATGTCATTGATGGCGAACAGGCACCCAGGCTTGTATATGAACCGATTTTGCCGGGATACAGCTACCCCGCGGATGTAGACGAAATCGTGCCTGACCAGCATATCGCAGATGAAAGAATAGAAAACGGGGCGCCCCTGCCGCCGCTTCAAAACACGGAAGAAATCAATATATATGCCATGCTGGGCCTCACCTCTGATATGCAGAAAGTCAGTGAAAAGGACTTTGGAGAAGAAATAGGAAGCACGTGGCGAAAAGGCACTGCGCCGGAGCGTAAAGATTTAAGCATTGGAAGTTATTTTGAAACGAGAAATAAAAACACAATCAAAATGAAGACGGATAAAAAAACCGGAAAATTAAAAGCAGCGCTTTCTTTTATGGACCAGCGGAACAACCGCCAATGCTCAACGGAAGAATGCCAAAGGATAGCGCTTCAATTTTTGTATGCCCTCTATCCGAGAGCAGCTGAGTTTTTCAGAGCGAATCCCGTCCGAATTGATGAAAGAGGGAGGGTCCGCAATCATTTTTCTGTCTGGTATAAAGGAGTGCCGCTGCGGTTCGGCGCTGCCCGCATCATTGTCAATCCGGAAACGGGAATGATTGACGCTTTTATGGCGCCGGATATTGATCCAGAACGATTGGAAACAATCAATCACAGGCCGGATGTTTCAGCTGAAGAAGCGAAAGAAACGTTTTTGGCCGCATTTGATGTGAAGCTGGAGTGGCAGCCTGATTTTACAGCAGGCAGCGATCAGCATTACAAACTTGTCTATAAGCCGGTTTATCCTTCCTATATTGATGCGCACATAAGGAAAAAGAAAAGGCTGTGAGGGTGTCTAGTCAGGAATCATCTCCAAGTGGGGGTAGTCCTTGAATCGTTTCCAGTCCCCGCCCCACTCAAAGCCGAGTTTCTTAGCGATCTCGACAACCTCCAGCCAATCTGATTTTCCGTTTTGATTGCCGTCATATTCCATATCCCATATGATGCTGCCATCCTTTTTTTGAAGGGCGAAATCAATAGCTAAGCCATAGTTATGATACGATTCCCCTCCTCTTGCATAGGTGACAATATTCCCTTTTTTTGTACGTCCCTGTTTATATAATTCGTCTTGTTCCTTAAAGGACCGGAATCCTTCTGTAATGACGACGGTAATGCCTTTATTCGCTGCTGCTGCCTTGAGGGCATCGGCATTCTGCTTCACAACCGGATGAAGATCCGAAGGGACAGGCATATCCTGCAGGGCATTTTGAGAATGCCATTCGTGCCGTATATAACTAAAACACAGATCAAGAAGAAACAGAATACATAAGATAACAGATGTTTTTGCGGATAATTTCATATCGGTCTCACTTTCTCATGATGTGCTAAATGTTAACGCTTATACGATTGACTCTCTCTAAAAGCGAACAGCTATGATAAAATATAACATAAATAGTAGCAGGAGGAAGGAGGCAGACCGATGAGAGCAAAGATTCCATCTGAGGAAGTGGCAGTAAAACTAAACGAATGGTACAAGCTCATTCGCGCATTTGAAGCAGATCAAGCAGAAGCGTTAAAGCAGGAGATCGAATACGATTTAGAAGACATGGAAGAAAATCAGGACTTGCTTTTATATTTTTCTTTGATGGAATTCCGTCATCGTATCATGCTTGATAAGCTGATGCCGGTGAAAGACAGCGACACCAAGCCTCCGTTCTCAGATATGCTGAACGAAATTGAAAGCAATCAGCAAAAACTCACAGGCTTATTGGAATACTACTTTTATTATTTCAGAGGGATGTACGAATTTAAGCAGAAAAATTTCATATTAGCGATTGACCATTATAAACATGCCGAGGAAAAGCTCGAGTATGTCGAGGATGAGATCGAAAAAGCTGAGTTTCTTTTTAAGGTTGCAGAAGTGTATTATCACATCAAACAAACGTATTTTTCAATGAATTATGCGAGCCAGGCGCTTGATATCTATACGAAATATGAATTGTACGGGCGCCGCCGCGTGCAGTGTGAATTTATCATCGCCGGAAATTTGACCGATGTTTATCATCATGAAAAAGCGCTGACACACTTGTGCAGCGCCTTAGATCATGCCAGGCAGCTTGAAGAAGCGTACATGATCGCCGCTGCCCATTATAATGTCGGACACTGTAAGTACAGTCTGGGCGATTACAGTGAAGCGGAGGGCTATTTCAAAACAGCCGCCGCCATTTTTGAGGAGCACAATTTTCAGCAGGCCGTTCAAGCCGTTTTTTCACTGACCCATATCTACTGTAAAGAGGGAAAATACGACAAAGCGGCAGAGACGTATGGCCGCGGGGTAAAGAGCGCCGCTGAATGGGAAGATGACATGTATTTGACGAAATTCCGCCTCATTCATGAGCTGTATCTTGGAAGCGGCGACCGGAGTGTGCTTAAAGAATGCTTTGATCTGCTGGAATCCCGCCAGCTTCTTGCAGATGCTGAGGATCTGCTGCATGATACAGCGGAACGTTTCAATCAGCAGGAACGTTACGAGTCCGCCGCTTTCTTTTACCGCAGGCTGATGAATATTAAAAAGAAGCTTGCTGAGCAGCGTTTTCAATAGGTGGTGGCAGAGAACATAATCGGTTCTCTGCTTTTTTTTATGCTGTTTTCAACCCGAAAAAATAGGGTATTTTCCACTGCATAATGGAAAATCAGAGGAGGATATCGTTTATGTATAAAGATTTAACCGGAAAAACAGCGATTGTGACAGGTTCTTCAAAAGGAATCGGGAAAGCCATTGCGGAACGATTTGGACAGGAGAAAATGAATGTTGTTGTGAATTACCACAGCGATCCATCTGGAGCCGATGAAACTGTGGACATCATTAAGCGTAACGGAGGGAAAGCTGTCGCAGTTGAGGCGGATGTGTCCAAAGAAGCAGGGATTCAGGCGCTCTTGGACACCGCTTTAGAGCATTTTGGCACGCTCGATGTCATGGTGAACAACTCCGGCTTTAACGGCACGGAAGCCATGCCGCATGAGATGAGTCTAGAAGATTGGCAGAGAGTCATTGATGTCAACGTCACCGGAACCTTTATGGGAGCCAAAGCAGCGCTTAACCACATGATGAAAAATAATATCAAAGGCAATGTGCTGAATATCTCTAGCGTTCACCAGCAGATCCCGCGCCCCGTCAACGTCCAGTATTCCACGTCCAAAGGCGGCATCAAGATGATGACAGAAACGCTGGCGCTCAACTATGCGGATAAGGGAATCCGTGTCAACGCGATAGCGCCCGGCACCATTGCAACAGAATCAAATGTTGATACGAAAAAGGAAGAGAACAAACAAAAACAATTGAAGAAAATCCCGATGAAAGCTTTCGGAAAGCCGGAAGAAGTGGCAGCAGCAGCGGCTTGGCTCGTATCTGAGGAAGCGAGCTATGTGACCGGCACAACACTATTCGTGGACGGCGGAATGACACTTTATCCATCTCAGCTTGAATAGAACACTAAACAGGGGGATTGCGGAATGAAAACAGACTGGTGGAAGGATGCGGTGGTGTATCAAATTTATCCGAGGAGCTTTCAGGACAGTAATGGAGATGGAATGGGAGACCTGCGGGGGATCATTTCCCGCCTTGATTACATAAAGGAGCTCGGGGCAGATGTGATTTGGATTTGCCCGATTTATCCTTCTCCGAATGTTGATTACGGCTATGATGTGACGGACCATAAGACGATTATGGATTCATACGGAACGATGGGCGATTTTCACGAGCTGCTTGACGAGGTGCATCAGCGCGGATTAAAGCTGGTGATGGATTTTGTGTTAAATCACACCTCGGTCGAGCATCCATGGTTTAAAGAAGCGGAGCTGGACAAAAACAGCAAATACCGCAGCTATTACTTTTGGCGCCCCGGCACAAAGAACGGCCCTCCGACGGACTGGGTGTCTGACTACGGATACCCGGTCTGGCAATACGAGGAGCACACGGGAGAATATTATCTCCACATGAATGCCGTCAAACAAGCTGATTTAAATTGGGAACATCCTGAGGTGCGCCAAGCAGTGTTTGACATGATGAGGTTTTGGCTCGATAAAGGGGTAGACGGCTTGCGCATTGATCAGCTCCATCTCATTTCTAAGAAAGAATATCTTCCTTCGTATGAGGACTATATCAATCAGCAGGCAGAGCCGAAGCCTTTCCAGCCAAATGGCGAACGAATTCATGACTATTTAAAAGAAATGACAGATGAAGTATTTTCCCGGTACGATGTGATGTCTGTCGGAGAGGTTGGCTCTGTTACACCGGAGGAAGGGCTAAAGTATACGGGAACCGATAAGCATGAACTGAATATGATTTTTCACTTTCAGCATATGGAGCTTGACCAGCAGCCGGGAAAAGAACATTGGGATGTAAAGCCCCTTGAGCTTTCTGATTTAAAATCGGTTTTGACATCATGGCAAAAGCAGCTGGAACATCAAGGGTGGAATACATTGTATTGGTGCAACCACGACCAGCCCCGGATTGTGTCCAGGTTCGGAGACGATGGGGAATACCGCAAAGCATCTGCGAAAATGCTGGCCACTGTTCTTTATCTCATGAAGGGAACGCCATATATTTATCAGGGAGAAGAAATCGGGATGACAAACGCGCCGTTTACCCGGATTGAGGACTACAAAGATATCCAAACGATCAATATGTATCATAAACGGGTATTTGAAAAAGGCTATGATCCAGAAGACGTGATGAGATCGATCTTAGCCAAAAGCCGGGATCATGCCCGGACGCCGATGCAGTGGAGCAACGGCAAAAATGCCGGATTTACTGACGGCACGCCTTGGTTGAAGGTCAACCCGAACTTCACGGCCATCAATGTGGAAGAGGCACAGACAGACCCTGATTCGATCCTAACCTATTATAAAAAGCTGATCAGCCTGAGAAAGCAGTACGCTGATCTCATCAAAGGAAGCTATGAACTTTTGCTTCCGGATGATCCGCAGCTGTTTGTGTACGTGAGAAAAAATGGTAAACAACAGCTTTTGTCGGTGAATAACTTTTCAAAAGAGCAAGCTGTTTTCAGGTGGCCTAAGAACTGTGGCAAGGCTCAGGCATCCCTGCTTCTCAGCAATTATAAAAACAACGGTGACCTTGCTGATGAAATGGTGTTTCAGCCTTATGAGAGCAGGGTGTATCTTCTGGACAATTCAATCAAATGACTCAGCCCGGCATTTTCAGCCGGGTTTTTTAAGTACATATATTGGCGCCATAGACGGGAAGAATAACATTAAAATGAAAATTACTCTTGCAAAACGTAATGACTTCGGTTTATTATGATATAGGATTACAAAATCGTTATCATTTTGATTTAAAGTTACTGAAAAAGAGGGGATATACGATATGTTTAAAAAATGGAGCGGCTTGTTTGTGATTGCAGCATGCTTTTTATTGGTGGCAGCATGCGGCAACTCATCAACAAAAGGGTCGGCGGACTCAAAGAGTGATAAACTGCATGTTGTCACAACGTTCTACCCGATGTATGAATTTACAAAACAAATTGTAAAAGACAAAGGCGATGTGGATCTGTTAATCCCATCTTCCGTTGAACCGCATGATTGGGAACCGACGCCGAAAGACATTGCCAACATTCAGGATGCTGATTTGTTCGTTTATAATAGTGAATACATGGAGACGTGGGTTCCGTCAACTGAAAAAAGCATGGGCCAAGGGCATGCCGTTTTCGTCAATGCGAGCAAAGGCATTGATTTAATGAAAGGCTCTGAAGAAGAACATGAAGAGCACGGAGAGCACGAGGAGCATGAGCATGGGGAGCATGAGCACAGCCATGAAATGGACCCTCACGTATGGCTCAGCCCTGTTCTGGCGCAAAAGGAAGTTAAAAATATAACGGCCCAAATCGTAAAGCAGGACCCGGATAATAAAGAATACTACGAGAAAAATAGTGCAGAATATATTGCAAAACTGCAGGATCTTGATAAACTATATCGTACAACCGTAAAAAAAGCGGCGAAGAAAGAATTCATCACGCAGCATACAGCTTTTGGCTATTTGGCAAAAGAATACGGCCTGACTCAGGTTCCGATTGCAGGGATTTCTCCTAACCAAGAGCCAAGCGCAGCCGACTTGGCAAAGCTGAAAACATATGCCAAAGAACATAACGTAAAAGTGATTTACTTTGAAGAAATTGCATCCTCAAAGGTCGCAGAAACGCTTGCCAATGAAATCGGCGCGAAGACAGAAGTGCTCGATACACTGGAAGGCTTAAGCAAAGAAGAACAAGATAAAGGCTTAGGGTATATCGACATTATGAAACAAAACCTCGATGCCCTGAAAGATTCACTATTGGATAAATCATAAGATAGTGTGCGCCGGAGGGTGCACACTATTTCTTTGTGAGAAAGGAAGATTGACATGAATCTCGTCTCATTGAAAGATATCGTTTTCGGCTATTCCCACACGCCTGTGTTGGATAAAGTATCACTTGATATTGAAAGCGGTGAATTTGTCGGCATCACAGGACCAAACGGGGCCTCTAAATCGACGCTCATGAAAGTAATGCTCGGCATGCTGAAACCGTGGGAAGGCACGGTGACGATCAGTAAAAGGAATACAGAAGGAAAACGCCTGACGATAGGGTACGTTCCGCAGCAAATTTCTTCATTTAATGCCGGCTTTCCGAGCACGGTACTGGAGCTTGTTCAGTCAGGCCGATACACAAAAGGGAAATGGTTTAAACGTTTAAATGAAGAAGATCATCTTGAAGTGGAAAAAGCGCTGAAAATGGTGGAAATGTGGGAGCTCCGCCATCGTAAAATCGGCGATTTATCAGGCGGACAGAAGCAGAAAATCTGTATCGCCAGAATGCTCGCCAGCAACCCGGATCTCTTAATGCTGGACGAACCGACAACAGCCGTTGACCACGACAGCAGAAAAGGATTTTACGAATTTATGCACCATCTTGTGAAAAATCACAACCGAACAGTTGTGATGGTCACTCATGAACAAAATGAAGTACAGCAATTTTTAGATAAAGTGATTCGATTAGAGAGAGGAGAAAAAGGCGGATGGAAATGTTTGACTTGGAATTCATGCGACGAGCTTTTCTAGCAGGCGGCATGATTGCCATCATGGCTCCGATACTAGGAGTGTATCTCGTTCTCAGAAGACAGGCCTTAATGGCTGACACACTTTCACATATTTCATTGTCAGGTGTTGCCATCGGCTTTTTCCTCAGCACCAATATTACCGCGGCGAGCATAGTCGTCGTGACCGTCGGCGCAATTGGGATTGAATACATGCGGCGGGCATATCGGACGTATTCAGAGGTGTCCATTGCCATCTTAATGGCGGCTGGTTTGTCCTTCGCGATGTTTTTAATCAGCTTTTCAAAAGGCACCGCAAATATGAGCATCGATCAATACCTTTTTGGATCGCTCGTGACAGTAAATCAGCAGCAGGTGTATATTATTGGCATCATTACATTGCTGATCCTGCTTTACTTTATCGTACTGAAAAGACCGCTCTACCTGCTGACGTTTGATGAAGCAACAGCAAAAACATCAGGAATCAATACAAACTTCCTGTCGATGTCCTTCAGTATCGTCACAGGCCTTGCGATCTCAGTTATTATCCCGATCATCGGAGTTCTTCTTGTATCAGCCCTGCTCGTATTGCCGGCAGCATTCGCTATCAGAATTGCAAAAGGTTTTAACATGGTATTTATTACAGCCATACTCATTTCGTTATTCAGCGTATTTATGGGGCTGACATCGTCCTATCAGCTCGGAACACCGCCAGGGCCGTCCATTACCCTGCTTTTGATCGTTCTGCTTTTGATCGGATTTGCAGTTCAGGGAGTTTGGACATTTATCAAAAAAGAAGCCCTGCGTAAAAAAGGGCGCCGGTAACATGAAAAGCAGTTTTCCATAGGGAAAACTGCTTTTTTATAGAAACATCCCGGCAAGACGCTCATATGATTCCTTTTTCGCCTCAAAATCAAACACATTGCATAGAACCATGATTTCATTTGTTTCATAGCGGTCTGTCAGCTCTAAAAGCTGCTGTTTGACAGTGTTTGGAGAACCGATCACCATCCGCTTTCTGTTTTCTTCTATAAGTTTTTTATCGGACTCTGTGTAGGGATGCGCTTTTGCCTCCTCGATGCTCGGCACTCGGCTGTCCAAGCCTTTTCCGACACGAAGAAGCCATAAATCCTGGCTTAGGGCGAGCTCTTCTGCCTCTTCATCTGTTTTTGCGCAAATGACAAAAATCGTAAACAGTGCCGTCGCAGACGAGAAATGAGCTGATGGCCGAAAGCTTTCCCGGTAAACGCGAAATGCATTTTCTCCTCGCTCAGGATTAATGAAATGCCCAAATACATATCCAATGCCCTGATGCGCCGCGCGTCTTGCGCTGTTTTCACCGAGACCGAGCACCCATAGCTCCGGTACAGTGTCAATTAGGGGCGCCGCTTTGATTCCGGCATACGGATGCCCGGGAGGAAGCGAATCTGTGAGAAAATAAGAGACATCCTGCAGCTGTCTGTTAAAATCGGTTAAGCTTTTTTTTATCCCGTCTGTTAGCGCAAGACGGGTTTTTGTCGTGCCGCCGGGAGAACGCCCGACGCCGAGGTCAATCCGGTTCGGATACAGTGCTTCAAGCTGGCGAAAGGTTTCGGCTACCTTAAACGGGCTGTACTGGGGCAGCAGCACACCGCCTGACCCGACACGAATCTTGCTCGTGTGTGCTGCGATGTGAGCGATCATGATTTCAGGCGCTGTGCTTGCCAGTCCTTTCGTGCTGTGATGTTCGGCAAACCAATAACGCTTATATCCCCACTGTTCGCTTAATTGGGCAAGCTCAACCGAATGCTGAAGAGTTGCCACAGGGCTTTCTCCTTTAGAAACAGGTGCCTGATCAAGTATGCTTAAATGAATCAAAAGGCCGCTTCCTTTCTGTCTGTTTTTAGAATGTGACACAAGAATAGGCAAAATGACTCGCTCACGTCAAATGGTTTGTTTAAGATGCGTACTTCATAGCATTTGCAAAACATATATCAAATATGGAAGTTTTTTTTCGAGGATTTTCGTCAATTATTCTTAACTTTTACGAAACTTTGATATAATAACAAACGTATATATTAATAATTTACGGCTTATTTTCCTTGTGAGCGTAAAAATAAATGTGACTATCTTCACATTTCGATGAGTAGGAGTGAATCGTGTGGCAATTTCTTTAGAAAAAGGTCAGCGAATTGATTTAACAAAAGGAAAAGCCGGTCTGTCAAAATTGATGGTCGGTCTCGGCTGGGACCCGGTGTCCTCAGGCGGAGGATTCTTCAGCAAACTGCTTGGCGGAGGCGGTCCGAATATAGACTGTGACGCTTCAGTGCTGATGCTGGAAAACGGAAAATTCACCGATAAGAAAAATATAATTTATTTCGGCAACCTGAAAAGCCGCTGCGGCAGTGTAAAGCACACAGGCGACAACCTGACAGGCGATGGTGCGGGCGATGACGAGCAAATTATGATAGATTTGGGAAAAGTGCCTGCAAACATCGATAAGCTTGTATTTGTTGTAAATATTTATGATTGTGTCAGAAGAAAACAAGATTTCGGCATGATTCAAAATGCGTTTATCCGTGTAGTCGATCAATCTAATCATGAAGAAATGCTCAAATACAATTTGAGAGACAATTATGCAGGCAGAACAAGCCTGATTACAGCAGAAATCTACCGCAGCGGCAGCGAGTGGAAGTTTGCGGCGATTGGTGAAGGCACAAACGATACGAGATTAGAAGATATTATCAGCCGGTACGTATAAAAGAAAAGGAGTGGATGAAACATGGCAATTTCATTGGCAAAAGGACAAAAGGTAGATTTAACAAAAACAAATCCGGGTCTTTCAAAGGTTGTTGTCGGTTTAGGCTGGGATACGAATAAGTATGACGGCGGGCACGACTTTGACCTTGACTCAAGTGTGTTTCTGTTAGACGCAGCAGGTAAATGCGCGTCTCCAAACGATTTTATTTTCTACAACCAGCTTGAAGGCGGCAACGGTTCAGTTGTTCATTCAGGCGATAACCTGACTGGTGCTGGCGAAGGCGACGATGAGAATGTCAAAGTGAATCTCAGCGCAGTGCCCGCCAATATTGATAAAATCTCATTTGTTATCACCATTCACGAAGCGGAAGCACGCAGCCAAAACTTCGGACAAGTATCAAACGCGTTCGTGCGCATCGTAAATGAAGAAACAAATGAAGAGCTCATCCGTTACGACCTTGCCGAAGATTTCTCTATTGAAACGGCAATCATTGCAGGGGAGCTTTACAGACATAACGGCGAGTGGAAATTCTCCGCTATCGGCTCAGGCTACCAAGGCGGCCTTGCCCGCATCGCAACGGACTACGGTTTACAAGTCGGTTAAGACAAATACGAAGAGCAGAAAGGAGAGAGGCAGTATGGCCATTCAATTATCAAAAGGACAGCGCATTGATTTAACGAAAACAAATCCGGGACTCGCAAAAGCGGTGATCGGCTTAGGCTGGGATACAAACAAGTACTCCGGCGGACACGATTTTGACCTGGATGCTTCAGCCTTTTTAGTCGATGCGCATGATAACTGCGTGAATGATCTCGATTTCGTCTTCTATAATAACCTTGAACATCCGAGCGGCGGTGTCATCCATACGGGTGACAACCGCACGGGTGAGGGTGACGGAGATGATGAGCAGATTATCGTTGATTTCTCAAAGATCCCTGCTCACATTGAGAAAATCGGCATCACAGTGACCATTCACGACGCTGAAGCACGCAGCCAAAACTTTGGACAAGTTTCCAATGCGTTTGTGCGTGTTGTGGACGAAGAGACGCAGAATGAGCTTCTTCGCTTCGACTTGGGAGAAGATTTCTCCATTGAAACAGCTGTTGTCGTTTGTGAGCTTTACAGACACGGCGGCGAATGGAAATTCAATGCGATCGGCAGCGGTTTTTCCGGCGGGCTGGCTGCATTGTGCCGGAACTACGGTTTGCAAGTGTAAGCGAGTGACAAATAGAGAAGTCACCGTTTCAAATTAATAGGAGGAAAAAACTTGGACTTTTTACATCATATCATGTCTACGTATGCTTCATTTTTCGATTGGAAAATGTGGGGGGAAGTGCTTTCTGATCCTGTTTCATGGGGTCTGATCGGTTCCCTTGTTGTTCTGGAAGGCCTTTTATCGGCCGATAACGCGCTTGTTCTTGCGGTGATGGTCAAACACCTGCCGGAAAAACAGCGGAAAAAAGCGTTAACGTATGGTTTGTTTGGAGCTTATATTTTTAGGTTTATTTTCATCGGGCTCGGTATGCTCCTCATTAAGTTTTGGTGGATTAAGGTGCTTGGCGCGCTTTACTTGGCTTGGCTCGTCATTAAGCACTTCTGGATTGGCGAAAAAGAAGAGGACACAGACGGCATGAAGAAAAATTCTTGGATGGTCCGCACGTTCGGTATCTTCTGGGCGACTGTTATTTCAGTTGAATTAATGGATCTTGCCTTCTCTGTGGACAGCATCCTTGCCGCATTTGCGGTATCTGAAAAAGTATGGGTGCTTCTGATCGGCGGTATGCTTGGTATTCTAATGATGCGTACAGTGGCAAAAGTATTCCTTGTGCTGATTGATAAAATCCCTGAGCTGGAAAACACAGCATTCGTGTTAATCGGCATTATCGCTCTGAAAATGGCAGCGAGCGCTTTCCATTACGAAATGCCGCACTCTGTATTCTTCATTATCATTATTGCTGCATTTGCGGTAACATTCATCATTCACTACATCAACAAACAAAAGCAGGTGCGCGAACAAACAGCCGCTTCAAAAGAAGAATAAAACAAAACAAGGAGGGAGGTTCAATGTCCTTCCTTTTTTGTTACAGAAATATCGTGCAATGACAAACCGGAAAGGAGGATATGATGAGACAAGAAGAACTAACCATTCATAAAGCACTTCCGGCTGATGGGAATTGGAAAGACCTGCTGTTTCAGCCATTACCCGAGCGGGATCACTATGAAACAGAACAAGGCATTTCTTTTTCTCGTCTCGCCGGGCAGATATTAGGCACGCCTATTGATGAAACGGACTACTATAACGAGCTGTATGAGCTGTCTATAAACGATCGCATTACCATTCTGAGTGAAACGCTTGATAAAACAATCGAGCCGGAGACTTTTCAAAAGCTCCAGCATATTCATTCTATCAATCAGAAAGAAAAAGGGCTGTCAGTCAGCCGCTTTGTTGCCTTTCTGGATGGGGAAAAATTGATTGCGAAGCACTCGAATCCCTTGATGCACCGCCATTTAAGAAAAGCGCTGATGACGCTTTTACATACCTTTGCAGATAATCATGAGCAGGGGCTGAATCATCCTGATTTTCGCAGAGTGCTGCTTGATGTCTCGAAGTTTTCGTTGAATCACCTGAATCCTTGGCTGGAAAAAACCGATATAGAGCGGGAGATGCCAAAGGTAGTTTGGTATGGAGGCGCGACGAAAAGCCAGCTCTATTTCTTATATTATCTCATGTTAGTCGGCTGCGATGTTCTGCTGTTCCATCCGGCGGGAAACGATCAGCTGGCGCTTGTCGATCCGAAGCAGGAGCTCAGTTTTACGGAAAAGCTTCCGGATGTTTCGGAGCTTCAGCCGTTTCCGAAAGAAAAACCGGACCGGAAATCAACAGTCGCCTACCGCTCAACAAAGGAATTTGAACATGTGCTGAATCACGAGGAATCCATGCTGTACAAGCCATGGCAGTTCAGAGATCACACACCGGTGTCTGTTACGCTCAAAACGACCTATGATGAATTGTTTTTAATCACGAAAGAGCGCGCCTTTATTCGCCCGAATTTCAAAGCTGATAAACATTCCATCGAGATTCCCAATGTATTCGCCAAAATTATGGGCGTGTCAAAAGACAATAAAGAATATTGGAACAGGCTTCATACATTAGCAGATTATCAGGAAACAGAAATGGTAAGAAGCTTTCCGTTTACAGAAGAAATAAAATCGAACTATCAATTTCATTACAGCCACGCGCTTGACCACGAAGGGAACATTGATCCGGACAAGCTGATGGCAAGCAATGTGTGGCAGTACAAGCAGCTTCCGGCGGGCGTTCAGACTGCCATTGCCAAAACGATTTCGAGAATGTGCAGGCACCCGCGGCTTAAGGCTTTGCATCAGGAACAAGTCAAGGATGTTCAAATCTACTTGTTTAAACAGACAACAAACCTGCCTGCTAATCTGCTGAAATTGATTCAAATGTTCGACTATGCGCAAACGGTTCCGAAACTCGTTTTATATCATACAGAAATGAGCGGCGGACTCACGCGTTCGGATGCTGCTTCCCTGCTGTTCCTGAATGAAATCGGAATCGACATCATCATTTATAACCCTCCCGGCCATCAAGATATTGAGCAGTTTATTGAAGAGGATCAGTATGATATCCACTGGCTGGACGACATGGTGTTTCAGCAGGACTATAAGGAGCCTTCGATTGTCAGAAGGCTGTTCAGAACGATTACCCAAAAGTAAGGAGAGAAGAAAAGCATGACAACAGAAAATCAAAACCCGCTTGTTCTTGATAAAAACGAAGAAATTTCCCAGCAAAAAGCTGACGATATCCGTCTCCAGCTCCGTCAGGAACCAGAGGTAAAGCGGCTTGCGCAACAAATTGACGTCAAAAACCAAATGGAGCTGCTTGAGTACGGCAAGGAGCCGGCCGTTGAAATTTCCAAGTTCTCTGACCGCATCTTGGGGATGATGAAAACAACAAGCGTGACAGACTCCGGCACAATGCTGACTCAGCTTGGGAAAATCATGGACCGCTTCGATAAAAATGATTTTGATGAGCCAAAGGGATTGATGGCGAAAATTTTCAAACGCGGCGGCAGCATGATTGAAAAAATCTTTAAAAAGTATCAGACGCTCGGCGGAGAGATTGAAAAAATCAATGTTGAGATTTCGAAATACAAAGATGAGATGACGAAGACGAACTACACGCTCGATGATATGTATGAAAACAACATCAAATATTATATGGAGCTTGAAAAATACGTCGTTGCCGGACAAATGAAGCTGGAAGAGATGCAGTCGATCCTTCCTTCATATGAAGAAAAAGCGGCAAGCGGAAATCAGCTGGCGCAAATGCAGCTCGATACACTGCGCAACGGCATTCAGGCGCTTGAGGAACGGGTGTATGATCTGTATATGGCGCGGATGGTGGCTCTTCAAACGGCACCTCAAATCCGTCTCCTGCAACGCGGAAATGCAAAGCTGATCGGGAAAATCAACTCCGCGTTCATCATCACCATTCCGATTTTCAAAAACGGCATTATTCAGGCCGTTACCGTGAAACGCCAAAAGCTTGTGGCTGACTCCATGAGCGAGCTTGACCGCCGGACAAACGAGATGCTGAGACGAAATGCTGAAAATATCTCGAGCCAAAGTGTTGAAATTGCCAGAATGGCCGGCAGACCAAGCATAGACATTGAAACGATCGAATCGTCTTGGAATACGATCGTAAGCGGCATGCAGGAAACAAAACAAATCGAAGAAGAAAACAAACGCCTCCGTGAAGACGGCGCAAGACGAATTGCCCAGCTGCAGGAAAATATTAAAAAAGCAGCATTGCAGCAATAAAAAACCCCCGCTAAGCGGGGGTTTTTCTTTTACATCATTTAGTTAATGACAATGTGTAAAGACAGGTGTAAACTTAAACGGTAATCATTTTGCATATCAGAGGTGTTGGCAATGGGAAAACAACAGCCTATATCCCAGCGAAAACTGCTGGGTGTCGCCGGTTTGGGGTGGCTGTTTGATGCAATGGATGTCGGAATATTATCGTTTATTATCGCCGCGCTCCATGTGGAGTGGAATCTGTCGCCCGAAGAAATGAAATGGATCGGAAGCGTCAATTCCATCGGCATGGCTGTGGGTGCGTTTTTGTTTGGTCTGCTGGCTGATCGAATCGGCCGCAAAAAAGTGTTTATCATTACCCTTTTGTGCTTTTCGATCGGAAGCGGCATTTCCGCTTTTGTGACGAGCTTATCGGCATTCCTCATTCTGCGTTTCGTCATCGGGATGGGACTTGGCGGCGAGCTTCCAGTCGCTTCAACACTTGTTTCGGAAGCGGTTGTGCCTGAAAAGCGGGGCAGAGTGATTGTGCTTTTAGAAAGCTTTTGGGCTGTAGGCTGGCTCGTAGCGGCACTGATTTCTTACTTTGTGATACCGAACTTCGGCTGGCAGGCTGCCCTGCTGTTAACTGCGCTGACTGCTTTTTACGCTTTGTACTTGCGGACGAGTCTGCCTGATTCGCCGAAATATGAGTCGCTTTCTGCCAAAAAGAAATCGGTGTGGGAGAATGTAAAAAGCGTCTGGGCAAGACAGTATATACGGCCGACAGTCATGCTATCGATCGTTTGGTTCTGCGTGGTGTTTTCTTATTATGGCATGTTCCTATGGCTGCCGAGTGTCATGCTGCTGAAAGGCTTCAGTATGATTCAAAGCTTTGAGTATGTCCTGCTGATGACACTTGCTCAGCTTCCGGGCTATTTTTCTGCTGCGTGGCTGATCGAAAAAGCCGGCCGGAAGTGGATACTCGTCATTTACCTGATAGGTACAGCAGGAAGCGCCTATTTCTTCGGAACGGCGGATTCCTTAGGCCTTCTGCTTACGGCTGGAATGCTGTTATCGTTTTTCAATCTTGGCGCGTGGGGTGTCCTGTATGCCTATACACCGGAGCAATATCCGACAGCGATTCGCGCAACAGGTTCAGGAACAACAGCAGCGTTTGGAAGAATCGGCGGCATTTTCGGGCCGCTGCTCGTCGGAACGCTCGCAGCCCGTCATATTTCGTTTTCGGTCATCTTCTCGATCTTTTGCATTGCAATCTTACTCGCGGTTGTTTGTATAGTGATTATGGGAAAAGAAACGAAACAAACTGAACTTGAATAGGTAAAGCACCTCTTGAATGAGGTGCTTCTTTTACATTTGTGCTCGGGCTGTAGATCGGCGTTTCCCTGTTTTGCTGATTATCTGGTAGAGCGCCATGGACAGTATGAACAGAATGGCAGTAAATCCTGTGACGGCTCCGAAATGCTGTGAGTTTTGATATAAAAAGCCTGCAACACATGTGCCGACAGTGGTTCCTGCATACATAGCGGCATTGGAAAGGGAAG
Source organism: Bacillus sp. VA13 (assembly GCF_055710085.1). NCBI lineage: Bacteria > Bacillati > Bacillota > Bacilli > Caryophanales > Bacillaceae > Bacillus > Bacillus sp. VA13. Next base: position 320,483 of record NZ_JBVQPP010000004.1, on the reverse strand, counting down.
CGATGGTTCCTCGCGCGATATGAAACAGATATGTATAGAGAAAACCCTTTGTTAGAGGGTTTCCAAAAAGCCAGGCAGGTATGTTTGAAATGTGTCTTCACGCAAGCTGACATATTTTGTCCGTGAATCTTTCCGGGTTGCCGTCAACCCCGCTTCACGCAGCGTTTTAAAATGATAAGATGCTGTGGTTTTGACAATATTGCACTTTTCACCTACTTCACCGCAGCTGAGTTCTTTTCCGCTGTAATAAAGCGTACGAATAATAGCAAGCCTCGATTCATCAGACAGTGCTTTAAAAATTTGGGCTCTGATTTGATCATCCAATTGTTTCATAGTCATGAAACTATAATACATAATAGGAGTTGGTATAGCAACTTATTTTTCCAGTAAAGGAGCAGCAAGTCATAAGAGAAAGAAGGATTTCAGTATTAGTAAAAGCGTTTTCATCTCAAAGGAGGGATAAATATTACCCGTAAAATACAATCATAAAGGAGGATTACAGAGCATTTAGAAGCATAAATAAGGTCATGTGTTCACATGGATGTTTATAAAGAAATGGTATAGAATAAAAGAGTATATGCTGTTTGTGTGGAATGTTACATAAGTGTTACGGTAATAAGGATTGTTTAATATGGAGGGAAAATATGAGTGTAGATGAGAAACCAATTAAGATAAAAGTCGAAAAAGTATCTAAAATTTTTGGGAAACAAACAAAGAAAGCAGTTCAAATGCTTGCCAACGGAAAGACAAAAAAAGAGATCCTGAAAGCGACCGGATCAACCGTTGGGGTAAATCAAGCAGATTTTGATGTATATGATGGTGAGATATTTGTCATCATGGGTCTATCAGGGAGCGGTAAATCAACTTTAGTACGGCTGTTAAACCGGCTTATTGAACCGACTGCCGGAAATATTTACATTGATGGTGACATGATAACAAATATGTCTAAAGACCAGCTCCGGGAAGTCCGCCGGAAGAAAATCAGCATGGTCTTCCAAAAGTTCGCTCTGTTCCCTCACAGAACGATACTTGAAAACACAGAATACGGGCTGGAGCTTCAAGGTGTAGACAAACAAGAGCGTCAGCAAAAAGCGCTTGAGTCCCTTAAGCTTGTCGGCCTTGAAGGATTTGAACAGCAATATCCTGACCAGCTTTCCGGCGGGATGCAGCAGCGTGTCGGCCTTGCCCGCGCGTTGACGAATAACCCGGACATCCTTCTCATGGACGAAGCGTTCAGTGCGCTCGATCCTTTGATTCGGAAAGATATGCAGGATGAGCTTCTTGATCTTCACGAAAATGTCGGAAAAACGATTATCTTCATTACGCATGACCTTGACGAAGCATTGCGCATCGGTGACAGAATCGCCTTGATGAAGGATGGTAACATCGTTCAGATCGGCACACCGGAGGAAATCCTTATGAGTCCATCTAACGAATATGTTGAGAAATTCGTTGAGGATGTTGATTTATCTAAAGTCCTCACAGCAGGACACATTATGAAACGCGCTGAAACAGTGCGGATTGATAAAGGGCCTCGTGTGGCATTAACATTGATGAAAAACCTAGGGATTTCGTCTATTTACGCAGTCGATAAACAAAAGCAATTGTTAGGTGTCATCCACGCGGCTGATGCGAAAAAAGCGGCTGAGTCTGATTTGTCACTTCAAGATATCTTAAATACAGAATTCACGACTGTACCAGAGAATACGTATCTGACAGAGATTTTTGACGTTGTTTCTGATGCGAATATTCCAATTGCGGTTGTAGATGAGAAGCAGAGAATGAAAGGGATTGTCGTAAAAGGCGCGCTGATTGGCGCACTTGCCGGCAATAACGATTACATTAATGTTGAAGTCACTGATGAACAAACACAAGATCCTTCTGTACAGGAGGTGAAGTAAGATGGATAGACTGCCTAGAATACCTTTAGCAGATATCATTGACCGTTTTGTTGACTGGATTACAATAACGTTTGGCGGATTCTTCGACGGAATCGCAAACGGATTGGCCGCTTTTGTAAATGGAATTGTCAGCGGACTTGGATTTATCCCATCTATTTTGTTAACGATTATTTTTGCCGCACTTGCGTGGTGGATCAGTACGAGGGGAATTGCGTTATTTACATTGGTTGGATTCCTCCTGATCGATTATTTAGGATATTGGGACCCAATGCTGCAAACATTGGCGCTTGTTTTGACATCTGTGATTATTTCGATTGTGGTCGGGGTTCCGATCGGAATTTGGGCGTCCCAGAAAGAAACAGTTCGCCGTATTGTAACGCCTATTCTTGATTTAATGCAGACAATGCCTGCTTTCGTATATCTATTGCCGGCGATTTTCTTCTTCAACATCGGTGTTGTGCCGGGTGTTGTTGCATCTGTTATCTTCGCGATGCCGCCGACAATCCGCATGACTGTTCTCGGTATTAAACAAGTGCCGGCGGATCTGATTGAAGCGACTGAAGCGTTCGGTTCTACAACAGCTCAGCGTTTGTTTAAAGTTCAGCTTCCGCTTGCGACAAAAACCATTCTGGCCGGAATCAACCAAAGCATCATGCTTGCGTTATCAATGGTTGTTATCGCCGCAATGGTCGGTGCACCGGGACTTGGTTCTGAAGTATACAGCGCCGTTACACAGCTGAAAACCGGGGTCGGCGTAGAGGCTGGTATCGCCATCGTTATCGTTGCCATTACGCTGGACCGTATTACTCAAAATATTAAAGTGAAGAAGAATAGCAGGGGGAATGCCTGATGCTTAAAAAAATCATCGGTATCGGTGTTTCCGCCATGCTGGCGCTCTCACTTGCGGCTTGCGGTTCAGAAAGCGATGAAAATGCAACCGCGGCTGAACAGGTGAATAAGACCATCATCGGGATTGACCCCGGTTCAGGGATTATGGCCCTGACCGACAAAGCGATGAAGGATTATGACTTGAATGACTGGACGTTGATTTCGGCGTCAAGCGCCGCGATGACTGCAACGCTTAAAAAGTCATACGACCGTAAGAAACCGATTATCATTACAGGATGGACACCGCACTGGATGTTCTCCAGATATAAGCTGAAATATCTCGATGATCCGAAACAATCTTATGGCAGCGCAGAGGAAATCCATACGATCACACGCAAAGGCTTCAGCAAAGAACAGCCGAATGCCGCTAAGCTTCTGAGCCAGTTTAAATGGACGCAAGACGACATGGGCGAAGTCATGATCAAGGTGGAAGAAGGCGAGAAACCTGCCAAAGCCGCTACTGAGTATGTGAAGAAACACAAAGATCAGATTGCGGAGTGGACGAAAGGCGTTCAAAAGGTGAAGGGAGACAAAATCAACCTTGCCTATGTGGCGTGGGACAGTGAGATTGCAAGTACAAACGTGGTTGGCAAAGTCTTAGAAGACTTGGGCTATGACGTGACGTATACTCAGGTAGAAGCTGGTCCGATGTGGACCGCGATTGCGACGGGAAGCGCGGATGCATCCCTTTCCGCATGGCTGCCGAATACCCATAAAGCATACGCCGCAAAATACAAAGGCAAATATGACGATATAGGGGCCAGTATGACTGGCGTGAAGATGGGTCTTGTTGTGCCTCAATATATGAAAAACGTCAACTCAATTGAAGATTTGAAGAAGTAATGAAGAAAGCAGCCTGTAGCCCAGGCTGCTTTTTTGTGTTAAGAAGCATTAGCAGAAGCTAGTGCTTCCGCTTTCTGAAACGTTTTAAGCACGGCGTTCGCTAAAATATGAATGCCGGTAAACATCGCGTTTCTGTCAAAGGTCATGTGGGGATGATGGAGTCCTGGCTGTAGTCCGCATCCCAGTCCAAGCATAGTTGTTTTGAGGTTCGGCACTTTTACGGCGTAAAAATGAAAATCCTCACCGCCGGTTGTGACAAGCGGTTCATCAAGCTGCTCAGCCCCGATGATATCCGTAATGGCTTCTGCCATGATCGCTTCAGCTTCTTTGTTTTGTGTTGCCGCAGGAAGGCTGTGCTCCTTTTGCAGCTCGATCTTCGCGCCGAATGCCGCGGCAGCCGCTTCACAGGCTCTTTCTGTTTCGGCGATTAACGTCTCCATGGCTTCATTGGTCTGAGCGCGCAAATCAAGGCTGAACGACGCTTTTCCCGGAATGATGTTAGAGCTTTCTCCGCCGGCTTGAAGTTTTGTCATTTTGACGGTATACGGGATTTGCGGGTCAATATGAATGAGTCCGAGCTTATGTACGAGAAATGCCGCAATTTCAATGCTGTTTTTCCCGAGATGCGGGCGGGCGCCATGGGCTTCCTCTCCGATTATCGTTCCCTCAATATACTGGCTTGATCCGTGCAGAATAGATGGGGCACAACGCCCGTTTTGTGTCTCCTGAATCGGACGGACGTGAACGCCGTACAAATAGTCGACATCATCAAGCACGCCTTCTTCTATCATTTTCAAGGCGCCGCCGCCTTTTTCCTCAGCCGGCTGAAAGATAAAACGGATCGTGCCCTTCGGAAGCTCGGGCTGTTTTTTCAGCAGCATTAACGTGCCCAGCGCCATTGTCATATGTGAATCGTGTCCGCATGAATGGTTGGCGCAGAATGTGCCGTTGACCTCCTGCCATAGCGCATCAATGTCAGCGCGAACGGCTACAACCGGCGAGCCCGAACCGATCTCGCCGACAACCCCGGTGCAGTCTGAAAAAGTGCGCGTCCGGCATCCTAAATCCTCAAGCTTTTGTTTGAGAAATGCAGTTGTCTCATATTCCTTCCAGCTGACTTCAGGGTTCGCGTGCAGATGGTCGAAGATATCTATAACAGTTTGTTTCATGTCTTCGGAAAGTTTTTGCATGGGAAGAAGTACCTCCTTCTATTAAAATGAATTTTACCTTCTTTACTTCATTTATATTGAAACAGGAAGATAGGCTGTATATAATATAGCACATATTGCTACTTTTCAGAATAATTAATATTTTCAAACAGAGGGGATGGATCGAAATATGAGTATGCCAGCAGCCGAAACACAGCCTAAGAAAAAACGAACGACATTTAAAATGCCTGATGCCTATGTCCTCTTATTTATTATTGCTTTCATTTGCGCCATTGCCTCATATATTGTGCCGGCGGGTGAATTTGACCGCGTGACAAAGGGGGATGTCACTACTGCTGTTCCGGGAAGCTATCATTCTATTGAACAGTCTCCGGTCAGCCTGATCAGCTTTTTTACGTCTCTTCAGGATGGAATGGTCGGATCAGCACCAATCATCTTTCTGATTTTATTCACAGGCGGCACCATTGCCATTTTAGAAAAAACGGGTGCCATCAACGGCCTGATTTACAACGTCATCAGCAAATTCCGCACAAAGCAATTATTATTTATTTGTATTGTGGGCGCGTTGTTCTCCATTCTCGGAACAACCGGAATTGTCGTGAATTCAGTAATTGGATTTATCCCCATCGGCCTCATTGTCGCACGATCCTTAAAATGGGACGCGGTCGCGGGCGCCGCTGTTATTTACATCGGCTGCTACGCTGGATTTAACTCTACTATGTTATCACCGTCCCCGCTCGGTTTATCGCAATCAATCGCGGAGCTGCCGCTCTTTTCGGGGATCGGCCTGCGAGTTGTGATATACATATGCTTTTTGCTGTCTTCTATTATTTATATCTATTTGTATACGAGAAAATTAAAAAAATCAAAAGATGCCAGTGTGTTAGGAACAGATTGGTTTCCTGCGGCAGGAATGGGCGAAGCCGGTAAAGAAGAAGATCAGTCAGTGCCGTTTACTGTTCGCCATAAGCTTATTTTGGCTGTAGCGGGACTGTCGCTGATTGGATTTTTATACGGCGCTTTAAAGCTGGGCTGGTCTGATTCCCAAATGGCTGCTACGTTTATTTTTATTTCTGTCCTTGCCGGTTTAATAGGCGGGCTTGCGGCAAACGATATTGCCAAAACCTTCATTACGGGCTGCCAAAGCCTCGTGTACGGGGCACTGATTGTCGGGATGGCACGAAGCATTTCCGTCATTCTTGAAAATGGCAAGCTCCTCGATACAGTCGTCAATGCTTTGGCTTCGCTTTTGGATGGATTCAGCCCGATTGCCGGTGCGATCGGCATGTATATCGCCAGTGCGCTGCTTCATTTTCTCATCTCTTCAGGGTCTGGGGAAGCCGTTGTATTTATTCCAATCCTAGCGCCGCTCGCTGATTTGATGGGAATTACGAGACAGGTTGCGGTGGAAGCGGTTATGCTTGGAGAAGGAGTCGTCAACTGTGTGAACCCGACATCCGGCGTACTCATGGCGGTGCTTGCCGCTAGCGGCATTCCGTACGTCAAGTGGCTTCGGTTTATGGTGCCGCTTGCTCTGATTTGGTTCTTGATCGGACTTGTATTTATTGTGATCGGTGTCATGATCAATTGGGGGCCGTTTTAAACATTGCTGCCCGCCGGCTTGTACGGCGGGCTTTTAAGTTATCCATTGCAGAAGCGCAGGCTGTTATTGTAACATGTAAGCCATAAGCCATTCGTAAAAGTGCGGGAGGAAGGTCATGAATAATCTGCGTAATAGACTTTCAGGCGTGAATGGGGAAAATAAGAGAGTAAAAAAAGAACAAAAAATCTGGTCGGAGATCGGGATGATAGCGGGAGCTTTTGCGTTGCTTGATGTGATCATCCGCGGCATTATGTTTGAATTTCCGTTTAAAGAATGGGCTGCAAGCCTTGTGTTTTTGTTCATCATTATCTTATATTACTGCATCAGGGCAGCAGCATGTGGAATGCTCATGCCGAGAATAGACACCGAAGAAGAACTGCAAAAACGGGTGAAGCAGCAGCGAATAGAATCAATTGCGGTCGCCTTTGCGGTAGTGGTGCTTACGATGTACGACAGGGGGATTCCCCATACATTCTTCGCTTGGCTGAAAATGATCCTTCTTTTTATCGTCTGCGGCGGCGTTCTGTTCCTGCTTCGGTACGTGATTGTGAAGCTGGCTTACAGAAGAGCGGTAAAAGAAGAAGTAAAGAAGAAATCATCTTGATAGATGGTTTCTTTTTTTGTTTAGTGAGGGAAAACGCTCACAGTTCCGTTCAGCTTTTTCTATAGGAATATTGATTTGAATTCACTCTATCAAGTTGTTTTGATAGTGTAATTGTGATAATTTAACATGTAATCGTTAACAAAATTCTCCAGTCTTCACATTAGTTTGAAAGGAGGAAGCGGAAGAATAAAGTAAGAGGGATTTTTGACTCCGCAGTAAGTCTTCAAAAATCAAATAAGGAGTGTCAAGAATGTTTGAAAAACGATTCAAAACCTCTTTACTGCCGTTATTCGCTGGTTTTTTATTGCTGTTTCATTTGGTACTGGGAGGACCGGCGGCTGCGAATGCTGAAACACAGAACACATCGAATGAGCTGGCAGCGCCATCGATCAAAAGCGGGACCATTCTTCATGCTTGGAATTGGTCGTTCAATACGTTAAAACATAATATGAAGGATATTCATGATGCAGGATATACAGCGATTCAGACGTCTCCGATTAACCAAGTAAAGGAAGGGAACCAAGGAAATAAAAGCATGTCAAACTGGTACTGGTTGTATCAGCCGACATCATATCAAATTGGCAACCGTTACCTAGGTACTGAACAAGAATTTAAAGAAATGTGCGCAGCCGCTGAAGAATATGGCGTGAAGGTCATTGTTGACGCGGTTATCAATCATACCACCAGTGACTATGCCGCGATTTCCAATGAGATTAAGAGTATTCCAAATTGGACACATGGAAACACACAAATTAAAAACTGGTCCGATCGATGGGATGTCACGCAGAATTCATTGCTGGGGCTATATGATTGGAATACACAAAATACACAAGTACAGTCCTACCTGAAACGTTTCTTAGAAAGAGCATTGAATGACGGCGCAGACGGATTTCGATATGATGCGGCCAAACATATAGAGCTTCCGGATGACGGGAATTACGGCAGTCAATTTTGGCCGAATATCACAAATACATCTGCGGAGTTCCAATACGGAGAAATCCTGCAAGATAGTGCCTCCAGAGATGCTGCATATGCGAATTATATGAATGTGACAGCATCTAATTATGGACATTCCATAAGGTCCGCGTTAAAGAATCGCAATCTTAGCGTGTCGAATATCTCCCATTATGCATCAGAGGTGTCTGCCGACAAGTTAGTCACATGGGTGGAATCGCATGATACGTATGCCAATGATGAGGAAGAGTCTACATGGATGAGCGATGACGATATTCACTTAGGCTGGGCAGTGATTGCTTCTCGCTCAGGCAGTACGCCTCTCTTCTTTTCCAGACCTGAGGGCGGCGGAAATGGTGTCAGATTCCCGGGGAAAAGCCAAATAGGCGATCGTGGGAGTGCTTTATTTGAAGATCAGGCTATCACTGCGGTCAATAGATTTCACAATGTGATGGATGGACAGCCTGAGGAACTCTCGAATCCGAATGGAAACAACCAGATATTCATGAATCAGCGTGGCTCGCACGGCGTTGTGCTGGCAAATGCAGGTTCATCTTCTGTCACCATCAATACGTCAACGAAATTACCTGATGGCAGGTATGATAATAAAGCTGGGAACGGTTCATTTCAAGTAACAGACGGCAAATTGACAGGCACGATCAATGCCAGATCTGTGGTTGTTCTTTATTCTGATGATATTGCAAATGCGCCTCATGTCTTCCTTGAGAATGTCAAAACAGGTGTAACACATTCTTTCAACGATCAACTGACGATCACTCTGCGTGCAGATGCGAATACAACAAAAGCCGTTTATCAAATCAATAATGGGCAAGAGACAGTGTTTAAGGATGGAGACCAATTAACGATCGGAAAAGGAGATCCGTTTGGCACAACATACACCATCACGTTAACAGGAACAAACAGTGATGGTGTAACGAGGACCCAGGAATACAGCTTTGTAAAAAGAGACCCATCTGCGGCCAAAACCATTGGCTATCAAAATCCAAATCATTGGGGCCAAGTAAATGCTTATATCTATAAACATGATGGGGGCCGGGCAATAGAATTGACCGGATCCTGGCCGGGAAAAGCAATGACTAAGGATGCAGATGGAATTTACACGCTGACGCTGCCTGCGGATACGGATACAACGAACGCCAAAGTGATTTTTAATAATGGCAGCGCCCAAGTGCCCGGACAGAACCAGCCTGGCTTTGATTACGTGCAAAATGGCTTATATAACGACTCTGGCTTAAGCGGTTCTCTTCCTCATTGAGGGCAAGGTTAGACGGGACTTACCGGTAGAAACCATCCTTGATGGTTTCTTTTTTTGTTCATAAATCAGACAAAACTTTTCTCTTGCAATAGTTTGTGAAATGTTGCACAATATAAATGTGAAATGCTTCACAAACAAACATCAAAGAAAAACATACCCTGGAAGGATGATTAATGATGAACAAACATGTAAATAAAGTAGCTTTAATCGGAGCGGGTTTTGTTGGAAGCAGTTATGCATTTGCGTTAATAAACCAAGGGATCACAGATGAGCTTGTGGTCATTGATTTAAATAAAGAAAAAGCAATGGGCGATGTGATGGACTTAAACCACGGAAAGGCGTTTGCGCCGCAACCGGTCAAAACATCTTACGGAACATATGAAGACTGCAAGGATGCTGATATTGTCTGCATCTGCGCCGGAGCAAACCAAAAACCTGGAGAGACACGCCTTGAATTAGTAGAAAAGAACTTAAAGATTTTCAAAGGTATCGTCAGTGAAGTCATGGCGAGCGGATTTGACGGCATTTTCTTAATCGCGACAAATCCGGTTGATATTCTGACTTACGCTACATGGAAATTCAGCGGCCTGCCAAAAGAGCGGGTGATCGGAAGCGGCACAACACTAGATTCTGCGAGATTCCGTTACATGCTGAGCGAATACTTTGGCGCAGCGCCTCAAAACGTGCACGCGCATATTATCGGAGAGCACGGCGACACAGAGCTTCCTGTCTGGAGCCACGCGAATGTCGGTGGTGTGCCGGTCAGTGAACTCGTTGAGAAAAACGATGCGTATAAACAAGAGGAGCTTGACCAGATCGTAGATGACGTGAAAAACGCCGCTTACCATATCATTGAGAAAAAAGGTGCGACTTATTATGGTGTTGCGATGAGCCTTGCCCGCATTACAAAAGCCATTCTTCATAATGAAAACAGCATTTTAACTGTCAGCACATATTTGGACGGACAATACGGCGCAGACGACGTGTACATCGGCGTTCCGGCTGTCGTAAACCGCGGAGGTATTGCAGGCATCACTGAGCTGAACTTAAATGAGAAAGAAAAAGAACAGTTCCTTCACAGCGCAGGCGTCCTTAAAAACATTTTAAAACCTCATTTTGCAGAACAAAAGGTCAACTAATCGCAACTATAGAGTAAAGGGCTGATTGTCAATGTGGGAGCAGTTGTATGATCCGTTTGGAAACGAGTATGTGAGCGCACTTGTGGCGCTCACTCCGATTCTCTTTTTTCTCTTGGCTTTAACTGTTTTTAAAATGAAAGGCATTCTTGCGGCATTTCTTACCTTAGCCGTCAGTTTCTTGGTCTCCGTTTTGGCATTTCATATGCCGGTTGAAAAAGCAATTTCTTCTGTTTTGCTAGGAATCGGGAGCGGACTGTGGCCGATTGGCTACATCGTTCTGATGGCGGTGTGGCTGTATAAAATCGCAGTGAAAACCGGGAAATTTACCATTATTCGTTCCAGCATTGCCGGCATTTCACCTGACCAACGATTACAGCTATTATTAATAGGTTTTTGTTTTAACGCGTTTTTAGAAGGCGCGGCCGGTTTTGGTGTTCCGATTGCGATTAGTGCGGCGCTGCTCGTTGAACTTGGTTTTAAACCGTTAAAAGCGGCGGCTCTCTGCTTGATTGCGAACGCAGCCTCTGGAGCCTTTGGGGCGATCGGGATTCCTGTAATCACAGGGGCGCAGATTGGTGATTTGTCTGCTCTTGAGCTGTCACGGACATTGATGTGGACATTGCCGATGATCTCATTTTTGATTCCGTTTCTGCTTGTATTCCTATTAGACCGAATGAAAGGAATCAAACAGACATGGCCTGCCCTGTTGGTTGTGAGCGGTGTGTATACAGCGGTTCAGACACTGACAATGGCGGTGCTCGGACCCGAGTTAGCAAACATTTTGGCGGCCTTATTCAGTATGGGCGGGCTTGCGCTCTTCCTCCGCAAATGGCAGCCGAAAGAGATTTACCGGGAGGAAGGAGCCGGCGAGACTGGTGAGAAAAAAGCATACAGTGCCGCAGACATTGCAAAAGCGTGGTCTCCTTTCTACATTTTAACTGCAGCGATCACAATCTGGAGCCTTCCTGCCTTCAAAGCGCTTTTCCAAGAAGGCGGATTGTTATATCAAACAACGCTCCTATTGAAAATGCCTTTCCTGCATCAGCAAATTATGAAAATGCCGCCGATTGCGCCATCTGCCATGCCGTTAGATGCAGTCTTTAAAGTCGACCTGCTGTCAGCGACTGGTACAGCGATTTTAGCGGCGGTCATCGTGACAGGGCTGTTCAGCAAAAATTTCTCTTATCGGGCTGCCTTTGCTTCCTTGAAGGAGACAGGAAAAGAGCTGTGGGTGCCGATTATGACGATCTGCTTCGTGATGGGATTTGCCAATCTGGCCAATTTCGCAGGGCTCAGCTCTTCAATTGGATTAGCACTGGCGAAAACAGGAGACTTGTTCCCGTTTGTCAGTCCCGTTCTCGGCTGGATCGGCGTGTTCATTACCGGTTCAGTTGTCAGCAATAACGCTTTATTCGGACATTTACAGGTTGTCACCGGAGCGCAGATCGGTGCGGGTTCTGATTTGCTGTTAGCTGCAAATACGGCGGGCGGGGTGATGGCAAAACTTGTTTCTCCTCAGTCCATCGCCATCGCTGCCGCAGCGGTTGGCCAGACAGGCAAGGAATCTAAACTGTTTAAACGAACAGTGGCGTATAGCCTGATTCTGTTATTAATCATTTGTATATGGACGTTTATTCTTGCAAGATTAGGATTGTAATAGAAAAAAGCAGTACATGCCAGCCATGTACTGCTTTTTTCTATTAATTTGCTTTCTTCGCCATTTCTGCTGTTGTTTTCACTCTGGCTTTTCCCATAAACAAAACGGTAACCGCCGCGAGGACAATTGGAATCAAAGCGAGCAAAAAGACATATGTGATGCTTGATGACATCGCGTCAATAATGCGATTCAGGATTGCCTCAGGAATCTGGGAACGTGTTCCTGCTTGAAAAATCTCCTGCGGGTCACCGATATTTTGCGCGGCGCCTGATCCCGCTGAGCCTTTCATACCACTGAAGGCGTCGCTCAGCTTGTTCGTGAATACGTTTGTTTGCACCGTTCCGAAAATGGTGACGCCAAGGGTCATGCCGAATGACCGCAAAAATGAATTTGTAGAGTTGGCCGTTCCCCGAAAACGAGGTTCAAGATCATTCATCGATGCCGCCGGCAGCAGGGAGAAGTTAAAGCCTACGCCAAAGCCTGAAATCATCATAAAGACTGTCAGCCATACCCGTGCTGTGTCAGGCGTCATATTAGAAAGAAGCAGCATGCCGATAAAGAAAGCGATAACAGATATCAGCATCAAATTGCGGAAGCTTGCCTTCGTTTGGAAGATTCCGCCGATCATGCTTCCGATGACTGATCCAATCATCATCGGCGTCAAAATGAAGCCCGCGCTTGTCGCTGAGCTGCCGTATACCGCCTGAACGAAAATCGGAATAAATACCGCTAAAATAATGAATGTTCCGCCATACAGGAAAGCGAGAATCTGTGCTGTGGCAAACAGCCTGTTTTTAAACATCCAGAAAGAAATAATCGGTTCTTCCGCTTTTCTCTCCACAATAAAAAAGGCAATGAAGAAAACGGCAAATACAATAAACAGGCCAATGATCTGAATGGAATTCCAATCGTAAGTTTTGCCGCCAAGCTCAAGAGCGAACATCAGGCATACAATTGATACGACTAAAGTAATCGCGCCGCCCCAGTCAATTTTCTGCTTTCTGTGCTCCAAAGATTCTTTGTAGTAGCGAATAATGAAAAACAATGACAATGCGCCGATCGGTACATTGATGTAAAACACCCAGTGCCAGCTGATCGAATCTGTAATGATCGCGCCTAACAGCGGCCCAAGAACACTGGATAATCCGAATACAGCACCGAACATGCCGGACATCTTTCCGCGTTTTTCCGGCGGAAACAAATCAAAGATAATGGTAAAGGCAATCGGCAGAAGCGCGCCGCCTCCAATCCCTTGAATAGCCCGGTAAATGATCAGCTGATTCATCGTCTGTGCAATTCCGCATAAAGCCGACCCGATTAAGAAAAAAATAAGTCCAAACAGGAAAAAACGTTTTCGGCCGTACATATCGGAAAGCTTGCCGTAAATCGGCATCCCAGCCATGACCGCCACCATATAAGACGCCGTCACCCAAGCAAATTTATCGAAGCTTCCAAGATCCGCTACGATGCTGCCCATCGCGGTGGCAACAATCGTATTGTCCATCGCCGACATCAAGATGCCCAGCAGGAGACCGAGGACCACAAATTTGGTGGAAGCCTGTTTTGCTGATGTTGTGTCCATTTGTTCTACCTCCTCTTACTTTTCTATGTAAGTTCTGATATCATGATAATAGTTTGATTATTAAATATCTCGATTATCAAGATAAATTCGATTTTATAGGGAGGACTGTCAGTTGTCAACAAGAAATTCCAGAAGTGAGTTGGAAAAGACTGCCGTTCAGCTTTTTCGGAAATTGGGCACAAGAACGGTTCTGTTTCATCAGGCAGCCGCTCAAGCTCTCGGTCTGTTTCCCACCGATTTAAAATCAGCTGACATCTTAAATGAAGCAGGGCCGATGACTGCCGGAGAGCTGGGGAAAAAGACGGGCCTCAGCACAGGTTCGGTCACGGCGCTTGTTGACCGGCTAGAAAAAGCGGGGTATGTGGCTCGTGAAAAGGATCCGAACGACCGCAGAAGAGTCATAATCGTCCCATTGACCGCTTCAAAGAAACATGTAAAGGATTTGTTCCGTTCTCTGTCAGAGTCGACGATGGATTTGTGCCGTGAGTATACAGAAGAAGAACTGGAACTCATTTTCAGTTTCGTAGGCAAAGCCGCCGATATTGTGGAGGAAGAACTTAAACGTCTGAAACAGTAAGCGATTTTTGTGCATAGCTTGGCCCGTTCCCGAATAAATTGTACAAGTTACGTAAGAGAAGGGAGTACGGGCCGGTGAACATTTTTTTGAGCTATATTGTGCTGGGACTGTCCTTGTCTGCGCCTGTGGGACCAGTGAATGCGGCGCAAATAGACAAAGGAATTAAAAACGGTTTTTGGCATGCGTGGATTTTTGGTTTAGGCGCCATGACAGCGGACGGACTGTACATGCTTTTTATCTATTTCGGGCTGTCACAGTTTTTGACCGCTCCATTTGTGAAAACGTTTTTGTGGCTCTTCGGCTTTTTTGTTCTGACCTATACCGGAATTGAAACGCTGAAAAATGTCAGAGAACCGATGGATGTGCGAAGCTCGCGAGGAAAAGTGTCATATAGGAAAACATTCGCTTCGGGTTTTCTCATTTCACTGTCAAATCCATTGAGCATCCTTTTTTGGCTCGGAATTTATGGGAGCATACTTGCGAAAACAGCAGAGGCCTACAATATGAATCAGCTTCTGATCTATAGCTCCGGCATCATGATCGGCATTTTAATCTGGGATTTTTGCATGGCGATCACAGCCAGCATGTTCAGAAATCTGCTTCATGAAAAGCTGTTGAGAGGATTGACCGGAATCGCTGGTGTATCCCTCCTTATATTTGGCTTTTACTTCGGTTATCAAGGCATCAGACAGTTATTGGGCTGATTCATGAAGGACAGTCACCTGCCGTCTCCAGTTTTAATATAGTATCCAGATGATACTGGAGGTGGATCAATGGTGAATGGGATTTACACCAAAAGTTTTCTGGAACGTAATCAAGCTGAACTCCCTGAATGGCAAAGAATCGCTTTTGAGCTTTTGGCAGAAACTGTGGCGGATGACGCGGATACGTTTCCGTGCATTCCCGGACGCCAGGCGTTTCTGACAGATCAGCTTCGCATTACTTTTGCTGGAGATCCGCGGGAAAACCGTACAGCGGAGGAACTGGCACCACTGCTTGCGGAGTACGGCAAGATATCGCGGGACACGGGAAAGTACGCATCCCTCGTTGTGTTGTTTGATACACCGGAAGATTTGGCTGAGCACTATTCGATTGAAGCGTATGAAGAGCTGTTTTGGAGCTTTTTAAATAGACTGAGTCACCAGGACGAAAAAGAGTGGCCGGAAGACATTCCGGCCGATCCCGAGCATTATAAATGGGAGTTTTGTTTTGACGGCGAGCCGTACTTTATTTTGTGCGCTACACCGGGGCACGAAGCGAGAAGAAGCCGGAGCTTTCCCTATTTTATGATCACGTTTCAGCCAAGATGGGTGTTTGAAGAGTTAAATGGATCAACCGCTTTTGGCCGCAACATGAGCAGGCTGATCCGATCCCGTTTAAAGGCCTACGATCAAGCTCCGGTTCACCCGCAATTAGGCTGGTACGGAGGAAAGAATAATCGCGAATGGAAACAGTATTTCCTCCGTGACGACGAAAAACAGGTATCGAAGTGCCCGTTTTCTTATTTAAAGAACATGTTCAACAAAATGAAATAAATCACGAGCTGGCAGGGCGGTCTTTATGTCCCTGCTTTTTTTGATAGATCATCGTAACGATGGCAATGATCACGAGAAAACCTATGCTTACAAAAAAACCGGGCCGGCTTGATTTTTCAAACAGTGTGCCAGACACAGCCGCAGCAATCAGAATCATTGCTAAATAAATTTGCGTTTTCCCCATTCCCTTGGGATCAGTCAGCTTTTTGCTGGAGAACAGGATAAACAGCCAAGTGTATAAAAGCATTAGCCCCGCTGCTGTCGTCATGTGCTCATAAATGTTTTTGGGCAGCACTAAAGACAGAATGATGGATAGAACAAGCCCCGCAAACGTCAGTCCTAGCGCCGGCCAGCATATTTTTTTGCCTTCCTTTAAAGTAAAGCATTTCGGCGCGTCTCCGTCATCAGCCATCGTACATAGCAATGTCGTAACCGCAAACAGGGAAGCGACGAGGGTCGAGAACCCGGCAATAATGAAAATCCCGTTAAAAATATCGAGGATGATCTTAAGGTTATATCCTTTTAACGACGTAATGAACGGGCTGTCCTGCTCAGTAAACATGTCTAATGGAACCAGCAGCAAGGCCAGTCCGATCGAAATAATATAAATAATCGCCAGCGTCGCCAGCATTAGTTTCCCTGATTTAGACGCTTCCTCTGGTTTTTTTAAGTGAACCGCCATCAGCCCCATGACCTCAATTCCGCCAAAGGCGTAAAACGCGTAGATTAAACCTGTCCAAAGCCCCATGGCGCCATATGGGAAAAACTCACTCGTCTTATTTGGAACCTGTACATCGTGCTTTCCGCCAGACAGAATACCGCATAATGCCAGGATGGCAATCACAATAAACATAAAAATAGCGGCTGTTTTGATGACTGCCAGCACGTTTTCAGTCTTCTCAAAAACAGACAGTCCGGTGAAAATAATCAGTAGCCCAAGTACCGCGTAGATTGAAGCAAACACCCATAACGGCACTTGAGGAAACCAGTGCTTCGTAAATAGCGAAATGGCTGTCAGCTGGCTTCCGGTAATCAGCATTTCTGATGACCAGTACACCCAGCCGTTGCTGAAGCCGGCCCATCTGCCAAACGCTTTTCGCGCATATGCACAAAACGAGCCTTTTTCGGGCTGTTTTGCCGATAGCTTGGCAAGCTGCTCGAATACAAAATACGTGCCGATCGCTCCGATCAGAAATGACAGCAGAACGGAAAAACCGCTCTTCACTATTGCAATGCTGGAACCGAGAAAAAATCCTGTTCCGATCGTGCATCCTATACCGATTAATGATAGCTGCCACCAGGCCAAATTTCCTTTTTGCTGGTCTTTTTTTGTTTGACTCATAATCATTTCAACCCCTTTTATCTAAGGTTAGATTGCGACCCGCCCGAAGCTTATATACATCGGATTTTTGCCTCTTTTTACATGGGGAAGGCGGAGAACGCTCATACTAATGAAAAAAGGAGCGAAGCAATGACACAGCAATATATCGTGGAGCCAAAAAAAGGGCTTGGGCTGAAGCTGAAAAAGGGGCAGATTTTAAAGGTGGTTGATGTAGAAGGACAGCAAGTTGCTGATTTTGTTGCGTACCATGCCAAGGATTTTTATGAGCATCTTGATCAGGGAGCAACGATTGATGCTAATCATTCCATTCAGGTGAAAGTCAACGATCATATCTACTCGAATCTATACAAACCGATGCTGACGCTAATTGAAGATACGGTCGGCAAGCATGATTTGCTGCTTCCCGCCTGCCGTCCTGATATGAACAGACTCTTATATGGGAAGCAAAAAGATGAGTTTCAGGATACGTGCTATGACAATATGAACCGTGCGCTTGAGCAATTTGGCGTACCGAAGCCTCACATGCATTACCCGTTTGCGATTTTTATGAATACTGTCCTTGATGAGAAAGGGAACCTGTCTGTAGAAACGCCGCTTTCGAATGCCGGGGATTATGTAAGGCTGCGGGCGGAAATGGATTTGGTTGTCGCGTTTTCTTCCTGCCCGATAGAAAAAGGTAAGTGCAATGGCGATAGCGTAACGTCTATACGGGTGGAAGTCAGCTGATCTCTCTTGTTCACTGTGAATCAAGACCTGTGCTATATTTAATAGGGATACATAATTGTCATGATTCATTTTCATCAATTTGGGGAAATGATCAAATAAGAAACAGCGAATTGTACAGGAGGAATGATTGGGATGAGCATGCAGGAAAAGATTATGCGTGAATTACATGTGAAGCCCTCAATTGATCCAAAGCAAGAAATTGAGGACCGAATCAATTTTTTAAAACAATATCTGAAAAAAACCGGCGCTAAAGGCTTTGTGTTAGGAATCAGCGGCGGACAGGATTCAACTCTCGCGGGGCGCCTGGCCCAGCTTGCGGTGGAAAGTATTCGCGAGGAGGGCGGAGACGCTCAATTTATCGCGGTCCGTCTTCCGCATGGTACACAGCAGGATGAAGACGATGCCCAGCTTGCTTTGAAGTTCATTAAGCCGGATAAATCATGGAAGTTCGACATTAAGTCCACAGTCAGCGCGTTTTCTGATCAGTATCAGCAGGAAACCGGTGATCAGCTGACTGACTTTAATAAAGGAAATGTAAAAGCGAGAACAAGAATGATCGCTCAATACGCGATCGGCGGCCAAGAAGGCCTTCTTGTCATCGGCACGGACCATGCCGCTGAGGCTGTGACTGGTTTCTTTACGAAGTATGGTGACGGCGGAGCGGACCTCCTGCCGCTGACTGGATTGACGAAGCGTCAAGGAAAAAGCCTGCTGAAAGAGCTGGGTGCATCGGAACGCTTATACTTAAAAGAACCAACTGCCGATCTGCTCGACGAAAAACCGCAGCAGGCGGATGAAACAGAGCTAGGCATTTCCTACGAGGAAATTGACGATTATCTCGAAGGAAAAGAAGTATCAGCGAAAGTGTCAGAAGCGCTGGAAAATCGCTACAGCATAACTGAGCATAAACGTCAGGTTCCGGCGTCTATGTTTGATGACTGGTGGAAATAGGATAAAGAAAGCCCGCTCTCGGAGCGGGCTTTTCAGCGTGTCGGCAAACCCTCGCATTCGTTGTCAGTCCTGCGCGTTGGTGCTCACGGGTTAAGAAAGGAATGGCGGCTAATCGCTCAGGCGTCCTGCCTAAACGCCGCCATCATCACATCCTGTGAAAGTCTGCTCCAATGCTCGTCCTTCCTAGACTTCAAGGGTTTTCAATCACGCTGAAAAAAGATGATAAAATCGTAAAACGTAAACCGTTTTAGGATTTTATCATGTGCGGGATCTTTATTTGATGCGGATATGATTCAGCTTTACCATCAATCTGTCGGTGAACCTTCGGAGGCTGCCTCTCGTGTCAGGGGCTAATGTAAGATTGGCTCTTGCGGCAATGGTTTCTGCCGCATCCTGAATTGACATGTTGTCTGTTTGGAGGTGATCCGCAAAGATTGGTGATGCCAATCCTTCAATGCAGCGGTCGATTTGTTTGGCGGCCCATGAATTTTTTCCTTCTGCTCTTGTTCGCAGCCGTTTTAACAAGGTTTCTTTTGAAGCCATTAGTGTAAAGTGGTGAACTGTCCTGCCATCATGTCTAAGCCTGCCGATGATCTCATAAAAGTATTCAGGATGTACAATCGTCATAGGCACAATGATGATGCCGCGGTATGTATCGGTCAGGGAGGCCAGCAAGCTGTAATTGAACGCCCGCCATAAGGGGTAGCTTTGAAAATCGTCCTCCACGATCTCCGGCGGTATCATGGAGCGCAGTGCAAAACCCATTTTCTCAGGATCATACACGTAAGATGGTTTCAGCCTTCTGCTCAGTTCGAAAGCTGTTTGTGTTTTTCCGGAACCAAAAGCCCCGTTTATCCATATGATCATCGACATTTCTCCCTTCTGATTTATCATACAAAAAAAGACCCTTCGATCGAAGAGCAGCGGGAAAAACAATCAAGGCAGTGAGATTGAAAGGTTTTAGTGCTTTTTTGCGTCGAAGTATTAAAATATATGCAGAAATGTTGTACAATGAATGTCATTCAGGCAAAAACGTTTGAACAACCAAGAGCAGGCTATCCCGGGTAAAGCTTGAACGGAAAAGGATGGGCAAGCCGGTATCTATATAAATATTCGTAAAATAAGCATATAATGAATATAAAAATTTCATTCCTTAGGAGGATTTCGCCGAAGATGAACGCTAAACGAGCCATCCCAGTAAGAGAAAGAAATATCGTCCTGATCGGATTCATGGGTGTAGGAAAAACGACAATCGGCCAATTGGTCGCTAAAAAATTATATAGAGATTTTATCGATATTGACCAAGAGATCGAAAAGGATTTCAACATGTCAATCCCTGAGATGTTTGAGGAAAAGGGAGAAGACTTTTTCCGGAAAACGGAGAAGGAATATATTTTAGACATCTGCCGTCATAAACGATTCAAAATCGTCTCTCTGGGCGGCGGGTCTTTTAAACAAGAGGAAATCAGAAAGTGCTGTCTGGAAAACTGTCTCGTGCTCCATCTGGACCTGTCATGGGAGAACTGGAAGCAGCGAGCGGACTTATTAATCGAGAGCCGCCCTGTGCTGCATAACCGTTCAATGGATGAAATGGAACAGCTGTTTAACGAAAGAAAAGTCATTTACGACAAACACAATTCAAAAGTCGCAACAGACAACCTTTCTCCGGAAGAGGTTGCTGATTACATTGTAGAGACATTAAAAATCGGCTGGGATCTTTATCAGCCAATGTAAAAGCCGTGCCGTGCGCACGGCTTTTTTTATCGTTTTATACCCTGTATCAAAATCGCTTTTAAACAAAAGGAGCCGGGCTGTCCGTTTTGATTCAATTTGATGTGGAACATGTCACGTGCTTCGTCTGATGCGTCATTCAGTTGGGCGGTGATTTGCTTTTCCCGGTCGGCGGGAGTTCCACCCCGTTTGATCCAGCTTTCGTATTGAATCGGCAAATTCCACTTTTGGATTTCTTGGTACTCAAGCTGATTAGTGGTGAACATCGACTGCCATTCTGATAATGAGCTTTCGCGGACATGGGAAGGATCACGGAGGCGGTTCAAATGATTAACAAACTCATCAAGAACGGGATCTTCAGGCGCGTAATGATCGACTAAGAGAAAACGACCATTCTTTTTCAGCACGCGTGCAACTTCGCTGACGGCTTTGCGGACATCTGAAAAATGGTGGGCCGCGTATCGGCAGGTGACGATATCAAATGAATCGTCGGGGAAGGGGAGTGACTCTGCCGTTCCTTGCTGAAAGCGTACGCTTCCCGCTCCTTTGTCTTGCGCAAAGGAGGAGGCAACCTCTACCATTTCTTTCGTCGCATCAACACCGATGCACTCCTGTACATATGGGGAAAATGCCAGCGCTGTATGGCCAGCACCCGCTCCAATATCCAGCACCCGCTGCTCAGCCCGGCATTCCGCCGTTTTGATCATGAACCCTAAATCTTCTCCCTCGGCAAATACCTTCTCATCCCGGTACATCTCGGCGTTTTTAGAAAACGGCGTTTCATTTCTCATGTGAAACCAGCTCCTTTTTTTGTAAGTGATGATATGGATTATGTTAGCAATTTCTGTTATGATTCGTCCAAGATATAAAAATGATAAAAACGATAGGTTCAACCTATGGAGGCTGAAATGGATATTAAAGTGATGGAATATGCAGCGGAAATCGCCCGGCGCCAAAGCTTTACAAAGGCGGCAGAGCATCTTCATATCGCTCAGCCATCTCTTAGCCAGCAGATCAAAAAGCTTGAGGCTGAGCTAGGTCTTACCCTTTTTCACAGATCCCACGGCTCTGTTACGCTGACACCCCACGGCCGGTGTTTCATTGAAAAAGCCGAGGACATCATTCGTTCAAGAGATGACTTGCTCCGGGAGATGCAGGAGCGGTCGCAAGGACTGGGGCACAAGCTTTCCATTGGGATTCCTGCTGTAACAGGAAGATATCTCTTTCCGCCTCTGCTAAAGCAGTTTTTGGCGCGTTATCCCCATGTGGAGGTTCAGCTTGTTGAAAAAGATCCGGTTTCTTTAGAGGAGATGACGGCAAAGGGAGAGGTTGACCTTTCTGTCTTATCCTTGCCGATCGAGGATGAACGGCTCTCCATTACACACTTGCTCACGGAACCGATTGTTCTCGCAGTGCCGAAGGAAAAACAAAGGTGGATGCCGCCGGAAATGGCCGCGCTGATTGAGAAAGCGCTGGAAGGTGAGAAGAGCCGCCAGCCGTGCGTGCCGCTTGAAATGGTAAGGCACATGCCGTTTATTCTGTTAAAAGAAGGTTTCGGATTTCGCAGGACAGTTCTCGATCTCTGTGCGGAAAGCGGCTTTAAGCCGAATACTGCCTTTAAAACGAGCCATATTGAAACCGCCCAATCTCTTGTGGCCAACGGCTTAGGTGTGACAATGGCGCCGAATATGGTCAGAAGGGATAAAGATCCGGGTGTGATCTATTTATCCATTCAATCCGCGCCATCACGAACCCTCGTCTTTGTGTTTTTAAAGAACCGCTATGTCAGTCTGACAGCCCAGGCCTTTATGGAACTGAGCCGGGAAAGTCTTAAACAAACGTTTGATGAAGGCTGTCTGGAAAACAAAAGTGAAAATATTTAGAAAACAAATCCGAAACGTGGTAGTATAGGAATACAAACTAAATCTTATAAAACAAAGGGGAATAATCGGAAATGCAACTATTCGATCTGCCGCTCGACCAATTGCAAACGTATAAGCCTGAAAAAACAGCACCGAACGATTTTTCTGAGTTTTGGAAATCGTCTTTGGACGAACTTGCGAAAGTCCAAGCAGCACCTGATTTACAGCCGGTTGAGTATCCTGCTGATGGAGTCAAGGTGTACCGCCTCACATATAAAAGCTTCGGAAACGCCCGTATTGCCGGATGGTACGCAGTGCCTGACAAGGAAGGCCCGCATCCGGCGATCGTCAAATATCATGGCTACAACGCTAGCTATGACGGTGAGATTCATGAAATGGTAAACTGGGCGCTCCACGGTTACGCCGCATTCGGCATGCTTGTCCGCGGCCAGCAGAGCAGCGAGGATACGACTATTTCTCCGCATGGTCATGCTTTGGGCTGGATGACGAAAGGAATCCTTGATAAAGATACATACTATTACCGGGGCGTTTATTTGGACGCTGTCCGCGCGCTTGAAGTCATAAGCAGCTTTGACGAAGTTGACGAAGCAAGAATCGGTGTGACAGGCGGAAGCCAAGGAGGCGGCTTAACCATTGCCGCAGCAGCTCTGTCAGACATTCCGAAAGCCGCGGTTGCCGATTATCCTTATTTAAGCAACTTTGAACGGGCCATTGATGTGGCGCTTGAACAGCCGTACCTTGAAATCAATTCCTTCTTTAGAAGAAATGGCAGCCCGGAAACGGAAGAGAAGGCGATGAAGACACTTTCATATTTCGATATTATGAATCTCGCTGACCGAGTGAAGGTCCCTGTTCTGATGTCGATCGGTCTGATTGACAAGGTCACGCCGCCGTCCACCGTGTTTGCCGCATACAACCACTTGGAGACAGAGAAAGAGCTCAAGGTGTACCGCTACTTCGGGCATGAGTATATCCCTGCCTTTCAAACAGAAAAACTTGCTTTCTTTAAGCAGCATCTTAAAGGCTGATAAACGTGAAAAGCCGCCGCACAACATCAGGCGGTTTTTTTCTGCAAACTGCCGGAATGAGAACAGACTGGAGACGAATAGATATGAAACAGAGGGTCATTGATGAATTAAAACGAATCGAGCAGTCATACGGAGTCAAAATCGTATATGCCGTTGAGTCAGGAAGCCGCGCATGGGGATTCCCGTCGCAGGACAGTGATTACGATGTCCGCTTTATTTATGTGCCGAAAAAGGAATGGTATTTTTCAATTGAGCAGGAGCGTGATGTCATTGAGGAACCGATTCATGATTTGCTGGATATCAGCGGCTGGGAGCTGAGAAAGACGCTGCGCCTCTTCAAAAAGTCAAACCCGCCGCTCCTTGAATGGCTGTCCTCAGACATTGTGTACTACGAAGCATTTACGACTGCAGAGCAGTTAAGAAAACTGCGGACGGAGGCATTTAAGCCTGAAGCAAGCGTGTATCACTATATCAATATGGCGAGAAGGAACGTCAAAGATTACCTTCAAGGGCAAGAGGTCAAAATCAAAAAGTATTTCTACGTGCTTCGGCCTATTTTGGCTTGCAAATGGATTGAAGAGCACGGAACGATTCCGCCAATGGATTTTACTGTTTTGATGAACGAACTTGTGACTGACCCTGAGCTGAAGGCAGAAATGGAAACCTTGCTTGAACGGAAAAGAAGAGGCGAAGAGCTTGATCTCGAAGCAAGAAACAAAGTCATTCACGAATTCATTGAAACGGAAATCGAAAGAATCATGGAAGCAGCAAAAACACTGAAAGCAGAACAAAAGGATATGACACCTGAATTGAATCGTTTGCTTTTGAATACGGTTGAAGAAGTGTGGAAGGATGGAGGAAGCTGATGTTTTTTGTCGCTTCCTTTTCTCCTTTGTTCGACAGAATTCCCCGACTTTCTAACTATCTGATTGTGGCAAACCCACAAAAATAATCAGAATCTTTGTATTTTGAGAATATTGTGAACGTCGGTTTTGTCCATTTACAATAAACTCATACAAATACTTCTTAGATTGCGGGGTGTTGAGGTTGGAAGTGATCACAAGAGATTTTTTCTTATTTTTATCCAAAAGCGGCTTTCTCAATAAAATGGCAAAGAACTGGGGAAGCAGAGTAGCAGCGGGTAAAATTATTGGCGGGAATGATTTTAACAGTTCAATCCCGACCATTCGACAGCTGAACAGCCAAGGTTTGTCAGTTACTGTCGATCATTTAGGCGAGTTTGTGAACAGCGCCGAGGTCGCACGGGAGCGTACGGAAGAGTGCATTCAAACCATTGCGACCATTGCGGATCAGCAGCTGAACTCACACGTTTCTTTAAAAATGACGTCTTTAGGTCTGGATATAGATATGGATCTGGTGTATGAAAATATGACGAAAATTCTTCAGACGGCTGAGAAGCATAAAATCATGGTCACCATTGACATGGAAGATGAAGTCAGATGCCAGAAAACGCTTGATATTTTCAAAGATTTCAGAAGGAAATACGAGTATGTAAGCACAGTGCTGCAAGCCTATCTGTACCGGACGGAAAAAGATATTGACGATTTGGATTCTTTAAACCCGTTCCTTCGCCTTGTAAAAGGAGCTTATAAAGAATCAGAAAAAGTAGCTTACCCGGAGAAAAGCGATGTCGATGAAAATTACAAAAAAATCATCCGAAAGCAGCTCTTAAACGGTCACTATACAGCGATTGCCACACATGATGACAAAATGATCGACTATACAAAGCAGCTTGCCAAGGAAAATGGCATTGCCAATGACAAGTTTGAATTTCAGATGCTGTACGGCATGCGGTCGCAAACCCAGCTCAACCTCGTAAAAGAAGGTTATAACATGAGAGTCTACCTGCCATACGGCGAAGATTGGTACGGCTACTTTATGAGACGCCTTGCAGAACGTCCGTCAAACATTGCATTTGCTTTCAAAGGAATGACAAAGAAGTAAAAAAGGAGAGATTATCATGACAACACCTTACAAACACGAACCATTCACAAATTTCCAAGATCAAAACAACGTGGAAGCGTTTAAAAAAGCGCTTGCGACGGTAAGCGAATATTTAGGAAAAGACTATCCGCTAGTCATTAACGGCGAGAGAGTGGAAACAGAAGCGAAAATCGTTTCGATCAATCCGGCTGATAAAGAAGAAGTCGTCGGCCGAGTGTCAAAAGCTTCTCAAGAGCACGCTGAGCAAGCGATTGAAGCGGCTGCGAAGGCATTCGAAGAGTGGAGATACACGTCTCCGGAAGAAAGAGCGGCTGTCCTGTTCCGCGCTGCTGCCAAAGTCCGCAGGAGAAAACATGAATTCTCCGCTTTGCTTGTAAAAGAAGCAGGAAAGCCTTGGAACGAAGCAGATGCTGATACAGCTGAAGCGATTGACTTCATGGAGTATTATGCGCGCCAAATGATCGAACTGGCAAAAGGCAAACCGGTCAACAGCCGTGAAGGCGAGAAAAACCAATATGTGTACACACCAACTGGTGTAACAGTTGTTATTCCGCCTTGGAACTTCTTGTTTGCGATCATGGCAGGAACAACAGTGGCGCCGATCGTTACTGGAAACACAGTAGTTCTAAAACCTGCGAGTGCTACACCTGTCATTGCTGCAAAATTCGTTGAGGTCCTTGAAGAGTCCGGATTGCCAAAAGGCGTAGTCAACTTTGTTCCAGGCAGCGGAGCGGAAGTCGGTGACTACCTTGTTGACCATCCAAAAACAAGCCTTATCACATTTACGGGATCAAGAGAAGTGGGTACGAGAATTTTCGAACGCGCGGCGAAGGTTCAGCCAGGCCAGCAGCACTTAAAGCGTGTTATCGCTGAAATGGGCGGTAAGGATACGGTTGTTGTCGATGAGGATGCGGACATTGAATTGGCAGCTCAATCCATCTTTACATCAGCGTTCGGCTTTGCGGGACAAAAATGTTCTGCAGGTTCACGTGCAGTAGTCCATGAAAAAGTGTATGATCAGGTATTGAAGCGTGTCATTGAAATTACGGAATCTAAAGTAACAGCAAAACCTGACAGTGCGGATGTTTATATGGGACCTGTCATTGACCAAGGTTCTTATGATAAAATTATGAGCTATATCGAGATCGGAAAACAGGAAGGGCGTTTAGTAAGCGGCGGCACTGGTGACGATTCGAAAGGATACTTCATCAAACCGACGATCTTCGCTGACCTTGATCCGAAAGCAAGACTCATGCAGGAAGAAATTTTCGGACCTGTCGTTGCATTTTCTAAAGTGTCAAACTTTGATGAAGCTTTAGAAGTCGCAAACAATACTGAATACGGTTTGACAGGCGCAGTTATCACAAACAACCGCAAGCACATTGAGCGTGCGAAACAGGAATTCCATGTCGGAAATCTGTACTTCAACCGCAACTGTACAGGCGCTATCGTCGGGTACCATCCGTTTGGCGGCTTCAAAATGTCCGGAACGGATTCAAAAGCAGGCGGACCGGATTACTTGGCACTGCACATGCAGGCTAAAACAATCAGTGAAATGTTCTAAAGCGGGACTAAATGGGCATCCTCCCTGCGGGGATGTCCATTTCATCCATATACCATAAAAAAGAGGAGGAAGTGCCATAGAAAACACACAGCTGATTATTTCGATTTGTATTTATATGGCGGGGATGCTGCTGATCGGCTACTTTGCTTACAAGCGTACGTCGAATCTGACGGATTACATGCTTGGAGGACGCTCTTTGGGTCCGGCGGTAACCGCTCTCAGTGCCGGTGCTGCCGATATGAGCGGCTGGCTGCTGATGGGGCTCCCGGGTGCCATGTTTTCAACAGGTCTGAGCGGTATTTGGATTGTGTTCGGACTTTGCCTTGGAGCATGGGCGAACTGGCTCTACGTTGCGCCCCGGCTGAGAACCTACACTGAACAAGCGGGGAATTCCATCACAATTCCCGGGTTCCTTGAGAATCGCTTCGGAGACCATTCGAAGCTGCTGAGACTGTTTTCAGGGATTGTGATTTTAGTCTTCTTCACATTTTATGTTTCGTCTGGAATGGTATCCGGCGGCGTTTTATTCAACAGTATTTTGGGGATGGAATATCATACAGGCTTGTGGGTTGTGACTGGTGTTGTTGTGGTATATACCCTGTTTGGCGGCTTTTTGGCAGTCAGCTGGACAGATTTTGTTCAGGGGATCATTATGTTTGCCGCACTCATCCTTGTTCCGATCGTTACGTTTTTCCACACGGGAGGAGCAAGTGAAACAGTTACTGAAATCCGCTCTGTTGATCCAGATATGTTTAATATTTTCAAAGGAACAAGCGTCCTTGGCATTATTTCTTTGTTTGCCTGGGGTTTGGGATACTTTGGACAGCCGCATATCATTGTGCGTTTTATGGCGATAACGTCTGTCAAAGAGATCAAAAGAGCGCGCAGAATCGGAATGGGCTGGATGATTTTGTCGGCAGTTGGCGCTGTGCTGACCGGTTTGGGCGGAATCGCTTATTACCATCAGAAGGGCATGACACTGAAGGACCCTGAGACGATTTTTATTCAATTAGGGAATATTTTGTTCCATCCGATTATCACAGGTTTTCTGATTTCAGCTATTTTGGCCGCGATTATGAGTACAATTTCTTCCCAGCTGCTTGTGACATCAAGCTCTCTGGTAGAAGATTTGTATAAGTCGATGTTCAGACGCTCAGCTTCTGATAAAGAGCTGGTGTTTTTGGGCCGTATGGCTGTGCTTGTGATTTCTGTCATCGCATTATTCCTTGCTTGGGAGAAAAATAATACAATCCTTGGATTGGTAAGCTACGCTTGGGCGGGCTTCGGTGCATCATTCGGGCCGGTCGTACTGCTCAGTCTGTTTTGGAAACGAATGACCAAATGGGGGGCACTCGCCGGCATGATTGTGGGAGCAGCAACTGTAATCATTTGGGCGAATGCCGGTCTTTCGGACTTTCTGTATGAAATCATACCTGGTTTTGCTGCGAGTCTATTATCTGTCTTTATCGTCAGTGTATTGACGCAGGCTCCGTCACAAGCTGTCGAAGACCAGTTTAAAGACTACCAAGATACAATGTCACAATAAAGATCGAAAGGAGGAGGAAGGGGCTGTCCCTTTTTCCTCTTTTCTCCTTTTAAACAGCCGTTTTTTTCTTTTGGAAACAAACGTATTTTTTTCTATACAAAAAGCCCCCGTATGGATATGATTAAAGTAAAAAAAGTATAGGAGAAAAAGGTATGGAAGAGCTTTTAGAGAGAGTTTTTTCATTTTCAGATGTTGATAAGCTGATTGACT
This sequence comes from Bacillus sp. VA13, assembly GCF_055710085.1. Classification (NCBI taxonomy): domain Bacteria; kingdom Bacillati; phylum Bacillota; class Bacilli; order Caryophanales; family Bacillaceae; genus Bacillus; species Bacillus sp. VA13. The sequence goes on along the minus strand of NZ_JBVQPP010000004.1, from coordinate 291,809 downwards.
TTATCAGTTATGAACTGCAAAAACCAGTCATACTGGAAAGCGCGGATTTCTTTTTGTTAGCCTATAATTCTTACTATATTAACCATTTTGATTCTGCCAACCAGCAGACTATTTTTTCGAAAAAATGTCCTGTTCAGATTTTTGAGAGGTTTTTGAAGGACGGAATCATTGAAAAACTGAAAACCGAACCTGAGCCTTTTCGCGTCAATAAAATTGAAAGCATTGGGTTAAACCAAAGGGTAGTCGTGAGTGCGAAGCACAAAGGGGAAGTCATGGGCTACATCTGGGTTCAGGAGCTGGACCAAAATCTAACGGAAGAAGAACTCGACTTTTTGTATGAGACCTCTTTCCATGTCGGGAAAATCATTTATAAAACGAACAAGCTGAAACAGGAAAAGGAAGAAAAAGCAGAAGATCTCATCAAACGGGCGATCTATCAGCAATTTACCACTGAGAAGGAACTCAGACGGGAAGCCGAAAGAATCAACACCGTGCTGCCTTCCATGTTTTCAGTTGTCATCCTGCACGCCGCGAATGGGGATGGGGAAGCGGTTGAGGATCTAAAGGAAAATATCAGGTCGTACCTGAATTTGCGGGATAAAGTCAGTCATGTCTTAACGATCGAATCAAATATTGTCATCGTCGTAGCGAGTTTTTCCCAAAAAAGCTCCGTCTCCTCGGCAGCTTCAGAATTTATTAATAAGCTGTTAACACATTTTCACTTTCAGAAAATACCTACCCCTATTTATATCGGTATCGGAAACGAATATGATCACCTTTTAAAACTCGGCAAGAGCTATACAGAAGCACTTGAAGTCATCAAAGCCGCAGAAATTACCGGCAATCAGGAAAACATTCCATATGAATATGCCAAACTCGGCATTTACCGCTATTTAGAAAGCATTGAACAGAAAAATGAATTTTTAGAATATGAGAATAAGGATTTGGCTTTATTAAAAGCAAAAGACCAAGAAAGCAGCACCGAGCTGCTTAAAACCTTGGAAATCTATCTCCTCAACAACTGCAAAACAAAACCAGCAGCAGAACAGCTGTTTATTCACCAAAATACATTGAATTACCGCATCAAACAGATTACTGAAATGACGTCGATCGATTTAAGCGATTTCAGGACACGATGCCAGCTTTATCTTGATTTGATGCTGATGAAAAAGAAATAAAAAAGAAACCAGTACTTGTACTGGTTTCGTCTTCACTTAAAATCCTCTGTAAACATACGGATCATCAGGTTTTTTAATGGTGTTCCAGTCAGTCACTTTCACAACAGGGAGAGTTGATTTGAATGGCTGATAATATTCAGAGGCCAGAGTGCCTTTTATATGAATCCATTCATCATCCTTGATGTTCATGTCCTTCGGAAACTCCACAAGCATCCCGTACACACCGGAATCAGCGATACAGTGAATGATGCCAAACCTTAACACGAACAGCTGATTTTTGTTAATCGCGTTTCCTTTGTAAGCAAATCCATGAAATTCAATCGTCCGTCCGAGAAATTCACCCGGATAGTTATAAATGGTTTCCATTCCTTTTAGGAAATCATCATCGGTCAGAGAAATCTCTTTCTTGCTGGAATACTTATTAAACAGCTGTTTCATTTGTTTGTCATAGCTGTCTTGCGCATAATAAAGGCTGGCATCAGGCCGCAAATACTGTGTTTGGGAGTAATGATCTCCGCTTTCCATCGCCTTAAACGAGAACCCTTTTGTTTTGACAATGGATGAGTCAAGCGTCGCAATCGGAAAGAAGATGCCCGACACCAAAGGAAAAAGAAAAACAAGATAAATCAAATAACGCTGATAAAATGGCTTGTTTTGTTCATGATCATGCTCGTGATCATGGTCGCACCCGCAATCATGATCATGGTGATGCCCGCCTTTTTCTGGCGACTTGATAAATACATATGCTTGAACGGCTGTCAGAATGGCCAGCAGGAAGATCGCAATAAAGGAAAGATAGGAATATTTCATATTGATATATTTTGTTAGATTTCCTGAGGCATGCAGATGGTAAAAGAAAAACGTAAATCCCATCAGCACCAATAGACGAAACATCCAATCACCCCTTTACCAGTAGTGATCCCGCTAAGACAATTACGACAATGTACGTAATCAGCAGGAAAACAAATCGTTTTTTGAAGGCCGCAAGCATCATCAATAGGTTTTTAATGTCCACCATCGCACCAAAGACGAGAAAGGCGATTAACGATCCTAATGAAAATGTGCTGCTGAAGGAAGACGCGATGAACGCATCAACTTCTGAACAAAGCGACAAGACAAACGCTAGACCCATCATCACGAGGGAAGAGGATACATCATTCTGCCCGATCGCAAGCAGAGTGGATGTTTTGACGTACGTCTGCATAGCGGCTGCGATAAAGGCGCCGATGATTAAGTATTTCCCCACGGAGAAAAATTCATCAATGGCATGACGCAAGGTCCCTCCCAGCTTTTGAAGCAGACTATGGTGATGATGATGGTGATGTCCGGGTTCCTCAGGCTTTAACAGCTGGTTATCCTTAAATTGATAGGATAAGATGATCCCAATGATCACCGAAACGGCGAGCGCCAGTCCGCCCCGGTAAAAGACAACGCTCCATCTATTCCCGAACGCAATAAAAGTAGAAAATAAAACGATAGGATTAATGATAGGCGCTGTCAGCATGAAAGCAACGCCCGCATGCAAAGGAACCCCCTTTAACAGGAGCCGCCTCGTAATCGGGATAATGCCGCATTCACAGGCAGGAAATAAAACCCCGGCCAGCGCACCGAATAAAACGGCGAGAAAGCGGTTCTTCGGCATGATCCTCGCAATCATTTCTTCAGAAACAAACATTTGAATGATTCCGGAAAGTATGACGCCAATCAGAATAAACGGAATGGCTTCTATTAAAATGCTGATAAAAATAGAATTCAGCTGAAGAAAAGATGATTGTGCTGTCACAATAAAACCTCCGCTCATGGTAAGCTGCCTCTCTTATGATACCAGAAAAAAAGGCACTGCTTGTTTGACGGAGGAGGGGGAAGGATCGTTTCACTTTGTTTAGGATTCCAAAAAGCCGAGTATGACTCTATCTGTTTCAGCAGCTTCTTTCCCGAGCCAAATCAGGTTCCCCCATGAGTGAAGCAAACAGAGAACAGCGTCAGGAATATGTTCTTTTGCATAATGTGCATGTGACTTGTCGATAAACCCATCATAAACACTTTGCATAATCAGTACGGGGCATGAGATGGCCTGCAGCTCTTTTGAAGAGATAGCGGCTGTTTGTGACAAGTCAAGCAGAAATCCTTCACCTGAGCGCTGCCGGCTGTTCATTTTCCGAAATGCTTCTATGTCTTTTTCATCCATCAGGGACTTGATCCGCTGAAACGAAAGTGTGCTGAATTGCGGGCTCATGGCTTGAAACATGAAACGCGGGAAGGCGTTATTCAGATGAGAAACCAGCTTCCATATCCACTTTTCCACCGGCGGGCGGAAGAGGATTCTCCCCATTTTATATTCAGTATCTTTGGGGGTGAGCCATTCCTTGGTGACCGCGGATTGCAGGGTTAGAGTGTTTACCCTTTCCGGATAATGTGAGGCAAAGCATATGCCGCTCGGTCCTCCTGCTGAGATGGCCACCACATGGACACTGTCGATTTGTAAATGATCTAATAACTTCACATAGAAACGGCAAGCGTCGGCAAGACTTTTTCCAATCTCTTTTGACGTTCGTCCATAGCCTGGCCTTGAAGGCGTGATAATGGAATACCCATGCTCAATCAGCGCCGTGTACCCGAATTCCTCGTAACAATTTGAATGCCCGCCATGCATGACAAAAATGGGGGCTCCCTTGCCTGTTACAGAATATTCTAGTGTATGTCCTTCGATAGTGATCATTTCGACTCGTCTTTTCATCTGTTTCTCCCATTTGTTTTCTGCCTATTATAGAGTTTTCAACAATTTACCACAAGGAGAAGAAATGAATAAACAAAGGCTCGGGAAATATGATATACTTTGTATTGATATTCATTCTCAATTAAAGTGGTTTTGATATAGATGTGAACGGGGGCAGGACGGATGGCTGAGAATCAAGAGATATATGACGTTACGATTATAGGCGGGGGGCCGATCGGGCTGTTTACGGCTTTTTACTGCGGGATGCGGGAGCTGAAAACGAAAGTAATCGAATTTTTGCCACGGCTCGGAGGGAAGGTGTCTTTATTCTTTCCTGAGAAAATCATTCGCGATATCGGTGGAATACCGGGGATTGCGGGAAAACAGCTGATCGAGCAGCTGAAGGAGCAGGCGGCGACGTTTGATCCTGACATCGTGCTGAATCAGCGTGTGATCGGATTTGAACGCTTGAAAGACGGCACCATTGTGCTGACAGGTTCTGAAGGAGAAAAGCATTATACACATACCGTGATTTTAGCTGTCGGCATGGGAACGCTTGAGGTTAATGAGTTTGACAGTGAGGATGCGACCCGGTATGCGGGCAAAAACCTTCATTATGGAGTGGAGAAGCTTGATGCGTTTAAAGGGAAGCGGGTCGTGATATCAGGCGGCGGTGATACTGCGGTCGATTGGGCCAATGAGCTGGAACCGATTGCGGCGTCTGTGACTGTCGTTCACCGGCGCGAGGAATTCGGCGGAATGGAAAGCAGCGTGACGAAGATGAAGCAATCATCGGTTCGGGTGCTCACTCCTTATCGTCTGGGGCAGCTGAGCGGCGATGAAGAGCGCATCCAGAGTGTGACTGTTTGTCATACTGCGTCTGGCCAGAGGGAAGACATAGAGGTTGACGAGCTGATCATTAATCATGGGTTCAAAATTGATCTCGGACCGATGAAGGAGTGGGGGCTTGAGATTGAAGAAGGCAGGGTGAAAGCGGACAGACATATGCGGACGAATCTTCCGGGTGTGTTTGTGGCGGGTGACGCGGCTTTTTATGAAAGTAAACTGAGATTGATTGCCGGCGGCTTTACGGAAGGGCCGACAGCGGTCAACAGCGCGAAGGCTTATTTGGACCCTAAGGCCGAAAATATGGCGATGTATTCAACCCATCACAAAAAATTGGTGCATAAATAAAACAGCCCTTAAAGAGGGCTGCCGCAATCAGCTATGAAGAAGCTTTTTTTCCGCCTGTTGATTTTGAATAAAAGCCAACAATTCATCCTGCTTTTGGACCGCTGTGAATCCATAAGCGCCGGCAACTGAGTCATCGCCTATGCAGACGATGGGAGGTCGGCTTGCTGCGGGTTCCGGCGAAATGCCAATTTGTTTGCCTGTGCTGATCAATTGCTGAACGGACGGTTTGCTCGGGCATACGATCATGTGCAGCGGAGATTCACTGATGGTTCGCTGAATCATGTGGGTGAACCGATCATCTATGACGTTTTCATGGGTGATATAAAACGAACAGGACTCATGCTTCTGCATGTTTTCCACTGTATGCCGGCTCCCGACAACAAGACGTTTTTCTGAATCAGGCTGAATGGCGGAGACGAGAAAACCCCGTTTTTCAACCTCCGTCTTTGCTTGCTCAGATGCTGCACTCAGTCGGGCTGTCAGCTGGCGGATGTCGATTTTCTTGGAAGCCAGTGCTTGGAAAAATTCACAAACTGCATGGCGCGATGTGAAAAAAATGTCTTCAAAGGTGCCGATCTTTCGAAGAATCTCTTCATTGACAGGCATGCTCTCAGTCCGCCATTTCGGCCATTCGATGACATCAGCACCGGAGGCACGCAGCTTGTCTGCAAGCGGATCTTCATCTTCGCCATGAGTGACAACCATCAAGTGCTGGCCGATGAGTGGTTTGCTTTCAAACCAGCTGTGTGTTTGAAAATTGACGATATCTCCGATGACGATAATCGCAGGGTTTGTGATCTGGTGTTCCTGTACTTTTTGCTGAATGTTCTCTAGCGATCCTTTCACACTCCGCTGGCGGCCCCACGTACCCCATTGGACCACAATGACAGGGACAGAAGGCGATTTTCCGTATGCGATGAGCTGCTGGCAAATATAAGATAAATTCTTGACGCCCATGTAAAAGACTAGGGTTTGAACGCTTCGGGCAAGCCCTTCCCAGTCGAGATTCGGCGTGCCTTTTAATGATGTATCATGCGCAGTAATCATGGCAAAAGACGATGCGAAATCCCGATGCGTAACGGGGATGCCCGCATATAGCGGCGCTGCAATTCCGGAAGTGATCCCCGGCACCATTTCATAACGGATGCCGTGCTCATGGAGAGCATCTGCTTCCTCGCCGACTCTGCCGAATACACTTGGATCTCCGCCTTTTAAACGGACGACGGTTAACCCCTTTGATGCTTTTTCAACCAGCAGGGCGTTAATTTCTCTTTGTTTCATAAAATGGCGGTCTGGCAGTTTTCCACAATAAATAAACTGGCAGTCCGGTGATGCGAATTCGAGGAGCTTCGGGTTGGCGAGCCGGTCATATAAAATAACATCTGCTTCCTCCAGCGCCTGTTTTCCTTTGATGGTGAGCAGTCCTGGATCTCCGGGGCCCGCTCCCACGAAATATACGATTCCGTTCTTCATGATCATGTCATCCTTCCGTCACTGTAAAAAATGAAGGATCACTTAAAAGTGATCCGGTCTTTTGATCAATATACGAGATAAACATGTTCTCCCTCGATCAGCGTTTCGTATGTTTTGACGCATCCGTGATCTGGTTCTTGGACGATTCCGTCTTCTAAGGAGATTTTCCAATCGTGCATCGGGCAGAAAACATATTCTCCGCTGACGATCCCTTCTGCCAGGACGCCGCCCTTATGCGGACAGCGGTTTTCGATGGCGCGGATGCTTCCGTTTGAAAGCTTGAAAACTGCGAGCTCCTTATCTTCAATATACACTGTTTTGCCTAATTGTTCAGGCAATTCTTCAATTTTTCCGATACATACTTTTGTTACGTCTTTGTTTACCATGTCCATTCCTCCTTAATGTTTGTTTTTGTCATTACGATGTGGTTACGACATTTTCAAATAACTCTTTAGAGGTTTGTTTATTATCCAAAAATCCCTTCCACGGATCCTTGTGGACAGAGAGTGTTTCATTCATTCGGTCGTTCAGCTCCTGCCGTTTTTCCGGATCATTTAACACGGATTGGACATGGGATAAACCGACGCGCTCAAGCCAAGCGGAAGTACGCTCCAGATAGTTCGCGGTTTCCCGGTAATATTGCAGGTAAGCGCCTGCGTATTCTAAGACTTCTTCATTTGTTTTCACCTTCATCAGCAAATCACCGGCACGTAAATGAGTTCCGCCGTTTCCGCCGACATAAAGCTCCCAGCCTCCGTCAATGCCGACAACGCCAAGGTCCTTAATGCCGGATTCCGCACAGTTCCGCGGGCAGGCAGACACGGCCATTTTCACTTTATGAGGCGTGTTCAGCCCTTCGAATTTTTTCTCAAGCGCAATGCCCAGTGCCATGGAGTCTTGGGTGCCGAAGCGGCAGAATTGCTCGCCTACGCATGTTTTTACTGTGCGCAGTGTCTTTCCGTACGCGTAGCCTGACGGCATATCAAGATCTTCCCATACCTTCGGAAGGTCTTCTTTTTTCACGCCGATGAGATCAATTCGCTGACCGCCTGTCATTTTCACGAGCGGGATCTCATATTTGTCGACGACATCTGCGATCTTGCGCAAATCTGTGGAGTTGGTCACGCCTCCGTACATCCGAGGTACGACTGAATATGTTCCGTCTTTTTGAATATTGGCGTGCATTCGTTCGTTAACAAAGCGGGATGTCCGGTCATCCTCGTATTTGGTTGGATTGATCATGCCTAAGTAGTAGTTCAGGGCCGGCCGGCATTTTGAACAGCCTTCTGGCGTTTTCCAGCCGAGCACGTTCATGATTTCTCTTGTATGTGACAGCCATTTGGCTTTGATTTCTTCTACGACTTCATCTCTCGACAATGTGGTACAGCCGCAAATCGCTTCTTTTTGCGCTGAAGCATCAAAGTCTGATCCGAGCGTATGCTGGAGGATTTCTTCTACGAGCGGCTTACAGCCTCCGCATGAGCGGGATGCACCGGTGCATGCTTTGATCTCGTCTGTTGACGAGCAGCCTTTTTCCTGTATGGCTTGAATAATCACACCTTTTGACACGCCGTTACAGCCGCAGATGATTTCATCGTCGCTCATCGCTGCGGTAATGCTTGTGCCTGCTTCTTGGTTGAGAGGCTGTAAGATTGATATTTTAGAGGTTTCAGTGATATCGGCTTCTTTTTGAATCATAGCAAACAGGCGATTCCCCTCGCTGCTGTCGCCGAATAAAACAGCACCGACAATTTGATTGCCTCTCAGGACGATTTTTTTATAGATGCCGTCCTGTTCATCGAAAACCTTAACCGCTTTTTTCTCATCTGATTCGTTAAAGTCACCGGCAGAGAAGACCTCGACGCCTGACACTTTTAACTGAGTGGAGAGAATGGAGCCTTCATACGGTTTTGTTTCGATGCCGCAAATATGCTTCGCCAGCACTTTTGCCTGTTCATAGAGCGGCGCCACGAGCCCGTATGCGATTCCGCGGTGCTCAGCGCATTCGCCGACCGCATAAATGTGCGGGATTTCAGTTTGCATATAATCGTTGACAATGATTCCTCGGTTGACCGGAATGCCGCTTTCTGCGCCAAGCTGTGTATTCGGGCGGATGCCGACAGCCATGACGACTAAATCAGCTTCAATACTTGTTCCGTCTTTGAAGCGGACGCCTTCGACGCGGTCATCACCGACAATTTCTTCGGTTTGCTTTTCAAGTAAAAAGGTCATTCCTTGTTTTTCTAACTCGTTTTGCAGCAGGCGTCCTGCCGTTGCATCAAGCTGGCGTTCCATCAGGAATGGGGCGAGGTGGATGACGGACACGTCCATGCCGAGATTCAACAGTCCGCGTGCGGCTTCCAAACCAAGCAGGCCTCCGCCGATGACGGCTGCTTTTTTATATTGTTTTGACGCGGCAAGCATCGTGTCTGTATCTTTTATGTCCCGGAAAGCTGTGACGCCTTTTTTGTCTGCGCCCGGAATCGGAAGGATAAAAGGGACAGAGCCTGTCGCCAGGATCAATTCGTCGTAAGGCTGGATTCTGTCTGCATCTGTGATGATGGTTTTGTTTTCCGTGTCCACTTTGATAACTGTTTCATTTGTATATAATTGAATATGGTTTTCTTCGTACCAGTCCCAATCGTTTAACGTAATATCTTTAATATCTGTATCGCCTTGAAGCACTTTTGACAAAAGGATTCGGTTGTAGTTGGGATGCGGTTCGGCACCGAAAATTGTGATCTGAAACTCGTCTTTTGCAACACTCAGTATCTCTTCAATGGACCTTACCCCGGCCATTCCATTTCCAACAAGAACTAGCTGTTTTTTTCCCATCAGATGATCCGCTCCTTATCAATGTTTTTTCCAGCGTAGCACAGCAAAAAGGAATATTTAAGATACATGTTATAAAATGTAACAAAATATACGAAAAGTTCTAAAAATTTTATGAAAAATTTAAATGGGTCTGATTCGGACGGCGCATACCTTAAAACCGGGCATTTTGCAGGCTGGATCTAAGGCTTCGCTGATTAAATCATTCACATTTTGAGCATCTGCCCAGTGGATGGGAACAAAAACGGTGTCTTTTCTGATTTGTTCTGATAATTTGCTGCGGACGGTGATGCTTCCTCGCGGCGATTCTATTTTTACCAGTACACGGTCCTCGATATTGTAGGACGCTGCTGTTTGCGGGTGGATTTCCATAAAAGATTCAAAGTGTCTCGCGGTAAGGGCGGCGCTTTTTCTCGTTTGGACGCCTGTTAAGTAATGAGACATGACTCGGCCTGTCGTTAAATACAGCGGATAATCGGCTGTCGGCTTCTCTTTTGGAACAGCCGGTTCGTTTGGGATCACACTTAATGCTGCTTTTTGATCCGGATGTGCAAATGAGTCTGTAAACAAGCGCTCGGTTCCGGGATGATCAGGTTCTGGACACGGCCAGTGAATGCCGCCTTCATGTCTGAGCCTGTCGTATGTGATGCCTGAATAATCAGCAATCCCGCCTCGGCTTGCTTCTCTCAATTCATTAAAAATATCCTCTGCTGACGTGTAAGAAAAATAACGGCCCTTCCCGAGAGCGGATGCGATCTCACAAATGATCTGCCAATCATGCTTTGCTTCACCGGGACACGGCCTGCTTGCTTCTCTTAATGTCACGCGGCCTTCGACATTTGTCATGGTGCCCTCATCTTCTAAATAAGAGGAGGCGGGCAAAATCACATCAGCGTATTTCGCAGTCTCAGAAATAAACAAATCGATCGCGACAAAGAATGTCAGTTTCCTCAGAGCTTTTTTCACGAGATTTGCATTTGGGCTGGAGACAGCGGGATTTGAGCACATGAGGAACAGCCCTTTGATGTCACCGTCATTGATTTTTTCCATCATTTCATAAGCTGAGACACCTTTTCGCGGCAAATCATCCTGATGGATTCCCCACACTTTCGCAATATGCGACCGATGTTCTTCATTTTCAATAGAACGGTAGCCCGGGAGCTGATCGGCTTTTTGGCCGTGCTCTCTGGCGCCTTGCCCGTTGCCTTGTCCGGTGATCGCCCCATAGCCCGAGTAAGGTTTGCCGATTTTTCCTGTGATGAGCACCATGTTTAAGAAGCCTTTCACAGCCGCTGTTCCATCGGTTTGCTGTTCAATCCCGCGGGCTGTAAACAGCATGCCGGATGTTTCCTTGGCAAACTTCACAGCGGCTTTTCGCATGTGCGCCAGCGGAACACTCGTCTGTTCGGAGATATCATTCAAGCTCAACGCGTCAGTATGCTGTTTCAACTCTGCGAATCCATTTGTTCGTGATCGAATGAAATCTTCGTTTACGAGCTGTTCGTCGATCATGATTTTGACGAGAGCGTTGGCAAGGGCGGCGTCTGTGCCGGGTTTGATTTTCAGATGAAGATCGGCGATTTTCGTTGTCGCTGTTTCGCGCGGATCAATGGCAATGATGTAAGCACCGTTTTCTTTCGCTTTTTCAAAATACGGCATAATTGTAGGCTGGCATTCAGCAATATTGGTGCCGGCCAGAATGATCACACGGGTGTGGGGAATGTCTGATAAGGGATTCGTTAAGCCTCTGTCCGCGCCGAATGTTTGGTTGGCTGCGGTTGCTGCGGCGGACATACAAAGTCTCCCATTGTAGTCGATGTATTTTGTCTGTAAGCCCACCCGCGCGAATTTCCCTAACAAATACGCCTCTTCATTCGTAATCGAGGCGCTTCCGTATACAGCCATGGCGTCATGGCCGTATTCTTGTTGAATCATAGTCACTTGGTCTTTGATATGCTTCAGTGCTTCTTCCCAGGAAACAGGCATAAATTCACCGTTTTTCTTCAGCAGCGGCCGGGTGATGCGGGAGGAGTTCAGGGCATGCTGGTGGGCGTTCATACCCTTCATGCATAATCGGCCCTGTGTCGTAGGATTATCAATCCCGATCGCTGTGTACTTTTTCCGTGTGACGATGGTTTGTTCCACGAGCTGCATTTTGCACTGCATGCTGCAAAACGGGCATTGGGTGTCATACGTTTTTTCTGATTGGATGTCTTGCTGTTTATCACGGAAATATCTAAGCAGTCGTTCAGTCAAAATGCCTCATCCTTTCTTATGTGCGCCAGCCTGTACAGGCGGGTTTTGAATCAGTGACAGGTCTGTTTGGAGGCTTTCCAGCAGCTGTGTCTTAAGCTCCTCTTCAAATAGCACTTCTCTGATATGCACGATCCCGAGACGGTCCATCCACTGATGAACGGCTTCTAAGTAATGAGCCGTTTCACGGTAATACTGGATCAGTCCTTTGATCATGCTGGCAGTGCTATCTGCGTTGTCAGTAACGCAAAACAGAGCTCCGGAACGGGCATGAGTTCCCCGGACGCCGCCGATGTAAATATCCCAGCCAGCTTGCGTTCGAATCGCGCCGACATCTTGTATGGCGGCATCGGTGCAGTCTGTTTCACATGATAAGCTGATAGAAATATAAGCGGGCATGGAAAGCATCTCAAGATGTCTCTCGATCTGGGCTGCCAGCTGTTGAATCGATCGGTTTTGTCCGCATGTACATGCTTTGACACTTTGCAGCGTGCGGTGGTGTTCGTTTGAGCGTACGGGCATTTTCAGGTCTTTTTTGATGTTTGGGAGATCCGCGGGTTTGATCCCGGAAAGCTTCAGTCTTTGGCCGTGAGTGATGGATACGTCGGAGATGCTGTACGCCTCGATGATATTGGCGATGTTTCTTAACTGCTCCGCGTTCGTTTGCCCGCCGTACATTTGCGGAATCAGGATGTATGTATCTTCGGCAGCTGATTCAGGCTGAACAAAACCGGGATGAAGCATTTCCAGGTAGTATTGAATCGCCGGAACACATTTGCGGCATCCATTATTCGTTTTCCAGCCAAGCTGGCTCATCGCTTCTCCCGGATTAGTGAATGGCCTGCGCTGAATCTCGGCAATGATGTCGTCTTCTGTAAAATCAGTACAGCCGCAAAACGAAGGAGTGACGGCGGGCTCTGTATATTCGCTGCTGGTCATGTGCCTCAAAAGGTCTTTAACGAGCGGCTTGCATCCTCCGCAGGAACCGGATGCTTTGGTGCAGTGCTTGACTTCCTCAACAGTTGTTAGGCCTTTCGTGTGCACCGCTTCTTCAATCGCGCCTTTCGTCACTGAGTTGCATTGGCAAATCGTTTCACTGGAAGACATGGAATCAAATAAAGTGCCGGTAGTCTCGGGTTCGATGATCTGCTTTTTGACAATGGAGATGTCTCTTTGTTTGAGCAGGCTGTCGAGAAACCGCTGCTTGTCACGTGTATCTCCGAATAAAATAACGCCGGCCAGTTTGTCATCCTCAAAGAGTGCTTTTTTATAAATGCCTGTTTGTTCATCGTAGATTTTAATACTCGTCGTGCGTTCATCCTCGTGAACCTTTCCAGCTGACCACACATCAAGTCCAGCTATTTTTAAAGCTGCAGATGGTGCTGACCCTTGATACCCCTCACATGGAGCACCGCAAATATGTTTGGCGAGAGCTTTTCCCTGTTCATAAAGCGGGGCTGCCAAACCATACAACGTTCCGTTATGCTCGGCGCATTCGCCGACGGCATACACATTCGGTTCACTCGTCTGCATGTAGTCATTCACGATGATCCCACGGTTCACTGCGATTCCGGCTGACACAGCCAATTGAATATTCGGCCTCACGCCAGCCGCCATCACAATCAAGTCAGTTTTCAATGAAGAGCCGTCTTTAAAACAGATGCCGTCTGCCCGCGAAGTGCCAGAAATGGATACGGTGTCTTTTTCCAAAAGAAAGGTTAAGCCTTTCCGTTCCAGCTCCGTCTGCAGCAGCCTCGATGCCGTTTGATCGAGCTGTTTTTGCATGATGCCGGCAGAGTGATGAATGACGCTGACATCCATGCTGAGATGCTGTAAGCCGACTGCTGCTTCCAGTCCTAATAAGCCGGCTCCGATCACCGCTGCCTTTTGATAGTGTTTGGCCATGCTCATCAACGCTTGGCAGTCTTCTATTGTTCGAAATCCGTAGACGCCTTCTTTGTCCGCCCCGGGGATGGAGAGAATATGAGGGGAGGAGCCTATTGCCACTATTAATTTGTCATAAGACAGGGTGCGTTTCCGGTCCGTGATAACCCGCTGCTGAACTGTATCAATGTGAACAACCGTTTCGCCTGTGTAAAGCGTAATCCCGTGCTTGTCGTACCAATCCTTGCTGTTCAGTGTAATGTCATTGAGTGACGCCTCACCCTGCAATACAGAGGATAAGAGAATGCGATTATAGTTGGGGTGCGGTTCGCTTCCGAAAATGACAATTTCGAACATTTGGCGATTCAGCTTTAAAACTTCTTCAATACAGCGGATTCCGGCCATTCCGTTCCCTGCTAACACCAATCTTTGTTTCTTCATGTGCCAGACCTCCTTTGATTCTCCTATTAAAAATTATGTCACAATGCATTGTTAACGCATTAAACGTGTCACAAAAACTTACACATGTCTTTTCCAGAAAAAAATGGTCATATATTATTAATTCAGAAAATTTAAAATAATTAAGGGTCAAGAAAGGGGAATCTTATGAAGCTGTCGGAACTGAAAACTAGCGGTCATCCACTCACTTTGCTCTGTTCCTTTTTATACTTTGATGTGAGTTTTATGATATGGGTTATGCTTGGGGCGCTGGGTGTTTATATTTCTCAGGATTTTGGCCTGTCCCCATTTGAGAAAGGGCTTATCGTGGCTGTGCCGATTTTATCAGGATCTGTGTTTCGTATCATTTTAGGTGTTTTAACGGACAGAATCGGACCGAAAAAAACGGCAATGATCGGGATGCTGGTGACAATGATTCCGCTGCTGTGGGGGACATTTGGCGGCCGCTCGCTGCCTGAGCTGTATGCCATCGGGATTCTGCTTGGCGTGGCGGGGGCAAGCTTTGCCGTTGCTCTGCCTATGGCAAGCCGATGGTATCCGCCTCATTTGCAGGGGCTTGCGATGGGGATCGCCGGCGCGGGGAACAGCGGCACTTTGTTTGCAACCCTGTTTGGCCCGCGTCTTGCAGAGCAGTTCGGCTGGCACATTGTTATGGGAATTGCGCTTATTCCTTTGCTGATCGTCTTTATTCTTTTTGTGTCCATGGCAAAGGATTCCCCTGCACAGCCGGCGCCGCAGCCGCTCAAAAGCTATCTGCATGTGTTCGGGCAAAAGGAAACATGGTTTTTCTGCCTGCTGTACAGTGTCACATTCGGGGGATTTGTCGGGCTATCAAGCTTTTTATCTATTTTCTTTGTCGATCAATACCAGCTGTCAAAAATTCACGCGGGCGATTTCGTTACATTATGTGTGGCGGCGGGAAGCTTTTTCCGGCCTGTCGGGGGCTGGATTTCAGATCGTGTCGGCGGCACAAAAGTGCTTTCTGTATTGTTTGTCATCGTGGCCCTGTGTATGGTTGGGGTCAGCAGCCTGCCGTCTCTCTCAATGGTCATCGTTCTTTTGTTTGTCGGAATGATGGGGCTCGGAATGGGCAACGGAGCCGTATTCCAGCTCGTACCGCAGCGCTTCCGCAAAGAAATCGGCATGGTGACAGGAATTGTCGGTGCGGCCGGCGGCATAGGAGGGTTTTTCCTGCCGAACATCTTAGGATCGTTAAAACAGATGACAGGCACATATGCTATCGGTTTTATCACGTTTTCCTGTATCGCGCTGCTGGCGTTTGCGCTCGTGCTTGCCGCAGGCTATTACTGGAGAAAAAGCTGGAGCGCGGAAAGCAGCCCCGCTGATATTTAGGTTTTGACGGACACGCATTTGTGCGTGTCTTTTTTATTTTCTCTTGATTTTAATCAGTGAACCCATCAAAATAAATAGTAATTATTACGATTTGTTAATGAGAGGAGTTTTCTGATTGAATCAACACATGCCGCTTCCGGGAAAACCGGAACGTCTTCAATACTTTGGGTCGGTCAGTCCGATAAAAGGCGAGAAACCTGTAGAAAAAGAGAAAATGAAGGATCTGCAAAATATCAGGAAGGATTATTTTTTTGACATTCAGCATGTAGGTGTCGCTAATGTGTCCCATCTGGTCACAATCACTTCTGCCATGACGCCTGCTGAGCAAACAACGACTGCGAACTTTACAATGACTTGTGATTTGCGGAGGAATCAGAAGGGGATTAATATGAGCCGGTTAACAGAGCTGCTCCAAATCTATCATCAAAACGGCTGGATTCTCTCATTTTCCTCTCTACAGCAATTTACGAAAGAGCTTGCAGAAAACATGGACCAGCCATCAGCTTCAGTCGAAGTGCGGTTTCCATGGTTTTTCGAACGGAAAAGTCCGAAGCTTGAGAAAGCGGGTTTGATGCATGCTGACATATTGATGTCTGTCACCTATCGCGAAGATCAGCCGTTTGAACAGCGTGCCGGCATCTCAGCGAAAGTAACGACCCTGTGCCCTTGCTCCAAGGAAATCAGTGAATACAGCGCTCATAATCAGAGGGGGACGGTCAGCATTTGGGCTGATATTCATCCGGCAGTATCGCTTCCAAGCGATTTTAAAGCTGATTTGCTTGACGCCGCAGAATCAAATGCTTCTGCGAGACTGCACCCGGTTCTTAAGCGCCCGGATGAAAAAGCCGTGACGGAAACAGCATATGAGAATCCGAGATTTGTTGAGGATCTCGCCCGGCTGATTGCCGCGGATTTGTATGAGCTTGAATGGGTGTCAGCCTTTGAGATTGAATGCCGCAATGAAGAATCAATCCATCTCCACGATGCCTATGCGAAGCTGCGTTTTTCGAAACAGGAGGATAGAATATGAAACTCTTATTATTATTTGTTGCTGTTCTTGTGCCGGCCAGCCTGCTGTCAGCCTGCTCCGATCATGCGAAAGAACACGCAAGTGCCGATACAAAAAAAACGGAAGAACATGCAAGCGCTGATACAAAGAAAACGGCAGAGCACGTAACGTCCGATCAAAAGACAGAAAAAACTAGCATCGATTGGACCAAACCATCAGGCGGTGAATACCCGAATATCAAGCAGAAACATGTCTGGATTGATGTGGACGTGAAAGACCAGAAGGCTTACATCAAAGAAGGAAGTAAAACCTTATATACAATGATTGTCTCGTCAGGACTGGATCAAACAAAAGATGACGCTACGCCAAAGGGCACCTTTTATATAGAGCCTGAACGGGGAGAATGGTTTTTCTCCGAAGGATATCAGGAAGGTGCGGAATACTGGGTCTCATGGAAAAACCATGGCGAATTTCTATTTCACAGTGTGCCGATGACAAAGGATAAAAAAGTCATCGAAAAAGAAGCGAAAAAACTAGGGGTGAAGGCATCTCATGGATGTATCAGGCTGGCCATCCCAGATGCGAAATGGATATATGAAAACATCCCTGAACATACAAAAGTTGTGATCGGTTGAATGGAATGCGGTTGACAAAAAGGAAAAAAAGCCATACGATTTAAATCGTAATAATTACGTTTTATAGAGAGGAGATTCTCCCATGTATAAATGGCTGATCATTGGCGGCGGCATCCAAGGCACAACCTTGGCAGTGCATCTGGTGAAAAGCGGAAGGGCATCGATTGAGGATCTTGCTGTCATTGATCCCCATGAACGGCCTCTTGAATGCTGGAAACGAAACACAAGCCGCATTCAGATGAAATACTTGCGCTCTCCATCGGTTCATCATGTAGACACAGAGCCGTTCAGCCTGCAAACGTATGCGGATAAAAGCCAATGGCCGGAAGTATTCTTTGGAAGATATAAGAGGCCCTCGCTGTCGCTCTTCAATCAGCACTGCGAGACTGTGCTGGATGAGATACATATTGATCAGGCATGGAAAACAGGCATGGTGACAAATTTGAGAAGGAAAAACGGGTTGTGGGAAGCGGAGACAGATACCGCTGGAACTCTCACGGGGGAACGAGTGGTTTTAGCCATGAGTTTTTCTCATCATCCTTCTTGGCCGGAGTGGACAAAACCATATCAGAATGACGGCATTTATCATGTGTTTGACAGAGAGGTGCACGATGTAAGCAATGAAAGTGTGCAAATGGCAGTTGTGGGCGGAGGGATAACGGCGGCTCATTACGCCAAAAAGCTCGCAGATGACGGCCATGATGTGACGATGCTGGTGAGGCATCCGTTCCGGATCTATGACTTCGATAGTGATCCAGGATGGCTTGGTCCGAAATATATGAAAGCATTCAGTAAAACGTCTGACTATCAAAAGCGAAGGCAATGGATTACAAGCGCCAGACATCGTGGCTCTTTTCCAAAGGACATTTCAAGAACACTTGCTGTCTATAAGGAGGAGGGCAGAATAAAAGTCATTCAGGATGAAATTGATTCTTGCCAAAAAACAGATGACGGCAAGATACAGATACACTGTAAAACCAGCGAATCGCGATACGAATACGAGCGTGTCGCATTGGCAACAGGTTTTACCTCGGACATCAGCCGGTTCGATTGGGTACAGAGAGCAGCGCAAGCGGAGCAATTGCCTTATGCAGGCTGCGGTTTTCCGATTGTTGGCAAGGATTTGCAATGGGGAAAAGGCTTATATGTGATGGGAGCCTTTGCTGAATTAGAAATCGGGCCGACAGCGAGAAATATTTCCGGAGCACGAAAAGCTGCTTACACCATTGCTTATACGGCGAAGCATACGAATTAAATCGTAATGATTCTATTTTATAAGGGAGGACATTAGTATGAAAAAAATTCCGGTTACCGTACTGAGCGGTTATCTTGGCGCTGGAAAAACAACATTGCTGAACAGCATTCTGCAAAATCGTGAAGGCTTAAAAATAGCGGTCATCGTCAACGATATGAGTGAGGTGAACATTGACGCAGGCTTGGTTAAGCAGGAAGGAGGCCTTTCCAGAACAGATGAAAAGCTTGTGGAAATGTCAAACGGCTGCATTTGCTGTACGCTTCGCGAAGACTTATTAATTGAAGTCGAGAAGCTGGCAAAAGACGGGCGGTTTGATTATATCGTGATTGAATCGACAGGAATTAGTGAACCGATCCCGGTGGCTCAGACTTTTTCTTATATCGATGAAGAGATGGGGATCGACCTTACAAAATTCTGTCAGCTGGATACGATGGTGACAGTGGTTGATGCCAACCGTTTTTGGCATGATTATCAGTCAGGCGATAGCCTTCTGGATCGCAAAGAAGCGCTGGGGGAAGAGGATGAAAGAGACATTGCCGACCTCTTGATCGATCAAATAGAGTTTTGTGATGTTCTGATCTTGAATAAATGTGACCTGGTCAGCGAGCAAGAGCTCGAACAGCTTGAAAAAGTGCTTCGCACACTGCAGCCAAGAGCCAAATTCATTCGTTCCGTCAAAGGAAATGTAAAACCGCAGGAGATTTTGCATACAGGGTTATTTAACTTCGAGGAAGCGAGCGGGTCAGCCGGCTGGATTCAAGAGCTGACAGCAGGCCATGCGGAACACACCCCGGAAACAGAAGAATACGGCATCTCTTCATTTGTGTATAAAAGACGTTTGCCGTTTCATTCTACACGGTTTTATCGCTGGATGGATCAAATGCCAAAGAACGTGGTTCGTGCCAAAGGAATCGCCTGGTGCGCCTCGCATAACAATCTCGCTTTGCTGATGTCGCAAGCAGGGCCGTCGGTTACGCTTGAGCCAGTATCGTATTGGGTGGCGGCGTTGCCAAAGCTTGAGCAGGAGCAAGTCAAACAGCAGGAGCCCGAAATTTTGGAGGACTGGGATCCGGAATTCGGCGACCGCTTGACGCAGCTTGTGTTTATCGGAACAGATTTGGATGAAGAAGCGATCACGAAAGAGCTTGATCAATGCCTGCTGACTGAGTACGAATTTGATTCCGACTGGTCGCTGTTTGAGGACCCGTTCAAGTGGAAGCTGAATCAATAGAAAAAAGCCGTCTCCTGAGGAGCGGCTTTTTTAATAAAACGTTTGTTTAAACATAATGAGCGTATTTTTTCTCAAGGATATTCTGAAAAGCTGCCGCTGCTGAGCAGATGGCCCAATAAATGAGAGCGGTCAGAATATACATGGTCATGTAATCAAACTCTCTGCCGCCGATGATTTTCGCATGCTGGAGCAATTCCGGCACTGTAATCATTGCAGCGAGAGAGGACGCTTTGATTAAGTCGAGCAATACATTAGCAAGCGGAGGCAGCGCAATACGGATCGATTGCGGCAAAATGATACCCCTCATCGTCTGCCAATAGGAAAGGCCGAGAGAGGATGCGGCTTCCCACTGTCCTTTTTCAACGGATGAAATGGCTGAACGGTTAATTTCTGCAATGTAGGCGGCGCTGTTAAGACTAAAGCCAATTAAAGCGGCTGTGACAGCGGAAAATTCAATGCCGATATAAGGAAATCCGAAATAAAGGATAAACAAGATCACTAAAATCGGAACGCCTCGCATAAATGAGATATAGAGCTTCGCCGGCCACCTTAACAAGGCAAGCTGAGACATTCTGGCGAGTGATATGAACAGGCCGATCATCGTTCCCGCAAACATGCTCACAAAAGAGATGAGCAGCGTATATCCAATGCCTTTTATGACATAAGGGAACGATTCAATGGCCAGCTTTGTGTTGAAAATATATTCCCACTGAATGCTATTTATCATGGCGTTCGATTACAAATCAACGTCCTGAACGTCGACATCCAGTTTCTTTGATACATCTGCTTTATTGAAGAATTGTTTCGACAGCTTTGTCAAAGTGCCATCCTTGCTCATTTCTTTCAATGTTTCGTTCATCTTTTTCTGAAGTGCTGCATTGCTTTTTTTCATGACAAGCGCCTGTTTGTTCGGCATGTACTTGATGTCAGGATGGATCGTAATGTTAAGATCCGGGAATGCTGCGAGCGCAAGTGTCTGCAGGTAATAGTCGTTTAAAATGACATCAGTGCGTCCGTTGGCGACATCTTTTAAATACTGTTCATTGGTCGCATTATCATAAATCACTTCTTGAGCGCCGTATTTTCTCGCTACATCCATGTAGACTGTCGTAGCTGCGCCAGCGGCTTTCTTCCCTTCTAAATCCTTAAGCGTTTTAATCCCTGATAAATCGTCTTTTCGGACGATTGCCGTGCCGTATGAATATTTATATGGAGTGGAAAACGCGAACTTCTTCTCGCGGTCCTTCGTCACATCGATGTCATTTGCGGCTGCGTCAACCTGGCCGCTGTTCACCGCTGTCAGCATTCCGTCAATGCCCATCTCCTTGAACTCAACCTTCAGACCCAGGCGTTTTGCCGCTTCACGAACGACTTCAACCTCATAGCCCGTCAGCTTATCGGAACCAGAATCGGTATCGTGATAAGAAGTGGGATAAAGCGTGCCAGATGTAGCGACAACAATTTTCCCTTTGTCTTTGATCTGCTCCCAGCCTGTATCCTTGGAATCGGCTTCATTTTTGCCGGAACAGGCTGCCAATATAAGAAAGAAAGCCATTGTGAAACTGAATATAACGGCTTTGGATTGCATGAATGATTTCACCTATGTTTCCCCCAATCTGTTAATCAACTAAAAAGATAGCACTGAACATAAGGGGTTGCAATATGTTGATGACGTTTTCAAAAAGTTCGAATTGTGTATACAAAAGCGTGTGAGCGTTTAAAAGCGGCTATACAGGGAACCAGTGACAATAAAGGAGTTGTCCAAGGATGAAAGCACTGACATATCAAGGAAAAGAGCATGTTGAGCTGATCCCAGATCCAGGATGCCATTACACCAGTGGGCCGGGCACTCGTTATTCATCTAATGCCAATGCTGTATGAAATGGTCAAGAAGCATGAAATCGATCTTTTGCATAAATTAAGTCTTGCTGATGGCCCTAAGGCATATGATATATTCGATAAGAAAGAAGATGGAAACATCAAAGTCATATTGAAGACATATGGGGGAGTCAAATGAATATTTACAAACCAGCCGGATTCTGGATCAGACTAGGAGCTTCATTGCTGGATTACATTATTGTCTCGGTGCCTCTTTTGCTGATCTATTGGCTGATTACAGGAAAAGACCCGAACGACAGCATGTTCATCAGTCTGATTGTTCTGCTGTACTCTATTTTGTTGCCGGTGTTTTGGAACGGCTACCTTATCGGAAAAAGAATCTGCGGTATCAGAATCGTAAAAAAAGACGGATCACAGGTCAGCCTGTTAACGATGTTTTTGCGGGTTATTGTTGCAGGTCTGGTTTACGGCATAACTTTCGGCCTCGGCTTGATCGCCAGCCTGATTCTGATCGGCGTCCGAGAAGACAAACGGACACTGCATGATTTAATCGCGGGAACGTATGTCACTTACGCGCCCCCGGGTGAAGAAGAACTTTATACTGATGAACAGATCAGAAAGAGCGAATAATGGTTCGCTCTTTTTCTTTTGCATGTATAAAAAATGCAATGCAGCAAAACATATGAAAAATAGGATTGGAGGAATAAATTGGATGAAACGAATAAAAATCAATATCATCACAATGTTCATAACCGCAGCTGTCATTTCTCTGACCGGCACAGCTGAAGCCGCAGAAAAACAGCAGCAGCCTCCCGCAAATGTCACACTGACAGGTCAGCAAAAGAAAGAAATTGAACAGCTGGAAGCAGACATATTAAAAAAGCGCAAAGACGTAATCTCAAAGTATGTGCAATACGGTGTCCTGCCTAAAGAAAGAGGAGAACACATCAAAAATCACATGGACAAACACTTTGAAATGATGAAACAAAACGGCTTTGTTCCAAAGCCCCATCCTCATCAGCATAAATTTGAAAAAAGACATTAAGACGGTAAGCATCCAATGGGAATTGGGTGCTTTTTTATTGTGAAAAAGTTCCTGTAATAAATGAGTAAAGTTTTAGAAAATAATGTCGCAGTAGTCATTTATATCGTATAATAAGATATAAAGGGGTGTGTATGATGGAAATGAATTTCATAGCTAAACTAAATCAGCAATGGACAGATATTTATTATTTATTACATTACAAACATAAAGATAATATTTCTCACCAGGCAATACGGCTCATGCAGCATATTGAAAAGCAAGGTGAAGCAACAATAGGGGCTTTGGCTGAATACTTGTCTGTCTCTCACAATACTGCGTCAGAGCATACTAAACGTTTAATTCAAAAGGGATTAGTAGCTAAACGGCGAAGTCAGCAAGATGAACGTAAGGTTTTAGTTTTCTTAACGCAAGAAGGAAGAGCTGTTCTTGAACAGCACACACAGCTAGATAAAGAAAAATTAAAAGAAATAATTAAACGAATGAGCACTTCAGAAAAGGAATTACTTGAACAGGCCTTTGAACTTTTAAGTAAGGAAGCTAAACAATGGCAGTTTTAAGCAAAGTGATCATCTCAGCGTTGATTATCGGTTTTGTTACTGAAATATCAAAAAGGCATCCGACCTATGGGGGGATTATTGCCGCTTTACCCTTGGTCAGCTTATTAAGCCTTTTTTGGATGCAAATACAGGGTGAAAAAACAGCTCAATTAAGTCAATTTGCATCAGGTGTGCTTACAGGAATCCCTGCTACAGTTTGTTTACTTGCTATTTTGGCGTTTTTGCTGAAAATTCATGTGCCGTTCTGGTTAGCATTATGCGTTGGAATACTAGGATGGGTTGTATTTTTATGGATGCAGAAGATTTTTCTCAATATATTATGTAACTGAGTGATAGAAAGGAGATACTATGTTTTTAAAAAAGGTTACTCTTCTTCGAGATAAGATTGCGGACTTTGACAGATTTCCTTTTTCTATCCCGGCTATCAATCAATTAAATGAAATTTTTTTATTTACTAGCCAAGTGACTTTTTTTGTAGGAGAAAATGGATCTGGCAAATCTACTTTGCTTGAAGCAATAGCAAATAAGTGTGAATTCAATCCAGCGGGCGGAAGCCGAAATAATGTCTATGAATTACAGGAGTCAGATTCTCATTTAGGTGATTACATACGTTTATCTTGGCTGCCAAAGGTAACAAATGGCTTCTTTTTAAGAGCTGAATCGTTTTATCATCTTTCTCTTCATCTGGATGAGATGGAATTAGAAGCTCCGCAGCCATACCGTTCTTATGGAGGGAGGCCGCTGCACAAGCAATCACATGGAGAGTCCTTTATGTCTCTATTCTGTCATCGTTTTAAAGAAAAAGCGATTTATCTTTTAGATGAGCCAGAAGCGGCCCTTTCTCCAGCTAGGCAGCTGGCTTTTTTGAGAGTAATACATGATTTGGTGAAGGGCGGAAATGTCCAGATGATCATTGCGACTCACTTCCCGATCCTGCTGGGCTATCCTAATGCTAATATTTTAAGCTTTGATGGTGGAAGAATACATCCTACAGAATATGAGAATACAGAACATGTTCAATTAACACGATATTTTCTTGGACAAAGAGAAAAAATATTGGCTGAGCTGTTCCGCGATTAATATCGAGTTGATATGAAACGCATTTCATAACCTATGATAGGTTTATCAAATATTTCAGGAGTGATAAACACTATGATCCACCAGCATCCAGAATCTTTTCCGAAACATTTTTTGTGGGGCTCTGCTTCAGCAGCGTACCAGATTGAAGGCGCTTGGAACGAAGATGGCAAAGGTCCTTCTGTATGGGACGTATTTACGAAAATACCGGGCAAAACGTTTAAAGGGACCAATGGCGATATTGCGGTTGACCATTATCACCGTTTTAAAGAAGATGTCGCTTTGATGGCTGAGATGGGCTTAAAAGCGTATCGATTTTCCGTCAGCTGGCCGCGGATTTTTCCAAAAGGAAAAGGGGAGATCAATGAAGCAGGCCTAGCTTTTTACGATAACCTGATTGACGAGTTGCTTTCTCATAACATCGAGCCGGTTCTGACTTTATATCATTGGGATTTGCCTCAGGCGCTTATGGACGAGTACAGCGGTTTTGAATCAAGAAATATCATAGAGGATTTTAATAACTACTGTGTTACTCTTTATAAACGTTTTGGAGACAGAGTGAAATATTGGGTTACGTTAAACGAACAGAACTACAATTTTAATCACGGCTTTATTACAGCCATGCACCCGCCTGGAGTGAAAGACAGAAAACGATTTTACGAAGCAAACCATATTGCGTTTCTGGCTAATGCGAAAGCCATTGAATCTTTTAGAGAATATGTGCCTGAAGGCAAAATCGGTCCAAGCTTTGCTTATTCTCCGGCTTACCCTTTATCCAGCCATCCAGAGGATATACTGGCATTTGAAAACGCTGAAGAATTTATGAACAATTGGTGGCTGGACATGTATTGCTGGGGAACCTACCCGCAAATTCCTTTCCGCTATTTAGAAAAACAAGGCTGGGCGCCGACAATCGAAGCAGGAGATATGGAGCTGCTTGCCAAAGGAAAGCCTGATTTTGTAGGTGTCAATTATTATCAGACCATCACCTACGAACGAAATCCGCTTAATGGTGTGTCGGAAGGGAAAATGAATACGACAGGCCAAAAGGGGACCAACCAGGAAACAGGGATACCCGGAGTGTTTAAAACGAAAAAAAATCCGCACCTGACAACGAGCAACTGGGATTGGACAATTGACCCAATCGGATTGCGTATCGGTCTTCGCCGAATTACAAGCCGCTATCAGCTTCCAGTGTTTATCACAGAGAATGGTTTGGGTGAATTTGATAAAGTTGAGGATGGCACTGTACAGGATGATTATCGAATTGATTATTTGCATTCGCATCTTGAGCTATGCAGACAGGCCATCAGCGACGGTGTCGATTTGATCGGCTATTGCAGCTGGTCGTTTACTGATCTATTAAGCTGGCTGAATGGCTACCAAAAAAGATACGGATTCGTTTATGTTCATCGCGATGAAGAAAATACACATGATTTAAAACGCTTGAAGAAAAAAAGCTTTTATTGGTATCAGGATGTAATCAAGACGAACGGAGAAAGTTTATAAAGAGTCCCTGAGAGTCTTCTCCCAGGGCTTTTTCATTACACAGAAACAGCATCAATAATATAAGTGTCGGCGTGCAGATCTGACATCTCAGCCGGCACAGTCCAGCATGTCAATTGATATTCTCCTTTAGGAAGATCAAAGGACAGCCTTTTAGACATAATGCTTTCAATTTCAATTCCGTTTTCTGTGACATGAAAAGGAACAGTCACTTTCTTTTCATAGGAGTTTACAGTTTCTGAACTGTTCAGGCGCAAAAGAATAAAGGCCTTTGTATTTCTCTGTGCCTCAAACGAAATCGCTCCGTCCGCCGCCGCAAATCCTTTTTCGATCGCTTCGTCAGTCCAATCCATAACAGGAGGTGCAGAATCCTTTTGAAATACAGTAAATTGATGATATGAAATCGACAGTTCTTGAGGTTTCCATGACTTGATCAATGTGCTGTTCCTCCTCTATTGTTTACTGAATCGTGAATAAAACCTTTGTGCCGTCTGGATAATCGGTAAGCTGATGCCCAACCCAAGAGCCTGCACCGCGGTTGTCAGCAGGAGAAATGTATTCTACAGAAGCTCCCTCACCGCCTTCTTTGCACATGGCCATTGGCCATTCATCTCTGTCATACCCCGTTTTTGGCGGTACGTCTTTTAATGATTGCTCGCGGCGTTCCTCAGCTCCGTCTCTGTCGATGGTGCACACATCTGAGTGCCCCTCATTTATCGCATCCTTAATATGTTTGGCCGTTTCGGGATAACGGTCAGAAGGGAGGGCGATCGTTTCGTCATATTCTTTCGTTTGAGACGTTTTTTGATCAGCTGAGAAAAAGTCTCCCTTTATCAGGCCGACAGCTGCAGCTGCTATGACGACGATGACGAGAAGTATTGTTTTTATGATGTCCATCGTGATGTTCACCTCCCGCTTTTAGCAACTTTAAAACTGCCCCAAGAGTAATCCAGAAAGCGTTTGGTGTAAAGGTTGAAATTTTTAGTTTTACAATCAGTTTATTGCTGAAAACGTAATTTTAGCAGGTCGAAATATTTGTTTTCAGTAAAATACCGTTGCCAACATACAATAATGATAGTAAGTCATCGGCCGTTTTTGGGTTGATCAATCATTTTAAATTGGCTTATGATACCGGTAAGCTCCTCAGCTAATTGAGATAGCGTTTCAGAAGCTGCAGTTATCTCTTCCATTGCAGCAAATTGTTCTTCTGTTAATGCAGCCGCCTGCCGGGTATTTTCTGTAGAATCTTTAATGCCAGCCGTATTGGCTGCAAAGGATTCGTTTATGTTATGTGCACTGGATGAAATGTTTGATACAGATGCTGATAGATCACTGATCTCAGCGCTGATTTCGCCTGTTGCAGCTGCAATTTCCTTAAATGCATCTCTCGTGCGCTGGATCATGGTGACACCTTCTGCAGCCTCTGTTTTCACATGCTCAACAGATCTTGCAGATTGGTTCATATCATTTTGGATTTCTGTGATCAGTTTTGAAATCTGCCCCGCAGACTGTTGAGACTCTTCCGCTAATTTACGTACTTCATCGGCAACAACAGCAAAACCTTTGCCATGTTCACCGGCTCTGGCAGCTTCAATCGCTGCATTCAGCGCAAGCAGGTTTGTCTGATCGGCAATTTGGGTGATGACGGATAAAATTTGCTCAATTTGTTTAGAGCGGCCGTCCAGCTGGTGTATGATTTCTCCGCTTTTCTGGATCGAATCGTGAATCGCATCCATTTGTGCCTGTACATTAGAAATTTCCTTTTGCCCAATGGCGGCTTTTGATTGCGCAAGCTGCCCTTTGTCAGCAATAGCAGCAGTATTTGAAGAAATATCCCGGATGTCTGCTGAAGCTTGTTTTAATGAACTTTCACTGTTTTCAATTCGCGTGATCTGATCCTGGGCTCCATTTGCAATCTGCTGTACAGCTTCTGTAATCTTTTCTGAAGCTTGATTTGTTTCCTCTGCTCCGGCTGAGAGCTGCTGAGAGGCAGACGCAAGCTGAAGGGCTGATTGCTGTACGGTTTGGATGGTATCGTTCAGTTTCATTCTCATCTTATTGTAATAGACGCTCAGTTCTGATAGCTCGTCACCGGATTTGTCTGACACCTCTATTGTCATATCTCCGTTTCCGGCACTTTCAAAGGCGCATTTTAAAGCGTTCAGCCGCTTATTGATTCTTCTTGTAAAAAGCAGGACAAGGATGACTGATGCAATAATGACGATAACAAGAACGATAGCGAATTGAGTGAAAAGTGATTGCGTAAGTGATGCTAAAATGCTTTGATTGGCTCCGGTATACAGCATGCCGATGATGTTTCCGTTTTGATCTTTTAAAGGCATGTATGCCGTCTGATAAGAAGAGCCCGCCACGTCTGCTTGCCCGTTGAATGGTTTTCCGTTCTTTAAAACAGCGTCAGCAACTTCAGAAGAAGCCTGAGTGCCAACAGCTCTTTCGCCATTTTTCATGACATTGGTTGCTACACGAGTATCTCCTTGGAAAATTGTAACGGTATCACCTGTTTTTTCGCCAAGCAGATCAACGATATCTTCATTTCCGTTGATTTGTGTTTGGCCTTTATAAAGCTTATTGTTTTTTACCTGCCATTCCCCTGAGATGACATCATCAATATAAGCACTGCTTAAAGCCAGATCGCCTTTCGCTTTTTCAGTCGCCATTTGTTTCATGCTGTCTGTAATTTCCTTAAGCATCAAAGTGCCAACTGACAGTGAAAACAAAAGAATAATCACGAAAACCAGGCAGAGAATTTTTGTTCCTAGCTTAAGCTTTAGTTGTTTTATCACCATAATTCCTCCTTTTTATAATTTGTAGGTCATATTACTTATCGGGTTTTTGAGTTTAAAGTTTGATTTTAGAAATAATAAAACCGGCCTGATCTCCAGGCCGGTTGTGTGACGCTATTCAAGGTTTGCGTGGTGGGTGAACATGGTATCAGAATCGAGCCCTTGTTTCTCCATGAGTTTTAAAATTACTGCATCATAGAACAGCAGCAAAGTTTGCTCAAATAATGACCCCATTGGCTGTATGGTTTTATAGCTTCCATTTGACTGGTCTTTAGGAGAACCGGGCATTTTGACGATGAGATCGGCTTGTTTTCCGATGCTTGATTCTGGATTGATGGTTAAAGCGGCAACAACCCCGTGTAAGCTTTTTGCTTTTGCTGCTGTATGGATCAGGCTCTTTGTCTCGCCTGATCCTGAGCCGATGATGACGAGATCTCCTGCGCTGAGCGGCGGAGTGAGAATCTCACCGACAATATGAGCGTTGAAGCCCATGTGCATCAATCGCATCGCGAAGGATTTTGCCATTAGGCCAGACCGCCCCGCACCCGCAGTGAAAATTTGATTGGATGAAAGAATGTGATCGGCAAGCTGATCAGCTTCTTCATCAGAAATATAAGCCGCTGAACGGTGTAACTCATTGAGAATTTCCGTTACGTATTCAGTCGTTTTCATAACGTTATCCTTGGGCAATAAGCTGTTTCATTTTTGAAGCCGTTTCTGCTTTATCGGCTGCGCTTGTAATTCCGCCCCCAACAATGACAAGGTCAGGCTTTTGTTTGATCACTTCAGGAAGTGTATCGAGTTTGATGCCCCCCGCAATTGCGGTTTTTGCGTTTTTTACGGTATTTTTGATTGTCGTTAATTCTTCGAAAGAGTTTTTGCCCTCTGCTTGAAGATCATATCCAGTGTGGACGCAGATGTAGTCAACACCGAGTGCGTCAATTTCTTTCGCACGGGATTCAATATCTTTTACGTTAATCATGTCAACTAAGATTTTCTTCTTCTGTTTTTTGGCTTCTTCTACTGCGCCTTTAATCGTTGCGTCGTCTGTAGCGCCTAAAACAGTGATGATGTCAGCGCCCGCTTCCGACGCTTTCATGATTTCGTATCCGCCGGCATCCATGATTTTCAGGTCTGCTAGAACCTTCAATTGCGGAAATGTTTCTTTTATTTCTTTAACGGCTCTGAGGCCTTCATTAATGACAACCGGTGTTCCGATCTCAACCACGTCGATATATTGTTCCACTTCTTTGACGAGCTCGATGGCTTCCGGGATGTTTACGAGGTCTAATGCTAGCTGTAATTCCATTGTTGATCCACTCCCTTTTTCGAATTATTTTTCATTCTATAGGTTCCCTCTTTTGATGAGAAGTAGGCACTTTGAAGTCAACTAGTTACTTGGAGGATACTGTGAGGAGAGGCAATCAGATTTCTTTCGCTTGGTTTTATGAGTGAGTATAATAAAAAGGAGTCTGCAAAAAAGTAAGTAAGTGATGATACGTATTTAACATACAAAAAGTATACTAAGGGGGGATTTCTATTGAGCCGGATGGACGACAAAAGGTTTAATTGTGAGAAGGAATTAACGCTTGCAGTGATCGGCGGTAAATGGAAAATGCTCATTTTGTGGCATTTAGGAAAAGAAGGCACAAAACGGTTCAATGAATTAAAAACTTTGATTCCTGATATAACGCAGAAGATCCTCGTGAACCAGCTGAGAGAGCTTGAACAGGATATGATTGTTCACAGGGAAGTGTATCCGGTTGTCCCGCCGAAGGTTGAATATTCCTTGACCCCGCAAGGAGAAAGCCTCATGCCTATTCTTGATGCCATGTATGAGTGGGGGAAAGGCTATATGGAATTGATTGATATTGACAGAAATGTCATAAAGGAATCGTTGTAAGGCGCTCTTCGCAAGGGTGTCTTTTTTTTGCTTGTTTTTCGGTTTTTGCGCGGTAAATAGATGTCATGTAAAGATTGTAAATGGCTTCAACAATAAAGAGGATTAACTAGGTTGGACTGATTTGAAAATTTTTATTTTTCTGTAAATAATGTTTAGTGGAAATTATTGCGGCATACCGCAAAAATATCCCAGTAAATAAACTGGAATCTTTCGGTATCCCGCATGAAACTTTTCACCCATTTTTCGGTGATAAAAACATTTTTTTCATTTAAAGTGAACGGTAGCAAGGTAAAAAATATTGAAAACAATGAATAAATAGCCAAATTTGTTTCCTGTTGGGATGAGGGATCTTGCGGTCTTTATCCGCTTATGTTAAACGCCGCAATGATGATGGCAGCCCGTTTTGATAGCGGCAATCTATTTTTTTATTTGGATGCACTGCTTTTTAAGTGTAGTACTTTGGGCTTTTTTGGCTTTTAGTTCATAAGGATTAAAAGTTTTATGGATAAGAAAGGGAAAACACGCTGCACATGTTCACTGCTTATTGAAGATTAGGGGAGGTATGACAATATGGAAATAACTTTTTATCCTTTAACGGATGCACAAAAACGAATTTGGTATACAGAAAAATTTTATCCTCACACTAGTATTTCGAATCTTGCGGGGATTGGTAAGCTGGTTTCAACTGATAAGGTTGACTGGGTGCTTGTTGAGCAGGCGATTCAAGAGTTTATCCGCAGAAATGACGCCATGCGCCTTCGTTTGCGGCTCGATGAAAACGGAGAGCCTGTTCAATATATAAGCGAGTATCGGCCTGTTGATATAAAACATACTGACACCACTGAAGATCCGAATGCGATTGAGTCTATTTCACAATGGAGCCGGGAGGAAACGAAAAAACCTTTACCGCTGTACGATTGTGACTTATTCCGTTTTTCCATATTCACCATAAAGGAAAATGAAGTGTGGTTTTACGCAAATGTTCATCACGTGATTTCTGATGGAATCTCTATGAATATTCTCGGAAATGCGATTATGCACATTTATTTAGAATTAGCCGGCGGCTCAGAAACAAAAGAAGGAATCTCGCATTCATTTATCGATCATGTTTTATCTGAACAGGACTATGCTCAATCGAAGCGGTTTGAAAAGGATAAGGCGTTTTGGAACAAGCAATTCGAATCGGTGCCTGAACTTGTTTCCCTGAAACGAAATACTTCCGCAGGAGGAAGTTTAGATGCTGAGAGGTTCTCTAAGGATGTGCCTGAAGCGCTTCATCAGCAGATCCTATCGTTTTGTGAGGCGAACAAGGTCAGTGTTCTTTCAGTGTTTCAATCGGTGCTTGCTGCCTATTTGTACAGAATCAGCGGCCAGAATGATGTCGTGACGGGAACCTTTATGGGCAACCGGACAAATGCGAAAGAGAAGCAGATGTTTGGCATGTTTGTTTCGACAGTTCCGCTTCGGACAAACGTAGACGGCGGCCAGTCGTTTTTAGATTTTGTCAAAGACCGGATGAAGGATCTCATGAAGACGCTTCGTCACCAAAAGTATCCGTATAACCTCCTGATCAACGATTTACGTGAAACAAAGAGCTCTCTGACCAAGCTGTTTACGGTTTCTCTTGAATATCAGGTGATGCAGTGGCAGAAAGAAGAGGATCTTGCCTTTTTGACTGAGCCGATTTTCAGCGGCAGCGGATTAAATGATGTCTCGATTCATGTAAAGGATCGATGGGATACTGGAAAACTCACCATTGATTTTGATTACCGAACTGATTTATTTTCACGTGAAGAAATCAAAATTGTTTGTGAACGCATGATTACGATGCTGGAGAACGCGTTATCGCATCCAGATGATGCAATTGATGAATTGACGCTGATTGCTGAAGCGGAGAAAGAGAAGCTGCTTGCGAGGGCCGGCGGTGAATCTGTCAGCTATCGTAAGGATATGACGATTCCAGAGTTGTTCCAAGAACAGGCTGAGCAACTTTCTGATTATCCAGCGGTTGTATTTGAAGATCGCACATTGTCCTATCAAACGTTACATGAACAATCTGCACGCATCGCCAATGTGCTGAAACAGAAAGGAGTTGGCCCGGACATTCCTGTCGCGGTTCTAATCGAACGCTCTGAACGGATGATTACGTCTATCATGGGGATTTTAAAAGCCGGCGGGGCATATGTGCCGATTGATCCCGCTTTTCCGGTGGAGCGCATTCAATATATTTTAGAGGACTGCGGTGCGGACTTCATCCTGACTGAATCGAAGGTTGCGGCTCCTGCAGCCGATGCGGAACTGATTGATTTTGATCAGGCGATTGCGGAAGGTGCAGACGAAAGCCTGAATGCAGGTGTGGACGCACGGAACCTTGCCTACATTATTTACACATCGGGAACAACCGGACGTCCGAAAGGTGTTATGATCGAGCATCGCCAGGTTCAACACTTGGTTGAATCTTTGCAGCAGACGATTTATCAAAGCAGTAGCCAAACACTGCGGATGGCATTGCTTGCGCCGTTCCACTTTGATGCGTCAGTGAAGCAGATTTTCGCGTCGCTTCTTTTGGGACAAACCCTTTATATCGTACCTAAGAAAACAGTGACAAACGGATCTGCCCTTGCTGCATATTATCGCAGGCACAGCATTGAAGCGACGGACGGAACACCTGCCCATCTGCAAATGCTGATCGCGGCGGGCGATTTTGAAGGCCTTAAGCTGAAGCATATGCTGATCGGAGGAGAGGGCCTATCGTCTGTTGTTGCGGACAAGCTGCTGAAGCTGTTTAAAGAAGCAGGCACAGCACCGCGTTTGACCAATGTATACGGGCCGACTGAAACGTGTGTTGACGCGTCCGTTCATCCGGTTATCCCAGAGAGTGCCGTTCAATCAGCATATGTGCCAATCGGGAAAGCGCTGGGGAATAACCGCTTATATATTTTGGATCAAAAAGGCAGGTTGCAGCCGGAAGGCGTGGCTGGCGAGCTTTATATCGCAGGTGACGGTGTTGGCCGAGGCTATTTACATTTGCCTGAATTGACGGCTGAGAAGTTTTTACAAGATCCATTTGTGCCAAGCGATCGCATGTACCGGACCGGAGACGTGGTGCGCTGGCTGCCAGATGGAACAATCGAATATTTAGGCAGAGAGGATGACCAGGTCAAAGTCCGCGGATACCGGATTGAGCTTGGAGAAATTGAAGCCGTGATTCAGCAGGCGCCAGACGTTATGAAAGCCGTTGTTTTGGCACGTCCTGATGAACAGGGAAATCTTGAGGTTTGCGCATATGTTGTGCAGAAGACTGGCAGTGAATTTACTCCGGCCAGCCTGCGGGAGCATGCGGCCAGACAGCTTCCTGACTATATGGTGCCGGCTTACTTTACAGAAGTGACCGAAATTCCGCTCACGCCAAGCGGTAAAGTGGACCGCCGCAAGCTGTTTGCATTAGAAGTGAAGGCGGTCAGCGGAACGGCCTATACCGCGCCGCGCAATGATACGGAAAAAGCAATCGCAGCCATTTGGCAGGACGTGCTGAATGTTGAGAAGGCGGGGATCTTTGACAATTTCTTTGAAACGGGCGGACACTCATTGAAGGCCATGACGCTTTTAACAAAGATTCATAAGGAAACAGGCGCTGACATTCCGCTTCAATACTTGTTTGAGCATCCGACGATTGCGGCTCTTGCGGAGGAAGCCAAACACAGAGAAATCCGGGAATTTGCAGCGATTGAACCTGCTGAAAAACAGGAGCATTACCCGCTTTCCTTAGCACAGCAGCGAACATATATCGTCAGCCAGTTCGAGGATGCGGGTGTTGGGTACAACATGCCAGCGGCAGCGATTTTGGAAGGGCCTTTAGAGATTCAAAAGCTGGAGCACGCATTTCAAGGGTTAATCCGCCGCCACGAGTCTTTGAGAACGTCATTTAT
Organism: Bacillus sp. VA13; assembly: GCF_055710085.1. Taxonomy (NCBI): domain Bacteria; kingdom Bacillati; phylum Bacillota; class Bacilli; order Caryophanales; family Bacillaceae; genus Bacillus; species Bacillus sp. VA13. Next base: position 257,677 of record NZ_JBVQPP010000004.1, on the reverse strand, counting down.
TCTTGAAAACAGTACGCCGAGACAGAAAATTCATGACAGCGTCGATTTCAACATCGAGATGATTGAAAGAGGCGGCCGCTCAGATGAGGGAATTATGACTTCATTCGTCCGGAGATTTGATTTGGCGAAAGCACCGCTGTTCAGAATCGGCTTGATGGAGCTTGAAGAGAACCGTCATATGCTTCTGTTTGACATGCATCATTTGATTTCTGACGGTGTGTCCATCGGCATTATTTTGGAGGAGTTAGCACGGATATACAAAGGCGAACAGCTTCTTGAGCTTCGTCTTCAATATAAGGATTACGCTGTGTGGCAAAGCGGCCAGGCTGCTGAAGGGTACCAGAAGGACCGGGCGTATTGGAAGGAAGCCTTTGCGGGTGAGCTTCCGGTGCTTCAGCTTCTGTCCGATTACCCGAGACCGCCTGTTCAAAGTTTTGAAGGAGATCGGGTGTCAATCAAGCTGGATGCGGGATTAAAGGATCGTTTAAATCGTTTGGCTGAACAAAATGGCGCCACGCTGTATATGGTGATGCTGTCCGCTTACTATACGCTTTTGTCAAAGTATACGGGACAGGATGACATCATTGTCGGCACACCGTCTGCGGGCAGAAACCACTCCGATACAGAGGGGATTGTCGGGATGTTCGTCAATACGCTCGCGATTCGCAGTGAAGTGAAGCAGGACGAGACGTTTACCCATTTGATCACCCGTGTCCGCAAACAGGTGCTGGATGCCTTTTCTCATCAGGACTATCCGTTTGAGTGGCTTGTTGAAGATTTGAACATTCCGCGTGATGTAAGCAGACATCCGCTGTTTGACACGATGTTTAGTCTTCAAAATGCGACAGAGGGTATTCCGGCTGTCGGCGATCTGTCCGTGTCTGTTCATGAGACCAACTTCAAGATTGCCAAATTTGATTTAACGATACAGGCGAGAGAGACCGATGTAGGCATTGAACTTGATTTGGACTACAGCACGAAGCTGTTTAAACAAAGCACGGCTGACAGGCTGCTCAACCATTTTGCGCGTTTGCTTGAAGATGCTGCGGCTGAGCCTGAAAAACAGATTTCTGAGTACAAGCTTCTTTCTGAAGAGGAGGCTGCATCGCAAATTCAGCAGTTTAACCCGGGCAGAACACCTTATCCGAAAGATAAAACGATTGTTCAGCTGTTTGAAGAGCAAGCGGCGAAAACGCCAGACCATCCGGCACTTCAATATGAAGGCAAATCACTTACCTATCGAGAGCTGAATGAACGGGCCAATCGTTTAGCGCGCGGCATTCTTTCTCTCGGGGCAGGCGAAGGCAGAACAGCGGCAGTCTTGTGCGAGCGGTCAATGGACATGATTGTGTCGATCCTCGCAGTTTTAAAAGCTGGCTCGGCTTATGTTCCGATTGATCCGGAACATCCGATTCAGCGGATGCAGCATTTCTTCCGTGACAGCGGAGCAAAGGTGCTTCTCACGCAGAAAAAATTAAAGGCCTTAGCAGAAAAAGCGGAATTCGACGGCGTTATCGTGCTTGCAGATGAGGAAGAAAGCTATCATGCCGATGCGCAAAATCTCGCACTGCCTCTTCATTCAGCGGTGATGGCCAACCTGACGTATACTTCCGGAACGACAGGAACACCAAAGGGAAATATCGTGACACATGCCAATATTCTGCGCACGGTGAAGGAAACGAATTATCTCAACATTACAGAACAGGATACGATTCTCGGACTTTCCAATTACGTGTTTGATGCGTTTATGTTTGATATGTTCGGTTCTTTGTTAAACGGTGCCAAGCTTGTACTGATACCGAAAGAAACAGTTTTGGATATGGCTCGCCTGTCTCGCGTTATTGAGCGGGAGAACATCAGCATTCTTATGATTACAACTGCTTTGTTCCACCTGCTTGTGGACTTGAATCCGGCGTGCTTGTCAACGCTGCGCAAGATTATGTTCGGCGGGGAGCGGGCTTCGGTCGAGCATGTAAGAAAAGCTTTGCAAACGGTTGGAAAAGGCAAGCTCCTTCACATGTATGGGCCGTCTGAAAGCACGGTTTTCGCGACGTATCATCCGGTTGATGAATTGGAGGAGGACACACTGTCTGTTCCGATTGGAAAACCGGTCAGCAATACGGAAGTATACATCCTTGACCGGGCGGGACACGTGCAGCCTGCCGGGATCGCCGGGGAGCTTTGCGTTAGCGGCGAAGGGCTCGTGAAAGGATATTACAACCGTCCTGAACTGACTGAGGAGAAGTTCGTTCCGCATCCGTTTACGTCCGGCGAACGCATGTATAAAACGGGTGACCTCGCCAGATGGCTGCCGAGTGGCGACATCGAATTTATCGGGCGGATCGACCATCAGGTGAAAATCCGCGGACAGCGCATCGAGCTTGGAGAAATCGAACATCAGCTGCAAACCCATGACCGCGTGCAGGAGACTGTTGTGCTTGCTGTTGATCAAGGAGCGGGAGACAAGCTGCTCTGCGCGTACTTTGTCGGAGAGGGAGAAATCTCATCTCAAGAGCTGAGAGAACATGCGGCAAAGGACCTGCCCGCTTATATGGTTCCTGCGGTGTTTATCCAAATGGACGAGCTGCCGCTGACCGGGAACGGAAAAATCGACCGGAGAGCGCTGCCGCTTCCTGATGCCAGCGTCTCAAGAGGTGTTTCATATGTTGCGCCTCGCAATGAAACGGAACAAAAACTCGCAGACATTTGGGCGCAGGTGCTTCAGGTTCAACAGGTCGGCGTTTATGACCACTTCTTTGACATCGGCGGACATTCATTAGCAGGCATGAAGATGCTTGCCTTAGTTCATCAGGAACTGGGTGTTGAGCTGTCACTCAAAGATCTCTTCCAGTCACCTACGGTTGAGGGCCTAGCACAGGTAATTGCCTCTGCTGAAAAAGGGACAGCCATCAGCATCAGCCCGGCTAAGAAACAAGATTCGTATCCTGTTTCCTCACCGCAAAAACGGATGTACGTGCTCCAGCAGCTTGAAGGAGCGCAAACGAGCTATAACATGCCGGCGGTTCTGCGCCTTACAGGTGAGCTTGATGTTGAAAGGCTTAACAGCGTCATGCAGCAGTTAATGCAGCGCCATGAAGCCTTTAGAACCACGTTTGAAATAAAAGATGGAGAAACGGTGCAGCGGATCTGGGAAGAAGCTGATTGTGAGATGGCATATTTCGAAGCCGCAGAAGAAGAGACAGAGCGGATCGTTTCTGAGTTTATCAGGCCTTTCAAAATTGATCGGCTCCCGCTGTTCAGAATGGGTCTGATCAAGCATTCAGACACTGAGCATGTGCTGCTGTTCGATATGCATCATATTATTTCTGATGGTGCGTCTGTCGGTGTGCTGATTGATGAACTTTCGAAGCTGTACGACGGAGAAACCCTTGAGCCGCTCCGCATTCAATATAAGGATTATGCCGTGTGGCAGCAGAAGTTCATTCAGTCTGAGCTTTACAAGAAACAAGAGGAGCATTGGCTGAAGGAGCTGGACGGAGAGTTGCCGGTGCTGACGCTACCGACTGACTATAGCCGGCCTGCGGTTCAAACATTTGAGGGAGACCGCATTGCATTTTCATTAGAGGCAGGCAAAGCTGATGCCCTGCGTAGACTAGCAAAAGAAACGGATTCAACACTGTACATGGTGCTTCTGGCTTCATACAGTGCGTTTTTATCAAAACTGAGCGGGCAACACGATATCATCGTCGGTTCACCGGTAGCCGGACGATCCCAAGCTGACGTCAGCCACGTCATCGGAATGTTCGTCAATACGTTGGCGCTGCGAACGTATCCGAAAGGTGAAAAGACGTTTGCTTACTATCTTGGCGAAGTGAAAGAAACCGCGCTCAATGCTTTTGAAGCGCAGGATTATCCGCTTGAGGACCTGATCGGAAACGTACAGGTTCAGCGTGACACGAGCAGAAATCCGTTATTCGACGCAGTATTTTCGATGCAAAATGCGAATATCAAGGATCTAACGATGAAAGGGATTCAGCTGGAGCCGCATCCGTTTGAACGGAAAACGGCCAAGTTTGACATCACACTGACGGCTGACGAAACGGACGGAGGGCTTACGTTCGTACTTGAATACAATACAGCGCTGTTTAAACCTGAAACAATCGAACGATGGAAGCAATACTGGATGCAGCTTCTAGATGCAGTCACCGGCAATCCGAACAAGCCGCTTTCCAGCCTGTCACTCGTCACTGAACCAGAAAAACAAACGCTTCTCGAGGCATGGACGGGCAAAACGCTGCCTGTGCCGACAGACAAAACCGTTCATCAGCTATTCGAAGAGACTGCCCAGCACCACAAAGACCGCCCGGCTGTTACATATAACGGCCAGTCGTGGACGTACGGGGAGCTGAATGCGAAGGCGAACCGTCTTGCCCGGATTCTGATCGACTGCGGTATCAGCCCGGATGAGCGCGTCGGCGTTCTCACGAAGCCGTCGCTGGAAATGTCCGCCGCGGTGCTCGGCGTCTTAAAGGCGGGAGCGGCGTTTGTGCCGATTGATCCTGACTATCCGGATCAGCGGATTGACTATATTTTACAAGACAGCGGTGCGAAGCTTCTCTTGAAACAGGAAGGCATCGCAGTGCCGGACAGCTATACGGGAGAGATCATTCTTCTTGATGGCAACCGTACGATTCTGAGCCTGCCGCTTGATGAAAACGATGAGGAAAATCCAGAGACGGATACAAACGCGGAGAACCTGGCGTACATGATTTACACGTCTGGAACAACCGGACGGCCGAAGGGTGTCATGGTCGAGCACCATGCGCTTGTGAACCTTTGCTTCTGGCACCACGACGCGTTCAGCATGACAGCGGAGGACCGCAGTGCGAAGTACGCGGGCTTCGGATTCGACGCCTCCATTTGGGAGATGTTCCCGACTTGGACAATCGGCGCCGAGCTTCACGTCATAGATGAAGCCATCCGACTTGATATCGTTCGCCTGAACGACTATTTCGAAACGAACGGCGTAACGATCACCTTCCTGCCGACACAGCTGGCGGAACAGTTCATGGAGCTTGAGAACACATCACTCCGCGTATTGCTGACAGGCGGAGACAAACTGAAGCGTGCCGTGAAACAGCCGTACACGCTCGTTAACAACTACGGGCCGACTGAAAATACGGTCGTTGCCACAAGTACAGAGATCAATCCGGAGGAAGGCTCGCTTTCCATCGGGCAGGCGATCGCCAATACGAGAGTGTACATTCTTGGCGAGGGCAATCAGGTACAGCCGGAAGGCGTAGCCGGAGAGCTTTGCGTGGCGGGACGCGGACTGGCGCGAGGCTATCTGAATAAAGAAGACGAAACCGCGAAGCGGTTTGTCGCTGATCCGTTTGTGCCGGGTGAACGCATGTACCGCACCGGCGATTTGGTGAAATGGGTGAACGGCGGCATCGAATACATCGGCCGGATTGACCAGCAGGTCAAGGTCCGCGGCTACCGGATCGAGCTCTCGGAAATCGAAGTCCAGCTCGCCCAGCTTTCTGAGGTGCAGGATGCGGCGGTAACAGCCGTGAAGGATAAAGGCGGCAATACAGCGATCGCGGCGTACGTCACACCGGAAACAGCTGACATAGAAGCATTAAAGTCTTCGTTGAAAGAAACCCTGCCGGACTACATGATTCCGGCGTTCTGGGTGACGCTGAACGAGCTTCCAGTTACCGCAAACGGAAAGGTTGACCGCAAAGCCTTGCCTGAGCCGGACATCGAAGAGGGAAGCGGAGAATACAAGGCGCCGACAACGGATATGGAAGAGCTGCTTGCCGGCATCTGGCAGGACGTGCTCGGCATTTCGGAGATCGGTGTCAGCGACAATTTCTTCTCGCTTGGCGGAGATTCCATCAAAGGAATCCAAATGGCGAGCCGCTTGAACCAGCACGGCTGGAAGCTGGAGATGAAAGATCTCTTCCAGCACCCGACGATTGAGGAGCTGACCCAATACGTGGAGCGTGCCGAAGGCAAACAGGCAGACCAAGGCCCGGTGGAGGGCGAAGTCATTCTGACGCCGATTCAGCGCTGGTTCTTTGAAAAGAACTTCACGAACAAGCACCACTGGAACCAATCAGTGATGCTTCATGCGAAGAAAGGCTTTGATCCTGAACGGGTGGAGAAAACATTGCAGGCACTGATCGAACATCATGACGCGCTCCGCATGGTTTATCGTGAGGGAACGAAAGAGGTCGTTCAATACAACAGAGGACTTGAAGCTGCTTCAGCTCAATTGGAGATCATCCAAATTGAGGGCCAAGCAAAAGATCATGAAGACCGCATAGAGAGAGAAGCGGAACGGCTGCAGAGCAGCATCGACTTGCAGGAAGGCGGCTTGTTAAAAGCAGGCTTGTTCCAAGCGGAAGACGGAGACCATTTGCTTCTTGCCATTCACCACTTAGTGGTTGACGGCGTGTCGTGGCGGATTTTACTGGAGGATTTCGCCGCGGTATATACACAGCTTGAGCAAAGCAATGAACCGGTACTCCCACAGAAAACACATTCATTTGCGGAGTATGCAGAGAGATTACAAGACTTCGCGAATTCCAAAGCCTTTTTGAAAGAAAAAGAGTATTGGAGACAGCTTGAAGAACAAACTGTCGCGGCGAAGCTTCCGAAGGATCGCGAATCTGGTGATCAGCGAATGAAACATACAAAGACAATCGAATTTTCGCTGACTGCTGAAGAAACAGAACAGCTCACCACAAAGGTGCATGAGGCATATCACACAGAAATGAATGATATTTTACTGACAGCATTCGGATTGGCAATGAAGGAGTGGACAGGTCAGGATCAAGTAAGTGTTCATTTAGAGGGGCATGGACGTGAAGAAATCATAGAAGACCTGACCATTTCCCGGACAGTCGGCTGGTTTACGAGTATGTACCCGATGGTGCTCGATATGAAGCATACGGATGATCTGGGCTACCAGCTGAAGCAAATGAAAGAAGATATCAGACATGTACCGAATAAGGGAGTCGGGTACGGCATTCTCCGCTATTTGACGGCGCCGGAACATAAAGAAGATGTGGCGTTCTCGATTCAGCCGGATGTCAGCTTTAACTACTTAGGACAGTTCGATGACATGTCGGATGCAGGCTTGTTCAAGAGATCAGAGCTGCCGTCAGGACAGTCGTTAAGCCCGGAAACAGAAAAACCGAGTGCGCTCGATGTTGTCGGATACATTGAAAACGGAAAACTGACGATGTCAATGGCCTATCATTCTCTTGAATTTCATGAAAAAACGATAAAGACATTCAGCGACAGCTTTAAAGCCCATCTTCTCAGAATCATTGAACATTGCCTATCTCAAGATGGAACGGAACTGACGCCGAGTGACCTTGGCGACGACGATTTGACGCTGGATGAACTGGATAAATTAATGGAAATTTTCTAATAGAGGTGGCATATGAGCAAAAAATCGATTCAAAAGGTGTACGCACTGACACCGATGCAGGAGGGAATGCTGTATCATGCGATGCTTGATCCGCATTCATCCTCGTATTTTACACAATTAGAGCTTGGAATTCACGGTGCTTTTGATCTTGAAATCTTTGAGAAAAGCGTCAATGAACTGATTCGGTCATACGATATTCTCCGTACGGTATTTGTGCATCAGCAGCTGCAAAAACCGCGTCAGGTCGTGTTAGCGGAACGCAAAACAAAGGTGCACTATGAAGATATTAGTCATGCGGACCAAAACCGCCAGAAAGAGCATATTGAGCGTTATAAACAAGACGTGCAGCGCCAAGGTTTTAATCTGGCAAAAGACATGCTGTTCAAGGTGGCGGTTTTCCGTCTTGATGCAGATCAGCTGTATCTAGTCTGGAGTAATCATCATATTATGATGGACGGCTGGAGCATGGGCGTACTCATGAAAAGCCTGTTCCAAAATTACGAAGCGCTCAGAGCAGGCCGAACACCGGCAAACGGTCAGGGAAAGCCTTATTCCGACTACATCAAGTGGCTTGGAAAACAGGACAATGAAGAAGCGGAGAGCTACTGGAGCGAACGCTTGGCGGGTTTTGAACAGCCGAGCGTGCTCCCGGGCCGCCTGCCTGAGAAAAAAGACGAATACGTTAACAAAGAATATTCATTTACATGGGACGAAAAACTGGTTGCCCGCATTCAGCAAACCGCAAACCGCCATCAAGTGACAGGACCTAACCTGTTTCAGGCCGTTTGGGGCATTGTTCTCAGCAAATACAACTTTACGAATGACGTTGTCTTCGGCACGGTCGTATCAGGCCGGCCATCTGAAATCAACGGCATTGAAACGATGGCAGGACTGTTTATCAACACCATTCCGGTGCGGGTAAAAGTTGATCGTAATGCTGCTTTCGCTGATATTTTCTCAGCTGTTCAGCAGCATGCAGTTGAGGCGGAGCGCTTCGATTACGTGCCGCTCTATGAGATTCAAAAACGCTCAGCTCTTGATGGCAATCTCTTGAACCATCTGGTCGCGTTTGAAAATTATCCGCTTGACCAAGAGCTTGAAAACGGCAGCATGGAAGACCGCCTCGGATTTTCTATCAAGGTAGAAAGCGCATTTGAGCAAACGAGCTTCGATTTCAATCTGATTGTGTATCCAGGCAAAACGTGGACTGTCAAAATCAAATATAACGGTGCCGCCTTTGATTCTGCTTTTATCGAACGGGCAGCGGAGCACCTTACCCGCATGATGGAAGCGGCTGTCGATCAGCCGGACGCTTTTGTCCGTGAGTACGGGCTTGTGGGAGACGAAGAGCAGCGGCAAATTGTCGAGGCGTTTAACCAGACGAAAGCCGAATTTCCAGAAGGATTGGCCGTTCATCAAGTGTTTGAAGAGCAAGCGCAGCGAACACCGGCAAGCACTGCCGTCGTATATGAAGGAGCCGAGCTGACATACCGTCAGCTGAATACAGCGGCAAACCGTCTGGCGAGAAAGCTTGTCGAACAAGGTCTTCAAAAAGGGGAAACAGCTGCGATTATGAACGATCGCTCAGCAGAAACCGTTGTCGGCATGCTGGCTGTGTTAAAAGCAGGCGCCGCCTATGTGCCGCTTGATCCAGCGCTTCCTGAAGATCGTCTTCGTTTCATGGCGGAGGACAGCTCGATTCGGATGGTATTGGCCGGAAAGTCTTATACAGAGCAGGCGCATCAGCTGCAAGTGCCGGTTCTTACACTGGACATCGGCTTTGAAGAGTGCGAAGCTGCTGACAATCTCAATCTGTCTTCCGCACCGTCTGATTTGGGATACATCATGTATACATCTGGTTCGACGGGCAAACCGAAAGGCGTCATGATTGAACATAAAAGTATTCTTCGTCTCGTCAAAAATGCCGGTTACGTTCCTGTTCATGAGGAGGACCGCATGGCGCAAACGGGAGCTGTCAGCTTTGATGCCGGCACGTTTGAGGTATTCGGCGCACTGCTGAATGGCGCAGCGCTTTATCCGGTCAAAAAAGAGACGTTGCTTGATGCGAAACAATTTGCGGCATTCCTGCGTGAGCAGAGAATCACGACCATGTGGCTGACATCACCTTTATTCAACCAGCTTGCTTCAAAGGATGCCGGCATGTTCGGCACACTGCGCCATTTAATCATCGGCGGAGATGCGCTCGTGCCGCATATTGTCAGCAAAGTGAAGCAGGCATCGCCGTCGCTTTCGTTGTGGAACGGATACGGCCCGACAGAAAACACGACATTTTCAACAAGTTTTCTGATCGACCGTGAGTTTAGCGGCTCTATTCCAATCGGGAAGCCTATCGGAAATTCGACTGCCTACATCATGGATGAGCAGCAGCGTTTGCAGCCAATTGGCGCGCCCGGCGAGCTGTGTGTCGGAGGAAACGGGGTAGCGCGAGGTTATGTCAATCTTCCTGAGCTGACGGAGAAGCAATTTCTTGAAGATCCGTTCAGACCGGGTGAAAGGATTTATCGCACTGGCGACTTGGCGAGATGGCTGCCGGACGGCAATATCGAATTTTTAGGAAGAATCGACAATCAAGTGAAGGTGCGCGGCTTCCGAATTGAGCTTGGCGAAATTGAAACAGAACTGAACATGGCAGAGCATGTGACAGAGGCTGCAGTGATCATCCGCAAGAACGAAGCAGATGAAAATGAAATTTGCGCGTACTTTACGGCGGACCGTGAAGTGTCTGTGAGCTGGCTGAGAAAAACGCTGTCCCAGTCTTTGCCTGACTATATGGTTCCTGCCCATTTGATTCAGATGGACAGCCTGCCGCTCACGCCAAACGGAAAAATCAACAAAAAAGAACTGCCTGCTCCTCAATCAGAAGCCGTGCAGCCGGAGTACGCAGCACCAGAAACAGAGAGTGAAAAGAAATTAGCGGAGATCTGGGAAGGGATACTCGGCGTCAAAGCAGGCGTTACCGATAACTTCTTTATGATCGGCGGTCATTCTTTGAAAGCGATGATGATGACGGCGAAAATCCAGGAGCATTTTCATAAGGAAGTACCGATTAAAGTGCTCTTTGAAAAGCCGACCATTCAAGAACTGGCGCTGTATTTGGACGAGAATGAAAGCAAGGAGGAGCAGACGTTTGAACCGATCAGGCAAGCACCTTATCAGCAGCATTATCCTGTATCCCCGGCCCAGCGGAGAATGTATATCCTCAATCAGCTTGGACAAGCAAACACAAGCTACAACGTCCCCGCTGTACTTTTGCTGGAGGGAGAAGTAGATAAAGACCGGCTTGAAAAAGCGATTCAGCAATTAATCAACCGGCACGAAATCCTTCGTACATCGTTTGACATGATCGACGGAGAAGTTATACAAACCGTTCATAAAAACATATCGTTCCAGCTGGAGGCTGCCAAGGGACGGGAAGAAGACGCAGAGGAAATGATCAAAGCGTTCATTCAGCCGTTTGAATTAAACCGCGCGCCGCTCGTCCGTTCGAAGCTTGTCCAGCTTGAAGAAGAACGCCACCTGCTGCTGATTGATATGCACCATATCATTACTGACGGCAGTTCAACAGGCATTCTGATCGGTGATCTCGCCAAAATGTATCAAGGCGCTGATCTTGAGCAGCCGCAAATTCACTATAAAGATTACGCTGTTTGGCATAAAGAACATGCTGATCATCAAAAGGATGAGGCATACTGGCTCGATACATTTAAAGGGGAGCTGCCGATTCTTGATCTTCCGACGGATTTCGAGCGGCCTGCTGAACGGAGCTTTGCTGGAGAGCGCGTGATGTTTGGGCTTGATAAACAGATGTCGGCTCAAATCAAGTCACTCTTGGCAGAAACGGATACGACAATGTATATGTTTTTGCTGGCGGCGTTCAATGTACTCCTTTCTAAGTACGCGTCACAGGACGATATCATTGTCGGCTCGCCGACTGCGGGAAGAACACATCCTGATCTGCAAGGTGTGCCGGGGATGTTTGTCAACACGGTCGCACTAAGAACGGCGCCTGCGGGAGATAAAACCTTTGCGCAATTCCTTGAAGAAGTCAAAACAGCAAGCCTTCAAGCATTCGAGCACCAGAGCTATCCCCTTGAGGAGCTGATTGAAAAGCTTCCGCTTACAAGGGATACAAGCCGAAGTCCGCTGTTCAGCGTGATGTTCAATATGCAGAACATGGAGATTCCATCATTGAGATTAGGAGATTTGAAGATTTCTTCATACTCCATGCTTCATCACGTGGCGAAATTTGATCTCTCCTTGGAAGCGGTCGAGCGAGAAGAGGATATCGGCCTGAGCTTTGACTATGCGACTGCCCTGTTTAAGGACGAGACGATTCGGCGCTGGAGCAGCCACTTTGTCAATATCATCAAAGCGGCCGCAGCTAATCCGAACGTTCGGCTGTCTGATGTAGACCTGCTTTCCCCAGCAGAAACGGCTGCTTTGCTTGAAGAAAGACATATGACTCAAATTACTGAAGCAACCTTTGCAGCTCTTTTCGAAGAACAGGCCCAGCAAACACCTGATCATTCTGCGGTGAGGTCTGGGGGAAATCTGCTGACCTATCGCGAGCTTGATGAACAGGCGAACCAGCTGGCGCACCATCTTCGTGCGCAAGGGGCAGGAAGTGAAGACATCGTCGCAATTGTCATGGATCGGTCAGCTGAGGTTATGGTATCGATTCTTGGTGTCATGAAAGCGGGGGCAGCTTTCCTGCCGATTGATCCTGATACGCCTGAGGAACGAATCCGCTATTCATTAGAGGACAGCGGTGCGAGAATTGCGGTCGTGAACGAAAGAAACATGACGGCCATTGGGCAATATGAAGGGACAATCATCAACCTTGATGATGCAAAATGGAGAAATGAAAGTAAGGAGCGCCCCTCTCCGATCTCCGGATCTCGCAATCTTGCATACGTCATTTATACGTCCGGTACGACCGGGAAGCCGAAGGGCGTGCAGATCGAGCATCGCAATCTGACAAACTATGTTTCTTGGTTTAGTGAAGAGGCGGGCCTGAAGGAAACCGATAAAACTGTATTGCTTTCGTCTTACGCATTCGACCTAGGCTATACGAGCATGTTCCCTGTGCTTCTGGCAGGGGGCGAGCTCCACATCGTGCCGAAGGAAACCTATACGGCGCCGGATGAAATGGGGCGTTATATCAAGGAACACGGGATCACATATATCAAACTGACACCGTCTCTGTTCCATACGGTGGTGAACACGGCCAGCTTTACAAAAGAGCCAAACTTTGAATCCTTGCGCTTGATCGTCTTGGGAGGAGAAAAAATCATCCCGAATGATGTTCTGGCCTTCCGCAAGATGTATGGACATACCGAATTTATCAATCATTACGGCCCGACTGAAGCAACAATCGGCGCCATCGCCGGACGGGTTAATCTGTCTGAACCGGATGCATTCGCGCAATGCCCGACAATCGGGCAGCCGATTGCGAATGCCGGTGCGCTTGTCTTAAATGAGGCGTTAAAGCTTGTGCCTCCGGGAGCGAGCGGCCAGCTCTATATCACGGGACAGGGGCTTGCTAGAGGATATCTCAACAGGCCTCAGCTGACAGCCGAGAGATTTGTTGAAAATCCATATTCGCCGGGCAGTCTCATGTACAAAACCGGAGATGTCGTACGGAGACTTTCTAACGGTACGCTTGAATTTATCGGCCGGGCTGATGATCAGGTGAAAATCCGCGGCTATCGCATTGAGCCGAAAGAAATTGAAACGGTCATGCTCAGCCTCAGCGGAATTCAAGAAGCGGTTGTACTAGCAGTTTCCGAGGGCGGGCTTCAAGAGCTTTGTGCGTATTATACGGCGGATCAAGCCATTGAAAAAGCAGTGCTCCGCAACCAGCTTTCACAAACACTGCCGTCTCATATGATTCCTGCTTTCTTTGTGCAGGTGGACGCCATTCCGCTGACGGCAAACGGGAAAACCGACAGAAACGCATTGCCGAAGCCGAACACGGAACAATCCGGACGCAGGACCTCAGCCGCACCGGAAACAGAGCTTGAAGAGAGCCTATGCCGCATTTGGAAGAAAACGCTTGGCATAGAAGCGATCGGCATCGACGACAATTTCTTTGATTTAGGCGGCCATTCATTAAAAGGGATGATGCTCATTGCCAACATTCAGGCTGAATTGGAGAAAACCGTACCGCTTAAAGCGCTGTTCGAGCAGCCGACTGTTCGCCAGCTTGCGGCTTGCATGGAGGCATCGTCAGTTTCAGGCGGCCATCACGTGCTCAAACCGGCTGACAAACAGGATATGTACCCACTGTCATCCGCGCAGAAACGGATGTATGTACTGAATCAGCTTGACCGGCAGACGATCAGCTACAATATGCCATCTGTTCTTCTGATGGAAGGCGAGCTTGATATTTCACGTCTGCGCGACTCACTCAATCAGCTTGTAAACCGCCACGAGTCATTGCGGACATCATTTATGGAAGCAAACGGTGAGCCTGTTCAGCGCATTATTGAGAAGGCGGCGATTGATCTTCATGTGTTTGAAGTGAAAGAAGATGAAGCGGAACAAAAGATCAAGGACTTTATCCGGCCATTCGACTTAAACGGCGCACCGCTCATTCGCGCAGCATTGCTTCGCATAGAAGCGAAAAAACATTTGCTGCTTTTAGATATGCATCACATCATCGCAGACGGGGTATCAAGAGGCATTTTTGTAAAAGAATTGGCGTTGCTTTACAAAGGAGAGCAGCTTCCAGAGCCGGCGCTTCATTATAAGGATTTCGCCGTTTGGCAAAATGAAGCTGAGCAAAAGGAACGGATGAAGGAGCATGAGGCGTACTGGCTCTCGGTTCTTTCAGGCGAGCTGCCGGAGCTTGATCTTCCGCTCGATTACGCCCGTCCGCCTGTGCAAAGCTTTAAAGGGGACACGGTCCGTTTCCGTACGGGAAGCGAGACGGCAAAGGCGGTAGAAAAACTGCTCGCAGAAACCGGAACGACCTTGCACATGGTGCTTCACGCTGTTTTCCACGTCTTTTTAAGCAAAATTTCCGGACAGCGGGATATCGTCATCGGCTCCGTTACTGCCGGCCGGATGAATGCTGATGTCCAAGACATGCCGGGAATGTTCGTCAATACGCTTGCCTTAAGAATGGAAGCGGAAGAACAGCAAACATTTGCAGAGCTCCTGGAGCAAGCGAAGCAGACGAACCTGTCAGCGCTGGAGCATCAGGAATATCCGTTTGAGGACTTAGTCAATCAGCTTGATCTCCCTCGGGATATGAGCCGAAATCCATTGTTTAACGTGATGGTGACGACAGAAAATCCTGATAAAGAACAGCTTACATTGGAGAAGCTAAGCATTTCACCTTACGAGTCCCATCAGGGAACGTCTAAGTTTGATCTGACATTAGGCGGATTCACTGATGAAAACGGCATCGGTCTGCAGCTCGAATATGCGACTGATCTGTTCTCAAAAGAAACGGCTGAGAAATGGAGCGAATACGTTCTGCGTTTACTAAAAGCTGTTGCGGAAAATCCGAACCAGCCGCTTTCCAGCCTATCACTTGTCACCGAAACAGAAAAACAAACGCTTCTCGAGGCATGGACGGGCAAAACGCTGCCTGTGCCGACAGACAAAACCGTTCATCAGCTATTCGAAGAGACTGCCCAGCGCCACAAAGATCGCCCGGCTGTCACATACAAAGGCCAGTCGTGGACGTACGGCGAGCTGAATGCGAAGGCGAACCGTCTTGCCCGGATTCTGATCGACTGCGGTATCAGCCCGGATGAGCGCGTCGGTGTTCTCACGAAGCCGTCGCTGGAAATGTCCGCCGCGGTGCTCGGCGTCTTAAAGGCGGGAGCGGCGTTTGTGCCGATTGATCCTGACTATCCGGATCAGCGGATTGACTATATTTTACAAGACAGCGGTGCGAAGCTTCTCTTGAAACAGGAAGGCATCGCAGTGCCGGACAGCTATACGGGAGAGGTCATTCTTCTTGATGGCAACCGTACGATTCTGAGCCTGCCGCTTGATGAAAACGATGAGGAAAATCCAGAGACGGATACAAACGCGGAGAACCTCGCGTACATGATTTACACGTCTGGAACGACCGGACAGCCGAAGGGTGTCATGGTCGAGCACCATGCGCTTGTGAACCTGTGCTTCTGGCACCACGACGCGTTCAGCATGACAGCGGAGGACCGCAGTGCGAAGTACGCGGGCTTCGGATTCGACGCCTCCATTTGGGAGATGTTCCCGACCTGGACAACCGGCGCCGAGCTTCACGTCATCGATGAAGCTATCCGACTTGATATCGTTCGCCTGAACGACTATTTCGAAACGAACGGCGTAACGATCACCTTCCTGCCGACACAGCTTGCGGAACAGTTCATGGAGCTTGAGAACACATCACTCCGCGTATTGCTGACAGGCGGAGACAAACTGAAGCGTGCCGTGAAACAGCCGTACACGCTCGTTAACAACTACGGGCCGACTGAAAATACGGTCGTTGCCACAAGTACAGAGATCAATCCGGAGGAAGGCTCGCTTTCCATCGGGCAGGCAATCGCCAATACGAGAGTGTACATTCTTGGCGAGGGCAATCAGGTACAGCCGGAAGGCGTAGCCGGAGAGCTTTGCGTGGCGGGACGCGGATTGGCGCGAGGCTATCTGAATAAAGAAGACGAAACCGCGAAGCGGTTTGTCGCTGATCCGTTTGTGCCAGGTGAACGCATGTACCGCACCGGCGATTTGGTGAAATGGGAGAACGGCGGCATCGAATACATCGGCCGGATCGACCAGCAGGTCAAGGTCCGCGGCTACCGGATCGAGCTCTCAGAAATCGAAGTCCAGCTCGCCCAGCTTTCTGAGGTGCAGGATGCGGCGGTAACAGCTGTCAAAGATAAAGGCGGCAATACAGCGATCGCGGCGTACGTCACACCGGAAACAGCTGACATAGAAGCATTAAAGTCTTCGTTGAAAGAAACCCTGCCGGACTACATGATTCCGGCGTTCTGGGTGACGCTGAACGAGCTTCCAGTTACGGCAAACGGAAAGGTTGACCGCAAAGCCTTGCCTGAGCCGGACATCGAAGCGGGAAGCGGAGAATACAAAGCGCCGACAACGGATATGGAAGAGCTGCTTGCCGGCATCTGGCAGGACGTGCTCGGCATTTCGGAGATCGGTGTCAGCGACAATTTCTTCTCACTCGGCGGAGATTCCATCAAAGGAATCCAAATGGCGAGCCGCTTGAACCAGCACGGCTGGAAGCTGGAGATGAAAGATCTCTTCCAGCACCCGACGATTGAGGAGCTGACCCAATACGTGGAGCGTGCCGAAGGCAAACAGGCAGACCAAGGGCCTGTGGAGGGCGAAGTCATTCTGACGCCGATTCAGCGCTGGTTCTATGAAAAGAACTTCACGAACAAGCACCACTGGAACCAATCAGTGATGCTTCACGCCGCGAAGGGCTTTGATCCTGAACGGGTGGAGAAAACATTGCAGGCACTGATCGAGCACCATGACGCGCTCCGCATGGTCTACCGTGAGGAAGACGGAGAGATCATTCAAGCATACAAACCAATCGGCGAAAGCAAGGTCAGCTTCGAAATCGTGGATCTGTACGGCACTGATGAAGAGATGCTGAAAAGCCAGATCAAGATTCTCGCGGACAGGCTGCAAAGCAGTCTCGATCTGCAAAACGGACCGCTTCTGAAGGCGGAGCAATACCGTACGGAAGCTGGCGATCACCTGCTCATCGCTGTACACCATCTCGTGGTCGACGGCGTATCATGGCGGATTTTGCTTGAAGATTTTGCTTCAGGCTACGTGCAGGCTGAAAAGGAAGGGAGCGTTGTCTTCCCGCAAAAAACAAATTCCTTCAAGGATTGGGCGGAAGAACTGGCGGCATTCAGCCAATCAGCAGCTCTTTTACAGCAGGCTGAATACTGGTCGCAAATTGACGCTGAACAGGTTTCTCCTGTGCCGAAGGACTACGAAACAGAGCAGCGGATCGTCAAGCATACAAAATCCGTCATTTGTGAATTAACGGAAGAGGACACCAAACATCTCTTAACGGATGTTCATCAGCCATATGGAACCGAGATCAATGATATTCTTCTCAGCGCGCTCGGTTTAACGATGAAAGAATGGACAGACGGTGCCAAAATCGGCATTAACCTGGAGGGACACGGACGGGAGGACATCATCCCGAATGTGAATATCTCCAGAACGGTCGGCTGGTTTACGGCACAATATCCTGTTGTGCTCGACATGTCTGAAGCAGATGCCTCAGCCGTGATCAAAACAGTCAAAGAAAACCTGCGCCGCATTCCGGACAAAGGTGTTGGCTACGGCATTCTCCGTTATGTCACAGAAACAGCGGAAACAAAGGGCTTCACGCCAGAAATCAGCTTCAACTATTTAGGCCAATTCGACAGTGAGGTAAAAACCGACTTCTTTGAGCCGTCCGCTTTCGATATGGGGCACCAAGTAAGCGAAGAATCAGAAGCACTGTACGCTTTAAGCTTCAGCGGCATGGTCAGAAACAGCCGGTTTGTGCTTTCTTGCTCCTACAATGAGAAGGAGTTTGAAAGAGCTACAGTCGAGGAGCAAATGGAACGGTTTAAAGAAAATCTCCTGATGCTGATCCGCCATTGTACGGAAAAAGAAGAGAAGGAATTCACGCCAAGCGACTTCAGTGCTGAAGACCTTGGAATGGACGAGATGGGCGATATCTTTGACATGCTTGAGGAGAATTTAAAATAAACGCAAGGGAATTACAGAAGGCGGGAGCGAAGCATATGAGTCAATTTAGCAAGGATCAGGTTCAAGATATGTATTACCTATCGCCGATGCAGGAAGGGATGCTGTTTCATACCATCCTGAATCCCGGCCAGAGCTTTTACCTTGAACAAATCACGATGAAAGTAAAAGGCAGCTTGAATATCAAATGTCTTGAAGAAAGCATGAATGTGATCATGGACCGGTACGATGTATTTCGTACCGTGTTCATTCACGAAAAAGTAAAAAGACCTGTCCAAGTCGTATTGAAAAAACGGCAGTTTCATATAGAAGAAATCGATTTGACACACTTAACGGACAGCGAGCAAACAGCCAAAATCAATAAATACAAAGAACAGGATAAGATCAGGGGTTTTGATTTGACGCGGGATATTCCCATGCGGGCAGCCATTTTCAAAAAAGCTGAAGAAAGCTTTGAATGGGTGTGGAGCTACCACCACATTATTTTGGACGGCTGGTGCTTCGGTATCGTCGTGCAGGATCTGTTCAAGGTATACAATGCCCTGCGCGAACAAAAGCCGTACAGTTTGCCGCCTGTCAAACCGTATAAAGACTATATCAAGTGGCTTGAAAAGCAGGATAAACAAGCATCACTGCGTTACTGGCGAGAGTATTTAGAGGATTTTGAAGGACAGACGACGTTTGCGGAGCAAAGAAAGAAACAAACGGACGGCTACGAGCCGAAAGAACTGCTCTTCTCACTGCCGGAGGCGGAAACAAAGGCCTTTACCGAGCTTGCTAAATCGCAGCATACCACTTTGAGTACAGCACTTCAGGCAGTCTGGAGCGTATTGATCAGCCGTTATCAGCAGTCTGATGATTTGACCTTCGGCACAGTCGTTTCTGGGCGTCCCGCGGAAATCAAAGGCGTTGAACATATGGTCGGGCTGTTTATCAACGTTGTCCCAAGACGTGTGAAACTGTCTGAGGATATCACATTTAACGGTTTGCTCAAGCAGCTGCAGGAGCAATCGCTTCAGTCTGAGCCGCATCAATATGTGCCGCTCTATGACATCCAAACACAGGCCGATCAGCCAAAACTGATTGACCATATCATTGTCTTTGAAAATTATCCGCTACAGGATGCAAAAAATGAAGAAAACAGTGAAAACGGCTTTGATATGGAGGATGTACATGTTTTTGAGAAGTCGAATTATGATCTTAACCTGATGGCTTCCCCGGGGGATGAGATGCTGATTAAGCTAGCCTATAACGAGAATGTGTTTGATGAGGCGTTTATCCTGCGCCTGAAATCTCAGCTTCTCACATCGATTCAGCAACTCATCGAAAAGCCGGATCAGCCTGTCAGCACGATCAATCTCGTTGACGACAAGGAGAGAGCGTTTCTGCTTACTGGCTTAAACCCGCCGGCTCAAACTCATGAGGCAAAGCCTCTGACGGAGTGGTTCAAGGAAGCGGTGAACGTCAATCCGGATGCACCGGCGCTTGCGTATTCCGGCCAGACGCTTTCCTATCGCGAATTAGATGAGGAAGCAAACCGCCTTGCACGCCGATTGCAAAAGCAAGGCGTGGGCAAAGGCTCCGTTGTAGCGTTGTACACGAAGCGTTCGCTTGAACTGGTGATCGGCATTCTCGGCGTATTAAAGGCAGGAGCGGCTTATCTGCCGGTTGATCCAAAGCTGCCTGAGGACCGAATTTCATATATGCTGACTGACAGTGCGGCAGCCTGTCTGCTGACACATCAGGAGATGAAAGAAAAAGCGGCTCAGCTGCCGTATACAGGAACAACGCTCTTCATCGATGATCAAACACGATTTGCAGAACAGGAAAGCGACCCAGCAATCGCGATTGAACCCGATGATCCGGCATATATCATGTACACGTCCGGCACAACCGGAAAGCCGAAGGGCAATATCACCACTCATGCCAATATTCAAGGATTGGTCAAGCACGTAGACTACATGGCATTTTCTGAAAAAGATACGTTCTTATCTGTTTCGAATTATGCCTTTGACGCGTTTACCTTTGATTTCTACGCTTCAATATTAAATGCGGCAAGGCTCATTATCGCAGATGAACATACGCTGCTTGATACAGAACGGCTCACAGATTTGATCCAGCAGGAGAATGTCAATGTCATGTTTGCGACAACTGCTCTATTTAATCTTCTCATAGATGCGGGAGAGGATTGGATGAGAGGGCTTCGCTGCGTGTTATTTGGCGGAGAGCGTGCGTCTGTGCCTCACGTCAGAAAAGCGCTGCGAATCATGGGGCCGGGCAAGCTGATTAACTGCTACGGGCCGACTGAGGGAACGGTGTTTGCGACCGCTCACGTCGTGCATGATATACCGGATTCCATCTCCTCATTGCCGATCGGAAAGCCGATCAGCAATGCTAGTGTTTATATACTTAACGAGCAAAACCAGCTCCAGCCATTCGGGGCGGTCGGAGAACTGTGCATTAGCGGAATGGGCGTATCTAAAGGGTATGTAAACCGTCATGACCTGACGAAACAAAAGTTTATCACGAACCCTTTCAAACCGGGAGAAACACTTTACCGTACAGGGGACTTAGCACGCTGGCTGCCGGACGGAACGATTGAATACGCTGGCCGGATTGACGACCAAGTCAAAATACGCGGACACCGGATTGAGCTTGAAGAAATCGAAAAGCAGCTGCAGGAATATCCAGGTGTGAAAGATGCGGTCGTTGTGGCAGATGGCCATGAGTCTGGCGATGCATCAATCAACGCCTACCTCGTGAACCGGGCGCAGCTTTCAGCTCAAGACGTAAAGGCGCACCTGAAAAAACAGCTTCCTGCTTACATGGTTCCGCAAACCTTTACTTTCTTGGACGAGCTTCCTTTAACGACAAACGGGAAGGTCAATAAACGTCTGTTGCCAAAACCGGATCAGGATCAGCTGGCGGAAGAATGGATCGGGCCACGAGATGAGACGGAAGAAACGATCGCACAAATCTGGTCTGATGTTCTTGGCAGACAGCAAGTCGGCATTCATGATGATTTCTTTGTGCTCGGTGGGCACTCCTTGAAGGCAATGACCGCCACTTCCCGCATCAAGAAAGAGCTCGGGATTGATCTCCCGGTAAAGGTCTTGTTTGAAGCGCCGACGATCGCCAGTATGTCAGCGTATTTGAAAAACGGGGGCTCAGATGGATTGCAGGATGTAACAATAATGAATCCCGATCAGGATCAGATCATTTTCGCATTCCCGCCGGTCTTGGGCTATGGCCTTATGTACCAAAATCTGTCCAGCCGCCTGCCGTCATACAAGCTGTACGCCTTTGATTTTATTGAAGAGGAAGACCGGATTGACCGCTATGCGGATTTGATTCAGAAGCTTCAGCCGGAAGGGCCTTTGACACTGTTCGGGTATTCAGCGGGGTGCAGCCTGGCGTTTGAAGCTGCCAAAAGACTTGAGGAACAAGGACGCATTGTTCAGCGGATCATCATGGTGGATTCCTATAAAAAACAAGGTGTCAGTGATCTGGACGGACGTACGGTTGAGAGTGATGTTGAAGCGTTGATGAATGTCAACCGTGACAATGAAGCGCTCAACAGCGAGGCCGTCAAACAAGGCCTCAAGCAAAAAACACACGCTTTCTACTCTTACTACGTCAACCTGGTCAGCACAGGCCAGGTGAAAGCGGATATTGATCTGCTGACTTCTGGCGCTGATTTTGACATGCCGGAATGGCTTACATCGTGGGAAGAGGCAACAACAGGTGCTTATCGTGTGAAAAGAGGCTTCGGAACACACGCTGAAATGCTACAGGGCGAAACGCTAGATAGGAATGCAGGGATTTTGCTCGAATTTCTTAATACACAAACCATAACGGTTTCCTAAATGAAGTGTGAAAGGAGGAGACGGCCAATGAGCCAACTCTTCAAATCATTTGATGCGTCGGAACAAACGCAGCTCATCTGTTTTCCATTTGCCGGCGGCTACTCGGCATCGTTTCGCCCTCTCCATGCTTTTTTGCAAGGGGAGTGTGAGATGCTCGCTGCCGAGCCGCCAGGGCACGGAACGAATCAAACGTCAGCTATTGAGGATCTCGAAGAGCTGACCGATTTGTACAAACAAGAATTGAACCTTCGTCCTGATCGGCCGTTTGTGCTGTTTGGACACAGTATGGGCGGAATGATCACCTTCAGGCTGGCGCAAAAGCTGGAGCGGGAAGGCATATTTCCGCAGGCGGTTATCATTTCTGCGATACAGCCGCCGCATATTCAGCGGAAGAAAGTGTCCCATCTGCCTGATGATCAGTTTCTCGATCATATTATCAAATTAGGCGGGATGCCAGCGGAGCTCGTTGAAAATAAGGAAGTCATGTCCTTTTTCTTGCCTTCCTTCCGATCAGATTACCGGGCCCTTGAACAATTTGAGCTTCACGATCTGAGCCCGATCCAATCGCCTGTTCATGTCTTTAACGGGCTGGATGATGAAAAATGCATACGGGATGCGGAAGGCTGGAAGAAGTGGGCGAAAGACATCACATTCCATGAATTTGCCGGCGGGCACATGTTTCTGCTGTCACATACGGAAGAAGTGGCAGAACGGATTTTTGCGATATTGAATCAGCATCCGATCATTCAATCGTGATCAAAAGCGGACAGCGCTGGCTGTTCCGCTTTTTTTGTACCGAATGTAAATTTTTACATGATATAATAGTCGCAATACTCAAATAAAGGCAGGTCGAAACATGCACGCGTCTCCCAAGATGAAATGGTTTGTATTGCTGTTTACGTTTGTTTTCGCCATCGGAATGAACTCATTCAGAAATTCCTTTCAATTTTTTATGCTGCCGATGGCGGATACCTTCCATGCCGATAGGTCGCTGATCTCGGTTTCAGTCAGCATTTTTATGATTACAACGGGCATCGTTCAGTTTTTTGTCGGTTTTTTTATTGACCGGTTCAGCGTCAGAAAAATTATGGCGCTCGGAGCTGTTTGTATCAGCGCAAGCTTTTTGGTGCTTCCGTATTCACCGAATGTTCATGTGTTTTCTGCCATTTACGGAGTGCTCGGCGGAATTGGCTATTCGTGTGCAGTCGGCGTGACGACCCAGTATTTCATCAGCCGCTGGTTTGACACACACAAAGGTCTGGCGCTCGCTATTTTGACCAATGCCAACTCAGCGGGCCTGCTGTTGCTCTCGCCCATTTGGGCCGCGGCTCCGTATCATGCCGGCTGGCAAAACACCTATACTCTATTGGGCATCGTCATGGCGGCAGTTCTGCTGCCGCTCCTTGCCTTCGGGATGAAACACCCGCCACATGTGCAAGCGCCGTCAGTGAAAAAATCTTATGACTGGCGGGGATTTTGGAACGTGGTAAAGCAGTCTCGTCTTATTCATATCCTTTACTTCGGCGTGTTTACATGCGGATTTACAATGGGAATCATTGATGCTCATCTCGTTCCGATGCTGAAGGATGCACATGTCTCTCATGTCAACGGAATGATGGCCGCGTTCGGGGCGTTTATTATCATTGGCGGATTACTGGCAGGCTGGCTGTCAGATCTCCTCGGCAGCAGAAGCATGATGTTATCCATTTTATTTTTCATTCGGCTGCTCAGCCTGATTTGCCTGCTCATTCCCATTCTCGGAATCCATCACAGCGAACTTTGGTACTTCAGTTTTATCCTGTTATTCGGGCTCAGTTACACAGGTGTGATCCCGCTGACGGCGGCGTCTATTTCAGAAAGCTATCAAACAGGATTGATCGGCTCGCTGTTAGGCATCAATTTCTTTATTCATCAGATCGCCGGAGCTCTCAGCGTGTATGCAGGCGGGTTGTTTTTTGACATGGCCCATGATTATCTGCTGATTGTTGTTGTGTGCATCGTGTTTGTAGGTGTATCGGCTGGAATAGAGCTGGTGCCGTTTTTAGATAAACAGAAGGCAAAAGAAACGCATCAATCAATATAAAAGGATCAGCACTGTTAGCGCTGATCCTTTTTGAATTTTACTTTTTTTGTTTCGGTATGATTAAGGATAATTCCTCGGAATCTGTTCATCTCCTCTTTGGAATGAAAAAAATGTTTTGGTATCGCAATATATTGGCTGCTGGATGTATTGATCCGGAAGATATTTTTATATTCGAAAACAGCCGTGATTTCATTCCAATTAAAAATAAGGTCATACTTTTTAGAACATATACGGATTCCTTCTTGATTGAGGGTATACGTTCTTTTGGATTTGATCCGTTCGTTCTTCTTGTATGCTCTGAAAAACTTTACATATAGAAGAAGGAGGAGCAGCAGTGTAAACAGAACAGACATCACGATAATGAAAATACTATTCATAAACAAGTTAAGCGCTTCGCTGCCATAAACAATACGGGGCCATCCGTTAATGAAATGAACTGCAGCAAAAATGGCGCAAAACAATATAAAGTAAAAGAATGAGATTTTTCTGAGTTGATAAAAAAAGATTTCTCTTACGTCTTTAAAAGTAATCTCTCCTGGAAGATTAATACTTTCACTAGCATATTGAGTCATACGGTAACCTTACACCTCAAACCATGTTTTTCCTACCAGTCTAGCATAATTTCTCATTTTTTTGCAGGGGCCCTATGGCGATTTGTCTTTTTCTGCAGATTGGTATTGCTCCCCAGCACGCCAATAATAATACAAACCGCTCCGGCAAGATGATACCAGGCCAGGCTTTCGTTTAGAATCACCACTCCTGCAATCATCGTCACGATGGTAGACACATGATTAAAAGCGCTCATTTTAAACGCCTCAATCCGCGATAGCGTATAGTTGGACAAAAACGAAGTGACGAGTGAAGACAGCACGCCCAAATATACAATCGCGAGAACAAAATCGGGCTCCCGGAATGGCTGAACATAAGTGCCGACAGTTCCAGCCGCTCCGTGGCGCACAAGGGCGATGGCGTTGAAGGCGACAAAGCCGATCGCTGACATGATGTAGGTGAGCTCGGTCAGCTTGAACCGCTGCGTCATTTTTCTGGCAGCGGTATTGTACATCGCGGAGGACAAAGCGGACAGCAGGATCAGCAGAGATCCTTTTAAGCTGGCTGATTCCACGTCAACGCCTTTCATCACAAAAATAAACATGACGCCGGCAACGGATAAAACCGTAAAGCCCTTCTGCGTCCATGTCGAGCGTTCCTTTAACACATAGGCGGCAAGGATCATCGTGAAAATCGGAATCGCTGCCTGAATAATCCCCGCTTCAGAGGAGGAGGAGTACACAAGGCCGAATGCCTGAAAGCTGAAAAACAATGCCGGATACAGCAGGGCGAGCGGCAAAATGGCAATGACGTCCTTTACACGGATTGATAGCTTTACCCAGCCGAATAAGACCGGTACAGTGGCCGCGGCAAACGCAATGGTGAACCGGTGTGCCAGAATATCAAACGGTTCAGCTGTTTGCAGTGCGATTTTTACGAATAGAAAGGATAAACCGATAATGAACGAATATAAGATAGCCGCCATATAAGCGGAGGCTTGCTGATTTTTAACCATAATGGGAGGTGCTCCTTTATCTGAATTGCAGCGCCGGTCGCTTTATTTTATTGTATGGCTGTGACCAGAACGGTACAATGAGAAAAACAATGAACTGTACCGGTACAAAACAGGGGGAGAAGCATGGAGAAATATATGAGTCTTTTAACGAGGATAGAGGAGATGATGCAAAGCAGCGCCTATCAAGAAGGAGACAGGCTCCCGTCCATCCGTCAGCTGTCCGCCCGCTGCCAAGTCAGCAAAAGCACAGTGATCCGCGCGCTGCAGGAGCTGGAAAAGCGCCACCTCATCTACTCGGTTCCGAAAAGCGGCTATTATATTGTGAAAAAGACGGGAAAATCAAAAAGCGGGCAGCCGGGCCCCATCGACTTTGCCACATCTGCACCGGACCCCGAGGTGTTTCCATATCTTGATTTTCAGCACTGCATCAACAAAGCGATTGATACATACAAAAATGATTTGTTTATTTATGGAACGCCAAAGGGGCTTCCATCACTCATTCGCGTACTCCGAAAGCTGCTGGCCAATCAGCAGGTATTTGCGGATGAACGGCATATTTTCATCACATCAGGTGTTCAGCAGGCGTTGTCCCTGCTTTGTGCAATGCCGTTTCCAAATGGGAAAGAGAAGATCGCCATTGAACAGCCGGGCTATCATTTGATGATTGAACAGCTTGAGACGCTTGGGATTCCTGCTATCGGAGTGAGAAGAACAGAAGAGGGGCTAGATATAGCCGAGGTCGAGCGGCTGTTTCAGACAGAATCGATCAAATTTTTTTATACGATGCCGCGTTTCCATAACCCGCTTGGCTGCTCTTTGTCAGAGCGAGATAAACAAGAGCTTGTGAGACTGGCAGAAATGTATGATGTCTATCTCGTTGAGGATGATTATCTCGGTGATTTGGAGGAAAATAAAAAGGCAGATCCGCTGTACGCATATGATCTGTCCTCGCATGTCATTTATTTGAAAAGCTTCTCGAAAATGATGTTCCCCGGCCTTCGCGTGGGGGCCGCTGTGTTGCCGGATGCGCTGGCTGACACGTTTCACACGTACAAAAAGCTGAACGACATCGACTGCTCGATGATTTCTCAAGCAGCGTTGGAGATTTATCTGAAAAGCGGCATGTACGGCAGGCATAAGGAGAAGATCCGCGCTTCCTATAAGGAACGGTCACTGAGGCTTCATCAAGCCATCCAAACACATAGGCAGCTGGGAAGCGGCCGCTTTACGTTCTCCAGCGGACAGGCACCCTGCATGCACACCCATCTGGTGCTTCCTCGGGATCTGCCAGCCTCAAGGGTGATTCAAAGGCTGAAAAAACAAGGGGTTCTCCTTGAGGCGATAGACCGTCATTATTTATCAGATTATCCGAAAGAAAATCTATTAAAAATCAGTATTTCCAATGTGAAAACGGAAGATATTGAGCATGGCGTCAAGCTGCTGATGAGCCACTTATAAAAGCGCTTCGTACGAGACCATTGTGATATCCTCGGGGAAATCGTGGTGCGCGGCGCACACAGCCATTTTGTAGGCGGGATCCACCTCATAGGTTTTGATATAGCATGGTGTATGGCTGTCCGGAAGCTCAATGGATACTTGCCCGTCCTGGTGCAGGCGCACTGAAAAGGAATCAAGCGGAAGCGATAAGCCTTTGCCTTCCTGTTTGATAAAGCTTTCTTTCATTGACCATAGATGATAAAAATAGTCTGTCTGCTCGTCCTTATTTTTTGCCAAAAGGTCGCTGTACTCTGTTTTTGAAAAGAAACGTTTGGCGATCTCAAGGCTGATCGGTTTCATTTTTTCAATATCGATGCCAATCGGCTGTGAATCAAACGCACAAACGACCCAGCGGCCAGAGTGAGAAATGTTGAAATGGGCGTTAGGAAGATCAGGGATGCAGGGCTTCCCGTATTCCTGCGCGCTGAAGAGGATGTCGGCTTTGTCCAGCTGATACTGTCCGCTGATGACTGAGCGAACGAGCACATCTCCCAGCAGGGTGCGGTGAGCATCTTCTTTATGATAAAATCTCCGGCATTTCTCCCGTTTTTCAGGCGATATGAAAGACATTAACCGTTCAGTCTCTTCCTGTGAAAGCGGGCGGTCCATATACATTCCGTAAATCTTCATTCTAGATCCTCCGTCTGCAAAAGATTGTCAAAACCATCCTATCATACTTCAACAAGACTCATATAGAGGAGAAAATAAAAAAACAAAGCCGAGGCGGCTTTGTTTTAGTGTATAGGCGGAGATGCTTTCACAGCGGCTGTCCGCCTTGCCACAGCATAATTCAGCAGCTGGATTGACTGGGGCAATGAAAAGCGCAAAATGAGTCCGGTGAGGATGGCGGTCAAAATAGTGCCAAAACCGATCGGGCCGCCCATGCCCCATGCCGCAAATAAAATTGTTATTTCCATGCCGTTCCGCACCCATTGCACATTCCAGCCGGTTTTTTCTGTAATCAGCATCATCAGTGAATCACGCGGCCCCGCGCCAAGGCCTGCTGATACATAAACACCGACGCCGTAGCCGATCAGGAGCACACCGAGAGAGAAGACGATGACGGAGCCCGTGTAGGTCGAGGGGGCAGGCAGAATGAAATTGAAAAAATCTATAAATATACCAATGAGCACCATATTCAGGATCGCCCCAATTTTTGGCCAAGCCCTCGTAAACAATGACGTTAATCCGACGATGAGCGCTCCAATAATGATGGACCACTGGCCGACGGTAAGCCCGAAGTGCTGAAACAGGCTGTAATGAAATGCATCCCACGGGCTAATGCCGAGTGCTTTTCCTTCTATCGTCAGGGATACACCAAAAGCCAAAATGATCAAACCGGCAAAATAAAATGTCCAGCGCAGAACAAGTTCTTGCTTCACGTGAGGTCCCTTCTTTCGTAAAAATCAGTCGATTGTCATTGTAGCACATCTGACAGAAGGGCGGAATAGGCGAAAGGGGCTCAACAAAAAAAAGGGGCGCCTGTGGCAGCCCTGTTTTGGTTTAAATATTTATTGCCTTTTCTGCTACTTGAAATGAGTCTGACTCGTTAGCGTATGATCCTGCATTTAATAAACCAGCAAAAAGGAAACCAATCAAAGCGGTGCTGATAATAAGTTTTTTCATTATAGCGCCTCCGTAACTTTTAGTATTTGAGTTTGGGCATTTATAGTCCTCTTTAAGAAATTCCTTCCTTCGGTAAAATTTCCTGTTTCAAAATGAAAGTCACCTATCTTTTCTGTTAATTCTGCATATTCAGACCATAGACATTTCTTTTCCGAATATTTAAGGCTGCGCTCCACTTCTTTCTCATTATACTCTTCATAAATTGAATAAATGATTGTTAATTTTGCTTTATATTCTTCTTCATTAAAATGCAAGGCTAGTTTTAATGCTTTTTCATAAAATAAATGTGCTTCATCCAGTTTAGAAGATTGATAAATCACATTTGCCATCATATATAATGTCCTAATACTATTAGCTGTGTTCATGTGATCTTTCATTTCTAATGCTCTTCTGAAAAAATACTCAGCATCTGTAAGATTTCCACCTCTTGTTGATACCAGTCCTAAGTTATGGTGGATTACCCCGATAATCCTATTTGCTTGTTTTCCTTTCAAATGTTCAGCCTTGTGTAAAGCTTCTCGATAATAATGGATTGCCTCTACATAGTCTTTTTGATCAAATTCATACATTCCACGGAAAAATAATGAATAATATTTAAGAAGACCAGTAAGCCTTTTTTGGCGGTTTTCAATTTTCTCAAGCAGTTCTGAGATGCTTGGTCGCTTATATTTTTTCTCTGGCGGTTCTAAGGATCTAACATCAATTGGTGACGAAAACACATAAGAGAATAATAGAGGAGTAAATCTTGATCCTCTTCCATTGCCTTTATTTCTAGCTCAACCTCTGCCTTTAAAACTTCAGCATCAGGTACACTAAATTGACGAATCATCTTATACCATTCGTTAATTTTAACGCCTACGTGTGATGATGGTACTGCTGACCCCATATCATTTGCAATATGATGCTTGTCCGCAAAAAAACCGCAAACTTCTAGGAGTTATTACTAGATCTTATAAAAGAAAAAACCCAAAACGGCATTCGTTTTGGGTTTTTTTAAGATTTTACAGCGGGTTCAAAATCCGGTTCAAGAACCGCTGCGTCCGTTCTTCCTTTGGTGCGGAGAAAATTTGCTCCGGCGGTCCCTGTTCCACGATGACGCCACCGTCGATGAAGATGACTTCATCCGCCACATCCTGGGCGAATTTGATTTCGTGAGTTACGACGACCATTGTCCAGCCTTCGTTGGCCAAATCCTTGATAACCTTCAGCACCTCTCCGACAAGCTCGGGGTCAAGCGCTGAGGTCGGTTCGTCAAACAGCATGAGCTCAGGCTGAATCGCCAATGCACGGGCGATGCCGACGCGCTGCTGCTGGCCGCCGGAGAGCTGGAACGGATATAAATCCATTTTGTCCTTCAATCCGACTTTTTCAAGAAGCTGAATCGCTTCTTTTCTGACTTCCTCTTTGTTCCGTTTTTGCACCTGAACAGGGCCCTCCATCACGTTTTCAAGGGCTGTGCGGTGCGGGAACAGGTGATACGCCTGGAATACCATTCCGGATTTCCGGCGCAGCTTTAGGATATCTGCCTGTTTCACTTTTTTGGAGAAATCGATGGAGAAATCATCAAATGCAAGCTCCCCGCGATTCGGAATCTCCAGCGCGTTCAGGCAGCGGAGCAGCGTCGTTTTCCCTGAACCTGAAGGCCCAAGTATGGCGATGACTTTCCCTTTTTCAATCTTCATATCTATCTTTTTTAAAATTTCATTTTCACCGAATGATTTGTTTAATCCTTTAACGGTAAGCATACTCGGAACCTCCTTATTTGGCCACGTAGCGGTCAAGACGCCGTTCGATGACATGCTGGACGAGTGAAAGCAGGAAGCAGATAATCCAATAAATAAAGGCTGCTTCAATATAGATCACTAAAATCTGATCAAGATTCCGCGCGCCGATTTCCTGAGCTTTTCTGAATAGCTCAGCGACCAAAATCTGAGAGGCAAGGGATGTATCTTTGATCAGGCTGATAAAGGTATTGGATAATGGCGGGATCGACACACGAAACGCCTGCGGCAAAATGACGCGGAACAGCGTTTTCTGATGTGTCATGCCAATTGTGTAGCCGGCTTCCCATTGCCCTTTCGGCACGGATAAAATAGATGCCCGGATGATTTCAGATGCATAGGCGCCGACGTTTAATGAAAAGGCGATAACTGCGCTTGGAAATGGATCTAATGTGATGTTAAAGGCCGGGAACAGATAGAAAATGATGAACAATTGAACGAGAAGAGGAGTGCCCCGTATCGCGGATACGTATATGCTGAACACCCATCTCAAAGGTCTCACTTTCGACATTCTGGCAAGCGCCGTAATCAGCGCCAGTATCATTCCGAATATAAAGGAAAGAATGGTAAGGGGAATCGTATAGTAGATTCCCCCTGAAAGTATCGGCCAGAATGACTGCTGCACCAGATCCCACGGGATCGCCGTGCCAAGCGTCAATGCCGGCAGATTATTTAGAAACATCTTCGCCGAACCATTTTTTAGAAATTTTAGAAAGAGTCCCGTCCTCTTTCATTTCTTTTAAAGCTTTGTTGACTTGATCAACAACCTCGCCGCTTCCTTTGCGGAACGTGAAGTACGTTTCCTGAGGATCGCCTGTTTCAAACGCGATTTTCACGTTTTTGTTGCCTGATGTTTTTAAGTAGTTCAATACGGCAAGCTTATCGTTGTATGTCATATCGACGCGGCCTTGCTGGATCAATTGAAGGGATTGTGCCAAGCCTTCAACACCTTCTACTTTCGCGCCGGCATCTGTAGCTAATTTGTTGTAGTTGCTTGTCAGTGATTGAGCTGATGTTTTTCCTTTTACATCTGCTTCTGACTTAATATCGTTGTTGTCTTTTTTCGTCACGACAACGGCTCTTGATGTTGTGTATTTATCTGAGAAATCATATTTGTCTTCACGATCTGTTTTTCCGACTTGGTTGGCAATGACGTCAAACCGTTTGGAATTCAGGCCGGCAAACATGCTGTCCCATTGCGTTTCCTTAAAGTCGACTTTCAGTCCCAGGCGTTTTGCGACTTCTGTGATGACTTCCACATCATAGCCAGTCAGCTTGTCAGTGTCTTTGTCGTGGTAAGTGAACGGTTCATATGTTCCTTCCGTACCGACTGTCAGCACACCTTTTTTCTTAATAGAAGCCCAAAGATCGCCATCTTTGGCGTTATCTTTTGACTGATTGTCATTTCCTGCTCCGCAAGCTGCGAGAACGGCAATGCTTACGACCATGAATAAAGCCAATAATGCTTTTTTCATCTTATTCCCCACTTTTCTGGTTGATTTTATTGAAATAAAAAATTAGCTTACAAATCTAAAGGATAACTTTTTTTTAGTATGAGTCAAGTATTTGGTTTTCATAAGGCAAAATCTTTTAAAACAAATCCAAAAATTGCTGTACCGGTTTTGGCAAATAACTGTCTGTTCTCCACATGACTGCCGGTGTCATAATGAAGGGATTGTTTTCGATATGGACGGTGTGAACGTGGTTTCTCATATGGACGGGAATCATCGTGACGGGCAGAATGGACGCGCCGAATCCGGATGAGACGAGACTGAGCAAAGTTGCGGAATCGTGGCATTCGCAAACAATGCGCGGCTCCAGATTCAAACGATGAAATTCATTCATGACCTGATTATAGACGCCTTTTCCGTTGACAGGCCGCAGCAGAATCAGCGGAAAGGAAGGAATGTCCTCCATTTTAATGGTGTCACCGCACGGATACCCGGCTTCTTCTGAAAGCACGAGCACACATGGAATGTCATCAAGCTGTTTGAATTGAACTGTATCGCTTTTGATCAGTGTCGTCGTGACCGCAGCATCGATTTGACGGCTTTCCAGCAGCTCTAACAGTGTCGCAGGCTCATTCTCCCAAATATTAAAGGTGAGGTGCGGGTATCTCTCTTTGATCTGTGTTACTTTTTCAAGCATCAGAGCCGCGCAATAAATCGTTGAACCCACTGCCAGCGTGCCGGCTACCTCCTCCTTCAGCTCTTGTACCTCGATGACGGCATCCTCAAACCTATGCAGAATCTCCTTGGCTCTTTTCAGAAAAACAGTTCCTTCATATGTAAGCGTCATTTGTTTTTTCTTATTCCGGTCAAACAGAACAACACCTAGCTCATCCTCCAGCTGTTTCAGCTGCCTGCTTAAAGGCGGCTGCGCCATGTGGAGTTTTTTGGCGGCGGACGTGATTTTCTGTTCTTGGGCAATGGTAATGAAATATCGAAGCTGGCGAATGTCCAAAAGAAAGTGCCTCCTAACTATACCTTTTAGGTATTAAATATAGATTTAACAGATATTTTTCATATGGATATATCAGGAGTATGATGGAAATGAAAGCAGAATTCAAGCGTAAAGGAGGGGGCAAAGTGAAACTCGTTGTCGGAATGACAGGGGCAACAGGGGCTATTTTCGGGGTCAGGCTGCTGGAGTGGCTGAAGGCGGCCGAAGTAGAAACCCATCTCGTCGTGTCTCCTTGGGCTAACGTCACGATCAAACATGAAACAGGCTATACCTTAAAAGAAGTAGAACAACTGGCCACATACACGTATTCGCATAAGGACCAGGCGGCAGCCATTTCAAGCGGGTCGTTTGATACCGATGGAATGATTGTTGCGCCATGCAGCATGAAATCTCTCGCAAGCATTCGCACCGGGATGGCGGATAATCTGCTGACGCGTGCGGCGGATGTCATGCTCAAGGAAAGAAAAAAACTCGTCCTCTTAACGAGAGAGACGCCTTTGAACCAGATTCATCTCGAAAATATGCTAGCGCTTACGAAAATGGGTACCATCATTCTTCCTCCGATGCCGGCATTTTATAATCAGCCGAGCAGCTTAGAGGAAATGGTTGACCATATTGTATTCAGAACGTTGGACCAATTCGGCATTCGCCTTCCTGAAGCGAAACGCTGGAATGGGATTGAAAAACAAAAAGGAGGAGCTTGATCATGGCTTATCAAGATTTCAGAGAATTTCTCGCTGCCCTTGAAAAAGAAGGACAGCTGCTAACAGTGAATGAAGAGGTAAAGCCGGAGCCGGATATAGGGGCTGCAGCACGCGCAGCCAGCAATCTTGGCGATAAAAGCCCCGCGCTCTTATTTAATAACATTTATGGCTATCACAACGCGCAAATTGCGATGAATGTGATCGGCTCCTGGCCGAACCATGCAATGATGCTGGGCATGCCGAAAGACACGCCGGTGAAAGAACAGTTTTTTGAATTTGCGAAACGTTATGACCAATTTCCGATGCCGGTCAAACGTGAGGAATCAGCGCCTTTTCATGAAAATGAAATCACAGAAGATATCAATTTGTTCGATATACTGCCTCTTTTCAGAATTAACCAAGGAGACGGCGGTTACTATCTAGACAAAGCATGTGTCATTTCCCGCGATCTTGAAGATCCTGAGAATTTCGGCAAACAAAACGTCGGAATTTATAGAATGCAGGTCAAAGGAAAAGACCGCCTTGGCATTCAGCCTGTGCCGCAGCACGATATTGCGATCCATCTGCGTCAAGCTGAAGAACGCGGCATCAATCTTCCGGTCACCATTGCGCTTGGCTGTGAGCCGGTCATAACAACGGCGGCATCGACTCCGCTTCTTTATGATCAATCAGAATACGAAATGGCAGGCGCAATTCAAGGTGAACCATATCGCATCGTGAAATCTAAGCTGTCTGATCTTGATGTTCCATGGGGCGCTGAAGTAGTGCTTGAAGGTGAAATCATTGCCGGAGAGCGTGAATATGAAGGCCCGTTCGGTGAGTTCACAGGCCATTATTCCGGTGGACGCAGCATGCCGATTATTAAAATTAAACGAGTGTATCATAGAAACAATCCGATTTTTGAACATTTATACTTAGGCATGCCTTGGACAGAATGCGATTACATGATTGGCATTAACACTTGTGTGCCGCTTTATCAGCAGTTAAAAGAAGCGTATCCGAATGAAATTGTGGCTGTGAACGCCATGTACACACACGGTTTGATCGCGATTGTTTCCACAAAAACACGCTATGGCGGATTTGCGAAAGCAGTCGGCATGCGCGCGCTCACAACACCGCACGGACTCGGCTACTGCAAAATGGTCATTGTCGTTGACGAGGATGTCGATCCATTCAACCTGCCGCAGGTCATGTGGGCGCTTTCGACCAAAATGCATCCGAAGCACGATGCGGTCATCATTCCAGACTTATCTGTCCTGCCGCTTGACCCGGGATCTAATCCATCAGGAATCACTCACAAAATGATTCTTGACGCCACTACACCGGTTGCGCCGGAAACAAGAGGCCATTATTCACAGCCGCTTGATTCACCATTAACAACGAAAGAATGGGAACAAAAATTAATGGACTTAATGAATAAATAAGGAAAGGATGATCGAAATGCATACATGTCCTCGTTGCGATTCGAAAAAGGGAGAAGTCATGAGCAAATCGCCTGTAGAAGGCGCATGGGAAGTTTATCAGTGTCAAACATGTTTTTTCACATGGAGATCCTGTGAGCCGGAAAGTATTACAAATCCGGCGAAATACAATCCAGCGTTTAAAATTGATCCGAAGGAAACAGAAACAGCAATTGAAGTTCCGGCTGTGCCGGAACGAAAGGCTTGATCAGCGTGAACTGTATGTCAGATCGCCTCTTTGAGCTGCTTGACGGGAATCGCTTGAATGAGAAGCAGCATGAGGCTTTCGTTCTGCAAACTGTATCGGAGGGCGGCTGGCCGCACGCCGCTATGATCAGCGCGGGAGAAATCATCGCTCTGAGCCGAACAGATATCCGAATCGCTCTGTGGAAAAACACAGCGACTGCAGCCAACATCCTTCGCACAGGAAAAGCGCAGTTCACGGCATGGTGGAAGGGAGCCGCTCATTATGTGAAGCTGCAATGCGAGCCTTTGCCGCCTCTGAAAGAAGCCGAATATGACAGAGACCGTTTTGCCTGCCGCATCGTTTCAATGAAGGAGGATGTGGCGAAATATGCTGGTTTGACTTCTGGTGTCCGTATCCAGCTTCACAGCCCTGAAGAGGTGCTGAACAGATGGGAAAAGACGCTTGAGGAATTAAAACGGTAATATCGAAAGCCTGACGCCATGCGTCAGGCTTTTATTTTATATAATGAAAACAAAGGGGGCGTGAGAAATGGAACGTACGGGAATCTGTCACTCAGACGGTTTTGATTTATCTTATCGAATCGAGGGAGAGGGCGCACCCATCCTTGTGATCGGAAGTGCGGTTTACTACCCGCGTCTTTTTTCCTCAGATATCAAACAGAAATATCAATGGATATTTGCTGATCACAGAGGATTTGCCAAGCCAAAGCGGGAATTGCGGACAGAAGATCTGAGGCTTGAAGCCGTTTTGGCCGATATTGAAAGGCTGAGAACGTCTCTTCAGCTTGAGGATGTGGTCATCTTGGGTCATTCTGGACACGCATTTATGGCTTTAGAATATGCCAGGACATATCCTGAACATGTCCGGAAGGTTGCGCTTTTCAACACTGCACCTGATAACAGTGAAGCAAGACAGCGAAAAAGTGAATCGTTTTTCATGGAGACAGCCAGTCTTGAGAGAAAAAAACGCTTTGAAAAAGATATCGTGAATTTGCCGCTGGACATCAAAAAAGATCCCGAGAGACGCTTTGTGCACATGTGTATTCGCGCTGAAGCGAAAAGCTTTTATCAAGAGCGGCCGCATGCTGCTGCTTTATGGGACGGTGTTTTCACGAATATGCCGATTATTGATGAATTATGGGGGCATACATTTGCCCAGCTTGATCTTATTCAGAGGTTAGCTGATGTTCAAGTGCCGGTTTACATCGGCTTAGGAAGATATGATTATCTAGTTGCGCCTGTTACACTCTGGGATGCTGTTGCCGGTTTATATCCCCATGTGGAGAAGGTTATTTTTGAGAAGAGCGGCCATCAGCCGATGCTGGAAGAACCGCAAGCCTTTGATCAAAGCTTCAGCAAATGGATGGACAAATAAAAAACAGCCCGCAGATCAAAATCCGCGGGCTGTTTCTTATTATAAGACCCCTTTCATCGCGCGTTTGATAATCGGCGAAAGCAGCAGGAGAATGCCGCCAAGTACGATAGATATCAAACCGATGGTACCGAAGTAGGTTGTTTCAGGAATTTTATCAAATAATCCGGCTACTTGGGCATTGATCGCTTGGGCTGCTGCGTTAGTCAGAAACCACATACTCATTGTCTGTGCAGAGAATGCAGCTGGCGCCAGTTTCGTTGTTACGGATAAACCGACTGGAGACAGACACAGCTCTCCAAGCACGACAAGCAGGAAGCTGAGAACGAGCCAAAGCGGGCTTACGAGTGCTTCTTTTCCTTGCATTGCAGGGAAAACCATAATGATAAATGACAAGCCAGCTAGAATAATTCCGATTGAGAATTTCACTGGCGTGGACGGCTGGCGTTTGCCAAGCTTCATCCATAGCCACGCAAAAATTGGCGCAAAAATGACAACAAACAATGGATTTAATGATTGGAACCAAGATGACTGAAGTTCTAATCCACCCAATGAAAGCCTTATGCGTTCATCAGCGTAAACCGCAAGAATGGTCGCTCCCTGTTCCTGAATGGCCCAGAACATGACAGCACCGATAAACAAAGGGATGTAAGCGGCAAGACGAGATTTTTCTGTTTTGTCCGCTTTTTTGCTTGTAAACATGATGATGAAATAAACAATAGGAATCAAAATACCGAGAATACTTACAAGGTTGATGAAACCATTGATCGTCAGCATGCCTGTTTGTACAGAGATAATCACTGCGATTGTCACAATGATAACACCGATTCCAGTACCAATCGCAGATTTTTTAGACAGCGGATTCGGCACATTTGAGCCTGCAAGCCCGAGGTTATTCTTTCTTGTCAGAGCAAATACGATAAGTCCGAGAAGCATTCCAACAGCGGCAGCTCCGAAGCCGAGATGATAGTTGTACTTCTGTCCGAGTGTTCCGACAATTAACGGCGCGAGTAAACCGCCAAGGTTAATCCCCATGTAGAAAATACTAAAACCTGAGTCGCGGCGCGGGTCTTCTTTCGTGTAAAGATCTCCAACCACGCTTGAAACGTTTGGTTTTAATAAGCCTGTTCCGATAATGATAAGCACCATGCTGATATAGAATGCTGTCGCGCTGCCCGGATAGGCGAGTGCAATGTGGCCGAACATAATGAATATGCCGCCGTAAAACACGGTGTTTGCGGTTCCGAATACCCGGTCAGCAAGCCATCCGCCAATAATAGTGGACATGTATACGAGAGAACCGTAAATCGACATAATGGCAACTGCTGTGCCTTTGTCAAAGCCAAGCCCTCCGTTTACCGTCTCTGTATACAGATAGTAAAGCAAGATTGCTCTCATACCATAGTAAGAGAAACGCTCCCAAAATTCGGTGAAAAATAGTGTAAATAGTCCTCGCGGGTGACCAAAGAACCCTTTTTGCGGGACGCTTTTAATGAT
Source organism: Bacillus sp. VA13 (assembly GCF_055710085.1). Classification (NCBI taxonomy): domain Bacteria; kingdom Bacillati; phylum Bacillota; class Bacilli; order Caryophanales; family Bacillaceae; genus Bacillus; species Bacillus sp. VA13. The sequence goes on along the minus strand of NZ_JBVQPP010000004.1, from coordinate 219,391 downwards.
ACTTTCGTTATCAATCGAAGCCATGTCAGCCAAACCCTTTCTTAAAAAAGTGTATTATAAAAATCATATTCTTATATAATACTTGTGTCAATATAATTTATACTCATTTCAAACAGTTCCATAATGGAAAAATTATAAATGTATAAAAATAGTGATTTCATCCTAATTATTAAGTCCTTTTTTGTAAGGTTTGCTTACAAAACTATTCCTTTATATTTTTTTAATAAAATTTTAGAGAAATGTACAAGCGGATCGGGCCTTTGTGAGTATCATGATAGTAATCATAGAGAAGGAGGCTCGCAATTGGCTGAATTCATATTAAATGCGGCGGATTTCGGTATCTCAGGAGATGGTAAAACGGATTCAACAGAACTGATTAATCAATGCCTCAGTACGGCTGTTTCGAAAGGATATCATACTGTCTGGTTTCCAAAGGGAACATATTTAATAGACGGAACGCTTGGAGGAGATCCCAATCAGAAGTTTCGAAACGCTGGGATCATTGTTCCCGGCAACCTTGAGATTGTGATGGACCCCGAGTGTATCATCAAAGTGATCCCGAACAGTTCGTGGGGTTATTCCGCATTTTATGTAGGCAAGCAAGAGAATATAACCATTTCCGGGGGACAACTTATCGGTGAACGCGATGAGCATACGTATGCGTCCGCAGGAATAAGATCAACCCATGAATGGGGCTTTGGCATTTGCATTGAAGGATGCTCGAATGTTGTCATTGATGATGTCAAAATTTCTGATTTTACCGGGGACGGGATCATTGTCAGTCCGAGGGGATTAAAGACAAATCATGATTATCGAACGTCAGAGCAAATTATCATCCGCCGCTGTGAGGTTCGGCGGTCGAGAAGAAATAATATTTCCATTACCGGATGTGATATGGTCACGGTGGAGGACTGCGTGATTGCAGATGCCGGAACGGGGAATGGAACAGCACCGAGATTCGGAATAGACATAGAAGGATATGGAGAAGGTGATATTGATTATGAAGAACCGATCAATGTATCCATTCGCAATAACCATTTTATCGGAAACGTTTCAAGTTCTGTGACCAATTTTAACGGGTACGGCATTTCAATAGAAGGAAACCACTCAGACAATACGATCAGTTATGGGTATGGAACGCAAACGGTAATTAAAGGAAATATTCTCAGACGGGCGGAAGGCGCGGCTGCTGCGCCTAGAGTTGGGATTACCGGACTCGGTGTGTCACAAGGAAAAGAGAGCAGTGATGCGGTCATCGCAGGCAATCTCATTACCGGGTTTTCCACCGGGATTGATGTCAGGGGAAAGAGTGTTCTTGTCACGAACAATAAAATCAGCAACTTTGAAAACACAGGGATATTGGTTTATCAGTCTTCTGACGTAAAGGTAGATGGCAACCAGATTCAAAACGGCCTGTCTGAAACAAGGCGCAGTACCGGCCTTCGCGCAGTGCTGTCAGATGATAGCGCATTTCTGAATAACTGCCTCATTCAAGTCATTGACGGCGTGAACATTTCCGGAGGCGATATGATCATTAAAGATAATGTGCTGAGAAAATTCAGCCGGGGGATCTGGATCGCTCAAGGAAACGCGGTGATTGAAGGAAATACACTGAATCCAGACGCGTTTGAAGCAGCCCCAGAATCATATGCTGTTTCTGTTACAAACAATGCCAGCGCTATCATCAAAAACAACACATGTAAAGAGTTTAAAAATTACCCGATTTACTGTTCCACAAGTGCGAAAACCTCAATTATCGGCAACCATTTCGAGAGATCTCCGCTTTTGGTTACCATCTATATTAACGCCGGTGTGCATGAAATTTTTGATAACACCATTTCTGTCAACAGAACAGCCGGAAATCCGATTGTCATTTATATCAACGGTTCTGCAGGCTCTATCATCTCTGGAAACACCATCAATAACCTCTCCGCAGGCACGGCGACAGCTATTCAAACAAACACCTCAACCAATTCCAAAATCATCGGCAATCGAATCTTCAAAGGAACCATCAACAGACATAGCAGCGATACAGCAGACGGCAATATTATCGCTTGAAAAAAAGCGCCCCGCTTTAGGGGTTCTTTTTTTTCGATTTATAGATCACGTACATTTCTCTCACTAATATGAAAACAAAAAATAAAAGCACGACCCATTCTGCAAACGTCGTCATCTTAAAGCTGGACACATTGTTATAAATGGCTTTTGTCAAACTGAAACCTTGAAGCATGTCCATAAAAACAGAAATGGTTAATAAACAAATCAGTATGACCCCTGTCACGCCTAATATCTTCATGCTTCATCACCCTCCACTTTTAGTGTCTATCTTTATCGGAGAAGTTATACCGCAGCATGCATAATCTGAACTCCAAAAGGAAGAATATGAGAAAATAACTAGGAAAGGTATTTTGTGTATGCCTTTATTTTCTAAGCAAAAGGAAAAGACCGATTCGAAAGATAAACAGAAAACAGAAGAAAAGAATCAGGATCAGCAGCAAGAAAATGAAAGGCCGGTTCTCGTTTCCGCAAGTTTGGCAAAAAATATAGCGGAAACGAAGAAAGAGGTCGGAAGCAGCTCGGACGTCATCATTCGCGAGATTAAAATCGGGGAGCAGGATCGTGTCCATCTGGCTGTTATTTATATTGCAGGACTGGTCGATAATAACACGATCCATGAATCGTTAATCGAACCTTTGGTACAGGATGAGTCTATCCAAAATCCTCATGCGATCCAGCAGATTCTTGAAAAAACGCTCCCGTTAGGCGGAGTGAAAGCGGAAAAGAGCTGGGACAAGCTTTTTTCTGAATTAATGCTCGGCAATGCGCTCGTTTTTGCTGATGGCTATGATGAAGCGCTTATCTGCAGCACTCAAGGGGGAGAGCAGCGTTCTATTCAAGAGCCGAGCACCCAGGTGTCTTTCCGCGGCCCGCGCCAAGGATTTACAGAGTCTCTTCAAACCAATATTTCCATGATCCGCCGATACATCAAAAATCCGAATGTATGGGTAGAGAAAATGAAAATCGGGTCTGTAACCCACACGGATGTCGCGCTCATGTACATTCATGGCATTTGTGATGAAAAGGTGCTGAAGGAAGTGAAGCAGCGCCTGAAAAAAATAGACATAGACAGTATTTTAGAATCCGGATATATCGAGCAGCTGATTGAAGATGAAACCTTTACGACGTTTCCGACCATGTATCATACAGAACGCCCTGATGTTGTAGCGGGAAATCTGTTAGAAGGAAGATTTGCGATCGTTGTGGACGGAACACCGTTTGTGCTTATTGCCCCGGCCTTATTTGTTCAATTCTTTCAGTCTGTTGAAGATTACTATTCGCGTTTTGACATTGCGACAAGCATACGGGTTCTGCGGGTTTTAGTCTTTTTTATTTCACTCGTGGCTCCGGCTGTTTACGTGGCAGCCACGACGTTTCACCAGGAAATGATCCCGACGCAGCTGTTAGTCGTCATTGCAGCCCAGCGGGAAATTGTCCCGTTTCCAGCTGTCGTCGAAGCACTTACGATGGAGGTTGCTTTTGAGATTCTCAGAGAAGCCGGTGTCAGGCTGCCGCGTGTTGTCGGCTCGGCGGTATCGATCGTAGGTGCGCTTGTTATCGGACAGGCTGCTGTACAGGCTGGTATCGTCTCTCCGGCCATGGTCATTATCGTTGCGATCACCGCGATTGCCAGCTTCGCGACACCGGCTTTCGCCATGGCGATTTCAGCCCGTCTCATTCGATTTATCTTTATTATTGCGTCCTCTATTATGGGGTTTTACGGGCTGATTTTAGGCATTATTATGATGTTTGTCCATTTATGCAGCCTGCGCTCATTCGGTGTTCCTTATATGTCGCCGCTCGCTCCTTTTTCATCTCAAGGGGTAAAGGACACATTGTTCAGGGTGCCATGGTGGGCTGATGAAAAAAGGCCGGAATCAATCAGCAAGCAAGATAAGGTGCGGCAGGGGGATGATCAACGCCCAGAGCCTGACGGTTCACGCGGAATGGTGAACAAAGATTTGGAAGAAGGGGATCAGAATGGTACGTAAACGTGTATTAACCGTCCTCATGCTTTTGAGCGTGATTGTGCTGCCCGGCTGCTGGGATAAGCGGGAACTGACGGACCTTGCGATTATCTCGGCGATTGGCATCGATCGGACGAACGAAGGCAACTACGTGCTGCATCTTCAAATTATCAATCCCGGAAATGTTGCCGGCGGGCTTCAGGGAGGCGGTGCTGGAGACAGGCCGCCTGTATCCGTTTATTCAATTGTAGGCGACAACATGACGGAAGCGCTCAGAAAAGCCTCCATGAAAGTATCCCGGCGGCTTTACTTTGCCCATACCAATCTCGTTGCGATCAGTGAAAAGCTGGCGAGAGAGGAAGGCTTGGATTTTGTGTTAGATAATCTTGATCGCGACACAGAATTCAGGACAACGGCCACAGTTGTCATCGCTCATAAAACGAAAGCGGAAAACATCGTGAAAATCCTGACGCCGATTGATAAAATCCCGTCAAATAAAGTCAATAAAACACTCGACTTCACGGAGGCGCAATACGGACGGGTGGTCAAAACCAATATTCAGGACGTCCTGAAACAACTTGCCACCAACACAAGAGCACCGATTATCCCGGGATATATGATGATTGGCGACGAAAAAAAAGGAATCAGCATGGAAAACACGCAGGCGACAGATCCGAAAGCCATTCTTCAGGCAGACGGTTTGGCGGTTTTTAATAAGTCAGGCCATTTAAAGTATTGGATCGAGGATAAAGAAAGCGTTGGAGCTGTCTGGCTTATGAACAAGGTTCAGCATACGTTTATTAATGCTGATTGGGACAAGACAAAGGACGCGGTCAGCTTACAGGTTACTCATCAAACCACAAAGCTCGTACCTGAGATGCGGAACGGACGTCCGCACATCCACGTGCGTGTGGCGGTTGAAGGAATTATAGATGCTGTCAAATACCCTTTCCAATTGTCTGATCCAAAGGTGCTGTCTGCCATTGAAAAAGCTCTCAACAAAGAGTTGGAAAAGGAAATCACCAACACTGTGAAAATGGTCAAGAAGAATAAAATTGACTTTATCGGATTTGGTGACACGATATACAGAAAGTATCCGAAGCAGTGGGAAAAAATGAAAGACACTTGGGATAAAGAGTATTTGCCCGAACTGCCAGTCGATGTGAAGGCAGAGACGTATATCAGAAGAACGGGATTGCGCAACAATCCAATCCAACACCAGCTTGAAGATGAATAGGTCTGGAGAAAGGGGACATGCCAGGTGGAAAAAGCCAAAATCAGCATAAGACAGCTGTTTGTCATGGTTATTATTTTTGAGCTGGGCAGCTCCTTATTGATTACACCAGGTTCAATGGCGGGCAGGGATGCTTGGATAGCGGTTCTATTCGGCTGTGCGGCCGGTTTGTTTCTTTACTATTTGTATCAAGGCATTTATCAATGTTACCCCGAATCTTCACCGAAAGAATATATGGATGATATGCTCGGAACCAAGCTGAGCTGGCTGTTTTCATTTCTGTATATCCTGTACTTTGCCTATATTGCAGCACGGGTGCTGCGGGATTTTGGGGAAATGCTGTTGACGTTTGCTTATCATGATACACCGATTCTGATTGTGAACGCTTTATTAATGATTGTTAGCATATATGCCGTCAGAAAAGGAATTGAAGTGCTCGCACGTGCGGCTGAGCTTCTTTTCGGAGCCATGTATATACTGGGCGCTCTCGGCCTTGTGCTGATTATTGTCTCGGGTTCCATAGATACGCAGAATTTAAAACCGGTTTTAGAAGACGGCATTGTTCCTGTCATTCACTCTGTTTTCACACAGACCATGTACGTTCCGTTTGGTGAAGTTGTTTTATTTGTGATGATATTCCCTAATCTTAATGACCGAAAAGATGTAAAGAAAGTGGGAATGGCTGCCATAGCCATCAGCGGATTGGTTGTGGCGCTTACCGTGGCGATTAATATTAGCGTGCTTGATGTTGATCTTACACTCAGATCCCAGTTTCCGCTTTTAAGTACGATTCAGACGATTAAGGTTGAAGAATTTCTAGACCGTCTCGATGTCTTTTTTATGCTGGCGCTGATCATCGGCGGTTTCTTCAAGGTCAGCCTCTACTTATACGCAGTGGTGGTGGGCGCGTCCACGCTCTTTAAGGAAAAGAACCCTTCTCAATTGGCATATCCGATGGGACTGGGTATCTTAATCCTTTCCATTACCATCGCGACTAATTTTTCGGAGCATCTGAACGAAGGCCTGAAGGTGGTGCCGCTGTATATTCATTTGCCCTTTCAGCTTTTATTTCCGCTTTTCTTGTTTATAATAGCCGTTTGGAAAAAGAAGCGAAGAGAGAAATCAAAGGGATCAGAAAAAAAGAAACAATAAAAAGAGCGGGGGGATGCAGCCACCGCTCTTTTTATGTTCACTTCTATATAAAAGGGGGATATAGGTTGCGCCCCTGTCTGCACTGGCAGAGGCGCGCTTTTGTTATACGACTGCGACGTTTTCCTTCACAGTAAAGCTTCCTCTTGAAAGCCTAATGTTGATGTCTGATACTTTTGCAATTTGCTCATCGTGCGTTACCATGATGACGCATTTATTTCCCTTGTGCGCCAGATCTTGAAAGAGCCGCACGATTTCTTTTGATGTATCCTCGTCAAGGTTTCCGGTTGGTTCATCAGCTACGATGAGATCCGTATCACAGCAGAAAGCTCTTGTAATCGATACCCGCTGCTGCTGTCCGCCGCTTAATGTCAGCACTTTTTGACGGGCTTGTTTTTCACTGATGCCAACCTTCTGCAGCATTTCCAGCGCATACGCTTCTTTGTTCTTTTCTTTAGAACCTGTGATTTCCATGGCGGTTGTGACGTTCTGCAGAGCCGTCATATATGGAAGCAGGTTGTACGCCTGAAAGATAATTGATACATATTGATTTCTGAAATTTGTTAAGCCGATTTTGGAAACCGCTTTTCCATCGTAAAGGATCGTTCCTTCTTTTGGTGCGTCAAGTCCGCCTGCCAGAGACAGGAAAGTGGTTTTCCCTGTCCCTGATGTGCCGACGATTGTATAGAATTTTCCTTTTTGAAAGCTGATGTTGATATCCTGAAACAATGGCTGGCTTTTGTCTTTATACCAGTAGCCGACTTGTTGAAATTCTAATAAGCTCATAGGTTTCGCCTCTTTCTATTCTTGTTTTGTCAATATCGTTTTCGGATGGAGCCGCAGTACTGAAATAGACGGCAGCAATGTTGCAATGATGGCGATTAAGATGCCGATTCCGCCAAGAACAAGCATGTCGTTCATAGAAACCGCGACGTTCAGTGAATCGATAACGTTCACGTTTGCTGAGCTGTGGCCGAACATTCCGCCGCCCATGCCGCCACCGCCGCTAGGCATATGTCCGTTTGCGGTTTGCGTTGAATCAGTTGATGAACTGATCTGCTGGGATAAAAGCTGATTGCCGAGCTGGTTCGCGACTAGATTTCCCGTTACCGATGCAAGGCCGATTGCGATAACGGCCACGATCAGAATCTCAGTTAAGAACTGTCCGATCAATTTCCAGCGTTTTTCACCGATGGCCATTAACACGCCCATCTCATATTTGCGCTCTCTGATTGACATCATGACAATCAGGCCGAGAATGACAGCGCCTGCCACTGATACAAGATACACGACGTTTTTAGAGAAAGAAGCTACATTTTCAATCGGGCCGACCATTTGCTGGTAAAGCTGATCGTTTGTATTCAGTGTGTACGTATCGAAGTCAATTGATGTTTTCTTCGCTGCTTTTACGAAACTGTCCATATTTTTCGCATCGTCCATATAGTAAACAGCTGAGTCAATCGTATTTTTATAGTCGTCACCTTTCAGCGCTGCTGTTGCTGTGTAAGGCGTGTAAAGCTTGTTGTAAGGATTTAAGAAAGAGAAATTTTGGGCTTGGTCGTCGCCTGAAGACGTTGTTTTATAGATACCGACAATCTTCAGCTTCACTGTTGTATCTTCGTCTGTTGCTGATTCAATTGTGATCGAATCTCCAATGCTTACATCATTTTCTTCCGCTAATGTTTCGTTAATCACTGTTACCTTTTTGCCGACATCAGATTTTGTAATTGCGCGTCCGTCAGTGATTTTTGAATCTCCGTCAGAGAAATCATCGACTAACGCTGTGCTGATGACACCTTCAATCGAAAGATCGGCTTGAACCATTTGCAGTCCGCCTTGGCTGTTTTTAGCATTTGAGCTTGAACTGCTTGAGCTGGAATCACTTGAACTAGAGCTTGAGCTTTCAATCGCATCAAAGTTTCCCGCGTTGGCTGAAGCTGATGTGATGTAGTTGTAGCTCTTCACATGATCAAGTGCAGCAAGCTTGTTTGCATCAGACACTGTGATCGGTGTTGATTCGAAGCTGCGTTTTTCTCCGCTGTCCTGCTGTTTTTCCATTTGCTTTTGGCGGTCAACTTGAAGCGTTACGCTTCCGCCGAGCTCCTGTCTGGCCAGTTCACTTGATTTTTGTGCTGCGGACTGGATGGTGAGGCCTGACAGAACAAAGACACAGATGACTGTAAACACAAATAATTGCAATAACGTTTTTCCCTTTTTAGCCTTCATATTCCAAAAGGCCCGTTTGATAAAGTTCATTTATGTTCCTCCGTATAGGTATTTTTATTGATAAGACCGCCTGTGGGGCGGACCCGCTTGTTGATAAATTAATAGTAGTCCAAAGGTATGAAAAAACTATGAACAATCTATTTCTGGTTGATGAAATAAAAACTAACAATTGTGAAACACAAAACCTTCTGTATAAAATGGTGCTAATATATAAAAAAGCGTCAAAACAACCGGAGGATATAATGAAAATATTAATGATAGAAGATAATGTTAGTGTATGTACGATGACGGAGATGTTCTTTTTTAAGGAAGGTTTTGAAGCGGAATTCGTTCATGACGGATTAGAGGGATACCAGCGTTTTACGGAGGAAAGTTGGGATCTGATCATTTTGGATATCATGCTTCCATCCATGGACGGCGTGACCATCTGCAGAAAAATAAGAGAGACAAGCACGGTGCCGATTATCATGCTGACTGCCAAAGACACTGAATCAGATCAGGTCATCGGTTTTGAGATGGGAGCGGACGATTATGTCACAAAGCCGTTCAGCCCGCTGACATTGGTTGCCCGCATCAAAGCCGTCATCAGAAGATACCAGGCGACAGGCAAGGCGGTCATTGATGAAGATATGATCGAATCGGAATGCTTTACAATTAATAAGAAGACGAGAGAAGTATTTTTAAACGGAGAGCCTGTAGAAAACCTCACGCCGAAGGAATTCGATCTGCTTTATTACCTTGTCCAAAACCCGCGGCAGGTGTTCTCCAGAGAACAGCTGCTTGAGCAGGTATGGGGCTATCAGTTCTACGGAGATGAACGAACGGTTGACGTTCATATTAAACGGCTGCGGAAAAAGCTTGCCAGCGAAGACAAGCCTTTCCTATACACTGTGTGGGGAGTAGGGTATAAATTTGATGAAGATTAAATATTTATATCAGCTGCTGCTGAGCCATATCAGCATTTTGATTTTAGCGTTTGTCATTATCATTTCTCTGTTTTCCCACTTTGTAAAAGAGTTTGCCTATCAAAACAAAGTAGAGGAATTAACGTCATATGCGGTGCAGATCGCAAACGAATTCCAAGCCGGCCAGGTTGACATGCGCAGACTGTATCCATATCAGGATATTTTAAGCACAAGAAAGACACAGTTTATCATCTTTAATGAAGAGCAGCAGCCTTATTTTCTTCCTGAAGGCTTTCACCATCAACCAAGGGAAAAGCTGAAGAAATCAGAATGGAATAAGCTGAAAAAAGGGCAGACTGTCATGATCAGGGCAGATGGCCGTTTTGATGATGAAGTGTCCCTTGTGGCGCAGCCTATATTTGTTCAGAACGAATTTAAAGGCGCCGTTCTGCTGATTTCTCCGATCAGCGGCGTTGAACAGATGGTCAATCAAGTCAACCTCTATATGTTTTACGCTGTGATCAGCACGCTCGTCATTACCATTCTCGTCAGCTGGCTTCTGTCAAAATTCCATGTCAAACGGATCCAAAAGCTGAGAGAAGCGACGGATAAAGTGGCTTCCGGCGATTATGACATCCACTTGGAAAACAGCTACGGGGACGAAATTGGCGTGCTGGCGTCTGACTTTAATATCATGGCGAAAAAATTAAAGCAATCAAGGGATGAAATCGATCGCCTTGAGAAGCGGAGAAGGCAGTTTATCGCAGACGTATCACATGAATTAAAAACACCGCTGACGACGATCAACGGTTTGGTTGAAGGGCTGAACAGCCATACGATTCCTGAGGATAAGAAGGATAAATGCTTCTCGCTTATCAGTGAGGAAACGAAGCGCATGCTGCGGCTCGTAAAAGAAAATCTGGATTATGAAAAAATCAGATCCCAGCAAATTACCTTGAACAAGCTTGATGTTCCGCTGATCGAGGTGTTTGAAATCGTGAAAGAGCACTTGGAGCAGCAGGCGGAAGAAAAACAAAACAAGCTGATGATCCAGGTAGAGGATCACGTCATCGTTCATGCCGATTACGACCGATTCATTCAAATTCTCGTCAACATTACGAAAAACAGCATCCAATTTACGCAAAACGGTGACATTTGGCTGCGCGGAATAGAAGGATATAAAGAGACGATTATCGAAATCGAAGATACGGGAATCGGCATTTCAAAAGAGGATATTGAGCATATTTGGGAGCGGTTCTACAAAGCTGATATTTCAAGAACGAACACGGCATACGGGGAATACGGACTCGGTCTCTCCATCGTTAAGCAGCTCGTTGAAATGCATCAGGGCACAGTAGAAATCAAGAGTGAAAAAGGAAAAGGCACAAAATTCATCATCCGCCTTCCTTTAACGGCAAAACAGAAATAATATACAGGGCGGCGGCATCTCAAATGCAGCCGCCTTTTTTGCATACCGCTTCGGTTTATTGCGTGCTCCCGAAACAAAGATTGCGTGTTTTTCGGGTTGGGACGGCCTGTAAACATGATAAAATATGACATAAACAGTTTTTGATGGGAGAGGGTGAAGGAATGAAGAGCGGGGTAATTCCTTCTTCAGCGGTCGGTCAAAAAATTAACGAGTGGTACAAATATATCCGCACATTCAGCGTACCGGATGCCGAAGTGTTAAAAGCTGAAATCCAGCAGGAACTGAAACACATGCAGCACGATTCCAACTTGCTGCTTTATTATTCACTAATGGAATTCCGCCACCAGCTTATGCTTGATTATCTAGAGCCGTTAGAGAAATTAAATATCGAAGACCAGCCCAGCCTGTCTGAATTATCAAGAAACATTGACAGCAACCAGGCAGATCTCAAAGGGCTGCTTGACTATTATGTGAATTTTTTCCGCGGAATGTATGAGTTTGATAAGCGGGAATTTATTTCTGCCATTACATATTATAAACAGGCGGAGAAAAAGCTTTCCTTTGTCGCAGACCATATTGAACGGGCTGAATTCTATTTTAAAATCGCGGAAGCCTATTATTATATGAAGCAAACGTACTTTTCACTGATCAATATAAAAAACGCCTATGAAATTTACGTGGAGCAGGAAACCTATAATGTGAGAATCATTCAGTGCCATTTCGTGTTCGGGGTCAACCTGATGGATGAAAGGAATTTCGAACAAGCCGCACGCCATTTCAAATTGGCGCTCGATATGGCCGAAGCAGAACAAAAAGCCCAGCTTGTCGGAAGAGCATATTACAATCTTGGATTATGCTATTACAATCAAGACCTTCTTGACCCTGCTATTGACTACTTTGAAAAAGCGGTCTCCACGTTTGAAAGCAGCAGGATCATCAATTCGCTGCCGCAAGCATATTTTTTAATCACCCTGATTTATTATAAGCGGGGAAAACATGATAAAGCTTCGGCATATCACAAGCGGGGCTATGAATATGCTAAAGAAACAGACGATGCAGACTACGCGATAAAATTCGAGTTTTTACAATCCCTATATCAGGATCAGCCCAATGAAGAAGGAATCGAACGATGTTTCCAATACTTAAAAAATAAAAATATGTACGCTGATATAGAGGATTTAGCCCTAGAAGTAGCAAAATATTACTATGAACAGAAATGGTTTAAACTGTCTGCTTCCTACTTTCTACAAGTTGAAGAGGCAAGAAAACAAATACAAAGGAGTGAAGGTTTGTATGAAATTGAAATCTAAGTTGTTTGTTATTTGTTTGGCCGCAGCCGCGATTTTTACAGCGGCTGGCGTTTCTGCTAATGCGGAAGCACTCGACTTTCATGTGACGGAAAGAGGAATGACGTAAGAAACAACACCCCTTCTCATCGTGAGAAGGGGTGTTTCTTTTTTAAAACAGCGCCGCAAGATGTAGACCTTACGGCGCTCGCAGAGACGGTCAGCAGCTTAGAAGCCGCCAAAAAACGCAGTCCCTACGATAATTAAAAGAATAAACAATACAACGATCAAAGCGAAAGAATTGCCGTAACCGCCGCAGTTAGAATATCCTGACATAAGGCTTCACCTCCCTATGAAGGATACTATAAGGTATGCAGAAACGATCAGCTTGGCAGGGATAAGAGTGGACAAGAGAAAAAATGAACAATTCGGCTATGATTCAGATCGTATCAAAAATAGCGGACGCTTGCGCCCGCTATTTATGTATATTAAGAGATCAGCACGCCAGCGAAAAATTCCTGGTATAACGCTTGAACGGCTTTTCTTTCTTCGGCTTCTTTCACGCCGAACATCATGCTTACCTCAGAAGAGCCCTGGTTGATCATTTCAATATTCACCTTTGCCTCTGATAATGCTTTGGCCGCTCTTGCCGTTGTGCCGACATTGTGGCGCATCGCTTCTCCTACAACCATAATCAGTGCGAGGTGATGCTCGACAATCACTTCGTCGGCGTGCAGATCCTCTTGAATCCGTTTAATGACGCTGCGTTCAGTGGCGGTATCCATTTGACCCTCCCGTAAGATGATGGTTATGTCATCAATTCCCGATGGAACATGCTCATACGTTAAACCGTGTTCCTCCAGGATTTGAAGGGCCCTGCGGCCAAAACCGATTTCTCTGTTCATGAGATACTTGCTGATATAAATGCTGAAAAAACCGGTATCGCTGGCAATGCCGACGACAGGCCCGTTTGTGTTATCCCGCTTGCTGACGACGCGGGTGCCTTCGGCTGACGGGTTGTTCGTATTTTTGATCTGAACAGGAATCCCCGCTCTGAATGCCGGAATGAGCGCTTCATCATGAAACACTGAAAAGCCCGCGTAGGAAAGCTCTCGCATCTCTCTGTATGTCAACTCGCTGATTTCTTTTGGATTCTCAACGTAGGAAGGATTGACAGAGTACACTGCGTCCACGTCCGTAAAGTTTTCGTATAAATCCGCTTGAAGCCCGTTGGCAAGAATCGAGCCGGTAATATCAGAACCGCTCCGTGAGAATGTGATCACATCGCCAGCCTCGCTGAATCCGAAAAAACCGGGAAAAATGATGAGACCGTCACGTTCCCGAAGACGATAGAGGTTTTGATAGGATTCAGGAAGTACTTGCGCGTTGCCGGGTTCATTTGTCACAAAAAGGCCGGCATCCTTCGGGTTGACATATTCCGCTTTGACGCCTTTATGGCGGAAATAGGCGGCGATCAGCTTGGCGTTATTATCCTCCCCGCTGGCTTTAACTGCGTCAAGATACTGCTCGGGATTGCTTTTATCTCCTTCTAAAAGCGTAAACAGATCATCGCGGATTTTTTCGATAATGCTTTGCTCTAGCTGAAGCTCATTTGCGATGAGGGCATACCGTTCCACAACAGCTTCCGCCAGTTCAGGGGCGCTGCCTGATGCCAAATATTGTTCTGCACATGCGATTAAGAGATCAGTCACTTTCGTATCCTCAGCATAGCGTTTTCCCGGAGCTGAAACGACTACAGCTTTCCGTGCCGGGTCTGAGGTTACGATGTGAAACACCTTTTCAAGCTGGGCGCCTGAAGCGAGTGAGCTGCCTCCGAATTTAACGACCTTCATGTTTACATCTCCTAATGTTTAAAATTTTCACACAAATTTAGTATTTATTATCTCTCTTTCAGTCCTGTAAATCAAGGGGGAATTTCTTTCTGTCGTGAACATTTGTATTTTCCACAAGGAATAATGTCAGGTGTGTTGACCGTATACATGCGTTCTGAAGATAAATATGGTAAACAACCTAACGATTTGGGATGGAAAATGATTAGAATGATTAGTAAAATTAAATACATGACTAGGTTAATATTTTGAAAGAATATTGACTAACACTAGAAAAATGGTAATATGTAAATGATAATGATAATCAATTACTATATGGCCATATTGTTTTGAGTCCTTGCGGAGTAGGAGATACGTTCTTTTTGCTGTAAGGATGTAAGGAGGCAGCATGAAGTTACGTTACTTATTTATTCTACTTATCATATTAGCAGTCACATCTGTATTTATCGGCGTAGAAGATCTGTCGCCGCTTGATCTCTTCGATTTAAGCAAACAAGAGGCGTCAACGCTGTTTGCAAGCCGTTTGCCGCGATTGATCAGCATTGTCATCGCGGGATTAAGCATGAGCATCTGCGGTTTGATTATGCAGCAGATCAGCAGAAACAAATTCGTGTCACCGACGACGGCGGGCACGATGGATTGGGCTCGGCTCGGCATTTTAATTTCATTGCTGCTGTTCACATCCGCCAGTCCTTTAATGAAAATGCTGGTCGCGTTCGTCTTTGCCCTTGCAGGAAATTTTCTGTTTATGAAAATCCTTGAAAAAATCAAGTTTAACGACACCATCTTTATTCCGCTTGTCGGTTTAATGCTCGGGAATATCGTCAGTTCAATCGCGACATTTATCGCATATAAATATGACTTGATCCAGAATGTGTCATCATGGCTCCAAGGAGACTTCTCTTTAGTGGTAAAAGGAAGATACGAGCTTCTTTATCTGAGTATTCCGCTCGTTATCATTGCCTATGTGTATGCGGATAAATTCACATTGGCCGGTATGGGAGAAAGTTTTTCTGTCAACCTCGGCCTGAAGTACAAACGGGTTGTGAACATCGGGCTCATTATCGTGTCCCTGATCACGTCTCTTGTCATTTTGACTGTCGGTATGTTGCCGTTTCTCGGTTTAATCATCCCGAATATTGTCTCGATTTACAGAGGAGACAATCTGAAGAACAGCCTGCCGCACACGGCGCTATTGGGAGCGGTTTTTGTGCTCTTTTGCGATATACTGGGCAGAATCATTATCTTCCCTTACGAAATCTCGATTGGCCTGATGGTCGGAATCATCGGCAGCGGCATTTTCCTGTTTATGCTGTTAAGGAGAAAAGCATATGCGTAACCAGATGAAAATTGCGTTGCTCGTTGTTTTAGCCATCGTATGTATTGGCTTGTTTCTGTTTTATGACTTAGGCAATTGGGATTACACCTTGCCGAGAAGAATCAAAAAGGTCGCTGCCATTGCGCTGACTGGGGGAGCGATTGCGTTTTCGACTATGATCTTTCAAACGATTACGAACAACCGCATCCTGACGCCGGGCATCTTGGGCCTTGATTCTCTCTACATGCTGATTCAGACCGGCATTATCTTTCTGTTCGGTTCTGCGAATATTGTCATCATGAATAAAAACATCAACTTTATCATCTCTGTTCTGCTGATGATACTGTTTTCCCTTGTTCTGTATCAGATCATGTTCAAGGGAGAGGGGAGAAATATCTTTTTCCTTCTGCTCATCGGAATCGTGTTTGGCACGTTGTTCAGCAGCCTGTCTTCCTTTATGCAGATGCTGATTGATCCGAATGAGTTCCAAGTTGTGCAGGACAAGATGTTTGCCAGCTTTAACAACATCAATACGGATTTGTTATGGCTCGCGTTCATCATCTTCCTGCTGACAGGCGCTTATGTCTGGCGTTTTACAAAGTTTTTCGACGTGCTTTCTCTCGGGCGCGAGCACGCCGTGAATTTGGGCATCGACTACGACAAAGTGGTGAAGCAGATGCTGATCGTGGTTGCGATCCTTGTTTCTGTTTCGACTGCGCTAGTCGGGCCGATTATGTTCTTAGGCCTTCTTGTCGTCAACTTGGCGAGAGAATTCCTGAAAACGTATAAGCATTCATACTTAATCGCAGGCTCCGTTTTCATCAGCATCATTGCGCTGGTCGGAGGGCAGTTTGTGGTTGAGAAAGTGTTTACCTTCTCAACGACGCTGAGCGTCATTATTAATTTTGCCGGCGGGATTTATTTTATCTACTTGCTGTTAAAGGAGAATAAATCATGGTAGAGGTCAAAAATGTAAGCAAACAATATGGCGGGAAAGTGGTCCTTGAAGAGACGTCAGTCACGATTCCAAAAGGCAAAATTACCTCGTTTATCGGTCCTAACGGCGCCGGCAAAAGCACGCTGCTGTCTATTATGAGCCGCCTAATCAAAAAGGATTCCGGCGAGATTTTCATAGACGGACAAGAGATTGGAGCCTGCGACAGCAAAGAGCTTGCCAAAAAAATGAGCATTTTAAAGCAGGCGAACCAAATCAATATCAGGCTCACCATCAAAGACCTCGTCAGCTTCGGCAGATTTCCGTACTCACAGGGCCGGCTGACAGAGGAAGACTGGGTTCATATCAACCAGGCGCTAGGCTACATGAAGCTTGAAGACATTCAGGACAAATACCTGGATCAGCTGAGCGGCGGACAGTGCCAAAGGGCGTTTATCGCAATGGTCATTGCCCAAGATACAGATTATATCTTTCTGGATGAGCCGCTGAACAATCTGGATATGAAACATTCAGTTGAAATTATGAAATTGCTGAAACGGCTGGTAGAGGAGCTTGGAAAAACGATCGTGATCGTCATTCACGATATCAATTTTGCTTCTGTCTATTCGGACCATATCGTAGCTTTGAAAAACGGCCGAATCGTAAAAGAGGGGCCGCCTGAAGACATGATAGAAACCTCTGTGCTTGAGGAAATCTATGATATGACTATCCCGATTCAGACGATTGATAATCAAAGAATAGGTGTTTATTTTTCTTAATATATAGAAGAGGTGAAGAGCATGAAAAAGTTCGCATTACTATTCATCGCTTTGGTGACGGCAGTTGTCATTTCTGCATGCGGAAACCAAAGCACAAGCAGCAGCAAAGGTTCTGATTCAAAGAATGAACAAATCACAGTGAAACACCAGCTGGATAAAAACGGCACAAAAGTACCAAAGAACCCTAAAAAAGTTGTTGTATTTGATTTTGGAAGCTTAGACACGTTAGATAAACTCGGTCTTGATGATAAAGTCGCAGGCTTGCCGAAACAAGCCCTTCCAAAGTATCTGTCTAAATTCAAGGATGACAAATATGCTGATGTCGGAAGCTTAAAAGAACCAGACTTCGAAAAAGTGGCGGATTTAGACCCTGATCTGATCATTATTTCAGGAAGACAATCTGAGTCTTACAAAGAATTCTCTGAAATTGCTCCGACGATTTACCTTGGCGTAGACACAGCGAAATACATGGAATCATTTAAATCAGACGCAGAAACCATCGGTAAAATCTTTGATAAAGAAGACGAAGTGAAAGATGAACTCGCAACAATTGATCATTCAATTGCGGATCTTAAGAAAAAAGCTGAAAAGCTTAACAAAAACGGTCTTGTCATTATGGCGAACGACGGAAAAATCAGCGCGTTCGGTTCTAAATCAAGATACGGCCTGATCCATGACGTATTCGGCGTAACACCGGCTGATAAAAACATCAAAGCGTCTACCCACGGACAAAGTGTTTCTTACGAGTACATTTCAAAAACAAACCCGGATTACCTGTTTGTCATTGACCGCGGTACAGCGATCGGTGAAACATCATCTACTAAACAAGTCGTTGAAAATGATTATGTGAAAAACGTAAACGCAGTGAAAAATGATCATGTCGTCTACCTTGATTCTGCTACTTGGTACTTATCAGGAGGCGGACTTGAGTCTATGACGCAAATGATTAAAGAAGTGAAAGACGGTTTAGAGAAGTAAACAAAAAAGAGCCTCCGCTTAAAAGCGGGGCTCTTTTTTTATGGATCAGCGTGCAGGCTGCTGTTCGGCAGGGCGCTGAGGTTTCTTTAATGTAAAGGATAGAAGGAAGCCGGCAAGCGCAATGCAGGCTGCCACGATAAATGCGGCGTTCATGCCGTGCAGGGCGGCATGCTTCACATTTGTCGTGCCTGCGTGAGCCGCCTGGTTGCTCATGACGGATACCAATAGTGCAGTTCCGATTGAGCCGCCGACTTGGCGAATCGTATTGTTCATCGCTGTTCCGTGTGGGATCAGGTGGCGCGGCAGCGCGTTGATTCCGGCTGTCGTCACCGGCATCATGATCATAGCGGTACCTAAGAGACGAACGGTGTATAAAACGACAATCCAAGCGAGTGACGTATGGTCAGTCAGCTGCATAAACGGCAGTGATGTCAGGAAGATGATACAGAAACCTGCAATCGCGAGGCCTCTTCCACCGACACGGTCAAAAATTCTTCCGATAATCGGTGACATGAAGCCCATCACAATGGCTCCTGGAAGAAGCATAAGACCTGTATCAAAGGCTGTAACGTCTCTGACGGTTTGTGTATAAAGCGGCAGGATGGTTTCCGTACCGATCAATAAGGCAAAGACAAGTGTTCCCAGCAGGGTTGTTAAGCTGAAGACACCAAATGTAAATACGCGGAATTCCAGCATCGGTTTTTCAAGCTTCATTTGTCTTGTGATGAACAGGAGCAATGCGATGACACCCACCAGCAATGAAATCAAGACGGTTGAACTGGTCCAGCCGTAAGAGCCGACGCTTGAGAAGCCGTACAGAAGGCCGCCGAATCCAAATGTCGAAAGGATCACTGATAAAATATCAATCTTAGTTTTTCTTAAAGACGTCACGTTCTTCATCAGGATGCTGGCAAGAATTAAATCAATCACAGCAAACGGAAGAATGATATAAAACAATGATCTCCAAGAGAAAGCTTCGACTGCCCATCCGGAAAGAGTCGGTCCGATCGCAGGCGCGAACGAGATGACCAATCCGACCATACCCATAGCCTGGCCGCGCTTTTCAATCGGAAAGATCGTCAGGAATACGGTCTGCATGAGCGGCATCATAATGCCGGCCCCGGCCGCTTGAATGATACGTGCTGTAAGCAGAACCGGGAAGTTCGGCGCGAATGCCCCGACAATTGTTCCGGCAGTGAAAATGCTCATTGCTGTGATAAGCAGCGTCCTGCTCGTGAATTTCTCAATTAAAAACGCGGTAATCGGAATTAAAATCCCGTTGGTTAACATAAATGAAGTTGTCAGCCATTGCGCTTGGTTGGCATCTACATTGAAATCCCTCATAATATGGGGAAGTGCAGTAATTAACAGCGTTTGATTCAAAATCGCGACAAACGCCCCGGCTAATAAAATGCCGACAATGACAGAACGGTTAAAAGGTTTTGGTTCGATACTTTTGTCCAATACATATCCCTTCTTTTCTTTAAGTAATTAACAGTGTTTTTAACATCGAAACGGGCTGTGTTAAAACACCGGTTTGTTCCAGATAGCCAATCAGTGATTTGAGCAAAAAAGCGCGGGGTTCTTCCTTCTTCGCTTCTTCCTCCAGCATGGCGGCTGCGGATGTCAGTTCATCTACGTCAAAGTCTGCGGCGGGCAGGGAAGAGATGCCATTATGTAATTCCTTCAGGCTTTCCGACAATAGGGCTGATTTATCCTTTGGCTTGTAGGAGGATGCTGAATGAATGTAAAGCTCGATGGCTTCGGGCGGAAGGAGAGACTGCCGGGTTTCCTTGTTTTTGACAATCTGATTGAGGGTGCTGATGATAAACTCTGCAATCGGGTCAAGCTCAAGCGGTTTTTCCTCTATTTTGATCAGCATTAAAAACTCACGCATCATGCCGTGAAGAATGATGACCAGATCCCACACAAACGGAAGAATGCTTTCTCCATACGCCTGGATCAGCGAATCACGGTGCCAGCAAATAATCGTTGACCTGGTCTGATGGATATGCTGTTTAACCCGGTTATTATGAAGCTTAGGATTTCCGTAGGTCAGCATATTGAAAAACTGCTGATTCCGCCTGAAGCCTTCCAGCTCCATTTTGACCTTTTGCGTCAAACGCTCCTCCGGTGTCAGGGCGGTATTCTCCTGAAGTCTTGAGGCCGCGGCCACCATTTGTTTCTGGTTAAATGACAGCAGCTCCAAAAGCAGATCTTCCTTAGATTGAAACAGCTTATATATCGAAGCTTTTGACATCTTACATTCTTCTGCGATCGCCTGCATGGAAACCGACTTAAAATCCTTTTCCGAAAAAAGCTTTCGCGCAGCTAACAAGATATCTGTTTTTTTATCAAGCATCTCATGGCTTCCTTCTTTCTTGAACATTAGAAAACCCATTGGTTCACAGAAAACCAATGAGTAACAATGAAAAAATTTTACCAAATAAACTAAATAGAAGTCAATGGATTTTAACCGGACAATCGAAAGGCCTGCCGGAAAATCCGACAGGCCGGGTGAGGCTTATTTTTCAACTTTAAATCCTTGTTTCTCAAGCATTTCACGGATGTGCGGATAGTACAGGCGCTCATAATAGGAAGCGATGCCCTGTGACCAATTTCTTGTTTCTTTACCGTTTGTCCGCTTATTCATATATTCAGACATTTGCTCATCATATGCCTGAATGTGAGAAGTCAGCTCATCTTGATTCAAATATGTTTCCTGATGATTGACTGCTTCCTGCGGAAGGCGCGGTTTTTTCGCTGAACGGTCAGCTGGATGGCCGATGACAAGGCCTGATACAGGGAACACGTATTTCGGAAGCTCAAGCAGTTCGATCAGCTCTTGAGGGTTTCCGCGAACCGCACCGATCGGAACCGTGCCAAGTCCAAGTGATTCAGCCGCTGCTGTCGCTGTGCCGAGGGCGATACCAGCGTCTACAGCACCGACAAGAACAGACTCTAAGCCATTTGTGATCTCCATTTTGAAATCATTCAGATCTTCAAGCGCGATTTTGGCCCGGTTGAAGTCTGCGCAGAACAGCAAGAAAACAGGAGCCTGATCAATCCAAGGCTGTCCGCCTGCCAGCTCGGAGATTTTCTTTTTGCGCTCTTTATCCTGTACTGTGATCACAGTCACTTGCTGCCCGTTGATAGAAGTTGGGGCAGATTGCACCGCTTGAATGATTTGGTCTAATTGTTCCTGAGCTACAGGTTCATCTGTATAGCTGCGAATCGAGCGGTGGTCTGTTAATGATTTGATGACTTCATTCATATGGGACACCCTTTCCTTACTCGCTAAGCTCTGTGCGGACAACATCAAGAGGAGCGCTCAGCAGTTCTTTTCCTTTTGCTACAAATCCTTGGAAATGCGCGGTTTCATTGTGGAATTTCATCGCCGCTTCATCTTTCCATTGTTCGAGCATTACAAATGTATTTTCTTCGCCTACTTTTTCAAATAGGTCGTATTGCGCGTTGCCTTCCTCAGCTCTTGAATGCTGAACAAGCGATTGTGCCTCGCTCAAAAATTCCTCGCGTTTTTCTGGTTTTACTTTGATGTAAGCTTGTAATACGATCATGTCAATCTCCTCCATCGTTATGCTGAATTTATTGTTCGAATTTCATCGAACTAACTGTACCATGTAATCAAAATGAGGTAAAGGAAAAACCCTTAAATAGTAAAATTGTCATTCTAATTGTTGTGTGATACATTTGTGTCATGAACATTCCAAACCATCCAGAAACAGAAACGTTGCAGCTGACAAAGGTCCTTCACGCACTGAGTGATCCGCTTCGTTTAGAGCTCGTAAAGCAATTAGCTGGCGCGAAAGAAAAAACGTGCGGCACCTGTGCGGATGTACAGGTTGCCAAATCGACCTTGTCACATCATTTTAAAGTATTGAGAGAATCAGGCATCGCTCAAGTTCGTATAGAAGGAAAGCGCCGGTATTATTCGCTTCGCGCTGAAGACCTCGAAAAGGCATTTCCGGGCCTGCTTGAAGCCGTGCTGAATGTGGACCAGGACCGCTGGTGACTCAATCCCCTGTACCGGGGATTTTTTTATGTCCGTAAACAGCACGGGAAAGCCTCTCGACACCCTCCTGAATGTCTTCTTCCTTCAGCCGGGCGAATCCGATAATGAGAGCGGGCCTGCCTGTTTGCCTTCTTTTTTCCTTCAAATCAAACCGGCTCATTCCGAAGATTTCAAGCTGCTGGCCGGCGGCATGTGCCAGGATGTCTTGTTCGGTGCGGCTGGTTTCAAATTCAGTAACAAAATGCAGTCCCGCATTTGCCCCCTTTACGGTAACCTCTCCGCTGAACTCTGTTTCTAAAGCGGCGATCAGGCTCTCTCTCTTTTCTTTATAATGCTGCTTCATTTTTTTTATATGCTTCTGATATTCTCCGGACTCGATAAATTCCTGCAGGGTGAGCTGCGTAAGAGACGAGCATGTCTGCAAATCATAGCCTCGCTGTTTGTATGTCCTCAATAGCTCAGGCGGCAAAACCATATAGCTGATCCGCAAGCCAGGGAGAAGGGATTTTGAAAAGGTGCCCATATAGATGACATTTTGAAAACGGTCGAGGCTTTGCAACGCTGGAATACTGTCTACATCATATGTAAATTCACTATCATAATCGTCTTCAATAATATAGCGGTGCGGCTTTTCGGCTGCCCAGTTCAGCAGCTGAATTCTTCTGGATACAGGCATAATCGTTCCGGCCGGAAATTGATGCGACGGAGTCGTCACCAGTACATCAGGCTGCTGTCTGCTGATTTCAGCAATCGACATGCCTTTGTCATCCAGCATGATGGTCTTCACCTGTTTTCCGGCATTTTTTAAAAGCTGGTACATGCGCCTGTAACCGGGTTCCTCCATCGCATACACCGCCTCCTTAGGCAAAAGCTCAGTCAATAGCTGCATAAGCACCTGTGTGCCTGCCCCTATGACGATTTGTTCCGGCCGGCATTTTACGCCCCGCGTCAGGGAAATGAGCCTGGTAATGGCCGCGCGCACCCCATAGATCCCTTGTGGATGCGACATATCGCCAAGTGTTCGATATGAGCGTGAGGCCGCTTTTTGCTCGCAGCGAAACCAGCTTTTGATCGGAAAATGGTCTGTATCGGCACTCATGTGTGAAAACGAAATCCAATTGCTCTGATCGATGTGAACCTCTTTCAGGTCATCCGCCAATGAAAATGGGGGGTGCTCCTCGGCAGAAAACATGTCGAGCTTCTCCACGAAAAATCCCTTTCGCTCAATGGCGTACAAATATCCCTCAGCCAGAAGCTGCTGATAGGCTGAATTCACTGAGTTTACGCTGACCTTCAGCTTCTCAGCCAGCTCTCTCTTGGAGGGAACCTTCGAGTGTGGCAGCAGATTGCGGCTGAGAATTTCTTTTTTCAGCTTTTGATAAATTTGCTGATAGATATAATCGGCTTGTTCTGAGCGATCGAGTGTGATTGTGATGTCCATTTGCAGTTTCTCCTTCTGGTACCATCAAAAAGTTATAATTGGTACTTTTCATCATACCAAAGAGAAGTCAGAATGATAAGAAAATAGCGACAGGGGGACATACACATGAGTCAAACAACAGCAAGCATTACGACTGCCCAGTGGCAGCAAAAACGGGATCAATTCGTGTCCAAAGGTGTGAGCAACGGCAATCGCAGTCTGGCGGTAAAAGGAGTAGGGGCTGAGCTGTATGATTTGGACGGCCGGAGATTTATTGATTTTGCAGGCGCCATCGGAACGTTAAATGTCGGACACTCGCATCCGAAGGTCGTTGAGGCTGTGAAGCGGCAGGCGGAGGAGCTGATTCACCCGGGTTTCAATGTCATGATGTACCCGTCTTATATCGAATTAGCGGAAAAACTGTGCGGCATTGCACCGGGCGGCCATGAGAAAAAAGCGATCTTTCTGAACTCAGGAGCGGAAGCGGTCGAAAACGCTGTAAAAATTGCCAGAAAGTATACAAAGCGCCAAGGGGTTGTCTCGTTTACACGCGGGTTTCATGGGCGCACGAATATGACGATGAGCATGACGAGCAAGGTAAAACCTTATAAATTTGGCTTCGGACCTTTTGCGTCAGAGGTTTATCAAGCACCATTCCCCTATTATTATCAGAAGCCGGCCGGCATGAGTGATGAAAGCTATGATGACATGATCATCCAAGCGTTCAATGATTTCTTCATCGCATCAGTCGCGCCGGAAACGGTCGCATGTGTCGTGATGGAGCCTGTACAGGGAGAAGGCGGCTTTATTATTCCTTCGAAACGATTTGTGCAGCATGTCGCATCTTTTTGCAAAGAACACGGCATTGTTTTTGTGGCTGATGAAATTCAAACGGGTTTTGCCAGAACAGGCACCTATTTCGCAATTGAACATTTTGATGTTGTTCCTGATCTGATCACGGTTTCTAAATCACTTGCAGCGGGATTGCCGTTAAGCGGTGTGATCGGCCGTGCGGAAATGCTTGATGCAGCAGCGCCAGGGGAGCTGGGCGGCACGTATGCCGGCAGCCCGCTCGGGTGCGCGGCGGCTTTGGCTGTCTTGGATATTATTGAAGAAGAAGGGCTGAATGAGCGTTCTGAAAAAATTGGCAAAACGATTGAAAACAAGGCGTATGAGTGGAAACAAGAATTCCCGTTCATCGGTGACATCCGCAGACTCGGAGCAATGGCCGCAATCGAAATCGTCAAGGATCCTGACACGCGTGAGCCTGATAAAGCGAAAGCGGCAGCAATCGCGTCGTATGCGAATCAAAACGGATTGCTTTTGCTGACTGCGGGAATTAATGGCAATATCATCCGCTTTCTGACGCCGCTCGTCATCTCAGACAGCCTTCTGAATGAAGGACTCAGCATCTTGGAGGCGGGCCTGCGAGCTTAATTATTGGAAAGAAAACGGCTGGGTCTGCTATCATTTTAAGTAATCATGAAAAGAAGGGAATGTTCAATATGCCAGATCAATTAACGGTCTACAACCCGGCTACGGGCGAGGAGATCAAAACGATTCCTCAGCAATCAGCCAAAGAAGTAGAAGAAGCCATTGAACGTTCACATCAAGCGTTTAAAACGTGGTCTAAAACATCAGCGAACGAAAGAGCGTCTCTTTTGAAAAAATGGTATGAGCTGATTGTTGAACATAAAGAAGAACTTGCAGATTTAATTACAAAGGAAAACGGAAAACCGTATCAGGAAGCGGTCGGCGAGGTCCTGTACGGCGCAGGCTATATCGAATGGTTTGCAGAGGAAGCGAAGCGTGTGTACGGAAGAACTGTGCCTGCTCCGACAACCGGTAAACGAATTGTCGTCACACGCCAGCCAGTCGGCCCTGTTGCTGCCATCACGCCTTGGAATTTCCCGAATGCGATGATTACACGCAAAGCTGCACCTGCTCTTGCTGCCGGCTGTACGTTTATCATCAAGCCGGCGCCGGACACACCGCTGTCTGCCTATGAGCTTGCGCGCCTCGCATATGAAGCGGGCATTCCGAAGGACGTTCTTCAGGTAGTCATCGGCGATGGAGAAGAAATTGGAAATGTGTTCACAGGCAGTCCGAAAATCCGCAAAATCACGTTCACAGGATCAACGCCGGTAGGGAAAATCCTCATGAAAAATAGTGCGGACACCGTGAAACATGTTTCCATGGAGCTCGGCGGACATGCCCCGCTGATCGTGGATGAAGATGCAAACATAGACCTTGCCGTTGAACAGGCGATGGTGTCTAAATACCGAAACGCGGGCCAAACATGCGTATGTGCGAACCGCCTGATCGTCCATGAATCCATCAAAGATGAATTTGCGGCGAAACTGAGCGAGCAAGTGTCTAAGCTAAAAGTCGGAAATGGACTTGAAGAAGGCGTCAATGTCGGCCCGATTATCAACAAAAGAGGTTTCGAAAAAATTGTCAGCCAAATTGATGATGCGGTTGAAAAAGGTGCGAAAGTTCTCGCTGGGGGCACGTATGACCGAAACGATGACAAAGGCTGCTACTTCGTCAACCCGACAGTTCTCGCAGATGTCGATACGTCCATGAATATCATGCATGAGGAAACATTCGGCCCGGTTGCACCGATCGTCACGTTTTCTGATATTGATGAAGCGATTCAGCTTGCCAACGATACACCGTACGGCCTGGCTGCTTACTTCTTCACAGAAAACTACCGCCGCGGCATCTATATTTCCGAAAACCTTGAGTACGGGATTATCGGCTGGAATGACGGCGGACCATCAGCGGTTCAAGCGCCATTCGGCGGAATGAAAGAAAGCGGCATCGGCCGCGAAGGCGGTTCGGAAGGCATCGAGCCTTATCTTGAAACAAAATATATGTCCATCGGTTTGTAAAAGAATGCAAGCTCCTGAGAGCTGCCGGATCTTCCGGCAGCTCTTTTTTGCTGTTCCGGCGAATAAACCCAGCCATTCCAGACAAAATAACAGCAAATACATTTTGAAAGAAGGTTCCCCAACAATGGATTTATTATTGGCTCTTCTCCCGGCTTTGTTTTGGGGGAGCATTGTTCTCTTCAATGTGAAATTAGGCGGCGGGCCGTACAGCCAGACACTGGGAACGACGATCGGGGCGCTCATTGTTTCTATCGTTATTTACTTTTTTGTTCAGCCCGTTCTGTCACTGCGGATTTTTATTGTTGGAATCGTATCCGGCTTATTTTGGTCACTTGGGCAGGCCAACCAGCTGAAAAGCATTGAATTGATGGGTGTATCTAAAACAATGCCGATTTCCACAGGAATGCAGCTCGTTTCCACATCGTTGTTCGGTGTGATCGTGTTCCGCGAATGGTCAACACCGATTGCGATTACGCTTGGCATTCTCGCTCTGATCTTTATCATTGTGGGAATCATTCTCACATCTTTGGAAGATAAGAAGGATAAAACAGAGGGCGAGCCAAGCAACTTGAAAAAGGGCATTTTGATTCTCCTTGTCTCGACTCTTGGTTATTTGGTTTATGTCGTCGTGGCGAGATTGTTCAATGTGTCCGGCTGGTCCGCGCTGCTGCCACAGGCGATTGGCATGGTGGTTGGAGGGTTAGTTTTAACCTATAGACACAAACCCTTTAACAAATATGCGATCAGAAATATTCTCCCAGGATTAATCTGGGCAGGCGGAAATATGTTTTTGTTTATTTCTCAGCCGAGAGTCGGAGTCGCAACAAGCTTTTCTCTCTCTCAAATGGGAATTGTCATTTCAACGCTCGGCGGCATTTTCATCCTGCGTGAAAAGAAAACAAAACGCCAGCTTATTGCGATTGCCATAGGGATTGCACTGATTATTGCGGCCGCTGTATTTTTAGGAATCGCCAAAACGAATTCATAACAATTGAGGAGGATGTATATGTATCCAGATTTAAAAGGAAAAGTCGTCGCCATTACAGGCGCTGCATCAGGTCTTGGGAAAGCCATGGCCCTTCGCTTCGGCAAGGAGCAGGCAAAAGTGGTTATCAACTATTATAGTGATAAACAGGATCCAAACGAGGTAAAAGAAGAGGTCATCAAGGCGGGCGGTGAAGCAGTTATCGTCCAAGGAGATGTCACGAAAGAGGAAGATGTAAAAAATATTGTGCAAACTGCCATTAAAGAGTTCGGCACACTCGATATTATGATTAATAATGCGGGACTTGAAAATCCTGTGCCATCTCACGAAATGCCGTTGAAGGATTGGGATAAAGTCATCAGCACGAACTTAACGGGCGCCTTTTTAGGAAGCCGTGAAGCGATTAAATATTTCGTAGAAAATGATATCAAGGGAAATGTCATCAACATGTCCAGTGTGCACGAAGTGATTCCTTGGCCGTTATTTGTCCACTATGCGGCAAGTAAAGGCGGGATAAAGTTGATGACAGAAACATTGGCGTTGGAATACGCGCCGAAGGGCATTCGCGTCAATAATATTGGGCCAGGCGCGATCAACACGCCAATCAATGCTGAAAAATTCGCTGACCCTAAACAGAAAGCTGATGTAGAAAGCATGATTCCAATGGGATATATCGGCGAACCGGAGGAGGTCGCCGCAGTAGCAGCCTGGCTTGCTTCGAAGGAAGCCAGCTACGTCACAGGCATCACGTTATTCGCGGACGGCGGTATGACACAATATCCTTCATTCCAAGCAGGACGCGGTTAAACAAAAAAAGCGACCCAGACATGACATCTGGATCGCTTTTTTATTACGCACGCTTTTTCTTTACAAGCGCTGCTATAGATAAAATAATGGCTGCCGCAGACAGCACAATCGCTGTGATGTCCAGAGCAGAAGAGCCCGATTCTTTGGAATCGTCCTCTGTTTTCGTAGCACCGTGCTCATCTGTCACTTGCTTTGCAGCGGTGATGTTTGTAATGGAATGAGGCGTATCCGCATCCTCGTCACCTGTCCACTCGACAATGCTGCCGTCTTTGTAATATTGGTATGCGTCCCAAGCTGCTTCCTCCGCTTTGTCAGGGTTTTTGGCAACAAAGGTAAACCGCTGGAACTGTCCTTCCTGAATGCCGCCGTCAGTCGCTTCCCACGTCACGGACACTGATTTGTCGTCGTGTTTCTGGGTGGATACCTTCCAGCCTGGAATTGGCTCGTATTGCTGGAATTCAACATCCTTCGGCATTTTGAGGACAACCTTTGTTGTCGGCTGATTTTTCTCAGAAGGAACCTTCATCGTATAAGTTTCCCAAGAGCCTGCAGCGGATTCAGCAGGCTTTACCGTAACGTGCGCACTGGCAGGGGCCGTAAAGAATAAGAGAGAGCCGACGATAGCCGGGCATAGCGTGAATGCAATTTTCTTCAACAATTCAAACACTCCTTTAATGGGTCTTTGTAAACATGATATTGATTTCGTTAAAGTCTCCGGTCAGCCCGTGGACTTTGATCTTCCAGTTTCCCTTTTCATTAATGGATAGGTTTTCATCCTGAAAGACGCCTTTTGTTTTCTCTTTTAATTGAAACGTGCTTTTGTTTTCGCTGCCTGACAGGCCTGTTTTATAAATGGTTAACGTGATTTGCTGGATGTTTTTCACCGGTTCGCCGTTATGGTCAGTGATCCGCAGCTCAAATTCGTTTTTCCCTGGTTGGTTCGGGCTGATGCTGAGAGACACGCTTTGTCCGTTCTCAATCGCTTTCGTTTGGAAGAACGGTTCCGGCGCCGGCTCAGGTGGGCTTGGCAGGCTTGTAAACACGGCCGCTGTGATCAATACAGCGATGCCGATTGCCCATTCCATTTTGAGCGTTCGGCTGATTCCTGTGCGGCGCTGCTTTCTGGTGAGCAGAAAATGAAGCGCGCCTAAGACCAGCATCAACACAAACAGTCCGCTTTTTACTATAAGAGCTTGGCCGTACGCTGTATGGAACAGCGAATCCATGGATCGAATGATGAAAAATCCATTGAGCAAGCCTGAAAACAAAATGACGCCGACTGCAGTAAGCGCCCATGGGGAGAACCGGCTTACCGTTTCCCATGCGAGCGTTTTGTCGGGCTGCCTCCATTCTTTTGCGAGCAGCAAAACGAGTGCTGCTATTCCGCCAACCCAGATGGAAGCGGAAGATAAATGAAGGAAATCCATTAAAATGCCGACCGCTTTTTCTTCAACGACAGCAGCATGTCCGGTAAACGCTTTGGCAAGCAGGAGACCGAAAAAGAAAATGAGCGGCGCTGTCCAATAGCCAAAGGAAGAAAAGCGTTTTTTGCGTATCACAGGGATCGCAGACAGTGCAAGCAGCAGATACAGCACGGCCTGTATGATCCAAATGGTGCCGCCTGCTGTCTCAAACAGAGTTTCTCTGATGTAGCCCGGCTGGAAGGCGCTGCCCCAGCCGCCGCCCGCGTTCGCTTTTGTCTGAATGGGAAGCTGAAGCAAAAGCGCCAGCCCCAATGCAGTGATCGAGACGATCAGGATACGTCTCGTCCGTTTGGCGAGTTGTTCTGGATCTCCTTTATACCAGAAGAGATGGAAGAAAACCGTCCCGATAAACAGAGATAAGGCTGTATACAGAATCGCGCGGTCTGCGGCTGTTGCCGGATTCAGCGCTGAACCGGCGGCTTTTTGGCTGCTGAATCCGCCGTCCGCTTTCCCGATGCTGAACGGAATGACACCGGAAACCGGATGCCCGTCCGCGGACACGGCATTCCATTCCGCTCTGTACACATCATGCGGCAGATTCTTTTTCAGCTTCACTGTCATGATGTGATGATTATCTTTTTTGATTTCAGTCTTATCTGTATCCACCCGATCGCCGTTTGAATTATAGACTTTAATGTAATGAAACCCTTCTTCAACCGGTTCATTAAATTCGATTTCCACCTGTGAAGGGGCGCTTTTTAATTCGCTGTTTTCACCAGGTGAAGATTTGACAATATAGGCGTGAGCAAAGCTTGTTTTCGGCAGGAAAACAAGAAAAAGCAGAAGGATGATCCACCATCTGTTTCGCTTCATCACTCAGACACCACCTTCCGCTGTATATGTTGTGTTATTTCTTGGTGCAGGTGCAGCGTTTTTTTCTGTCTTGAAGCATGTCTTCCAGCGCCTGATCGAAGGTGCGGACGGCTCCGCCGAATCCTTTTCGAAACCGTTCGGCATGGTCGAGTGTCGCAAACGGAATCGCCTGAGGCTGGCAGCAGTGCAGGTTTAGTTCAGCATTTACGACGAAATAAGCCGAACCGGCACTGACTGTTGTGTGTAACAGAAAATCTCTGCAAATCAAGTGTGAAACCTCTTCCGTTTTATCTGCATACCGCAAAAACGCACAATGTGCGCAGCATAGCTGTTCAATGTCTTGGTTTACCGTAATCAGCTGAACCGAATGGGCTTGATTGACCGGCTTCAGGCAATAGCTGCACATATGATCCGCTTGAGATGTTCGGGCTGGGAGCGTGATGCCACCGGCTGTTTTAATGACCTGATTTGACTGAACAAGCTGATTGACATCTCTGTATACTGTCATTTCCGAAACACCGAACCTTGCGCTGATATCAGAAATTCTGAGCGCGCCTTCTTCTTTCAGCCACTTCAGGATGTGTTGCTGTCTATTAATCGGAAGCATTCATACATCCCCTCCAAATAAGATCTATTTAAGCGTAGAGGATTTTAGAGACAGAGACAAGTAAGCTGATGATAAAAAATGTGAAAATGTGTTGAACAGCAACAAAACGAAACAGAAGGGACTCTGGTATAATAGACATATGGAATGGAAAGTGAGGAATACCCTATGAAAGAAACACGATGCCCGAACTGCGGCAAACCTTTGACAGGCGACATGGTCAGATCATCAAATGTGCCTTGTCAATTTCGCTGCGGACACTGCCGGGAACGGCTTCATGAATATAAAGTATCAGCTCCGATCATGCTGGTGTCATTAGCAGTCATCGTGCTGCTCATTTATCTTTTGCTGCTCCTCCGCAATGCGGCAGGTTCAATGATACCGGCCGTACAGCACGTGCCGATGGCTGTTTTTGCGCTTGTGTGCGCCTATCCCGTTTTTATTGTGAGTGAGCGGATGATCGCCAAGTACGTGATTCAAAACGGAAACATAATTTATAGAGGAAAGAGAAAAGGCTCCTGATATCAGGGGCCTTTTTATTTTTAAAAAATTGTCACACCCTTGTGCCAAAGTCCTCTTTACTTTCAATTGTATAGGGACTGTAAGCGTTTTAACATAGAGTCAAAGGGAAGCATCATTCTCTGAACATCTTTTTATATCTTACAGCGACAAACAAACAGGGAGGGTTTATATATGCAGCAAGAACAGCAGCAAGGCGGCATGAAAGTGAAAGTGCAGCGCTTCGGCAGTTATTTGAGCGGAATGATCATGCCGAATATCGGCGCGTTTATCGCGTGGGGCATCATTACCGCGCTGTTTATTCCGGCGGGATGGTTTCCGAATGAACAGCTGAATACACTTGTCAGCCCGATGATCACATATTTACTGCCGCTTTTGATAGCGTATACAGGCGGAAAAATGATTTACGACCACCGCGGCGGAGTCGTCGGGGCAACAGCGGCAATCGGGGTGATTGTCGGGTCGGATATTCCAATGTTTTTAGGTGCAATGATCATGGGGCCGCTTGGCGGATACCTCATTAAACAGACGGATAAATTGTTCAAGGATAAAGTCAAACAAGGCTTTGAAATGCTCATCAACAACTTTACGGCAGGGATTGTCGGCGCGGCTTTAACGATTCTCGCGTTTTACGCCATCGGCCCAGTTGTCCTGACGTTAAACAAATTGCTGGCGGCCGGTGTGGAAGTTATTGTACACGCTAATTTACTGCCTGTAGCCAGCGTTTTTGTGGAACCGGCGAAAGTGTTGTTCCTAAACAACGCCATTAACCATGGAATCTTAAGCCCGATCGGAATCGAGCAGGCAGCCCAAACGGGAAAATCAATTCTGTTTTTAGTAGAAGCCAACCCTGGACCGGGACTCGGCATTTTGCTGGCGTACATGTTCTTTGGCAAAGGTTCTTCAAAATCAACGGCTCCCGGAGCGGCGATCATTCATTTCTTCGGCGGGATTCACGAGATTTACTTCCCGTACATTTTGATGAAACCGGCCCTGATTCTGGCAGCTATTGCCGGCGGAGCAAGCGGACTCTTAACGTTCACGATCTTTAATGCCGGACTTGTCGCAGCATCGTCACCGGGAAGCATTATCGCATTGATGGCGATGACGCCAAGAGGCGGCTACTTCGGCGTATTGGCGGGTGTATTGGTCGCTGCGGCTGTTTCGTTCATCGTATCAGCAGTGATCCTGAAATCTTCAAAAGCAAGCGAAGAAGACCTCGCTGCCGCAACTGAAAAAATGCAGTCCATGAAGGGGAAGAAAAGCCAAGCAGCCGCAGCTTTAGAAGCGGAACAAACCAAAGCTGAGGAAGCGTCTGAGCTGTCTCCTGAAAGCGTAAATAAAATTATCTTTGCATGTGATGCGGGAATGGGATCGAGCGCCATGGGAGCATCCATCTTAAGAAACAAAGTGAAAAAAGCAGAGCTTGACATCAGTGTGACCAATACGGCCATTAACAATCTGCCAAGCGATACTGACATTGTCATCACCCACAAAGATTTAACAGATCGCGCGAAAGCAAAGCTGCCGAACGCGACGCACATATCAGTGGATAACTTCTTAAACAGCCCGAAATATGACGAGCTGATTGAAAAGCTTAAAAAGTAATCTCATAGAAAGAGAGTGATACTCATGCAAGTACTCGCAAAGGAAAATATTAAACTCAACCAAACGGTATCTTCAAAAGAAGAAGCCATCAAAATGGCTGGCCAGACGCTGATTGACAACGGCTATGTGACAGAGGATTACATTAGCAAAATGTTTGAAAGGGAAGAAACGTCTTCTACGTTTATGGGGAATTTCATTGCCATTCCACACGGCACCGAAGAAGCGAAAAGCGAGGTGCTTCACTCAGGAATCTCAATTATACAGATTCCTGATGGTGTGGAGTACGGAGAAGGCAACACGGCAAAAGTGGTATTCGGCATTGCGGGCAAAAATAATGAGCATTTAGACATTTTGTCTAACATCGCCATCATTTGTTCAGAAGAAGAAAATATTGAACGCCTAATCTCTGCTAAAAGCGAAGAAGATTTGATCGCCATTTTCAACGAGGTGAACTGACATGATCGCCTTACATTTCGGTGCGGGAAATATCGGGAGGGGGTTTATCGGCGCACTGCTTCACCACTCCGGCTATGATGTGGTGTTTGCGGATGTGAACGATACGATGGTCAGCCTCCTCAATGAAAAACGGGAATACACAGTGGAGCTGGCAGAAGAGGGGCATTCATCAGAGGTAATCGGTCCGGTCAGTGCCATCAATAGCGGCAGCCAGCTGGAGGAGCTGTATCGGCTGATCAATGAGGCGGCGCTCATCACAACAGCAGTCGGCCCGAACGTGCTGAAGCTGATTGCTCCGTCTATCGCAGAAGGGTTAAGACGAAGAGACGCTTCAAACACACTGAATATCATTGCCTGCGAAAATATGATTGGCGGGAGCAGCTTCCTGAAGAAAGAGATATACAGCCATTTAACAGAAGCTGAGCAGGAGTCCGTCAGTGAAACGGTCGGTTTTCCGAATTCCGCCGTTGACCGGATCGTGCCGATTCAGCATCATGAAGATCCGCTCAAAGTATCGGTTGAACCATTTTTTGAATGGGTCATTGATGAATCAGGCTTTAAAGGAAAAACACCAGTCATAAACGGCGCGCTATTTGTTAATGATCTGACGCCGTACATCGAAAGAAAGTTGTTTACAGTCAACACCGGACACGCGGTGACAGCGTATGTCGGCTATCAACGCGGACTCAAAACGGTCAAAGAAGCAATCGATCACCCGGAAATCCGCCGTGTCGTTCATTCGGCGCTGCTTGAAACCGGTGACTATCTCGTCAAAACGTATGGCTTTAAGCAAACCGAACACGAACAATATATCAAAAAAATCATCGGACGCTTTGAAAATCCATTCATTACGGACGATGTAACCCGCGTGGCGAGATCACCTCTCAGAAAACTGGGAGAGAATGATAGACTCGTAGGCCCGGCAAAGAAAATAAAAGAGCCGAACGCACTGGCGGAAGGGATTGCCGCAGCATTGCGCTTCGATTTCACCGGTGACCCTGAAGCGGTTGAACTGCAAGCGCTGATCGAAGAAAAAGGATACAGCGGCGTGCTTCAAGAGGTGTGCGGCATTCAGTCCCATGAACCGCTGCACGCCATCGTTTTAAAGAAACTCAATCAATAACCGACCACCCGTGACACAATGTCACGGGCTTTTTTTACCATCTCGCAATCTAGTATAATAGAAAACGCTTACGACAACAGGGGAAGGAGAATGACGATGAAACAATTCGAGATTGCGGCAATACCGGGAGACGGAGTAGGAAGAGAGGTTGTAGCGGCTGCTGAGAAAGTGCTTCATACAGCGGCTGAGGTGCACGGAGGTTTGTCATTCTCATTCACGGCTTTTCCATGGAGCTGTGATTATTACATGGAGCACGGCGAAATGATGCCTGAAGACGGAATACATACGCTTACTCAATTTGAAGCGGTCTTCTTGGGAGCCGTCGGAAATCCGAAGCTGGTTCCCGATCATATTTCGTTATGGGGGCTGCTGCTGAAAATCCGGAGGGAGCTTGAGCTCTCCATTAATATGAGACCCGCCAAACAAATGGCGGGCATTACGTCGCCGCTTCTGCATCCAAATGATTTTGACCTCGTGGTGATTCGCGAGAACAGTGAAGGTGAATACAGTGAAGTCGGCGGACGCATTCACAGAGGCGATGATGAAATCGCCATTCAGAATGCCGTATTTACGAGAAAAGCGACAGAACGTGTCATGCGATTTGCCTTCGAATTGGCAAAAAAACGGCGCGGCCATGTGACAAGTGCGACAAAGTCTAATGGCATTTATCACGCGATGCCGTTTTGGGATGAAGTCTTTCAGCAGACTGCCGCTGATTACAGCGAAATCGAAACGTCATCCCAGCATATTGATGCGTTGGCCGCTTTTTTTGTAACGCGTCCGGAAACGTTTGACGTCATTGTGGCGAGCAACCTGTTCGGTGATATTTTAACGGACATCAGCTCAAGCCTGATGGGAAGCATCGGTATTGCGCCGTCTGCGAACATCAACCCGTCCGGCAAATATCCGTCCATGTTCGAACCGGTTCACGGCTCAGCTCCCGACATTGCCGGTCAGGGCCTTGCCAATCCAATCGGCCAGATTTGGACAGCGAAGCTGATGCTTGACCATTTCGGAGAGGAAGAACTGGGAGCAAAGATCCTGGATGTGATGGAACGAGTAACAGCTGACGGCATCAAAACACGCGACATTGGCGGACAAAGCACAACGGCTGAGGTTACGGACGAAATCTGTATGCGTTTAAGAAAACTTTGATGAAACAGGGCGGGGCAGTTTTTCTGCCTCGTTTTTTATGATGGAAAGCGTTTTGAAGAAGAGTGCCCTGTCAAAATAAACCGACTCAGGATTGGCAAAGCCATGAAGAGCATCGAATTGATAAATCTCCAAATCGGGATGCTGTTTTTCCCTCAGTTTTTTGATAAGAACCGCAACATCAAACGACGGTTCATCTGAAGGGAAAAACAATAGGACTGGGCAGGCTGGCACGTGATGAAGAGAATCGCGTATCCGGGAACCGTAATAACAAACAGCTCCGCTCACCTCAGGCATACTGCTGCATTTCCATGCGATCGTCGCGCCCGCACTGAATCCAATCACAAAGATGCGCCGTCCCGCGTTTTGCCTGATCACGTTCTGAATGATGGTTTCTCCTGTTTTCAGCCGTTCATGTTTTGTAAACTGTTCGTATGCTGTTTTTTCCTCTTGCAGTGAGTAGACTTCACCATCTCCGAGCAGGTTGGGCGTTATCACATCATATCCAGCCATTTTGATCAGCCGGGCCATCTTTTTCATATGGATGTTTACACCGTATATTTCGTGTGCGAGAATGATGAGCGGTTTTTGGGACATAACAGGCTCCTTTTGCGTTTTTTCCATTATATCCTATCGTTGAGCTTAGGGCTGATATATAATAGTCAAAAAAGGAGAAATAGAATGAATTCATTATCTTTGCCTCACCGCTATCCGTTTTTGTTTATTGATGGCGTGACGGAAAGCGAGCCCGGCAAACATGCGGCCGCATATAAGCTGATTAGTGAGAACGACTGGTTTATCACTGACACGCAAACAGAAATGCCGTTTTCACTAGTGATTGAAGCACTTGCGCAAACGGCGGCTTTTACAGGGATTACAGATGAGAACAGCTTGGGGTTATTGTCTTCTGTGAAGAAAGCGGAAAAGCTGGGCGCGGCCGTGCCCGGTGACCGGCTTGATCTTTTGTTTGATGTCACGCGCAATCGGCGCGGGTTTGTGTTTGGACATGCCAAGGCGTCAGTAGGCGGGCAGCCTGTTGCTGAAGCTGAAATCGGCATTTATATTGAAAAATGAAAAAACCCTTCACAACGATTTGTGAGGGGTTCTATTATTTCGTATCGTAATCCCGTTCGCTCTGTGAGTCATCTCTTTGCTGGCGTTTGTGTTTTTCATCATTCATATTTTCCTTCAGCTCTTCATTCGGAATCGGATCGGTTAAGTCGTTGTGCTCGGGGTTTTCGTTTGGTTTGTTTTGCTGTTTTCTTTCTGTCATGTTTAATCACCTCACCGTTTGTTTTCCTCTTATCAGCGCACCTCAAACATGTGAAATCGCTTTTTTGTTCCGCTGGGTATAATGTATTAGAATAGAAAGAAGAACAACTAAAAGGCAAAGAGAGGTACATATATGTCTATTCAAAGAGAAGATGTAGATATCAAGCTGATCGCAATTGATATGGATGGAACGCTGCTTAATGACGAGCAGCTGATCTCGGATGAAAACCGTAAAGCCATTCGTGAAGCCGAGGATAAGGGCGTGTACGTGGTGATCAGCACGGGCCGGACACTGATGACGTGCCGGGAGCTGGCGGAATCGCTGAAGCTGTCATCCTTTTTAATCACGGCAAATGGCAGCGAAATATGGGATTCGAATTTTAATTTGGTGGAACGCAAGCTGCTCCATACAGATCATATTCAAATGATGTGGGATTTGCGGAATAAGCACAACACCAATTTCTGGGCTTCTACGGTGAATAAGGTATGGAGAGGTGAGTTCCCGGAAAATATTACGGACCATGAATGGCTCAAATTCGGCTTTGACATTGAGGATGACGACATCCGAAACGAAGTGCTGGAGGAGCTGAGAAAAAACAAAGAGCTCGAAATCACAAATTCAAGCCCGACAAACATTGAAGTCAACGCGCTTGGCATCAACAAAGCCGCAGCGCTTGCGAAGGTTTCTGAAAAACTCGGCTTTACGATGGAGAATGTGATGGCGATGGGTGACAGCCTTAATGACATCGCGATGATCAAAGAAGCGGGTCTGGGCGTCGCGATGGGCAATGCGCAAGACACCGTGAAAGAAACGGCTGATTGGATCACGGATACAAATATTGAGGATGGTGTCGCTAAGGCGATTCGCCATTGGGTACTATAAAAAAAGGGAGTCCTAAGATGGACTCTCTTTTTTTAGTTTGGCAGGTTTTCTTGTGGGACCATGGTAGGTTTTCTGACAAAAGTATTTCACAAACTGATATGATTGAATTATAATGAACCAAAGTTCAAAAATTCGGAATAGTAGTTCCGAATTTCGGAACAATAAATACATAAAGCATATCGTATGCTTTGGCAGGAGGGATTCTGTGTTTCAGATTGATTTGAACTGTGATTTAGGAGAAAGCTTCGGAGCCTATACGATAGGCCTTGACCAAGATATTTTAGAGTATGTCACATCAGCGAACATCGCATGCGGATTTCATGCAGGAGATCCCGGTGTCATGCGGAAAACCGTCGCGCTTGCGGCAGAAAAAGGCGTGAAAATCGGCGCACATCCGGGCTTGCCGGATTTACTCGGCTTTGGGCGCCGCAATATGGCGATTTCTCCTGAGGAAGCGTATGATCTCGTCGTCTATCAAATTGGCGCGCTCTCTGGTTTTCTAAAAGCAGAGGGACTTCACATGCAGCACGTCAAGCCGCATGGCGCTTTATATAATATGGCGGCAGTCGATCAAAAGCTGTCGGACGCTATCGCGAAAGCTGTCTATAAGGTTGATCCTGGCCTGATTCTTTTCGGTCTTGCTGAGAGCGAGCTCGTAAAAGCGGGAGAACGGATCGGACTTCAGACGGCAAATGAAGTGTTCGCCGATAGAACATACCAAGCGGACGGCACGCTGACACCGCGCTCGCAGCCGGACGCACTCATTGAAAGTGATGATGCCGCTGTCACCCAGGTGATCAAAATGGTGAAAG
Organism: Bacillus sp. VA13; assembly: GCF_055710085.1. Lineage (NCBI taxonomy): Bacteria > Bacillati > Bacillota > Bacilli > Caryophanales > Bacillaceae > Bacillus > Bacillus sp. VA13. The sequence goes on along the minus strand of NZ_JBVQPP010000004.1, from coordinate 180,413 downwards.
AAGGGGCGGTCAAATCTCAGCAAGGGCATGATGTGTCATTAAAAGCAGATACCGTTTGCATCCATGGAGATGGAGCCCACGCGCTGACATTTGCGCAAAAAATCAGAAAAGAGCTCAAAGCGGCAGGAATTGAAGTGACAGCTATTTCAGCACAGAAGTCAACATAAAGGAGGAACAATAGATGGGGCAACAGAAAAAAACAGCAGAAAAAAAAGCGGGCAGCTGGTCATTGCTGATGGGTGCTGCCTTTTTAATGGCCACTTCGGCGATCGGCCCAGGTTTCCTGACACAAACCGCAACATTCACAAACACACTCGCGGCAAGCTTCGGTTTTGTCATCTTAATCTCTATTATTTTAGATATTTTCGCCCAAACCAATGTTTGGCGCATTATCGCAGTGTCTGGAAAACGCGGTCAGGAAATTGCGAATATGGTGCTTCCGGGACTGGGGTATTTCATCGCCATTCTCGTCGTGCTTGGCGGACTAGCTTTTAATATCGGGAATATCGGAGGTGCCGGTCTCGGACTCCAAGTGCTGTTCGGCATTACACCAGAAACAGGCGCTTTGATCAGTGCTGTCGTTGCCATTTTCATCTTTTTAATTAAAGAAGCAGGAAAAGCGATGGACCGCTTTACGCAAATTGCGGGCTTTGCCATGATCATCTTAACGCTGTACGTCGCAATCACGTCTGCACCGCCAGTTGGACAGGCTGTGGCAAACACCTTTGCCCCTGGACAAATCAGTATATTCGCAATTGTAACACTAGTCGGCGGGACAGTTGGCGGATACATCACGTTTGCTGGGGGACACCGCTTACTGGATGCTGGCATTAAAGGAAAGGAAGCGATTCCGCAGGTGACAAAAAGCTCAGTTGCCGGAATTTTAATTACATCTGTTATGCGAATTGCTCTTTTCTTAGCTGTGCTCGGCGTTGTTTCAAAAGGCCTGCATATTGACGAAAGCAACCCGGCGGCCTCAGTGTTCCAGCTGGCAGCGGGAAATGTCGGTTATAAAATTTTCGGATTGATCATGTGGTCTGCGGCCATTACCTCTGTTATCGGGGCAGCTTATACGTCTGTTTCGTTCTTTAAAACCTTTTCTCCGAAAATTGAAAGGAATTCACGCGGCATTATTATCGGCTTTATCGTGATTTCTACGTTAGCTTTTGTCACAATCGGACAGCCTGCGAAAATTCTCGTGCTTGTCGGATCACTAAATGGCTTAATTCTGCCGATTGCGCTAGGAACGCTGCTTATTGCCGCATATAAGAAAAAGATTATTGGTGATTATAAGCATCCGCTTTGGCTGACCGTTTCAGGTGCACTTGTTGTGGTCGTAATGGCGATTATGGGAGTCTACACGTTATTTACACAACTTCCTCAATTGTGGAGCTGATAAAGGTGGAGCAATTAAACAAAATGGCGCCGAAGGATGTGCGCGCCTTGATACGAGAGGGAAAAATAACCGGGCCGACTGCAGGAATGTCCGGCGGCTATGCCCAAGCGAATCTTGTGATTTTGAAGAAAGACCTTGCGTTTGACTTCCTGCTGTTTTGCCAGCGGAATCAAAAACCCTGTCCTGTGCTGGATGTGACAGAAGCGGGTTCGCCAGTGCCATCGCTGGTCGCGCCGGATGCTGATATCAGAACGGACTTTCCAAAATACCGTATTTACAGGCAGGGTATCTTGACGGAAGAAGTATCTGATATTACGCCATACTGGGAGGATGACTTTGTCGGCTTTCTGATCGGATGCAGTTTCTCTTTTGAACAGGCGCTGATCAATAATGGAATAGCTGTCCGGCATATTGATGAGGGGACAAACGTCCCGATGTATCAAACGAATATCGATTGTGTTCCGGCAGGAGCGTTTCAAGGACAGATAGTTGTCAGCATGAGACCCGTTCCAGAACGGCTGGCTGTACGCGCTGCACAAGTGACCTCACGTTTTCCGGCTGTGCACGGAGGACCGATCCATATCGGCAATCCGGGAGCAATCGGCATTCGCGATCTGGACAAGCCGGATTTCGGAGATGCCGTTTCCATTCGTGAAGGCGAGGTTCCTGTTTTTTGGGCGTGCGGGGTGACACCACAAGCCGTGGCTATGAATGTAAAACCTGAAATGGTCATCACACATGCGCCGGGGCACATGCTCATCACAGATATTCGAGACGAGTCGCTTGCGGTGCTGTAACCTCTCGTCCTCCAAATGAACGAGAAATAAAAAGAGGTGAGAAAGATGACTGAACGATTTCAAATCGAGCAGCTCGGTGATTCTGCAATGATGATCCGATTTGGAGAAGAAATAAACGAGCAGGTTAACGGCCTTGTCCATGCCGCGGCCGCTTACATAGAAGAACAGCCATTTCCGGGATTCATTGAATGTATCCCGGCTTTTACAAGTTTGACGGTATTTTATGATATGTATGAAGTGTACAAGCATTTGCCTCAAGGCATAAGCTCACCTTTTGAGAAGGTCAAGCGCGATGTCGAAGAACGGCTGAAGGAAATAGCCACAGACTATGAGAACAACCGCCGCATTGTAGAAATTCCCGTCTGCTATGGCGGTGAATTCGGGCCGGATTTAGAAGAGGTGGCGAAGATCAATCAGCTGTCACAGGAGGAAGTCATCGCCATTCATACAAACGGCGAATATGTGGTGTATATGCTTGGCTTTGCACCTGGTTTTCCTTTTTTAGGCGGGATGTCCAAACGTATCACCGCTCCAAGGAAATCTTCGCCAAGGCCGTCGATTCCCGCCGGTTCAGTTGGAATTGCGGGAATGCAAACAGGTGTTTATCCGATTTCAACGCCGGGCGGCTGGCAGCTGATCGGCAAAACGCCGTTGGCTCTGTTCCGGCCGCAGGAAAACCCGCCGACGTTATTGAGGGCGGGAGATATTGTTAAATTCGTACGCATCTCAGAGGATGACTATCACGCCTATAAGGAGGAGTCCAATTGAGCATGAAAGTGGTAAAGCCCGGACTGCTCACAACGGTTCAGGATATAGGCAGAACGGGGTATCAAAAATACGGCGTTCTGGCAAGCGGAGCCATGGACGCGGTTTCGCTGCGCATTGCCAATCTGCTGATCGGCAACAGCGAAAATGAAGCCGGTCTTGAAATTACGCTGATGGGGCCCGGTCCGTCGTTTTATTTTTCAAAAACGACGTTGATTGCGGTGACAGGGGCGGACTTCACTTTGCGTATTAATGACGAAGAAGCGCCTTTATGGAAGCCTCTGCTCGTCAAGGAAAACAGCACGGTCAGCTTTGGTCCCTGCAAACTTGGCAGCCGTGCGTATTTAGCAACAGCCGGCGGCTTCGATGTGCCTGCCGTCATGGAAAGCAAAAGCACGTACGTCAGAGCAGGGATCGGCGGACTTCATGGCAGAGCGCTTCAAAAGGAAGATGAACTATCCATTGGAGAGACGTCATCTCTTTCGCAAACCATTCTTTCCCGATTAAGCCCGCAGCTTGGAAAGCAGGGATTTGCAGCGCCGAAATGGTCGGTCAGCCGCGGGAGGTTTCTGCCATTGAAAAAGAATCCTGTCATTCGGGTGCTGGAAGGAAAACAATTCGGCTTTTTTACAGAAAAATCGAAAACGCGTTTTTATGAAGAAACATTTCGTGTCACGCCACAGTCCGACCGTATGGGCTACAGGCTCAAAGGAGAACCGCTCGCACTGAAGGCACCACTAGAGATGGTGTCAGAAGCGGTTTCGTTTGGAACAGTTCAGGTGCCGCCTGACGGCAACCCGATTATCCTGCTTGCAGACCGGCAAACGACCGGCGGCTATCCGAGGATCGCGCATATCATATCCGCTGATCTTCCGATTGTCTCCCAAATCATGCCGGGCGAGCACGTCCAGTTTGAGCCTGTATCCCTTCAGGAAGCGGAAGCGCTAGCGATTGAACGGGAACAGCATATAAAAGAACTGAAAACGAGAATGAAGATGGAATGGCTGACATAACAAAGGAGATGAATGATGCAGAATAAAAACAAAACCGTAGTCAAATCTATGGCTCTGCTTAATTTGTTTTTGCATGAACCAAGTCTTACCTTAAGTGAACTGGTATCGCTGTCAGGTATGCCGAAAACCTCTGTTCACCGGATGGTCAGCTCTTTGGAGGAAATGGGGTTCCTCAATCGGGATTTGTCCGGCGCTTATTCGCTGGGACTGGTGTTTTTGGAATTCGGACAGCTTGTTGCTGACAGGCTGGATATCAGAAAAATAGCGAAACCGGTGATGGAAGAGCTGTGCCGGGAAGTGGATGAGGCCGTGCAATTGATCATGAGGGACGGCAATGAAGCGATATACGTTGAGAAAATAGAAGGGACACAGACTGTGCGGTTGTACACGGCGATCGGCAGGCGTTCTCCTCTGTACGCTGGAGCGTGCGCCAGAAGCATTTTGTCCTTTCTTCCCCGTGAAGAAATCGAAACATACATCAAACAAACGGAGCTCATTTCAATTGGCTCCGGCACGATTACCGATCCCGAAAAACTGCTGCAGGAGATTGATGCCTCTATACAAAATGGCTATACCGTCAGCTATTCAGAGCTCGAAAACTATACAGCGGCCATCGGCGCCCCGATCTTTAACCATAAGCGTCAGGTGGCAGCCGGCATCAGCATTGCAGGCTTTGAAGCGAGATTTACAGAAGACAGGCTGCCTTATTTAACAGAAAAGGTGAAGGATGCCGCTTTACAGATTTCCAGAAAAATAGGGTATTCATAAGTAGCCGATCTTTTCTCCGCTGCGTACATTAACGTATCGACGTTCAGGAGTGGAGGAAAGAACATGGTGCTTCGATATATAGCAGTGGGGGATTCTTTGACGACGGGGAGAGGCTCCGGGCTGTTTTCTCCCGGCTTCGTCCAACGTTTCGGAGACATGATGGAAGCCGACTTGAAAACAAAAACGGCAATATCCATCTTTGCCAAATCAGGCTTAAATACAGAAGAAATTCTGGGGCTCCTGTCATATCCCTATGTGCAAAAATGCATTCAAGATGCTGGCATGATAACCATTACAGGGTGCGGAAACGATCTCATCGATTCTGTCTTAGCCTACCAAACGTCTAAGGATGAAACGATTTTCAGCCGTGTATCCGCCCATTGCCATGAGAATTTTGAAAAGATGATTGCCAAAATCGCTGAGATCAAAGGAGAAAACCCGTCCCCGTACGCCATCCGTGTGTTCAACTTATACAATCCGTTTCCCGAAATTGATATCGCTGGCAAATGGATCACATCCTTTAATTCACATTTAGAAACACTTGCATCAGCACCCCATGTCAAAATCGCGGATGCCTACAGCATCTTCAAAGGCAAAGAACAGGAATATCTGTCCTTTGACGGTGTCCATCCGAACAGCAAAGGCTATCAAGCGATGGCTGAAGCAGTTCACAAGTTAGGCTATAAAGAATTGTCAGTTTCATAGAAGACGCGCCTTATGACAGGGCGCGTTTTTTATGTGTGAATGAAATATTAAAAGAAACTTAAAATTCCCTTTCTTCTGTTCTACAGACAAAAAAAGTGCGCTAGAATAATGGAGGACGTAGGCAAAAATAGCCATAACGTTCAATATTTCGTATATAAGGAAGGATGGTCCTTTTGTTTCGGATTTTTAAAATGTCTTTTGCGGTTATCATTATTGTACTGGCGCTTATTGCTTTTAAATATACGGAACACACCTCTGTTATCCAATCGGTCATGCTCGTCTTTCTTGGCGCCGTCATGTTTATGCAGGGGCTTGAAGAGCGCAAAAAAGAAAACGACGGCTCAGGCGCTTTCAATATTTATACCGCCGTTTTCGTATGGTCTGTCTCTCTCATCGGTTTTACACTTCATATTATATAAATCTATTACACATCCTGAAAATGCTCGACCGTCGGGAACGGGGTATAGAACCGATGAAGCAAGGCTTTCCACTCTTGATACTCTGAAGAACCGCGAAAGCCTTCCGTATGGTCCTCAAGTGTTTCCCATTCCACAAGCAGCAGATATTTATGTGTTTCTTCCATGCATTTTGATAACGAGTGAGTGATATAGCCCTTCATGCCGGAAATAATCGGCGCCGCTTGCCGGAACGCCTCCTCAAACTCTTGTTCAAGCCCTTCTTTAATGTGAAGCATTGCTGCCTCTCTGACCATGTCATCCCTTCTTTCCTTCTTTTCAAATAGTCTACAGCAAATGACAGGAGATTTCTGCAAAATCGAAGAACCTTTTCCTTCATTTTCAAAAAAATCTTGCACGCACCAATTCATTTAAGAGAAAATAATAAGTGGAAGGCAGGGGAAAGTCATGTTAAAAAAGTGTATTCTACTAGTATTTCTATGCGTCGGATTGATTGGGTTAATCGGATGCTCCAAGACAGATTCACCAGAGGATCGCATGGAAGCATTCGTGAAACAGTGGAACGATCAGCAATTCGATGACATGTATCAAAGCCTGACTAAAGATGTCAAAAAAGAAATCTCCAAAAAAGATTTCGTCAACAGGTATAAAACCATCTATGAGCAGGCAGGCGTAAAACATCTGAAAGTCACTGCGGGAGAAGTGGATGAAGACGATAAAGACAACAAGACGATGAAGCACATCCCGTATAAAGTCAGCATGGATACAAATGCGGGCAAGGTCAGCTTCAAAAATACCGCCGTGCTGAAATTAGAAAAAACAGATGACGAGGAGTCATGGAATATAGATTGGGACCCATCGTTTATTTTCAAGCAGCTGGCTGATGACAAAACGGTACAAATTATGAGCATTGAACCAAAACGCGGCCAAATCTACGATAAAAATGGGAAAGGCTTAGCCATCAATACAGATGTTCCAGAAATCGGAATTGTTCCCGGAGAGCTTGGCGACAAAAAAGAAAAAGTCATAAAAGAGCTCGCGAAAAAACTTGATTTGACTGAAGACGATATCAAGAAAAAGCTGGATCAAGGCTGGGTGAAGGACGATTCGTTTGTGCCGGTCAAAAAGGTCAAGCCGGACCAGCAAAAATTAGTGTCTGAGGCGACGTCATTACAAGGTGTAACAAGAACGAATGTCAGCTCCCGCTATTATCCGTATGGCGAAAAGATAGCCCATTTGACAGGCTATGTCCGCGCCATCACTGCGGAAGAACTGAAGAAAAAGAAAGACGGAATGTACAGCGATACGTCTAACATCGGCATCGCCGGACTTGAAAATGTGTATGAAGACAAGCTAAGAGGCACAACCGGATGGAAAATCTACGTGCCGCAAACTGGAGAAGTCATCGCTGAAAAGAAAGCGAAGGACGGCGAGGATCTTCATCTTACAATTGATATCAAAACGCAAACGAAGCTGTATGATGAACTGAAGGATGACAGCGGGACGGCAGTCGCGCTGCAGCCGAAGACAGGCGAAACACTCGCACTTGTCAGCGCGCCTTCTTACGATCCAAACGGATTTATTTTCGGCTGGAGCGATAAGGAATGGAAAAAACTAAACAAAGATAAAAACAATCCGTTTTCAGCGAAATTCAACAAAACATACGCACCGGGTTCTACAATTAAACCGATTGCGGCTGCCATCGGGATCAAAAACGGCACCCTAAAAGCGGATGAGAAGAAAACAATCAAAGGAAAAGAGTGGCAAAAAGATTCGAGCTGGGGCGGCTATTCAGTGACACGTGTGTCAGAGAGCCTTCAGCAAGTTGATCTTGAAAATGCCCTTATTACGTCAGACAATATTTATTTTGCACAGAACGCGCTTGATATGGGAGCGGACACCTTCACAAAAGGCTTGAAAACGTTCGGCTTCTCAGAGGATATTCCATATGAATTCCCGATCCAGCAATCGTCTATCGCAAATGACAAGCTCGATTCAGACATTTTGCTTGCTGATACGGGGTACGGACAAGGGCAAATGCAAATGTCTCCGCTTCACTTGGCGGCTGCTTACACGCCATTTGTCGACAACGGAGATCTTGTCAAACCGACGCTAATCAAAAAAGATTCGCAAACAGCTGATGTTTGGCACAAGCAAGTTGTCACGAAGGAAGGAGCGGCAGACATTACAAAAGGACTGAAGGGCGTTGTGGAAGACGAGCGTGGATCAGCGTATCAGCCTGTCGTGAAAGGAATCACCGTTGCCGGAAAAACAGGAACAGCCGAGCTGAAAACATCTAAAGATGATAAAGAAGGCGCTGAAAATGGCTGGTTCGTCGGCTACGATTATAAAAACAAAGACCTGCTTGTCGCCATGATGATCCAAAATGTGCAGGACCGCGGTGGCAGCCACTATGTTGTTGAGAAAGCGAAAAAGCAATTTCAATCGAATTAAAATGCCTTTTTGACAGGAGCGAAAGGAAAAAGGGGATCTGAGGCCGAATGAACTAATAAGGGGCAAAACCCGGTTTATACAAAGAAAAGAGGGATTTTGCATGCAGCGTATTCAATTGGCGGAGGATCTTCAATTTTCAAGAGTCGTACACGGGCTTTGGCGGCTGAATGAATGGAACTATTCAGATGCCGAGCTGCTCAGCCTCATTGAATGGTGTATCGATCACGGCATCACAACCTTTGATCATGCGGATATTTACGGAGGCTATACGTGCGAAAAACTGTTTGGAAATGCCCTTGCCCTTTCGCCCGGATTAAGGGAAAACATAGAGCTGGTCACAAAATGCGGCATTGTTCTTGAATCACCTGAACGTCCCGCACACAAATCGCATCATTATAACACAAGCAAATCACATATTTTGGCATCTGTTGAGCAATCCCTTTTAAACCTTAGAACGGATTATATCGACGTACTGCTGATTCACAGACCTGACCCGCTCATGGATCCGGAGGGAGTAGCAGAGGCGTTTCAGGCGCTAAAATGCTCCGGCAAGGTCAGGCACTTCGGCGTTTCAAATTTTAAAGATCACCAGTATCGCATGCTGGAATCGTATTTGCCTGAGAAGCTCGTGACCAACCAAATTGAGCTTTCTGCATATGAATTAGAAAATGTTCTGGACGGCACTTTGAACTTGTGCCAAGAAAAACGGATTTCGCCGATGGCTTGGTCACCGCTGGCAGGCGGCAAAGTTTTCACTGGTGACACGGAAAAAGACCGCCGTGTCCGCTCGGCGCTCGAATCTGTTCAGGCGGAAATCGGCGCCGCTTCATTGGACGAGGTGATGTACGCATGGCTGTTCACGCATCCGGCCGGCATCATGCCGATTGTCGGAAGCGGAAAACGCGAGCGGATTTCCGCCGCAGTAAATGCTTTGGCATACAAGCTTGACCATGATCAGTGGTTCCGTATTTTTACAGCCGTACAGGGTTACGATATTCCTTAACAAAAAGCACCAGCTTAGCAGCTGGTGCTTTTTCAATATTGTCACACCGCTTAGTGCCAAATTACCATTTATAAGTGATTGAAACTCACTTGAAAGCGTTTTATATTATAAAGAAAACCTCTCTTTTTCCTCTCCTGTATCTCCTTGCGACTTCATCCGCACATCATGACTGTCTAGGAGGCCTTTTTTATGTATATGACTGCCAGAGAACAAAAGCTTTTAAAGCACTTGTTATTACAAAATCGATATGTAACCGTAACTGAGCTTGCTGAGCTGATGGAAGTCAGCACGAGAACCATTCACAGGGAGCTCAAATCAATTAAGCCGCTGATGGAAACTGTTGGGCTTACGCTCGATAAGCAGCCTGGAAAAGGGCTGAAGGCAGTGGGAAGTCCCGAAGATAAACAAAAGCTGCTTACCGATTTATCATATGAACAGCATGAATATAGCGCGGACGAACGGAAACTGCTTATTCTCTGTTCGTTATTAGAGTCTCAGGAACCCGTCAAGCTGTACACGCTAGCTCATGACCTGCAGGTGACGAATGCCACGGTCAGTTATGACTTAGACGAGCTGGAGAAATGGATTTCTCCCTTCGGATTGACACTGATCCGTAAAAGAGGTTTTGGCATCCAACTCATAGGACCGGAGAATGCAAAACGTAAAATTGTCGGCAACCTGATTGTGAACCGCCTCGACATCCAAATGTTTTTGGAAGCGGTTGAATTAAACATCAAAGGTAAAGCGGATTCTTCAGAGTCAGAGAAAATGTTTGGTGTAGTCAGCAAAGGCGAGCTGTTAAAAATGGAGCGTATCCTATTTCAGCTGAAAGAAGAAATCGCCTTTTCATTGTCCGACAGCTCTTATATAGCGCTCGTCGTCCATCTGACGTTTGCGATCGAACGGATCAAGCTTGGGGAAACCATCACCATGGAGCAAAATGAGCTTGAGGAACTGAAAAATGCGAAAGAATACAGCTCCGCTCTTGAAATCGCTGGCGAGCTTGAACGTGCCTTCGGCGTGACGATTCCAGAAGCGGAGGTCGGCTATATTACAATCCACCTTCGAAGCGCCAATCGAAAATACAAAACAGAATACAAAGCACAGGAAATCGAACTGGAAACAGCCCTGCAAACAAAGCGGCTCATTGCTTTTATTTCAGACAAAATCAGAATGGATCTCACGAAAAACTACTCTTTATATGAAGGGTTGATCGCCCATTTGGAGCCGGCCGTCAGCCGCATAAAAGAGAATATCGAGATATATAATCCGATGAAGGAACAGATCAAGCGCGATTATTTTCTGCTTTATATGGCGATCGAAGAAGGCGTGGAAAAGTATTTTCCGGGTATGTCCTTTTCTGATGATGAGATCGCTTTTATCGTCCTTCACTTCGGGTCTGCCCTTGAAATCAAAAAAGAAGAAGCAAAAGTGAAAGCGCTTGTCGTTTGCTCGAGCGGGATCGGCTCTTCGAAAATGCTTGCTTCCAGACTGAAGAAAGAACTGCCGGAAATTCAATCGTTTGATATGTCATCTTTGATCGAGCTGAAGGGCAAGGACGTCCAAGCCTATGATATGATCGTTTCCACCGTTCCGATTCCTTACGAAAACATTGATTACATTATGGTCAGCCCGCTTTTAAACGAGGAAGATGCAAACCAGGTGAAACAGTATATCAAGCGGAAAATTCCGCTCATTCTTGAGAAAAACAGAAGCCCGAAGGAAGAGGTGCAGCAAGATGACGTACCTGACATGTTGAAAGCGGCGGAAAGCATGGGGCGGTATATGGCCGTCATTCAAGATGTTCTGCGCCACTTTACACTTACTCACCTCAAAACAAACCCGGATCATAGTATGCTCTTGTTAGAGCTTTTTCAACAGCTGAAGAAGGATGGCTTGATCCGTGATCCGAAAAAAGCAGCGGTTTGCCTGGCGGAGCGGGAGAAACAAGGGGGATTGGGAATCCCGGGGACGAACATGGCGCTTTATCATCTCAAAAATGATGAAATCGTCCTGCCTTTTTTCAAAATGTATGATCTGAGCACCTCTTATGAAGTGAATGGCATGGACGGAAATACCCTCAGCATGACACGCATCCTTGTGATGATGGCGCCTAGCTCATTATCTGCTGAAGGATCGGAGATTTTAAGCGCGATCAGCTCCGCTATTATCGAGAGCAGAGAGAGTATGGCGGGGTTTCAGGGAGAGGGAGAACAAGAACTGTATCAGCGGTTAAACCGCATATTTTTCACATGGATAAAGGGAAAAAACATACTGTAATCCGGCATGGCACACGTCAAAAAATTGGCGTGTGTTTTTATGTGGATAGGGTACAAAATAAGAAAAAGTGGGACTATTTTATCATTCAGTAATGGAATAATTCCAAAATGAAATAGTTTTACAAGTTATCTTTTTTGGGTTAAAATGGGTGAGGTAAGGAAGAAAATCTAACAAATAATTGAAGATTCAAGAGAATATAGGAGATGACGATATGGAAACATTACAGCATCTGATTCTGCATGACATGCCGGATAGCGAAGAAATAGAAGCTGTAAAAAGCGGAGCTCATACACTGACATATAAAGGTTACCGCAAACGGATTAATCAGCTGGCGAATGCCCTGCTGCAAAAAGGAATTCAAAAAGGCGACCGTATTGCATTGCTTTGCAAAAACGGTCATCCCGCATCAACTGTTATGTTTGCTGCGCTTGAAATAGGTGCTGTTGTCGTACCTGTCAGCTGGCAGCTGAAACCATATGAAATGACAGGTATTTTAAAAGCAAGTGAACCAAAAGCGATGTTTTATGGAGCGGAGTTTAAAGAGACACTGGACGAAGTTCTTCCTGAACTGTCTTCACTGTCTTTAACAATGGAAACAGGGACTGCTTACGAAACATCTGCTGAATTTGAAGCTCTGTTTGCTGGTCCTGATCATTTGCCCGAAACTGAAATGGTTTCCCCTGATGATACAGCGCTTCTGATGTTTACGTCTGGAACAACGGGAAACCCGAAAAGATGCATGATCACACATGGCGGCATATACAGATACGTAGCAAGATCCAACAGCTCAACAACACGCATGCAGAGCCTTCGTTTTCTCGCGTGCCACCCGATTTATCATACGAGTGCGCTCATTTGCATCATGCTTGGAACCTTTGCAGGCACAACCTTCATTTTTACAAAGGACCAAGATCCTGTTCATATGCTGAAGGTCATTGAAGAAGAAAAAATTCAGAGTGTGATGGCTCTTCCTGTGTTTTACACGTATTTGCTTGAAGCGTGGGAAACGCACCAAACCGACTTATCTTCGCTTGTGATTTTAATGACAGGCGGAACAAAAGTGCCGAGCAGCCTGATCCGCCGCTATCTTGATATCGGCATTCCGCTCGCGCACGGGTATGGAAGCACTGAAGCTTGGGGAATCAGCACATGGACGCCTGACATGGGAATGGATAAAGCGGCCTCTGCAGGAAAGCCTGTGGCAGGTGTTAAAGTCAAAGTGGAAGATCCTCAGACGGGAGAAGAACTCCCTCAAGGAGAAATCGGCGAAATCGTTGTTCACACCCCATTTTTATTTAAAGGCTATGAAGACAATCCTGAAGCGACAGCGAAAGTGCTGCAAAACGGCTGGTTTAGAACTGGAGATTCAGGCTATGTAGATGAAGATGGCTTTATTTTCATCACTGGACGCTACAAGGATGTCATTATTTACGGAGGCGATAACGTCTATCCGGATCAGGTTGAAGAAGTCATCCAGCAGATTCCGGGAATCCTTGAAACAGCGGTGGTCGGTATTCCTGACCCGCTGTACGGGGAAAAGCCGAAAGCTTTTATCGTGACAAACGGCGGCCAGCGTATAACGGAAGAGGATGTCATCGCATTTTGTAAAGAACGCCTTTCCGCTTACAAAATACCTGAAGTCGAGTTCGTTAAAGAACTGCCTAAAAATAACCTCGGCAAGGTGAAAAAAGACGTCTTGCGCAAGCAGGCCGTACATTCGTAAAAAGAGAAGCCCGCCACTTTATGTGGCGGGCTTCTTTGCAGTTGCACAGACAGAAAGCTCAGGCTTCATGTTTTTAAATTGCAACTCAATGTCTTGGAAGCCGGCCGCTTTGAAGTCAGCAATCATCTGTTTTCCAAATGATTTGGTTTTCTCGGGACTGGCATCCGCTTCCCGCGGCTGCATCGTAATCGCTGCTTTTCCGCCGGGCTTTAGCGCCCGAAATATCTGTTTCATGCCTTTTGTTTGGTCATTCCAAATGGTGTAGTTGTTAACGGAAATCACTTTATCATAAAACGAGGCATTAAGAGGAAATGTCTCGACACTTCCTTGTATCAGGCGCACCTCCTTCGTTTTTACTCTGCGGGCGGCCAGCTTCAGCATGGCCTCTGACACATCAATCCCATCAAGACGGATGTCCTTTTCACGATTCAGCATCTGCTGCATGCAGTATCCCGGCCCAAACCCCACTTCTAAAATGCTGTCCCCGCGTGTGATCCCCAGCTGATCTATTGTCCACTGATTCAGTGTCTGATTTTCAGCAGCCATGATGTACCCGGCAATCATGCCGATTACGCCCTTTGGCCTGCTGAATTTTTTAGAAAGCATGTTAATCATTCAGCAACCCCCTTTGCAAGTTATTTCCTCCTTGCGTTTCATGTGAAACATTTTTCTGATAAAGCAATGTGAAGGTGCCAATCCATGTTTATCCAAAGAACGTGTGAGGTACACAACAAATAGACATGAAAACAAAGGAGGAGAATCATCATGGCCAATTATCCAAAAGAACTGCCGGCCCAAACCCAAAATCGCCAACCGGGAATTGAAAGCGAAATGAATCCAAGTCCGGTGTATGAGTATGAGGATTATAAAGGAGCGGACAAATTAAAAGGAAAAGTAGCGCTCATTACGGGCGGCGACAGCGGGATCGGACGCGCGGTATCCGTTGCATACGCAAAGGAAGGCGCTGACATCGCCATTGTGTATAAGGATGAGCATGGGGACGCCGAAGAGACGAAGAAGCGTGTAGAACAAGAAGGCGTAAAATGCCTGCTGATCGCTGGTGACGTAGGTGAAGAGGAATTCTGCAATGAAGCGGTTGAAAAAACGGTCAAGGAACTAGGCGGCCTTGACATCCTTGTAAATAATGCCGGTGAACAGCATCCGAAGGAAAGCATCAAAGATATTACAAGCGAACAGCTTCACCGCACATTCAAAACAAACTTTTATTCTCAATTTTATTTGACTAAAAAAGCAATTGATTACCTGAAACCGGGCAGCGCGATTATCAACACGACATCTATCAACCCGTATCGCGGGAACCCGACGCTGATTGATTATACAGCGACAAAAGGCGCAATCAATGCCTTTACCAGAACAATGGCGCAGGCGCTTGTGAAAGACGGCATCCGCGTAAACGCAGTCGCGCCAGGACCAATCTGGACACCATTAATCCCGTCTACGTTCTCTGAAGATAAAGTTGCTCAATTTGGGCAAAATACGCCGATGGGCCGTCCGGGTCAGCCTGTTGAGCACGTCGGCTGTTATGTGCTGCTGGCTTCAGATGAGTCATCTTACATGACAGGCCAGACGCTGCATGTCAACGGCGGAGACTTTGTAACGACGTAAGAGGGAGTGAGACATATGGACATCACGAAAGAGGAAGTAAACGGCTATTATCAAAAAGCCGGTATTGTATTAACGGATGAGGAAGTAGACCAAATCCAGCTGATGGACTACGGCTTAGGAAAAGAAAGAAAAGTCGGGCTCCAGCTCTTTGTCTACGTCAATACGGACCGTTATTGCTCAAAGGAACTGGTGCTGTTTCCGGGACAGACTTGCCCGGAACACCGCCATCCGCCGGTCGACGGCCAGGAAGGCAAGCAGGAGACATTCCGTTGCCGCTACGGAAAAGTGTATCTTTACGTAGAAGGAGAAAAAACGCAGCTTCCAAAGGTTCTCCCTCCGCAGGAGGATAGAGAACACTATACGGTCTGGCACGAAATTGAACTTGAACCGGGCGGACAATATACCATTCCGCCAAACACAAAGCATTGGTTCCAGGCCGGGGAGGAAGGTGCCGTGGTGACGGAAATGTCTTCGACGAGCACAGATCAACATGATATCTTTACCGATCCAAGAATATAAGGATGAGGCGTAACAGCCCATCCTTTTTTGTGTTGAAAAAAAGGGAATCATCGTTATAATGGGTAAAAAAGGAAAGAGGGCGAGGGAATGTTCACCTGCAAGGTAAATGAGCACATCACCATTCGATTATTGGAGCCAAAGGATGCGGAGCGGCTGGCCGAACTCATTATCCAAAATCAGCAGCGGCTCGGCCAGTGGCTGTTTTTTGCGGAAAATCCAAGCAGTGCTGAAACGTACAGAGAAACGATCATTCCAGATTGGCGGCGGGAGTATGCCGACCTGAACAGCATCGAAGCGGGGCTCCTTTTTGACGGCAGCCTATGCGGCATGATCGGTCTGCATAACCTTGATCAAGTGAATCGAAAAGGGGAAATCGGATACTGGATTGCCAAAGAATATGAGGGCAAAGGCATCGTTACCGCCGCCTGCCGAACACTCATCACGTACGCTTTTGAAGAGCTTGGACTGAATCGCGTTGCTCTCTGTGCTGCTGTAGGGAATCAGAAAAGCAGAGCGGTCCCGGAGCGGCTTGGCTTTCAAGAGGAAGGAAAGGCACGGGACGGCTTATTCGTTAATGGCAGGTATCATGACCTTGTCTATTACAGCTTGCTGAAGCGTGAATGGAAAGGATCAAAATAAAGCGCGCATTTTTTTGTTTAAATCTTCCCCGGATGTGGAAAAGTAACAGCGGAGACGTTAAAAAGGAGTGATTCAAGATGAATCAGCAAGACATTAAACAAAAAGTGCTGGATGTTCTAGATCACCATAAAGTAGGCTCGCTCGCAACGGTTCAAAAAGGCAAGCCGCATTCCCGCTACATGACTTTTTTCCATGACGGGCTGACGATCTACACACCGACAAGCAAGGAAACTCATAAAGCGGAAGAAATTGAGAACAACCCCAATGTCCACATTTTATTAGGCTATGATTGTGAAGGCTTTGGCGACGCGTATGTTGAGGTTTCCGGGAAAGCCAAAATCAACAATTCGGCAGAACTGAAGGACAAAATATGGAGTTCCAAATTAGAGCGCTGGTTTGACGGTAAGGATGATCCGAATCTGGTGATTCTTGAAATTGAACCGGAGGATATCAGATTAATGAATGCCGGAGAGAAAACACCGGTCTCACTCGAACTATAAAAAATTTGTGTTTTCAGGGGCGATATGTTATCATGAATAGCTAGTAAGAAAAATAAGCAAATAAAAAAGAAAGTAAACTTCTTTTTTCTGTTTTGAGAGAGAAGCTTACCGCTTCCCCAAGCAGCATAACCAGCTGCCCTTATTCTTTTCCTTCATAACAAATCGCCCCTAACGATGAGATGGAAAAAAGACTTTTTTGTTTTACAATTCACACCGGCGCGGCTTCGGAGCCGCAGTGACGATTGAGAGGTAGGGCTTTCGTTGTCTTGTGTTCAAGAAATTTCCATGGTGTTTACTTTCCAGAATGATTCTTCGGAACAATGCTTTATGAATCTAACCCGCCCGACTTGGCGGATGATATAATCTTTATTTGCGTATAGAAAAGAATAAGACAAACCGCTCGGCGTACGCCGGCGGTTTTTTTATTGTTAAAAAACACATCGCACTGAAACCTCTTTGTCTCCTTTCGAGTCTTATCTCTAGGATGAAATTGGAGGAAGAATAACGTGCATGTCATGACAACACAAGTACTTTTTATTTTCTGTTTTTTATTACTGATTCACTCGATAGAAACCTTAGCTTACGCCACAAGGCTTTCCGGGGCCCGCGTGGGATTTATTGCGTCCGCGCTTTCCCTTTTTAATGTCATGGTCATCGTGTCCAGAATGTCGAACATGGTGCAGCAGCCCTTTACCGGACATTTAATTGATGATGCGGGAAAAAACGCACTGGCGATTGTAGGCGAACAGTTCCGCTTCTTGATTTTCGGATCGACAGTCGGCACCATCCTGGGCATTACCCTGCTCCCGTCTTTTGTCGCTCTTTTTTCACGGGCGATTATTCACTTGGCGAGCGGCGGCGGCTCCGTTTTTCAAGTGTTTCGAAAGGGGTTCTCAAAACAAGGATTCAAAAATGCCCTTTCCTATGTGCGTCTGCCGTCTCTTTCATATGTAAAGGGATTTCACATCCGCTTGATTCCGAAGCGTTTGTTTGTCATCAACATGCTGATCACATCGATTTATACGATTGGCGTGCTTTCAGCTTTGTACGCAGGCCTTCTGGCGCCGGAGCGCAGCACGACAGCCGTCATGGCATCGGGCTTGATCAACGGAATTGCGACCATGCTGCTGGCGATTTTTGTTGATCCTAAGGTATCCGTTCTTGCCGATGATGTGGCAAAAGGAAAACGAAGCTATACGTATTTAAAATGGACCTCTGTCACAATGGTCACATCAAGGGTGGCAGGCACTCTTCTCGCCCAGCTGATGTTTATTCCGGGCGCCTACTATATCGCGTGGCTGACAAAGTGGTTTTGATAAGAAAGGCTGGATCATAAAGATCCAGCCTTTTTCGCGCTTACTTATTTATTTTCCGTAATCCGCGGTCGTACAAAAAGTTTCCGAATGGGACAAAAGCGGCGATGAAGCCGGCGGCTGACCATTTCAGCGACCATTTGACTGAGAAGGTTGCATACGCCAAGACAAGCAAATACAAAATGAACAACCCGCCGTGAACCGAACCGACAATTGTCACCGCAAGCGGAAGGCCTGCCCAATATTTAAGCGGCATGGCGATGAACAGCAGGATTAAGAGTGACATTCCTTCAATAAAACCCATCGTGCGAAGTCTTCCGATCGGCGTTTGCAGCATAAATCGCCCTCCTTGTGGACACGTTTTCATTCTATACTATAAACAATCCAGAGGGCGCATATGACAGCTTTCAGAAAATGTTCGGAAAACATTCATTTTTAAATACTATTTCTAGGGGACTGTACTTGTCATTTACAAAAATACCCGAGATAATGTGTACAAAATCATAAAAGAAGGATGTTGAAATGAAACTTGACCAGATTGATCTGAATATCATTGAGGAGCTGAAGAAGGACAGCCGTTTGTCAATGAGGGAATTAGGCAGGAAAATTAAGCTGTCGCCGCCATCTGTGACAGAACGGGTGAGGCAGCTTGAATCGTTCGGGATCATTAAGCAATACACGCTGGAGGTCGATCAGAAAAAGCTGGGGCTTCCCGTTTCATGCATTGTGGAAGCAACCGTCAAAAACGCGGATTACGAGAGGTTCAAAAGCTATATTCAAACATTGCCGAATATCGAATTTTGCTACCGGATTGCGGGTGCAGCCTGCTATATGCTGAAAATCAACGCTGAAAGCCTCGAAGCGATAGAAGATTTCATTAACAAAACATCGCCCTACGCGCAGACCGTCACTCACATTATTTTCTCAGAAATTGACACGAAAAACGGGCGCAGTTAGAGAGAGCTTGTTCAAGTCTGTTATAATAAAAGGATGAGCGTGAAAGAAAGAGAAGTGATCAAGCATGTCAAAAACAGTTGTATTAGCTGAAAAACCTTCAGTCGGCCGGGATTTGGCCCGGGTGCTGAAGTGCCATAAAAAAGGAAACGGTTATCTCGAAGGCGATCAATATATTGTTACATGGGCTTTGGGCCATTTGGTGACACTTGCTGATCCGGAAGGCTACGGAAAAGAATTTCAATCATGGCGGCTGGAGGATCTGCCGATTATCCCAGAACCATTAAAGCTTGTTGTGATTAAGAAAACCGGAAAACAGTTCAATGCGGTCAAATCGCAGCTTACCCGTAAAGACGTCAATCAGATTGTCATCGCGACTGATGCAGGCCGGGAAGGGGAGCTTGTTGCGCGCTGGATCATTGAAAAAGCAAATGTCCGTAAGCCGATCAAGCGGCTGTGGATTTCATCTGTGACAGATAAAGCGATCAAAGAAGGCTTTCAAAAGCTGCGCAGCGGCAAAGAATATGAAAACCTGTATCATTCTGCCGTCGCCAGAGCGGAAGCGGATTGGATTGTGGGAATTAACGCGACCCGTGCACTCACCACAAAATTCAATGCCCAGCTATCATGCGGCCGTGTACAGACCCCAACGCTTGCTATGATTGCAAAGCGGGAGGCGGACATTCAAGCGTTTACGCCGGTTCCATATTACGGCATCCGCGCGGCGGTCGATGGCATGACGCTGACGTGGCAGGATAAAAAATCAAAACAGACGAGAACGTTCAATCAAGACGTAACTAGCCGTTTGCTAAAAGACCTCGAAGGAAAACAAGCGGTCATTGCTGAGCTGAAAAAAACAGCGAAAAAAAGCTTTGCACCTGCGCTTTATGATTTAACGGAGCTTCAGCGTGACGCCCACAAGCGCTTCGGATTTTCAGCCAAAGAAACGCTTTCTGTGCTGCAGAAGCTGTATGAGCAGCATAAGCTCGTCACATATCCGCGGACGGACTCAAGATTTTTATCCAGTGACATCGTCCCGACGTTAAAAGACCGTCTGGAAGGTATGGAAGTAAAACCGTATGCCCAATATGTCAGCCAAATTAAAAAACGCGGCATCAAATCTCATAAAGGCTACGTCAATGATGCGAAGGTATCAGACCACCACGCAATTATCCCGACCGAAGAGCCGCTCGTTCTCAGCAGTCTGAGTGATAAAGAACGGAAGCTGTATGACCTGATTGCGAAACGTTTCCTTGCTGTATTAATGCCGGCATTTGAATATGAGGAAACAAAGGTCATCGCTGAAATCGGCGGAGAAACCTTTACGGCGAAAGGCAAAACCGTGCAGTCACAAGGGTGGAAAGCCGTTTATGACATGGCGGATGAGGATGATGAGCAGGAGGATGACAGAGATCAGACACTCCCTGCCCTTCAAAAAGGCGATGCTCTTACCGTCCGCATGTTAACTGAAACAAACGGCCAAACGAAGCCGCCTGCCCGCTTTAACGAAGGGACCCTGCTGTCAGCGATGGAAAACCCAAGCGCCTTTATGCAGGGAGAAGAAAAAGGCCTCGTCAAAACGCTTGGAGAAACAGGCGGCCTCGGCACGGTGGCAACACGTGCCGACATTATTGAAAAACTGTTCAACAGCTTTTTAATAGAGAAAAAAGACAAAGATATTTTTATCACTTCTAAAGGAAAACAGCTCCTGCAGCTTGTTCCGGAGGATCTGAAATCACCGGCCTTAACGGCAGAATGGGAGCAAAAGCTGTCTGCGATCGCCGCCGGCAAATTAAAATCATCTGTCTTTATTAAAGACATGAAGGCTTATGCTAACCAAACGGTAAAAGAAATCAAAAACAGCAGCCAAACCTTCAGACACGACAACGTCACGGGAACGGCATGTCCGGAATGCGGCAAAATGATGCTGAAGGTAAACGGCAAACGCGGCACGATGCTCGTGTGCCAAGACCGTGAATGCGGAAGCAGAAAAACGATTGCCCGAAAAACAAACGCGCGCTGCCCGAACTGCCATAAAAAAATGGAGCTTCGCGGCCAAGGCGAGGGCCAGACCTTCGCGTGTGTCTGCGGGCACCGTGAGAAGCTTTCCGTATTTGAAAAACGAAAAAACAAAGACAAAGGGCGCGCTTCCAAACGGGACGTTTCCTCTTATATGAAAAAACAAAATAATAAAGAAGAGCCGATTAACAACGCGCTGGCAGAACAGCTGAAGAAACTCGGTTTGGATAAATAATAGAAAAACCTGTGCATATCGCACAGGTTTTTCTATTGGACTTAGGTCCCGTTTTTTTATTGATCAAAAAGGAAAAAAAAAAGCTAGCAATCTGCATTTTTTTCTTTTATAGTAAATGTACTTTGTAACATGGCAGTCATATTTTCGTCTATATATATTTGTGAGCGTCTGATTCGTTTCGGGCGACAAAGGGGGATTTGCCTGTGAGGCATCTGTTAATTGCTGTCATCTTATTCTTCTTATCTATCGGACTTTCCGCAGGGTGTGTTGAAGCTGGAAACAAGACCCAAAATCAGTCAACAGCAGAAATGAACACCAGCCCGCTCCAGCCGGCAGAGTATTTCATCTATCACAATCTAATGAATGACCAAGGGTTAATCAAAACCGATTTTTCAGAACAGCCTTCGTATCTATCAGAATCTCTTGGCCTGTGGATGGAGTTTTTGGTCAGCAAAAATGATGCCCCGCATTTCCAGGATCAATATCAGCATCTGACGGATTCATTTCTGCTGAGCAATCACTTGGTAACGTGGAAGATCCAAAACGGCCAAGCGAGCGGGACGAATGCGCTGATAGATGATATGAGAATTATGCTGTCTCTTGACCAAGCTGCCGCAAAATGGGGCCGCAGCGACTACGCGCAAACGGCCCGGGATATCGGCACGGCTTTGAAGACATACAATATGAACAACGGATTATTTACAGACTTTTACGACTCACAGGCCGCTTCAAAGGATGTGACGATTTCATACGTCATGCCTGATGCATTAGCTGTCTTAAAGAAGAATGGAATCATAGATGAAGAAACGGAACAGCGGAATGCCAATGTTCTCTATTCAGCTCCTTTAAAAAATGGCTTTTTGCCGAAAACATACAGCTCTGTCACGAAGGAATACACGTATGATAGTGAAATCAACCTGATTGATCAGCTGTACGCTGCTTGGCATTTGCCGGAAGGGAATGAAAATGCCGCTGTTTTAGCGGACTGGATCAAGCAGGAATTTCAGACAAACGGAAAGCTGTACGGACGATATTCGGCAGATACGAAGGAGCCTGCCGTCCAATATGAGTCGCCATCCGTATACGCATTAGCCGTATTATTTTTAACGAAACAGCATGAAGACAGCTCTGTCATCAAAGCCATATATGACAGAATGAGTGACTTTGAAATTCATGATCCGGTGAAATCGTATTATGGAGGCTATATGAGCGGCACTCAGACGCATTCTTTTGACAATCTGCTGCCGCTGTTAGCCGAAAGGAAGCTTTTTAATGAAAATATCATTCAATGAATCACAAAAATTATTTGCTTATTTTTCAGGGCTCATTGCAGCCCTGTCTCTGTTTATTTATTATGTGTCAGCCCAGCAATCGGAAGGCGCTCTGATCATTTGCATCACGTTTGTCGTCATCGCCGCAGGGATCTGGTTCGGCCCGATTTACGCGCTGGCAGTGACCTTAATCGTACTCTTTGTTCTCGGTACCTTAATGATGTTTTTCCAGACTGGACAGGCTGCGCTGTTTCCGGCTGAGGAAGGGCTGCGAATGCTTGTCGTGTGGGGAATTGCGCTTTTGCTGTTTTCTTTTATATCAGGAAGAATCCACGATATTGCAGCAGAGCTTCGGCGATCAGTTACACGGCTTCAATCCGAAATCAAAAGCTTTGTCGCTGTGGACAGAGTGACCGGATTTGATAACAAGCAGAGGATGAAGCTGGAACTTTCAGAGGAAATCAAGCGGGCGGAGCGCTACGGCAATTCTTTCGTGTTTTTGCTGCTGCATATGCATTATTTCAAAGAGTTTAAGTCTTTGTACGGTGAAAAAGAAACAGACCGTCTCTTCCAATATGTCAGTCAGCAAATCAGGTCAAGCGTCAGGGAAACGGATAAGAAATTCCGCCCCTCTGACGAGCGTATCGGGATCGTGCTGACGCACACGCCAGCTGAACATATGCCGGCCGTCCTGACAAAGCTGAAAAAACAATTAGACACGTATCAGCTGGAAAATGGAAAGTATGTGTCGCTCACGTTCCACGTCTGCTACTTGCCTTACCGTAAAGATATCAAAACAGCTGATCAATTTTTAGAAGAACTGGAAAACGAGATGATGATGAATGAATTATAAAGGAATCACGCTGCTCTGCGTCATAATGCTTCTGCTTTCGGCTATTGCATCTTTTCCCGTTTCCGGACAAGCGAAAGAGCCGGATGCCGGCATCCTCATCATCTATTCAACCTTGGACGGCAAAGAGTCGTCTCAAGTCAAAATGCTCGATTTGCTTGCGGGCCACTTTACATCCCATGTGACCGTCAAAAAAGATTCAGACGTGGAAGAGTCGGATTTCAAAGGCAAAGACCATGTGATTTATTACGGCCAAACGAAAAGAAAGCTCAGCAAAAAATTAGTATCTCTTATCAGCAACGTAAAAAAACCTGTTGTCGCCATCGGCTATAACGCTGGCCAAATCAGCCAATTTTCCGGGCTTTCATTAGCCCGCAAAGAAAATGTGTACCAGGTCCACAGCAGGTCGGAAAAGGCCGAGGTATCTCTGGAGAGCGGGCTTAACGTGCTGAGCGTATCAGGCCTGAAAGGAAAGGCGCTTTATACCTTCAAAGCCGGTGACGGCAAAACGCATTCTTTTATATGGAAAACAAAAAAAGACAATGTGTACATTGGATTAACGAATTTGTTGAATGACAATTTGATCGTGGCGAAACAGCTCAGAGAAGTTTTCGGTGAGAAGGCGGGGGCGACGTTATTGTATTTGCGTCTCGAGGATATCAGCCCGATGTCTGATGAAAAATTGCTGCTTCAAGCCGGTACATATCTGCATAAGAGGCATGTTCCTTTTATCCTGGCAGTGATTCCCGTTTACTTGAATCCGGAAACAGGCGACAAAGTGTATTTGTCTGATAAACCGAAGATGGTCCAGGTGCTGAAAAAGCTGCAAAGCATGGGCGGCAGTATCATTGTTCACGGCTATACACACGCCTATCGCTACAGTGAAACAGGAGAGGGCTTTGAATTTTGGGATGCAAAGGCGGATCAGCCGATTACATCTGGAAATGCCGAAGACACCCCATCCATTTTGGAAAAAGAGCAGGACTTTCCGAACGAACACGCCTATAACAGCTATCTAAAACCATTTCGTGAAAAGGAAGAAACGTATACAAAGCAAAAACTGACGCGCGCTATTGAGGATTTGACATCATCGGGTCTCTACCCGCTTGCATTTGAAGCCCCGCATTACACGATGTCCGAATATGGCTATCAGATCGCCTCGCAGTATTTTACAAGCATATTCGGCCAGGTTCAGCTCAGCAGCACAACGTGGAAAACATCCGGTGCACCCCCGTTTGTGAGTGCTCCTTCGATGTTGCACGGCATGACGCTGTATCCGGAAACGATCGGCTTTGTCGATACATCTAAGCAAAACCCGCTCGGCGATATGGAGGAGCACATCTCCCAGATGATTGATTTTGAAGGTGGAGTAGCCGGAGGATTTTATCACCCGTATCTCGGGATGAAATATCTGCCGGAGCTGGTTGATCAAATGGAACGCATTCCAGACAGTGAATGGCTTGATTTAAAGAAAACGAAACAAACCGTCAAAACAGACAAAGTGGAAATCCATACAAGCGGTGACGGAACGATTCAGGTGAAAAACGGCGTAAGCGCCATTGACGAGTTTTTCGATCATCATCGGCAAACCCCTCTGGAAAAGGCGTTATGGATTCTCTCCGCAATCGTGCTCTTATTTGTCGTCATGTTTGTCAGTTATACATTTTACTTGAGAGCCACATTGAAAAAACGAATTTTTAAGGAGAGAAGAAGCCTTGGGTAATACGCTGTTTTTTATCTCGCTAAGTTTAATATGGGTTATGCTTCTCTACCACATGTTTCTCATGCAGGGCGGATTTCGCCACTATATGACCTTCGAACGGGACATCCCGAAGTGGAGAGAAAACATGAAGGAGCTGCCAAAGGTTAGTGTTCTCATCCCGGCGCATAACGAAGAGGTTGTGATTCGGCAGACGCTGAAGGCGATGGTCAACCTTTATTATCCGAAGGACCGTCTGGAGATTATCGTCGTTAATGACAATTCATCAGACCGGACGGGTGATATCGTCAATGAATTTTCCGAGAAATACGATTTCATCAAAATGGTGATTACGAAGCCGCCAAACGCAGGAAAAGGCAAATCCTCTGCACTTAACTCTGGTTTTGCCGAATCAAACGGCGATGTGATCTGTGTATATGACGCCGACAACACGCCTGAGAAAATGGCCGTGTACTACCTTGTGCTCGGCCTGATGAATGACGAAAAGGCAGGCGCCGTGGTTGGGAAATTCCGCGTCATCAATGCGGCAAAGACGCTGCTGACGAAGTTTATTAATATCGAAACGATCTGTTTTCAATGGATGGCCCAGGGAGGCAGATGGAAGTGGTTCAAAATCGCCACTATCCCAGGCACCAACTTCGCGATCCGCAGAAGCATTATCGAAAAGCTCGGGGGCTGGGATGACAAAGCGCTTGCTGAGGATACCGAGCTGACGATCCGGGTGTATAACCTTGGCTACCACATCCGCTTTTTCCCTGCCGCCATCACTTGGGAGCAGGAGCCGGAAACGTGGAAGGTGTGGTGGCGCCAGCGCACCAGATGGGCGCGCGGCAATCAATATGTTGTGCTGAAATTTTTGGCGCAGTTTTTCAAGCTGAAACGAAAACGGATTATCTTTGATTTGTTTTATTTTTTCTTTACGTACTTTCTGTTTTTCTTTGGCGTGATCATGTCAAATACGATATTTGTAGTGAATCTGTTTTATGATTTGCATTTGTCGGTCGGTTTTTTGGCAATGATTCTCTGGATTTTGGCGTTCTTCTTATTTATGACAGAGGTCATGATTACGTTGAGCATTGAAAAAACAGAAATGAACAGGCAAAACTTTTTTATCGTATTTCTCATGTACTTTACATACTCGCAGGCATGGATTGTGCTGGTCATCTATTCTTTATTCGTAGAAATCAAGCACCGTTTATTCAAGCAGGAGGTCAAATGGTACAAAACAGAACGATACAATCAACATAAAAGCGGGTGACCTTTTTGAAACAAATAATGATTTTTCTCACAAGCTTCATGCTCATGGCGATGGCCGGACAAACGGCTTTTGCCAAAGAGGTGGAGGTCAGCGGTTTGCTCCTCGGAAAAAGCAGCCAAGAACAAGCCAAACAGCAGGTGCTGACAAGCGACCTGATTACACTGTACGGATCAAAAGACAGCGCGGAGCTGACGTATCAGATCCCGGCAGGCGCCTCTTCCGGCAACCAACAATTGGTGATTGAATACGAGGCATCAAATCTTTTAATTTCTCCATCATCGTTAACGGCTGTCATTGACGATGAACCGGTCAAAACGTTAAAGCTTGATGGTGATTCCAAACGGAAAACAGTAAAGCTAAACCTGAATAAAAGCCAGTCTGCCCAAGGCTATCACAACGTATCGCTGAAATTTTACGGCGTGATGAAAGAGGGCGTTTGCGTCAGACAGGATACGTCCGGCAACTGGATCAAAATTTATCCGGACAGCCGCCTGACGCTGGCGGACAGCAGTGAAGCGAAGGGAACGTCGCTGGACCATTATCCATATCCTTTCGCCCAATCGGGAAATACAGCGGAAGAAACCGTCATCGTCATTCCGGATGACCCAAGTTCGGCCGAAATTGAAGCTGCAGTTAAAACAGAAGGCTATTTGAAAACGGCGGACAGCAGTGTCAGCATTTCGTATGTTACGGAATCTGAACTGAAGAAAATCGACAAGCCGACGATTTTCATCGGCGTGGACAAGCATTGGGACGGCAAGGTGAAAAAGCTGATGAAACAAGCCGGCTTACAGGCAAAAGGAGACAAGCTCCTGCTTGCGGAGCGGGTGCTGAAAGCAGAGGGCAAGCAGCAGCCGGTTCTGTTTGCGCAAGCGTCATCCGATGATGTAATCACTGAAAAAATCAGTGTCATCACGGATCAGACTTATACAGGCCAGCTCAGCGGCGACACACTCTCAATCAGCAAGCTGAAGCAGGCAGAAAAAAAAGAAAGCAATAAGCTGACTCTCGAGAATTTTGGAGCGGGTGATATCACAATTGGAGCTGACAAAACTTCTTCTGCACATTACTTTTATCCAGCTTCGGCGGTTTTAGACCAAAACCAATCAGCAAAGCTGTCGCTCAAGCTGAAGAAGTCCGAAACGATTCAAGCCTTAACGGCGGAAAACGAATCGGTTTCTCAGGCGGCAGAACTGAAGATCATGATCAATGGCCAGCCGCACTCGGTCCGGCTTGATGATTTAGGAAAAGAAGATAAAAACGGATTCTATCATGTCATGGTAAAAGTGGACCCTAAACTGCTGCAAAAAAACCGCTACATTGATATTCAGTTCGTTACGACTGGGCTAAAGGAAAACAATCCTTGCAACACCACTGATGAAGAAAAGTGGGTCTTTATCGATAAAAGCAGTACATTGTCTTACGCCATCAAAGATATGTCTCCGTCAGCGGATTTCCAAGAGTGGCCGCTTCCTTACGCTGGAAATCAGGAACAAACAACGCTAATCGTGCTTCCTGACACCGTAAGCCAATCGAAGCTTGCGGAACTTTCTCTCGTAACGGAGTCCTTCGGCAGTGAAGCGCAGCACTCATATACGGTGAAAAAATCATCTGATGTAACAGCAAATGATGCCAAAGGGCGGAACCTCATTTTCATAGGGGGTATCGATCAATTTTCTCTTCTGAAGGAGAAATCATCAGATCTGCTTGTTCCGCAAACAAAGAACGGCTCGTTTGATGTATCAGGTTTTGAGATGCTGAATGAGACAACAAAACGAGTGGCATTTACTCAAGCATCTCCTTGGGATACACGCTACACAATGGCTGTCTTTGCACCATCAAAAGGAACTGGCACGGCTGTCACGAAAGAGATCATCAGTTATCTGAATAGTACCGATGACTCGGCAACCGTCGTTAACGAAACCACCAGCCAGCAGGTGTTTACAAACCACCAGCAGCTTAAATCTGAAACTAACAGTTCCAGCGCAGAGCAATCATCACAGGATAATAGCCAGAAATGGCTGTATATTGGTGTGCTGGCACTTATTATGGTGATTGCGGCTGTGTTCATTTGGGTTGCCGTAAGACGAAGAAAAAGAAAGACAGATACAGAATAAAACAGAGGCAATCTAGCCTCTGTTTTTTTATTTTTGGTATGTAAATTCCATTTGTGGAACCTATCATTTTATTTTTTTCGCCCGGCCAATAAGCCTCTTTACAACGTGCAGGAACGGGAGTATGATCTCTTTTAGAAAACAATCGCTTAATCTGAAATCAGAGCGGGGGACCCATTAGAACGGCTTTTTTGCCGTTGGGGTGAATCCTTTTAGGTAGGGCAAACTCTCATATGCCCGAATCCGTCAGCTAACCTCGTAAGCGTTCGTGAGAGGAGATGAATGAAACCTGTGTTCGATGTGATGGCACAGGGGCATCCGTTTGCCTCTGTGTTTTTTGCTGTTCATTTTTAGAATGCAAATCGCATACAGAGACATCATAGCAGAAAGGACTATTACAAAATGTGAGAGCTAGATGCTGATGTTTTTATTGTTTTAATTGAAAAATGAGAAATTAAAAGGGGAAGACATCGATGTATCATTCAATCAAACGTTTTTTGATTGGGAAACCACTAAAATCTCAAGCAGCTGGAGAGCAAAAACTGACGAAATTAAAAGCCTTAGCGATGCTTTCCTCAGATGCGCTTTCATCTGTCGCATACGGCACAGAACAAATTTTAATCATTTTGGCAACAATCAGTGCTGCTGCATTTTGGTACTCCATTCCGATTGCGATTGGCGTCCTCATATTGCTGCTCGCACTGATTCTTTCATACAGGCAAATTATTTACGCTTACCCGCAGGGCGGCGGAGCGTATGTTGTGTCGAAAGAAAACCTCGGTGAAAAGCCGGGATTGATCGCAGGCGGTTCACTGCTTGTCGATTATATTTTAACGGTAGCGGTAAGTATTTCCGCAGGAACGGACGCTATCACGTCGGCCTTTCCTGTATTGCATGATTATCATGTGCCGATTGCTGTTTTACTTGTTTTAGTCATTATGATTTTGAACCTGCGCGGGCTTTCGGAATCAGCATCGATTCTTGCCTATCCGGTTTATCTGTTTGTGGTGGCACTTTTGGTTTTGATAGCAGTCGGGTTGTTTAAACTCATGACAGGGCAAATAGACCAGCCAGTCCATCATACACCGCTCGGTACACCTGTAGCCGGCATTACGCTGTTTTTGCTGCTCAAGGCTTTTTCTTCGGGCTGCTCGGCTTTGACCGGGGTTGAGGCCATTTCTAACGCGATTCCTGCTTTCAAAAACCCGCCTGCGCGAAACGCGGCTAGAACTCTTGCAATGATGGGCATTTTGCTGGCGATTCTGTTTTCTGGGATCACGGTGCTCGCATACGGCTATGGAACGGCGCCGAAGCCCGATGAAACGGTGGTTTCACAAATTGCGTCTGAAACCTTCGGGCGGAATGTGTTCTACTATGTGATCCAAGGTGTCACATCACTTATTTTGGTCCTTGCGGCAAATACGGGATTTTCAGCCTTCCCGCAGCTTGCCTTCAACCTGGCGAGAGACCAGTACATGCCGCGTATGTTTACAGTCAGAGGCGACCGCTTAGGCTTCTCAAATGGGATTATCTTTTTAGGCGTTGCTTCGATTGTGCTCATCCTGCTATTCGGAGGACAGACAGAGCATTTAATCCCGTTATATGCTGTGGGCGTATTTATTCCATTTACGCTTTCGCAAACCGGCATGTGCATAAAATGGATTAAGCAAAAACCAAAAGGGTGGATCGGAAAAATGCTGATCAACTCCTGCGGCGCTTTGATTTCGTTTATGGTTCTGTCGATCCTGTTTGTGACGAAGTTTAATGTTGTATGGCCTGTGTTAATCTTTATGCCTATCGTCGTTTTGCTGTTTTTTGCGATTGAAAATCACTACACAGCTGTCGGTGAACAGCTTCGCATCGTAGACAAAGAGCCAGAAGAAATCAAAGGCACGGTTGTGATTGTGCCTGTAGCTGGTGTCACCACCGTCGTGCAAAAATCGATTCACTATGCGAAATCACTGTCCGATCAGGTGATCGCCGTTCACGTGTCATTTGACAGAGAACAGGAAAAGAAATTCGAAAAACGCTGGGAAGAGCTCAATAACGGAGTGCGTCTCGTTACGCTTCACTCCTCGTACAGAAGCCTCGTCCATCCGTTTGATAAGTTTTTGGAAACAGTTGAGGCAAAAGCGAAGAAGGAGCAGTTTTCCGTCATGGTGCTGTTTCCGCAATTTATTACGAAAAAACGCTGGCACACCATCCTTCACAACCAATCGGCCTTCCTCCTCAGAGTCCGGCTGTTCTGGAAAAAGGACATAATGGTTGCCACACTGCCGTATCATTTTAAAAAGTAAAGCTCTAGGACCAAGGGAATCACCTTGGTCTTTTTTTGCGGGAAAAGGAGAAATGCAATGTATACACAAGGTGCATTTGTGATCGTGTTGAACAACAATCAGCAGATTCTGCTGGTTAAACGAAAGGATGTCCCTTTATGGGATCTGCCGGGCGGCAGGATCGATCCCGGGGAAACGGCTGAGGCAGCGGCAGTTCGGGAGGTATTGGAAGAAACGGGATACAGCGCAGTGCTTTCTGCGAAAATAGGTGTCTATCAAAGGCCAAAGTTTCAAGATGAGCAGCATGTATTTGCCGGACACATAACAGGCGGACAAGCGATAGCGAACGGGATGGAGACAGCGGAATTGAAGTGGTTTTCTCCGCAGCGTTTGCCGCTTTTTATGGTGCCGAACCGAAAAAGGCAAATCAAAGATTTCGTGAATGGCGCTCTAGATACAACCATCACCCTCAAGGACAGAGGTATGCTTGCGGTGATCGACCTGTTGAAAAGAAGACTGGGCAAGTGATAAAGGTCTCCGGGTTTTAAAGTGTTTCTCCTGTGGTATTGAAAAAAGGAAAAAGGAGGATACGGCATGGCACACAAAACTGCAGGACAAGCAATGACAGAACTGCTTGAACAATGGGGAGTTGATCATGTTTACGGCATCCCTGGAGACAGTATAAATGAGTTTATCGAGGAATTAAGACATGAAAGAAATCAATTGAAATTCATTCAAACCCGCCATGAAGAGGTAGCAGCGCTGGCGGCCGCGGCTGAGGCAAAACTCACCGGCAAGATCGGCGTCTGCCTGTCAATCGCAGGGCCGGGTGCAGTGCACTTATTAAATGGTTTATATGATGCAAAAGCGGACGGCGCCCCTGTGCTGGCAATTGCAGGACAGGTTTCATCAGGCGAAGTCGGACGGGATTATTTTCAGGAGATCAAGCTTGAGCAAATGTTTGAAGACGTGGCTGTGTTCAATAGAGAGGTACATAGTGCGGAATCACTGCCGGATCTCTTGAACCAGGCAATACGCACCGCCTACAGCAAAAAAGGCGTTGCGGTATTAAGCGTGTCTGATGATTTGTTTGCGGAGAAAATCAAACATGAGCCCGTGTACACCTCACCAGTGTATATTGAAGGGAACCTTGAACCGAAAAAAGAACAGCTTGTCACTTGCGCGCAATATATAAATAACGCCAAGAAGCCTATTATCTTGGCGGGGCAGGGAATGAAAAAGGCGAAACGGGAGCTTCAGGAGTTTGCGGACAAAGCTGCAGCCCCGATCGTTGTCACGCTCCCGGCAAAAGGCGTCGTCCCCGATAAGCACCCGCATTTTCTCGGCAACCTCGGGCAAATCGGCACAAAGCCGGCCTACGAGGCAATGGAGGAATGTGATTTATTAATTATGCTCGGGACTTCATTCCCGTACCGCGATTATTTGCCTGATGACACGCCGGCGATCCAGCTCGATTCAGACCCGGCGAAAATCGGAAAACGCTATCCGGTGACAGCGGGACTTGTCTGTGATTCGACTCTCGGCCTGCGTGAGTTAACGGAGTATATTGAACGGAAGGAAGACAGAAGATTCCTGAATGCCTGCACGGAACATATGCAGCATTGGTGGAACGAAATCGAAAAAGATGAGGCCGAGGCGGAAACACCGCTCAAACCCCAGCAGGTCGTGGCACGTCTTCAGGAAGCGGCAGCCGATGATGCGGTGCTCTCTGTAGATGTCGGCACTGTGACAGTCTGGATGGCGCGGCATTTCAAAATGAACGCGAACCAGGATTTCATCGTTTCCAGCTGGCTTGCGACAATGGGCTGCGGCCTGCCGGGAGCAATCGCAGCAAGCTTGTCCGAACCGGAGCGCCAGGCCATCGCCGTCTGTGGTGACGGGGGCTTTTCCATGGTCATGCAGGATCTCCCGACCGCCGTCAAATACAAGCTCCCAATCACCGTCGTCATTTTAAACAATGAAAACCTCGGCATGATCGAGTACGAGCAGCAGGTCAAAGGCAATATCGACTATGTCACAAAGCTTCAAAATGTCGACTATGCCGCATTTGCAGAAAGCTGCGGAGCAAAGGGCATCAAGGTGACCAAAGCGGAAGAGCTTGCACCCGCTTTCCACGAGGCGTTGCATGCTGACCAACCGGTCGTTGTGGATGTCATGATTGGAAACGAACCGCCGCTGCCTGGCAAAATCACCTACGGGCAGGCAAAAGGCTTCAGCAAATACATGCTGAAAAATTTCTTCGAAAACCAAAATATCGAAATGCCGTCACTGAAGAAAAGTTTAAAGCGGTTATTCTAAAAAAACAGGGGCCTTTTGAGGCCCTTGTTTTTATGCATTGGAAACAAATGTATTTTTAGTTATCATAACATTACATTGCAAATAAAGGAGGAAAGTATGTTTGAATCCATAAAATTAGTGGTGTACTTATTAGGATCAGCAGGAATGATTTATGCAGCCTGTCATGATTTTCGCCATGCTCAAAACGGACAAAAGGACAAATGCATCTTCTTTCAAAGCAAAAAGATCAGCGCATTTGTCCTTTTATGTTTCGTATGTTTCTTTTCAAATCTTGCAGAGTTCGCT
Organism: Bacillus sp. VA13; assembly: GCF_055710085.1. Taxonomy (NCBI): domain Bacteria; kingdom Bacillati; phylum Bacillota; class Bacilli; order Caryophanales; family Bacillaceae; genus Bacillus; species Bacillus sp. VA13. The sequence goes on along the minus strand of NZ_JBVQPP010000004.1, from coordinate 147,195 downwards.
TCTTTATAAGTTTATTTCTCTTTTTTCTTAAGCCCGAAAAAGAAAGGAAAAGCAGAACCAACCAAGAAGGTGCCGAATAAAAACATGCCGCCGATAAACACGTGGAAATTCGTGTGTCCGGCCGTAAACGCGGTGATCAAGGAAATGATACTGAGCACGATCATGGCAATGCCGGGCGCGACTCTCACTTTTCCTTTGGATTTATAGGCAACAACAGAACATAAAATTCCGATTACAATAGGGACAATCCACAAATAAAACAGAATAAATACTGACATCATCAAAACTCCGATTTTTTCTTCTATCATAACAAATTTCTGTAAAAAAGGGTATCAATGAGCTTTTGCGAAAAATCAAAACCGGCTTAGCAGCCGGTTTTTTTAACGAAACGTATCAACAATTAAAAATACATTCAAAGCAACGATCAATACAGCAATCAGCCAAGAAACCACTGTGACCCATTTGGCGTTGATCAGTGACCCCATAATCCGTTTATTGCTTGTAAACATAATAAGCGGGATTAAGGCAAAGGCGATGCCGAAGGACAGCACGACCTGGCTCAGTACGAGAGCGGTCGTCGGATTGACGCCTGATGCGATGATCAAGATCGGCGGAATAATCGTGATAAACCGCCGTACATACAGCGGGATGCGATAGTTGATAAATCCCTGCATGATCACGTCGCCTGAAAGTGTGCCGACTGACGAACTGGATAGTCCGGCAACGAGCAGCCCGATTCCGAATAAAGCCGCTGACACAGGGCTGACAAGATGTCCGAATTGTTGATATGCGACATCGAGATCCTCGACAAACAGGCCGTTTTTGAAGAATAATGCAGCAGCCACAATCAGCATACTTGCATTAATAGCTCCTGCAATCAGCATCGCTATTAAAATATCAATAAATTCAAATCTGAAGATTTTTTTCCGTTCAGTATCAGTTTTGCCAACCACCCGCCGCTGTGTAAGGGCAGAGTGTAAATAAATGGCGTGCGGCATAACGGTTGCGCCGAGAATACCCGCTGCAAGAAGCACACTGTCAGTGCCATGAAACGCCGGGACAAAAAGGCCCTTCATCACTGACGCGGCATCAGGCTTTGCGAAAAAGGTCTGCAACGCAAAGGCGATCACCACTACAAATAGCATACCGGCAATGCCGGCTTCAAGTGAGCGATAACCGCGGCGCTGAAGCTCCAATATCGCGAAAGAACCGATCGCCGCTATAATAGACGCTTCAAGCATCGGGATGCCAAACAGCAAATACAGTCCCAGAGCCGCCCCGATAAATTCCGCCAGATCAGTTGCGATAATGACCAGCTCGCCCTGAATCCATAATCCAATGGAGACGGGTTTTGGAAATTCTTCGCGGGCAACCTCAGGCAGATTTTTGCCTGTCGCAATACCGAGTTTGGCGGATAGTGATTGGATTAAAAGCGCCATGATATTCGAAAATAAAATCACCCATAGCAACATATATCCGTATTTAGAACCCGCTGATATATTCGTTGCGAAGTTGCCGGGATCAATATAGGCGATGGCTGCTATAAATGCTGGGCCCAGAAAAGGAAGCAGCCCTCTGAATCCTTTGATTTTCCCGTCAAGCGCATCTTGGACTGCTTTGGAACGGGGAGTTTGTGCTGTGATGTCCTTGTTCATCATGTCTCACCTGAATTCTGATTGTTTTTGCCAAACAACAAAGAGTTTCCTTGAGGCAAATTATTTTATCTACATCATATGACCATCCCGGTTTATTGTCAACCGAAAATGTTCAAAGTACTTTCATAAATTTTTCCCTGTTATGTAACATGATATGTAGGGATTCGGATAAGGTCCCATATAAAAAGACATCGTTTCAGTTCGAAACGATGCCTCCTGTATGAAATGAGTCTAGGCTTCCTTACGCAGCCCGCGGAATACGAGGCCCAGCAAGAACACGAAGATGGCAGCCCCGATGATGGCTGGGAAAATAGCAAAGCCAGCGAGGCTCGGTCCCCAAGTGCCAAGGAGTCCGTGTCCGATCCAAGCACCGATCAGCCCGGCAATCATAGAACCGAAAATTCCTCCCGGCATCCGGTTTCCTACGATGGCGCTTCCGATTAATCCGATTACGATCGCAACAACTAATGAAACCAAAAAGCTAATCATTATACTCACCTCTCATAAATGATTTATCAATCAATAACCGCTTATGCCAAACCTGAAACACCGAAAAGCATATCGCTTTATGATTCTGCTTTAATTTTTCTCTGCACGCTGCCGTCAGCCAAATGAACAATCACCTCAGTGCCTTTATGTGCTGCAATTTCCTTTGCCCGTTCAATCGCATCTTTCTTTGTATCTTTGATCTCAGAGACACGTTTGGCACCCTCGGCTTTGACCGCCCAGCCGTTTTTATGCTTGATGACATGCTCAGCTTTATCCATAAGCTCTGGGCCGTTGCCACTGCTTGAATCTTCATCGCGTTCTGTCTCATCATCATGCTTGAGGAAATCATCAATTTCTTCTTTATAGGCGTTTTCCGCCCATTCCTTTGCTTTGCTTGTCGCAATCGGAATCGCGCGTCCGTCCTCATAGCCCTCATCAATCATCGCATTCGCAATTTCAATTGCTTTTTTCTGTACCGGCTTCTCAAGATTTTTTAATGAAGCGGGATAATCCTTCATCGACCAAGGCATGTCCATCACTCCTTTTCCTTTTATAAAAATGGTACCCGCAGGTGAAAAATAAAAACGTTTTCGGGAAAATGAAGGTATACTATATAGTAGAAAAAACGGAAGGGAAGTGCGAGTTGGGTGACACCTGAACTTAAAGAAGACTTACATCAGCAATTAAAAGAAATAGAAAAATGGGAAAAAGATCAGCAAAAAGTCTGGTTTTGGGAAAAGCTCAGCCGTCTCCCGTTTCAGCTGCTGGACAAGCTGACGCCGGAATTCATTCAGAAAAAGATCGGCAAGCTTTTGGATGAGGTCGGCAGCTTTGTTCAAACAGGAGGACAGTATCTGACATCGGAAAAACAGATTATCAAAACGTTTCAAAAGAAGCTGCCGGAGCAAACCTTTGAGTCTTTGGAGGACGTCCGAAAAGCGCCTCTGCCTGTCATGGATGAAATTGCGGAAGGAATGGGCAAAAACAGAATCAACACGGCAACCGTACAAGGCGCGACAACGGGTGTGGGCGGTGTGTTTACGCTGGCGGCAGACATTCCGGCCGTGCTTGGTCTGTCGTTAAAAACGTTACAGGATATCGCTGTTGCTTACGGCTATGACCCAAAGGAGAAAAAAGAGCGTGTCTTCATCGTAAAATGTTTGCAGCTGACATCGGCTGAGGTTGTCGGCAAAAAATCGATTTTGCAAGAATTAAAAGACTATGATCAAGATCGTACATATAAGAATGTCGCTTCTCAAATCCAAGGCTGGCGTGAAGTCGTATTAGGATATCGCGACACGTTTGGCTGGAAAAAGCTTTTTCAACTAGTGCCGGTCGCGGGAATGGTCTTTGGCGCGGCAGCCAATCGCTCAACATTAAACGACATTACCGAAACGGGCATGATGCTATATAAAAAGAGGCGCATTCTTGAGCGGCTGAAAGAAACAGAACAAGAGATGGAATAGAAGAAAGCAGACGGACAACGCGCTCCGCCTGCTTTTTTTAGTGGAAACACACCCAATGTGCTTTGTTTGTTTAAAAGAATTGATAGCGGGAAAACAACAACCAACACCAATTAAAGGAGGAATTCAAAATGGCAGACGATAACAAAATGAGCAGAGAAGAAGCAGGTAGAAAAGGCGGAGAAACAACAAGCAAAAACCATGATAAAGAATTCTATCAAGAGATTGGCAAAAAAGGCGGAGAAGCCACTAGCGAAAACCATGACAAAGAATTCTATCAAGAAATCGGCGAAAAAGGCGGAGAAGCCACTAGCCAAAACCATGACAAAGAGTTCTACCAAGAAATCGGCGAAAAAGGCGGAGAAGCCACTAGCGAAAATCATGACAAAGAATTCTATCAAGAAATCGGCCGTAAAGGCGGAGAGGCAACAAGCAAAAATCACGATAAAGAATTCTATCAAGAAATTGGCTCAAAAGGCGGAAACGCCCGCAACAACGACTAATCAAAAGCATAAAGGCAGACAACCTGTAGATAAAAAGCGATCCGGCACATCAGCTGGATCGCTTTTTTATTTTAGGAATTTTCTCAATTTATGCCGGTATTGCGATACAATAAGTGAAAAAAGGGGTTTTCGCTAATGTCCGAGATGCAAAATTTGCTCGCCATCGCCAATGAAGTCAAAGAAAAATACGCCAATTTTCCAATCTCAGAGGTCAACGACCACTGTGTGCGCCTCGCTGTGTTTACAGGAGAATATGACTGGCACCATCACCCTGACTCAGATGAATTATTCATTGTTCTTGAAGGTGAACTGCTGATCGATTTTAAGGACAAAGAAACCGCGGTACTCAAAGCAAATGACAGCCTGCTGATCCCAAAAGGAACGGTTCACCGCACGCGCTCTTACGTCAGAACGGTGAATCTCTGTGTCGAGCATACACAAGCGAAAACAGTCATCATAGAGGAATTGCCATGCTGATAAAAAAAGATTGTATGTGAAGTAGACGCTGCAAAGGCTGAAGCATTTTCAAAAGCGCAGTCACAGTGGGGAGCATTATCACATGTAAGTGGCTTCATCAAACAGGCCGGCGGCTGGCGGAAAACAGCAGATGGGCTGTTCACCGCAGAAATCATCAGCGTTTGGGAGAACAGAGCTGCCTATGATCATTTTATGGAGAACGAACATGACAGCATATACGAGGAAAATGAACAGAAGGCAGTGATTCTTTCGATAGAAGTGAAGCTGTACGAAGAGGGTGAACCGTTCATTCACGATCTGTTACATAACTCTGACATCCGGCACGAACCAGACTGGACGGTTCTGAAGGCATAATGAAAGCCCAAAACATCATGTTTTGGGCTTGTGTCTTTACTCGCGTCCCGGAAGCGTATCATGAACAAAAGGCGGTGCTGGTTTTAATTCCGGTTTTTCTCCAAAAGCTTTAGCTTCTTTCACATATTCAAAGGCTTCTCCATCCGGCGCTTTTTCGTTCAGCCAGGTTTGCTCGGCGCTTTCCTCGCCTTCAGAGAAATTGATAAGCTGATGCGAGAACTCTTGTTTTTCGAGTGCTTTCGGGAAGGTCCCCGGCACAATCGGGCCTTCTTGTGCTTCTAATTCTTTAATGGCAGCGAGCCATTGATTTTGGTGCATCGTGTCACGCGCCAGCAGGAAGCTGAGCATATCTTTAACGCCTTTGTCATCCGTCATTTCAAACAGGCGTGCAACCTGCAGACGGCCTTGTGATTCCGCATTCAGATTGGCGCGGAAGTCTGCCAGCAGGTTTCCGCTTGCTACGATATAGCCGCCGCTCCAAGGTACGCCTGTACTGCTTTCCGGCATGGCGCCAAGTCCTGATACAATTGCATGGTGAGGGTTCATGCCGCCCAGGATGGAGCCGATGACCGGATCTTCAGCGGCTTTTTCCTGCTGATCAAGCGGGGCATCCTCAAGAAGTCTGGCAATCATCGTAGCGATCATTTCAACATGCCCGAGTTCCTCAGTTGCCGTATCCATCAGCAAATCCTTGTATTTTTCATTTCCTCTTGTATTCCAGCCTTGAAATAAGTATTGCATGGCAACAGAAATTTCTCCGAATTGCCCGCCTAAAATTTCTTGCATTTTTTTAGCGAATAATGGATCTGGACGATCTGGTTTAGCAGGATGCTGCAGCTTTTTCGTATGCTTAAACATGTTTCCATCTCCTTTTTTCGTTTATCTCTATTTATATTTCCGATCAATTGAAAGATAAACGAAAAACAGCGTATCGAGATGGGTATTACGAATCCTCTCGCAGCTCTAAAAGCTCCTGTATCAGCTTCCGGCCGAAGATGGGCTCGTACTGCCGGTAAACAGGATCAAGGCGTTTCATCCATTCTTTTTTCTCTTTATCTGACAGCTCGTAGATTTTAATAGATGAATGTTTTTTGATTTCTTCCAGCTGCTCCTTGTTCATTTCTTCGGCATACGTTTCGTTCCACTCCGTCGTTTCCTTCATCGCTTCAGTCAAAATGCGCCTTGTTTCCGGTGTTTGCGCGTTCCAGAAATGCTCATCAGTCATGACAGCGTAGCCGAGATAACCGTGGCTGCTTATTGTCAAATAGTCCTGAACATTATAAAATTTTTTAGAATAGATGTTTGAGATTGTATTTTCTTCGCCATCGACTACATTGTTTTCTAACAGCTGAAAGGTAGAATTGAAGGATTCCTGATGAGGTGTTGCGCCAAGCAGCTTGAACTGATCCTCTATCACATCGCTTTGCATAATGCGGAGATCTTGTCCTTTTAAATCATCCGGGCCTTTGACCGGTCCTTGATTTGTCGTGATTTGCTTAAAGCCGTTTGTCCAATAGGCGAGTCCTTTTAATTGATTTTTCTTTAGAGAATCAAACAGCTGTGTGCCGATGCTGCCGTTCAGCCCTTTTTTGACAGCATCGTAATCTGTAAATGCATACGGAAGATCCAGCACGCCCCATTCAGGCGAGAGCATGCCGAGCTTCGATGTGGAGGGGGCGATAAATTGAACGTCGCCGTTTTGCAATGCTTCAATTTCTTCGATGTCCGAATACAGGCTACCATTCGGGAACACTTCAATTTTAATTTTCCCGCCTGATTTTTCGTTCACCAGCTCGGCGAATTTATTGGCGGCCAGCCCTTTCGGCGTATTTTCGGCAACCACATGGCTGAATTTAAACACGATTTGATCCTGTAAGCCTTCCTGGTCGTCATCATAAACAATCTCTTCACTGCCGGTATGATCATGGAATCCGATAAATAAAGCGGTTGCAATTCCGGCGATCATCAGTGCGAGACATGCAAGGAAACTCTTCATGAAAACCCCTCCCCTTCATTAAGGATAGTGGGGACAATGCCATTCGTAAAGACCTGAAAGGAGAAGCTGATGAACAAAAAGAAGCTCTCAATCCGTTGGAAAATCACGATCTTATCCTATATACTCGTCATTTTCTCCTTTTTGATCGGCGGCATTGTGCTCATTGGCAATATCCAGCATACAGAGGAGCGGGAGCTGAAAAAACGTTTGATGAATACGGCCCGGACGGTGTCAGAGATGACAGAAGTGAAAGAGGCCTTGGCGAGAAACAAACAAACAGAAGCGGTTCGCCATGCGGTTGAAGAAATCAGGATGATTAATGAAGCAGACTATATTGTCGTCATGGATATGAATCACATCCGATATACGCATCCTGTCAGCACAAGCATCGGCAAGAAATCTAAGGGTGCAGACGAAGAGGCGGCGTTTGCGGAGCACATTTATTTCTCAGAAGCAAAGGGTGAGATCGGCACGGCGGTCCGGGCTTTTTATCCGGTGAAGGATCATGATCTGAACCAGATTGGCGTGGTGCTTGTCGGGAAAACACTGCCGGGGATCGCAGACATCCTGCTTCATTTAAAGCGAGATATTACATTCATCGTTGTGCTGACACTAGGCTTCGGCCTTGCAGGGTCCTTTCTGCTGGCGCGCCATATCAAAAAACAAATGTTTCAGCTTGAGCCACATGAGATTGTCCGAATGTATGAAGAACGGACAGCGACGTTTCACTCAATGAATGAAGGCGTAATTGCCATTGACAATCGACTTATCATTACAATTTTCAATGAAAAAGCGAAACAGATCTTTGAGGTGCAGGGGGATTTGGTCGGGAAGGTGATTTGGGACGTTCTCAAGGATTCGCGCCTGCCCGAAATCGTGGAGCGGAACAAAGCGGTTTATAATGAAGAAATTCGCGTCAGCGGAAAGGTCATCATGAGCAGCAGAATTCCGATTGTCATGAAGAAAAAAGTCATCGGCGCCGTCGCTATTTTTCAGGACAGAACGGAAGCCGCCAAGATGGCAGAGGAATTGACGGGCGTCAAAAACTTTGTGGAGGCGCTCCGCGTTCAAAACCATGAGCATATGAATAAGCTGCATACAATCGCCGGCCTCATCCAGCTGGGGAAATCTGAAAAAGCCTTGCAGCTTGCATTCCAGGCATCAACTGAGCAGGAAAATGTGACTGAATTTCTGCACCGCTCGATTCAAAATGACGCCGCGGCGGGCCTTCTATTAAGTAAAATCAGAAGAGGAAGGGAGCTCGGCATTGCTGTTCATATTGATGAAAACAGCAGCCTTCAGCAATTTCCCGAGCATGTTGACCAGCATGATATCGTCGTGCTTTTGGGGAATCTGATTGAAAATGCCTTCGGCTCATTTGAAACCGTTCAATCTGATGACAAACGAATTGACATTAGTATCGAACAAACGGATGATATCCTTGCTATTTTAATAGAAGATAACGGCTGCGGGATTGAACCGACACACATGCCGCACCTTTACGACAAAGGATTTACGGTCAATAAAACAGGCGGCACAGGCTATGGCCTGTATTTAGTAAAACAAATCACAGACAAAGGATCGGGCACGATAGAAGTTGATTCACACGCGGGACAGGGAACATCTTTTTCTATCGTTTTTCCAATGAAGGGGGAGGAAGCACAGCATGGCTCGTAAGGAATGGAAGGTTCTGCTCATTGAAGACGATCCGATGGTTCAAGAGGTAAACAAGGATTTCATCACAACTGTCAAGGGCTTTACTGTCTGTGCAACAGCGGGAAACGGAGAAGAAGGCATTAAGCTGATTAAAGAAAAACAGCCCGACCTCGTCATTCTCGATGTGTACATGCCGAAAAAAGACGGAATCAAAACCTTGCAGGAGATCAGAAAGCAAAAACTTGAAGTGGATGTCATCGTCGTTTCCGCTGCAAAAGACAAAGAAACGATCTCTCTTATGCTGCAAAATGGAGCGGCTGACTATATCTTAAAACCGTTTAAGCTTGAGCGAATGAGACAGGCACTTGAAAAGTACAAGCAATATAAACAAAAAATAGAAGCGAGCGATACGCTATCCCAGGAACAGCTCGATGCGATCCTGAATATTCCGCAGCAGGCCGTACAGGATTTGCCGAAAGGGCTGAATCATTTCACGATGAATGAAGTTACTGCTTTTTTGAAACAGCAAACTGCATCTCTTTCTGCGGAAGAGGTCGCCAAGGCGCTCGGCATCGCCAGAGTGACAGCTAGACGATACCTTGATTATCTTGAAAAAACCGGAACCATTAAATTGGACGTTCAATACGGCGGAGTCGGCAGGCCCGTCAACCGCTACGTGTTTAAAGGATAAACCTGAGACCAAAAAGACCAAAATGTCCGTTATGATCATAAACTTCCCCAGACTGTATGAAAACGCTATCATTCTAGTAAGAAAGACACAAAGGTGAATAGGACAGGGGGAATGCAGGATATGAAACTGTTTAAAAATTTAACAGTTCAGGTCATAACTGCGGTCATCATTGGGGTCATTGTCGGACTGGTCTGGCCGGATGTCGGCAAAGAAATGAAGCCGCTTGGCGATACATTTATCAACGCTGTTAAAATGGTGATCGCCCCAATCATTTTCTTCACAATCGTTCTCGGGATTGCAAAAATGGGCGATATGAAGAAGGTTGGAAAAGTAGGGGGAAAAGCGTTTATTTATTTCGAGGTTGTCACTACCCTCGCACTCATTATCGGTTTATTTGTCGTCAATATCATGAAGCCGGGCGCGGGTCTTGATTACAGCAAGCTTGAAAAGGGAGATGTATCACAATACACGCAAAATGGCGGTCAGGGAATCGACTGGATTGAATTTATCACACACATTGTTCCGTCCAACATGGTTGATGCCTTCGCAAAAGGGGACATTTTGCAGGTCTTATTCTTTTCTATTCTTTTCGGAGTCGGTCTTGCAGCATTAGGTGAAAAGGGGAAAAGCGTGATTGATTTCTTCGACAAGATTTCTCACGTCTTTTTCAAAATCATCGGCTACATCATGCGTGCCGCGCCAATCGGGGCATTCGGGGCGATGGCGTATACGATCGGGCACTTCGGTCTCGATTCCATCAAGCCTCTGGCAAGCTTAATGATGTCTGTTTATATTACGATGTTCCTGTTCGTGTTTGTTGCTTTAAATCTCATCTGCAAGCTTTACGGATTCAGCCTGTGGAATTACCTGCGCTTCATTAAGGATGAGCTTCTGATCGTGCTTGGCACAAGCTCTTCAGAATCAGTGCTTCCGCGAATGATGGATAAAATGGAGCGCTACGGCTGTTCGAAATCGGTTGTCGGGCTTGTCATTCCGACGGGCTATTCATTTAACCTTGACGGCACATCCATTTATTTATCAATGGCGACGGTTTTTCTGGCACAGGTGTTTGGAGTAGACCTCAGCATCGGCCAGCAAATTACAATTATCCTCGTTCTGATGCTGACATCGAAGGGAGCGGCCGGTGTGACGGGAAGCGGATTTATCGTCCTTGCCTCAACACTGTCAGCGCTTCAGGTCATTCCGCTGGAGGGTCTTGCACTCCTGCTTGGGGTCGATCGTTTTATGAGTGAAGGAAGAGCGATTGTGAACCTGATCGGAAACGGAATCGCCACGATTATTGTTGCAAAAAGCGAAAATGAATTCGATGAAGCAAAAAGCATAGAGGCTGTAGAAGGCATGAAAAAAATGAAAACAGCAGTCTGAAAAAAAGAACGGCCCATCCATGGGGCCGTTTTTTTTAATTGTTTAAGAATAATTAAGGTGAGGACAGAGACCTCAGCATTTTTTTGTTATATAATTTACAAATGGATACTATATTGAATGAAGGACGTTTGTCCTAACAGGAGTGTATAAATGGCCGCTTTAGTTAAATTTTTTCAGCACCCGGGAGTAAGGCGTTTTTCCGTCTTTGTCGTGTTAACTGGTGTGTTATACCTATTTAAGAGCATGATCAACTTAATATTGCTGACTTTCATTTTCGCATTTCTTATGGATCGTTTGGAGCTTGTCGTACGGCAGTTTTTAAGCCAGTTCTTCCGTGTGAGCCAGCGGGTGGTCATTACGTTTCTTTACATGTTGCTGGCTGTGCTGCTTACAGTCGGGGGGTTTGTATTTTATCCTGTCGTCGCGGCGCAGATTCAGCAGCTGGTAAAGCAGATTAAACATATTGCGTATCACCCGGACACCATCCCTTTCTTTGATGAGATCACCAGTGTTTTCGGAGATATTAATGTCAGTTCATATGTCAAAGAGGGTTTCAATGTGGTGTATACGTATCTGGCCGATATCAGCACATTTGGCTTGCAGATCGTAATGGCGCTCATTCTCAGCATGTTTTTCTTATTTGAGAAAAAACGGCTTTCTGAATTCATGGCGAAATTTAAAACGAGCAAACTGGCGGTCTTTTATGAGGAAATTGCTTTTTTCGGAAGCAAATTTGCAAGAACGTTCGGCAAGGTGCTTGAGGCTCAATTCATCATTGCGCTCGTCAACTGTATTCTGACGTTTATCGCGCTTTGGATTATGCATTTCCCGCAGCTGTTTGGGCTTTCTATTATGGTGTTCTTCCTTGGATTGATCCCTGTAGCAGGCGTCGTCATTTCTCTGATCCCGCTCAGTATTATCGCTTACAGCACTGGCGGCGGAATGTATGTGCTCTACATTGTGCTTGTCATATTCGCCATACATGCGATCGAAACGTATTTCTTAAATCCGAAGCTGATGTCTGCGAAAACGGAGCTGCCGATCTTTTTCACCTTCACAGTACTCATTTTCTCTGAGCACTTTTTCGGCATTTGGGGTCTAATTATCGGGATTCCGATCTTTGTGTTTCTCCTAGATATTCTTGATGTCACCAACAAGGAAGAAGGACCCAAAAGATTCCAAGAGAAAAGTAACAAAAAATAGTTTACAAAATTGGATCTTTTCTGTATAAATAAACTAAATCATACAATAGTAAGCCACACGCTTAATCCTTTTAAAGGAGTGGGGGACCCAATCTTTTGGGGTTAATTTTTCATCTGAAAAACGGACATCTCTTCGTCCGAACCCGTCAGCTAACCTCATCAGCGTGAAGAGAGAGTCCTGTGGTTTGAAGTTACAGCCAAAGCCCACGGGAGTCTCTCGCGGGCTTTTTTTCAAAAAAGGGAGGAATGCGGATGAAACTGGCTACAAAGATAATCATTGCATTGGTGCTAGGTGCGGTGACGGGGATTATTCTTAACGTAACATCACCTGAATTATTTGAAAATTTAAATAAATTTGTATTCGGGCCGCTGGGCACCATCTTTTTAAACCTCATTAAAATGCTTGTCGTTCCGATTGTCTTTTTCTCATTGACACTCGGAGTAGCCGGGCTGGGCGATCCTAAGAAGCTTGGCAGAATCGGTGTAAAGGCGATTTCTTATTTTCTCGTCACGACAGCAGTGGCGATAACCATTGCCATCATTTTAGCTCTTGTCATCAAACCGGGAGAGTTTGGAACGTATGATACATCGTCTGCCGAATTCACTGCTGAAAAAGCGCCAAGTATTGCGGACACCCTGTTAAACATTATTCCGACCAACCCTGTGCAAGCGATGACGGAAGGAAATATGCTGCAAATTATCGCTTTTGCCATTTTTGTAGGGCTTGGGATTACAATGCTAGGAAAAAAAGCGGATATGCTTCTCAAAGTTGTTGAACAAGGAAATGAATTGATGATGTACCTGGTGAATCTTGTAATGAAGTTCGCTCCGTATGGTACATTCGGTCTGATTGCGACAGCTATCGGAAGCCAAGGGTTCAGTGCAATGAAAGCGATGGGCTTGTACATGATTGTGGTAACCCTTGCATTACTGATACATGCAGTCGTTACCTACGGATCTACGGTTGCGCTTATAGCCAGAAGAAATCCGATTACGTTCTTTAAAAATTTCTCAGAGGTTATGGTCGTTGCATTCAGTACTTCCAGCAGCAATGCGACCCTGCCGGTATCCATGGATGTGGCCCAGAAAAAATTAAAAGTGCCTGAGCCGATCAGCAGCTTCGTCCAGCCGCTCGGTGCTACAATTAATATGGACGGAACAGCCATCATGCAAGGGGTAGCCACTGTCTTCATTGCGCAGGTATTCGGGCATGATCTGACATTCACTCAGCTGCTGATGGTGATACTGACGGCAGTGTTAGCAAGTGTCGGTACCGCGGGTGTTCCTGGAGTCGGCTTGATTATGCTCGCCATGGTGCTTCAATCTGTCGGCCTGCCTGTCGAGGGAATCGGATTAATTCTTGGAATTGACCGTCTGCTTGATATGCTCCGTACAGTGGTGAACACAACAGGAGACGCGGCCTGCGCCGTCATTATTACAGAAACAGAAAAGAACAAACAGCCTGAGCAAACGCCGACTCTATCGGTTTAACCAAACATTTGGAAGCAACAAATGCTATAATACAAACAGTGCCTAATTTTTGGGCACTGTTTATTTTTTGTCGAAAAAGGAGGAAGGCTTTATGGCTGAGCCGATTTTACATATTGAAGGCCTCGATAAAAAGATTGGGTCTAAACAGATTTTAAAACAGATCAGCATGGACGTCATGGAGGGCGAAATCATCGGCCTGCTCGGTCCTAATGGTTCCGGAAAAACAACACTCATCCGTATCATCGTCGGGTTATTAAAACAAAACAGCGGAAGTGTGACAATCAGCGGATTTCAGCATGATACAGAGTTTGAAAAAGCGATGGAAGCGGTTGGAGCGATCGTCGAAAATCCTGAGTTCTATCCGTACCTGACAGGATGGGAAAACCTCAAGCACTTTGCGAATATGCACAAAAAAATAACGGATGAACGGCTTGATGAAGTAGTGGAACGTGTAGGGCTGACATCAGCGATTCATGATAAGGTGAAAACCTATTCCCTTGGCATGCGCCAGCGTCTTGGTATTGCACAAGCGATTCTTCACCGGCCGAAGCTTCTTATTTTAGATGAACCGACAAACGGTCTTGATCCCGCCGGCATGAAGGATTTTCGCGATCATATTAAGGAGCTCGCAGAAAAGGAAGGAACAGCAGTCCTGTTCGCCACTCACTTATTGCGTGAGGTTGAAGATCTGTGTGATCGTGTCATCATCATTCAAAAAGGCGAGATCAAAGCGGAAGTCAGCTTACATGGAACAGATCAAAAAACAGAAAAAGCGATCATTGAAGTGCAGCCGGAAGAAAAAGCGCTCAATTGGCTGGCAGGCAATCAATATCAAGCAGAGCGGCAAGACAGGGCGATTGTTGTTGAGGTAGCTAAAGAAAACATTCCGGAGCTGAATCGTTCACTTGTCGGACAAGACCTGAATGTCTTTTCCATTACGCCTTATACGCAATCACTTGAAGATGAATTCATAAAAGCGACAACTGTTCATCAAGAGGAGGGAGAAGAGCTTGTCTAAATTAATTTGGAATGAACATATGAAACTTTTTAATCGGAAGGTCACGTTGGTATCTCTTATCCTGATGGCGGTCTTTCAATTTTTCATGGCCTTGATCATTAAACGGATTGTCATCAGTGCCGGAACGGATGAAAACTTCATCGGCTATTTATCGTATACACCGAGTCTGAACATCCTGCTGCAAGCTTTAACGATCGTGATTGCAGCGACAATTGTTTCGATGGAATTTGATAAAAAGACGATCAAATTTTTGCTCATCCGTCCTGTTAAACGCCAAAAGGTTTTTTGGTCAAAATTAATCACAGTCGTAATGGTCAGCTTTTATTTGTATCTGGCATACTACATTTTGGCATTATTATTCGGTCTCGTCTTTTTCGGCACATCCGTGAGCGCGGAATCAAAGACATTGCTGATCAACACCTTAGCGCTGATCGGCTCAAACTGGCTTGAAGCCGTAATGATGGGATTATTCGGGCTGCTTTGTTCTTCACTGTTCCGCAACAGCGCGGTAGCAGTTGTTGTTTCTTTTGTCGTTTTATACGGAGCGAGTACACTTGTCCAGCTCATGAAGCTCTTTGAAAACAAATGGGGCAGCTTTTTGCTTTTTGCCAATACTGACTTTACGCAATACAGAAGCGGAGCAACAGCGTTGTTTTCCGGCATGACACCATTATTTTCAGCAGGGATTATCATCATACATGCCATATTCTTCATCGCCGTTGGCTGGTGGTGCTTCTGTAAACGGGATGTCCGGGTGTAAAGGCAAGGAATGACATTTTTGTGAAAAAGCTCACGTAAATCAATATCATTTGATATTTTGGTTTATACTAAAGGTACTGACGGAGGTGTCTCGATTGAGGAACTTTATTACCGCTTTACCGATTGTATTGCTGCTTGGATTCTCATTTGTGTCATTCATGTTTCAGTTTGAACATCTTGTTTATTTCAGACTCGCGCTTGGGTTGTTCTCTCTCGTGGGGCTGTACATGATATATAAAATGAAGACGGGCGTCCGTTATTTTATCATCTATCTGTATGCCAGCTGGATTGTGCTTGCGGCAGTGACTGCTTTTGAAGAGCCAATCTTCTCGAGCTTTTTCTTTGGCGGCCTGGTGATGACAATGGGTTACCTGACATATATGCTGATTTATCTCGGCATGAAACAAGACCGGGATGCAAATCCTGTGTAAGCGCGCTGTTCCCTTGGGGGAACGGCGTGTTTTTCTATACCGGACAAAAGGTTAACAGTTGCGGAATAATGGCAGGAAATCTATAATACATATTAAATTTATCGGAATTAAAACTTGGGGGGCTGCCGGATGTCATTATTTATACAAAACGATCAACAGCGGCAATGGATGGAGAAAATCGGACGGATTGCGGATGAATTTCAGCAAACAGCAGCTGAAGATGACGAACAAGGACGTTTTCCTTTAGAAAAAATACAAAAACTGCGTGATGCTGGGTATACGGCATTAACTTTGCCGGCATCTCATGGAGGAGGAGGCATTTCTGTTTACGATATGCTCCTGTTTCAAGAACGGCTGGCACGGGGAGATGCTCCTGCAGCACTGAGCATCGGCTGGCATTTGAGCGTAATCGGAGAGCTTGGAGAAGGCAATAGCTGGGATAAAGACGTGTTTGCGTATATTGCAAAGGAAGTTCAAAACGGAGCCGTCATCAACAGGGCGGCGACAGAAGCGAAAACCGGAAGTCCGACAAGAGGAGGGCGTCCCGGTACAAACGCCGTCAAAAAGGATGGCAAATGGGCAGTAAACGGAAGAAAAACCTTTACGACGATGTCACAAGCACTGGATTATTTTTTAGTGACGGCATGGATTGAGGAAAAACAAACAACAGGCGTGTTTCTCGTTCATAAAGATGATCCCGGTTTGTCGATTGAAGAAACGTGGGATATGATCGCGATGCGGGCGACTGGAAGCCATGACCTTGTACTGAATGAGGTAACGCTTGATGAGGAGAAACTGGTGGAATTGCTTCAAGGACCTCGGGGAGCTAAGCCGAATGGCTGGCTGCTTCACATCCCGGCGATTTATCTTGGCATTGCTCAAGCGGCGCGAGACTATGCGGTGCAATTTGCATCTGAGTATTCTCCAAACAGTTTGAAGGGACCGATCAAGAATGTTCCGGCCGTACAGCAAAGAACAGGCGAAATGGAGCTTGAACTGCTCAATGCCAGACATTTTCTTTTCCATATCGCTCAATTATATGACGATCCGGAGCGCCGCCCTCACTTGAGAAGCGAGCTCGGTGCGGCGAAACATATCGTCACAAATGCTGCGCTGTCTATCGTCGATAAAGCGATGAGAATTGTCGGAGCCAAAAGCCTTGAACGAACCAACCCGCTTCAGCGCTATTACCGTGATGTGCGCGCCGGTCTCCATAACCCGCCGATGGATGACGCGGTGATCCAAAAGCTGGCTACGGAAGCGTTTGAGTCATGAAAAAAAGAGCCATCCCGGCTCTTTTTATGTATTGTTTTGCTCTTGCAGATTTTTTTGATGCTTGCGGTCGATCCTGTCATAAATGACATTCATCAGCTTTGGATTGCCCATAATCGCCTCTTTGTTTTCCTGGATCAGCTGTTGGTAAGTTTTTATTTTACGCTTCGGCATGCTCCGGTGCCCTCCTGACATGTTTGTATTCACTTTCTAACTCCGTTAGCGACAATTCATACAAATGACGCTTTGACTTTTTGTATATACCATTCTGTATTAACAGATGAATGAGCTGTTTTTTTCTGATTTCAGCAGACTGAGGTGTCATTATGTCACCAACCTCCAATCGAACGATATTGATAATCATTATCAATTAACCCCAGTATACAATGTCCACAATAGTCTGTAAAGGTGAAAACAGTCCTATTCTTTCGCAAATTGGCAAACATTCAACAGATCGACAAAAAGTTTCCCGGGCAATAATTTGCTGTCGAAATGTCCCTCTTATGAATGTTGCCGCTCTATTTTTTATGTTTTGAACCATACTATGTAATAGAATGGAGGCTGGTATTCATGGAGCTGACAGAAAATCTAAAAAAAGGAGAAAAAGGAGCGCTCCTCAATATTTTGGCATATGTCATCCTTGCTGTTGTGAAGCTTGTAATCGGGATTTTATATCATTCCGAAGCGCTGAGAGCAGACGGATTAAATAATGGAACAGATATTGTTGCGTCAGTAGCTGTGCTGATTGGATTGCGTATTTCCCAAAGGCCGGCTGACAGCGATCATCCATATGGCCATTATCGGGCTGAAACGATTTCGTCTCTTGTTGCGTCTTTTATTATGATGGTTGTCGGCATTGAAGTGTTAATCGGCGGAGGAAGAGCGATTGCGGGCGGAACAACGGAAACGCCAAGTCTTATCGCTGCATGGACGGCGTTAGGCAGTGCTGTGTTTATGTATGGCATCTATTTATATAACAAAAGGCTGGCAGCGTCCATTAAAAGCTCTGCCCTGATGGCAGCGGCAAAGGACAGCAGGTCAGACGCTTTTGTAAGTGCCGGAGCATTTATCGGTGTGATGTCATCCCAGCTGCAGCTGCCGTGGATCGATCCGGTAACGGCTTTTATCATCGGTATCATCATCTGCAAGACAGCATGGGACATCTTTAAAGACGCTTCACATTCTTTAACAGACGGTTTTCATTTAAAAGATCTTGAGCCTTACAAACAGACCGTCGGCAGGATCGAGAATGTACATCGTCTAAAAGATGTGAAAGCGAGGTATCTAGGAAGCACAGTTCATATCGAAATGGTCATTACGGTTGATCCGAAGCTTACAGTAGAAGAAGGTCATGGAGTGGCGGATGAAGTAGAAGACAAAATAAAACATGAACACGATGTGACTCATGTTCATGTTCATGTAGAGCCTGACGACATAAAATAAGGCTGTTTAACGAATTAGCTTATATGTTCAGATAAAAATTCAGTCACTTCTTCAGGCGTTTTGGCATTGGCGCTGTGAAGGTGAGCTGTTTTTTCACCGTTTTTGAAGATAAGTAAGCTAGGAATACCCATTACTTGGTATTTTTCAGCCAGTTCAGGAAGCTCGTCCTTATTCAGCTCATACCAATCGTTTTGATTGTACTCTTCCAAAATATCGCCGATGAATATATTCATGCGCGTGCAGTCTGGGCACCAATCAGCATAAAACTTTACGATAATTTCTTTATCAGATTGAATCAGTTCGTTAAATTGTTCGTTTGTCGTGATTTTTTTCATATGTCACATCTCCTTTTCAATGCCATTTTAATATAAAATAAAAAGGAATTACATACAAATGCATTCAACATCAGCATGCCCAAAAATAATTAGATCATTTTCTTGTGAAAGTGATAAGATAGTAAAGATGAATTGTAGTGGGGGGAGTATCCATTGAAAACAAGTCTAGGATTAGTGTACGGAGGAAAGTCGGCAGAACATAATGTTTCCCTGCAGACAGCTCTGGCTGTAATCAAAGCGCTAAATACTGAGAAGTTTGATATACATCCGATTTATATAACAGAAAAAGGCGAATGGGTAAAAGGCGCCCGTTTAACTGAGCCTGTTTCAAACGTGAAAATGCTTCAATTTGAGCAAGGAGGCAGTGCGTTTTCTCCAGCTGCCCTAAACCAGGAGATGTTTCCGCAGGAAGCGTCACAGCAAAATGAAGCCATCGACGTCGTATTCCCGCTCCTCCACGGACCGAACGGAGAAGACGGTACGATCCAAGGAATGCTCGAACTGTTGAATATTCCTTATGTCGGCAACGGTGTGCTTGCTTCCTCAGCTGGCATGGATAAAGTTGTCATGAAACATTTATTCGCGCAAGCCGGCCTTGCTCAGGCTAAATACGCTGCTTTCCTTAAGAAAGACTGGACTCGTTCTCCGGAAGAAAGCTGTGAGCAGGTCGAACAGGAATTAGGCTATCCTTGCTTCGTAAAACCGGCGAACCTTGGCTCAAGTGTCGGAATCAGCAAATGCCGAAACCGCGAAGAACTGCAAAAAGCGTTTGAGCTTGCATTCCAATACGACCGCAAAGTCGTCGTTGAAGAAGGAATTAACGGCCGCGAGATCGAGATCGGTGTTCTTGGAAATGACGATCCTAAATGCTCTGTTGTGGGAGAAATCGCACCGAAGACAGATTTCTACGATTACAAAGCGAAATATGAGGATGGAGATACTGATCTGATGATTCCGGCAATTGTGACCGATGAGGAATACGCAACAATCAGTGATATGGCGATCAAGGCGTTTAAAGCGATCGATGGTTCGGGACTCGTCAGAGCGGACTTTTTCCTGACAGCTGACGGCGAAGTTCTGATCAATGAAGTCAACACAATGCCTGGCTTTACACCTTTCAGCATGTTTCCGCTCCTCTGGAAAGAGGCTGGAGTGGAATACGCTGACCTGATTGAACAGCTTGTGGAGCTTGCAAAAGAACGCCATGCTGAAAAACAATTGATTAAGCATACATTTTAATAATAAACATGGACACTGCCGGTCAGAGGGCAGTGTCTTTTCCCGTATATACAAAAGAAAGAGAGGGACCTCACTTGATTAAACGAACAGTAAAGAACATTGCGGAGATGGTCAAAGGCACACTGACAAATCCGCAATATGAACAAACAGTCATTCATGGAGTGGCAACTGATACAAGAAAACTGGAACAACAGCAGCTTTTCATCCCGCTGAAAGGGGAACATTTCAACGGCCACACTTTTGTGCCGCAGGCTTTTGAAGCAGGTGTAGCGGCCGTTCTTTGGGATCGGTCAGAACCAAACCCGCCCGAGAATCAAGCCGTGATCTTAGTGGACGACACCCTTTCCGCTCTTCAGCAGCTTGCAAAAGCTTATTTGCAGGAGCTTGGCACCCGTGTCATCGGGGTAACTGGAAGCAATGGCAAAACGACAACGAAAGATATGATTCACGCCGTCCTGGGAACCCGATACCGTGTCCACAAAACAGGAGGAAACTTCAATAATCACATCGGTCTGCCGCTGACGGTTTTAGCCATGCCTGAAGATACGGAGATCGCTGTATTGGAGATGGGAATGAGCGCCAAAGGAGAAATTGATCTTCTGTCCCGCCTGGCAAACCCGGATGCTGCAGTCATTACGAATATCGGCGAATCCCACATGCAAGACCTTGGCTCAAGAGAAGGTATCGCGGAGGCGAAGCTTGAAATCATTAATGGGCTAAAAGAAGACGGGGTGCTGATTTATATCGGAGACGAACCGCTCCTTCAAAATGCATACAGCTGCCAGACGAAAACGTACGGTACGGGAGCGCATAATGATTATCAGCTTCAGGATGTCAGCCAGAGCGAGGAAGGAACCCATTTTACGATCAAAGGGATGGAAAAAACGTTTTTTATTCCGATACTTGGCAAGCATAATGTCATGAACGCCATGGCTGCGATTGCTGCTGGGGTTTATTTCGGCATCACGCCTGAGGATGCGGCAAAAGGACTGAGCGGTCTAAAGGTAACCGGCATGAGACTTGAACTCATCAAAACAGACAGCGGCATTTCGATAATCAATGACGCTTATAATGCCAGTCCGACTTCCATGAAGGCTGCGATTCAATTGACAGAAAGTCTTGAAGGCTACGGGAAAAAAATGCTCGTGCTCGGCGATATGCTTGAACTCGGCGATCTTGAAGAAACATTCCATAAAGAGTGCGGCGCTGTGATCAGCCCTGAGAAAATTGACCGCGTCTTTACGTACGGAAAACTGGGAGCTTTTATCGCGGAAGGCGCACTGAAACACTTTGAGAAAGAACGCGTCAGCCATTACACTGAGAAAAAAGATCTCCTCCAAGCTGTGAAGGAAAACGCGTCAAAAGGAGATTTAATTTTATTCAAAGCGTCCAGAGGTATGAAGCTTGAAGAAATCGTTAAAGATTTAATAGAGAGCCCGCGTTCGTAAAAAAATCTTGCGGAAAAACCGCATATTGCATCATAAAATAACATGATGTGCAAACACTAATGTATGCCGGACGGAAATTATGTATATCTGGCCGGCTGCGGCTATGATACAATATATATAGGTTATTTCGCGATACGAACATATTCGCCCGGACTTTTCATCCGCTGACCCGAAGTTCTCCGCCGGATACAGGGGAGCGGATGGAGAAGCAGCCGGCATATTCGAGAAGCCGATCTGCTTCTCATCTTATTGAAAAACAACTAGTGTAATGGTAAGATAAAACTTAAAGTAATTCGGGCTTTGTATACGGATGGATCCTGTCCTTTTTGTCTAAAGGGCAGTTTTATAAGTGGTAAATCACGACATTACTGAAACAGCAATTAGAAGGAGTTTGAATAATTTGACTATAACGTTTCAAGATTTTAATTTAAGTTCTGATCTCATGAAAGCAATTAATCGTATGGGATTTGAAGAAGCAACACCGATTCAGGCACAAACGATACCGCTCGGACTTTCAAATAAAGACGTCATTGGACAAGCGCAAACAGGTACAGGTAAAACAGCTGCGTTTGGTATACCCCTTGTTGAAAAAATTAACCCCGAGTCTCCTAATATTCAAGCAATCGTAATCGCGCCAACCCGTGAATTAGCCATTCAAGTATCTGAAGAATTATATAAAATCGGACAAGATAAACGTGCGAAGGTTCTTCCTATTTACGGCGGACAGGATATTGGACGGCAAATCCGGGCGTTAAAGAAGAATCCGAATATTATTGTCGGAACACCTGGACGTCTTCTTGACCACATCAACCGCCGCACAATTCGTTTAAACAATGTAAACACTGTTGTAATGGATGAAGCGGATGAAATGCTGAACATGGGATTCATTGACGACATTGAATCTATTCTTTCAAACGTGCCGAGCGAGCATCAGACACTTCTGTTCTCTGCTACAATGCCAGCGCCGATCAAACGCATTGCAGAGCGTTTTATGACTGAGCCGGAACACGTAAAAGTAAAAGCAAAAGAAATGACGGTTTCTAACATTCAGCAGTTCTATTTGGAAGTGCAAGAACGCAAAAAATTCGATACACTGACTCGCCTTCTTGACATTCAGTCTCCTGAGCTTGCGATCGTATTCGGACGTACAAAACGCCGTGTCGATGAGCTGGCTGAAGCCCTGAACCTTCGCGGATATGCGGCTGAAGGAATTCACGGTGACTTAACGCAGGCAAAACGTATGGTTGCGCTTCGTAAATTTAAAGAAGGTGCAATCGAAGTTCTTGTTGCAACTGATGTTGCCGCTCGCGGACTTGATATCTCAGGCGTCACACACGTGTACAACTTCGACGTGCCTCAAGATCCTGAAAGCTATGTTCACCGTATCGGAAGAACTGGCCGTGCAGGAAAAACAGGTATGGCGATGACGTTTATTACACCGCGTGAGAAAAGCATGCTTCGCGCAATTGAACAAACAACAAAACGCAAAATGGACCGCATGAAGGAGCCTACACTTGATGAAGCGTTAGAAGGCCAGCAGCAGGTTACTGTTGAACGTCTTCGCACGGCAATCAGTGAAAACAACCTAAACTTCTACATGACAGCGGCAGCTGAGCTGCTTGAAGATCATGATGCAGTAACAGTGGTTGCGGCTGCTATCAAAATGTCTACAAAAGAGCCGGACAACACACCAGTTCGCTTAACAGACGAAGCGCCGATGGTCAGCAAACGCTACAAGAACCAGCGCACTTCTAAACGCAGAGACGGACAAGGCGGCGGCTACCGCGGCGGAAAAGGGAAAAACAACAACCGTTCTTCCTATGACAAAAAGCGTTCAAACGATCGCCGTTCTTCAGGTGACAGACGCCAGAAAAAATCTTACTAATTCTATCGATTGAAAGCCCAAAACATGACGTTTTGGGCTTTTTTATGTTCGCGATTGGCTATTCAGCAAACTTTCAGCTGACGGATGCCATTTTTCTCTGTATGCTTAAGAATGAAACCTTTCTGTATAAGAGACGTATAAGTAACGACGAAAAATCGGGAGGTAGGTATTTTGAGAGACCAGCCAAAAAACCAAATCAGTCCAGACGGATTAAAGGTTTGGCGACTTCAAGAGATCATCATATCCGCTGTTTGCTTGCTTATCGTCATAGCAGTTGCGGTATTAAGCTATTATTTTCATTGGCCGTACTGGATCAGCGGCGGACTCGGCGCTGCTTGGCTGCTGGGTTCGGTTGTGACGGTCTTTATCATTCCAAAGATCCGTCATAAAGTGTGGCGCTATGAAGTCCATGAACATGAAATAGATATTCAGTCAGGTATTTTTGTGGTGACGCGTGTGATTGTCCCGATGGTCAGAGTTCAGCACGTCGATACGTCACAAGGGCCGTTATTGAAAAAGTACAACCTGGCAACCGTAAAAATTTCCACGGCCGCGACCGTTCACTCGATCCCCGCTTTGGCGATGGAGGAAGCGGATCGGCTGAGAGACTCCATTTCCCGTCTGGCAAGGGTGACTGACGATGATGTCTGAACCGAAACGCCTGCACCCGGCGGCAGTCATTTTGAATTTATGCCATACCATTATTCAAACGATAAAAAATATCATTCTGCCATTCTTTTTTGTGTATATCGTCAATTCAAACAATACTGTCCGTTTTTACGGAGCCATTGCGCTCGGTGTGCTGTTCATCTGGCTTATAGCCGCAAGCATCATCAAATGGAGAAGGTTTACCTATCGAATTGAAGATGATGAATTCAGAATCGAAGAAGGCTTGTTTGTCACGAAAAAGCGATACATATCGATCGATCGGATTCAAACGATGAATACGAGCGCGGGTGTGGTCCAGCAAATCTTTAAGCTTGTGAAGCTGCAAATTGAAACGGCAGGCGGAGGCAAGGAGGCGGAAGCTGTTCTTTCTGCTATTTCTGTTGAAGAAGCCGAACGCATCAAGGAAGCCGTCTTTAAGAAAAAAGCGCAAAGGCACGAAAGCGAACAAGAGGAAGAATGGCTTGAAGCTGAGCAGGAGTTCATTCCGGCCGTTGAGCCGCAAGAGCACTATCGGATGAACGTGAAAGAGTTGCTCATGGCCGCTTCTACATCTGGGGGAATCGGAGTGATTATCTCCGCTGTATTTGCGCTTTTTACCCAGCTTGACGAAGTGCTGCCGATGGATTGGTTCTTTGATAAATTTTCCTTCCTTCAGCACGCGAGCATCGGCATTTATGCGGTACTCATTTTTATTGGTTTATTTATCGCCTGGGTGTTCAGCATCGCCGGTATGATGTTTAAATACGCGAACTTTCAAATCATAAAAAAAGAGCAGGAATTGGTGATTTCAAGGGGAATTATTGAAAAACATCAAGTCACGATTCCGCTTCGAAAAATACAAGCCATTAAAATAAAAGAAAACATCATCCGCCAGCTTTTCGGCTTTGTGACGGTGTCCATCGTCAGCGCGGGCGGAGGCGACCGGGAAAAAGAAGAGGGCGCTTTGACCATTCTTTTTCCGATGATTCATAAAAAAAAGCTTCCGCACATGCTCCGGACATTTACGCCGGAATATACGCTGGAAGAAAACGTCCGCCGCCTGCCGCGGCGCGCGTTGAAACGATATCTGTTCCGTTCCGTCATTTTTTCACTCTTTTTGATTATCCCATTATGTATCTTTTTTCAGCCATGGGGCTATCTGTCGATCATCCTGCTGCCGATTGAATTGATCTTCGGCTACCTCGCATTTAAGGATACAGCATGGACGATTAACGAGGACCGTCTTCAGCTGACCTCAAGATTTATCGGCAGAACAACCGCGATTGTGTTGAATAGGCGAATGCAGGTTTGCAAGTTCAGCCAATCCTATTTTCAAAAGAAAGGCCGCCTGTATACCATTTCTACCTCGGTAAAATCATCAAGCCATATGGAAGAATTAACGGTGAGGGATGTAGGGGAAGAGGATGCAGACTTCATTTTAAATTGGTATTCATATGAAAAAGCGGACGGTTAATACCGCCGCTCTTTTTTTTGCACACATAAAAACGAGAGAAGAAACCCGCCGCAAAGTCCAAACAGATGGGCCATCATGTTAATATTGGAGTTGATAAACGACATGAGAACGGCAAATGCGAGCAGTGTGAGAATCATTTTGGAATGCTCTTGCCCGATCAGTTCTTTGCGAAAAAGAACCATAAACAGGTACACGCCGAACAGCCCGAAAATTGCGCCGGAAGCCCCAACATGCACGTAATCAAGCGGCTCTGTAACATATGTGCCGATATTGCCGATGATGCCGGAGCCAGCGTACACAAGAAGGAAACGCGCTTTTCCCAGCATGCGTTCCAAAGCCGGGGCAAATAAAAAGATGGACATGGAATTGAACAGCAGATGGGTAAAACCGGCGTGCAGCAAAACGGGAGTGATCAGCCGCCACCATTCACCGTTTGCGACGCCTAAATTATAGCCTGTGACCGCATCTCTCCATAACACGACTGAATGGACAGGAAGTGAAAAAAACAGCCAGAGAACAGCTTGCAAGGCCAATATAAAGGTGACAATGGGATAAAGCTTGATAAACGTTTGAAAATTTTCGGTCCGTATAAACATTCCGAGCCCCTTTTCTTCATTTTGGTATTTCTATAGTAACACGTTTATGAGACAAACCTTTCAAATAGTACGTACGCAAAGGAGGTTATCACACATGATTTACGGCATTGGACTAGACATCACCGAGCTTAAACGGATCGCTTCTATGGCCGGACGTCAAAAAAGATTTGCTGGACGGATTTTAACTCGAAGCGAGCTTGACCAATATCATGAGCTTTCAGAGAAAAGAAAAATCGAATTTCTCGCGGGCAGATTTGCGGCAAAAGAAGCATTCTCGAAAGCATATGGCACTGGTATAGGGAAGCAGCTCAGTTTTCAGGACATTGAAATTAAGAAAGACCAAAATGGCAAGCCTTATATCATTTGCGCGAAGCTGAGTCAGGCCGCCGTTCACGTATCGATCACTCATACAAAGGAATATGCAGCCGCGCAGGTTGTCATTGAAAGGTTGTCAAGCTAGTCTGCATATTAGGGAAACCCCGCTCATATATTTGATAGTGCATTAAGGGAGACAAGTTGTTTGAGGCTTTTATGGTACGCATCCGTTCTGCCTAACGTGTACCGAGCGTACCGTTAAAGTCAAACAAGCGATTTCTTCCTTTTACATCAATTGAGAAAAAGGGGTTGAAAAAGGTGAGAAAAAGCTTTGTTTTGCTTTTAACGGGACTGCTTGCTGTCCTTATTCTTTCTGCCTGCGGGCAAAAAACGCAGCAAGATATTGTGACCGGTTTAGATGAAAAGGCGAAAGAATACACCTCGTACAAAGCAAAAGCAAAAATGACCATCGAGACAGGGAGTGAGCCTCAAGTATACAATGTGGAAATCTGGCACAAAAAGCCGTCTCTGTACAGGGTTTATTTAGAAAATCCGAAAAAGGACCAAAATCAAGTCATTTTACGAAACGAAAACGGAGTATTTGTTCTCACGCCGTCTTTAAATAAGAGCTTCAGGTTTCAAAGCGACTGGCCGAACAACAGCAGCCAGGTCTACTTGTTTGAATCGCTCGTAAAGGATGTTCAAAACGATTCGGATGCCGTTTTTACTGCCAAAGAAAAGAAATACGTATTCGAAACAAAAACGAACTATCAGCATAACAAAATGCTGCCAACACAAGAAATCACGTTTAACAAAAAAGATATGAGCCCGTCATCTGTCAAAGTCATGGATACAGACCGAAAAGTCATGGTGAAAGTAGAATTCAGCAGCTTTGAATTTAATAAACAATTCGACAAAGAATCATTTGACGAAAAGAAAAATATGACTCTTTCCCAAATGGATGTCGCCACAAGCGCGAAGCCATCCGATACGTTCGCGGTCAAAACGCCGCTAGAACTGCCGCTGGGCGTAAAGCTGCTTGAAGAAAAAGATATTTCTACTGAAGACGGGAAGCGGATCATCATGACTTACGGAGGAGAAAAGTCATTTACCTTAATTCAGGAAAAAGCCCAGATTGCCAAAGCTTCTTCTTCAGTTACGATGAACGGCGAACCGGTAAATCTCGGCTACACGATCGGCGCCTTGTCGGATGCATCATTATCATGGACCTATGACGGTGTAGATTACCTTCTCTCCTCTAAAGATCTTTCTAAAGAGGAAATGGTGACAGTCGCGAAAAGCATGCAGGGACAATCATCTAAATAACCGCCGAAGGCCAAACATGATTTGGCCTTTTTTTCGTTAGGCATCGTTTCCCTTTGTCCTTTAATTTTAGTATGATATGTAAATGATATTGAATAAAAGCTAGGAAGTGTCATAATGAGCACAAAACCTTTTTACAGAGATACGTGGGCGGAAATCGACTTGTCCGCGATAAAAGAAAATGTCAGCAATATGAAAGAACATATCGGCGAACATGTCCATCTGATGGCAGTTGTAAAAGCGAACGCCTACGGGCATGGTGACGCAGAAACTGCGAAGGCGGCTCTTGACGCAGGTGCTTCATGCTTGGCTGTGGCCATTCTGGATGAAGCGATTTCGCTGCGCAAGAAGGGCTTGAAGGCACCTATATTGGTGCTCGGCGCGGTTCCTCCGGAGTATGCGGAAATCGCGGCTGAATATGACCTGACATTAACAGGTTATTCTGTTGAATGGCTTCAGGAAGCCGCCCGCCACATGAAAAAAGGTTCTCTTCATTTTCATTTGAAGGTCGATACGGGGATGAACAGGCTAGGTGTAAAAACAGAAGAAGAAGTACATCACGTGATGGCGATTCTTGACCGCAACCCCCGTTTAAAATGCAAAGGGGTATTTACCCATTTTGCGACAGCGGATGAAAAAGAAAGAGGCTATTTTTTAAAGCAGTTTGAGCGCTTTAAAGAACTGATTGCTCCGCTCCCGCTAAAGAAAATGATGGTGCACTGCGCGAATAGCGCCGCCGGCCTTCGCCTGAAAAAAGGCTTTTTTAACGCGGTCAGATTCGGCATCGGCATGTACGGCCTCCGTCCGTCAGTCGACATTACGGATGAAATACCGTTTGAGCTGCGCCCTGCATTCACCCTGCATTCGACGCTGTCTCATGTCAAATTGATCAGAAAAGGCGAGAGCGTCAGCTATGGAGCGGAATACACAGCGGAAAAAGACACATGGATCGGGACGGTGCCTGTCGGCTATGCGGACGGCTGGCTTCGAAAATTGAAAGGAACCGAAATTCTTGTGAAGGGAAAGCGGCTGAAAATAGCGGGCCGAATCTGCATGGACCAATTTATGGTGGAGCTGGATCAAGAATATCCGCCAGGCACAAAAGTCACATTAATAGGCCGGCAAGGGGATGAATACATTTCCATGGATGAGATTGCAGGCAGGCTCGAAACCATCAACTACGAGGTGTCTTGTACAATTAGTTCCCGTGTTCCCCGTATGTTTTTGGAAAATGGGAGTATAATGGAAGTAAGAAATCCTTTATTGCAGGAAAATACAAGCAAATAGCTCATCTCAATGGAGAATTCATAAAACAGCTTTGCTTGCAGAGTGAATAATGGTATCATTATCACTGGATGGATAAAAGAGTCGTATCCGTAAGTTTGGTGGAGGTGTATGTTTTTTGTCTGAATCCAGCGCAAGAACCGAAATGAAAATCAGCTTGCCCGAAAACCTAGTAGCTGAATTGGATGGTGTAGCGATGCGGGAGAAACGAAGCAGAAACGAACTGATATCACAAGCAGTGAGAGCGTATGTCAGCGAACGAACAACTCGTCACAACCGTGATTTGATGAGACGCGGCTATATGGAAATGGCGAAAATCAACCTGAATATTTCTTCTGAGGCTCACTTTGCGGAGTGCGAGGCTGAAACGACAGTTGAGCGCTTAGTCAGCGGAGGATAATCATTTGATTGTGAAACGCGGCGATGTTTATTTTGCTGATTTATCTCCTGTTGTTGGCTCAGAGCAAGGCGGGGTGCGCCCGGTTTTAGTGATCCAAAATGACATCGGAAATCGCTTCAGCCCAACTGCTATTGTTGCAGCCATAACAGCACAAATACAGAAAGCGAAATTACCAACCCACGTCGAAATCGATGCAAAACGCTACGGTTTTGAAAGAGATTCCGTTATTTTGCTGGAGCAAATTCGGACGATTGACAAGCAAAGGTTAACGGATAAGATTACTCATCTGGATGATGAAATGATGGATAAGGTTGATGAAGCCTTACAAATCAGTTTGGCACTCATTGATTTTTAGACATATGTGCAGGTTGCTCAAATAGAGCAACTTTTTTTGTTTTCAAAAAACATAAACGATATAATAGTGAAATAACGTAAAAAAATATGTTGTTTTTTATTGGGAGGTAAGCGAATTTGATGTCGAATCAGACTGTATACCAGTTCATTGCCGAGAATCAAAATGAACTGCTCCAACTGTGGACTGACACACTAAAAGAATTAAGCGAACAAGAATCATATCAGCTGACTGACCAAGTGTATGAAAATATATCTAAAGAGTATATCGACATTCTTCTCTCATCTGTTAAGGATGACAGCGCTGCTGAAAGCCAAATTAGCGAACTGGCGCTTAGAGCCGTCCAAATAGGGCTTTCTTTGAAGTTTTTGGCTACGGCGCTGGCTGAATTCTGGAAGCGTCTCTACACGAAAATGAACGATAAGAGATTGCCAGATCAAGAGAGTACGGAATTAATCTGGCAGATCGACCGCTTTTTCAGTCCGATTAATACAGAAATCTTTAACCAATACTCAATCTCATGGGAGAAAACAGTATCCCTGCAAAAAATCGCGCTGCAGGAGTTATCAGCTCCGCTCATCCCGGTGTTTGAAAACATTACCGTGATGCCGCTTGTCGGAACAATTGATACCGAACGTGCTAAACGAATTATGGAGAACTTGCTTAATGGTGTTGTTAAACACCGTTCCCAAGTCGTGCTGATTGATATTACCGGTGTACCTGTTGTCGATACGATGGTTGCCCATCACATTATTCAGGCGTCTGAAGCGGTAAGGCTTGTCGGAGCGAAATGCCTGCTTGCCGGAATCCGTCCGGAAATTGCTCAGACCATCGTTAACCTTGGGATTGATTTATCCCAAGTTATTACTAAGAATACCCTGCAAAAAGGAATTCAAACAGCATTGGAAATGACAGATCGAAAAATTGTTTCATTGGGGGAATAACATTTTGAGACATCCGAAAATCCCGATCTTGAAACTGTATAATTGCTTATTAGTGTCCATTCAATGGGAACTCGATGACCAAACTGCATTAACCTTTCAAGAAGACTTATTAAATAAAATATACGAAACAGGCGCTAATGGAGTTGTCATTGACCTGACATCTGTGGACATGATTGATTCCTTTATCGCTAAAGTGCTGGGCGACGTGATCACGATGTCTAAACTAATGGGCGCAAAAGTGGTTTTAACGGGAATTCAGCCTGCTGTGGCAGTTACGCTGATTGAACTCGGAATCGCACTTGAGGAAATTGAAACTGCGCTCGACTTAGAGCAGGGGCTTGAGACATTGAAGCGGGAATTGGGGGAATAGCGAATGAACGACCAATCCTGTGTAAAGATCATGACAGAATGGGATATTGTGGCCGCCAGACAACTGGGACGAAACGTTGCAAAAGAACTGGGTTTCGGCACGGTAGACCAGGCTAGAATTACAACGGCTATTTCAGAATTAGCCAGGAACATTTATTTATATGCCGGTAAAGGCCAGATTGGAATTGAACAGGTCTCTGACAGAGGAAAAAAGGGACTGAAAATCATAGCGGAAGACCAAGGACCGGGAATTCCTGATATCCGCAAGGTCATGGAAGACGGATTTTCAACGTCTGGCGGACTCGGGGCGGGACTTCCCGGCGTGAAAAGGCTGATGGATGAATTCAGTTTAAATTCCGTAGCGGGGGAAGGAACAGAGATACAAGCCATTAAATGGCTTCGGTAGGAGGTAAGAAAGTGGATTTTAGGGAGGTTATTGAGCAGCGGTATCATCAGCTGCTTAGTCGATATATAGCCGAATTAACAGAAACATCTTTATATCAAGCCCAAAAATTCAGCCGAAAAACAATCGAGCATCAAATTCCTCCGGAAGAAATCATCAGCATTCACCGAAAAGTGCTGAAGGAGCTGTATCCGAGTCTCCCGGAAGATGTTTTTCATTCGCTGGATTTTTTAATAGAAGTCATGATTGGATATGGAATGGCTTATCAGGAGCATCAAACCCTCAGGGGGATACAGCAGGAAATCAAATCAGAAATTGAAATCGCAGCAAATGTCCAGCAGACGCTGCTCGGAACAAAGATTCCGCAGGAAGAAGCGCTGGATATCGGCGCCATCAGTGTGCCCGCTAAACAGATGAGCGGTGATTACTACCACTTTGTCAAAGACAAGGAATCCATTAATATCGCAATCGCGGACGTGATCGGCAAAGGCATTCCGGCGGCTCTTTGTATGTCCATGATCAAATACGCGATGGACTCTTTGCCGGAAACGGGCATACACCCTTCTCAGGTGCTGAAAAATTTGAATCGGGTTGTTGAACAAAATGTGGATGCCAGTATGTTTATTACGATGCTTTATGCAAATTACAATATGGATAAGCATCAATTTACATATGCTTCAGCGGGACATGAACCGGGATTCTATTATTCTCAAAAAGACAACACGTTTTACGATTTAGAGGCCAAAGGACTCGTTCTCGGCATCTCACAGGATTATGACTACAAACAATTCGATCAGCATCTCGATAAGGGTGATATGATTGTTTTATTTTCTGACGGCGTCACAGAATGCAGAACGGAAAATGGTTTCTTGGAGCGCCCTGATCTGCAAAAGCTTATTGAAGAACATATGTGTTCCTCCGCGCAGGAAATGGTCAAAAATATTTATGACAGCCTCCTCAAATTGCAGGACTTTCAGCTTCATGATGATTTTACGTTAATTGTTTTGCGAAGAAAGGTTTAGCGTCAGCCAGCCGGGGGTATAAGACAATTAGTGATTTGAAGGAAAATTTGAGGTGATACGAATGAATATAAATGTTGATGTAAAGCAAAATGTGAATGATATACAAGTAAACATTGCGGGAGAAATTGATGTGTATTCAGCTCCGGTGCTCAGAGAGAAGCTCGTTCCTCTGGCAGAACAAGGCGCTGATTTAAGAATTTGTCTGAAAGATGTCAGTTACATGGATAGTACTGGGCTCGGTGTTTTTGTAGGCATCTTTAAAACAGTCAAAAAACAAGGCGGTTCGCTAAAACTTGAAAATCTTTCTGAGCGGCTGATCCGCCTGTTTGAGATTACAGGCTTAAAGGACATCATTGATATTTCTGCAAAGTCAGAAGGTGGAGTGCAATGAAGAATAACGCAGATTACATCGAAATGAAAGTGCCGGCCCAACCTGAATATGTAGGGATTATAAGGCTGACACTGTCAGGCGTCGCGAGCAGAATGGGTTATACGTACGATGAAATCGAAGATCTGAAAATCGCAGTCAGTGAAGCGTGTACAAATGCAGTTCAGCACGCTTACAAAGAAGATAAAAATGGGGAAGTGTCAATCCGATTCGGTGTGTTCGAAGACCGTTTAGAGGTCATTGTGGCGGATGAAGGAGACAGCTTTGATTTCGATCAAAAGCAGCAGGATCTAGGGCCGTACACACCTTCGCACACAGTTGATCAATTATCAGAAGGAGGGCTCGGTCTATATTTAATGGAAACGCTCATGGATGAAGTCAGAGTGCAAAACCACTCCGGCGTCACCGTAGCGATGACAAAGTATTTAAATGGGGAGCGAGTTGATCATGACACAACCATCAAAAACTACGAAACTAACTAAGGATGAAGTCGATCGGCTCATAAGCGATTACCAAACGAATCAAGATGAACAGGCGCAAGAAACGCTTGTGCAGGTGTATACAAATCTTGTTGATATGCTTGCGAAAAAATATTCAAAAGGCAAAAGCTTTCACGAGGATCTCCGTCAGGTCGGCATGATCGGGCTTCTCGGCGCGATTAAGCGATACGATCCCGTCGTCGGCAAATCGTTTGAAGCTTTTGCCATTCCGACAATCATCGGTGAAATTAAACGTTTCCTCAGAGATAAAACGTGGAGCGTTCATGTGCCAAGACGGATTAAAGAACTGGGTCCAAGAATCAAAATGGCGGTTGATCAGCTGACGACTGAAACACAAAGGTCACCGAAAGTAGAAGAGATTGCCGAATTCCTCGATGTTTCAGAAGAAGAGGTTCTTGAAACAATGGAAATGGGCAAAAGCTATCAAGCCTTATCCGTTGACCACAGCATTGAAGCGGATGCGGACGGAAGCACCGTCACGATTCTTGATATCGTCGGATCACAGGAGGACGGATATGAGCGGGTCAACCAGCAAATGATGCTGCAAAGCGTGCTTCACGTCCTTTCTGACCGTGAAAAACAAATCATAGACCTTACGTATATTCAAAACAAAAGCCAAAAAGAAACTGGGGACATTCTCGGTATATCTCAAATGCACGTCTCGCGTCTGCAGCGCAAAGCTGTGAAGAAGCTCAGAGAGGCCTTGATTGAAGATCCCTCGATGGAGTTAATGTAATGATCCAGGTTGAAGAAAACGAGCATATTCAAACTCTTGTATACCAACTGAATAAAGAAGGAAAATCGATTTGCGGCGACAGCTTTTTTATGAAAGCTGATGATAAGGAGTTAATTTGTGCGGTAGCTGACGGACTTGGAAGCGGATCGCTTGCCAACGAATCTTCTGCAGCCATCAAAGACTTAGTGGAAAACTATGCAAATGAAGATGTACAAAGCATTATCGAACGCTGTAATCAGGCGATGAAAAACAAAAGAGGCGCTACAGCATCTATCCTGAAAATCAATTTTGAACAAAGGCAGTTTACGTACTGCTCTGTCGGAAACGTACGTTTTATTCTGCATTCCCCGTCTGGTGAAAGCTTTTATCCTCTGCCGATTTCAGGCTATTTATCAGGCAAGCCGCAAAAATACAAAACGCACACAGCCACCTATGAAAAGGGTTCAAGGTTCATTATACATACAGATGGACTCAACGTGCCCGACATCCGCTCCCATTTGAAAAAAGGCCAATCGGTAGAAGAAATATCAAATTCGCTGAAAATGTATACGACATCGAGAAAAGATGATCTGACCTATATTCTTGGACAGCTGTCCTAAGAGATCAAAAAAAAGAAGCTGGACATCCGGCTTCTTTTTTTGCGCGATGTGTGTTTGAAAACAGCCAGAAATCTTCTTTTGAAAAATGAATAAAGACGTGCAGCACCAGCTGTCTTTTTTTATGTGTTTTTTTCGGTTTTTGATACACTAGAGAAAGAACGACAAAATTGGAGGCTTTGGTTACATGGAAACGTCAGCCCTTTTAAAACAGCAAATTGCGAAAGAAATAGGTTTGTCACAAAAATACGTTGAAAGTGTCATCCGCCTGCTTGAGGACGGCAACACAGTCCCGTTTATCGCCCGGTACCGAAAAGAGCAGACGGGGTCAATGGATGAGGTTCAGATTCAGACGATTTCTGAACGCTGGCAATACATACAAAACCTGAATCAGCGAAAAGAAGAAGTCATCCGGCTCATTGCAGAGCAGGATAAATTAACAGATGACTTAAAGCGAAAAATTGAGCAATCGGTGAAGCTTCAGGAAGTGGAAGACCTTTACCGCCCGTATAAACAAAAACGCAAAACAAAGGCGACAGTCGCAAAAAGCAAAGGCCTCGAGCCGCTTGCTGACTATATCCTGACACTTCCGCGAGATAACCGTCTGGCACAAACCGCAGATCAATACATCAGCGAAGAAAAAGAAGTGTTCACACGGGAAGAGGCGATTGAAGGCGCCAAGCATATTATTGCGGAACAAATCTCAGACGAGCCGAGTTTCAGAAAGTGGATTCGCCAGGAAACCTTTAAAAGAGGAAGCATTAAGTCTGCAGCCGGAAAATCGGCAGACACAGACGAGAAAAATGTGTATGAAATGTATTACGAGTATGAAGAGCCAATTGCAAAAGTCGTTCCGCACAGGGTGCTGGCGATGAACCGCGGCGAAAAAGAAGACATTTTAAAGGTGTCTATCGAACCGCCTGCGGATCACATTAAGGCGTATTTAGAAAAACAAATCATCAAAAACCGATCAACGTCCGTAAAAGAGATTTTGCAGGAAACGATTGAAGACAGCTATAAAAGGCTGATCCAGCCGGCAATAGAGCGTGAAATCAGAAAAGAGCTGTCAGAAAAAGCGGATGAACAGGCAATTCACATTTTTTCTGAGAACTTGAGAAAGCTTCTTCTGCAGCCGCCGATGAAAGGCAAAACCGTTCTCGGTGTTGACCCAGCGTTCCGAACTGGCTGTAAGCTTGCTGTATCAGATGAGACCGGAAAAGTCTTGAATATTGATGTCATCTATCCGCATGCGCCGGTCAACAAAACAAAAGAAGCCCATGAAAAAGTCAAAGCGATTCTCGAGCAGCATCAAGTCGAGATGGTGGCGATTGGAAACGGCACGGCATCAAGAGAAACAGAGCAATTCATCGTCAATGTACTGAAGGACATGCCGCGGAAAATTTATTATGTGATCGTTAATGAAGCGGGAGCAAGCGTATATTCGGCTTCTGAGCTTGCCAGAGAAGAATTCCCTGAGCTTCAGGTTGAAGAGCGCAGTGCCGTATCTATTGCGCGAAGACTTCAAGATCCGCTGGCGGAACTCGTGAAAATCGATCCGAAATCTGTTGGTGTCGGACAGTACCAGCATGATGTCAGCCAAAAACGCTTAAATGAATCTCTGCGGTTCGTCGTCGAAACTGTTGTTAACCAGGTGGGAGTAAACGTCAACACAGCATCCGCCGCGCTGCTTCAATATGTAGCGGGATTATCGAAGTCTGTCGCAGGCAACGTTGTCAAAAAACGTGAGGAAATCGGTAAGTTTTCGAATCGAAAAGAACTGAAGGACATCCCGAGACTCGGTGCGAAAACCTATGAGCAATGTATCGGTTTCTTAAGAGTGCAGGAAGGGACAGAGCCTTTGGACAGAACAGGCATCCACCCGGAAAGCTATAAAGAAACAAAAGCACTATTGAAAAAGCTCGGCCTTTCAACAGAACAAATCGGCACGGCGGAATTGAAGGATAAAATCAATCAGCTGGCGCTTTCTGAAACGGCACAAGAGCTGGGAATCGGAGAAATCACCCTGAAAGATATTTGTGAACAGCTGACAAGGCCGGAACGCGATCCTCGCGATGAGGTGCCTAAGCCTTTGCTGAAAACAGACGTCCTTCAGCTGGAAGATTTGAAAGAGGGAATGGAGCTGCAGGGCACCGTGCGCAATGTAGTGGACTTCGGAGCGTTTGTTGATATCGGAGTCAAACAAGACGGGCTTGTGCATATCTCAAAACTCAGCAATCAATTCGTCAAGCATCCTCTTGATGTCGTATCCGTCGGCGATATTGTAACGGTTTGGGTTGGCGGCGTAGATGTACAAAAAGGCAGAGTATCGCTGTCTATGGTAAAATAAAAGCACTGCTTACGAGCAGTGTTTTTTCCTATAAAAATACCAGCATTGATTCAGCAGTTTAATTTGGTAATTATCTTTTTCAAGGAACGCTTTTTGCATCTGTTTTTTAAGCCAATTTGGCATAGGCTCATTCCTCCTCAGCTTTTTTCATATGAGGGACGGTGATTACCATATTGTATGCGAACGGTGAATTGTCCCGTTCAATGTTTTTTAAGTGAGGTGCACCATGGATAACAAAGAGCTTCAAAAGCTGACAGAGGATATTTCCGAAACGTATTTTAACAAGCCGTTCCGCCATCAGGCGCTTTTTAATGACAGGCTTAAAACCACGGGCGGAAGGTACCTGTTAACCTCCCATAACATTGAATTGAACAGAAAATATCTGATTGAACACGGTAGGGAGGAACTAATCGGCATCATCAAGCACGAGCTCTGCCATTATCATCTTCACCTTGAAGGAAAGGGGTACAAGCACAGAGACAGAGATTTTCGAGTGTTGCTGCAGCAGGTCAACGCGCCAAGGTTCTGTACACCCCTTAAGAAAAAAACAGAAAACAAAAAAACTTATATGTATATCTGTACGGCGTGCGGCCAACAGTATATAAAGAAGCGTGCCATGAATCCTGACAGATACAGATGCGGAAAATGCCGCGGAAAAATAAAAAGAATTTTTTCGTAAAAAAGGTTGACGGATATGGCAAGCCTATGTTACATTATAAAAGTCGTCACGAGAGATAAATAAAAACATTTACCTCTTGACACTGTAAATTGAGGCTGATATAATAAGTCTTGTCTCATTATTCCACAGTAGCTCAGTGGTAGAGCTATCGGCTGTTAACCGATCGGTCGCAGGTTCGAATCCTGCCTGTGGAGCCATATTGGAGAAGTACTCAAGTGGCTGAAGAGGCGCCCCTGCTAAGGGTGTAGGTCGCGTAAGCGGCGCGAGGGTTCAAATCCCTCCTTCTCCGCCATAAGATTTCGATATAAGTTCTCAACCATCGGCCCGTTGGTCAAGCGGTTAAGACACCGCCCTTTCACGGCGGTAACACGGGTTCGAATCCCGTACGGGTCATTCCATTTTCGTTGGGCTATAGCCAAGCGGTAAGGCAACGGACTTTGACTCCGTCATGCGTTGGTTCGAATCCAGCTAGCCCAGCCATTTTTATTTTTTGAAATCTAATAGTAAGAGCCATTAGCTCAGTTGGTAGAGCATCTGACTTTTAATCAGAGGGTCGAAGGTTCGAGTCCTTCATGGCTCACCATTTGTCTTTTTGCGGGTGTGGCGGAATTGGCAGACGCGCTAGACTTAGGATCTAGTGTCTTACGACGTGGGGGTTCGAGTCCCTTCACCCGCACTTTATTTACAAAGTGCACGCAAATTGGTTTTACTAGGTTAAGAGCCTACTAAATCAGCACAAATACAATTTAATGATCACGCGGTCGTGGCGGAATGGCAGACGCGCTAGGTTGAGGGCCTAGTGGGTGAATAACCCGTGGAGGTTCAAGTCCTCTCGGCCGCATCAATGATACCAAGGGTTTTGAGTCCTTTGGTATTTTTTGTTTTTGAAGAAAATATGTTTTGTAACCAAAAGTGTCCACTAACTTAAAGTAAGTTATCTATTTGTTCGCCATTTCTTTTTGTTTGTTACCTTCTCGTTCAGATCAAAAGCACACAGTCAGCGTGCAAAGTGAATTAATTAGAGGAATAGACTAATTTATCAAGACCACAAATTTTAAAAAAAGATAAAAAGGACATAACATATTATTTATATAAAATATGTTATGTCCTTTCTTGTTCTACTAACGTATTCGCTCTATAAATGTACACAATGTTACTTTATTATGGAATAAAAACAAGTGTCAGTCAGCTTGCTACCATCTAATTTGATAACTAAATTTACTTCCTTTTTTAACATAATTGATTCTATCGATTTGCAACATCGTTAACAGTTATCTCTTTATTGAGAAAAGATTGTTGAGACTTAGTTGAACCATCTCATAAATTAGGTTGATGACGCTCTAAATATGCTTATTCCTCGCTTATCAATGAGGAATGATTGTCCTCCAAAAGTGTATTTTCTGCTTTGAAAAGTTTTTAATTCGTTTACATCTTAACGAGTCAAGAAGTATTTGATGTGTTTTACGGGACTATAAAAGGTCGCCAGCTTATGCAAAGAAATACAAAAATGGTGAAATGGACAAGCATAAGTGTGAGGATCAAAATAAGTATTTTTATAAATTAATATTTTTATGGGATAAGATTTATTGAAATTAATCAAGAATATGTAGAGTTGACAGAAGAGGAAAACAACAATATAACGATCATTTGATTGATGAAATGGAAGTAGAGTAGCATGAAGATGCTCTTTCGTTTTGTATATATAATGTTTACTATCAATTCAATGTATATTATAATAATTGGTAAAAGGAAAGGAGATTGGAAAAAATGATAAAAAAAGTATTAAAATCTACATCTCTTAAAGCGTTACTGGTTTTTTCATTAGTTTTATCCCTAGCTTCTGGATTTAGCAATAATGCACAAGCTGATTCAGGTGTCACAGCCTTAAATGGATCAGGTGAGTCTGTCAATGTTGAAAATGTTAAAGGAAAATTAGCAAATGAACTTAAGAAAAAAGCCATAGAAAAAATTAAAGGTGAGGAATTACAAAAAATTAGCTTTAAAGACCTTAATCTAAACACCCCAAAGGTCTTGTCGATAAAATCTGGAGATTATTTTGTTCAATTTGGTGTTAAAAATTCTAGTAAGCTAGATAAATTCAGTAATGTAACAGTTGTTTTTGATGAAGAAAAAAATATTGTTTCTTTTGTTGAGCAATACCTTAAGTTGTTAAACGATGAAACTGCAGAGTTTGTAATGCATGAAAATGGAAACCTATCGTATAATGAAATTCTTCATAAACCAGATGTTCAACCTCAATTTTCATGGGGAGTCCTAAATGACTGCCTTGCTGCACAAGGGATTTCCTGGGCTGCTATAGCAGTTATAGGCGTTGTATGTACTTTTGCTTGTACTATTGGTGGTCCTGCTGGATGTGCAGCTTGTATTATTACTGAAACAGCTGCAACAGGTTCGGTTGTAAGTGTATGTGTAAAAAAAGCATTTGAAGCTTAAATAAAAACATAAAATGAGTAACAAATAAAAAAAGTTGACTGAAACCTCAGTCAACTTTTTGTTTGCCCTAGTTGGTTAAAGCTTCTTGCTAATTATTATCAAAGAAAATGAGTAGATAAAGATTATTGACGATATGATTAACATTAATATATTTGTAGGTTCAATAAGTATAGGGGCAAGTTTTATTAGCAATAATATACAAGTAATAGAAGCTAGGGATAATAAAGCTGTCCAGAACAGTGAACGTTTTTTAATTTCTTTTGAACGTTCATCATTATCTTTAAGTTCAGGAAATAGATATAGTGCAAGGGCGAATGTAGATAGTGATAAAACCAAAAATGAATTGTAATTTATTTTATTACTATCAGACATAATTGAAGCAACTATCATTAATATGAAAATTAAAAAAAGAATTATACTACAATATAAAAGTGGTTTTCTTATATTCAATTTATAACCTCCTTGTGATCTAAATAAAATATTTTTTCAACAGGCACATTAAATCTTTTCGCAATTTTAAGAGCTAGTTGTAATGATGGTTTATATCTGTTTTTTTCAATCGAAATAATAGTTTGTCTAGATACGTTTAGTTCTTTCGCTAATACTTCTTGTGAAAGGTTATGTTTTTTTCTAAATAGTTCTAATTTGTTTTCCATTCATTCCCGTCTCTCCTTAATGTATTCTTCGATAATCCACATTTTATTATAAAATACAAAAAACGTAAAGTGAACTTTACAATTTAGGGGAAAAGGGGCAGAAAAACGAGCAAAAAACTTACTTCATCAGCAGTTTAGACCAAAAAGAACTAATTTCCTAGTAATTCTGGTGCAGTTCCAGTTGTAACTTCAGCTATAGCTTTATTAATAATTAAGTATCCTAAATTAACCTAATAGTGAGGTTAGGGAAATCAGTTGCTCTAAACATAAAAGAAAAACAAACCATTAAACCGACAGGGTTTTGGACATTTTTCTGTAACCCAAAGGTTTGGGCTATTGATGATTTTTTGAGTTCAAACCAAATAGAAGATACATTTTCCATTACAAGTTGGCAAAAAGAGTGGTTTAAGGAAAGTCAACAAGGGATTATTAGCGTTGGACATGCTGACATCCGTTATATCCTTATGGACGTCTTACATAGATTTGTATAGAATTTTGAATTTGGGATGGTTTACGGTTTAGTAATCATCCATGTAACACCAAATTTATCTATAACTTCTCCATAGTATGGCCCCATGGCTGCAAAGCAAAGGGATATTTGTTTTCTCCACCCTCACCAAGCTTTGTATATGCCTCTCTTGCTTCGCTCTCATTATCATAGGTTAAAGCAAGACTGATGCTGCGATTACCGACCACTTGTTCAAAGGAATCAGCAAGCATTAGGGTATTGTTTCCAGCTATCATCAAAGACAGATGCATAACTTTCTCCTTCATATCTTCTGAAGTTCCTGGTACCTCACCGAATGTTTTAAGTGATACAATTTCTCCACCGAGTGATTCTAAGTAAAAATCCGCCTGGCTTCTTGCGTTCTCTGACATTAGATAAGAGTTTAATTGTGCTCCCATGATTTCAACAACCTTTCCATTTTTATTTGTCTTTCTACGAATACAACGAATACGACTTAATGAAATCGACAAAGGAAAAAACTTATTTAAAATCTTTTTAACATGTGGAGTTGTTCCATTAAATTGGTTTCCATAATCAGAACATTTGAGTCCCTTAAGAACTCCCCTATCCTCCTAGATTACTTTTCGACAATTACTTTCGACGGCAAGTAGAAAATTCCTGCTGGTCATAAAAGGGTAGTACGGACGTTTATTGTTTGTGCTCACCATTTTTTAACCATAACTAATATAAACATATAGAAATGTTGGCAAATGAATATAAGAAGTGTAATGAAAACAAGCTTTCATAACCAGTGATAAGGATTTACTATGTTGAGGGCCTAGTGGGTGAATAACCCGTGGAGGTTCAAGTCCTCTCGGCCGCATCAATGATACCAAGGGTTTTAGACCTTTGGTATTTTTTTATGTTTTCTTTTATTTTTAAGGTTTACTCCTGTTTACTCCACTTGTTAGAATAATTCATCCAGCTTATCAGCAGTTTCTTTTTGTTTATTAGGAAAGAGATGACCATGAACATCGATTGTTGTTTTGATGGAAGCATGTCCTAGTCGTTCTTTTATTGTGATGTAATCTTCTTAATGAAAATCAGCCGGATTCTATTGGCAGCAGTGATTTTAAGTAGTGTATTTTCAATAAGTTATATGCAAAGTGATCATAATACTGAGATCAAAGTGGCAGCAGATAGGATAGGGGCATAGGTTACTAAAATAATTAGAAAAAGCTTAATCTTTTTGATTAAGCTTTTTTTAAAAGGTTCTGTTAAAGTTTAATGTTGGTTTACTTATAAAAAATGGAACTTCAAATATATGGAAGTTCAATTCTTATAACATTGACTTGTTCAACTAACGCACCCGTTACTTTAAGTACAACTCTTCTCAAACTTTATTCATTTTAACAAACCATATTTATTTTTAATCACGGTTATTTAGGCTATTACTATAGTGTCTAGGCGAAAATACGTTTTTTAATGCACTTATTATTCCAGGCACAAGAAAGAAGACGCCAAAAAAGACAGTAAGTAAATTTAATTGTGGTGTTTCATAAAAAGTAAACCAATTTATAAAAATTGACGATTCCGTAATTCTCCCAAATAGTGTTCCATTAATCTCTCTATAATTAGGTAACCATCTTGTTGTTTCAAATGTAATAAAAATTATCTGTGACAATAAAAATACACCAATTTGAGAAACCCAATATTTTTTTAAAAAATGGAACACTTTTTTGCTTTTCAGCCAACTAATATCCCTCCCTGCATTAGATACCGTTTTATATTGATATACGGAAAATTAAAGAATAAGTTTCAAAATCTAATGTTGAATGGATTCTAACACTTGAAACCAAGCTAGATAATTGTTCAGATATTGAAGGAAGTTGATGCGGAGAGATACCTGTATACACAGCAAGAATGGGAGCAATATCAAAGAGATTTAGCATTATTTTATTACGACAGGGCAATGAGTGACATATCACCTGATGAAATATAGAGTTCCGTTGGTCTCTAATATGCCCAATTTGTGCCCATAATTCATAAAAAATGGTGAGGTGTAAATAAAATAAACAGATGCTTTGATTAAAAGCTTTTGTAACCCATTATACGTTTTTACTAGGTTGAGGGTCTATCTTAGAAACCATACCAAACATCTTGGTATGATTTTTTTATATTGTAATCATTCAATTTCGAAAAAAATCTTTATTTTGAGGGAGTGTAAAGATTAATCTTCCCAATCCTCATCTTCATTTAAGTCCTCTTTACCCTTTTCTAGTCGCTGAAGAAGAAATTCTAGAAAATTAATTGCAGCTGTATATCCATTTCCTTTATGGTTATCCCAAAGAATAACTGGACACTCTCCATCTACCATTTTGTTTGTATCAAGACAATAAGAAAATTCATCTATATACTCAATAACAACAAGACCTGGTATAAGTTTGTAAAACGTTCTGTATTCTTTTGTTTGCTCTACAACTTCAGCTCCATGAGAGTCATAACCGAGTATCATAGTCCCGAACACGCCTCCTGAACCATACTTAGTTAAAACCACTTATAACTGTCTGGAAGGGTTACTCTGAGATCTTCTTCTATCTCTTTAATTTGTTTGTCAGTGACGCCTCCTATAAGAATTGAATATTTTTTATTCTCATCAAAGAATTTTTTCACTCTAGAGTAATTCACATTTAGCCTCACATACATTTGATTTTGGTTTGCAATTCATCGATCTTATTAAGTTCATACTCATAATCAC
This sequence comes from Bacillus sp. VA13, assembly GCF_055710085.1. Lineage (NCBI taxonomy): Bacteria > Bacillati > Bacillota > Bacilli > Caryophanales > Bacillaceae > Bacillus > Bacillus sp. VA13. The sequence continues at coordinate 103,310 of NZ_JBVQPP010000004.1, read as the reverse complement.
AGTTTTCTTCTAAAACAAAATTCATAGTTTCAAAGAAACTTCTCGCATTCTTTAAGAGTGATTCAAAAAAATCAAGTTTCGGTAGTAAAACTTTTTGTTTTTGATCAATTTCACATAACAACATATCATTCGATATTGATTTCATTTTTAATAGAAGAGGTTGATCTGGAAAATAAGTTTCGCTTTCTCCTGTTTCAATAGCTTCTTCAATTAGATTTAAAAAATAAGCCCACAATTGGTCAACCAAGTCCCACATAGTGACATCAAGCAAATCTTGTTCACCATATTTTAAAATAATCGCCCCAGATAAATAGTAGGAGTCTAACTGTGATTTCATATTCTTTAGTCCCTCTATATTGCTAAGTGGAACAAAGTAATCGTCAATATTATTTTTTAAGATTGAAAGATCGTTTATCTTCTTATTTGGCCTAAGGATTAATGATTGAATATAAAACATTTTACCTCTCCTATTTTTCCGGATAAAATTGTCCTACTCTTCCTTTTTGAAAGCCTACAACATATTGTTGACCCTCATATGTTCCTCTAATTTGATAACTAAATTTAGTTCCTTTTTTCGTTAACTCTTCACGGTTTTGTTTCATAATTGATTCTATCGCATCTGCAACATCGTTAACAGTCATCTCTTTATTAAGAAAAGATTGTTGAGACTTAATTGAACCATCCCATAAATTAGGATGATGGCGCTCTAAAATATGCTTCATTCCTCGTTTGTCTATGAGGAATGATTGTCCTCCAAAAATGTATTTTCTGCTTTGAAAAGTTTTTAATTCGTTTACAACTTCATGCGGCTTAGCTTTCTTTAATCCTTGTACAGTAGACGAGGTCTTGAATATTTCAAGTGCAGAGTTTTTATAATTCTCTCCATCAATCACGTTGAAAGGAAAAGTCCCTGAACCACCAGCCATTGCGTACTGTTGTTCAAAAACATTTGGTATTTTAACGTATTCAATACCTTTTTTTATTCCTGCTTTTGATACTTCAAGTGTCTTAGTTGCAGCAACTTTTGAACCGGCTTTTGCAACTTTGGATACTTTATCAATACCCTTTGAACCAACTATTGCAAGGACAACCGTACTGCCTACATAGGAAACCCATTTTGCTCTGCTGTAGCTATCTCCATTAATCATATCACGTTGAAATGTGTCTTCTATGTCTTTTGCTATGATCTTATAAGTATCGATTGGATGTAAGGCTGCGTTCACAGTTCCAGAAAGCGATTCAATCGGGTGTCTTGCAAGTTGATAGAGACCCATCACTGTATCTTTACCTGCTTCATACATTCCCACTGCAATACCTTTTCCAATTTCAGCTTTTTGTTGGAGTTCTTCGAGTTGGCGAAAATAAACTTGCTGGTCAGGTTCCAAATTCTCGTATCCTATTTTCTTCGCAATTTTTAAATACTCGTCTGGATCTGTTACCTTTACAAGCTGTTTTTTCAAATCTTTTATTTCGCGTTTTTTAGCTTCTTCTTTTTTAATCTTCAAATAAGCTTCAGACTGCTTCTCGATATCGCTTTTTTTCTTATGTATATCGCTCTCACGATATGCCTTGGCATTATAGTGAAGGGGTGTAGCATTCTTGCCCTTACCTGTTGATTCCTGTAACTTTTGAAAGTCTGCTTTAATGAATTGTTCGTTAGGTTCAGTTATTGCATATTCAGTTTTTAAGTTTTCGTCCACATCGCCTATTTTATCAACAGTCTTTTTCCGTTTGTTTTCGTTAGAAGAGAGCTCATCCTTAAAAGTCTCTGTTGAAAATAAATCAAGTGGAAGAATGTCATCGATGTCATTCAGAATATCTTTCATTGCTTTCTTCTGCTCAGACATAATTGATTTTGATTTTTTATATGCGTTTGCTAATTCATGTTCTAAGAAGGATTCCTCGATATATGCATCAGATAAGCTGGCATCTTCTAAAACACCGGAGATACTAGTAAGGAAAGCGATCTTCATTTCAATTAAATCAATCCATTGATCAGTAACACCCACATGATCGTGATAAAATGCTTTGATATTGTTTGCTCCCTTGCCAGACAACTTACTGTCATCCAGATCAGCAACAGCCTTAAATGCTTTTCATAGTTTAATCATTTGATTTTTCAATTCTTTATAATCTTTTGCTCGGTTTTCAGCTTCAGATAACAAAGACTTAGCTTCAAATACCTTCATTGTCCAATCCTTTCAGCAAGTTTATATCCAAATATTACCATGGAATAGATATGAAGGTTTCAAAAATTGTATTTACGAATGTTAAATCATTTGATCATAATGCGATTTGGAAAAGTCCAGAAGTAGGGTATTTTTTGCTCACCAATTATATTAACGTAAAGTGAAGTTAGAAAGTGTAATGAACATAAGCTTTCATAACTAAGGCTATAAATTTGCAATGTTCAGGTCATTTTTTAACCACACTAGAAATAGGGGATTTTTATGCTTTCCTTTTTTAAGCTCTATGACTTGCCATCAAATGCAAGTCGTGGTAACTTTCAAAAAACATTTTTCGGCTGATACGCAGGGTTCAACGCTTATCAATCATTGTTTGACTAATGATATGGAATAGTTTAGGATGAAAGTAAATATTTATATTTTATACACTGGGGGAGCTTTTAGAAGCTGAGAAGAGACACAAGTCCTGACCCTTTGAACCTGATTTGGTTAACACCAGCGTAGGGAAGTGAGAAAATTAGAGAGATTTTTTATCTTATCTATTTTTAAGCCACTTTCCATATGAAAGTGGCTTTATTTATTTTGAAAGGATGATATTAAAGTGACAACTAAAAAAGTTTTTTTAGCAGGGCCTTTTAAAAGTTTAGTAGACGAGAATACTGGATTGATGAGCTTACAAGAAAGGGGAAAGTTGGAATCTTTAATTTCTTTTTTTGAAAATGAAGGATGGTTAGTTCATAATGCTCACAAGCGAGAAGGATGGGGGAAAGATTTCATGACACCTCAACAATGCACTAAAATTGATTTTGATGAAATAAGCACTTGTGACCTTTTTGTAGCTTTTCCTGGCTCACCGGCTTCTCCTGGAACACATATAGAAATTGGATGGGCTTCTGCCTTGAAAAAAAAGATAGTGTTATTACTAGAAAAAGATAGAGATTACGCATTCTTAATCCAAGGGTTAAATGTAGTAGCTGATGTTGAATACATTAATTTTAAAGATACCGATGATTTATTACAAAAGATTAAAAGTATCCTTATGAAATAAAAGGTGGAATCTAAATGAGAAAGAGAACTTTTCATGAAGCATATATGGAAACACTGTATGACATCTATCACAACCCTGAATTTTTGAATTCACCGCGTGGACAAAAAAGCAAAGAAAAATTGAACTATCATCTGACCCTTGAAAATCCAGTAGAACGTGTCACTTACTTACCCTCTAGAAAAACAAATATCGTGTTTAATTTTGCTGAAGTTTTATGGTATTTGTCGGGGAGTAACAACTTAGATTTTATTAGTTATTACAATAAAAAAATGCCTTTATATTCAATGAATAAAAAAACATTAACAGGCACTGCGTATGGACCTAAAATATTTGAATTTGGAAACGCAAAACTAAATCAATGGAATAGAATAAAAAATCTTTTGACACAAGAAGACATTGATTCAAAAAGGGCATTTATTCAAATATTCGATGCCTCGGAACTCTTCGTTTCTGGAAACATTGATGTTTCTTGCACAATCGGTTTGCAATTTTTCATAAGAGAAAACAAGTTATATATGTCTTCCGTAATGCGTGCAAATGATGCATTTCGAGGAATGATTAGTGATCTTTTCTCTTTTACATTTATGCAAGAATTAATGGCGAGAGAACTTCATTTAGAAGTCGGAGAATATTTCCATAATGTTGGTTCCATTCATATCTACGAGTCCGACAACGAATGGGCAAAAACAGTACTTGAGGAAGCTAAAAATTATAATGATACCTCGGCTTTTGAATTTCCTAAAATGCCTGCCGGGAATAATTGGCCTTTCATTGAAACAGTTTTAGAATATGAGTCTTTGCTTAGAAAAGATCAAATTTCATTGTCAAGGCAGGATATTGAAACTCTAGAATTACCTGAGTATTGGGAACAGGTTCTTTTACTTTTCAGTATATATCAGCATATTGCTTATAAGCGAGATATGGACCTTTCTCTATTTCAAGGCTTACTTCCTACTTATCAATTTTTTGTTAGAAATAAGTGGTTTAATTACTTCTCAACTAAACAAAAGGAGGAAATTTAATGAAAACTTCTTGGAAAGAAGACAGTGTTGCTGGTAAATTCGATGCTTATAACGACGTTTTAGAACAAACATTAGGTTTTGAGTATGTTTTTCGTAAATTTGATAAAGCGGATATTAAAAAGGTGCTCGATTTTGGCTGTGGTCCCGGAAAGGTAGCATATAGGTTAGCTGACAGAATAGATTGCAATGTAATCGCAGTAGATGAATCAAGTAAGATGTTGGATATAGCAAAGACAAAAAGAAAACATCCACATGTTGACTATCATTTAATTGAACATGATAATCTTTCCTTCTTACCAGATCATTCAGTTGATGCTGCTATGGCATGTTACGTCTTTATTAATACAGATAGTGATCAACGTATCAAAAGAATCATGGATGAAATTTTTCGTGTGTTAAAACCAGGTGCTTCTTTTGTTATACTCGATACAAACCCTGACTCAACTGGAATAGAATTTTCAACCTTTCGCAACGGAATACCGGGGAAAGAGTATTCTTATGGAGAAGAAAGAAATGAGTGGCTTCATGTTCCTGAACAAGAAGATTTAATTTTAAATGACTTTCATTGGCCGAAGTCAATGTACTATAAACTTTTATCTAATGTAGGTTTTGAAAGTGTAACATTACTGGAACCAACGTTAAACGATATTGACGGAGAGCAGTTAAAGGCCATCGAACAAAAATTCAAATTTAATAATTGGAAAAGTGAAAAGGAATACCCGCCTTTTATAATTTTTGAAGCAGTGAAACCTACCTTAGGAGGTGTATGAGTTGACGGATATCTATAAAGCACTTTCGATTGCTGGAACAGATCCAACCGGGGGAGCGGGAATTCATGCAGACTTAAAAACCTTCCAGGAGCAGCAAGTATTTGGAATGGCTGTTATTACATCAGTTGTTGCTCAAAACACACTTGGTGTGAAAAGTTTTGAGGAGGTATCTCTGAATAATATATCTCAGCAAATAGACTGTGTCATCGGAGATATAAAACCGGATGCTGTAAAAACTGGTATGCTTGCAAGCGTGGATATTATAGAACTGATAGCTGAAAAATTAAAAGCGGCTAATTTCCAATCGTATGTGATGGACCCAGTTATGGTTGCTAAAAGCGGACATCATCTACTTCATAAGGATGCCGTTAATCATTTGAAAAAATTATTAATACCTCAAACAACTGTTATTACACCAAATATTCCAGAAGCAGAAGTAATAATCGGCAAATCAATTAAAACTGTACAGCAGATGCGCGATGCTGCTAAAGAAATTGTGGAAGTATATGGAGCAAAGAGTGCTGTCGTAAAAGGGGGGCATTTGAACGGAGAAGCTCGCGATATTATGTATTGTGATGAGGCTTTCGAGGAATTTGTTTCTCCTCGCTTTGATACAAAACATACCCATGGAACAGGCTGTACTTTTTCGGCCGTTATAACTGCAGAGCTAGCAAAGCAGCACAGTATACCGAAATCTGTAGCAACTGGGAAAGAATTTATTTCAGCAGCTATTAAACATCCTTTAGGTATTGGGAAGGGACATGGGCCTACAAATCATTTCGCGTATCGCTCAATCATTAACCCCACGACAGCTACTTAAGGAGTGTTATGATGATCTATAAGGAATATGATGTATTTTTATTCGATTTAGACGGAGTTATTTATATAGGAGACAAAGCTTTACCAGAAGCTGTTTCTTCTTTAAAACGTCTCCGTGAAGAAAAGAAATCCATACGTTTTTTAACGAATGATCCCTGTGTTACAAGAGAGACGATTGTTAAAAGGCTTCATAAACTTGGAATTTCAGCAAGTATTGATGAAGTAATTACTTCGGGGTGGGCAACAGCTGATTACCTTGTTAAGGCCGGAGTAAAGAGAGCGTATATATTAGGAAATGATGAACTTAAAAGTGAGATTCAAAAAGCTGGTATTGATCTTGAAGAAGACCTAGCAGAAGCTGTTGTCATTGGATGGGATAACAATATTACTTTTCAAGATATACATAAGGCGGTAAATCTCATCCGCCGTGGGGCTTCATTTATTGCTACAAATGGAGATAAAACATTTCCCACCGCTAATGGACCAGCTCCAGCTACAGGTGCCATAGTAGCGGCTGTTAAAACGGGAGCAGATAAAAAGCCCATTATAATTGGAAAACCGGAGTCTTCAATATTTGAAAAAGTACTTGAGTCCTTTGAAGACAAAGAGAGATGCGTCATGATTGGAGATACACCTGAGACAGATATTATTGGAGCGAATCGAATGGGGATAGCTTCAATCTTAGTTTCTGATCAAAATACCTTATTTCCTGTAGAACATGACTTTAGAAATCCAGATGTTGTGATCCGAGATTTGAAGTATTTGTTCGATAGTGAAGTTAAGATAGAAGTGCGTGAGAAACCAGATTATCAATGGACAGAACAAGTTAAAGCTGGAGTCGCTGGAATAATAATCAAAGAATCAAGTTCGGTTTTATTAATGAAGCGTGCTGATAATGGTCTATGGGGCATCCCTTCAGGACATGTGGAACCTGGTGAATCAGTTGAACAAGCGATAATAAGAGAAATAAAAGAGGAAACCGGATTAACTGTTAAAGTTTCTAAAATGATAGGAGTTTATTCAGATCCAAGCTCACAAACATTTATTTACCCTGACGGAAGAGTCAGTCACTTTATTACCAACTGTTTTCAATGTGAAGTTATTGGAGGGACATTGAAAAAATCCACAGAGGAGGCCTTAGAAGTTAGGTATTTTAATATTCATGAGTTACCTGATAATCTATTGCCAATGCACCCTAGGTGGCTGGAAGATGCTTTAGCACAGAAAGACCTTGCTTTTATTCGTTAAATTAACTTTATATTTTCAATTAGTAAGATGAAGTATCCGATGAAGTATGCAAACAAGTGTGAAGGGAATCAAATAGAGAAGATGCCAATGATTAAATTGGTATCTTTTTTATTTGATTCCCTACAGATTTATCCTTGATGAAGTAGTAGTGATTATTTTGTACACAAAATGAACGTAACTTTATGCAAACATAGAGATTGAATGAGCCTTCACACTTGCGATATAGGATCTGAAAAAACAAAGAATTGCAAAATAAAAAAAGACTGTCATGTTGAATTGGGGACGTCAGAAATAACAAATAAAGAAGCAACCCCTATTTGGATACAAATACAAGAAAAAATCGTAAGCGATATTGGTAAAGTACTATACGAAAAATTCTTGAAACTCTAAAAGCCATACGATAATCAATTAAATATACAAGATTACTGAGAATTTAAAAGCTTTCTCTCTCTTTATTTCGGCTATTTTAAAAGACCTGACACCAATGACATGTCATGTAACTTTCTGGTGATGAAAAAACTACTCCATTTTCACTCCACAATATGAGTAAATCATTGTAAACCAACATAATCAAAATAAATAAACACTGATATAAAAAGGGTTTGTAACAGAAAGTACAGATTCACTTTATTGAGGGCCCAGTGGGTGAATAACCCGTGGAGGTTCAAGTCCTCTCGGCCGCATCCCAATAATACCCAGGGTTTAATCACCTTTGGTATTATTTTTTTGCGGAAAATACGGCAACAAATGTACCACATTGTCGAGTCACTAAAAAAGTGCTGACCTCTGCACAAAACCGTTGCGCGAGTCTGCACTTTTATTCTGCAAGATACACTGTCCCTTTCATCGATTATGGGGAGTTTATTTAATCTGTTGTTAGCCGCGCTGATACTTGGCCTTTAGAAGCTTTTTTTAAGTGGCTAAAACCAACAAATTTTTTGCCTTCTTCATCCCATAGGTGGAACTTTAACGACTTGAGACTTGTTGCCAGTGTAATGGTCGGAACGTTTTGCAATGGTTCAGTGTTGTTATGCACTTTTTCAAGCTTATAGTTTGGGACTCTCGGGCTTAAATGATGAACATGATGGAAACCGATATTTCCTGTTAGCCATTGCATAACTTTTGGTAGCTTATAAAAAGAACTCCCTTCAACTGCTGCTTTTACATATTCCCAATGCTCATCTTCTTCAAAATAAGAATCCTCAAACGTGTGCTGAATATAAAACATCCAAATTCCGAGAGATCCTGATATCATAAAAATGGGCACCTGAACCAGCAGGAAGTTTTGCCAGCCAATAACCCAACATAAAAGTGCTGCCAAAGTGACGATCCCCAGGTTCGTTACATACGTATTCATCCGTTCTTTGCGTTTTGCCCCTTTACGATTAAAACGATTGGTAATCCCGAAGACGTAAATCGGCCCAATCATAAACATAACAAACGGATTTCTGTACAAACGGTACATGATTTTTGTCTTAGTTGAGGCTTTCTTATATTCTTCAACGGTAAGTACCCAAATATCGCCTGTACCGCGTTTGTCCAGGTTGCTGCTTGTCGCATGATGGACAGAATGGTCGTGTGACCAATGATCAAAAGGGTGCAGAGTCAGAATTCCTGTTATTGTTCCAAGGATTCGATTCGCCTTTCTGTTCTTAAAAAAGGAATAGTGGCAGCAATCATGAAAGATGATAAAGGTTCTTACTAAAAAACCTGCCGCAACGACAGAAATCGCTAATGTAAGGAAATAAGAAATCGACAAACTCTTATATGCCAAACACCATAGCAGGAAAAATGGTACCAATGTGTTAATGATTTGACAAATACTTTTTTGTAAATCGGACTTTTCATAAGGTGTAACCAGTTTTCTCAAAGTCCTTAGGTTTTGTTCTTTCATTTTTAAAAGTTTCCCCTTCCCTGATGATCTTCTAAGTGTAGAAAACGTTTTATAGCCTTTGAAGGCCCAACGTCATACACCACATATATGATAAGTATTCTTCCCCTCTATCTGTGAAATTATTGGAAATGATAAACTGATTTCCAGTTCAATTACATCTTTATTAGCAGAGCCAGCCGGGATACAAATGGTGTATGAAGATTATACCCGGCTCTTTATCGGGCCAAACTCGCTCACTGCTCCCCTATGGGAATCGATTTATTTAGACCGTGAACATTGATTGTTTGAGGTGAAAAGGTTTTGGAAAGTGATAATGAAGTAATGGGGATATCCATGAGTGACTGTTTGGAAACATCTGCAGTAACAAAGTTTTACAAGTGAACAGCCCTGCCTTTAAAAGATTATCTTGTACTTGAACAAGAAACAGCTGAGCTTTTTGACAATCATTAATGAAATACTATTAAGCAAAGAAACAGGTTTGAAGACACTCGTGATTCATTTTCACAGTGTTTTCAAACCATAGTTATTAATAGGCCTCTTATTCGCACTGGCATCCATATGTTTAACAAATAATGCCATGAATAAAACGACAATATTAATTTGCAGTTATTTCCGTTTCGTGTTATGATAAAGAAGAATTATTTTTGTTCGGTGTAAAGGATAGTATGAATATTGACTTTTCGTCTTGATGATACTTTGGGCAAGGATAGTATACACTGTGTGGTTACACACTAGGAGGCAACAAAAATGGAACAAGGTACAGTGAAATGGTTTAATGCAGAAAAAGGTTTTGGCTTCATCGAACGTGAAAACGGAGACGATGTATTCGTACACTTCTCTGCAATCCAAAGTGACGGATTCAAATCTTTAGACGAAGGTCAAAAAGTAACGTTTGACGTTGAGCAAGGTGCTCGTGGAGCTCAAGCTGCTAACGTTCAAAAAGCTTAATCTTCAATCGTTTATACAAACAGGCTCTTTCTATAGGGCCTGTTTTTTTATGTTCTCTTAATAATTCTCAATAAAAAACCCTACTCAACGTTCGAGTAGGGAGATGCTACAAGGTAATAGAAAAAGATTTAAAACTTCAAAGGTTTGTTTACAGTATAACATACTGGATTGACAATATGCGGAATGTATATAAATTAATTACTTTTCTTTTCGAATGCAACTGCATTTTATTCATTCTTTTTTCACTAACCTGCCCGTTAATTTAACTACAAGATTAAATGAATCATAAAAATGATTTCTAGTTCTAGAACTTCGTCATTTTTTTATTGTGGGCCATATATTTAAATGTTAACAACCCGTGTATCTCTTTTATGAAAAGAAGATACACAATTACTATTCACTGTCGCAGTGGATATAAGAAATTCTTAAAGATAGAGTGGAAATTGAATGTTTTATCTACAAGAAATAATCACTTAGAGATACCTAAAACAATGAAAGCCCTACCTCTCTTCCATCCTTACGGCTCCTTGTCCGTGCCAGTGTGAATCAGGATTACAAACATCAAGTGACTATTTCATCGAGTTTTTTTGATAAAACTTCAAATGTTGTAGAAAAAATGTAAATAATAAAAATGGATTAGATTGTAGGAATAACAAAAGAGGTTAATGTTTTATTAGTAAGTTGAAGAAGTTGAACGTTTTTGAAATGGCTTTACTTTTTATCGTGATATTATCGAAAAATTCGGGATTTTCATGCGATACATTCTCTATAATTAACCTTAACAAAAACTTTTTATTTGTTTTTCAGTGATTCCTTTAATTACTTCCAGTTCACTAATCAAAAATTCATATGCATTATCCAACATTTTTTTTTCGCTTGCATTAAGTGCTTTTTCTTTCTTCATACGCAGTAAATCACGTACAACTTCAGCGCCTTCTTGTATTTCACCCGTTTTTATTTTGTTCGTGTTTACTATATACCTTTGCTTCCACGGCAGTAACCTATCTGATTCTCCATGCTGAAAAATGTGTATAATGTGTTTTAATGCACGTATATCAGTAACTGGTCGTATACTTGAGCTCAATATTTTACGCGTTGGAATCATAACTTGCATATTACTAATCGTCATCTTTATGACATAATACTGTTGTTTTTTCCCTAAGATTTCTTTTTCTTCTATGGCTTCAATTATACCTGCTCCGTGCATTGGATAAACAATGTTATCGCCAATTTGAAACATATCATCCACCTCCATGTATGGTAACCTTCTTAAGATTACCATATATGGAGGTGGAATATCAAACTTTTAATAATAACATGATCAATTTTTAGTTGTCAATAACTTTATTTAGAAAATCAGATCAAGCAAAAACAATAGGGAACGTGTCGGATTCCCAATAAAGGAAAGGGCAATGGTCCGTGTATATCCTGAAACCCGACTAATTAACATCAATCAGTTTTTCATTGAAAATGAGTTATTAAATCTCTTTACGAATTCATGACTTGGCATTAATGACATGTTTGCTAATCTATATGGGCACAAATTCACCAATTTTTAAACCAAGGGTTGTAGACCCTTGGTGTTTTTTTAGAATAATTCACCAAGCTTATCGATGTTTGCAGACAGCTCTTCAAACGGTGATTTCAAAAATTGCCGCGGATCAAGTTGGTGCATAAAGAGGAAGGAATTAGCCCCCGCCTTAAAGATCCTTCAATTCCTCTTACATCATCGTGAAATATTACTTTTTTAGAATCGGTATCCAAATTTCACTTTTAAAAGATGGCGATGTTACATCTTTATGCTCGTTCCACAGGATTTCTGGGCCTTCTATTTGTTCATAATTTGATGATGGAAACCATTCGGAATAAATCCGTCCCCATACTTCTTGCATTGCATCCGGAAATGGTCCGATTGCTTCGAATACAGCCCATGTTGAGGCAGGGACTTCAAGCTGTGATAGGTGATTTGGGCACTGTTTCGTTGTGGCTGCGCCAATATAGTGATCAAGCTCTCCATTCTCCTCCATCCGACCTTCAGAAAAATTCGTGGATGCACTAATGAGTCCTGATGGTGCTACATTAGAAAGCTCTTTTAGTTTATTTATTGCTTTTTCATCTAAACTTTCCCACATAGATGCAATTTCCGGATTAATCCCATTGAAAATAATAGGAACTCTTTTTTTAATGCCAACGATGCGAAATGCCTCTTTTTCTTCAATACGGTAATTCATTTCATTTCCTCCTTTGATTGATAGCTGGAAGGTCATTCGTGGATAGGCTTTAAGGGAATGGCCATTAAGTCTGGCTTTTGATGGGTTTATGCCATGTAAATTCTGGAATGCCCGCGCAAAAGAATCTGGTGAGTTATAACCGTACTTTATTGCTATGTCAATCACTTTTACATTGCTGTCTTTCAGTTCAAAAGCTGCAAGAGTAAGACGTCTGCGACGAATATATTCCGATAATGAAATACCTGCAAGGAAGGAAAACATCCTTTTAAAATGATATTCAGAGCAGAAAGCAAGCTTTGCTACTTCTTTAAAATCAATATCATTTGTGAGGTTTTCTTCAATATAATTTAGTGCTGTATTCATCCTTTTAAGCGAATCCATTTATTTGACCTCCTTTAACAAAAGAATAGCAGGAGCGAAATGTATCTACCCGACATTCCGTGCACAGTTTTGCAGGATAACTTATATGTAATAAATTATGTTATTCACCTGTATTTGTACAGATAGAGAAAACACCTAACAAGAGAAAAGGATTATTGCTTGGATTGCATAAAATGAAAGAAGGGTTATCATTGTTTTATAAATAACACGTTCTTATAATTGAGTGAAAAAGGAGCGTCTCATGCCGATTAATTCTTTTGAAAATTATCCGATGAGCTGGAAGCCATCAATTGATAAAACGGAAAAGCCTATCTATAAAGCACTTGCAGGGCAATTGGAACAGGATATTATAAACGGAGTTTTATTACCTGGAACAAAACTTCCTCCACAGCGAGAACTGGCCGATTATTTAGATTTAAATGTGAGTACCATTTCAAAAGCGTTTAAAGTGTGTGAGTTAAAGGGCTTGCTAAGTGCGTCGGTAGGGAGCGGCACATTTGTATCATACGATGCGTTATCGAATACGTATTTACTTGAGGATACAAAGCCGAAGCATTTAATTGAAATGGGTGCAACACTTCCTGATCATGCTTCTTATGAGCCGCTGTTACTCCAACTAAAAAACATGCTGCAGGATGAAGATTATGAAAAATGGTTTGGTTATGGCCGGACGGGCGAAAGCCTTTGGCAAAAGGATGCAGCTGTAAAACTAATCCGAAGAGGCGGGGTTGAAACAGGCGTTGATCACATTTTGTTTGCAAATGGGGGACAAAATGCGATCGCTGCTGCATTGGCGAGTCTTTGTAAGCCTGGAGACCGCATTGGTGTTGACCATCATACGTACCCTGGATTAAAAACTGTGGCATCAATGCTTAGTGTGCAAATCGTGCCGATTAAATCAGTAAATAATGAAATGAGTCCGCAGTCACTTGAATACGCGTGTAAAAATGAAAATATTAAGGGCGTTTATTTGATCCCGGATTATCATAATCCGACAGCTTCCTTTATGTCTGTTGAGAATCGAAGAATGATTGCAGAATTAGCAAAGAAATATCATCTGTTTGTTATTGAAGATGCATCGTACCATCTTCTCAACAAAAACCCGCTTCCAGCACTTGCATCATTCGCGCCGGAACAGGTTATCCATATTGCAAGTTTATCAAAATCGTTAGCACCTGGTCTGCGGCTAGCCTATGTAGCAGCACCGAGTCAATTTAAGGAGCCGATTTCAAAGGCGCTTTATAATTTAAATATAACCGTTTCCCCATTATTAGCTGAACTTACAGCCCGCACGATTGTGTCAAATCAATTTGAAGTCTTAATTGAGAGCCATCGTGAACAAACCATTCGCAGAAATCAGATCGTAAACCGGTATTTTGCTGACTATACATGTTTAGGTGTTGAAACAGGCATCTTTCGCTGGTTGTTGTTGCCGGGGAAAATGACTGGAGCTGAATTTGAAGAATTAGCTGCACAACATGGGGTGCAAGTGTATGCAGCTGAACGCTTTGTAGTCGGAAATAGTTGTCCAGAAAGGGCTGTAAGGGTTTCTGTCTGTGCACCAAAAACACTCGAAGAGCTTGAGCAAGGATTAATGATCCTTAAACGTTTGTTAAACGGTCTTACCTAATATTGTTCGCCATACAATTATAATATTGTATGGCTTTTTTGTGCGTGTTATGATGATCCACATCTAGAGTGAGGCTCTTAGAAAGGCAGGTCAGACTATGTTACACAAGGAAAGTGAAAAAGCATTAGAGGTTCAAACAGATTCGTTACAACGCTACATCAATTCTCCAGAAAAACAAAAAGCGTTATACAAGCGTACATTGTTTGTTGTCAGTATTTCACAAATTTTTGGCGGTGCAGGGCTGGCCGCAGGGGTTACAGTCGGCGCGCTTATCGCACAGGAAATGCTTGGGACGGACGCGTTTGCTGGTCTGCCTGCTGCTTTGTTTACTTTAGGTTCAGCTGGGGCTGCATTAGTTGTCGGGAGACTTTCACAGCGTTTTAGCCGGCGAACAGGTCTGTCAGCTGGTTTTATCATTGGCGGCCTTGGAGCAATAGGAGTCATCATTGCGGCAATCATAAATAGTGTTATCCTGTTATTCGCTTCATTGCTTATTTATGGTGCTGGATCAGCGACAAATTTACAAGCTCGCTATGCAGGCACGGACTTGGCAAATCGTAAACAGCGGGCGACTGCTGTTAGTATTACGATGGTTTTTACAACATTTGGTGCAGTTGCCGGTCCAAGTTTAGTGAATGTGATGGGGAATTTCGCTCTTTCGATTGATGTTCCATCACTGGCAGGCCCTTTCATTTTAGCCGCGGCAGCATATATCTTGGCAGGTGCGGTCCTCTTCATTATGCTTCGTCCGGACCCATTAGTGATAGCAAGAACAATCGAATCGATCAACCAAGAACCTAGTGATAAAGGACATTTGGCTACAAACGAGCAAGCAGAAAACAAAAGAGGCATCATCGTTGGCGCAACGATAATGGTTTTTACTCAAATCGTAATGGTGGCTATTATGACAATGACACCAGTTCATATGAGACATCATGGACATGGCTTGGGGGCAGTCGGTCTTGTCATTGGTTTTCATATAGGTGCCATGTATCTTCCTTCACTGGTTACAGGTGTCCTTGTTGATAAGCTGGGACGTACCGCGATGGCGATTGCTTCTGGAACGGCGCTGCTTTTGGCAGGCTTAATAGCAGCATTTGCACCAGGGGATTCTATGGTCCTTCTCGTCATCGCTCTTTCTTTACTTGGATTAGGATGGAATTTTGGATTGATAAGCGGGACGGCACTTATTGTTGATTCAACTGGAACTTCCACACGGGCAAAAACCCAAGGTACAGTGGATGTTTTGATTGCGTTGTCAGGAGCTGCTGGCGGAGCATTGTCTGGAATGATCGTGGAAGGTTCAAGTTTCCTAACATTATCGTTTGCTGGAGGGATCTTATCGTTATTACTTATTCCAGTGGTGGTTTGGTCTCGTGGAGGTAAAAGGTCAGCCTGATGGGTCAATACCCGTTATCCCAATAATACCAAGGGTTTAACTGCCTTTGGTATTATTTTTTTATGCCAGTTTTCTTCCTGCTTATGTTTTTGCCCATTGATCCAGCATAAGGTTTGAATTGTCTAATTTCCATTAATTTGTTATGTTGTTACATAAAGATTGTTATAAAAATTTCCTGAAAAGGAGTGAAGCTGTTAGAAAGCAAGCGTTTGATATTGCTTGGATCATGAGAGTGAGAATAGAAGAATCAATGAAAAATAGAGTTGCATTCATATTTTTTATTACATAACATAAATTGGATATGGAATTGAAAAAAGTCAGGATACCCGATGTTAGGTAAAATGATAAAAAAGGAGTCATACCGTTGTTAAAAAGGTTTTGTCTTGTTTTTCTTACGCTAATGATGTCTATCGTCGTTGTGCTGGTAGCTGCTAAAGATTCCCCTGGAGATAACGTCATTTCATTTGATCAGCCTATTATCTTAATGATATCAATTGGGATCATTGTATTTTTATTCATCCCTCCTTTAACCATGTCCTTTTTTGGTAACTTGGTTGTAAGAATAATTTCAGGAGTATATCAATGTTTTATCGTTTTAACTTTTCTGGGACTCATTCCAATTGGATTTCTTATTCCCAATGGCTTTTTGACAATTCTTGTTTCTGTTGCAGGAACTTTAGTCAGTATAGCTAGTGTTGCAGTAACCTTATGCATTGGCAAGAATAAAAAAGGTACATGATAATTGAATTGTTATTTTTTCAGATTGTGAGTGAAATAATAAAACAAGGTGAGAAGGCTATATTGGCCTTCTTTTTTTATATTGTGGACATGGATATAACCCTTGATGACTGCTGTTGCTGTTTGGATATAGATACTCGGCAAGCAAAGTGTACCCGGGCATATCTCATAAGATGTCCGTCATATGAATCCCTGTGTTTTTTGTTGTTGCATCATCTCCACTTTAAGCTTAATCTATTGAATAATAAGAGAAGGAACCTATAGAAGAATAAAATAAATACCGAGATGTCAAAAATAAAACTGGACTTCATTAGTGTTAATTCACGTAAATGTATGACGAACCATTAAGCCTTTATTAAAAATGCCTGGAAAGAGGGGAATTCCTTCATGACAAATAGCAGAACGAATCCTAAGGTTGATGAATTTTTAAGTAAAGCGAAAAAGTGGAAGGAAGAATATGAGAAGTTGAGAGCTATCGTTCTTGACTGTGAGCTGACCGAAGAATTTAAGTGGAAGCATCCTTGCTACACGCTTAATAATAAGAACATCGTTTTAATACATGGATTTAAAGAATATTGTGCGCTTCTGTTTCACAAAGGTGCCTTGTTACAGGATGGCCATGGGATTCTCATCCAACAAACGGAGAATGTACAGGCGGCACGCCAGATCCGGTTCACCAATGTTCAGGAAATTGATGAAATGGAAACGATCTTGAAAGCCTATATTCATGAGGCCATTGAAGTTGAAAAAGCCGGGTTGGAAGTGGATTTAAAAAAGAATACAGAATATAAAATTCCTGAAGAACTTCAAAATAAATTCGATGAAATCCCTGCCTTGAAAACAGCTTTTGAAGCATTGACGCCAGGACGGCAAAGAGCATATATTCTTCATTTTTCTCAAGCCAAACAATCCAAAACCCGAGAGTCAAGGGTTGAAAAATATGTGCAAAAAATTCTCGATGGAAAGGGATTAAAGGATTAGTAATTTTCCGGAACTCTAAGTATTACTAGTTACTCGAACTGCTTCGGATTCCTAAAAACAAAAAAGATTCGAAAGAAGCAATAATTAGTGTGTGCATTGAAAAAATAGATACGCTGAAATGTCGAGGAATGTGTAAAAAAACCTTAATTAAAAGTTAATCAAGGCCCAAATATCAATAAATTAAGTTATATGCGTTATCTTTTCATCCGTAATACATTGTATTTAAATAAAAGCGTTATGCCTAAGTTCATTAGAAAATGTACAACAAAAGGTACTAAAATATTGTTCGTGTCAAAATATATCCACCCGAAAGTCAAACTTGGGATGCTTATATTTATGAGCATCATAGGCTTTTGAAAGTATTGGATATGAAAACCTAAGAAAATTAGAGTGGCAGTTATAATTGCAATCCATTGGTTCTCTATGAATATAAAAAGCAAATTTTGAATAGTTCCCCTGAACAAAAGTTCTTCAAATAACGCACCTGCAAACATAAAGGCAACAATACTTAACAGTGAATAATTTTGATAGCTCTTGTTTGTATCGTCAATATATTTGGAGGGAATGGAAAGCGATAAAATTACACCAAACAAAAGCAGAGCAAATGAAGCAATAAATACATGCAGTATCATTCTGATTGGTTTATCGAATGACAGGAAATTTTGAATCGTGAGTACATCATAAACCATTAGCATAAAAATGATAGCCACGCAAATGAATGTAAAAGAAGAGAATACGAAAACAGCGTCTTTTGGATTGAAATCCTTTTTTATTTTCTTGGTTTCGTCTTTTATATTTTCCATGCTTACCTTCTTTTCTGTATTTTTAGATGAATGAAAAAC
The DNA here is from genome assembly GCF_055710085.1 of Bacillus sp. VA13. NCBI lineage: Bacteria > Bacillati > Bacillota > Bacilli > Caryophanales > Bacillaceae > Bacillus > Bacillus sp. VA13. The sequence continues at coordinate 85,173 of NZ_JBVQPP010000004.1, read as the reverse complement.
ACTTTATATCTCTATTTTGTAGAAGGCACTCGCCGAAAAACAGTGCCCGTTTCGTGCCCCCTGCCTCTTTCTAGGAAGGAGACATTCAAAAGTTAGTTAGTTGCCGATTGCTTTTTGAGTTTCATGAGACTTCCAATAGATGTTGATGCTATAAAAGCTCCAGCAAAACTAATACACTGAGGGTAATCAAATTTTGCTTCTGGCAAAAGAATACCAGTAATAAATAAAGTAATACCAACTAAAATTCCAGTAACTCTAATTTTCATGATGTAATGCCTCCTGCAAGTAGATAGGAAGAATTATACATTATGTTGCTGGATACCGCATCTCAAAAAGGTTAATAAGGCCCGAGCAAACAAATAATGGAACACGTTTTTTACTGTGATGTTGCTCAAAAGAATTATAGTTTGCTGTTATAGATAACGTGAATGTAATAGTTCAACCACGTTTAAGATCTAAGAGGCTGAATATGGAGTCAGAGTTTGAAGGAATTAGCTACTGTATGTAGAAGAAAAACAAGCATATTGTTATATGCTTGTTTTTCTTAAGACATCATTCATTTACTACTAAGATGTTATTTTTTGATTAATATTGTATGCTACTAGACATACAGCGCTATAAAATAATAATGCAACACCTAGTAATAATACGATCCAGTGAAAAGGCTCTGATAATTTTAGGGTAAGACTCATCACATTTAGAATGCTTCCAACTGATAGGATAGCTAATAGAATCGGTAGATTTTTCAGCAAGTGATCACACTCCAAACTTTGCTCAATAGTAATGTATCATACTTTTTCCTTATTATCCATTATTTATAAAAGGAGATTCAGGTGAAAAAGCGCGTTGTCTGCTGTAGACAAACGATTACTGATTAATGAATAACCATGATGTCAATGAGTCGCTTGATTTTTTCATTGTCACCTGGATCAACGTACACTTTTTTTATATTTTTAATGATATTCTCAGTCACTTCCCGCATCACGCCTTGATCGAGATCATCAGCGGAATCCCAGCGTAAAGGGACATTGTATACATGAATCGTGCCATCTCCATTTCCATGATAAGTGACTGATCCATCCACTAATCGAGAACCAGCTAACTGGATCACATCTTCTGGATAGCTCGCACTTGTATCATCATTAGGATTAATCAGTTCGCCAGCTGAAATGTGTCGAACATTCAATTCATCTATCTCTTGATTGGGTCCAAGCTGGAGCCAAACTCGGGCATATTCGATTTTTTCAGAAGAGTATGCCGCCAATACATTGCCTTCTTTACCTTCCTCTTCGTTTTTTACTTCTTTTGATGAAGTTTCATTTGATTCATCCGCTGCGGTTTCTTTTGAAGGATGTTCATTTGAAGCCTTTGTTACGGATTCTTCTGATTCTGTTGTTGGCTCCGATTCATCTTTGTCTATTTTGGTGCTATCTTCAGTCCCATTATGATTTTCATCAGATTGTGCAGCAGCATCATGATTTGAAGATTGTTTTGATACTTCGTTCTTACTGCCCGTACATCCAACAAGCAATAAGGCGAGAAGCAACAGGGCAACATTACTATAAAATACCTTTCTAAGTTTCTTCATTCTTTCATTCCTCTCCATCAATATATAAAAGTTTATGTATCTAAATATTACTATGTAATAGATATGATCGTTTTGAAATTTGTTTAAAAAGAGGAAACGATTTTTAGATCAATCCTAGGGCCCGGCTGTTAGCTTGCCAAAACTTAAGAATTCCTAAGAACTTTTGCCCCTTTTTCTTCAGGTTTTGAATGTAAAGTAGGATTAAAAATGCAAAACAAATGGAGAGATTAGATATGAAACGTCTGTTATTCTTTCGGCATCCAACAATCCCAAGGGTATAACTGCCCTTGGGGTTATTTTCTTATGCAGAAAGATGCCCGGCGGCATTCATTATAAAGGCAACCGAACTGCGTCCTAAACGTTCTTTAATTGAGGTAAGCCTTTAAATAATAAACGATCATAAAACATGTTTTTGATTACCAATCAATTCGTTCTCTGTCTCTGAAGAATTCCCCGTTAGGTCCATCTGGCCCAGTCGTCGCTAACCAAAGGATAGACTCGGCAGCTTCCTTAGGCGTTCTCGGAGCAGATGGCCCACCCATATCTGTACTTACCCATCCCGGATCGACCGCGTTTATTTTGATATCGCCCTTGATTTCTGCAGCGGCCAATCGTGTCAATCCATTTAGTGCAAGTTTGGATAACTTATAAGCCCCGACTCCTTGGTCAGACATTTCGCTCACAGCTCCATATTCTGAAGAAACATTAATAATTCTCCCGTAGCCCTGTTTTTCCATGAGAGGAATAAAGGACCGCATGACATGATAAGCGCCGAAGAAATTAATTGCCATCGTTTTCTCTAGGATGGAAGGGTCCATATACAATAATTTTTCATTCTTATCTAAATACACACCTGCATTATTGATTAATACATCTAATCTTCCATATTGCTCATTTACTGTAATCACAGCTTGCCGGATGCTTTCTTGATCTTCTACATCAATCAGCACAAATGAAACATCAAGACCTGAAGCCCTAAGTTTTTGTGCCGCTTCAGGACCTAACACTGGATCTCGGCTTGCCAGAATGACATTAAACCCATTCACACCTAATTGCTTGGCCAGTTCATATCCAATTCCGCGATTTCCGCCGGTGACAAGTACAACTTGTTTGTCCTGTGACATATATAAATCCCCCATTCTTGCTTGTGATCATTTTTTGGTTTCTCTGTTTCTGGTTGAAGCATAACCAGAAGAAAAATGAAATCGTGATCTGGAAAGCTGTTTTGTCGAACGATAAAAGCTTTCTTAGCCAACATTATGACCATCGATCATTGTGTGTCTGGTTTTGATATGAAGAACCGTCTGCGGCTGTACCAAAAACAAAACAGACGCTGGGCTATATTTGATATGATGGCATGAATTGAACATTGATTACTGTATATAATCGTTTTTTATTAAATGCTCTTTCATTTTTTGAATAGCCTTCGCTTCGTCGGCTCCATGAGCGTATATATATATTTCGGTTCCGGGTTTAATTCCTAAATCCATAATGTCCATGATGGATTTTGGTGCTTGTTTGAGGTTGACAGTTTTCCCTTGATGTTCGAGAAAAATATCAGATGTAAACCGATGAGCCAAACTGACTAATAGGGTAGCTGGTCTTGCAAATCCTGTTTCATTAATGATCGTAAATTGTCTTTTAATCATTCTTCACCTCATAAGATATTTTTGATGCAAATCTGCTTCTTGACGGATTTATCGTTGGGTTGCGGGTCAAATTTGAATTTAGATAAGCGGACTCATTCCATCATTTTCTCTGTATTTTGACATAACGCCCTTTCTTTGTGTTTACAAAATAATACTCTTGTCACTAAAATGGACATTGACTTCATCCAAAAAAACATGATTCATTAATCAACATTTGTTTATTATTGTAAATAGAAACATGGTGGGTACAATGGTTAAATTCAAGCGATTTGTTGATTATTCAACATTCCACTCTAAATTGTTGATTATCTTAAGAAAGTTAGGTGAAAAGCTATGTCCAAAGTGGATAGAAGAATAACCAAAAGCCAAGAGGCTATTAAAAGGGCTCTGATTGAGCTGATGACTGAAAAAAGTTTTGATCATATTACGATCAAGGAAATTTCCGACAGGGCAAATGTGAACCGGGGAACTATCTATCTTCATTACTTAGATAAATTTGATCTATTAGAAAAGATTATGGAAGAGCATATCAACAATATGGGGAATTTTTGTGAATCGGCAACTGAAATGGACTGGATTGAATCGACCGTACACTGCATGGAATACCTTGAGAGTAATTATTTATTCTTTTCCACGATGTTAGCCAGTGAAGGAGCTCGATATTTTCGCAGTCAGTTCCTTAAGTTTAATATCGAAGAGTTCAAGAAAGATGTCGATATAACGAAAGGAAAAAATCATGGCCAAAGTGAAGATGTCATTGTTGAATTTGTTGCAAATGCTTACGTAGGAGTAGTGGAATGGTGGTTAAAAAACGAAATGCCTTATCCGCCGCATGTCATGGCAGAAAAAGTGGGAGAATTGTTAGAGAGGATTGTATAATGGCAATAGATGGTGGGGCATTAATGCACGAAGAATGATTACGCGCAAGAGTTGCGCTTTTACGATCTCAACGGGAATACAGATGAAAAAAAGACCAAGCCATTGCTTGATCCAGTTGATATATTTCTCTCACTAGCGAAGGAATGCCAAGCTGATGATGAAGAATATCGTGCACATCTGATATGATCTTTGTTCAATGGTTTTACTCTTCAATACGCAATAAAATCATAAGAGAAAATGCAACGAATTTCCCAATTTGCAGGGACATCAGTAAATTGAGTTTCTTGATGCTTGGCTTCAAGTATAAAATAAACAGCTACAAGGCAGTCCCTACAGACATATTCGCTTAAATTAGCATTTTGAAATCTTGGAAAGCATCATAGTTTTTCTTCTCAGATCTCTCCTTAAAGCAGTAACATTTAAAATGAATATGATTCGCCATCATCAGGCACTAACACATGAGAGGAGATTGCTTTTTCATGAATAAAGGATTTTAATTCTTCTCTTGATAATCCCCAATGGTTGACAGCTTCCATGTGGCTCACGATGATTTTTGCTTTTGGAGCAGCCTTATACGTTTCATAGATATCTTCTTTACCCATGATGAGAGAACCACCTTCATAGAATTGATTATCTCCGCCGTTCACTACAATGATTTCTGGCTGATGTGTAGCAATCTCTTCTTGAACCGCATCATACCAGACTGTATCTCCAGCTACATATAACGTTTTTTCACTTTGGTGCTTGAACACAACGCCGCATACAAGTCCTGCAAGTTTCAAAATTTCTCCTCTTCCGTGTTCTCCTTTGGTTTTGATTAATTGAATGCCTTCAAATACTGTATCCTTTGTTAAAACTTCGACGTTTTTGAATCCGGCATTTCGTATTTCTTTTGCATCGTCTTCATTTTGGGAGAACAACTTGATATCTTTTGGCAATAACTCTTTAGCTGCCTCATCCCAATGATCATCATGTAAATGAGTTACAATGACAGCATCAATATGATGGATAATATTGTCGACAGAAGTTGGCAATTCAACCAAAGGGTTGTTTTGATCCTGTCTTGGCGCATTTGGGAATGGAGGGTAAGCACCTTTCTCAGCTAACATTGGATCTATTAAAAACGTTTTGCCTGCATATTCGACAACAAGTGTAGCATTACGAATTTGTTGAATGTTCATGTGTAAAACTCCTTTTCTTTAATGTGTGATGTATAGTTTACATACAGCCGCTGAATAAATACATGGAACTAATCAAGTCTTTCTGTCGATTGACTTGATTTTTGAAAGTATGTATTTTAATTTGTATAAATTGTCACTAAAGTAGAATCAGGGTAATTTAAAGCACGGATAAGAAAACGAATTTTTAAAGTAATGTGCAGGACTGCACCTTTTTAGAGAGAGGATGAACAGGAGGATTTTATTCTTAACGAATATTGAAGGGATTTGATTTCATGTTGGATCACACAGACATGCAAATATTAGAAGAGTTATCTAAAAATAGCCGTATTACGATGAAGGAATTAGGCGAGAAAGTTCATTTAACTGGGCAAGCAGCCGCCTTGAGGGTTGCCAAATTAGAAGATAACGGAGTAATTGAGGGATACACAATCAAAGTGAACCAAGTGAAATTAGGGTGTTATATACATGCTTTGCTTAATATCTATATAAAAAGCACCCATCATCAGCCATATCTGTCATTTATAAAAACACAAGACAAATATGTCATCAATAATTATAAAATTAGCGGGGATGGCTGTTATCTTCTTGAATGCAAATTTCCGTCTAATGAGATGCTAGATCAATTTTTAGTGGAATTAAACAAGCATGTCAATTATAAATTATCGATTGTGATTAACAAGTAGAGAGACCTTTTACTGTATTGAGGGCTAGTGGACAATTAACCCATGAGGTTCAAGTCCTCTCGGCCGCATGAAAAATACCAAGGGCTGCGGCCTTTGGTATTTTTCATACCTTCATTTATTTTTACTCATCGGCCTTTTTTCAAATGGCCTGCCTTACTTTGCAAATCGCCGAGCAGCAGCCACGCACATGATAACGGCGATATTCACTGCCACGAGCGCCCAGCCCACTTTCTCGTGCAGAATCACTGAGGCAAGCAGCAGTCCAAAGAAAGGCTGGAGAAGCTGCAGCTGACCAACCGCCGCAATTCCGCCTTGGGCGAGACCTCGATACCAGAACACGAAGCCGATCAGCATGCTGAATAAGGACACATAGGCAAGACTGAGCAGCGCAGGAACGCCGATGCCTGACCATGAGTCCGGTGTAAAAAAGAACGACAAAGGCAGCATAAGAGGAAGCGACAGAACGAGTGCCCAAGAGATCACCTGCCAATTCCCCAGACGCCGTGAAAGCCTAGCCCCTTCTGCATAACCAAGACCGCATACGACGATAGAAGCCAGCATGTACGCGTCGCCGAGCGGGGATGATCCTCCCCCTTGGATCAGAGCGAACCCTGCTACTAGTAAGCTGCCAGCAGCTGAGAAAATCCAGAAGACTGGGCGGGGGCGTTCGCCTCCGCGCAGTACACCGAAAATCGCCGTCGCGAGCGGAAGAAGCCCAACGAAGACAATGGCATGTGCGGATGTGACATACTGAAGCGCTAAGGCTGTCAGCAACGGGAAACCGATTACCACGCCGAATGCTACCACCAATAGTGAAATGATGTCTCTTTTGGCAGGATGCTGCTGCCGGAAGATGAGTAGGAGACATCCAGCCAATACACCAGCTATCGCAGCGCGGCATACGGTGAGGAACAATGGGTTGAAGTCCGTCACCGCCAAGCGGGTTGCAGGCAGCGAGCCGCTGAAAATGAGTACGCCTATAAAACCATTTATCCAGCCATTTGTTGTTTTGTTCATGACAATCACTCCAAATATGTTTCTTTTTAATGATCTGGATTTTCTTAACAAAACCAGTATTTAAGGATTACAATGACTATAAACTGGAATTGGCCTTTTATAAACAGCCAGTTTTCATAAAAAAATGCATACCAGTTAGGAGAACAATGTGTAAATGGATATCACGCCTTTTTTGAATAGAAATCTGGATATTCCGCTTTATCAGCAGCTCTATCGCTATTTCAAAGAAAACATGCATCAGGGGCGTATTCAAAAAGGAATGAAGCTCCCTTCCAAAAGACTCCTGGCGAGTCAGCTTTCCATCAGTCAAACGACTGTAGAACGTGCCTATGAACAGCTTGCTGCTGAGGGCTATATCATAAGCAAGCCAAGAAGCGGATGGTTTGCTGATTATCATGATTCTGATTTTGCCTATCGTAAAATGCCAAGCGCATCACCAAGTGAAGAAAAAGCCCAAGAACATAAACAATGGATTGATTTTCACTATGGAAATGTAGATTCTTCTTACTTCCCTTTTTCTGCATGGCGAAGAAGCATGGTCAATAGTTTAGACCAATATGGCCACGAGCTTTATCGGCCGGGACATGTTTTAGGAGAGTTTGAGCTAAGAACACTCATTGCAGAGTACCTGTATCAATCACGCGGTGTTCATTGTGCCCCTGAACAAGTCATCATAGGTGCCGGGAACCCTATTCTTCTGCAAATCTTGTGCCAGGTTTTTGAGCCGAATATTTTCATAGGATATGAGGATCCAGGTTATCCAAGAGCACGCAAGATTTTTGAAGCCAATCGTATGAGTATTCTTCCTATACCAGTTGATAATGAAGGAATCTGTATACAGAAGATCAAAGAGCAGCAGCCAAACCTTGTATATGTCACGCCTTCTCACCAATTTACGCTGGGAACCATTATGACGATTAACAGAAGAATTGAACTGCTCAAATGGGCGGCTGAAAATCAATCTTTTATCATAGAGGATGATTATGATGGGGAATTTAGATACACAGGACAGCCGGTTCCTTCCTTACAAGGGCTAGATCAGCATAACCGTGTCATTTATATGGGCACTTTTTCCAAGTCTCTTCTTCCCTCGCTGCGCATCAGCTATATGATTCTTCCTTCGCCTCTTTTAAAAAAAGGCCATGAAATCACGTCATTATATAAGCAAACGGTATCCTGCCACAGTCAGCTCACGCTAGCTGACTTTATAAAAAATGGAGAGTGGCAAAAACACATCAACAGAATGAGAAAGCTTTACCGTAAAAAAAGAGCCATTTTACTTGAAACTGTGCAAAGAGAATTAGGGGAGCATGTCAGAATTCGCGGAGAAAACTCTGGACTTCGCATTTTACTTGACGTTTATTTGCCATTTAGTGAAAAAGAGTTAATTGAGAAGGCAAAGGAACATGGAGTAAAAATTTATCCTGTATCTCTTTCCTATAAAGACCATCCTCCTACAAAAACGGTCTCACTTGGATTTGCAGGGGTTTCTGAATTCAACATACAGGAAGGCATAAAAAAACTGAAAGCTGCCTGGAAGATATGAGGGTGCTTTCAGGTTAGATTATAAAATAAAATACTCTGATATTCGAAAGGATAGCGGTTTCTCTGGTTGTGAAATATTGTCTCATGCAATTGATCCATCTTTTTCTTTCTCTTTTTTATTGTGAATAAATACTTCTTATAACCTTACGTCTTCATGAAACGCTTTGGAGGATAGGGAGATGAAAAAATTCCGGAGCGATTTTTTTATTAACTGTTTTGGCAGTGCTAAAATAAACAAGTACATAATTGACAAAATAGAGGTGTAAGGATGAAATTAGATGAGTTTACAATTGGTCAGGTATTCAAAACGAAATCACTAAAAGTAACAAAAGATGATATTATGCGGTTTGCGGGTGAATTTGATCCTCAGTATATGCATTTAGATGAAGAAAAAGCGAAAAAAGGCAGATTTAATGGAATTATCGCTTCCGGAATACAGACGCTGGGCATTTCTTTTAAACTTTGGATTGAAGAAGGTCTCTATGGAGACGATGTGATTGCCGGGACAGAAATGAATAACATTAAATTTATAAAACCCGTATATCCTGATGATGAACTGCACACAATTGTTGAGGTTCTTGATAAGCAGCCAAAGAGAAATGAATTGGGAATACTCACTGTATTGTTATCTACTTATAATCAAAAAGAAGAAAAAGTATTTGAAGGTGAGTTATCTGTATTGATGAAACAATAACTCAGAAAGCCCGTTTTTCGCGGGCTCGAGTGAAGCAGATGGGTGAAAGATTTTAGCGAGTTTCTTTTGAAAAATAAGAGGTTAAAACATCATAAACAATAGGCAAAGAAGTAAACCCTTCATTTTCTAGAAAATGGCCCCCGTGCTGGACTTCGTACAACGCAGCGTCAATTTGTTGTGCCAGATCCTTGCTCCATGAAAATGGAACAATTTGGTCGTCCTTAGAAGCAATGACAGCACGGTGCTTCGCGGACTCGATGATTTTTTGATGATCAAACGATCCCTGTGTAAATTCATCTAACATCTTTAAAGTGGGCAATGATTTGGCAAAGCCGGAAACAAGTATGATTCTGCCAAGTTGTTTTCGTAATTGAATATGTTCCAAAAATCTCAAAATGGCGGGGCACCCTAAGCTGTGCGCAACCAAATACGTATTTTCATGTAAAGTGTGTTGATAAAAAGAGAGTGTATCCAGCCAATCCTCAAGTCTTGGCTGGAGCGGATTAGGCATGTTTAAAATGTCTGCTTGGACCCCATCTGCGAGCAGACGTTTTTTCAGCCAAGGGAACCAATGATTTGTTGAGGAGGCTCTGTAGCCATGAATGATATAGACTTGTTTTGTCATTTTTTCCTCCTAACGAAGTATTTTCATTCAGTATAAAATTCCCCTCATTGGGAAACAAGTACGCACTTTTTTGTAAGTAGCTTTTACATATGAGGCATTCCTTGTGCTATTCCCCACTTACACATTTCATCTATGAGGGGATACAAAGATAGCCCTCTGTCAGATAACGAATATTCTACTTTCAGTGGGATTTGAGAAACCTCAGACCGATGAATAAGGCCGTCAGTTTGCAATTCCTTAAGTTGTGCGCTTAACATTTTATGCGTGATGAAAGGCATAGCCCTTTTCAGCTCGCCGTATCTCATCGTTTTTTCACACCCTAACTCATAGAGAATTCTCATTTTCCATTTGCCCCCTATAAGAGATAAGGTGTATTCAAATGGGGCTTGTTTACTGCGGCACAGGCTATTCATTGTAATCAAACCTCCTTTTTTAAGTATCATATCAGAATAAATTAGGATTTTCGGTGTTGAAGTTTGAGGGCGATTCACGATCTGAACTGAAAGGGCCGCTTGCTCAACAGGCGGCACTGCACATGAATGTTCTAAGTCAAAGAGGGGTTACCTTACTGTTAATTAATTTATTTAAAAAAACGCATGTTTTTAGCTGAAAATATCTCTTATGGTATATTTAAATATAACGAAATATTTGAGAAATGAGGAATGGTATGAATAGAATCGAAAAACATAAGAAATTTAAAGTGAAAAAGATACTGCAAGTCATCATGGTCATTATTGGAGGAATCATAGCGGCATATGGATTAGAAACAGTTTTGATTCCGAACAGTGTCTCTGATGGAGGGGTGACAGGCCTCAGCATTGTTGGTTCACAGCTATTCAATTTGCCGCTGGGGATTCTTATTGCTGTCATTAACATTCCGTTTGTTTGGTTAGGATATAAGCAAATTGGGAAAAGCTTTGCGTTATTATCAATTATCGGAATCATATCACTCGCCGCGGGGACAAGTTTTTTCCACCACACACCCGCTATTATAGAGGGAGATACTTTGTTAATCACCGTTGTTGGCGGGATTATCCTTGGATTCGGAATGGGGTTGGCGCTGCGTAATGGCGGCGCATTAGATGGGATTGATATGCTTGCTGTGCTGCTATCCCGAAAACTGCCATTTGGAACGAGTGATCTCATTTTATTCTTAAACCTTTTTGTGTTTATTTTTGTTTCCACTGTATTTGGCTTGAAAGGGGCATTGCTTTCAGTCATTGCTTACTACATTGCATCGAAAGTCATTCATGTCGTTGAGGAAGGCTTAAGCGGTTCTAAAATGTTTCAAATTATTACAACCCAACCTGAATTGATGGTAGAGACCATACGTGATCAATTAGGCCGAAGCGCCACATATAAAGAAGCTTACGGGGGTTTTTCCCACGAGAAATTTAAAGAAATCACATGTGTCATCAACCGCTTAGAAGAAACCAAACTAAAGGAAATTATTAATGATATTGATAAAACTGCCTTTGTTACCGTATATGACGTAGCTGAAGTGAAGGGCAGCAATTTTAGAAAGCTTAATAATCATTAGAAAAAGAATGACCTTTTTAACGGTAGCCCTCTTTGCCACCATACGTTTAGACATGCCGCCAGTGATATAATCAAAAACGCTTTATTGAGGTCTTGCGGATGAATAATCGGTGAGGGTCTCAATCATAGAAATACCAAGGGTTTTAACGCCCTTGGTATTTTTTGCATTTTGCTGAATTTAGATTTCTTCTTCAGCTTTACGTGTTGTTTCAATTTTATTGATTCTGTCTCTGTACTTTTCTCCCCAGTCTTTCATGTGCAGGATAACAGGTTCTAACGTTCTTCCAAACTCGGTTAAAGAGTATTCCACTTTTGGAGGGACCTGTTTATAAACCTCGCGGTGAATCACGCCATCCCGTTCCAATTCCCTTAATTGTAGAGTAAGCATGCGTTGGGTAATTTTAGGATATAATCTTCGGAATTCATTAAACCTCTTTTTACCGTCAATGAGATGATAAAGGAGAATGCCTTTCCACTTACCCCCGTGGATGTAACTGTTCATGATCTCTATGAAAAATATCGCAATCAACCGATTGATGTGGAATTTGAACAACAGCAGCTTCTTGCCCATGACCGTATTGTTTTTCAGTTTCCGTTATATTGGTACAGCAGTCCCCCGCTGTTAAAACAGTGGTTTGATGAAGTGTTTACTTTTGGCTGGGCTCATGGCCCTGGCGGAACGAAATTGAATGGAAAAGAGTGGGTGACTGCCATGTCCATCGGTTCACCTGAACATTCTTATCAAGCCGGAGGATATAACTTATTTTCAATAAGCGAACTGACAAAGCCGTTCCAAGCATCTGCCAATTTAGTAGGCATGACTTATCTGCCTTCCTTTGCTGAATATCGCGCTAATCGAATCAGTGACCAAGAAATCGCCGAAAGTGCGAATCGCTATGTAAAGCATATAACAAATATAGAATTAAACCCTAAGGTTCGCCTGCAAAGGTATTTAAAGCAACTGGAGAGTGTTGATTTAAAATCATGATGTAATATGTGAAAAATTATCGGAAATCCTGTTCTCATCAGACAGGATCTTTTCTTGTTTTGCAAACTGCCTTAGTTTATACATAAGGGAAATGAATGAAAGAGGCTATATGCAGCTTTTATAATGACGAAAGGTATGCAAAGTGAGGATTCTCATCATGAGATGTGACATTAAGCAAATCAATTTTATTTAATGTTTCAAATATAAGTTATTGTTTATATAAACAATAACTTATATAATGTCGGAGTGATATAAATAATGAATTGGCTCATTTATAATGATTTAATTATATTGTTTTGGAAGGAGGAGTTCATTTGGCTGTTGATACAAAAATAGGAGTTGCCACGATGACCCGCTGTTTAAAAACACTTAGTGATCAAACAAGGCTTATGATGATGAAATTATTTCTTGAAAAAGAATATTGTGTCTGTCAATTGGTTGATATGTTTGAAATGAGTCAGCCTGCCATAAGCCAGCATTTGCGAAAATTAAAAAATGCAGGATTTGTAAATGAGGACAGAAGAGGGCAATGGCGCTATTATTCAATAAATAGTTCATGTCCTGAGTTTGATACATTGCAATTTGTTTTACTTCAAATCGATCAGGAGGACAAATTGTTAAAGCAGATCAAACAAAAGGAAACTCAAACGTGTTGCCAGTAAGGAGGCATTAGATTGACTTCAGTGATTTTGGCGTTATTGATATTTTTAGTAACTTTGGTTTTGGTCATATGGCAACCGAGAAACTTGTCTATTGGGTGGTCAGCCTGTGGAGGAGCTGTTTTAGCTCTAATAGCCGAAGTTGTCAATTTTCATGATGTATTAACTGTGACAGGGATTGTGTGGAACGCGACATTGGCATTTGTGGCAATTATTATTATATCGTTAATCCTTGATAATATCGGTTTCTTTGAATGGGCAGCGCTTCATATGGCTAAGGCTGCAAAAGGAAACGGTGTGCGGATGTTCATATATGTATCTATATTAGGAGCTATCGTCGCCGCATTATTTGCAAATGACGGTGCGGCTCTTATAATGACACCAATTGTATTAGCGATGGTCAGAGCATTACATTTCAATGAAAAATTAGTTTTTCCTTTTATCATAGCCAGCGGGTTTATTGCAGATACGACTTCGCTTCCATTAGTAGTGAGCAATTTGGTCAACATCGTTTCAGCAGACTATTTTCATATTACGTTTATTGATTATGCATCCAGAATGATTGTCCCCAACTTGTTTTCGCTACTGGCGAGTATCATTGTACTTTACCTTTTCTTTAGAAAAAGCATACCCAAACGTTATGATCTGACTGAGGTTAAAAAACCTGAAGAAGCCATAAAAGATCAAAACATGTTCAAGCTATCATGGTATATCTTGGGGCTGCTGATAGTTGGATATTTTGCCAGTGAATTTTTCTCTATTCCTGTATCAGTTGTAGCAGGTATCATTGCAATCTTTTTCTTAGTTGCTGCACAAAAGAGCCCGGTCGTTCAAACAAAGAAAGTACTGAAAGGAGCGCCGTGGGCTATCGTGTTCTTTTCAATTGGCATGTACGTTGTTGTGTACGGTGTCCGTAATGCTGGATTGACAGATGTCCTTTCAGATGTAATTCAAGCCGTGGCTGATCAAGGGATGTTCGCAGGTACAATTGGAATGGGCTTTATCGCGGCGATTCTTTCTTCCATTATGAATAACTTGCCGACTGTCATGATTGATGCACTGGCTATTGCCGGCACAGATACGCATGGAATGATGAGAGAAGCGCTCATATATGCAAATGTCATTGGTTCAGATTTAGGACCTAAAATAACGCCGATTGGTTCCTTGGCGACATTATTATGGCTTCATGTCCTTTCACAAAAAGGTGTGAAGATTTCCTGGGGCACGTATTTTAAAACAGGAATCATTTTGACAGTCCCAACATTATTTATTACACTTGTCGGCCTGTATCTTTGGCTGATGATCATCCATTCATGTTTCTAAAAGGAGAAGATAAACATGTCAAAGAAAACAATCTACTTTTTATGCACCGGAAACTCTTGCCGCAGTCAAATGGCTGAAGGGTGGGGGAAAAAGTACCTTGGTGATAAGTGGAACGTGTACAGCGCAGGAATCGAGGCTCATGGATTAAACCCTAATGCTGTCAAAGCAATGAAAGAAGCGGGGATTGATATTTCCAATCAAACTTCAGATAAAATTGATCCGAACATTTTAAACAATGCTGATTTAGTTATTACTCTCTGTGGTGATGCAGCTGACAAGTGCCCAATGACGCCGCCGAATGTAAAACGCGAGCACTGGGGATTTGATGATCCGGCAAAAGCACAAGGAACAGACGAAGAAAAATGGGCATTTTTCCAAAGAGTGCGTGATGAAATTGGAGACCGCTTAAAACAGTTTGCTGAAACTGGGGAATAATTAATAGATATACTCAGCTTTTTCTTTGGTTTATATAAGTTCAATGTGTTGTTCAACAGGTGTCTGCGGGCTAGTGCAGACACCTGTTTTTGGTTTAACTTATCTGTGATCCGTGAACTGCCTGCTTAAAAGGGAAGTTATTTAGCTTGTGACAGAGGAAAATTGATTTTGTTAACAGAATCATGAAGGAGACGCTGTTTTTAAAGGAGTTGTCAGTTTGCAGGAATTAACAAAAGAAAAATATAACGGCTTAAAAACATTGTTTGATGAAACATTTTGCCCAACATTTGTCTATTCAATATTAGAACAAACCATTCCGGGAGTTGTTTATGTAGATGACCAAACATTCCCTAGATCGTTTTTAATAGGGACTGAATCAGGAATTTATTTTATTGCAGGAAACCAAGGGAATCGAGCTTTTAATGAGTTCATTGCAGGATATTATGAAGAGCAAGCGAGATCCACAAAACGATTTACCTTGTTTTCTTCTAACGATACATGGGATAGAGTAATGAACACAATACTGAAAGACGATTTGAATCAAATGAAAAGAGTGGCATTTTCTTATCAGCAAAAACCTTCTAAAACAGATATGGTTCCAAAGGGGCTTGAACTGAAAAGAATAGATGAAGACGTCATTTCAAACAGCACAGAATTTAACAGAGCTTATTATGAGGAATATTGGGATTCTGTCTCACATTTTTCATCAAAAGGCTTTGGGTTTGCCGTATTACATGGCAATCATGTTGTGAGTGAGTGTACCTCTATATTTTTAGGACATAATCGTGCGGAAATGGATATCTATACACTTGAAGAATATAGAGGTATGGGTTTAGCTTATTGCGTAGCAAGCGAATTTATAGAATTTTGTCTGAAGAACGGGATTATTCCTAGCTGGGATTGTGATGTTTGCAACAATGCGTCCATTACATTGGCAGCTAAATTAGGCTTTACGCCAGTAAGCGAATACTCTATTTTTTATTCCGGGAAATCGTAAAACATTGATCTAAAAAAGAGAGAAGAGATAAGAACTCTTCTCAATATCTGAATAAGCGGTTTTATGAATACATTTATTTTAAGATTCTAGATTTAATTGCTGGCGAAGTTTTTTCGATAAGCCCTTTCTCGTTTCATCAGTTACAACATGATACCATAAGTGATCTATTTTTTTATCCTCACCTTTTATTTCGATCTGTTTCACATGTTGAACGGCTTCTTTATAAGAACGGTGAATATCGATCATTTTATCAAGTGTTAAGTTTGTTTGAATATTTTTTTCTAAGGCAGTCAAAATTCCTTGATAGTTTTTTAGTGATTTTAATTGTGCGCCTTCGTGAATAATTTCATTAATAATTTCACGCTGCCGCTGCTGGCGCCCAAAATCACCGCGGGGATCTTCTTTTCTCATCCGTGCATATGTAAGAGCAACCTTTCCATCAAGGTGCTGTTCCCCTTTTGGTATATGCACTCCTTCAAGGGTGAAAGGGAAATCATTATGCACTGTTATTCCGCCAATGGCATCTACAATATCTTTAAAACCTTCCATATTTACTTTGATATAGTAATTGATTGGAATGTTTAAAAATTGTTCGACGGTTTGAACGGTACCTTCAATTCCCTCATAAGTATATGCTGAGTTCATTTTAATATTGGTATTCTTTGATCGCATAAATACCCTGGTATCACGCGGTATACTTACCATTGTCGATGTTTTCGTCTCTGGATTTACCGTCAGAACGATCATCGAATCAGGGCGTCCCTTATCACCGGGACGCTCATCTATTCCCAGCAAAAGAATGGATATAGGGTCATGCCCGATATCAGCATCTTGTTGCTTGGAATCTTTATCTAGAGGCTCATACATATGATTGACTGATTTTGCTACGTTGCGGTAAATACTGTAGCAAGTTAGGCCTCCAATGGTTAACAAGAGGGCTAGAATAAACAATATAATACTATGCATTTTCAGTTTCCTTCTCCCGATTTTCACTATCATAATCCTTTCTAAACAATTGGTAGATTCTAATACAAATTGTTATGCACTGTATCTTATGCTTCGTATCTCAGATATTTTTGGAATGAAATTGTGGTATACAGGTTAACGGTTCTCTTATAAATAATTCCTTTATCTCCGTGATATTTTTTAGTTCATATAAGATACTTTAGACTTTTACTTCAATTGAATCTGAATTGTACCGGCTTTATTGAATCATGGATTGCTTTCATGTCGTAGCCGCTTTCGCGGAAATATTTTAATAATTCTTCTAGATATGCCGCAGTAGTCGGTTTTTCATGCATTAATACAACAAGCGGCTCTTTCCCTACAAGATTGTTTACTTGTTGAATTGTATTTTTTACAAATTCGCCGTGAGTGTATTTCCAGTCTTCTGAATCAACTGTCCAATCCCATAGATTAAAATGATCACGCTTAACAACTTCTCTAAATGGGCCTGTAATGTAAGGCTTTGACCCGTAAGGTGCTCGTATCAAATGTGTGTTGACTTTGGTTGTATCTTTGATATAGTCCAGCGTATCGTTCATTTCTGTCGCAAAGCTTTCAGGGGATTTATAGATTTCGGAAACCTGATGCGTCACGCCGTGAGACCCCACAGAGTGACCGCTTTCTACCATTTTTCTCACAAGAGCAGGATTTCGCTCGATATTAGGTTTTAACATGAAAAACGTTCCTTTAGCATTGTATTTATGGAGCAAATCCATAATTTTCTCTGATGCAGTAGGGTTTGGTCCGTCATCAAATGTTAAATAGACCACCTTTCCGATTTCAGGTGATGTTTTTTGTTCCTCCTTTTTCTGTGCTGTATTTTTGTTCTTATCTTTGTGCATTTGCTCAGAAGTAGCGGCACTTTCTTTTATTGGTTCCTGCTTTGGACCAGCAAGTGCTTTCCAAGAAATGCATAATAAAGTGACACCCAGAATAATCAATATCCCAAAACCTATTTTGCCTATTTGATTTAATTTACGGTCCCTTCTTGGTGAATTTGACACTTTTTCCAACTCCTCAATTGTAAATATCAAAACTAGTCACATAGATAAGAATGAAACTTTGGAAACAAAGTTTGATAGTAATGATGCTCTTTTACTATAAATAGAAGATATCGCAGAAGTTTGATCAACTTGTAAACAAAATGTCAAAAAAAGCAGGAATATTGCAGCGGGACTTTTTCATTCTCTTGCTGACACAATAAAAAAACCTTATTTCCGTATTCAACAGAAATAAGGTTTTAAATCATAGATTATTTAAATGTAATGATATAAGAGTGAGCGTCAAAAAATCGCACTGATGAATTTTCTATTGAGGCATACTGATTCTGGTTATAAACGAGCAGGTTGCTGCCATCAGGACTCCAATATATTTCTGATGGATTGGGGCCATGGTATATTGGTTCTGCGTACAGGATATTTTTCCCTTGCAGTTTTCCTGCATACGTATTGTCCTTATTAGATAAAGAGTAAGCGATTTTCTTTCGGTCGTTTGAGATTTTGAAAACAGCTACATTTTCGAGCAGAACAGAAAGCTCATTGTTTCTGAGATCGTATTCGTATAAGGTTTCTCCGGTACCTAAAAATACAAATTTGTCATTGTTTAACCAAACAGGCCCGTCATAGCTATTCTGCCGCTTGTTCTGAATGGTGATGCCATCACCGCTAATGGTTCCCGTCATAATGCGATATTGTTGCCCGTGTAACATCGTAAACAGCAAACTGCGTCCATTATCAGAAATTGCCGCTGCTGTAGGCGACTCTTTGTCATCAAGATTCTTCAATGGATACGTTTTGAGAGTTCCAGAATCTATATGAAATACATTGACCGCAGTCTGGCCATTTTTCGCAGGATCAATGACAAGATAACAAATGTATTTGCTATTATTTGACCATGAAACATCTTGTACATAGGCATCCTTGCTAGGAAAGCTGGCTATTTCCTTTTTGTTTCTGTTCGTCAATGACATCAGATTTAATGTTGTCTTATCCGATGACATCGTTAATCCGACGATACTTTTCCCGTCGGGAGACATCTTTAGGTTAGCAGTATTGCTTTCGATGCTCTTCAGGGTTTCAGGTTTTTCAAAGGGGAAGGGAAGACGCAGAAGATGATGCGCTGCACGTTCAGTTGAGTCATTTCCTTTGAAAAAACCAACTATAGCGTTCGATGAAGACCATCCAAGCAACTGGTCAGCTTTGGGGAGGCGATATATCTTCTTCACTTGAAAGGAGCCGGACTTCTGATCATCCTCACTCTGATTTTCTTCCTTGTTTGGAATGATAATGGTTTCCGATCTTTTTCCCATATTATAACTGGATACAAAAATCACGAAAATCAGTAGAATTCCTAATAAAATAATAAACTGTTTGTTCTTCATGATCATTTCTCAACCTTCATGTAAGCTAGTTCAATCGTGATTATTGTATGGTTTTCTTTGTAGAACATCTTGATTGTTCCCCGATGTTCCTCAACAATTGTTTTCACTATGCTTAAACCCAAGCCTAAACTTCCTTCTTCCGTGACCTTTTGGTTAATCGAATAAAAAGGCTGAAACACTTTAGTGTATTGGGTGTCATCATATGGATCACTTGGATTCTTGAATATAAAAAGAACCTGATCTCCAACAGCTTTAGCCTTAATCATGATTTTTGAATTCGATAAACTGTATTTGATTGCATTGTCCAGAAGATTAATAAAAAGTTGGCGCAGTCTATTCGTTTGGCCATACACATAGAGGCCTTCGTCCATTTCACAGATGATCTTTTTGTTATATCGTTCTGCACGAAATTTCATAGATTCGCATACATCTTTCAAAATTGTTCCTGCATCGATCCTATTGAAATGACGATCTTTAGATGTTTCTCGAGATACCTCAAGAAGTTTTATGACCAAATTGTGCAGACGCCGGCTTTCTTCAACAATATGATTCATTCCTTTATTAAAAAACTTCGGATCTGATTCCCCTTTTTCTTTTATGATTTCCGCATAGCCTTGAATAGAAGTCAAAGGTGTTTTCAGCTCATGGGTCATATTGTCAAAAAAACGTTTTTCCTGCTCGTTAAGTTCCTTCAACCGATCCCGATCTTTTTCGATGGTTGAAATTTGATCTCGAATTCTGGTAATCATATCATTGAAATTTATAGTAAGCTGGCCAATTTCATCTTTTCTAGGAAAGTGGATATCCACATCCAGCTTTCCTTTTTTGACTTCTGAGGTAGCCTCTGTCAGCTTGACGATTGGTATCGTGATATGTCTGGAAAGTATATAAGAGAAAAGGAACGCCGCCACAAATATCGCAAGGGCGATATAAAAAATAATATTTAAAATCTCTCCACTTTGTTTGTAAAGCAGGTTAAAATCTTTAGAAAAGCGTAATATGCCAACTTTTGCACCATCAATGACAACTGGATAAGAGAAAAATACCTGTGCTTTATTTCGATCATAGGTGATGTGATAAGCATTTTTTCCGTTAATCGCTTTTTCTAGGTCCTCATCAATACCTTGCGAAAACACCGTTTT
This sequence comes from Bacillus sp. VA13, assembly GCF_055710085.1. Taxonomy (NCBI): domain Bacteria; kingdom Bacillati; phylum Bacillota; class Bacilli; order Caryophanales; family Bacillaceae; genus Bacillus; species Bacillus sp. VA13. The sequence goes on along the minus strand of NZ_JBVQPP010000004.1, from coordinate 64,844 downwards.
ATTAGAAGAAGACAACAAATTGCCATCCACGCTATAAACACCTACATTGCTTCCGGTTGAATGAGTTAAACTTTCCACTATTTCATCAGCCATATCGCCGAAGTATAGTTCATTGTTTTTATAATGATTGATTAAAAACGCTTGGTTGATATACACGATACTGTTTTTTTTCAACTCTATTAAATCTGAGGTCACAATTTTTTCATTACTTGACCTAATGACGCTCTTGACCGTTTGATTGAGCACAAGGAAAGAGAGAGAGAAAATCAGAAAAAACCCAATAATGAATTTACCCTTGATGGTCCGTAACACTCTCTACTCCTCCTGCTTCTCACATTTATATCCGATGCCAAATACTGTTTTAATCAAGTCACTTGCATTCAGTTTTTTACGGAGTCTTTGAATATGAGTATCTACCGTACGTGTATCCCCGGCAAAATCATATCCCCAGATAAATTCCAACAGCTCTGAACGTGTAAAGATTTTCCCTCGATGGTCAATCAACGTCTTAAGCAGATCGAATTCTTTAGGAGTCAAATCAACAATGATCCCGTCTTTTTTTACTATTCTTTCGTCTGGGATGATCACAATATTTTTAAACTGAATAGGTTCCTCATTAGACGTTCCTAGATCATTAACATGGTTAGCTTGTTCAAGACGCCTAAGTATCGTACGAATTCTAGCAATAACCTCGCGTAAGTCAAATGGCTTTGTAATATAATCATCGGCCCCAAATTCCAACCCAAGTACTTTATCGGTGATGTCTGATTTTGCGGTGATCATAAGGATAGGGATATTATAGCGATGGGTCACTATTTTACAGATATCCAATCCGCTGCAATCTGGCAGCATCCAATCGAGCAGCAGAAGATCGGGTTTGAATTGATCTAGCTGTTTCAACCCTAAAGCGCCGTTAGCCTCAGTACACGTTTGAAAACCTTCCTGCGCAAGCCCGTATGAAAGTAGATCAGCTATTGCTTCGTCATCTTCAATAATAAGTATTTTAGTTTTATCCATCATTTCATTCATTCCCTATTTCATGATTATATTGAATATATCTATCCTGGAGTGTACATTATCAATTCATTATAGCATCCTTTAATATAGATTATTAATAACTTCAGATCATACTATAATTGGATATTTTCACCATATTCACATAATGGGGGGAGTTGGATTAGAGCATTAGGGAGATACAATTCTATTTGATACTTAAGAAGAAGATACCAAACCATATTGGTATCTTCTCTTTATTTGTGTCTAAGAGCGTTTCCATACCAATTCATTTTGTTTTGTCTTAAATAGGTGAAACACACCCCGCCGACTGTCACCACTCCGCCTAGCAGAGAAATGAATGCGGGTATTTCACCTATCCACAACCAAGAAATAAGCAAGGCTAAAGCCGGTGTTGCATAAAGCGAAAGGGTTGCTTCTGATGAGCCGACGAGTGAAGTGACATATGCAAGGGCAAAGTAAGGCACGATTGTTGGCAGCAAACCTAAATAAACAATAGACAGTGTTGAGTTCATGGAAGCGTTTATCATCTCTCCGCCTAAGCCTGGCAGAAATATAAGCATAGGTATTGTTCCGCCCCAAATTGAAAATGTAACGAATCGGATAAAGCCATATTTTTTTATATAGCGGGGTTGAAAAACGAAATAAATACTCTCCGAAAAAGCGGCCAGCAGGATGAACAAAATACCTTTCATTGAATAGGTATAGTCTCCAGACCCAAATGCAATCAATGACACACCCAATAAACTGATCATAGAGCCAATCCATTTCGTAAATCCAAAACGCTCTCTAAAAAACAGGCGGGATAACATGGCAGAAAAGATCGGTGCTGTGGTGACGAGTAAGCTTGCAACTCCAGCACTAACTGTTTTTTCACCGATATTCAGCAAAATGTGATAGAGTGCAAAACCTAAAAACCCTAACAGAAAAATGGCAGGAATGTCTTTCATGTCAGGCAAGCGCATCTGAGTCAAAACAGCAAAAAGCAATAATGCCATAGAGCCGATTAACAAACGAAATAAAGCAAGGTGTTCTGGTGTGTACCCTTCCAGACCTGCGCGAATTCCCGGAAAAGCTGATGCCCACAAACCGATCATCAGACTGTTAGATATGATCATTTGAACTGTTTTCTTTCGCATATTTCTCACTCCTCTTTACAAAAACCAACCAGTTATTTAATGTGTTTCTATACTAATAAAGATTTGGTGATATGACTTCAACCAGTTAAACGAATTTTGACCCAACCAATTTAGTTGTAAGGAGACTGCTTTCATGAGCTTTCCAGAAGAAAAAAAGACGAAAAAGCTTCCTAAGTACAGACAAATCGTTCATTTTATTAAGGAGAAAATAGGAAATGGAGAGTGGCCGATTGGAAGCCAGATTCCAAGCCAGCGCACGCTTGCAAAAGACTTTCAGGTAAATCGAAGCACAGTGATTACGGCCTTAGAGGAATTAATGGCAGATGGGTTAATAGAAGGCAGAATGGGGAAAGGCACAGTTGTTATCAACAATACATGGACACTATTAGCTAAGAATTCTGCTCCTAATTGGGATCAATATGTAACCTCTGGAATTCAGCAGCCTAGCCAAAAAATCGTACAGGAGATAAACCAATCAGAATCAAATATGGATCTTATACAGCTCAGTAAAGGCGAACTTTCAACTGAGATTTTTCCTTTAACTGCTATGAAAGAGATGATGGGCAAGGTATCTCAAAACATGGAAGCATTCGGATATGAGGAACCAAAAGGATATTTTCCGTTGAGAGAGGCATTAAGCAACTATTTAAGAACCTGTGGCATCAATGCCTCATCTTCTTCCATTCTAATTGTTTCGGGAGCATTGCAAGCCCTGCAGCTGATATCGATGGGGCTTTTGCAAAGAGGATCAACCGTTTATCTTGATCAGCCATCTTACCTTTATTCATTACACGTATTTCAATCAGCTGGCATGAAACTGACCGGGCTTCCTATGGATAATGAGGGACTTTTGCCGGGAAATCTTCATATCACAAGAGGGGAACGGGGAAGGGCTATATTATATACAAATCCTTGTTTTCATAATCCGACCGGTATTTTAATGTCGCAAAAGCGGCGGGAAGAAATCATTGCAGCTAGTGAGAATACACAGCTTCCCATTATTGAAGATGACATTTATCGCGAGTTATGGATAGATGAAATTCCCCCCTATCCTATTAAAACAATAGATAAAAATGGGCATGTGCTATACATAGGCAGTTTATCGAAAACATTAAGTCCGGGCTTGAGGATTGGGTGGATAGTCGGACCAGAACCGGTGATTGAACGTTTATCTGACATTAAAATGCAAACAGATTACGGATCCAGTTCATTATCCCAGAGAGTAGCGGCGGAGTGGTTTACATCCGGCCAATACCAGCAGCATTTAGAAAAGGTTAGACAGCAATTAAAGGTGAGAAGAGAATTGGCCTTGAGTGCATTAGAAACCCATTTGAAGGATGTTGCGACATGGAACATGCCAAAGGGAGGGTTCTTTGTCTGGATAAAAATATTGCCTTTAATATCAATGAAATTACTTTATACTAAAGCTTTATCAAAAGGGATTCTTCTCAATCTCGGCAGTATCTATGCTCAGGAAAAAGGGAATTATGTTCGCTTATCATATGCTTATGCATCCCTTGAAGATCTTCAAAAGGGGATTTATGAGTTGGGTTTAATGATAAAAGAATTGGCAAGTAAGTAACTTTTATATCCTTAAATGGATGTTTCACTAAAAAAGAGACCAAGCCTAATGATCGCTTGATCTGATAATAACAAGGGTTACTAGAATAGATCAAATCATGGCTCGGTCTTAAAAAGGGTCATGTTGCTGAACGAAAGGTCTTTCCTATTTCTCTTCCTAAACCAAAATAATGTCTAAAGTTATAGATCAGCGGACTCCATTTTGAAGGATTGATATGGTTTTCGTTCAATATGATACTCTCCTCGGCGTGAAAATGTAGTGCCTGTGTCTCTACAATCGCAAATGATGGCTCATATTCTGGGAACCGAATATGTTTGACTTCGGCTTCAATGTGAATAGGGCATTCTTTAATGCGTGTTGGTGAAACTGTTTTTGATTGTAAAGGTGTTAAGCCTGCTGACTCGTATTTTTCTTTTTTATATGTAAACCCGAGCTCTTTCTTCAAAGGCGGTATATTCTTTTTTCCGCTATAAGACGAAATTCTTTCAACGTTTTCCCATAATTCCGGGCCAGGCAAGTTTATGACGCATTCTTTGTGTCTTTCCAAATTTTCAATGGCTTTTCCTCCTAGCCCAACTCCAAGGACAATATAATTTCCAAGAGCCCAAGAAGAAGACATAGGACTGATATTAGTGGTTCCATCTTCATTCAATGTGGTAAGAAGAAATGTAGAGGTACCATAATACATGATGTTTGGTTTGATTTCTTTAAAATGAAGAGTATCTTGTTTTTCAATGTCCAACGTTTATTCCTCCTTGTCATCCTTATATTCATATTGTAAAGGTTTAACATTTCAACTATCATCGAAATATGAATGTAAGGAGGAAAATCATGAATCCTAATATCGCAAAAATCTCATCGTTGCTATCTGATCCCTCCCGTTCTTCCATTCTTCTCACCCTAATGGATGGAAGGATACATCCTGCGGGAGAGCTTGCATATCTCGCGAACATTAAACCTCAAACCGCAAGTTTTCACCTGAAAAAATTGCTTGAAGAAAAGCTGATCAGTGTAGAGAAGCATGGAAGACATCGGTATTACAGATTGTCTAACTCTGATACTGCAAACATGATTGAGCAATTGCTTCGTATTGCGCCTAAAGCCAAAGTCACATCTTTAAAAGATTCAAAAGAGAAAAGTGACTTGCATTTCGCCCGCACCTGTTATGATCATCTGGCAGGTTATGTGGGTGTGCAAATGACACATTCACTAGTTGAGCAGGGAATATTAAAAAAAGTCGATTTAAACTTTGAGGTGACTTCAGAGGGTTCTTTGTTCTTTTCGAAGTTAGGCATCAATGAAGAGCACCAACGACATAAGAGGAGAGCATTTGCCCGCTGCTGTTTGGATTGGAGTGAGCGGCAGCATCATATTGCAGGGGCGTTAGGAAACGCCTTATTGGTGCGCATGTTAGAAGAAGAATGGATCGTTCGTATGCCGAAAACGAGAGCGGTTAGGATGACACAAAGCGGGAAAACCGCATTTGAGAAATACTTCAAAGTGAATATTTAGGGAACTTTTTAATAAGAGAATGAGAAAGAAGGAGTAAGATTCGTTAAAATCTTACTCCTTCTCATTATCTCGAAGTTGCTTGATTACCCATTGCAATAGAGATGCGATTCCAACTGTTTATTTGATTGATGATGAGAACAAGGTCAACATATTGTTTTTCATCGTAATGTTCTCGCACTCGATGATACAGCTCATCAGGAACCCTTTTAGAGGGAATGAGCGTGATGTGTTCAGATAGTTCGAGCGCTGCTTTCTCTTCAGGTGAATAAAAATCACATTCATTCCAAGCATGTAAACAGTAAATTCGCTGTTCAGTTTCGCCCATTTTGCGGGCATCAGAAGTATGCATATCTAAGCAGAAAGCACAGCCGTTTATTTGAGAAACTCTGATTTTAATTAGCTCTCTCGTCGTTCGGTTAATTGAAGATTGTTTCGTGTATTTCTCCATATCCATCATCATCTTCATACCTTCAGGTGCAACATCATAGTAGGACACTCTTTGACTCATAAGGCAAGACTCCTTTCCTTAAGATACATAAATTGTATCCCGACATTGACCATTTTACCAATGTGCAGTTTGTATGGCGTCTATTTCATTATCTTTTGGCAAGAAGCTGCTTTGAATAAAAGTAAGGATAGCCAACAATGATGAGTGGAGCTGCTAATGCAAGGAGTATCCATGAGCCTGAGTGACTGTCTCTAATGACTCCAATGAATATACAAGTACCGATGAGAAAATATAATAAAGCGCCTAAAAACCAATACATATTCATTCCTCTTTTTCTTTACACGTGTTCTTTGATTGAGCATTTTTGTTTCTATGCTTGTCTGTTTTTTGGTTCACATTGCTTAATCGATCAGGGCACTGATTTTTTAACACTTTCTCAGTTCGGATTCCTTTTCTTTTTAATGATAAAATTGTGAGATCAATCGATTTCAATGATGATCATTCCTTCAATGAATAGTGAGTTCCTCATTATTTTAACTGTAAATTTGGAAAGATAAAACGTACATAAAGGCAGAACGCTTATGTACTTTTGGGCAATGGTCACATGTCAGGAACTCTAGTTATTCACTGTATCTTGGTATTGTTGTGTTCCTGCTCTTCCTATAAAATGAGTGGATAAAAGTATGGGTTGCACGTTCAAATAAATGGTGTGCCGCTGTCATTAGGATCGGTTCGGTAAACAGTTAAAGGAAGTGGATGAGGTTTGTTTAGAAGGAATCCTTTCAAAGAAAAATACCACTCACATGATAGGCGGGCATTAAATATGCTTGCACTCAGAGTGCCGGGACTGGCTTTTATTCTCATGATCTATATAGCCTCTATCGTGCTGCAATTTATTATTGGGAGCTGGTCCATTTTATTGCTTCATGTGTTTACAGTATTGACCGCCATTTTTGCTTTGCTGCATTGGCATTCATATCGCTGGGTTAAAAAAAGGGTCATTCTATATTTTGTGCTGCAAGGTTTGATCACTTTTACACTGGCTAATGTCATGACTGGCTTCTTAGTGCTGATCATCATTGGCCTTTATGCATTTTTGATTGGACAGATTGCAGGAATGGCAGACAGAAGAAAGACGTTCCTCATCCTTTATTTATTGCTTCTGCTGTCAATCAATGTACCACATCAGATTCACAAAGGTGAATATTTGCATTTTCTTGTCATTGCCGTACCTATTATGAGCGTGATTATTACTTATGCCGCTACATTATTTGCCCAAGTCGATGAAAAGATAAAAGCGCAGCTGACTCTTGAAAGGCTGGAGCTTGCCCATCAGCAGGTAGAACAGCTGACACTGCAAAACGAGAGACAGCGTATGGCCCGGGACTTACATGATACGCTTGCTCAAGGGCTGGTTAGTTTAAACATGCAGCTGGATGCGATTCATGTTCATCTCGCCAAAGACAACACAGAGAGAGCAAAAGAAATCGTTCAACAATCTATGAATAGAGTGAAAAGCACATTAGCTGATGCACGTTCAGCGATTGACGATCTGCGCAGCAAATCAGAAGAAATCGGTTTTTTAAAAGAAAGAATTACCTCTTTAATGGATCATTTTCAGGAGTCAACAGGCACGGCTTGTTTTGTAGACTACAGGTTACATCAGGTGTTAGACGTTCGTACAGCTGAAAACTGCTATTACATCATTGGAGAATGCATAACGAATGCAGCAAAGCATGCCGAAGCAGAAACGATCTGGGTATCCATTTGGGATGATGAAAAAGGGAGACTGCATCTAACTGTCAAGGACAATGGCAAAGGATTTAATGTTGAGAAGGGAAAGAAAAAGAGAGGACATTATGGGCTTCTTGGTATACAAGAACGCGTCAGAGCAATGAATGGCCAATTCAATATAAAGAGTACAAAATCTATAGGAACACACATCGAGATTAACGTACCAATTCAGGGAGAGATGCAGGATGAATAAGGTTTTAGTCGTTGATGACCATCTTGTCGTGAGGGAAGGTCTGAAGCTTTTAATTGAAACGAATGATCACTACACCATCATAGGAGAGGCGGAAAATGGCAAAGCAGCAGTCCGCCTTGCAGATGAATTAAAACCGGATATCATTCTCATGGATTTGTATATGCCTGAGATGAGCGGGTTAGAAGCCATTAAACAAATAAAAGAAAAACACGACATCCCCATCATTATTTTGACTACGTATAATGAAGATCACTTAATGATCGAAGGAATTGAATTAGGGGCGAAAGGATATCTATTGAAGGATACGAGTTCAGAAACCCTCTTTCATACAATGGATGCAGCAATAAGAGGAAACGTGCTATTGCAGCCTGATATCTTAAAACGTCTGCAAGAAGTCCAATTGGAGCGGATGAAGAAGCAGAGCAGTGATACGCAGCTGACAGAAAAGGAAGTCATTGTTCTAAAAGCCATTGCTAAAGGTCTTAAAAGTAAAGCGATTGCCTTTGATTTGGGTGTCTCTGAGAGAACTGTAAAGTCTAGATTAACGTCCATTTACAATAAATTAGGCGCAAATTCAAGAACTGAGGCAGTGACGATTGCAATGCAAAGAGGCATTCTGACATTAGACGAATAACATCATATATTTGAAATTTGCCCAAACGTACATGCCCGAATGTACGTTTTTTTTATTTCAATGTCAACTACAATGAGAAAGCAAAGAATGTTATCAAGCAATGTGCTGAAAGGAGATTATCATGTCTAGAATGTTATATAAATTAGGAGGATGGGTTGCTCGCAATCGCATAAAAGTAATATGTGCGTGGATCGTTGTGTTAGTTGCTTCGGTAGGCCTTGCAATCACGTTAAAACCAAGTTTTTCTGAGGATATGTCCATACCTGACACACCTTCGGAAAAAGCGATGGATATCATTCAAAAAGAATTTCCTCACGGTCCTGATAAAGGGAGCATACGGGTGATTTTCGGAGCTGAAGATGGAGAGAAACTTACTGCAGAGTCAGCCAAAAAAGCAATAGAAAATACGTTGACGGAAATCAATAAAGATGATTCTGTTGACTCGATTGCAAGTCCTTTTGTTACAGGAACAATCGCGAAAGATGGCACCGTTGCCTATGCTGATATCAAGTATAAATCTTCAGCAGATGATATAAAAGATTACTCTATCAAACACTTAAAAGACAGTTTGAAATTGGCTGATGACGAGGGATTACAAACTGAGCTAAGCGGAGATGTACCAGGAGCCGAGATGGAGATAGGCGGAGTGTCTGAAATTGTCGGCATTATTTTGGCCTTTGTCGTTTTAGCCATTACATTCGGCTCCTTATTAATAGCAGGTTTGCCGATTTTAACTGCACTGATTGGATTAGGTGTAAGTATTGGACTTGTTTTGATTGGGACACAAGTATTTGATATTGCTTCCGTTAGTCTTTCATTAGCCGGAATGATTGGCCTTGCTGTTGGGATTGATTATGCTTTATTTATTTTTACGAAGCACCGCCAGTTTTTAGGCGAAGGTATACAAAAAAATGAATCAATCGCGAGAGCTACAGGAACAGCTGGGAGTGCAGTTGTTTTTGCCGGACTTACTGTTATCGTCGCACTTTGCGGATTGACTGTCGTTGACATTCCTTTTATGTCTGCAATGGGGCTGACAGCAGGGCTTAGTGTATTGTTAGCTGTTCTCGCTTCAATCACGCTTGTGCCTGCCGTCTTGTCGATAGCGGGGAAACGGATGGTTCCGAAATCAAACAAGAAAAAAGAAAAACAAAGCGCTGAAACAAATGTCTGGGGACGCTTTGTCACAAAAAATCCTATCATGCTAAGTGTATGCAGCATTCTCATTTTGCTCGTTATTAGTATCCCATCTATGCATTTGGAGCTGGGCTTGCCTGATGCAGGGATGAAAGCGAAGGATAATCCAGATCGCCGGGCTTATGACTTGCTTGCCGACGGTTTTGGAGAAGGATTTAATGGTCAATTAACAATCGTAGCGGATGCCACAAGTGTAACAGAAAATAAGGCGGAAGCCTTCGCAGATGCAGTGAAAGAAATAAAGGAACTAGACCATGTAGCGAGTGTCACGCCTGCAATGCCTAATAAAGAAGGGAACTTTGCCATCATTACGGTAGTTCCTACAACAGGTCCAAATGATGCAGCAACGAAGGATTTGGTAAAGGATGTACGCAGCTTATCAGATAAAAATGGGGTAGATTTGCTCGTTACTGGATCGACTGCAGTGAATATTGATATTTCAGAACGCCTTAATGATGCGATACCGGTGTTTGCTGTACTCATTGTTGGTTTTGCGTTTGTATTGCTGACAATCGTATTCCGTTCGTTGCTTGTGCCTCTTGTTGCTGTTGCGGGTTTCATATTGACGATGACAGCCACTCTTGGAATCTGTGTATTTGTTTTACAAGACGGGAATCTCATCGACTTTTTCAAAATACCTGAAAAAGGGCCGATACTCGCGTTCTTGCCAATTTTATCTATTGGGATACTGTTTGGATTAGCCATGGATTATCAAGTATTCCTTGTAAGCAGAATGCGTGAAGAATATGTGAAAACAAAGAATCCAGTACAAGCGATTCAAGCTGGATTAAAACACAGCGGTCCTGTTGTCACCGCAGCCGGCCTGATCATGATATTTGTTTTTGCTGGATTTATCTTTGCTGGTGAAGCTTCTATTAAAGCCAACGGATTGGCTCTTTCCTTTGGTGTGCTCTTTGATGCATTTATTGTACGAATGACACTGATTCCAAGTGTCATGAAACTGATGGGGAATGCAGCCTGGTATTTGCCAAAATGGCTAGACAAGATTATTCCGAATGTGGACATAGAAGGGCATCAACTCACGAAGGAAATACAGCCAGAAATAGATCATGAACAAAAGAAACAAATCATGTAATAGAAAAAGCAGATCATTTATGATCTGCTTTTTTGCTTAACGTTTATTCCCTGATCATGCTGTAGGCGATTTTATAGCCTTTCAATGTGGTAGTATTTAGAAGGTGAAGCCGGCAGTTAAAAAGATGTTCAGATATTTTAAAAACAACAATTATTCAATTTTTATAGCGAGTAATGGCTTAATAGAGTATCAAAAAGCAATTGCGAGTTTTTATCAATGGACAGGTGGGTAACTGAAACATTTAGTATTCAACAAATACATATTCTTAATAAAAGTGATTTCGTTAATACTATTCTGCAAAAATACGTCATTCAACATGCAGCAGTTGTCGGAGACCGTCTATCTGACATATAAATGCGGCTAAAGATAATGGTTTGCTGGCAATCGGATGCTATTTTGATTTTGCAAAGGAAGAGGCCCAAGCTGACTTTGTCATACATGATTAATTGAGCTGGAAACATTATTGCCTGAGCTGAAATAGAGGATGCTAAGCGATAAGGCACCAGTGAATTTGCTGGTTTTGTCATTTATAGCCATTCATAGGGATTACAAACAAACATACCAAACGGTTTGATATGTTTTTGGGTTACAGCATTCATTTTAATAACTAATAACACTTACCGGTCCAAACTAGCCTAGATAATGTTATTCTTAACTATCTAATGATTCTGTTGAAGAAAGCATAACACTCATATATGGTTCTCTATTTTATTATACAAAGAATCATTGTCATCCTTACAATGATCTTGTTTTTTGTATGGATTTTGTATGGTACATTAAATATGTTGCTCAAAGGTGTGAATCAAAAAGGAGATCAAAAATGGGCTGTATTTCGTTCGGCCTTCCGATATACGATTCCGATTTAGGCAGGATTTTTATTTTTGGGGATTGCTTATGGAATCTTTATGCATTACTTAGGAATTCATGCAATCTATCCGAGCATCATGAGTTTCATCATTTTTACGGGATCAATGGAGTTTGTAGCCGCTCATTTTTTGCGAGGCGGTTTTGCAGAATTAAAGCTTGGGAGTCTAATTCATATGGTTCATGCACATGAAAAAAATCCTGTCTCGGCGACAATCCAGTTTTTTTAACCGGCTAAACCAGTTGATCAGAACATCGCCCATGCGACAGAGATCAAACGCAGCAATCGCCCTGGATTCTATTGAATCGACATCTTACATGGCCAAAGTGAGATAACAGCCATGGATGCAATGTCTAATCGAAAGGATTATTATGTTATTTGAACTTGATAAAAATATGTAAGACTGATACAAGCTTATGATTTTAGAATCAACGCCGTGCCAATGCAAATAGCAGCTGCAATGTTTGCTGGTCATTTAAAAAAGTATTTACGGTAATCGGAGGATTTATCATGTCAAAGAAAGTTTCTTCTTCCTATATCATCATTATAGGATTAATGCTATTTGCATTGTTTTTTGGAGCAGGAAATCTCATTTTCCCGCCTATGCTTGGTCAAATGGCTGGAACAAATGTATGGATCGCCAATGCTGGCTTCTTAGTGACAGGAGTTGGCTTGCCATTGCTGGCAATGACAGCATTTGTTTTTTCAGGTAAACATAATTTACAATCGCTAGCCAGCCGTGTGCATCCGGTGTTTGGAATTGTGTTTACGACGATTCTCTATCTGGCAATCGGGCCTTTTTTCGCAATCCCGAGATCTGGGAACGTATCGTTTGAAATTGGAGTAAAACCTTTTTTATCAGATGATGCAGGCCCTGTTCCATTAATCATATTTACGATATTATTTTTCACAGTTGCATGTCTGTTATCACTCAACCCTACAAAAATTATTGATGTAGTCGGAAAATTTTTAACGCCAATTAAATTGACATTTATCGGATTGCTTGTAGTGGTAGCTGTTGTCCATCCAATCGGAACAATTCAAGCACCATCAAAAGGGTATACATCACATGTGTTTTTTAAAGGCTTTCAGGAAGGGTACCTGACTCTGGATGCCCTTGTAGCATTTGTTTTTGGAATCATCATCGTGAATGCAATTAAAGAACAAGGTGCTGCCACCAAAAAACAGCTGGTGATCATTTGTGCAAAAGCAACTGCGATTGCTGCGACACTCCTAGCCCTTATCTATACTGCCCTTTCATATATGGGAGCCTCCAGCGTTGAAAAGCTGGGGCTTTTAGAAAATGGAGCCGAGGTTTTGGCTAAGGTTTCATCCTATTATTTTGGATCCTATGGTTCCATCATATTGGGCTTAATGATTACAGTAGCATGTCTGACAACAAGTGTCGGACTGATCACAGCGTGCTCTTCCTTTTTTCATGAATTATTTCCGAACATTTCGTATAAAAAAATAGCTGTAATGTTAGCAGTGTTTAGTACGCTTGTCTCAAATATAGGGTTAACACAGCTCATTAAGGTGTCCATGCCTGTCTTAATGACGATGTATCCAATCGCGATTTCCTTAATCTTTTTAACGTTTTTGCATTCTGTATTTAAAGGGAAGGCTGAAGTGTATCAGGGCAGTTTACTGTTCACGTTTATCATTAGCCTATTTGACGGTTTGAATGAAGCTGGGATAAAAATTGAAGTCGTAAATCGCATTTTCACTCAGATTCTTCCTATGTACAGCATAGGGCTGGGATGGCTCATTCCAGCTATTATAGGGGGAATAGGCGGCTATATACTGAGTATGTTCCGAACAAAAAGATCATGATAAGCGCATTTATAAAACGAATAAAGGCTTAATAGCGCCACTCATCTTCATAAATATTTTGGTTTCCCTGGTCAGGGTACTAAAGAGTTGAACAATTACTCAGATCTGCAGGTGGAATAAAGCTCTTGTCCGCCTGCTTAATTGGGGGGAAGAAGATGGCTGATCAAAGAGAAGCTTTGTGTATGAGATTAGCAGAAATAGATAAACATGAAATATCGATACTTCGTGAGTTCCAGTTAGAACGGGAGAAGATCTTTTCAAGCTTAAGAGCATTAGAACGGTCTAGTAAAGAAAAGAAGCTCCCATCTCAAGTCGCGCTCGAACAAACAGCAAATGATGTAAAGACATATCGTGTAACATCAAAACCAATCCAACAAAAAAAAAGAAGACAGGGCAGAGCTGAATCAAAAGCCTCTCGTGAAGCAGCATTACACATATTAAAGCAGCAGGATAAGCCAATGAGCAGTATTGAGCTGAAAAGAAAGATTGAGAAGGAAACTGGTGTGCACATCTCTAATATGACATCATTTATGAATACTTTAATGAAAATGCACCCAGAGGTGAAAAAACCTTATAGAGGACAATATAGAATGATTTGATTCTTGCGTGGTATTCGGTTTCTGATTTCCAAAGACTGAGCTTCATATTGTCTGATGCTGGGCGCATAACAAGGTATCCTTGCTATTACGAATGTAGAACGGGGACTAAGGTAGTGGCAGGGAATGTCATTTTCACATGATACCAAGGGTTGTGAATACCTTGGTATTTTTTTGTGCGTGTGTTGTGAAGTGAGCTGAGCTGCTGTCCGAAAACTGCCGCCTAGTCATTAGGGTTGGTTCATGTAGAAAAATAGAGCCCGATTAGAGAGACTCTATTATTGGAAAATATCCATACGGATACAATTCACTTCCTTATGAACCACTCACCATCTGTTTCACTGATAAAACATGGCGGCATTAGTGAATTCCGCTTTACTATCTGGAACACCCCCTTCCTTGAAGCCTGTGTTTGAAGCTCGACATTAAAAACGCAATCCAAATACATGAATCACGTAAATGACAATAGGCGGGATCAACAGGGACGGCAGCAGATTCAGCGTTTTAAACTTCTTAATTCCCAGAATGCTTAACCCTGAGCTAAGGATGAGTATGCCTCCTACAATTGTGATTTCGTTGATAAGGTCTGTATTGATTGCGCTCTCCATTACTTTAGCAAATAAATAGATGGAGCCCTGCCAGACAAATAATACAATGGCAGCCGCTGCGATTCCAAAACCAAAAGTCGAAGCAAGCACAATGGAGGTAATGCCATCTAACATCCCGTTTGTCAGGAGATACGTATAATTTTTATTTAGAGCCGCTTCAACAGGGCCCAATATTGACAGAGAACCTATACAAAATAATAAGATCGCAGTTGATAAACCCTCCGCTAAATTGCTTTTAGAGAATTTATTCACCAGCTTGTTGAATCGTAATTCCAGATTGATGCTTTGGCCAAGCAAACCTCCAAGGGCTAAACTCACGATAAAAAGAATGGGGTATTTACTATCAGGCAAATGCTGTGTAATCGCGTTGATCCCCAGCGCGACTGCAGCGAATCCCATTGCCTGCATCAGGATATCCTGGTATTCATCTTTAATGCCTTTTTTGAATAACCCGCCAATTATACTTCCTGCAATGATCATCACTGTGTTAAAAATGGTCCCAAACATAAGCTTTCTCCTCCAATAATGATTCCTGCATAAAAATTAAACCCTCAAGTTAGTAGAGAGTCAAGGGAGATTAAAAACATATTCATGAAATTTATTTGATGGGCAGCAGGATTTCAGTCACATAATTGTCTAGATTATTTGTAATCCCATAATCAATGAGTGTGATTTCGATTGAGTCTCCCGCTATCTCATAATGATGTTCGTTCATATATGCCAGTAACTGTTTGTAATATGGTTCGGCTTCTGGATGTGACCCTTTAAACCTGATTTGCAGATAGTCTCTTGGAGGAAAAATGATTTCGGATGAAGTTTCTTCATTTTCATCTTCAAGAATCATGAATATGCTGGAATATTTGTCGAACTGATTTGCTATTACATTTGCTGCTGAAATAGATAAACCGATCTTGCCTATAAATATATTCTCGTTTACATTCAGATGAGTTCTTAATTTGGCTAATGAATGTTCGATATCATGGCCGAGAATATACTCATGCTGTAAATAAGCCACACGTAATGCGGGAAGTTTGATTTTTGTAATGTGATGTAACGGCGTGTGGACGGCATTTTCTATTTGCATGATGCGGCGGGAGATCTTTTTTTCTATGCGTTCCAATTCTCTCTTTTTGCGATCAATTTCAGTTTGCTGGCTTTTCAGTAAATGAATCAGAGTGTTTGTATTTTGAGAATTATAAAAATCAAGAAGTTTATTGATTGGCAGGCCTAAAGCTCTCAAATACTTGATGGTATCCAACCGCTCGAACTGTTGGGTAGAATAATATCTATAGTTCGTATGCTCGTCTTTATATTCCGGTTTCAAAAGACCAATTTCATCATAATACCTAAGAGTAGAGACTTTCACATTGAATAGCTTTGAAACTTCTCCAATCGAAAAAAATTCCTTCATTTTAACAACCTTTCTGTTCATATGATTTATACATTCACATTATATAGTAAGGCGCGATAATGTCCGAACAAATTGACATTATCGAGGATAAAAAACATTTTTGAACAAACGGCATAAAGAAAAAGCTCCTTTTGAAAAGGAGCTTTTTCATTCTTCAAAATAAGGATTCACATGGATGAGCACTTCTTCAACATCTGGATACTGTCTTTTGATTTCATTTCGGATTTCGCGGGCAATATCGTGTCCCTGTTTAATCGTCAAATCATGATCCAAAGATAGACGGACATCAAGCAATTTATAGTGGCCATGTTCTCTCGCGCGGATTCTATCGATTCGCTTTACTTGATCACATTGAAAAATAACAGCTTTATATTCCTCTATCAGCTCGGGAGCAACACTTTTCTCCATAAGAACATCAACAGACGGCCTGATTAATTCCATTGAAATCTTAAAAATAAGGTAAGCCACGATTGCACTGGCAATTGCATCGGCGTACAACAGATAGGACCATCCGCGGGTGTTTCCGATAATCGCCAATAGGACGCCGATAAAAGCGGCAAGAGAGGCAACGATATCGCCTTTATGATCGTATGCAATCGCTATAATCGCTTTACTGTTCCATTTTTCTCCCTGCTTTATGGAATAACGATATAGGATCTCCTTAGCCACGTACGAAATCAGAGCTGCAAACAATGCGCTGTATTGTGGAACGCTTGGCCCTTCAACAAAGGACAGAATCGCTTCTATTAGGATATAAACGGATACGATCACTAAGATAATTCCTACAATCGCCTCACTAATGACTTCAGCTTTTCCATGCCCAAAAGGATGGTCTTGATCAGGCGGTTTATTGGATATGCCGATCACTGCCAGGACAGCAATCGAAGCAACGACATCCGCTGCGGAATGGATTCCGTCTGCAAAAACAGCTTCACTATCGCCTATCAGCCCAAAAAAGACCTTTCCTGCCATTAAGATCAGATTGGCTATCAATGCAATCAAAGCAACCTTTTTGCTTATTTGTTCTCTTTCACTTGCCATTTTTTCCTCCTATAAAACTGCACAAAAAAATAGGAGTGCTTTTTATTCGCTCTCCGTATCCTTTCTTGTGTAATCACTTTGCTTATCATACCAATTCCATTTCGAGTGGGTCTATAGCAACGTTGTTTCCTGTTTACTAATAAATAAGGTGAAAGAAAAAAAGTTGGAGCCGGGCTAAAGATCACACAGCAAACAAATAGGTTCTTATGTAACAAGCGGTGATGGTCAACTAAAATTCTGCTTCAGTGAAAAATTTCCACTTCATTTTTAAAAACCTGTTGACATTAGAACATCCGTATTTTATTATTATCTCATATTCAAGATATTTTAATTCAAGATAAAATGCCAACGATTCAAGCGTAAACCTGCGTGTTGCTGAATAATGTAGAGAATCTCAATCATTGTAAGTTCTTTTGAATTTTGTGCAATGTGATTTTTTATAAAGTAATATCTCGGATTCGAGATAAAAGGGGTGTATCGTAAATGGCTGAATTTTCACAGCTAGTCAAAGAAAGAAGATCTGCAAGCAACTTCCTTCCAGATCATCCAATCACGAAAGGTGAACTTAATGAGATGTTTGAATTGGTTGCATTGGCTCCATCGGCTTTTAATTTGCAGCATACAAAATATGTGACGGTTCTAGACCCGGATGTAAAAGAAAAGCTGAAACAGGCCGCAAACGGACAATATAAAGTGTTTAGCTCATCTGCGGTTCTTTTGGTATTAGGGGATAAGCAGGCATATCAGCAAGCGGCTGACATCTATGAAGGATTAAAGGTGTTAGGGGTATTAAATAAGCAAGAGTATGATCACATGGTTCAAGACACCGTTTCGTTTTATGAAAACAGGGGAGAACAATTTAAGAGTGATGAGGCGATAAGGAATGCTTCACTTTCAGCGATGATGTTTATGCTGAGCGCTAAGGAAAAAGGCTGGGATACCTGCCCTATGATCGGCTTTGATGCGGAAGCCGTGAAACAGATTTTGAATATAGATGATCAATTTGAGGTTGTCATGATGATTACAATTGGGAAAGAAAAAACAGAGAGCAGCAGGCCGCGCGGCTATCGGAAGCCTGTAAATGAGTTTGTCGAGTATATCTAAATGAACGTTTAAAGGAGCGGATAAAAATGGCTAAAAAAACGATGGGAATCCATCATATTACAGCAATTGTCGGTCACCCTCAAGAAAACGCAGATTTCTACGCAGGAGTCCTGGGGCTTCGATTGGTCAAGCAAACGGTCAATTTTGATGATCCAGGCACGTATCATCTTTATTTTGGAAATGAAGGCGGGAAGCCGGGAACAATCATCACCTTCTTTCCGTGGGCGGGAGCCCGCCGAGGCATCATTGGAGATGGGCAAGTTGGCGTGACTTCTTATGTGGTGCCGAAGGGAGCTTTGGCTTTTTGGGAAAAGAGACTTGAAAAGTTCAACGTTCCATACACCAAAATCGAGCGTTTTGGAGAACAATATGTAGAATTTGATGATCCGCACGGCCTGCATGTAGAAATCGTGGAAAGAGAAGAAGGAGAAGCCAATACGTGGACGTTCGGAGATATAACACCTGATGTTGCCATTAAAGGCTTTGGCGGTGCAACCCTGTTATCAGCGCAGCCTGATAAAACCGCTGAGCTATTAGAAAACATCATGGGGCTGGAACGAGTCGGCATGGAAGGAGACTTCGTTCGTTATCGTTCTGCCGGTGATATCGGAAATGTGATTGACCTTAAATTAACGCCTATTGGCCGCGGGCAAATGGGAGTCGGCACGGTGCATCACATCGCTTGGCGTGCTAGCGATGACGAAGATCAATTAGATTGGCAAAGATATATTGCTTCTCACGGATACGGTGTGACTCCTGTTCGGGATAGAAACTATTTTAATGCGATTTACTTCAGAGAACATGGGGAAATTCTGTTTGAAATCGCAACTGACCCGCCGGGCTTTGCACAAGATGAATCACCAGAAACAATGGGTGGGAAATTGATGCTGCCTGTGCAGTATGAACCGCATCGAACACAAATTGAACAAGGGCTGCTGCCGTTTGAAGTGAGAGAGTTGGATTGATTTTAATGAATGCTGACGCATGATGAAAATAAAAGGCATATATTCAACAGATGATTGCTGGACGGTACTGGCGGCAAAGAATCAGACTGGTGCCTTTCAGCATATCATGTTACATGAAAAATAAGGAGAGATAAAAATGGAAGATGCAGGACTATTGCTTATTCGTATTATGATTGGTGTGGTGTTTCTGTTTTATGGATCACAAAAATTATTCGGCTGGTTTGGCGGATACGGGATTAAAGGAACCGGACAATGGTTCGAGTCAATTGGGGTTAAACCAGGTAACGTCGCGGCCGCTTTATCAGGTCTTGGGGAATTAGTAAGCGGAATTCTATTTATTTTAGGTGTGTTCCTCCCGCTTGGAGCTGCTATCATCACGATCATTATGTTAGGTGCTATCGTAAAAGTCCATGGAGCGAAAGGATTTGCGAATGGCGCCGGCGGTTTTGAATATAACGTGGTGCTGATTGCAGTCTCCATCGGGGTTGCACTCATCGGTTCAGGGGCTTACGCTGTGCATTTTTAATACGAAAGTATCTAAGAACAGTTACTGGCATGCGGTAACTGTTCTTTTGTTTTGCGATTTTCGGGCAAACTTGCAGGTACCCTGCAAAGCAAAAAAGCGGATATAATAAATATAAATGTGTATAGTGAATGATACGTATCGATGAGCTTGGTCATGAAAGACAGACCAATTTGAAGGAGTAAATGGATGAAAGAGATGACAGAATTACATTCATTATATGCTATAGAGAATTTTATTAAACAGCATCAATTCAGTTTTATCTATATATCAAGGCCCGGCTGTACAGTATGTCACGCTGTTCTGCCGCAGCTCAGAATAGTCTTGGATCAGTTTCCAAATATCACATTGGGGCATATCAATGCTGACGATGTAGAAGAGGTCGCCGGCAGATTTTCAGTCTTCACCGTCCCTGTGCTTCTTTTGTTCATCGATGGGACTGAGTTTCTGAGAGAAGCCCGTTTTGTTCATTTTGAACAGCTCGAAGAAAGGCTGAAAAGGGTTTATCAGTTATATGAAGATGAATAAAGCTTTACGCTTTCCAAATGAAAAGGAGCTTTCTGAAATTGAGCTGGAGCAAATGAATCAATATGTTCTGCATTATAGAATGAGGATCAATCATGGGATATAAGTGATTGATCCATCAGCATATCAGTATTCCTCACTTCATCATATTTTCAGCAGCCATCCTGTGGAATATCATTGGGCTTGCATAGAAACATCACATCAAATCCAGCAAAATCATTTCTAAACAAACCAATAAGTGAAGCAAAAAAGGGTGCTACAAGGTGTAGCATCCTTTTTGATTTTTTAGAAACAGTAATATTCAAATGATTATCTGACACTTTGTATACGTTTGTATACAATTAGCATCACATAATGTAGGAAAGGGGCTTTATGAATGAAGAGCAAAGATGTTAAGAAAGAAGGGCATCATCGTGGGGATCGTCACAGGGGCAGAGGCGGTTCACAGCATCATGGACCAAAAACTTTTCGCCGCGGCAGGGCCATGGCCTTTTTAGAGATGATGCATTTGAAGCGCGCGACTATTAAGCAGCAGTTAGAACAGCCGGAATTCCAATCTATCCAGCAAATGCTTGTCGGCGAATTAAAAGCCATTGATATGGTGATCAACGAATTTATCCAGTTATTTGAAATACATTGAAAGTGAAGCAAAGGATGTATCCGGAAAAGGTGAAGATACAGAGGCATCTTCAGAAAATGGAGAGAAAGGAAAGGAACCGAATGAAACAAATGAACATTATATTGATTCGTGTTTTCTAATGAAGATGATCTTTTGGAAGAAGTGGTTTCGTCCATCAAAGAAAATGGTATGCCATCTATATCTGTATCTCCTTCTGCTGGAAAGCTGCTCACCATGCTTGTGTCCATTTCAGGCGCCAAACATGTTCTGGAGATTGGGGCACTCGGGGGGATAGCGGAATTTGCCTTGCCAGAGGATTCGGGAAAGAAGGAACATTAACCTCTCTTGAATTAAAGAAGGAATATGCCGAGTTAGCGCACAGCAATCTAACAAAAGCCGGCTTTGGCGGTCAAGTCACATATATGACAGGTGCTGCGTTGCAAAGCCTTGAACAATTGGTCAAAAGTGATAAGCGATTTGTTTTTTTATTTATCGATGCTGACAAAGGGAATTATGAACAGTACTTGACACATTGCATTGAGCTTGCAAAGCCAGGTGCTGTCATTGTTGCAGATAATGTGCTTGCAGGTGGCAGTGTGGCAGATCAAAAGGCTGCACCCCGGCGCCATACAGAAGTCATGAGGACATTCAATAAAACAGTGGCTCAGCATCCTCAGCTGGAATCCCTGCTGATCCCAATCGGCGACGGAATGACTGTTTCAAAAGTAAAGAAATAAACCAAAAACACCTGAGTGATTTCCTGACAAAAGGTGAGATACAAAAGCTGGAGAGGCACTTTCATCAAAATGTTTAAGAATTGGCTAAAAGCTTTTGGATAAGCTCTTGAAGTGAGTTTATCACTTGTTGACTCGAATATTGACTATTGGTGGAGCTTGTTTGACTAAAAAGGTTATATTGAAAAACAATTCCCTTATTCGATCCACCAACACCGGATTCTGATTTAGACATCGTTAGCGGACTGATAGAAAATGCGCCGCAGTATTCGAGACGCTGTTTCCAGAAATCGAATGAATAATTGGATGTTTGTCCATTATATTTCTCCTCTCTCTGTATGAACTGCTTATTAGTTTACTCAGCGTGAGGATCGATTGGTTAAACGAAACGGTAAAAAATAACGTGAAAAAATCGAAAAGACGTCCAAAACAGGCGTCTTTTTAATGCGGCTTATGAGGACTTGGTTTTACATTCTCATTGATTTTATCAATTCTAACCCTAACTGGCCGTTTGCTTCTAATGTCGCTTTTTTGACATCCGGTAGGTACTCTCTGAAGTCTCAGTTGCAATTTCAATCTGATCAGCTGTAAGCCTCATTCTTTTTAAGTTTTCTGTATGTACATGTCTATTATCAATAACGATTCTCGCTTTTCCAGTTAGCCTTCACTTGAAGCCATTACATAAAGAGAGCAATCGTAAAGATTGCAGCTGCGATCAGTGTTTTGATGAGGTTGTGTTCGATGATGGGCTGAACGATAATCGTTCCGATATAAATCCCGACATTCTCAGCAAGATGACATCAGATATAATGAGAACAAAATCTTCCCAAGTGAAGTTCATACTACCACTTGACCAGTTTAATTTAGATTTCTTTGAAATCCGAAAGGGTGGTCATTCATTCGTATAAGAATACCGGGCGGGTTCATTTGAGGATCATATTCACAGTCTCTCAACCATGACTGATTGTTGATTAGATGGTATAAATGTATCTTATTAAAGCCCTTTATCAAACGCGATGGTTTCGACTTGTCTTGGGTACGAAATGTGAAGAAGCCCGTTTAACAGCTGAAGCTGCAATAAATGGGATTCGGTGGCTTCAGGAAGCTGAATAGTGCGCTCAATTTCGCCGTAATACCGTTCACGCAGCACCTCCATTTCGGCGGGAAAAACAGGCGTGATCGTTCCTTTGATCAGCAGCTGGGTTTTAGATATTAAGCGGATCGTTAATTCCTCTTCATACACACCGGGCATTTCCACAATGATAAAATTATTCTCTTCATCTTGATAAAAGTCATAAACGAACGTATAAGTATCGGAATCAAAAAATTGTTCCGGGGCTTTATGCTTGAGCACATTTGTCCAAAAATCACTTTGCTTATATTCTTTCGTAATCTCAAGCCATTTTCGTATTTTTTCGATATCCATATGACGTTCTCCTTATATTTGATTTGCAATTGGTGCAGAAAAATTTCCGATTTTGTCTTGGTCACTGACGTCAGTATCAAGATTTCCAGTGTTTAAAAGCGAAGAAGAAGGCGAAAAATCCCCTAAAGAAAAGTTTGCTCCAAAATACTTGCTGTTCGCTGTATGACTGTTATGCAAAGTTGGACCGATATCCACATTCCCGTTTTGCGTAACTCCATTAACCTTAATATTCGCGATATTAATTTGATATGGCATAAACGAAACCCCTTTAATCTAAGATTGGCGGCGGTACAATCGGAGGTGTATTAACATTGGATGTAGCAGAGCTGCCGATAGATGTCTGGTCATTAACATCAGGATCATTTAAGAAGTTTTCCATTACGGATTCTGTAGGTGATGTATCACCGAAAGAAGAGTTGATCCCTTGAGATTTATTATTGGCGGTATGGCTGTTATGCGCGGCTTCGCCTATTGTAATTGAACCATTGCCTGAAATGCTGTTGATCTTCAAATAATATAGATTGATTACTGTAGTCGGCATCCCATCACACCCTTCCATCATTCTGTACAGTACAGTATGCGCCGCTGCATCCAATTGTTCCTTGTATTGGGGATTCAATAAGCAGAAGAGAATGAGGCGGCCTGTATTAATGATATGAGGAAAAAACGGGCGGCCAAGTCTGGATAAAAATGAAATTTATTGACATAAAATCCAACGGCATGAAATAATACTCACAAGTAACATTACTTGTGAGTATCTTTTTGTGGAGGATGATCCTAGTTGAAAAGCAAAAAAGGACGTAAAGGGGAAGAAAGCCGGAAACGATTACTTAACGCTGCTGCTAATGAATTTGCGATTTGGGGATTTCATGAAACGAAAGTAAGTGAAATTGTGAAAAGAGCGGGACTGACGCAGCCTTCCTTTTATCTGTACTTTCAAAGCAAAGAAGCGATCTTTGAGGAGTTAATCAACGATTTTCACTCCCGTGTCAGAAAGCTGACAGAGTCACTCCTCCTAGAAAACGGATTACACACGGAGGATGTGTCAAAACGGGTGCTGTCTGCTGTGGAAACTGTTTTTCAATGTCTGGCTGAGGACAAGGATGTAACCAAGATCGGCTTTTTTCTCAACCCAGAAGCGAAACAAATGAAAAAAGGCTTGGCGATGGTTTTGAAAGAAAACCTAGAAGCAGAACAGCGGCTTGGCTATTTTCACTCCGAGCTGGACATGGAAACGGTCGCTGAGTGTTTGATCGGCATGATCGAACATTTAACGGATTCCTTTTTGTTAACCGGAATAAAAGATCCGGCAAGCCTCGCCGCAGAGGTTGTAAATCTTTTAATATACGGGATGCTTCCAAAAGGGAGTGACGTAAGGTGATATCTATGATTATGAAAGTCAGTTTGGCAGCTTTTATGCTCGCGGGAGGCATCATAAAGGTGTTCCGCGTTCCCTTTCAAGTTGAGCATTGGCGGCATTATCAATATCCATTATGGTTTCTGACTGTTACTGGAATTCTTGAAATAGCTGGGGCACTTGCTATGACAGCGGGAATTTGGAATCGGTATGCAGCATTTGGAGCAGGCGTCCTGTTTGTCGTTCTCATGGCGGGAGCGGTTCATGCGCACATTGTTCGAGCGCATCAATCGCTTCTCATGACGATACCCGCAGCGATCTGTTTGATTGTTTCGATCATGATCATTATTAGAGAGTTCACGTAAGCTTTTCTCTTATATTTCCACAGTCTTTTATTTTGGTTTGCAGGAAATCTATTTCTCTTATCGAATGATAGAGAGTCAGAGGCTTAAACCAGCTTATTTTTTATTTGTACGCAGTGATTGTCCGGCATTGGCTGGACTTTTTTCATAAGGAGGAAACAGGATGACGTTAACCTTGGAAGACATGACTGTAGAAGAGTTCGAAGCATTTCGCGGGATGTCCGTGCAAAATTATGCGAAACAAAACATAAAATCGGGAACTTGGACAGAAAAGGAGGCGTTCGAAAAATCGGAGCAGGCATATGAGAACATGATTCCGGAGGGACGAAACAGCAGAAATCATTATTTTTGGAACATCGCAAATGAACAAGGAGAAAGGAAGGGTTGGCTCTGGCTGTATGCTGATCCGTTTCATCCGCAAAAGGAAGCGTTTATCTATTCCTTTGGATTGTATGAAGCCTTTCGCGGTAAAGGGCTGGCTCAATTGGCGCTTCAAACGCTGGATGAAAGAGCAAGAGAGCTTGGTGCGGAAAGACTTGCTCTTCATGTGTTTGCGCACAACGAGACAGCCGTCTATCTTTATCAGAAGATGGGCTATGCCATGACCAATATACGTATGCGGAAACAGCTGTGCTGACCCCAGCCGCTTACTTAAGCGGTTTCCCAAACACAATATGCCAATGTAGATGTTTAGAGTCCTGGTAAGCTCCTAAGTTGGTGATCACACGGCATGCGCCTTTTTCTTCCGTCACCATGGAAGCGACCTTTTGAATGACACCCATTAATTCAAGAAGCAAGCCATGGTCGTGCTCTTCCAGGGTGATCAATGAGGAAATATGTTTCTTAGGAACAGCCACAATATGGACTGGATAAAAAGGCTTTGTATGATAGTATGCCAATACGTTATCTGTCTCTAGTACCTTATTCACTTTCGTTTTGCCGCTAAATACCTCATCACAGTAAAAGTCTTCAGTCATATGATCCATCCTCACTTTGTTTGTTTCATTTAATAATCTTCTGCATTTCTTCATCACCTCCCTTCTATTGTGGGAAATTTCCATTTGAATGATCAAGGGCCGCGCACCCTTGATATTTTTTTGCCCATGAACATGAATTATCGCAGGCTTGATCGACGGCTAAGGAGAGGCCTGCTGTTAAAAACAGCAAAAAAAGATTGACCTGTAAAATGTAAGGGATTACAATTGAAAACAGTTAGGAAAGACTTTCCCTGTTTTTAAATTATTATTATAAATATTTTTGGGAATTACTTTTATTTTCTAATGATATATAGGGAAAGACTTTCTTTATTTTCGCAGAATGGGAGTGGTAATCATGGGAAATGTACAGGTTGGGCTATTAGGTGCGGGACGGATGGGAGCTTTTCATGGAGAAAGTATTGCGTTCCGTGTGAAAGGGGCAGATTTGTATGCGGTTGCAGATCCGGTTCCGGGTAATGCAGAAGCATTAGCAAAAAAGCTCGGCTCAAATATTAAAGCGTTTACAGATCCGTTAGACATGCTGGAGCACCCGGATATTGATGCGGTCATTATTGCTTCGCCGGCAAGGACGCATGCCGCAAACATTATTGCAGCGGCAAAGAAGGGGAAAGCTGTATTTTGTGAGAAACCGATGGCTGTCACGCTGGAAGAAGCGGATGAAGTCACCAGGGTAGTGAATGAAGAGTCTGTTCCGCTTCAGATCGGTTTTAACAGACGTTTCGCTAAAGGCTTTCGCAGTGCGTATGAGGAAATCCGCGCAGGAAAAATCGGCACGCCTCAGTTAATGCGTTCCATCACAAGAGACCCGGCACTCGGTGATCCGACACCAATTCCTCAATGGACGATCTTCTTAGAGACGCTGATTCATGACTTTGATACGTTACTCTACCTCAATCCAAATGCGAAG
Source organism: Bacillus sp. VA13 (assembly GCF_055710085.1). Taxonomy (NCBI): domain Bacteria; kingdom Bacillati; phylum Bacillota; class Bacilli; order Caryophanales; family Bacillaceae; genus Bacillus; species Bacillus sp. VA13. The sequence goes on along the minus strand of NZ_JBVQPP010000004.1, from coordinate 38,361 downwards.
CCGATTGAAGTCTATGCCGCTGCTGATGCGCTAGTCAGACCTGATTTTAAAGACAAAGGTTTTTTGGATACTGCAGTTGTCACGATCAAATTTGATAACGGAGCGATCGCAACGGCGGAAGCGAACTTCCAAGCCGTTTATGGATATGATGTCCGCGGAGAAGTGTTCGGCTCTGAAGGCATGCTGACCATCGGAGATATCCGCCATACAAACATGACAAGGTATAACAAAGACGGAGTCAGCTACAACACAATTCGCTACGACCAGGATTTATTATTTGATGCTTATGTTGATGAATTGCAATCGTTTGTTGATGCCGTTCGAAATAATAATCCAACCTCAGTAACAGGTGAAGATGCGCGTGCAGCACTTGCCATTGCCACAGCTTGTATAGAATCTTGCAAAATGAAGCAGCCTGTCACATTAAAAGACGGAGTGCCTCAAACGGTTTGAGTTTTTCATAGAAGAAGCGCCTTTTTAAAAAGAAATTCCTGTCGGCATTCGTTTATACTAGAGAGGATCTATTTTATAAAGGTGGCCTTCTTAATGAAAACAACCATTTATGATGTTGCGAAGGAAGCAAACGTTTCAATCTCTACAGTTTCAAAGGTTCTTAATCATACAGGCAATATAAGTGAAAAAACGAAAAAAAGAATTTGGAAAGTGATTGAGGAGCTTCAATATCAGCCAAGTGTTGTGACTTCAACGAGAAAAATGATGAAGACCATCGGGCTGCTCATTCCTGACATCGCTAATCCATTTATGGCCGAGCTGGCCAGAGCTGTGGAGGACAGCGGCCGTAAAAAGGACTTTAGTGTCATCATATGCAGTACGGACAACAATTCGCTGAGAGAAGAAGAATATATCACCATGCTGAAGCAAAAACATGTAGACGGCATTATTGTGGCGACGGGTCTCAAGAACAGTCAGGCGATACGTGAACTGATTGAAAGCGACATGCCTGTTGTCATGCTATCGAGAGATATACCGCATCTGCCTGTAGACACTGTAGTGGCGGATGATTTTAAAGGGGGATATGAGGCAGCCGTCCATTTAGCCCAATTAGGGCATACCAACATAGCTGTCATAGCAGAAAAGATTAACAATACATCAATTAAAAATCGTGTCATCGGCTTTAAAGAAGGACTGCAGGTTTCAGGAATCCAAATCGATGAATCAGCCATTCTGGACTGTCCGTATGACTTGTCAGCCAGTAAAGACATCAGTTTAAAGCTGCTTCATCAGAAACATAGGCCGACGGCTGTCTTTGTGACGACTGAGTTGCTTGGTTTAGGGGTTTTGCAGGCTGCAAGGCAGCTTCACATTTCTATTCCTTCATCTCTTTCACTGGTTGGGTTTGATAACAGCATCCTGGCAAAGATCAGTGATCCTCAGTTAACGACAATCGCACAGCCGACTGAAGAAATGGGAGAAAAGGCAATTGAACTGCTGATAGACGGCATGGCTCATTCAAAGCAAAAGAAAGCGGTACAGCGGGTGATGCTGTCTCCTTCATTAATCGTGCGGGATTCAACGGCCTCACTGTTATAACCCTTTTGGCATTGGGAGATCTTTCTCTAAAACGGAGGAATCTCCCTTGCTTAAACGTCAAATACAATAAGTTGGAGGTTTCTTGATGACATCCAAAAAGGCCTATATCAGTCTTATTTACTTTTTCGGGGCATTAGGAGGTTTGCTGTTCGGGTACGATACAGGTGTAATATCCGGTGCTCTGCTGTTTATAAGGGAAGACATGGAGCTGACTCCATTTTTAGAAGGATTAGTTGTCAGTGGAGTGCTGATTGGCGCTTTAGTTGGCGCAGCCTTTTGCGGAAGATTTTCCGATCGTTATGGCAGAAAAAAAACCATCATCTGGCTGGGTGTGCTTTTTACAATTGGAGCCATTGGAACAGGCCTGGCTCATAATATCGGAATATTATTAATATTCAGAATAGAACTGGGCATAGCGGTTGGAGGAGCCTCGGCAATTGTTCCTTTGTATTTGTCAGAAATGGCACCTGCCGCAATCAGAGGCAGAATCGCTTCATTGAATACACTGATGAATTCTTTCGGGATTCTCATGGCTTATATTGTGAACTTTGTTTTTTCATCTTCCGGCAGGTGGGATCTGATGCTCCTATTAGCAGTGATTCCCTCCTTCATTCTCATGGCCGGCATGTTTTTTATGCCTGAAAGCCCGCGATGGGTGTTGCAGAAAAGAAGTGAGGATGAAGCACGCCATATTTTGCTCCTGACGAGAGATCCGAAAACAATCGATGCTGAGATTCGCAGTATGAAAGAGATCAAGACGGAAGAGCGTGTTTCAATATCAATATTATTATCGCCGGCAATCAGGCCGATCTTATTTATCGGTATTGGGGTCGCCATCTTTCAGCAAGTGATAGGCACGAATACGATTATTTATTATACACCGACGATCTTAGAAAATGCGGGGTTCGGCGCTTCCAGTGCCATTGCAGGAACCATTGGCATCGGCATTATCAATGTCTTATTTACGATCCTCGGCTTGCTGCTGATTGATATGATAGGCCGAAGAAACCTCATGCTGATTGGCAATGTCGGAATGTCTTTGGCACTTGGTATTTTGGGGGTCAGTACGCTTTTCTTTCATGCACCCGGGTGGCTGCTGTTATCCTGCTTATGCTTGTTTATGGTAGCGTATTCAGCGAGCTGGGGAATGGTCGTTTGGGTTGTGCTGGCTGAAATTTTCCCGTTACACATCAGGGGGACGGCATTGGGGATCGCAAGTACTTGTCTGTGGCTGGCAAATATTGCGGTGTCGCTGTCCTTCCCGCTGCTTTTAGATCTGATTGGTACAGGTATTTTATTTCTCATGTACGGTGCCATTGGCGTCCTTGCCTTTCTCTTTGTCTATAAATTTGTGCCGGAGACAAAAGGCAAATCATTGGAACAGATTGAAGGAGAAATCATGTCAAAGAATACAGCTTCATCTTTCTAAAAGGGGGATTTCAATATGGGAAGAGAATATGGGTTATGCTTATGGACTTTCGGCAGCATTCCACTTGAACAAAAATGCCGGCTGGCTGCAGAAATCGGAGTAGACGGAGTTGAGGTCGAGGGGGATATTTCTCTGAATCCGAAAGAGCTTGCCGAAACACTGGCTGCTCATCATGTAAAGGTTTTATCGGTAACGCCAAGGAATGTGGATATTTCAAGCACGAATGAAGAGGTTCGGTCAAAGGCTGTACAATATTTCTTGGACTTACTGGACTGGGCTGTGGATTTAGGGGCTCCCCGTATCTGTCTTCACGGTGATGTCGGCAAAGTGAGAGGGAGCGGTGATGATGAGAGGGATTGGAGTTTATTGGTCGAAAGCTCTAAAAAGATTATGGCTAAAGCGGAGGAATTACAAATTCAGGTGGTATTCGAAGTATTGAACCGGTACGAAAATCATCAAGTGGTCACTGGCGAAGAAGCTCTACAATTCATACGTGATGTCGGCAGTTCCAAACTCGATGTTCTTCTCGATGCGTATCATATGAACATAGAAGAGGCTGATCCTGTGAAGGCCATTGAAATGACAGGGCAGAAACTCGGAGTCTATCACGTGGCTGATTCAAATCGCCAGGCCATCGGAAACGGCCATGCCAATCTGAAAGAGCAAATCGAAGCACTCCATTCTATCGGTTATAAAGGCCCGATTATTATGGAGATGGTGGCAGCCGGTCCTGACCCTTTTACTCCGGTAAAAGGAAATAGCTATCTGGAAGTGGTGACGGGGTACTTTAAGTCATCTCTAGAGACATTAAGGTCATGGGAAGGTTTGAAAATATAAAGAAAAAGGACAACATGTGTTGTTCTTTTTTTTGTCAATATTCTATGGAGCTACTCGCCTGTAACGACTAACCAAACTTATTTTCCTCCATTTAAATGAATCTGACTAATGTCAGTTTTGTGATTGGGAACCATTTAATAATAAACAATTATCATAAGTTTTATTTATATTAACAGTTTACAATCTGACTAAGGTCAGGTAAAGTGAGTGTGACCAAATAAATCGATGAACAAAAAAGGAGAAGAAACCTGATGGAGGTACAAGTAGAAAAAATACATACTGCAAAAATATGGTCCTTATCATTTATTTTTGTCACACTTTCAAATGCATTTTTATTTATGGTGTTTGAAATGTTATTGCCGACATTGCCATTGTTTGTAACTGCTATCGGAGGAGGGGCAAAGCAAGTCGGATTGGTTACAGGTATTTTTATGATATCTGCCATTGCCATACGTCCTTTTGCAGGGGTTTTGGCAAAACGATTTAATAAAAAATATTTACTTATATTTGGAATTGTTATCAGTGCCTGCTCAACCGGTGCATATTATTTGGCGTCAGATGTGAGCGTCCTATTGCTCATTCGCTTAATACATGGTGCCGGTTTTGGATTAGCAACGACTTATTTTGCCACGATTGCCGCGGAAATTATTCCGAAGGAGCGCCGAGGTGAGGGGATTGGATATTTTGGGGTAGGCGAAACGATTGCAGTTTCGGTTGGACCTATGATTGGTATCGCAGCACTGGAGCTTTATGATTTTGAGAGGCTTTTTCTTGGCGGGATGTCCATTCTTTTACTGGCTGTGCTTATGGCTGCACTTGTGCGGAGGCGGCCTGAAGCAAAAGACACGGCTGAAAAGGGAATGGTAAAGGTAAAGGTAAAGGTAAAGGTGTTAGAAAGACGTGTGCTGTTTCCTTCGTTTCTTATTTTATTAGTAGGCATTGCTGCATCTGGGATCATGTCCTTCTTTTCACTCTATGCGATCGAAAAGGGTTTCCGAAGTGTCGGAATGTTCTTCTTTCTGATTGCGGCAGCCAGTTTTTTTATACGTCTTATCTCCGGGAAAATATTTGACCGATTTGGAGCGGCAGCCATCCTTATCCCCGCATCAATATTTTCAATAGCAGGCCTTTCAATATTATATATTGCCCAAACCAATGCAATGTTTTTTACTGCGGCAATATGTTACGGTTTTGGGTTCGGCTCAATATTTCCGGCTATCCAGACATGGTGTATCAATCTTGTAGAAGAGCATGAACATGAGGATGCTATGGGGACATTCTTTAATTTTTTTGATATGGGTATTGGCGGAGGCTCGTTGTTATTAGGTGTGGTGGCAACGATCTATTCTTATCAGGAGCTTTATATCGCTTCCGTTTTGGTGTACCTGCTGTTTCTTTTATTATATATTTTATTTATCTGTTCCAAGAGAAAACGGAGAAATAATGTAGGGAGGGCAGAACAGTGACCCGTGAGAATATAAAACGCACAGCCGTTCGCCAATTTAATGAACTTGGCTACGAGGGAGTCAAAATGGCACATATTGCAAAAGAATTGGGAATTCGGAAACAATCTCTGTCCTACCATTTCTCATCAAAGAAGGATCTGCTGATGGAAGTATACCCCGAGATTGTTGAAGAAGAAGTAGCGTTTATCAATGATTTTTTTGAATCCCGAAAGCATTTGCCAGCCAAGAATCTTATATATGATTTTTTAAAAGAAACGCAGGTGCGCTTTCATGCTATGCCCAATGTAGCCTTTTTGCAGGCGATGTCGTTTAAGGCTCCTGCTGAAGTAAGTGACTTTATTTCAGCCCAGTACCTGATGTTTCTGCATGCTTTGAAAAGCCGGGTTGCACTTGTTTTTAAAGAATCGGACATCACCTGTCCGCCCGAGAAGTGTGCGATAGCCTTCATCACTCTTTTTGACGGTCTGAACATTCAGCTGGTATACGAGAATAAACAATCATTTGAGCGATCTTTAGAGATTTCCTTCGATATTTTTTGGCGAGGGCTGAAGGCGAAAACTTGAAAAATACCAAGGGCGAAAAGCCCTTGGTATCCTTACATGCTATTGATCCAGCTCTTTCATTCGTTTCGTAAGCTCATTGAAAGCCTGATCAAGCTCCTTGTACTCTTTATCATTCGGCGTCATAAAACTGAGCTTTCCCAGCACTTCTTGTCTTTCTGTTTCAAGCTTTAAACGAAGCTCTTCCCGGTCATTTCTTTCTGATGGAACGTCACTCAATTGCTTTTCGATGCCATTGTCCGAGATGACGAGTTTACTGTTTGTTGTTTTTTCGAGAAAGTATCGGTCATGTGAAACCGCCAGCAATGTGCCGCTATAGTGTGACAGTGTTTCTTCCAGTTGTTCGCGTGACGGCAGGTCGAGATGGTTTGTCGGCTCATCTAAAATCAGCACGTCTTTCTCCTCCAGAATATATGCCATCAGCTTGACCTTTACACGTTCACCCATACTCATATGCTTGATTGGCTCAGTCCATTGGGAAGCAGTAAAACCTAAGTGTCTCATCAGATTTTGAACGTGCCCTCTTGCTTTGTATGTTTCATTCTCAAATAACTCTTCCGGTGTTTGTTCTAAAGGTAAATCAAACACCTCCTGCGTTAAATAGCCGATATTTGCGGACGGCGACACCCACACACTTCCCTCAGCCGTTTCCTGTCCCAGAATGATTTTCAGTAATGTTGTTTTTCCGCTGCCATTGGGGCCTATGATCGCAACCTTTTCGCCGTGCTGAATTGTAAAATGTGCGTTTTTAAACAGGGTTCTTTCGCCAAAAGCCTTCGTTACATGCTGAACTTCTAAAAAACGTTTTCCTGTTTTTTTGGTTGTATCAATTGAAAAGCGGACAGTATATTCCGGCTCAACGGGTTCCGCCTTTACTTTTTCCAGTTCTTGTTCAAGCCGCTTCCGCTTAGATTTAACCTGGGCATCCGTACGCTTCGCTTTCACACGGTGATATTCTTTAAACCCTTCCTTTTTCGTCGATTGGGCGTGGGCTTTTTCCGACCATGAAGCAAGCTCATTCATTTGTGCTTCAATCCGTTCAACCATTTTTTGCTGCTTTTCATATTCACGCTGCTGGGCGAGTCTTTTCTTTTCTCGGTACTTCATATACCCAGAGTAATTTCCTTTGAATTCAATCAGGGTTTGAGCTTCAAGCGACCATATTTTTGTTGTAGCTTCGTCTAAAAAATAACGATCATGGGAAACAAGAATCACAGTGCCTCTATAACTTTTCAGCTGTTGAATGAGAAATTGCAAGCTTTCTTTATCAAGGTGGTTTGTCGGTTCATCTAATAGTAAAAGATCTGCATCCTCTGATAGTCCTTTCGCCAGCCGTGCTTTCAGTTTTTCACCGCCGCTTAACTGTTGGAAATCCCGGACGGGCACACGCCATTTCTCCAGTAATTTCTTTTCGGCAGGCGTCTGATCCGCAAAGCAATACGACGCGGTTTCCTGTTCAACCAACGTCATTTTTAAATCCTGCCGAAGGATTTGTCCCTGTGCAGGAGTTAAGTCATTGTGTATGAGGTGCAGCAGCGTAGATTTCCCAGCGCCATTTTTGCCGATAATCCCAATGATATCTCCCTGCTGAATACTGGCATTTACGTTTTTAAAAACAGTCATATCCTTCACTTCATAGCTGACATTTGTTAATGTTACGATCTCTTTCATTCATATCCCTCGCTTTAAAGGGAGAATAAAAAAATCCTCCCAAATGTGTTGGAAGGATTAGCCGCGCCGTTGCATGATCAAATAAGCTATTATTCATAAATAGCAATGTCGTATATATAGAAAATGGGCAGACTAATCCTATTTTTTCTGATTTGAAATATTGATTTCAAACGGTAAAAATAAGATTAGTTAATCATTGTCCACCCATCATCCCTTCTTGTTTTGATTACACACACTATAGCATAACCTCAAATTCAAAAGCAAAGGTCATTTGTCATTTATTTTCATTAAAAAACTCCTGCTCTCATTTCTGAGGCAGGAGCTGCGAATCTTATTGATGCTTCGCTTTTCTCACTTTATAAATCACAATCAGCAAAATAAACCAAACCGGCGTGACAAATAAGGAAACACGAGTATCCTGAGCCAATGCCAGCACAACTAGGATAAACGCCAGGAACGCAAGAATCAGGTAATTTGTAAACGGATAAAGCGGAAGCTTAAACTTGTTTGTTTTTGCTAATTCAGGTCTTGTTTTACGGTATTTCATATGGCAGATGACTGTAATACCCCAGATATAGATAAAGCAGACGGTTGAAATGCTTGTGATCAGGGTGAATACGCCTTCTGGCATGATGTAGTTTAATGTAACACCGATTAAAATCACGATAGCTGAAAAGAACAACGCATTTCTAGGTACTTTACGCGGAGTCAGTTTTGCCATTGATTCAGGCGCATTGTTATCTTTCGCCAGAGAATAGACCATACGGCTTGTACTGAATACAGCGCTGTTGCATGCTGAAGCAGCGGATGTCAACACAACAAAGTTGATAATGCTTGCTGCCCCGACGATGCCAACTGCGACAAACACCTGTACGAATGGGCTTTCGCTGGGATTGATGACATTCCAAGGATAGATGCTCATAATCACGAGAAGAGCACCGATATAGAAAAGCAACACCCGGACAGGGATATTGTTGATCGCCTTAGGGATTACTTTTTCAGGGTTTTCTGTTTCACCGGCTGTCAGTCCGACCAGCTCAATGCCGACAAAGGCAAACACAACCATCTGGAACGATAGGATAAACCCGTGCATGCCATTCGGGAACATGCCTCCGTGGCTCCAGAGATTTGTGAAACTGGAGACCCCAGAGCTTGTGGAGAAACCTTTAAAAATCATTACAAGGCCAATGACGATCAGTGCCAAAATGGCAATGACTTTAATTAACGCAAACCAAAATTCTAATTCTCCAAAAAGCTTGACGGTTGCCAAGTTCATAATCAGTAATATAATCAGAGCGATTAAGCCGGGCACCCATTGCGGCACACCCGGGAGCCAATATTGAGTGTAGAGCCCGACGGCTGTCAGATCAGCCATTGCAATCGAAATCCAGCAGAACCAATAGGTCCAGCCGGTGATAAAAGCTGCCATATCGCCTAAATAGTCTTGTACAAAATCAACAAAAGAGTGATAGTTCAAATTCGATAACAGCAGTTCACCCAGAGATCTCATAATTAAAAAGCAAATGATCCCTGTGATCATGTAAGCAAATAGAATAGACGGTCCAGCAAAATGAATCGATTTTCCGGAGCCGAGAAATAAGCCCGTTCCAATGGCTCCGCCGATGGCGATGAGCTGGATGTGCCTGTTTTTCAAGCCTCTCTCCAATTTTTGCTGATTTATATTGTCTTTCGTCATGTCGTCTGTCACTTTGTGTGTTCCTCCATTGAAAAATTGTTTATTGAGTCAGCAATATATTTTTAATGATTATTATAACACTAAAATTTATATCTTTTTTACTATACAGAAAATATGAAAAGAAATTTTAATGTTTTTGAACGTTCCATCATAAAAAAAGCGGCTCAATTTAGGAGCCGCTTTCTTTTATGCCATTTCAGTTTTTTTCATGTACAGGTAGAGCCCATAATCTGTCGGAGCAGATGCGTATCCTGTCTGCCGCAGCATTGCTGTGATATTTCCGCGGTGGTATGTCCCGTGGTTGACAACGTGGGGAACCAGCTCAGAAACAGTCGTTTTCATGATTCCGCCTGAGGGGTTTTTAATCTGGAGGGGCTTATTGAGCTGTTCTTTTTGCTGTAAAAATAATGTATAGCGCTCGGATAACGTCAGAAACAGGGCTTCCATTTCCTCCATTTCTTTTGCCTCTGTCTGTTCTTTGAGCTGTTCAGCTAACATCAAAGCATCGGTCATGCTTTGGCCGGAAAACACTTCAATCCAGCCGAGATCAGAAAGATAAACATGAGACAACACATGGGATATCGACGGAAACACGCTTTGAATCTCTTGGCGGTACACCTCTTTTGGAAGCTCTTTTAATCGGTTGAATATTTGCTGATTGGCCCAGACGTTATATTCATACAATGTTAATGAAAAATCTGACATGTTCATTTTCCCCTTTCGTGTTTCTGATGTCTATTATACACGAACGAGCGTTCTCTTTTAGATGTTCATAAATAAAATTTGTTGACAGATATAGTTTAGGGGAATAAACTATTTGACATTGATCATAAAGTTTAGAGGGGTAAACTATAATGAGGAGGGGAAGATGTTGAATGAACAAAAGCTATGTCAGGCGATAAACCTGTTTGTGGAAGTATTACTTGAAGGGACAGAGTTTGTGCATCATGAAATTAATCAGGATGTATTCAAGAATATCTCAAGGGAACAGGCAGACTTGTTAAAAATTTTAAAAGTCAAGGGGCCAACCTCTCCCGGCAGCCTAGCCATGTATCAAAATGTCCATAAAAGCGCGATTTCTAACAGACTGAAAAAGCTGCTCGATAAGGGATTGGTTGAATGGGATGACTGTCCGGCGAAAAGTGATAAGCGCTCTAAGCTTATTAATATCACAACCAGCGGTGAAACCATATTGGAAGAATTAGATTCTGCCATTTTTAACGCTCTCAAAGAGTTGATCGATGATATAGATGAGAAACACTTAAATTCTATCATAGAGATATTCACCATTCTAAAAAACAAATTTAAAGGAGGAGATTCTGCAGAATGAGAGCAATCATCAAATTCAAGTGGGCAATTGCAGCGGTTATATTAGCACTTACCGTCGTTTTGAGTTTGTTTTCTCCGAACTTAACGGAGCTGGCCAATCAAAAGGGGCAGGCCCAGCTTCCTGCAGATGCTGTTTCAGAAAGAGCAAATGCCATTTTAAAACAAGCGGGAGAAGACAATAATTCGATCAGTATAGTCTTTACATTAGACCACGCTTTGAAGGAAGAAACAGAGGATCAGCTCCGGACAATGATCGATAAAGTCAAAAAGATCGACGGTGTAGAAGAAGTAACGTCTCCTCTGACAGCGGAAAAAGAAGTCAAAGACCAATTGATTTCAAAAGACAAGAAAACGGTTCTCATTCCTGTCACGATTACAGGTTCTGATAAAAAAGCGGAAAAAATCGCGGATGACATTTATACAATCGTTCCTGATGATGTGACGGCATATATTACGGGAGCCTCTCTTATCAATCAGGATTTCGCTCACAGCTCAGAGGAAGGGCTCAAGAAAACGGAAGTGATCACAGTCTGCTTGATCATCGGTTTACTGCTGATCGTGTTTCGATCTGTTGTGACGCCGTTTATCCCGATTGTGGTTGTCGGTTTCTCTTATCTGATCAGTCAATCCATACTGGGCATCCTTGTGTACAATGTTGATTTTCCTATCTCGACGTTTACGCAAACCTTCTTAGTCGCCATTCTGTTCGGGATCGGAACAGATTACTGCATTCTTCTTCTGACCCGATTCCGTGAAGAGTTAGCAAACGGGCATGACAAAAAAGAAGCGGCGCTTATCGCTTACCGTACAGGGGGAAAAACCTTATTTATCAGCGGATTTGCGGTATTGATCGGATTTTCCGCCTTAGGATTTGCGAAGTTTGCGATTTTCCAATCCGCAGTGGGAGTCGCAGTTGGTGTCGGAATTCTAATGATCATCCTCTACACATTGCTGCCATTATTTATGGTAACGCTGGGTGAAAAATTATTTTGGCCTTCTAAGAAAGTGCTGTCGCACAGTGACAACAAATTATGGGCGTTTCTCGGCAAGTATTCCGTTGTGCGTCCGTTTCTGTTTATTGCCATCACGGTGATTATCACGCTTCCGTTCATTTTGACCTATGATGACCAGATTTCATTTGATTCGACTGCAGAAATCAGCAGCGATTATAAATCAGTAAAAGCTCTCGAGGCCATCAAGGATGGATTCGGTGAAGGGAAAGCGTTCCCGATCAATGTTGTCGTGAAAGGAGACAAGGATCTCACAACAGCTGATACAATCCCTTATCTCGGAAATATCAGCAAAGCGATCGAGAAAGTCGAGCATGTTGACTCTGTCATGACCATCACGCAGCCGACTGGTGAAAAAATCAAAGATTTATATATTGATAAACAGCTAGGCTCGGTTTCAGACGGACTGGATAAGACGGTAAAAGGAATCACCGATGTCCAAAGCGGTTTAACGGATATAGAAAACGGGTTGAATCAAATGGCGGGACAAACCGGCTCAGCCTCAAATAGCAGGTCCGGCAGTTCACTGGGCGATGCGGCAGACGGATTGGGCAAAATCAATCAGCAGCTGCAGCTCGTGAGCAAACAGATTTCCCAAACCGGCAATACTGCGCAGACCGTCCAGCAGCTTACGGCAATCAGCGGACAGCTTGGACAGATTCAAACCGGACTTGAACAAGCGAACCAGCAGCTCTCAGGCCAGCAGGCACAAGCTGGAACGCTGACAGAAAGCCTGCAGAAGCTTGCCGGGGGCGTGAAGAGTGCTAATGATGGCCTGACGAAAATCTCTGACGGCATTACAGCTTCCAGTGATATGTTAGAGGACATGAGCAAAAGCTCAACCGTAAGGAATACAGGCATATTCATTCCTGATCAAGTAATGAAGGATAAAGACTTTAAGAAGTCAATTGACCAATATTCCTTTGCAGACGGCAAAGGCGTGCAATTAAGCGTCGTCCTGGACTCTAATCCTTATTCAGAACAAGCCATTACAACAATAAACCAAATCAAAAAAGCTGTAGCAAACGAAGTTGACGGCACGCCTCTCGAGGATGCACAAATCGTATACGGCGGGGTCACGAGTGTGAATGCAGACTTAAAAGAGCTGTCCACAACGGACTTCTCCAGAACAATGGTGATCATGATTATTGGCCTGTTTATCGTGTTAACGATTTTGTTCCGCTCAATGATCATGCCGATTTATATGATCGCGTCACTGCTGCTGACGTACTATACGTCGATATCCATAACAGAATTAATTTTTGTAAACGGCTTAGGAAACGCCGGCGTCAGCTGGGCAGTACCATTCTTCAGCTTTGTCATCTTGATCGCGTTAGGCGTAGATTATTCGATCTTCCTGCTGGACCGATTTAAGGAAGAGGTGCACCTTGGCATTGCGCAAGGTGTCGTCAGATCAATGAGCAAAATGGGATCCATCATTATTACAGCGGCCATTATTTTGGCCGGAACGTTCGCAGCGATGATGCCTTCAGGCGTCAATACGCTGATGCAGGTGGCAAGTGTCATTATTATCGGGCTGCTGCTTTACGGCCTTGTCATTCTTCCGCTCTTCATTCCGGCAATCATCATGACCTTTGGCGAAGGCAACTGGTGGCCGTTTGGCAGGAAGAAAATCAAAGAATAACAGAGAGAAGAGTGATGAATGATCATCACTCTTTTTTATGACTAAACGACAAAATAAATTTCAAGGATTAACTTCAGACGTGTTAACCAAAAAATAGGTCAGACGATCGTACGGCGGCTGTATTTAAAATAAAGAGCCCGGAACATATTCCTGGGCTCTTTGTTTTATTTCCATTCTGCAATTGTATCAATCGGCAGACGGTAGGAAGCATAGCCTTCGTCTGCTGCTTTTCCGATAGAAAGAAGCATGACCGGTACATAACGTTCTTTATCTAATCCGAACGTTTCAGCGATGTTTTCTTTATCGTATCCGCCGATCGGGTTTGTATCGTAGCCGTGTGCACGTGCAGTCAGCATCAGCTGCATGGAAACAAGACCTCCGTCAATCAGGATCGTTTCGCGGTTCACCTGTGCCGGAAGCTTTTCAAAATGAGCGGTCAGCGCGGCGATTTGTCTGTCTTTGACCTCCTGCGGCATGTAACCGAGTTCTACGGCTTTTGAATAGATTTCTTCTAAGTAGTCTGCATTGTTCATGTCTGCAAATACAGCAATGACGGCAGATGATGTTGTGACTTGAGTTTGGTTAAAGCTTGCAAGCGGTGCGAGCTTTTCTTTTCCTTCCGGGCTGTCAATGACGAGAAAACGCCATGGCTGCGCGTTGACAGAAGATGGAGCAGTTGTTGCTTCTTCTAAGATCTCTGTCATTTCTTCTTTGCTGATTTTCACTGTCGGATCATAGTTGCGAATAGAACGGCGGCCTTTCATAATCTCCATAAAATCGTTTGTTTTGATCATGTTGATACACTCCTCTTATGCTTCAATATTGTCTATGTTGTTCCGCATACGCGCCAGCACGTCAATGAGCAGGCGGCGCTCGTCTGCACTTACATTTGCGAGCATTTCCTTCATGAAACGCTCCTTTTCTTTCTTCGAAGACTCGATTCGCTCTCTCCCTTGGTCTGTTAACCGAACAAGGGTGATGCGGTTGTCTTCAGGCTTGCGCCGTCTTGATACCATGCCTTTGGCTTCCAGCTGTTTCAGGTGTCTAGTAACGGCGGCGCTATCAATATTTACTTTCTTTTGAAGGTCGCTTTGACTGATCTCATCTGCATGATAAAGCAATGTCAGCAATTCCAAACGAGATTGGCTGATGCCCGTGCATGCCTCGAACTTCACGCCAATCACCTTGTTCACGCCTTGCAGCTGATATAAAACCTCGGCTTCCTCTGAACAAAATGACGCCAAAACCCATCCCTTCCTTCTTGTCAAAACTATTAATTGATATATCAATGATTGACACGTCAACTAATATACAACGATTGATTTCATCTTGCAAGCCATTTGCATATTCGAAAAACCTCCCAGCGTATTTAACTGGGAGGTTGTTAGTCATCCTTGCGGCTCCGGATAGTACATCAGCAGAAAAAAACTGGCTGTTTCTTCAGATGAATTGATGTAGCTGTGCGGGGTTGCCCCTGTAAACTGCAAGGCGTCTCCAGAGGAGAGCGTATGCTCCTGACCCTGCAGAATGACTGTTAATTCGCCTTCTTTAATTAAAATATATTCTTCTCCTAAATGTGTTTTTGCTTCATGTATACATCCAGGTTTCAGATCAACAACGTAAATTTCAAACTTTGTTTCAGGATTGTAGGGGAAAAAAGGATAGACGCTGTAGTTTTCTTCATTATCTGTAACAGGTTCGATATCCTGCAGATTGATTTTTCTAACTTTCGGCTTGTCTTCTTTCAGAAATACAGAAAAGGATACTTGAAGCCCGTTTGCGATCTTCCATAGCGTGGTGACAGTCGGGGTTGATTTCCCTTTTTCGATTTGTCCGAGCATCGCTTTACTGACACCCGTTAATTCAGAAACTTGATCAAGAGTCAGGTTCCTATTTTTTCTAAGCTTGACTAGATTCATTGCGATAATGGCTTGGATATCATCCATACATGTATCTCCTTACGTCCATATTCGCTTTATTATAACATATGGAAGTCTGTTATCACATTTTGTTGTAAGTTATAGCATACGTGTGTATAATATGTTAGACAAGGAGGAGAACAGAATGATATCTGAAAAAGAAATGACTCATGCAAAAACTGACGAGCCAACATTCCTGCAGGGGTTTCAAGATTGTGTTCCGACGCTGGTCGGTTACATTAGTGTAGGCTTAGCTCTCGGAATCGTGGGGGTTGCGTCGCATTTAAGCGTGATGGAAATTGTGTTCATGTCAGGATTGGTTTTTGCAGGCGGCGCCCAGTTCATTATGTGTGCATTGTTAGCGGCGAACAGCCCGATGTCCGCCATTATTCTGACTACGTTTATTGTGAATTTACGCAATTTTCTATTAAGTGCCGCGCTCGCTCCTCATTTTTCAAAGTATTCACTGGCGAAAAATGTAGGAATCGGCATGATGGTCACAGATGAATCGTTTGGTGTCGCTTCAAATAAGATTGTCAAAAACGAGCCGATTAACGATCGCTGGATGTTCGGTTTAAATCTTACAGCATATGCGTGCTGGGTGCTGTCTTGTGCGGCGGGTGCTGTTTTTGGCAAGTGGATTACCCATCCGGAATCGTTCGGACTAGATTTTGCGGTGACGGCTATGTTTTTAGCGCTGCTGGTTCTTCAACTGGAACATGTTGTGCCGGCGAAGCTTAAACATTATGTATCTCTCATTATCTATATGGTGATTGCCATGATTGTTTTTTCTTTCTTTATGCCGTCTCATCTTGCGGTCATCATATCAACGTTCATCGTAGCCACAATCGGGGTGGTGACGGATAAATGAGTATCAATACATACATCTTGATGGTGATTATCGGCTGTGCGCTGGTCACAATGATTCCCCGCATCATTCCCTTTTTAGTTGTTCGGAATATTACTTTGCCGGAGCCCGTGCTCAAGTGGCTTTCCTATGTGCCGGTGTGTATATTGACAGCGCTTGTCGTAAAGGATTGTATGATTCAGTCTAATGATTCTCTTCAATTGAATTGGCCCGCAGCCGTCATCTTGATCCCGACTCTCTTGATTGCGATGAAAACAAAAAGTTTATCCATTACTGTGATCAGCGGTGTTCTTCTTATGGCGGGTTTGCGATTATGGGTATAGTACAACAGGATCGGAACTCACTAGATCAGGGCAGAAGACCCTGATTTTTTTGTGTCTTTCGTTCAAGCTTTAAAGCTGCTTTCACAGGCTGAAAGTTATGATACAATATACAAATGTTTTACAGCTCCAATCCACCGCTGGAGTTGACATCGATTTTATATAAGGGACTAGGTTGAAGGGAAGGTTTGATAACATGCTGCACAATCCAACTGGAAAAGAACGCTTGGCATTGGCGTTTCTGCTCGGTATGCTTGCTATATTGGGCCCGCTTAATATAGATATGTATTTGCCAAGTTTTCCTGAAATCGCGGATGATTTATCAGCAAGTGCTTCACTTGTACAGTTAAGTTTAACAGCCTGTCTGGTCGGGCTTACGATCGGCCAGCTGATTGTCGGGCCGGTCAGTGACGCGCAGGGAAGACGGAAACCGCTATTAATCTGTATTTTTTTATTTGCATTATCTTCTCTGTTTTGTGCGCTGTCGCCCAATATTACAACATTAGTGGCTGCGCGTTTTTTACAGGGATTTACCGCTTCCGCAGGGCTTGTGCTGTCTCGCGCAATCGTCCGCGATGTGTTTACCGGAAGAGAGCTTTCTAAATTTTTCTCACTGTTAATGGTCATTACAGCTGTTGCGCCAATGGTTGCGCCAATGACAGGCGGTGCCATTTTACTTTTGCCGTTCGCAACGTGGCATACGATCTTTCACGTGCTAACGATCATCGGATTTTTACTTGTTCTTCTGATTGCATTGAGGTTAAAAGAAACGCTGCCGCCAGAAAAACGGATCCCAAGCTCAATCGGAACATCTGTTAAAACGATGGGCAGCCTGCTGAAGGATCGATCCTTTATGGGGTACGCGTTAACGGTCGGGTTTATTCACGGGGGAAGCTTTGCATATGTGTCCGGTACGCCTTTTGTATACCAGGATATCTATGGAGTGTCGCCTCAGGTGTTTAGTATTCTTTTCGGCATTAACGGCCTGGCGATTATATCGGGCAGCTTTATTATCGGGCGCTTTGGCGGGATCATTCATGAAAAGAGCCTGCTTCGCATGGCGGTCATTACGGCTATGATTGCGACTGCTGTGCTTTTGACCGTGACCATGATTCACGGCCCTCTCGCTACATTAGTCATATCTATTTTCATTTACATGATTACGATCGGCATGGTTCTGACCAGCACGTTTACGCTTGCCATGGAGAGGCAGGGGCACCGTGCCGGAAGTGCAAGTGCGCTGCTCGGAATGCTCCCGCTGCTCCTCGGTTCGATCGTGTCGCCGCTTGTAGGCATTAACGAGACGACAGCCATTCCGATGGGAGCGATCATGTTTGTGACAGCGGTCATCGGCGCACTGGCGTTTTTTGGATTAACGAAAGAACGAGCAGAGCAAAACTCATAAAAAAACCTGACATGACGTCAGGTTTCTTTATTTTATTTAGAATAACAACAGCAGGCCCGCAATCGCAGGAGTCAAGAAGATGGCTGATTTTAAGACCACCTTTGGCATGAGGTTGGTGAATTTCGCGCCTACATAGGCACCGCACATTGTGCCGACAAGCACCTTGATCAGCAATACATAATCGACAAATCCTTCTGTGATATATCCGATGCCTCCTCCTATAGCGAGAGGGATGATCACAAGCATAGTCGTTCCGACAGAATGGCGGATGGACAGGTTCAGCATAATCATTAAACCGATTTGAATAAAAGGCGCCGACCCGATGCCGAATGTGCCGGAAAGAACGCCTGCTACAATTCCTAAGATGACCGCTCTCGTATACGTTGAAAGAGAGCTTTGATTCACTTGAGCCTTCTCTTTTAAAAGAAATAATCTGATTAAAATGAGAATCGCTGATAAAAATAACATTCCCGCCGTCAAATAATGAAGCAAATCAGCCGGAATGAAAGATGTCAGCTTGGCGCCGAAAAATGAGCCAACCGCAGCAAAGCATCCGACTATTAAGCCGATTTTCATTTGTATGTTGCCCTCGCGATAATGGCTGTATGCCCCTGATAAGCTTGTAAAAGCCATGCCAGCGAGAGAAGTGCCTAAAGCCGTATGAATCGGGATATGGAAAAGAAGCGTTAAAAGAGCAATGACAAAGCCTGCTCCTCCGGCACCAATAAAGCCTAAAATAATTCCGAGAAGAAACATAACAAGAATAATGAGCATATTTTTTCCTCCATTGAAAAGATCTAAAAAAGTATTAGTGCGCTATTCTGGCGGAGGTATAGTGTCCTATTGACGAAGAAAAACATGCCGGTTTTTCAGTTGCCAGTAGTCCGTCGACCGTCGTTCAGCAAACATATCGTACCTTAAATTCTGAGATCTGACAAGGCAGTTTGTTGCTTCCCATTACCATCTGTTATATGATTTTGATGAAGAAAAGCCCCTGAATATATTCAAAAGAGGTATTATATATGGACGATTTTAAATTAGACAAACCGACTCCTTACTACCTGCAATTTTATAACCAGCTGAAAAAAATGATCTTCAACGGGACTTTTAAGCCGGGGGAACGGATAAATGAAACACAGCTGGCGAAAAGCTTTGGCGTCAGCCGCTCTCCGATAAGAGAGGCCATGCGGCTGCTTGAGAAAGACGGTTTGTTAAAAGCAGATGACCGAAATGGATTTTCTATCACGTCGTTAACGGCAAAAGATGTAGATGAGATTTATAAAATCAGAATTCCGCTGGAGCAGCTGGCAGTCGAGTTAGTCATAGACGAAGCGGATGAGAAAGAGCTTGTCATGCTTGAAACACAGCTTGAAGAAACAGAAAAAGCCATTCACAACGGAATGGAAGATACGGAAATCATCCATTTAAACCAAAAGTTTCATGAGCTGCTTGTTGATTTTAGCCATAACAGACATTTGAAAAATTTGCTTGAGAATGTAAATGATCTGATTCACTTTTGCAGAATCCTTAATTATACTGGCGACCACCGTGCAGAAACGATACTGAGTGAGCACCGCAACATATTGGAAGAAGTGAAAAAGAAAAACAAGGAAGCAGCCAAACAGTATGTGATGGCTCATTTCAATCATGACTGTGAGCATTTGAAGCGAGTGCTTGAAGAAGGAAAAGAGAATTGATTTGCGTGATACAGTACCAAGGGGAGCTGCTCCTTGGTTTTTTTGTTTTCACAAACATATAAAAGGGCTCCCGTTAATAACATTTTATGATGGATTTATTAACGAATAATGGGGGTTAAACATGTTTATCCATATCGTCCGGCCTGGTGATTCTTTGTTTTCCATAGGCAGAAGTTACGGTGCTTCTGTTGATCAAATCCGGGGTGTGAATGGGTTAGACGAAACGAATATCGTGCCGGGGCAGGCTCTTCTTATCCCTCTTTATGTATATACAGTCCAGCCGGGAGACACGCTGACCGCCATTGCGGCAAAAGCGTTTGTTCCCTTAGAGCGACTGCGGGCCGCAAACCCTGGCATCAGTCCAAATGCATTACAAGCGGGAGCGAAAATAACGATTCCTTCTATCTCAAATTACATTGCGGGAACGTTAAGTTTTTACGTCCTCCGAAACCCTGACCTCGATCGGGAATTAATCAATGATTATGCACCATACTCGTCTTCGATTTCAATTTTCGAATACCATATTGCACCTAACGGCGACATTGCAAACCAACTGAATGATGCGGCCGCTATTGAGACAACATGGCAAAGACGAGTGACGCCGCTTGCCACCATAACAAACCTTACATCAGAAGGCTTCAGTACAGAACTCGTTCACCAAGTCTTGAACAATCCGACAGCAAGAACCAATCTAGTTAACAATATTTATTACTTAGTCTCCACAAGGGGATATGGCGGTGTCACAATCGATTTTGAACAGGTGAGCGCCGCGGATCGTGATCTTTTCACTGGGTTTTTACGTCAGCTGAGAGATCGTCTTCAGGCGGGAGGGTATGTGCTGACGATAGCTGTTCCGGCAAAAACAAGCGATAATATCCCATGGTTGAGAGGCTACGATTACGGAGGAATAGGATCGGTTGTCAATTATATGTTTATCATGGCTTATGATTGGCATCATGCCGGAAGTGAGCCGGGCCCTGTAGCACCGATTACTGAGATCAGGAGAACCATTGAGTTTGCGATTGCGCAGGTGCCGAGCAGAAAAATCATTATCGGAGTTCCGCTCTACGGGTACGACTGGATCATCCCGTACCAGCCGGGTACAGTTGCTTCAGCTATTTCAAATCAAAACGCAATCAAAACAGCGATGAGGTACCAAACCCCGATACAATATTCAGCAGAATATCAATCACCGTTTTTCCGGTACAGTGATCAGCAGGGGCGAACGCATGAGGTATGGTTTGAAGATGTCAGGAGCATGAGCCGTAAGATGCAGATCGTCCGCGAATACAGGTTGCAGGCTATAGGCGCTTGGCAGTTAACCTTGGGCTTCACGCCAGGCCCATGGCTTCTGCGGAAATTTTTTACGATCAGAAAGGTATAAAAAAAGGCACCAGGGCTCGGTGTCTTTTTTTGCTTCAGTCTAGAGGAGCAGAATAGTTCAATCATTTGTCCCTTGCGTGGGATTACGTCTCCATTTTACGATTAGTAGTAGTCTGATCAAACAAAGATTCAGAATACGATGTGAGAGGGAGTTGTCTAAATGAAGACAGTATTGATTTTAAATTTTCCTGCGGAAGGCCATGTGAATCCTACCTTAGGCATCACAAAAGCGTTTTCTGATAAGGGATATGACGTCCATTATATTTCCACTGAAAAATACAAAAAACGATTAGAAGCGGCGGGAGCAACTGTCCATCTTCACCGGGATCTGCTGCGAACAACACCTATTCATGTCGGTTCGCCCAATGGCATTCTTGATTTCTTGAAAATCCATATCAAAACCTCGCTGGATATTTTACAAATTGTGAAAGACTTATCTAAGAGCATTCAATTTGATTTTGTGTATTATGATAAATTCGGCGCGGGGGAATTGGTGAGGGATTACTTAGATATTCCAGGGGTTGCTTCATCAGCGTCCTTCCTGTTTGGCGAAGAGCATCTGAAAATCCTGCCGCTGCATCCTGAGTCTGGAGCCCCGCTTGAGTTGGATCAAGAGTGCGAAGACCTTTTGGCAAAAATGAAAGAAACGTACGGTGTTGCCCCGAAAAACCTGGTTCAATTCATGAACAATAAAGGGGAATTGAATGTAGTGTATACAAGCCGTTATTTTCAGCCTGAAAGCGATCGTTTCGGGGATGAATGTCTGTTTATCGGCCCCAGCTTTCCAAAGAGAGCGGAAAAATCAGATTTCCCGATTGAACAGTTAAAAGATGAAAAGGTCATTTATATTTCAATGGGGACTGTTCTGGACAATACGGAGGAATTTTTCAACCTTTGTATTGATGCATTTTCTGGCTTTAACGGAAAAGTCGTCATCGCTGCCGGAGAAAAAGCGGACCTGACCAAATTAAAGCAGGCGCCGGAAAACTTTATCATCGCCCCATATGTCCCCCAGCTGGAAGTGCTGGAGCATGCTGATGTTTTTATTACACACGGTGGAATGAACAGCGTAAATGAAGGCATTCATTTCAATGTGCCTCTGGTTGTCATGCCTCATGACAAGGATCAGCCGATGGTGGCGCAGCGTCTCTCTGAACTCCATGCAGGCTATGTCATTTCTAAAGATGAAGTCGATGTACAAAAATTAAAACAGGGCGTAGATGAGGTTTTGCATCACGATCAATATACGGAAGGTATTAAAAAAATCAATCAAAGCTTCCAAGAGTCTATGAATATGGATGAAGTGATGGAGCGGATTGATGAATTCATTCGTCAAAAAAACAAATAAGCAAAGAACTCCCGTATCTGGTACGGGAGTTCTTCATTTAAAACTTGATTTTGATTTTTTGAGCATCACTGATTTTCTTATGGTTGTGGTCAAAGACGTCACTTGTTGTGATTTCGATCCACTTGATCTCTTTTTCTTTCTTCTTATCATCAGCATCTTCGTCATGTGCATGGCCGCTTGATGCGTTCACAATAAAGCCGAGATTTCCGGACTTTTCGGCTCCGCCTTCCAATTCGCCATTTAACTCTTCAAGATAAATGTCTTTGTTCCAATCAAAGGTTTCCCCTGTATTTGTTTTCATCAAGGCAATCGGCGCAACATTTACTTTCTTAGAAGATGTGTTCTTAATGTCAACGAAGACCTTAACGAAATCAAACTCTTCATCATGTGTTAACACATGAAAATAATCAATCATGCTGTAATCCGGACGCAAATGGATCAGCTTCATTTCTTTTACTGTTAACTCCACGTCGCCAATCTGATAGGTTTGATTCACTTGCTTGATATCCTTTAAAACAGCTTTTCCCTTGTCATCAGAAAACGTTTGGCCAACCTTCAGCAATGACCGGTCATCAGTTACTTGGGAATTAGGCTGATACTCATCTATACTGTCTTTTTGAGATGATGTGCTTTGCGGTGTGGCTTTTACCGCTTGCTCTCCGCCCGCACTTTGTTTTTCTGTATTGGCGTTCGATGAGCAGCCCGCAAGCACGATGGCAAAAACAAAAATTGAAAGAATTCTTTTCATGATGATTCCTCCATTAAAAAGAGAGCCCGTTACTTCATACAAGCAACGGGACACCTTGTATTCTTTTACTTATCGTTAATCTTAATGTTGTATTGTAAAGCCTTGAAGACATTTTTAGCGATTTGTGTATTATCGATTTGGCCGGCAAATGTCTCACTAGACGGTCCGTACGCATAGACGGGAACATCTTCACCAGTATGTCCGCCTGTCGTCCATCCAGTGTGAGAGCGTTTATTGAAAATCTCCTCGATCGCATTATCGATTTCAAGCACTTCTTTCGATTTTGCGGCTTTTTTAACAGATTGGATTTCTGATTCAGTTAAAGCCAATTTCTTTTGGTCAATATACGTTTTTAATGTTTTTTCAACATCTGCGCCGTCAGCGATTTTTTCTGCCATAAAGTCAGGTGTGCGTTTTGCGGCTTTAATTGGTTCACTGAACCAGTTGTAGATGCCGTCTGCACCGATGGAGTATCCGCCGGTCGAGTGGTCAGCCGTTGCCACAACCAATGTGTGCTTGTCCTTTTTGGCGAAATCAAGAGCCGCCTTATAAGCTTGTTCGAAGTCCTCCATTTCACTCATGGCGCCGACGATATCATTGTCATGCCCCGCCCAGTCAATCTGGCTGCCTTCCACCATGAGGAAGAATCCGTCTTTATCCTTGCTTAATTTTTTAATCGCTGTGTTTGTCATATCTTTTAATGAAGGAATATCCTTCGTGCGGTCAATCTTTTTAGGCAGGCCGCCGTCAGCGAATAGGCCGAGAACTTGGCTGTCTTTATTTTTCAGCATGTCCTTGCGGTTATCCACATAGCTGTATCCCGCTTTTTTGAATTCCTTGATCAAATTGCGGTCCTTGCGGTCAAAATTGCTTTTTCCTCCACCTAGAAGGACATCAATTTTGTGCTTGCCGTTGACCATTTCATCAAAATAATCATCGGCAATCGAGTTCATATTTTTTCGGCTGTGATCGTGTGAACCGAAAGAGGCCGGAGTGGCGTGTGTAATTTCTGAAGTGGCCACAAGTCCTGTTGCTTTTCCTTTCTCTTTCGCCGCTTCAAGTACTGTTTTGGCTTCTGAACCATCGTTATCCACAGCAATCGCATTGTTATATGTTTTGATCCCGGCTGACATAGCCGTTGCTGCAGATGCAGAATCTGTTACGTTTTGTTCTGGATCTTCAGGATAAGTCGTCTGCTGGCCGACAAGGTATTGATCAAAAGCGGTAGGCTCTACAAACTTTGTCTTTTTATTATCTTTTAAATAGCGATGAGCAGACGTATAGGACACACCCATACCATCACCAATCAGAACGATAACATTCTTAATTTCGTCTTGATTCCCCTTTTTCTTTTCCTGGGCGCTGGCTTCAGGCACACTGCCGCTGGCTAAGCTGCTGAACGCAATAGATGATAAAACCGCGATAGGCAGTAATTTCTTCGGGAATTTTTTCAACTGGATAACCTCCTAAAAATAGATGAATCTCAATGACAACCCCATTATATTTTTAAACTGTTAAGCTAGTGTTAATCGATTTTAAAGATTGGATTTACAAGAATAAGAGGATGACGGAAATTGAGGAAAAGGGAGTGGGTTAAGTGAAGATGATTTGTGAATCAGGCCGGCTGAGTGATTATGTTTGTGAGTCGAAAGAAGTTGATTATTCCCATCCCATGATAAAGGAGAAGGCAGCTGAACTTTTTCATTCATCTCAAACAGAAATGGACAAAGCGAAAATTGCTTTTGAGTTCGTAAGGGATGAAATATCACATTCATGGGATATTCAAAGCAAACGAGTTACTTGTCATGCTTCAGATGTTCTGAGATTCAAAGAGGGGATTTGCTATGCCAAATCAAATCTTTTCGCTGCCTTACTACGCGGAGAAGGAATTCCAACAGGATTCTGTTATCAAAGATTAATGCTGTTCGATACGCCGGACAAAGGTTATTGCATTCATGCTTTAAACGCTGTATATCTTTCTTCTGTTAGAAAATGGGTAAGGCTGGATGCCCGAGGGAATAAGGAGGGGGTCAATGCACAATTTTCGATTCATAAAGAGAGACTGGCTTTTCAGGTCAATGAGAGAATGGGTGAACAAGATAAGCCGATGATTTATACAAATCCCCATTCAAAAACAGTAGCTGTATTAAATGGACATACAGACGCTTTAAAGATGTATCTATATCATTTACCGGATCACTTGTAAGCAGAAAGCAGGGACCTCTATGAGAATCCCTGCTTTTAATCAAATAAGGTCTTTTCATTAAGGGTAAACTGACTTGCGGAATAATGATTACCTTGCTTCCATTTCACTTCAATTGTAATATCATGGCCTTCAAGCTCATGTTCATCTAATCGCTCTAAAAAAGAAACGGACTCCTCTTTTGCGCTTCCATCGCGAGAAGTGCCGCCGGAATAATCTCGTATGGGGATTTCTGTATCAGAGCTCAGCAGAACCTCATCATCTTTTTTTACAATCAGTGATTCCACATAAGTGCTGTCTGCTTTATCTGTATCACCGATCCAATAAAGATTGCCGCTGTATTCATTCGGTGCATCTTCATTTTTTGTGAAAACAGCTTCCCAATTCCGATCTTTGCTTTCTCCCTGCCAGTTCGGATACTCCAATCGCACATAATGAATCAGCTGATAGGAAAAAAAGATCAAGCAGAAAGCCAATAATAGGGAAGCCGTGAAAATAAGAGGATATTTATAATGACTGGACATAAAAAACTCCTATTCGTTTAATCAATTACCTTTGAAAAAAGAATTTTATCCCGAATCAAAATGCCGTTTTCAGCTTTCTCGGGAATCTCCGGCTTGAGTCGCCTCGCTTCTTCAACTGCATTCGGAAACAATGCGGCGAATTGATAGCCTCTCTTTTGATAAAACGCCATCGCATGTACATTATCATTCGTTGTGATAAGCCTTGCATGTTTAGCCGTCTCTTCAACCTGCTGTAGGAAAGCTGTGCCGATTCCTTTCTTTTCAATGATACTATCTAATGAAATGATTTCACAATCTTTTCCATGTATCACGTATGTAATATAACCGATGATTTCGCCACCCTCATCTACAGCGGCATAGCCATCTAATTCATCACATCGAAAAATGCCGCTGGAAATCACCATCTCGGGTGACTCTCAATGCTTGGCAAAAAAATCGGTTATCGTATGTTTCGACAACTCACTGCTTGAGATAATCCTCATCCTCCTTTTAGAAAATGTGTAATATCATATATAACAATAACTAAAAAGATGTTGAGGTGACGGCATGGAAATCAACGATGTCATTTATGGGCAGCACCATATAGACAAGGTGCTGGAAGAGCTTATCAAGAGCGCGCCGGTACAAAGATTAAAAGGAATCTACCAAGGCGGAGCAAGCTTTTTAGTCAATCGAAAGTGGGATGTGACCCGGTATGAGCACTCTATCGGCGTGATGCTCCTCATCAAAAAGCTGGGAGGAACGATAGAAGAGCAGATAGCAGGCCTGCTTCACGACGTATCACACACGGCTTTTTCCCATGTAATCGATGTTGTCTTTGAAAATGAAGCGGAAGACTACCATGAAAATATCTTTCAACAAGTCATTGTTCACTCTGAGATTCCGGGAATTTTAGAAAAACACGGTTATGATGCCGAAGAACTTTTATCAGACGATACGAGATGGACATTGCTGGAACAGCCCGCACCAGAGCTCTGTGCCGATCGGACAGACTATACGCTGCGGGACATGTACCGGTATGGGCACATTAGTCTGAACGAAGCACAAACCTTTTTGGATCACCTCATTGTGAGAAACGGAAGGATGTTTCCGGATGGAATCGAAGCTGCCGAATGGTTTGTCCGGGTGTATTACATGGAGGTGATAGATTTCTTTTTGAATCCCGTGAATGTATATGGGTATGAATATTTAGCACAAACGTTGAAGGCTGCGTTACAGCATAATGTCATATCCGCAGAAGATCTGCTGAAAACGGATCAAGAGGCACTCGACATCTTGCACGCATCAAAAAATAAAGAAGTACTGAGCTTGCTTAAACATATTCATCCCCGCATCCAAGTAAAAGAAGATAATATCCAGTACGATTTCCATCAAAAGAAGAAAATGCGCCTCATCGATCCATCCATTTTTCATCATGACGAATGGGTCAAAGCATCAGCTGTATCCGAAAACGTCAGAAAAATGGGAGAGGCCGCTTATCAAAAAGCAAAAAAAGGTGTGTATATAAAAGTGTTACATCACTAATTGCCGCGTAACAGCGGCTTTTTTCATGTTTGACTATGCCAACCAAGGGGAATAGGACAAACTGTGGGAACGTTTTATGAGAATATCAGCGTATTTACATACCATTCGGGGGTATAGTATTATCGAAGAGCATGTTTGCTTGCAGATATGCGATTTTATTGTCTGCGGGCAAAAATCACAGTAAAAAATGAACCAAAGGAGAATGAACATGAAAATTACTAAAAAAGCACTGGGAATTCTGATGTTATCTCTTATTTTTGTTTTATCAGCTTGCGGCAATAACAATAGCACAAAAGAAAACACTCATGAAAATCATTCAGATTCGTCATCACATGAAGAAATGGAGCATTCCGGATCAGCTGAAGTACCAGAGGGATTACAGGAATCTAAACATCCGAAATATAAAGTAGGAAGCCAAGTGGTCATCAATGCATCTCATATGAAAGGCATGAAAGGTGCCGAGGCTACAGTGACAGGAGCCTATGACACAACGGCGTATGTTGTCTCGTACACTCCGACAAACGGAGGGCAGCGCGTAGATCATCATAAATGGGTAATCCAAGAAGAAATCAAAGACGCGGGAGATAAAACATTAAACCCTGGAGATCAGGTGATTTTAGAGGCTTCTCATATGAAAGGCATGAAGGGAGCAACAGCCGAGATCGACTCCGCCGAAAAAACAACCGTATACATGGTTGACTATACATCGACAACGAGCGGTGAAAAAGTGAAAAACCACAAATGGGTGACCGAAGACGAGCTTTCAGCTAAATAATAAAAAATCCTCCTTTTACAAGGAGGATTTTTTTACTGTCTGAACAGGTCTTGTTAACGAAATTAAGGCAAACAGGACAGCGATAATGACAATCGATCCGCCGCACCATGCCGTTGAGACAACAGTACCCGTCTGATCCAAAACAACACCGCCAATGGCTGAGCCAAGGGCAATTCCGACTTGGAGGGCAGATGTATTAAAGCTTTGCTGAATGTCAGACGAATCTGGTGCAATTTCAATTAAATAGCTTTGTTGAGCCGGGGCGAGGCTCCAGCTCAGAAGACCCCAAATCACCATGACAGGCAAAAAGAAAATCATAGACGCTGTAGACAGCGGCAGTAAGAACATAATGATGGCAAAGGAACCGGTCACCAGCAAAATGCTCTTAAAGGAACCAAGCCGGTCAGAAAGCGCTCCTCCGAAAGGGCCTCCGCATACAGCAGATATCCCGAAAAGGAAATAACAAATGCTGACCCAGAAAGAGCTCAGGTGAAGAGTCTCTTCTAAAAACGGCGCAAAGTAAGCGTATAGCGTGTAGTGGCCAGCTAATGTAAACATCGTGACGAGGTGTGAACTCGCGATTTTCAGATTGCCAATCGTCTTGAGTTGTTCCCGGAAAGGAATCATTTTCTCCGCCGGTATTCGTTCAAAGAAGATTGAAATAATCAGCATGGAGACCAGTGCCAACAGGCCGATGCCAAGGAACAAAATGCGCCATCCGAAGGAGTTGCTGATTAAGATTCCGAGCGGCACGCCTAATGCGATAGCGGAGCTGAATCCCATAAAAATAATTCCGATTGCGCGGGCTCTGTATTCAGGCGCTACAATTTTCGGGGCAATCGTTAAAGAGAGCACAACAATCAGCCCTGTACTCATTGCTGCCAATACCCTAGATACCATCAGTGTTGCAAAATTAGGGCTGAAATAGGCGACAAGATTGCTTAGGAAGAAAACAAATAAGGCAATTAAATATAAACGCTTCCGCTCAATCTTCGCAGTCAATGCCAAAAGCAGCGGCCCTGACACTGCATATCCCAGCGCAAACACACTGATCAGCTGCCCGGCTGAGACAATGGAAATGTCTAAATCATTTGCGATCTGAGGAAGAATTCCTCCCACAATTAACTCAACCAATCCGACTGCAATCGTAGAAGCTGCAAGCAGGAAAACTTTAAAATTCATAACAAACTCCTTTACTTAAAAGTTTTGACAAATAAAAAAATCCTGATTACAAAAAATGTCATAAACAATTTTTGTAATCAGGATTTTACGGTTCCTGGTAGACACCCTCAAACCATATTATTGAGGTTATACAAGTGATAATAGCTATTTAATTGATTCGTTTCTGTTGATGAGTGTATCACATTATGAATGAATCTTCCATAGAAAAATTTACAAATCGATGAACCGGACGAGTAAATGATTATATTTATTTTTTAAAAGTATAGACATTTAAAAAATAATGACTATAATAAAAATTGTAAGCGTTTTAATCACAAGGGGGGATAGCAGTTGAAAAAAATATTACTGGCGTGCAGTTCAGGAATGTCTACCAGTTTATTGGTGACAAAAATGAAGGAATACGCACAATCCATCGGAGAGGAAGCGGAGATTTGGGCAGTCGGCCAAGATAAGGCGAAAGAAGATATGAGAAAAGCAGATGCCGTTTTGATCGGCCCGCAAATGAGCTTTCTGAAAAGCGAACTCCAAAAAGAGGCGGATCAATACAACATTCGGGTTGAAGTCATTGACATGATGGCCTACGGAATGGCAGATGGCAAAAAAGCGTATGAGCAAGCATTGTCCTTAATGGAGAATCAATAATGGAACAGATGAAAATCACGAATTTAACTGACGAACAAATCAGTTTTCAGCTTATCCTGCACAGCGGCAATGCCCGAAGCTCCATCATACAATCTCTGCGCACCTATAAGGAAGGGAACAAGGAGGAGGCGGATGCCCTCATTGCCAAGGCTGAGCAGGATTTATCCGCAGCCCATGACATTCACTTTCAAATGATACAGAAAGAATCCGGCGGGGAAGAGGCGGCTTTCTCCTTGCTGCTCATGCATGCGGAGGATCATCTGATGTCAACATTAACCATGAAAGAATTAGTGAAAGAACTGCTTGATCTCTTTAAAACAAAGAATCTATAAAAAAAATCGGGGTGGATAGGGTGTTCGAGAAAATCAGCCAATTCCTTGTTCCAATTGCAGGGAGGTTAAACAATAACCGCTATTTGCAAGTGCTGCGTGATGCATTCATGCTGGCTTTTCCGCTTACGATATTCGGTTCCATTTTTGTGGTGTTAACGAACCTGCCGTTCTTAAACAAAATCATGAATGCTTCAATGCTTACATCGTTTCAGTCTCATTTCGGCATTGCGTCCACAGCGACTATGGGCATTATGTCTGTCTTCGTCGTATTCGGGATAGGCTACTACCTGTCGAAAAGCTATCAGGTTGAAGCTGTATTTGGCGGCGCGATCGCTTTGGTATCCTTTTTGCTCTTAACGCCATTTATCGTTCAGCCGGAAACAGGAGATGCCATTACAGGGGTTATCCCGGTCGACCGTCTCGGTGCAAAAGGGATGTTTCTTGGCATGATTACGGCATTTCTTTCAGGTGAAATCTACAGAAGAATTGTTCAAAAAAACCTGACGATCAAAATGCCTGCCGGTGTTCCGCCTGCTGTAGCAAAATCATTTGCCGCACTTATTCCGGCTTTTATTACATTGACAGTGTTTTTGCTGATTAACGTTCTGGTGACACAGCTTTTTAAAACAAATATGCACGACGTTATTTATCATGCGATTCAGGCGCCGCTTGTCGGACTTGGAAGCGGTATCATCCCGACGCTGATTGCCGTGTTTTTCATTCAAATCCTTTGGTTTTTCGGACTGCACGGACAGATTATTATCAACTCCGTGATGGACCCGATTTGGAATACACTGCAAGTAGAAAACCTTTCTGCTTACACGGCGGGAAAAGAAATCCCTCATATTATTTCAAAACCGTTTATGGAGATTTATACAGTAGGGATGGGCGGAACCGGGATGACGCTTGCGATTGTGTTTACCATTCTCATATTCATGAAAAGCAGGCAGATGAAGCAAGTATCGAAACTCGGCCTCGCCCCCGGTATTTTTAACGTAAACGAACCGATTATCTTCGGGCTTCCGATTGTCATGAACCCGATCATTATTGTGCCTTGGGTGTTGGCGCCGATGGTTGTTACGCTCGTCACCTATCTGGCCATGTCAGCGGGGCTCGTTCCGCCTCCGACTGGTGTAACGGTGCCGTGGACGGTTCCATTATTCATTAATGGCATCATGGCGACGAACTCGATCATGGGGGGCGTGATGCAGCTTGTCAATCTGCTGATTGTCTTCGTGATATGGTTTCCGTTCCTGAAAGCAATGGATAAATTAAATCTGGCAAAAGAAAAGGAACAGGCTGTGCAGGAAACAGCTGCCCAGCAAAATGATAATAGTATCAAAATGTGACATAAGGGGAGAGAGACTTGGCACAAACAGAACAATATCGTTTTCCGAAAGATTTTTGGTGGGGCTCGTCCGCTTCAGCAACACAAACGGAGGGTGCCGCCGATAGAGACGGAAAAGGGCAGAATATATGGGATTATTGGTTTGAAAAAGAACCGCATCGTTTTTTTGATCATGTCGGGCCTGCAGCTACATCTCGATTTTACGACAACTATAAAGAAGATATCAGGCTGATGAAGGAGCTTGGCCACAACTCGTTCCGAATGTCGATTTCCTGGTCGCGTTTAATACCGGACGGAATAGGCGAGATCAATGTCAAAGCCGTGGATTTTTATAGTAGTGTCATTGATGAGTTGATCGCGAACGGAATAGAACCTTTTGTCAATTTGTTTCATTTTGATATGCCGATGGAACTTCAAAAAAACGGCGGCTGGGTAAACAGAGAAACGGTTGACGCTTATGAAAACTATGCGAAAACAAGCTTTCGTTTATTTGGCGATCGGGTGAAAAAATGGTTTACGCATAATGAACCGATCGTCCCAGTAGAAGGCGGATACTTATATGATTTTCATTATCCAAACAAGGTCGATTTTAAAGAAGCCGTCCAGGTCGGATTTCACACAATGCTATCAAGTGCCCGAGCCATTCAGGCTTACAGGGAGATGAAGCAGGACGGAAAAATCGGCATCATCTTAAATTTGACCCCTTCATACCCAAGAAGCAGCCATCCGGCGGATGTAAAAGCAGGGGAAATAGCAGACGCGTTTTTTAACAGATCCTTTTTAGACCCTTCTGTCAAAGGGGAATTCCCAAAAGAGCTGGTTGAGATTTTGAAGAGCGAAGGCTTTTTGCCCGGCTATAAGAAAGAAGATCTTGAGGTCATCAAACACAATACGATTGATCTGTTGGGTGTGAATTATTATCAGCCGAGACGTGTAAAGGCAAAAGAACATCTTCCGAATCCCGACGCTCCTTTTTTGCCCGACAGGTATTTTGATCCTTACGTCATGCCGGGCCGCAAAATGAATCCTCATCGCGGCTGGGAGATTTACGAAAAAGGCGTTTATGATATTTTGATCAATTTAAAAGAAAACTACGGGAACATCGAGTGCTTTATTTCTGAAAACGGGATGGGAGTTGAAGGCGAGGAACGCTTCAGGGATGAACAAGGCATTATTCAAGATGATTACCGGATTGAATTTATGAAAGAGCACCTCAAATGGATTCACCGTGCCATACAGGAAGGATCAAATGTAAAAGGCTATCACTTATGGACGTTCATGGACAACTGGTCTTGGACAAATGCCTATAAAAACCGATACGGGTTTGTGTCAGTCAACCTCGAGAAAGACGGGGAAAGGACCGTCAAAAAGAGCGGAAAATGGTTCAAAAAGGTTGCTGAGCAACACGGTTTCTAGATTTCCCAAAGATCCAGGTCTTCCGGCAATCATCATGACGAATAGAGATCACGAACAGCCGCAACATTGATGAAATAGGGAAAAGAACTTATGATATCCGTAAACGCTTATGTGATATCATACTCTAACAGCTGCCGGAGGATACCAATGAATAAATACGAAATCATTGCAAATGAAATGAGAGATAGAATCAAAAATAACGTATATCCGATTGATCAGCCCATTCCTGATGAAGTATCTCTTGCAAAAGAATTTAACTCAAGCCGCATGACGATGAAGAGAGCCTTGGATAATTTAGTTGCCGAGGGTCTGCTGTTTAGAAAACGGGGCCATGGCACGTTTATTATTCAATCAGCGATACAGGATGACCATGTCCATGTAGTCAGCAATGAGATTCTGGGATTGACTAACTTGCTGAAAGATAAGGAAATTAAAAGCAAGGTCATTCAGTTTGAAGTGCAATTTCCAACAGAGGAAGTGGCTGCCCATTTGTCCATCGATCAGAAGACACCCGTTTATTATCTCGTTCGGCTTCGGATTGTAGAGGGAGAGCCCTATGTCTTGGAAAAAACATATATGCCGACTCATTTAATACCGGGCATTAATGATGATGTTCTTCATGATTCGATCTACAACCACATCACAAACGAGCTGCAGCTCAAAATCGCCGGAACGCATCGGAAAATCAGAGCTTGCAAATCTGATCATATTGACCAGCAGCATTTGGGCTGCAAACAGGATGATCCAATTCTTGAAGTTGAACATGTGGGCTTCTTAGACAACGGCATTCCATTTGAGTATTCCTTTTCACGTCATCGGCATGACAAGTTTGTTGTTACTTCTGTAAACATACGGCGCTGATTGCGGAGACAACAAGGAGGCCATCTGCATGCTTGGCGGTATTGAAGCAGGCGGCACAAAGTTTGTTTGTGCTGTCGGTAAAGAAGATGGAACGATCATTGACCGGATAGAGTTCCCCACAACGATGCCGGATGAAACGATAGAGAAAGCGATTCGATATTTTCGCCAATTTTCTTTACAGGCTATCGGCATCGGCTCCTTTGGTCCCGTTAATAACGATAAAACCAGTAAAACATACGGAACCATTACGGCCACGCCGAAAGCGGGCTGGAGACACTATCCCTTTTTGCAAACCGTTAAGAATGAAATGAAAATCCCAGTCGGTTTTAGTACGGATGTCAATGCTGCGGCGCTGGGTGAATTCCTTTTTGGTGAAGCGAGGGATCTCAACAGCTGCCTGTATATAACGATTGGCACTGGCATTGGTGCGGGAGCAATTGTAGAGGGCCGGCTCCTTCAGGGGCTGTCACACCCAGAGATGGGCCATATTTATATCCGGAGGCACCCGGATGATGTATACCAAGGGAAGTGCCCGTATCATAAGGATTGCTTTGAAGGTCTGGCTTCCGGTCCTGCCATAGAAGCGCGCTGGGGAAAAAAAGCTGCTGATTTATCAGAAATAACTCGAGTCTGGGAACTGGAAGGGTACTATATTGCCCAAGCGCTGGCTCAGTATATTTTGATCCTTGCACCTAAAAAAATTATTCTTGGCGGCGGCGTCATGAATCAGAAACAAGTATTTCCTTATATTTATCAATATGTGCCGGAAATTATGAACAGCTACCTAGATTTTTCTGAATTATCAGATAGTATAAGTGATTATATTGTACCTCCACGTTTAGGCAGTAACGCCGGAATCATCGGCACGCTTGTTTTAGCGCATCAGGCTTTACAAGCAGAGCAAGCTTACGGGGAGGTGCGGTCATGAAGCACCCTTTATTTTTGGAGCCTGTCTTTAAAAAGAGAATATGGGGAGGAACAAAGCTTCGTGATGCCTTCGGCTACGCGATACCCTCAGAAAAAACAGGTGAGTGCTGGGCCGTTTCTGCACATGCCCATGGCTCGTCGGCTGTTCAAAACGGCCCGCTGGCAGGAAAGACACTTGATCAAGTATGGCAGGATCATCCGGAAGTTTTCGGTTTTCCAGATGGAAAGGTGTTTCCGCTGCTGGTAAAGCTGCTGGATGCCAATATGGATCTCTCCGTGCAGGTACATCCTGATGATGATTATGCGATACTGCACGAAAACGGCGATCTCGGAAAAACGGAGTGCTGGTATATTATTGATTGCAAAAAAGACGCAGAACTGATTTTAGGCCATCACGCAAGCACAATGGAAGATTTTAAACGGCGAATGGAAAGCGGCGAATGGAACGGGCTGCTGAGGCGAATCAAAATCAAACCCGGAGATTTCTTTTATGTGCCAAGCGGTACGCTCCATGCCTTATGTGAGGGAACCCTTGTCCTTGAAATCCAGCAAAACTCTGATACAACGTATCGCGTATACGATTATGACCGCTGTAATGACCAGGGCCGAAAAAGAACTCTTCATATAGAAAAAGCCATGGAAGTCATAACGATACCGCATATCGATAAAGTGCATACACCGAAAGTGAAAGAAGTTGGTAACGCGGTGATCACTGTTTATGTACAATCGGATTATTTCTCAGTGTACAAATGGAGGATTAGCGGCCGAGCTGTTTTTCCTTCTCATCAAACCTATTTGCTGGGGAGTGTTCTGAGCGGATCAGGACGAATCGTAAATAATGGTATTCAGTATGAGTAC
Organism: Bacillus sp. VA13; assembly: GCF_055710085.1. Taxonomy (NCBI): domain Bacteria; kingdom Bacillati; phylum Bacillota; class Bacilli; order Caryophanales; family Bacillaceae; genus Bacillus; species Bacillus sp. VA13. The sequence goes on along the minus strand of NZ_JBVQPP010000004.1, from coordinate 2,887 downwards.
AATGCAGGCTCACACTTTATTTTGCCTGCGCAATTTGGAGAGTTTTCAATAGAAGGAACATGTGAGTTGATGATATCTCATCCTTAATGAATGGGGGAATTGCATTTGTTTAAGAAACATACGATCTCTTTGCTCATTTTATTTTTACTTGCGTCTTGTATTACGGCAAAGCCAATTGAAGCTCATACTGTGTCGCCTGTAAATCCTAATGCGCAGCAGACAACAAAAGCAGTGATGAACTGGCTGGCTCATCTGCCGAATCGAACAGAAAACAAAGTCCTTTCCGGAGCGTTTGGAGGGTACAGTCATGACACATTCTCTATGGCTGAAGCTGATAGAATCCGAAGCACTGCCGGACAATCACCTGCTATTTACGGCTGTGATTATGCAAGAGGGTGGCTTGAAACTGCAAATATTGAAGATTCGATTGATGTAAGCTGCAACAGCGATTTACTTTCGTATTGGAAAAGCGGAGGAATCCCGCAAATCAGTTTGCACCTGGCGAATCCGGCTTTTCAGTCAGGGCATTTTAAAACACCGATCACAAACGATCAGTATAAAAACATATTAGATTCATCAACAGCGGAAGGGAAGCGGCTGAATGCTATGCTCAGCAAAATTGCTGACGGACTTCAAGAACTGGAGAACCAAGGTGTGCCTGTTCTGTTCAGGCCGCTGCATGAAATGAACGGTGAATGGTTTTGGTGGGGACTTACATCATATAATCAAAAGGATAATGAAAGAATCTCCCTATATAAACAGCTCTACAAGAAAATCTATCATTATATGACCGACACAAGAGGACTTGATCATTTGCTTTGGGTTTATTCTCCCGACGCCAATCGAGATTTTAAAACCGATTTTTACCCGGGGGCGTCTTACGTGGATATTGTCGGATTAGATGCATATTTTCAAGATGCCTATTCGATTAACGGATACGATCAGCTAATAGCGCTTAACAAACCATTTGCCTTTACAGAAGTCGGCCCGCAAAATGCAAACGGCAGCTTCGATTACAGCCTGTTGATCAATGCAATAAAACAAAAATATCCTAACACCATTTACTTTCTGGCATGGAATGATGAGTGGAGCCCAGCTGCAAACAAGGGTGCATCAGGTCTATATAACCACAGCTGGACACTCAATAAGGGAGAGATATGGAATGGTGATTCTTTAACGCCTATCGTTGAATGAATTCGAAGCAGAAGGTGCTCAAGAAATTTCTTGAGCACCTTCATACCTGATTAGGCATTCATATCGCCTAACCCAGGACTGTGTTCATTCGGCATTTCCGGAAGCACTGGTACAGGGAACCCTGCCGGAGGCTCTATTACTTTTAACTCTCCGCCATTTCTGCTTGGAGACGTTCCTTGAAAGATGTCGCCGATTCTTGTCTCATCCAATCTGAAATTAAACTGTGCATTGTGGTAGCCTAATTCAACATACTTTCTGCACTCAGGATATTTATTAATGTCGTAATTCGGCACAGGTAAGAGCTTCGCCCACTCAACGCCCAATGTCTCGAGCGCTTTCGCAAACGCATTCTGGTGAGCATTGTCACGTACAATCAGAAAAGCAAGAGTCTCCCGAAACGTCTGGTTAGAACTCATTTCATAAATTCTTGTTTTTTGCAGCACGCCTGTTGACTCAAGAAGCAAGTTATCCAACAGGTCTGTAATTAAGTTTCCATGGTTATACACCCATGACCCATTCCACGGATTGCCTCCTGCATCAACAGGAAGGGAACTTTGCGCCCCAATAATATAATGATGAGGATTAGCATGTTTAACGGCTTCATCAAGTGGTGCCTGATCTGCACCTTGACTGCCGACACCTGCACCTCCTGATTCATCTAATAAAGCATTAATTGTGTTTTGGACCAGTTCAACGTGTGCGATTTCCTCTAAAAAAATGCCACGGAGCAGATCGCGGTACTGTTTCTGTTTTCCTCTGAAATTGGAGCTTTGGAAAAAAAACTGCATCATTGTACGCATTTCTCCGTAATGACCGCCTAATATTTCCTGCAGAACCTTAGCAGCTGCCGGGTCTGGCTTGTCCGGCTTAATGATATTTATCAGCTCTTCTTTGTAGTAATACATAGCACACCTCATTTCTTTTCTAGTGATTGATTTCTTATATACTTTGTAAAAAGAGATAAAATATACGTATCACTAAGCACGTAAAAGAATCCGAAAAAAATATAGAAAAAGTGTTGACCGCAGAAATTGCACATGGTATATTATTAAACGTCGCTGATGAACAGCACGAAACAAAACAAAAACAAAAAAGTTTTCCTAAGGTGTTTACAAGTTTTTAAAAATGTGTATAATAAGAAAAGTCGAGTTGAAAAAAGATTCGATCTTCGAAAAAAACATTTTAAAAAACTTCTTGACTTCAACATCAAATGATAGTATGATAGTTAAGTCGCTTAATAAGCGCCCGTAGCTCAATTGGATAGAGCGTTTGACTACGGATCAAAAGGTTAGGGGTTCGACTCCTCTCGGGCGCGCCAATATAAAATACCACGCGGGTGTAGTTTAGTGGTAAAACCTCAGCCTTCCAAGCTGATGTCGTGAGTTCGATTCTCATCACCCGCTCCATTTTGAATGATCTTTGAAAACTAAACAAGACAAAACGTACCTGTTAATTCATTTTTATAAAATCGCACAGTGATGTGCGTAGTCAGTCAAACTAAGGCCTGCACGACGCAGGTCACACAGGTGTCACCGCAGGATGCGGTGAACTTAACCTGTGATCCACTTTATCGGAGAGTTTGATCCTGGCTCAGGACGAACGCTGGCGGCGTGCCTAATACATGCAAGTCGAGCGGACAGATGGGAGCTTGCTCCCTGATGTTAGCGGCGGACGGGTGAGTAACACGTGGGTA